>JANQSC010000052.1 GCA_028284235.1 Opitutaceae bacterium
CAACTCCGACAGCACCGGATTCGGTATGAGCTTCCGAGCCACGCTCAACGGCCCCGACGACAAACTCGCCTTCTACTCGCGAGCGAATTTCGAGGAGACCGACGGGGCTAAGAGCGCCGACGACGCTCGAGCCGGCGTTGACTACACCAACCAGCTGAACGACGCCTGGAACTGGTTCGTCAGCAGCGAATTCGGACGTGACGTCATTAAGGACACCGAGCTCTTCGTCACAACCGCCGCCGGTTTTGGATACACCTTCGCCAACACCGAAACGCGCTTCCTCAACATTCGCGGCGGTCTTGGCTATCGCTTCGAAGACTACGACGACTTCAGCGGCCGCGCCGACTTGAGCGCCGCCAGTCTCGACCTCGGACTGGAGCACAAGGAAACACTCAAGTGGGGCAAGCTGGTCAACCGTATCAAGCTGACCCCTACCATCGAGGACTTCGGCAGCTACCGCCTCTATCAGGATACGGCGATCGATCTCCCGCTCAAGACCGACAACTACAGCGTCCGCATCGGTTTCGCCAACGACTACGACAGCGACGCGGCCCTGAGCGGTCTCGAAGAGCTCGATACCACCTACTACATCCGCCTGGTGCTCAACTGGGAGTAGTCCGAGTCGCCAGCAGCGATCACTTTCACGCCCCGCTCGCGAGAGCCGGGGCGTTTTTCTTGGTAGGGACGGACCGCCGGGCCGTCCGTACGGTCGATTGTGACAGGAGCTTTCTGCGGCCCGCCCGGCGGTCGGGCCCTACCATTCAACGCACGGATCGACTCTACAAATAGTCTCTAAGTTCTACTCGCCCTCGTCCGATCCGAAGATCGCGTCAACGTAGTTATCGATTCGATACGATTGCAGATCCTCCGCCTTCTCCCCGAAACCTAGGAAGAAGATTGGAAGCTTTAGCTCGCGATAGATCCCCACGAGTGAACCGCCTCGGCTAGTGCCGTCCAGTTTGGTGACGATCAACCCGTCCAAGCCGAACTTCTCGTGGAAGACGCGGGCCTGTTCGATTGAATTCGAACCCAAGCTGCCGTCCACCACGAGCAGACTGTAGTGCGGCGCCGTCTCGTCGTGCTTCTGCAAGACGCGGCGGATTTTAGCCAGCTCGTCCATCAAATTGCTCTTGGTGTGGAGACGCCCCGCTGTGTCGATGATGAGCGTGTCCTTACCCCGGCTCTTGGCCGCTTGCCAGGAGTCGAAGGCGACCGCCGCCGCGTCCGCCCCGCGTTCGCCGGATACAATGTCAAGCTCCAGTCGGCCCGCCCATTCCTTAAGCTGCTCGATCGCGGCCGCCCGAAAGGTGTCGCACGCGGCCACGAGCACGTTTCGCCCGTCCGCCTTGCATTGGCTGCCGAGCTTGGCGGTAGTGGTCGTCTTGCCCGAGCCATTGACGCCGATCAGGCAAATCACCGTCGGCCGGTCTTCTTTAAATTCGATAACGCCTTCCGATCCTTCCAAAACGCGGCGCAATACGGCCGAACCGATAGCGGCGACATCCTTGCCTCTCAATCCGCGGTCCTTTTTGTAGGCAGCTTTTGTCTCTTCGACAATCTCTTCGGTCGTCTCGTATCCAAAGTCCGAGGCATAGAGCGCTTCCTCCAGCTCCTCGATCGTGGAAGCGTCGAGTTTCGCCCGCTTGAAGATTCCGCCGGTTTTATCCGCGATGCTCTTTGCGGATCGAGAAAGCCCCTCTTTGAATTTCTTGAATAGCGAACGCATTGCCTATCCCTTTTTAGAAAACACTTCCACAGGTGTATCCACTCAATCCCAACTCGCCTCGCGCGAGGGCCGGTTCAACTGTCCGCGCAACCGGTCCAGAATTCCGTTCACGAATCGTCGCGATTCCTCCGCTGAATACAATTTGCTCAGGTCTATGGCCTCGTTGATGGTGACTACCGGTGGAATGTCCTTGCGGAACAGCAGTTCGAAAATCGCCATGCGCAGGATCGACAGGTCGATTTTCGCGATACGGTCGAAATCCCAATTGCTCGCGAGTTCCTGAATCTTGGCGTCGATCGCCTCCCGGTTGTCGATCACCCCGAACACGAGCTCCTCGGCGAACGCGTAGTAGTCGCGTTCCTCTTCCTGCTCCGAAAAAAAGACCCGCAAGTCCTCATTCAAATCGGTAGGCTCGTTGATCGACCACGAATACAAGTACTGCATGCAGGCAATACGGCACAGGCGGCGCTGAGGCTTTTTTCCGTCGGCCATGGCGAACTATCGGTAGCTCCGGCGCAGCTGGGCCATTTCCAGCGCGCATTGACCGAATTCGACCCCTTTCGGAATCGAGCCGACGCATCGCTCTTTCACCTGCTCCTCGTTATCGCCAACGATCACTCCATTGACGACGGGAATTCCCGAGTCCAGGGAGACTTGCTGCAAGCCGATGTTGGACGCGTCCGCGACTAGTTCAAAGTGCTTCGTCCCGCCAGCGATGATCACGCCCAGGGCGATAATCACGTCGTACCGTCCCTTGCCCGCCACCATCTGGACAGCGATCGGCAGTTCGTTGGACCCCGGCACGCGCTCGATCGAAATCTGGTCTTCCGCCACGCCTGCGTCCCGCAAAGTGGACCGGGCCGCTTCGAGCAAGCCGTCCACGTATACCTGGTTGTAACGCGCCGCAACGATAGCGACCCGGAATTCCGATCCGTCGATTTTGACAGGCTCTGGCGATAGTTGGCTCATTGTAAGAACAGGGTGGGAAGAGACACGGGAATGCCCCGCTTGCCCCGCCATGTAAAGTCGGAATTCCCAATTATCGGAGATTCCGCCCCGCTAGAGCGACACTTGTTCGACAATCTCCAGCCCGTGCCCGTCCAAACCGACGACATTGCGGCTGGTATTAGAAAGCAGGCGAATCTTCTCCAAACCGAGGGACACCAGAATCTGGGCGCCGATCCCGTAGTCGCGCAGTCCCATGTCGGCGGGCTTGTCGCTCGTGTCGTCGATCTGGGAAAATCCCTTGTCCGGCCGGCTGATAAACACCACCGCCCCGGATCCCTCCGAGCCGATTCGCTTCAACGCCGACTGAAGCGGGTCGCAGCCGCCGTCGCCCGACTTTCGGAACAAGTCGAAAAACAAATTCTCCGCGTGCACACGCACCAAAGTCGGCTCGGGACCGATTTCGCCCGCGACCAGCGCGAAGTGCTCGAGCTGGTCCAGTTTACTGCGGAACACCTTGAGTCGAAACGATCCGTGGTCGCTCTCGAACGGCAGATCGCGAACCTCCTCGACGAGCCGGTCCCGCTTGCTTCGGTACTCGATCAGGGCCGCGATCGAAATCATCTTCAGCCCGAACTTCCGCTTGAACGCGGCCAGCTCGGGAATCCGGGCCATCGTTCCGTCGTCGTTGAGAATCTCGCAAATCGCCGCGCACGGGAACAGTCCCGCCAAGGACGCCAGATCGATGGCCGCCTCCGTATGGCCGGCCCGCTCCAGGACGCCGCCGTCCTTCGCTTTGAGCGGAAAAATGTGACCCGGCTGCACGAACGCGCTCGGCGACGCCTCCGGATCCCCGAGCAATTGCAGGGTGCGAAACCGATCGTAGGCGCTGATGCCGGTCGTGATCCCCTCCGCCGCGTCGATCGAAATGGTGAAATCCGTCTTATGCGCCTCGCGGTTTTCGTCGACCATCCGATTGATCCCCAATCGCTGCAAATGGTGAGCCGTGCACGGGGCGCAAATCAGTCCCCTGGCGTGCTGGATCATCATGTTCACCACCTCGGGCGTGACCTTCGAAGCCGCGACGATCAAATCGCCCTCGTTCTCGCGACCCTCGTCGTCGGTGACGATTACCGGCTGCCCGGCCGCGATCTCAGCAATGGCGGACTCGACGCTGTCGAACGCGATTTCTTCCTCAACTTGGCTCATTTCGCCCACAATGAAACGCAACGCCCGCCAAAGACAACCCGATACAGTCGAACCATCCAGGCAAAAAAAAGCAGGGCTCCGTTCGAAAGCCCCGCTTCTTAACAATCCATCTAATTATAGGAACAAAATCAATAATACGAAAACGTCTAATAAATTTGTCTGCCCCAAGTAACGGCAGCGCACAAAGCCAACTTGAGTAAACTCGCTCATTTTTCTGAAAAAAAGCGCGGAAAGCGCTCACCCCGCTCTCCGCCCATCCCTCCATACACGCGAGGACGCCGCTACGCGCCAGCCCCCATGCTCCTACTCATCAGCGACTTGCGAAGTTAACGCACCCCAAGCTGCGAACCCGGAAGCCATCCAAACAAAAATCGATCTTTTTTCTCGAAATCGCCCCCCAAACCCAGCTTTCTCAACACGCGCCGCCCAATTTCCACCGTGATTATCGCCGAAAACCTCACCAAGACATTCCGAGACCGGAAACGCGGGCTCGTGAGGGCCGTCACTCAAGTCAGCTTCACCTGCGAGCCCGGGAAGATATTCGGCCTCCTCGGGGCCAACGGGGCCGGTAAAACCACCACCCTTCGCATGCTCGCCACTCTGCTCGAACCCACCCAAGGCAGCGCGACCATCGCCGGATTCGACATCCAAAAAGACCCGGAAGACGTCCGCCGTTCGATCGGCTTTCTCTCCGGCAGCACCGCTCTCTACGGGCGTCTCACCGCCCGCGAGATGATCGCCTATTTCGGCAAGCTCAACGGCCTCCACGGCGCGGCCCTCGACCGGCGCGTCGACGCCCTCGTCGAGCAGTTGGAAATCGGGGAATTCCAAAACGGCCGCTGCGACAAACTCTCCACCGGGCAAAAACAACGCGTCTCCATCGCCCGCTCCATCGTTCACAGCCCGCCCGTCATGATTTTCGACGAGCCCACCAGCGGGCTCGACGTAATGACCTCGCAGACAATCATGTCGTTCATCGAGCAATGCCGCGCCGACAAGCTCACCGTCGTCTTCTCCACCCACATCATGAGCGAAGTCGAACGACTCTGCGACCAAGTCGCCATCGTCCACCGCGGTGTCGTCGCCGCCGAAGGAACCGTCGAAGCGCTGCGGCAGCGGACCGGCGAAGCAGCCATGGAAAACGCGTTCCTCAAAATTGTGAACTCCATGGAGGTCGAAGATGCTTAGCCAGTCCCTCAGCCTCATAGTCTTTCGCAAAGAGCTCCGCGAGACACTCCGCGACAAGCGCGTCATCCTCGGCGTAATTGTTTCGCCACTACTGGTCACCCCGCTCCTCATGGGGACCTTCCTGTTTTTCGTCGGCAAGAAGACCATCGACAACCGGGAGAAGACCATCGAAGTCGGCATCTTCGAAGAAGCCGCGTTTCCCCAACTCGTGGACCATCTCGAAAACCAAGACGCCGTCAGCCTCAAGCCCTATTCCACGCGCGAAGACGCCGAAAACGCTGTGAAGGAACGGAAGGCCCAAGTCGCCGTAGTCGTCGCCGAAGACGCCGCGTCCGCCTACCAAGCCAACGCGTCGGCTCCGCTCGAGATCATATTCAACGCCGCCAACGAAAATTCCTTCAACGCCTTGAGCCGACTGCAGGAGACGATTCGAAGATTCGACCGGGAAGCCCTCGCCCAACGCATCGAAGGCGCCCAGCTCCCCGAACAATTCGCCCGGCCCACGCGTATCGAGCGTGTGAATATCGCGACCAGCACATCCGCGGGCTCCTTCGCCCTCGGACTCATTCTCCCCTACATCATCGTCATGAGCGCCGCATTCGGTAGCATCCAAACCGCCTTCGATATCTGCGCCGGCGAAAAAGAGCGCGGCACCATGGAAACCCTCCTCGTTTCCCCCGCCTCCCGCTACCAAATTGTGGTCGGAAAGCTGCTCACGATCCTGGTCATCAGTCTCATTGCGTCCTGCTGCGCCCTGACCGGAATACTCGTCCCCATCTCTCTCGGCGTGGAGCACTTCAAAGGAATGATTGGAGACATGATCTCCTTCAACTTCGTATCCGTTTTCTGGATGATGCTCATCGTCATTCCGCTCGCCTTGTTCACCTCTTCGATCCTACTCGTGATTTCCAGCTTTTCGCGAAACCAGAAGGAGGCGCAGACATACATTTTCCCGTTCTTCTCGATCGTCATCCTGCCGGCCATGCTCTCGTCGATCCTCGGCGCCGAGTCGCAACTCTACACCGCGTTCATCCCCATTCTCAACATATCGCTCACAATGAAGCAGATATTCGGCGACGTCTTCGACCCTCTCTACTTCGGAATCGCCCTCGGCTCGTCGCTCATCTACGCCCTCATCGCCGTCCGAATTGCCGCCGCCTTCTTCCAGCGCGAGCAAATCCTCTTCCGGACGTAGCGTAGCAATCGTGACAACAAGATTGAGCGTTTCGTTCGGAGTTCTCAGCTTCTAGAGAGCGCTCAATTCCTTATAGTTATCCACGGTCGCCGGGTGAACCTCGACCCAATGCCCTTCGCCAATCTCCTTGTATTCGCCCGGAGTCGAAGCGATTTCCTCGCTTACCTCGATAGGACTACGTCGAGCAAAATAGCAACCTGGTGGAGGATCTATCGGTGAAGGAACGTCACCTCTCAACACGGTCCTCTTCTTGCTAATACCTGGACGAGGGTCCGGGATCGCGGAAATGAGAGCTTTTGTGTATTCATGTACTGGATTCCGGAACAATTCCTCACCATCCGCGAGTTCGACAAATTTACCCAGATACATTACTCCAACCCGGTCGGAAATTACTCGGACCACGGATAAGTCGTGAGCGATGAACAGATAGGAAATGTTCATTTCTTCCTGCAAGTCCATCAGGAGATTGAGTATCTGGCTCTGAACCGAAACATCCAATGCGGACACCGGTTCGTCGCATATAATCAGTTTTGGTTCGAGGGATATCGCTCGCGCGATGCCGATGCGCTGTCGCTGCCCGCCGGAAAACTCGAATGGGTACTTTTCCGTCGACGACTGTGGAAGTCCAACCTTGTCGAGTAGTCCCTTCACCTTTTGGCGCCGCTCAATCGCGTTTCCGATCTTCTGAATGACAAATGGCTCTTCCAGAATCTCCCCTATGGTGTGCCTGGAATTGAGCGATTCCGCTGGATCCTGGAATATGATCTGCATATCTCGCCGCAACGGGCGCAGTTCGGATTTACCCATGAGCTCGATATTCTGTCCATCAAAGCGGACTCTTCCAGAGGTTGGCTTCAGCAATCTGCAGATCGCTTTCCCCAGCGTCGACTTACCGCAACCCGACTCTCCCACCAGTCCGAGTGTTTCACCGGGCATGATGGAGAAGCTCACATCGTCGACCGCCTTGCAATAGCGCTTAGCCCGCGAGAACACGCCCTCTTTTACCGGAAAGTGAACTTTGAGATTCTCGACTTCGAGAAGTGGCTTGCTCTCTCTATTTTCCATCACGTGTAGTTAGAACGTCCTCACATAAGGGCAATCCTCAACCCAGTGATCCTCACCGATGTTTACCAAATCAGGCCGAACGGTCGCGAACTCATCGGACTGCAAGTACTCTTGAATACTCGGATGCCATGAACGTGGGGCAAAACGGGCTCCCACCGGCATATTCATGAGACTGGGAACTGATCCTTCTATTGTATTCAACTTTTCCTTCCGAGGTGAGTCGATTCTCGGGATTGAACTCATAAGGCCTTTGGTGTACAAGTGTTGGGGTTGATTGAATATCGCGTTAATCGGACCCCGTTCTGCTACCCGTCCCGCATACATGACAACCACGTCGTCGCAGGTTTCGGCAATCACGCCCAGGTCGTGAGTGATCATGATTACGGACATTCCAAGGCTGTCTTGCAGCGATTTGAGCAAGTCCAGTATCTGAGCCTGGACTGTGACGTCCAAAGCGGTCGTAGGCTCATCGGCGATTACGATTTTAGGATTGCAGGCCAATGCGATCGCGATAACCACGCGCTGTCGCATTCCTCCAGACAGTTGATGCGGATACTCAGATACTCGCACTTCCGGCGAAGGGATCCCAACCATTTGCAGCAGCTCGATTGAGCGATCCCAGGCGTCCTTCTTACTCAAACCCTCATGGATTAGAAGCGACTCGCTTAGCTGCTTTCCAATCCTCTGAACCGGATTGAGAGCCGTCATCGGCTCCTGGAATATCATGCTAATCTCAGCGCCTCGAATCTCGTGCATTCGTTCATCGGATACACTCGCCAAATCTTCGTCGCCATAGAATACTCGCCCACCAAGGATCTTGCCAGCAGGCTGCGGCAATAACCTCATTATAGACATGGCAGTCACGCTCTTGCCGCAACCAGACTCGCCTACTATGCCGAGAGTTTTTCCCGCTTGCAAATCGAACGACACTCCGTCCACGGCGGTCACTTGACCGCTATCGGTGTCGAACGCTGCGACTAGATCGCGAACAGACAGTATGCCAGCGCTATCTCTCATAAAACCCGATCAATCCTCCTTGTACTGATCGTAAATCTTGATCGACTTCTCGAAGGTATCGCCGCGTTTCAGGGCCTCAAGCGTCGCCTTCTTCTCCTCCACATCCATCCAGCTCAAGCTGTACTCTGAAGCGGCCTCGCTGTTCATGACGTTAAAGTCCTCGGGATACTTTCTCCATCTCCAATACCCAACGCGATAGAATGGTATATAGAATGCGGGTACAAACGCCGCTTCTTCATGAAGCATCAATTGCATCTCATGGGACAATTTGATCATTTCATCAACGTCCGTCGAAGCGCGATAAGTCTCTATCATTTCGTCAAGCTCTGGTATCGCTAGCGAGTTCAGATTGTTTGTCTGCGTTTTCAACGATCCATCCGGTTCAAACGCATTCAACGAGTGATAGAAATCCCAAAACCTTGGATACATTTCTGGGAAACCGCTCCAAGCCATGAAGTGAATCTCGTGCTGTTTCTCCTGGGCCAACTTGAATCCGGCCGTGTTGTCCAGTATCTGCAACCGTAAGTCCAATCCCGCTTTAGCCGCCTCTTCCTTAATTATAGTCAATGGGTCCTTGAGGGTGGTGTAGCCCGTTGTGAGACCAAACGAGAGTTTCTTCCCATCGCCATCCACGAGAATGCCGTCCGGGCCTCTTTCCGAAAACCCAGCCTTGGCAAAGTACTCCAACGCTTTCTCCACGGAGAACTTCCGCGCCTTTACCTCCGGATTGCTAAACTGCCCATACCCTTCCGAGCTATGATTCAGACGCTGGTAGTCGCCTCGAAAATACTTCTCGATCACCAGATCCCAATTGGATGCATACTGTATGCCCAATCGGATGTCCTTGTTGTCAAGGAGAGGCTTCGCCGTATTGATCCACATTCCGAAAGGAGGCCTGGGCCTCTGATTATAGAAGACCGCTTTCTTGATGTAGCCATCTTCAACCAGCGGGTCATCGTCGGGCAGTTTCTCGTACCAATATTCGGGGAGAGAAATTGTCGCAGCATCGAGTTCCCCCTTTTTGAACATCTCAAACGCCTTCGCATTGTCCCGCACGACTTGAATACGCTTTTTGTCGTAGTTAAAACGATGGCGATAGTTCCGCTTGTCGTCCGCCCACCAGTCTTTCTGACGCGTAAAGACAATTGATTCCCCTTTACGGATATCCTCTTCTTCTACCACATAGGGACCCGTCGTAGGCTCAAACCTCCACTGATACCGCTCGGGGAAGTCGTCTCCCAATTCGCCATAAAAGTGCTCAGGGCGTGGATTCAGACTGAAGACATACGATGTGAAGTCAGGCTTATCGACCGAAACCCTGATAGAGAAAGTGAGATCATCGAACTTGGTGATTCCCTTGAAGTAGCGATTGTACGCATTGTTATACCAAGGCGCCTTGATGTACTTGCTGTGCATGAAAAAGAACATGAACAAGTAGTCGTCTGCAGTGATCGGCTCGCCATCGGACCAGCTAGCTTTCGGGTCAATCCGCACGTACACAGTCTGGTTCGCCTTATCGATCGCCCACTCTTTCGCGATCCCTGGAAAGTACAATTGCCCATTGGGTCCAATCTCCGTAGTATTTGGATGGAGTTTCGCAATAGGAACCGAATTGTAGTCCAGCAGGAAAGGTCTGAACGAACCGTTCGAATCAGGACCGATGGTCCGAAGCGTTCTAGGGAAATCTTGAACAGTCCCGTAGACAGTCCCGCCTTTAACGGCGTCAGGAGAACCGATTTCCGGAAGGTCGCTTCCATCTTCCCAAACAAGATCCGCCGGCAGATCTTCGAGACTCTTGAATTGAAAGAAGCGAGGAAACTCTCCCGCTGCGATTCGTGCGTCGACCACCTCCTGTTCGATTCGGCCTGCCTCTAGATCCTCGAATAACTCAGGAGGAAGAGAGACTTTTGTTTCGTAATACTCCTTCACCTCGGCCCGCAAAGCCTCCACTTTGGCCAGCGTTTCCGGATCCATTTCCGCTGATGCATCTTCATCTTTCGAAGAACAGGCAGACAGAAGGAAAATCAGCCCTAGGCTTAAGCCAGAACGCGCGTAATAATCTATTTTCATTTTGAGAATCTTTCTACTTATATATTGTGAACTTTTTGGGATCAAATGCCTCGCGGATTGCTTCCCCCACGAATGCGACTAATGTCAAAATAACAACCAATGCGAAAAACGAAGAAACAACGATCCAAGGAGCTGTAGTTAAATTATCGGTACCCTGCTTCAACAATTCGCCCAAACTTGGCGTCGGAGGGGGTAGCCCAAATCCAAGAAAGTCCAAAGCGGTCACCGCTGTAATTGCCCCTACGATCGTAAATGGCATGAACGTCACTAGGGTCGCCAGCGTATTGGGCATTATGTGCTTGAATATGATCCGCGCAGTGCTCGCCCCCAGAGCTTCCGCGGCAGCGACGTAGTCGCGGGCCTTTTCCTTATAAGCTCCCGTTCGCATGTAGTAGGTCATTCCCATCCAGGAGAACATAACCATGATCGTCAGTAATATTCCGATACGCACCGAATTCGAAATAGAACTGGGAACGACTGAAAAGACGATAATGACCACATACAAGAAGGGCATGTTTGACCAGATCTCGATCATTCGTTGGCCAACTAAATCGAAGATACCGCCAAAATACCCCATTAGGCACCCAATCGCGATTCCTATCAAATAGGTCAGGACCAAGAAAACGAGGGAGAAGAACATGGCGATTCGAAATCCATAAAACAGCCGAGAAAGAATATCCCTCCCGGTCGTATCGGTTCCCAGGAAATGCCGTTCAGACACGGATGGAGGAGACGGTTTAAACACCCCTTCGTATTCATTATTCTCATAGGGATCGTAAGGCACTATTGGGAGGACAACCCAATTGTCGCTATTCGAACGCTCGAAATGCTCCTTTAACTCCCGGTAGTTTGTTTCGTAGGAATAATCCAAGCCGAACGTCTCACCCGGAATGATCTCCCCATAGGTCGGGAAATACCACTCGCCTTCGTAGCTCACCACTAACGCCCGGCTGTTCACAAACAGCTCCGCTCCCAAGCTGAAAACCACCAGGACGACAATGGCCAAAAAAGAATAATACCCTCGTTTTATCTGCCGAAACCGCGCGACTTTCTTCTCAGTAAGGGGATTCAACTTAAACTTTAGCATCTCGCGCGTTTTCCAGTAGTTTACTTGAAGCGAATCCGAGGATCAACCAGGGCGACCAATGCATCCGAGATCACATTCCCCAGGAGAAGCAGAAGACTCGAGAGAAACACTATTCCCATCACTACCGGGTAGTCTCGGTCAAATACAGCGCTGATCCCCAATAAGCCGATCCCATCGATGTCGAAAATCGTCTCGATAAGAAAGGAACCAGTCAGAACGAGCGTGATGTTCTGCCCGAATGTCGTGGCGATGGGGATCATCGAGTTGCGAAGGGCATGCTTAAATACGGCGGATTTGAATCTCAAACCTTTGGATACAGCTGTTCTCATATAGTCCGCTGCCATATTGTCCATGAGGTGGTTTTTCATGAGCAGCGTCGTCACTGCGAAACTTCCAACCATGTAGCAAATCAGCGGCAAAAACGCGTGTTCGCCAATATCGACCACCTTTTCCCAAAGCGTTAGGTCGTCAAAATAGATACTTTTGAATCCCCCCATCGGAAACCACCCGAACTGCACCGAGAAAAAAAGCAGGAGCAAGGAACCGAGAGCATATCCAGGAATCGCATACCCAAAAAAAACGATGATCGAAGTAGAAGTATCCAAAAAGGTCCTATGCTTGAGAGCTTTGACGATACCCAGCGGTATGCAGACGATGTAAGTGAGAACGAGCGTGGTGATCCCGTAGAAAATCGAAATGGGGAAACGGCTCGTAATCTGAGACCATACCGAATCCTGATACCGCGTCGACGTCCCGAGATCGCCTTGAACGAGCTTTCCGAGCCAGTGGAAATAGGCGACGATCGCGGGTTTATCGAAACCATAGTAGCGCTTGAGCTCTTCGAGCTGCTCGTCGGAAAGCCCTGGCCCTTCTCCGCTCATCGAGCTGCTTGAGCCCCCGGCCTGTCCCACATTCGCCATCTGGGCTTCCATTATCGCTCTCTCAAGCGGCCCCCCTGGAACGAAACGCGTAATCACGAAAACAATCAACGTCACCCCTATCAAAGTAGGCGGTATCAGAAGGAGTCTCCGGATGAAGTAGTCTCGCATAGAATTATCTGAGCAAGTAACATGAGTGACGCTTTCCAAACAAGCAAAACAGGAAAAATCGCTTCCCCATGGATATACGCTCAAAACGAGCAACTCGTCTCAAATATTTTCGGAAAACTTCTGCGCATTAGGGATTGCCCTTGTCGCAGTTCTGCTTCCGATGAAATATTCGAGCCATCCATGTACACCGAGTTCGCCAAATGGTACGACCTTCACTATCGGTCGATTAAGGATTACCCTGAAGAAACCGAGCGGATCGCCTATATTCTCGAGCAGCTGGAAACCAAGCCCAAAACCCTCCTCGACATCGCCTGCGGCACTGGGGAGCACGCCCGCATTCTCGCCCAAGAATACGGCTACGCGGTCGACGGAATCGACCTGGAGCCCAACCTCGCCGCCATCGCTCAAGAAAAAAACCCGGACGGGGACTTCACCGCAGCCGATATGCGCTCCTTCGCTCTGCCCAAGCGATACGACGTGGTCACCTGCCTCTTCAGCTCCATCGGCTACGCGGAGACGCCCGAAGGACTGCAGGCCGCCATCGAATGCATGGCCCGTCACCTCAACCCCGGCGGCTGGCTGATTCTCGAGCCCTGGGTCGAGCCGGACGAATGGGAGCCGGAGCAAGTCGACGCCGCCGAAAGCTACGACGAGCCGACCCAAACCCGCATCCTCCAAGCCCGGCAAGGCGCGACCGACGGAAGCGTCTCCATCATCACCATCGACTACCACATCGAAACCCCCGAAGAGAAAACCGACTTCACCGAAATCCATCGCCTTGGCCTCTTCACCCGCGCCCAAATCGAGGAAGCCCTCCATCGCGCGAGTTTTCAGCCGCGCTACCTCCCCAAGGGCGTCCTCGCCAATCCGCTCTACATCGCCTGCTACACGCCGTAGGAAAGCGCTCAAACACCTCAATGTCAGTATTCCAAGGTAGGGACCGACTGCCAGGCGGTCCGCATTTCCTGGGCGCGCGGAACGACTCGGCTCGCCTGGTCCTTCGACAGGCGCAGGATGGTGAGCTTTGTCGAACCACAGTCGAGCACTACTTTCTTCGATTGATTGAATGCTCTCTTGGAAACCGCCTAATCAACGTCAGAGCGCTCACAAAACGCCGCATCCAAAATACGAATACGAATCGCTCATCTTCAAGCCGCCCCCTAGCCGCGCGAGTCGCCCAAACCGTCGGCGATTCGCTCCGCGATGTCCCCCTCCAAGTGCAGCGAACGCGTGGGGAAGGCCATCGAAGCGCCGCGCGCTTCCACCGCTTTCATAATTTTGATATTGATCCGTTGTCGGATGTCCATGTGGGCCAGCCAAGCGGTCGTACTCGTAAAGTAGTAGACCAGGATCTGCAGCGAGCTATCGGCGAAGTCCGTGAAGTTCACCAAAATAAAATCCTGTTGCACGCCTTCGTCCTCCCGAAGCAGTTGCTTAATGTCCTCGACCAAGTCGTGCATCGTGTCCGCCGGCGTGCTGTAGGTGACCCCGATGTACTGCTTCACTCGCCGCTTGGGCATGCGGCTCCAATTCTCGATCATCTCGTTCGCCAGCACCTTGTTCGGGATCGACATCAGCGACTTCGACCACGTGCGCACTTTCGTTGAACGAAGCCCGATCTCCTCGACGTCCCCGTCCACCTTGCTTCCGACCTGAATCCAGTCGCCCACTTTGAAGGGCCGGTCCGCCACGAGCGACACCGAGCCGAAGAAATTCCCCAGCGTTTCCTGGGCGGCGAGCGCCACCGCCAAGCCGCCGATCCCCAGACCCGCCAGAAGCGAACTGACCGAGTAGCCCAAATTTTGAACCACCAGAATGACCGCCACGATGAACAAAAACGTGCGGGCCGCCTTTTGGATGAGCGGAATGAAGCCGTAGACCGACATTTCCCGTCGCTTGGCCAGACCCATCATGGTTTCGGCGAATACGTCGACCGCTCGCAGAATTCCCCAGAACACGATCGTCAATGTCGCCGCCTTGAAGAGCAAGCCGATCGCGGCGTCCCATTCCGCCGACAAATTCAAGAGCGCCAGGGCGATAAACAGCCCGATGACGAACACCATCCACCCCACCGGGCCGCGCATGGCGGGAATCATCTTGTCGTCGAATTCCCATGACGTCTTCACCGCCAGCCGATGCAGCCAGTTTTCGAACAAGTAGCCGATGACCTTCCGCGCCACGTAAGTCAGCAGGATGATGACGAAACTCACCGCCAGCCGACCCCAGGAATTTTCCCCGATATCGTCCTGGAAAATCTCCGCGAGCAAGGCCTGCGCCTCCCCCCGGACGATATCGAAATCGGTCTGCTCGTTTGCGACCGCCGCCGCTTCCGACTCGACCGGCGAGCTCTCCGCTTCACCCGCATCCTCCTGCCCCCAGGAAACCGAAGCCAAACCCAGCGACGCCACCGCCATCCAGAAAATAAGAAGTCTCTTCATTGCGCAATCGATGGTCGCCTATGAAACACTCCCCGATCCGCTTGGCAACAACGGATCGGCCAGCTCCCGACTACGGGTCCGGGCAAAAAAAATGCGCCGGCCCCCTCCCCAGGGAACCGGCGCTAGCCTGCCGCGCTCGGAGATCAGCGGATCTCTATCTTGCGCGGCTTTTTCTCTTCCTCCTTAGGCAAAGTGAGACGAAGCACGCCGTTGTTCGATTCAGCGGAAATTTCGTTTTTTCCAACACGGTCGCCCACGTTCAGGCGAAGTCGGTATGCGTACTCGCGATGGCCTCCGCCCAGCGGCTTCCAGCCCTTGGGCACGGACCAATTCCGCTCGCCGACGAGCTCCAGCAACCCTTCGTGCAAGGTCACCGTCACGTCCTTCTTCCCGACCCCGGGCAGATCGACGTCTACGAAGTAGGCGTTGTCGTCTTCCGTGACCGCGTAGCGCGGGCGGACATACGAGGCGGCGGCCTTCGATTCGACGCAAGCGCCTTCGTTGCAAGACTGCGCCTGGGATGGTTTAAAAACATTCAGTAAACTCATATTAGTGTTCCTTCTTTTTCGTGCTTAAAGTTAGTTGATCTTGATTTGCCGCGGCTTCGTCGCCTCCGTCTTCGGCAAGGTTACGCTCAGAATTCCGTCTTCGAACGCAGCTGAAACGCGGGCTTCATCGACTCCCTCCGGAATCGTGAACGACCGGCGGATCTCAATCGAGCGCTCCTCCGCCCCAGTCTTCGAACGATCCTTGCGATCGGCCGAAAGCTTCAAAACGTCTTCCACGATCTCCAAGGAAACCGCGCTCGCGTCGACTCCGGGCAATTCGATCCGCGCCACATACGCGTCGTCGTTCTCGAACCAGCGGGGCCGCGGGCCCGACTCACTCGTCTCGGCGAACCACTCGCTTCCATAGTCGAATAGGCTCGGCAAAGCGCCGAACAGCTTTTCGAATTCCCGATCCAAGCTCGTGAACGAGTTGAGGGAATAAGGCGTTAAACCGTAGCGGGCATTGATTGGGCTGATGTATTTCATTTTTTCCTCCTTAGATTTGATGTGAATTAAACTAATTCGTTGATACCGCCTTATTGTGCAGAAATGATACCAATTTGTCTAAATTTTAAGTTGTTGTTTATGAATAGTTTAATTTGATTAATTCATATTTATTGAGTCATAATGTCTCATAAATTGAGCCGAATATTGAGCCATAGCCCCATTTTCGGCCCGCTTTCAAACCCACTTGCCCGCCAATGACACGAAAAGCGTCGTCGACCCTCTATTAGAGTTTGAACTGCGGCCCGCTTGGCTCTTTCTTGCCGCAGTCTTTCAATCAATGGATTCGCAATTCGACCAAGTTCACGAGCGCCGCAGCACCGACAGCCAGAAGTGGCAGAAATACGAGGGCCGCGACATCCTCCCCATGTGGGTGGCCGACATGGATTTCAAGTCGCCCCAGCCGGTCCTCGACGCTCTCCATCGCCGCGTCGACCACGGAATTTTCGGCTACGCCCGCCCCGAACCGAGCGCCACCGAGGCCATTCTGGAAATGCTCGAGCGCAACTATGGGTGGAAAGCCGAAGCCGAATGGCTCGTCTGGCTGCCCGGACTGGTCGTCGGCCTGAACATCACCAGTCGCGCCTTCGCCGAACCGGGCGACAGCATTCTCACCACCACGCCCATTTACCCGCCCTTCCTGCTCGGCCCGAAATTCCAAGGGCGCTCCGTCGTCAAAGCGAAGATGGCGCTCGACGGCGATCGCTGGGTCGTCGACTGGGACGCCATGGAAGCCGCCGTGAACGACCGCACGCGGATGTTTCTCTTCTGCAATCCGCACAACCCCTGCGCCCGCGTGTTCGAGCGCTCGGAGCTTGAAGCCGTCGTCTCGTTCTGCGAACGCCACGACCTCATCCTTTGCTCCGACGAGATCCACTGCGAACTCCTTCTCGACGGGCGGACGCACACCCCGATCGCCACGCTCTCGGAGTCGGCGCTGCAAAACTCGTTCACTCTAATCGCCCCGAGCAAGACCTACAATCTGGCGGGCCTAGGCTGCTCCCTGGCGATCATCCCCAACCGCTCGCTGCGCAATCGCTTCGTCGCCTCCGCCCGAGGAATCATGGCCGAAGTCAACAACCTCGGCTACGTTGCGTGCGAAGCCGCCTACCGCCATGGCGGCCCCTGGCTCGAGGAACTGCTCGACTACCTCGGCGGCAATCGCGACCTCGTTCGCGCGTTCGCCAAAGCCAGTCTTCCCGGCGTCACGATCTACGAGCACGAGGCCACCTACCTCTCCTGGATGGACGTTACCCAATTCAACTTGGACGACCCGGTCGCGTACTTCGAATCGCATGGAATCGGGCTCACCGACGGCGCCTTCTTCGACAGCCCCGGCCATGTGCGGCTCAACTTCGGCTGCCCGCGCTCGACCCTCCAAGAGGGGCTCAACCGGATGAAAGCGGCCATCGACGCGCTCGCCTAGCGACACCGCCGTTCGACGGCTTAGAGACTGTCTAATAAATCCGAATATGCGTCGCAACTGGCATTTTTCGCGTTTGGCAAGGCGCAGGCGCGGCGCCAAGCGCGAAAAAGGACGCTGCCCCGAGGGGTTCGCCCCCAGATAGGCCTGCCGCGGCGTTGCGCGCATTGGGGATAGCCATTCTATGGATACCCCACAATGCGCCCGCCTTGCGCCAGGCCTATCTGGAGGCGAACGACACATATTCCGATTTATTAGACAGTCTCTTAGGCCGGATCTTCCCGCGCCTGCAACTCCGAAAGCCGGTCGCCGAGCAAGGCTAGAATGGCCAGCGCCTCCTGAAACGCGAGACGCTTCGCATCGTCGGTCATACGGCCGGACTCTCTGTATTCGAAAAACCCTTTCGAAAGCCGAAACGACCCGCGCCCCTTGAACCGGTCGAAACGCTCGACGACCTCCTCGTCGAGCAAATTCCCGCCGACCGCCACGGAATTGCTGAACACGGAGTACACCCCCGCCGTCACTTCGACATCCTCCAGAAACTCGCCCTTCGGAAACCGCGCCTCGTTGTCGCCGACGCTCGGCTCGATTACCGCCTCGAGCTCCCCCGCGAACAGCATTTCCAGCGACAGCGACGTCCAAACCTGCTTCGCACGGCCCTCGCCGCGAAAGTGGTCGTACAAAGTCGCCGGGTATCCCTGGAATTCTCCCGACAAAGAATAGCGGTCGCCGATCCCCCGGCCCCACTTGCTCGGATACCGCTTGCGGCTAAAATAGTACCGCTTCTCGAAGGCCTCGTACTGCGCGAGCATCGCTTGGCGGGAACGCCCTAACCAGCCCGGAACGAACAGGAGAGCCAAGGCCAGAATGCCGCCGATGATGAGAATCTCCATAGTTTCAATTAATTGGTAAACGTCGCCCGCCAAGCGATACGCGCCTTGTCAAAACCCGGCTTCTCGCGCACCGTGAACGGAAGATGCCCGGGCGCTATACATTGGTCAAGAAACCGATTTCAATCGGCACAGACGAGCCGGAGGAAATCCCCTCGGCCATCGTCGCGGAGGACGGCGCCCCGGAATTCCAGCCACGCTACAACATCGCCCCGACGCAGGAAAACTGGATCGTGCGACGACAGGCCGAGAACCAAAACCTCGTCGCCAGCCTCATGCGTTGGGGCCTCGTCCCGAGCTGGTCGAAATCCGGTACAACCCAGTCCCTTTTGATCAACGCCCGCTCCGAGACGATCGCCGAAAAGCCCTCCTTCAAAGCCGCCTACCAAAGACGACGCTGCCTCGTTCCGGCAGACGGCTACTACGAGTGGAAGCGGCGAGGCAAAGCCAATCAACCCTACTACCTCCAGCTGGAAGACGAGGGCGTGTTTTACATGGCCGGCATATGGGAAACCTGGCACGACCCCGCCGGAAACGCCTCGGAAAGCTACGCAATCCTAACTACGCAAGCCAACGACCTCGTCGCCAAGATACACGAGCGAATGCCCGTCATCCTAATAGGCGGCCAAGCTCTCGACTGGCTCGTCGGCGCTCCCGAACTCCTGGAAAGCGACCAGCGATTCCAGCTGTTCGCCCCCATCGACGACGGACTGATGAAATGCCGGCCGGTCAACCCGATCGTCAACAACAACCAGAACGACACGCCCGACTGCCTCCTCGACCCGCCGGTCGAAGCGACCAGGCAGCTCGACATGGGATTTTGATTGTCCTGCTCAGGGCCTAGATATGAAGTTGCCCTATTCTTAGATGAATAGATCCCTGCTCTTCGTCCTAATTCTCTTGTCTGGATGCGCGTCGCGTCAGCCGTTTTCAATAGAAGACAAACGGAAATCACTGACCCCTTATGCAGAGCTTAGACTTTCCGCGAGAGCTGTCACAGTTGATCGTTTAGGACGGACTCCTACCATAAGAATGGGTGTCAGCGACTATCTAAGAGCGCATACCGCTCTCATCGTCGGAGCAGAGGAAATTGCCGATGGGGATATAGAAAAAAACATGACGATTAACGCTGGCCCCGAAGGAAATTCCAACAATCCCACGTCACAATACCATTTTGATTTCAAGAGCCTTCCTAATCTTGAAAATGGGCATGCCGCGCTGATTTCGCACGATGGCTACTTCCTCACAGCCGCTCACGTAATCGAGTCAAAGGCGCATCGACTCATCTTTAGCGCAATGAGTATCGACGGTCTGGAAAATAAAATCAACATAACCACAATTCGAACGGTATTCGTAGACAGGTCCAACGACATCGCGATTATCAAAGCCGATCTGCGCTCCCCGTTTCACTTCAGACTCAGAGAATCGAAACCGAATATAGGCGAAACCCTATTTGCTGGAGCTCATCTGAAAAGTGGCGCGGCAAGCGGAGTACTAGAAAAGACGACTCGCAGACGATCCGCGAAGATCGATGACGAGCACTCAAAATCTTTCCTGCGCCACGTAACCACAATTCCACTTCGAAAAGGCGATAGTGGAAGCGCTCTTATAGATACCGAAGGTTACCTCTGCGGAGTCGGAGTAATGACGCTTCGGCCTCAAATGCGCTCAATTGGCGCCATGCTCGAAGCCGACGTAGTCAACCGAATCATTGAAGAGGATAGAGAATCCACAAAAACCCTACGAAAGAACTAGAACCTACCGAAAAACGACAACGCCCGTCGCTCGTGCCAGCAGCCATCGCGGGAGCGAGCGCCCGGAAATCCGCAATGCCCGCCTGATCTCGGCATTTCCAAAAAAAACCGATCGCTGACCTGCGCGATCTCAATGGGAAAGCACGCGCTCGACAAAAATGGGTCGTTTCGCGCGTTAATCAGCAATGCGGGTCGGTCAATTCTATCCAAATAGCGAATACAACTCGATTCAGTCCAGTAGTGCTGAGCGTTGTCGAACCCATTCAAGGGAGCCGTATACACTTCGTCGAACTCGTGAAACGACTGCATCGCGCAACAACCCGGTTCGTATACATATTTCGGGTACCGATTCGATTTTTGCTCCAGTTTCGCGCAGAGCATTCTTATGAATCGCTTCATGTAGAACCGGTTTCGCGGCTCCGCGAGACAATCCGCCGCGCTGGCAAGATGGCAGGGAACACTGAATGCGACCGCCCCGCGAACCGCGTCCGGCACTCGCGATGAATCCTCGCCCAAGTATTTGAGCGCCGCATTCCCGCCCAAACTGAAGCCGACGAGGTAGATCGCCTCGAAACGCCGCGCCAGCGTCTCGACTATAAAGGCCAGCCCTTCGGTTTCGCCGCTGTGGTAGAAATGATTCAACCGATTCGGTTCGCCGCTGCAGCCCCTCAAGTTGAGCGCGCCCACCGTGTAGCCCGCCTCGCCAAACGCCCGGGCCAGCGACTTGATGTAGGGCGCCCCACTGTGCCCCTCCAGTCCGTGCAACGCGATGCAGCAACGCCCGTTTCGCTCGGCCGTCGCGGCACGCTCCCAGTCCACGTCGATGAAGTCTCCGTCCGGCAATTCGAATCGCTCTCGATCGTAGCGAACCCGTAGTCGTCGCCTGGTGACATTCGGCAAAACCGTCTGCAAATGAGCGGTCGGAGCGAACCAGGGATGTCGATACGTTGAGGCGTCGATGAGCGGCACGCCCCGACAAGAAATCGATCCGCCTCCCGTCGCAAGCCGTGATTTCACGGTTCAAGAGGCGCTCCCGGAGCTCGCATCCCGCACGCCACTTTTTTACCAATCGAGCCACAGGCGGCTTGAAGCCGCGGCCCTAAGCCCTACAACTAGCCCCATGAAGGAGCGGGATGCAGACATCACCACCGAGTCGGACGCGCTCGCCGAACGGATCAATCGCTTGCGCGACATGCATCCGAGCGACATCGCGGCCGAGATCGAGTCCCTCGCTCTGGACGAGATCCGCGAAGTGTTTCGCGGATTGAGCGACGACACCACCGCGGACGTCATCACCGAACTCCCGCAAGACCTGCAAACCGAGCTCATGGAGAACATGCGACTCGAACGCGTCACCGAGATCATCCCCGAGATGTACTCCGACGACGCGGCCGACGCCTTGAGCGACGTTTCCCCCGAGCGTCTCCACGACATCATGGAGCAGCTTCCGGTGGAGGAGGTCGAGGAAATCTCCGACTTGATGGAGTATCCGGAGGATTCCGCCGGGGGAATCATGCAGAAAGAGGTCCACGCCATCAGCCAGGATCTCACCCTCGCCGAAGCCCGGGAAGCCATCCGCCGCGACGAAGACCAGGAGGACGTCAGCGCAATCTACGTCTACGTCACCGACGACAGCGGACGGCTGGAAGGCGTGCTGCGCTTGCGCGATCTTCTCTTCCGCGATCTCCGGCTCAAAGCCCGGCACGTAATGATCACGGAAGTACGCTCCGTCAGCGTCACCGCCGACCAGGAAGAAATCGCCAACCTGTTTCAGAAGTACAATTACAGTTCCCTCCCTGTCGTCGACGACTCCGGCATTCTCGTGGGTCGCGTGACCTCCGACGACGTTCTCGACGTCGTCCAGGAAGAAGCCACCGAGGACATGCAACGCATGGTCGGTATCTCGGGCGAGGAGTCGGTTTTCACCTCCTGGCCGCAGTCGGTGCGCAACCGCCTCCCCTGGCTATGCGTGAATCTGTGCACTGGCTTTTGCATTGCTTGGGTCGTGTCGCTCTTCGAACCGGCGATCGAGCAGTACGCCATCCTCGCGTTTTTCCTTCCCATCGTTGGACTCGTGGGCGGCAACGCCGGCAACCAAACCCTCACCATTGTGGTGCGATCGCTGGCGCTCGGCGAAATCGAAGGCCGTGAATGGCGGCAACTGCTCGTCAAAGAACTCTTCACCGGCGCGGTCAACGGCCTCTCCATCGGGGCGATCGCCGGATTCGTCTCTTGGCTCTGGATCGACAAGCCGGTGCTCGGCGCCGTGGTTTTCCTGGCAATGATGCTCAATATGATCGCGGCCGCGATCGCTGGAGTCATGGTGCCCATCAGCCTGCGAGCAATAAAGGTCGACCCCGCCCTCGCTTCCTCGATCATGGTCACCACCGCCACCGATATCGTGGGCTTCTTCCTCTTTCTCAGTTTCGCTACAATCGCTATCAGCGCTTTCAGCCTCTAAGAGACTGTCTAAGCGCGAACCCGTAAATATTCAATAAATTCCCTTTATAGATTTCCACGATCCCCCTTCGACCACCGATAATAGAAAATCCAGAATCGACCCTCACCCTCAGCGCGTCGATTCTCCGTGATTTCCGAGCCAGCAAAATGCCAATCTCCATTCCTGCAGAACGCATCCACACCTACCTTACCCAGTCGCTGGTAAAGGTCTTGCAGACGATGGCCAAGTCAGAGTGCGCCTTCGAAGGCGACCACCCGTACGAGGGAGGCCAGGCGCTCAGCCCAAAAATTGACCCGGAGAAAGACCCCAGTACGCGCGTTTTCGCCGCCTCGGTCGGCTTCGCCGGAGCGCTCAATGGTGTTTGCTATCTGTTTTTCGGCGACCAGCTCGCCTACCACATTGCTGGCAAGGTGACCGGTATCGAAACCGACGACCTCGACGACGATACCGTGCGCGACGTCTGCGGCGAGCTCACGAACATGTTCGCCGGCACGTTCAAAAACGCTCTCGCCGACCTTGGCCTCCCATCCACGCTGACCGTCCCTACCGTCATCCAAGGCAAACGAATGGCCATCAGCACCGCGGGAACCTCCTCGCAGAGCCGATTCGAATTCGACGCCGACGGCTTCCCTCTTTACGCCGATCTCCTCCTATCGGAGAACTAGCCGGTCCGGGCGATCCGGTAGACACAGCGCCGGGAACCCGCCAGCAAGTGCTCGACACGCTCGACACTTGCCTCGCTGCCCAGCGTCTCCTGGAAAACCGTCAGTTCCGTCGCGCACAAACCCGCGCAACGCTCCGCCGCGTCGCACACCGGGCAATGGTTTTCGACAAGCAGCCAAACTCCCTCCTCAACCCGCTCCACTTCGGCCATATACCCTTCCTCCGAACGGGCATCCGCCAACGCCTTCACCTGGTCGCCGAGCGAATTCGCAGCCGCGACACGTTCTCGATACCGAGCAACCAGGCTCTCCCCCCGTTTCTCCAGGAGCCGATCCATGCCTTCCGGGCCCACGGCTTCTCCAATCGCGCCAAGCAGGTCAAGAGCCAGATCGCGGTGGCGGTCCGGGAAATGGCGATCGGCCCGGCTCGTCAGCTCCCAAAACTTGGTCGGCCGCCCCTTCCCGCGAGAAACGTCGCGCGAACGGGCCTCCCCCGCCGCTTCGAGCTCCTGCAAGTGCTGCCTCACCGCCATCGACGAAATCCCCAACTCCTCGGCCATGACCGAACTCGGCAACGCGCCGTGCGTCTTCAGCTTCTCGAGAATCTCGCCGCGCGTCTCCCAATGAGCGCCTTTGTACTTTCCGTTTTTCACGATCGACTCCGCTGCCGTATCCAACGGCAACCGCGTATTTACAAAGAATTTTCTTACAATAAAAAGTCCAGCCTATTTGAACAGCGATCTCTTCGAGATCAAATGCCGCGAAGCGGCAACCACCGACTTCGTCGGGGTCCTTGACACGATCGCTTCGCGAGCAGGATCTTTGGGGACGGACTCGCTGAGATTCAAGTACACGGGACGGGAGATCCTTGTCCCGCCTCGGCGGGATCTTTGTGACGCAACGCGTCATTTCGCCGCGAGGCGACTGTTAAAAAAGCCTTTGGATTAGCGATAGCGGTAGCCTACGCCATGGATGGTCTTCAAAAATGATTCCACTCCAATGCTCGTCAGTTTTTTTCGCAACTGGGCGACATGCTGGTCGAGCGTCCGAGTCGTTCCGTAGTAGTCGATCCCCCAGGCAACATTCAACAGCGTGTCGCGCGAGAGGGCTTCGCCGGGATGCTGATAGAAGGTCTCTAGCAACTTCATTTCCCGGGCGGAGATAGCGACGACCCCGACCCCGTTTTTGATCTCGTAGGCCTTGCGCGCTACCTGAAAGCCATCGAATTCGAGACAATCCGGGAGATCCGCGGATTGGTCCGACGTATGGGAACGACGTGAGCGTCTCAAACCCGCCTCAACACGGGCCAGCAACTCCTGAATACCGAACGGCTTCGTAATGTAGTCGTCCGCCCCGAGTTTGAGCCCGAGCACTTTATCGATCTCCTGGCCTTTCGCCGTGAGGATCAAAATGGCGACATCCGGATTCTGGCGACGAATCTCCTGACACACCGCGTAACCGTCACGCTTGGGCATCATAATATCCAGAAGCGCTAAATCGTAATCATCCTGTGAATACAAAGCCAAAGCTTCCGCCCCGTCTGAAGCCGCCGAAACGCGATAGCCTTCACTCTCCAGGGTGTCAATCAGGCCCGCCCGAATACTCGGATCGTCTTCCGCAATCAGAATTCTCGCCATCACTCTTCGACCCGTCGCAGGCCGATTTCAAAACAAGCCCCCTCCTGGCCATTTCTATAGTTCAAAAAGCCTCCCATCTCTAGGGCGAGACCCCGAGCGATGCTCAATCCCAGACCGAAGCCGCTCTTTTCGCTTACAAGCGTCTTGTCGCCCCGCTCGAACGGCTGGAACAGAGTGTTCCCCCGATCGGTGGGCAAGCCGCCACCTCGATCGCAGATCGATATCACTACGTGCGAATCCGTTTCGCGGATACTCAATCCAATCCATCCGCCTTCGGACGCGTACTTCACCGCATTGTCCACGAGATTGACTAGGATCTGGGAAAGCCCGTCCTCGTCGAATACCGCATCGCCGGAAAAACCGTCCAGATCCGCTTCGAGAGCCATCCCTTCATTGCGAATCCCCGGTCCGATGCGCTCGACAAAGGTCTGCAAAAAACCGCTCAGCGACAGTCGATTCAGCTCCACCTTGCGACGGCCCTGGCGCAGTCGACTGAAGTCGAGCACGTTGTTCACCAGTCGTGTCAGTCGCTCGCATTCGCTCACAATCGTACTCAAATAGCGACTACGCTTCTCGTCGTTTTCCAATCTCCCGTCTCGGACAAGCTCGGAATACATGCGGATCGTGGTCAACGGCGTCTTAAGCTCATGCGAAACGTTGGTGACGAAACTCGACTGCTTGGCCGCCTCCAACTGGCTCGAACGCGTCTGCCAAACCAGCCATGCGCCCGCTCCGGCGACGGTCAGGAGCAACCCCGCCGAAAGCGAGGCCCAGAATACGACGAAGAGCGAGGAAAAGGCAGACCGGTCCGCCACTGAAACTCCGAGACGCCAACCCGGCAACTGGGAACCCAGATCGACGTGAAAGGAAGGTCCGCTCGG
Organism: Opitutaceae bacterium; assembly: GCA_028284235.1. Taxonomy (GTDB): domain Bacteria; phylum Verrucomicrobiota; class Verrucomicrobiia; order Opitutales; family Opitutaceae; genus Pelagisphaera. Next base: position 25,750 of record JANQSC010000052.1, read on the forward strand.
CGCGGCCGACTCCGAAGAACTCCGAAAGTCGTCACTCGATCCGACTCGCAAAAACGAACCCCCGAGCTCGTCTATCAATTCGTATTCGAACGCTCCATACAACTTGGACGCCGGAAACGAACTGCGAATCGCCTCCTTGATCGAATTCACGCTGAACCCGGCGCCGGTCACCACCGTTTCGCTGTTCCAGTAGGCGACGCCGATCCAACTGTAGAGGCCATTGACGCGCGTAGGGATCCACCGAGTCGAGTCAAGCGTGCCTTGCGGCGACTCCTTCTTAAACTGGCTGAGCGTCGCTTGCTTCGCTGCCTCGTTGCGCGTGCGAATCTGCTGCCGCTGCTCGTAGACCGGAGCGTAGTTGTAGATGGCGGCTTCGTCGATCGACCTTCCGATTCCCTCGATCGATCCCGCCTGGGCTGCATCCGCGTCCCCAAACGCAGCCGACGCTTGAGGGGCCGTCTCGGGAGGGGAAGGCCTCTGCCACAGCCATCCCTGGGATGCGCTGCCCAGAGCCGCGCGGGCGTAGCGCGTTTCCTCTTCTTGGGAATAGATGACGATCTCGCTCGGATTCTCGACATCCCATCGAAACGCGAAGTCCAGATCCGGACTGCCGGCAACCCAGGTTTTCAGCTCTTCGTTCTTCTCCGGCGTCCCGAACTGCTCCAACCCGCCCATCACTCCGAGTTTTATTTCCGAAACAATCAGTCCTATGTTTTCGGATACAGCGCGAGCCTGCTCTTGCGCAGACGCCGTAGACAGCTCCCGCAGACGGCTCGCTTCCCGCTTTAGAACGCCGTAGGCCACCACTCCAATTATCAAAGTGGAAACCCCGAGCAAGCTGGCCGGCCAAATCCAAGTGTTCTTTCTAGAGAGTGTCCAATAAGTCAGAATATGCATCGTTGTCCTCCAGATGGGCCTGCCGCAAGGCGGGCACATTGAGGGGTATCCATGAAATGGCTATCCCCAATTCGCTCAACGCAGCGCCAGGCCCATCTGAAGGACAACCCTCTGGGCAGCGTCCTTTTTCGTCTTTGGCAGTGTTGCGGTCGCGGACCAAGGCCCTCCGGGCATTGGTTCCCCACCCACGCCTTGCCAAAGACGAAAAATTCCTGCTGCGATGCATATTCTGACTTATTGGACACTCTCATCAGCATCCTCGCGTTTCAATCTCATTCAAGGCGGCTCGAGTTGCAAGCCCAGAGGGCGGCTCGAACAATCCAGCGTCGAAGGGCGAGCCCCCGAAGAAGGCTCGCCCCCTTTCCCACACTATGCTATTTCCCTGATTTCAACTGACGCGCGCTCTGGTAGGAGGACGATCGCATTTCCTTGCGGCTTTTCTTCGTCATCCCCTCCTCGTTCAACTGCTCCCAACGATCGTAGAGACTCGCGTTCTGAGCCGCGACGTCCGCGTCGTTCCACGCCTCATTGGCGGTCGCCAGCTCGTGATTCAAAGATTGGATACGGACAGTGGCTTGTTCTACTTGCCCCGCGTCGGCCAATGCGATGGCTTCCTCTTTGACGGCGGCGATTCGATTGGCCACTACTCCACGCTGCACATCCATGTCGACGGACGCAGCCGCCTTTTCCTCGTCCACGACGAAACCCACTCGAGCAACGTCCGAGCCGGCGACTTCCTCCTCGCGCTCTTGGCTCCAGTACTCGACGAGAACCTTGGCGACGGGGGCGGAATCGGCTTCCCTATGGGCGGCGACTTCCAGCTCGAGCAGCCCATACTTCTCTTGCTCCGCGAACAACTGGGGAATCTCAAAGACCGCCGCGTTCCCTTTGATCGTCCCTTCGCGGCCAAGAAAGCGTTTCGGAGCAAAGCCCTCTTCGCACTCGATCCGAACTCGGACGTTGCGAGCGATCACGGTCGTCGTATCGCGCATTTCCGAATCGAAGATCCGAGGCAAGTCGCGGTAGTTCTCCGCAAAATACGTATTGCCTTCGCTCGCCATGGAAAGACCAGCCATGAGGTCCTCGTTGTAGTCCATCCCCAAACCGACCGTGGAAACGCTGATGCCCTCCCGCATCAGAGCCCTCCCCAGACGCGAAAAATCAACAGGATCACTCGGGCCTACATTGGCCAATCCGTCCGACAGAAGCAGGATGCGGCGGAACGCGTTCCGGTCTTCCTCGCGGCGCAACTGCGAGGCCGCCAGATTCACCGCCGAGTAGATAGCGGTGTTTCCTCCCGAACGGATATTGGAAATCCGGTAGATCGCATTCTCGACGTCGCCCACTCGTTCGAGCGGAATCTCAATTCGGGCGTCCTGACTGTAGGAGATCAAAGCGACCCGATCCCCGTCCCGCAGTCGCCCGATCGCCTGGATGACCGCCTGTTTCGCGGTTTCGATCTTCTCGCCGGACATCGACCCCGAACGGTCAATAACAATGGCTAGGCTCACTGCGGGTCGTTCCTCCTCGATTCGAACCGAGCCCGGATTCAACCCCACCTTCAAAAACGCCGTCGTCGGCGCATTCGCCCGCAACAGGCTGTGGTCCAGTCTCGCGTCGATTCGCACGCCATCGCCACTCCATGCGTAAGAGGCGAGCGAGCCCATAAGAGCGATTCCCGCTCCGATCATGTTCTTAGTCTTCATTCGTTTTCCCTTCGGTTTCAATTGACTTGGCAGCGCGACCATCGGGCTGCGTGTGGCCATTAAAGCGCAGCGAGACGAACGGGTTGTCAGGGGGGCGCAAAAATGATGTCAGAGATTTGTCACGCCGACCGGTAGCGCTACCTGCGACAATTCCCGACCCAATGACAAGGACACTCCCTGATGGACATTCGCGCGAGACGCGCTATTGTAAATACTCCGTAATATGGACGACCTACTCATAGTGCGAATGTCCGACCGCTCCCGCGAGCGGTTCACCCGAAAGCGACGCAAAATGGACGGGCCGCTCGGAATGAACTTCGGTCTGGTCGCCGGAGTGGGCATCGGAATGGCCGCCGCCTTCAAATTTGGCGCCAACCCGCTCGTCGGGGTGGGAATCGGAGTCGCCGTCGGAGTCGTTTTCGGCGGTCTCGCCGGACGGTTCCTCAAGCCCGCCCGCCGCTACCAGCGTGTCGGGACGTCGACCGCCTATGCCTACGACGGAATGCCGTTCGAGGACCAGTCGGAAGAGGGCGATGAAGCGAGCGAAGGCGAAGCGCCACGCTCCAATTGAGCCGCGCGCCGCCTACAAATTGGCGAAAATGAGGCGGTAGAAGTCCGGGTGGGAAAGCCAAGTCTGGGCGCTGATGATCTTCCCGTCGATCGTCGCCTCGTCCGTGCTCCACTTCCCGCCAGCGGCCTCCGCCTCAGGACGGCAATGCTCGTAGCAGGTGATATTCGAATCGTCCAGCAAACCGGCTGTAGCCAGAATCTGTATACCATGGCAAATGCTGTAGATCCACTTGCCCTTCGCGTGGAATTCGCGGGCGATCTCCAGCACTTTGGGATCGTTTCGCAGGTACTCGGGCGCTCGGCCTCCAATAAGCATAACGGCGAAATAATCGTCGACGACCACGTCCTCGAACGTGAGATGGGACTCGGCTCCGTAGCCGGGCTTTTCGATATAGGTGTCCCATCCCGGAGCGAAGTCGTGGAGAACCAGATTGAGCGCTCGTTTGCTCGGGGCGGCGATTTCCGTGACGAAATTCGCTTCTTGGAAACGATGTAGGGCGTACAGCACCTCGTAGCTCTCGCCGCCATCTCCGGTGATGATCAGTACTTTCTCGCTCATAGTCCTTTCGGTAACTTCAGGGGGGTGAATGACGTTGAACTGATTCCTGACGCCTGTGGGCGGCAAGTCAATGAATCGATACATCATACGGTAAGAAGCGAAGTCGTTCGATCGACCAGAAAACAATTGCCTCCGCAGCCCGCCCTCGTCTTCCTCTCCCTCCCGAAGCGCCATCCCGCATTCCGATGCCAGTAACCCGCAACATCGTCCCGGAAATCCTGCGATTCATCTGCGTGAGCGGAATGGCCTTTCTCATCGACGCAGGGGTGTACCTTCTCCTTCGAAACCAGTTCGAAGTGGACGGATCCTGGGCCAAGCGACTCAGTTTCGCCTGCGTTTCCCTATGGGGATTCTTCGCCCACAAGCACTTCACCTTCAAACACCGGGAATTTCGAGCCAGCGAGCCAATCCGCTTCGCGATCGTCTACCTCACCGGCTGGATCTTGAACAGCTATGTCTACGACGCCACCATCGCTCTCGACCAGTCGGCGAAGCCCGCGTTCCTGGCCGCCACGTTCGCCTGGGCCTGCTGGAATTTCATCGGACAAAAGTGGTTCGTATTCGTTACACCCAAACGCGACCGGGCCTGAAACGCCTCCCTAAAAGAAATTCCAACAAATCGGTGTACCCGTCTTCTCGCCCCGCTTAGCGCATACCTCTCAAACTAAACCCGCCGGGACGGCGGGTTCCACCTTTGTCGCATTGAATCAAGGGTGGAACGCGCCGTCCCGGCGCGTTTTTCTATTTTGGCTGCGACGCGCATTACGATTTGCAGGACAGTCTCTAAGGGCCGCCGGTAGCGAAGCCCAGCTCGACTAGAGGGAACTCTCTAGTTCGCGCTGTCCCTGACCGCCAATTCCCGCTTCACGTCAATCCATGGACAAGACGGATACAGTTCACGCCGTTTCTGACGATTGAACCGGTTGATTAAGACGCCTTAGACACCTTCAACCGGGAACATCGACGTGAAAGAAATTCAAAACCAGATCAAACGCTCCTTCGCCGTCTTCGCGACGCTCTTCGCGATCGCCATCGCCTTCATGGCAACACCTTACTTCGAAGGCCAGCGCGCCGCCGCCGCTTCGAGCCTTGGCCTGACTCCCGACGCCCTCTGGATCCCGCTCGCGGCAATCTTGATCGCGGCGCTGTACCTGACCTATCTTTGGCTCAACGCGACCATCGCTAAGCCCATCCAATCCCTCGCCCGCCACGTGCGCGAAGGCGAGTCCAGCGACTACAACCTGGGCCTCCGTAGCAAAAGCAAAGAGGAGCACGCCCTCAAAGGGTACATTCAAGACCACGACCAAGTCGTCGCCGAAGTCCGCGAAGAGCGCGACGCATTCGAAAAAGAGCTGAAAGCCACCCGCAACGAACGCGACGCAGCCCAATCGCTCAGCGACCGCCAGGCCAGCGAGATCGCCGAACTCGATCGCATTCTCAAGAAAACCCGCGTAGAAGCCCAAACTTCCGCCGCAGCGAACGAGGTCCTCGAAACCGCCCTCGAAACGGAACGCAAAACTAAAGTGGGCCGCGAAGTAAAACGTCGGGCCGAAGAAATCTATTCCCAAGTCGAACGCGCCGTTTCCGAAGCGTCCGCGCGCTCCATTTGGATCCCCAACCTGTTGAGCAAAATCGAAACGCCAACGACTCTGATCAACACGCTCTCGAAAAATCTCGAAGCCAACTGGAGCCAGCTTTCCATAACCCGCATCGAGGAGGAGATCGCCGAAATCCGCAAGCAGAGCGACCTGCAACTCGTGATGCTCGAAACCGTGGAAGCGGAAGACATCCTGCCAGCCCAGATCCCGACCGAGAAAGAACTGGAAGAAGCGGAAGATCTGGACGAAGAGGAAAACGATTCTGAGTACAACGGTGTGCTCATAGGCGAGCCCGCTCCGGAACCCGCAGAAGAAAACGACTCTTTCCCCGAGGACTCCGACGATACCGAAGTCGATACGGACGCGGATGCACACTCGAAGGAGATCGTCGACTTTATCGAATCGAAAAACGCGCCTTCGACCGTTCCCGATGAATCCGCGCCCGACCCCGCTCCGCTCGACCTCATCGAAGTAGCGGAGTCGGAATCCGAAGCGGAAACCGAGGAACCTAGCTCCGCCGAGGAAACCGACGAGTCGCCTGAAACCGAAGAGGACGAAGAACCGGCGCCCGTCGCGGAAGCCGAAGTCGAGGTTGTCGAAGAAGAGGCAGAAGAGGAAGTCGAAGAGACCGCGGAAGAAATCGACCTCGAGTCCCTATCCGATCTGCAACGCCTGGTTTTCGAACTCGTTGGCGAGTACGCGAACGAAGTCGAAGATGTAAGCGTCAACGCGGAATTCCCCGACGCAATCGACCTCGACGTTGACGAGGAACTCCTTGAAAGCGTTCTCAGCAATTTGCTCGAAATCGGCATCTACCAATGGAAGGAAGGCAAGGTCGTGCTGCGGGTATCCCAAAAGGACGACCAGGTAACCTTCGCCGTCGACTCCAGTGGAAAACCGCTTTCGTACGGCGAGCTCGACGAAAGCCAGACCAACCGCATCGCCTCCGCCCTCGATCGTAAGATCGACGTGGACATGCCCTCGGAAAACGAACTGCGCATGCGGTACCGATACACGCCCGACGAGGACGCCTAGTCGGATCCCCTTTAAAATTGGCCGCTACGCCGCCTCGATGGGGGCGTAGGGGTTGAACTCCCGTTTCTCCTCAAGCGTGTCGTCCGACTTGCGCTGCGGCGTCTTGTATTCGATCCCGTACTTCTTGAGAAGCAACCGGGCCTCGCCTGACCCCGCGTCGACGAGCTCTTTGAGCCAAGCGATAATCGTGTCCGGATCGAGCGACGGTATCCGCCGCTCCAAGTTCAAACGCGCGAGCTCGACGTGCGACTCGTGATGCCCCTGGTTCGCGGCCAGCATCAGCCACTGGACACCCGCCTCCAAATCGGGTTCGCCACCAGTCTCGGCGAGTCGTTTCCCCAGCTCGAATTGCGACTGGCTGTAACCAAGCTGAGCCGAGTCCTGCAAGGCCTTTTCCGCCTTGCCGCGATTCGCCCGCGTTCCAACGCCGTCCGTCAAGCATCGGCTCAGAAAGTAGGCGGCCCGCGCCGCTAGAGCCCGTTTCACTTCTAGTTCAGAGCTGCGCGTCTCTTCGAAAATCGACTTGTACAAATTGTAGGACTTTTTTGGATTCGACTTGGCGAATCCACCCGCCTCATGCAGCGCAGCTAGCCGAAATCGAGCGCCATAGAACCCCTTCCCTGCAAGGTTGTCGAGCACGCGAAACGCCTCCTCCGGATCGTGCCCCGACCACTGCGAATCCGCCATAAGGTCCGCGTAGACGATCAAAGCCGAATAGTCCTCCGGCAGCAGTTTCTGAATCTCCGAGTGGTCTTCGTACTCGTCCATCAAGGTGAGATTCGTGGTATCCATTGGTCCATTGCTATTTAAAAACTCAGAAATCCAAAACGCCGCCTTCCCTCGGTTCTTCGGGATCCCCTTGCCATAAAAGTAATTGAAGGCCGTCCGCTTCATGGCGTAGCGATTCCCCAGCTCAGCCGCTTTCTCCCTCCAGTAAGCGACCTCGACGGGATCGTAGTCCGCCAGCAAGCCTTCTTCGTAGATTCGCGACAACTGGCTGCACGCGGCCAGATTTCCACTCTCCGCCGAACGGGCGATCCACTTCAAGCCCAAGTCTACGTCGCGTTTGACGCCCTTTCCATTCAGATAGCAATTGCCAATGTTGAAGGCCGCCGTCGGATCGCCCTCGTCAGCCGCTTCTAAATAAAGTTCGCTCGCCTTCCATTCGTTGCGGATCACGTGGATCCCGTTATTGTAGAACACCGCCAAGCTGTTCTTGGCGGCGTCCAAACCCAATTCCGCGCTCTTCGAGAAGTAGTGGAACGCTTCTTCGATGTCCGGCTCAGCGCCAATGCCTTGCGCGTAGCAAATCCCCATGTGGTGCAAGGCGATCGGGTGATCCTGGGCAGCGGCGCTTTTCAGCCACCAGAACGCGGTCTGGATATTCTGCTCTACCGCTTCGCCCGTCATGTAGAGCATCCCCATCGTGTATTGAGCTCTCGAATACCCCGAATCCGCCGACTGTTTAAACAGCTCGACCAGCGCCTGAGGATCCGTCTCCATTTCGACCATCCAGCCACTCATCCTCCGGCGGGCCAAACTGTAGATGGCCCGGGCGTCGCCTTTCTCCGCCCATTGCAGACAGAGTTCCTTCGCTTCGTTGGAGTTGAGAACGCCTTCGTTGGTGAAACCTTCAAGCAACGTTTGCGCCGCGAGCAGCCCTTCATCCGCGGCGGACTCCAGCAGCTCCGCGGCCACGAAACGGTCGGTCTCCTCGAAGAGGCCCTCCTTCATCATCACCGCGAGATTGTACTGGGCCATAACCCAGCCTTGGGCCGCGGCCGCCTCGAATAGCTCGATCGCCTTTTCCGAGTCTTGATCGACTCCCGAACCCCGGTAGTAAAGCACGCCGAGTTCCGACTGGGCTTCCGGATAGCCGCCGTTGGCCGCCATTTCGAGCAGTCCTGCGGCGAACACCGCATCGAAGTCCTCGCCTTTTGAATACAGAACTTGTTTCGCGAAATCCGTTTGCATCCGCAAAATCGTTTGCGAGATCGCCTTGCGCATTACTTCCCCGTACTCCCTTAGATTCTCCATTTCCGAGACGTCCCCTCCCGGAATCGCGGCCGAGTCGAGGGAACGCCGCAACGCGTCGGACGACTGGAGATTCAGAAGCTCGAAGTACTCCTTGGCTTTGTCTACACTCTTGTCGATCTCTTTTCCTTCCGCGTAGGTGATCGCCAAATACATCGTTGCGTCCTGGTCGCCCGCGTGAGCGGCTTTCTCGAAAAGGGCGATCGCCTGAGGGATGTCCGCTTCCACCCCGTATCCGTTGGAGTAGATCACTCCCAGCAAGTAGCTCGCGCGGGACTTGGTTTTCCGGAGCATAGCGTATTCCTCGACGCGAACTTCATAGGTAGCGTCCGGATCGACGAGCGTTTCCAGCAACGCGCGGGCTTTAACGTAATCCTGCTCCACGCCAAGACCCTCCATGTAGGACTCGGCAAGGCTGAGAACCGCCAGCGGGTAGGATTGGCTCGCCGATTCGGAAAACCAACGGGCCGCCTGCTTGCTGTTCTCAATTACTCCGATTCCATGCCGGTACAGGTTTCCGAGCGTGTTTTGCGAGCGGGCGTGACCCGCCACGGCCAATTTCTTAAGGAGGCGCGGGGCCTTTTTCAAACTCTCCGCGTCCCCTTGGCTTAAAAGCGTCAGGGCCTCGTGGTAGCTTTCCTCCTGAAGGGACTCGTCGTCTCGATAGTCCTTGTTCACCCCCCAGAGGGAACTTCCCGCGGCCGCGACCATCGCTAGGGCGAGCAACGCCGAGAGACGACACACCAAGGGCGAAACCCGAGGGAAGCCAGGAATGTAGCGGACTGGTAGCATGATAAGACAGCAGACTAGGGCTCACCTAGACCAGCGCGAATCAGGGATTGTGCCAAGAAAAGAACGCATGGCGCCTTAGACATTCCCTTAGTCCACGACTGGGACGATCTCGGACGCCTTGGCGAAGCCCGGCGGCAGCTCCATGATGCGGATGTTGCGGAAATGGATTTCCGCCCCCTCGGACTCGAGGCACAGGTAGCCTTTTTTGACCGAGGATTCCCGGACTCCATTGACGAATTTCCCGTTGATCGCCAGTTTCACAACGCCGTCCACGCAGACGACCAGGTAGTGGTTCCACTCGCCCTTGCCTTTGCAACGGTATTCCACGGACGAACTACGCTTGCCTCGGGGGTGGTCCGGAATCGTGGTGACCGTGCCCGCCCCGAAGAGCTCTCCGCTCACGTACTCGCGAACGCGATTATGGATTTTCGGGTAGTCGTTTTCGAGCATTTGCACTTCCACGCCATTGGGAAGCCGGTTCGCGCTGTTGACTTCCCCCTCGCTCCATACGAACACCCCGGAATTGCCCCCCGACTCCAAGTGCATCCACTCGATCTCGAGGATGAAATTCTCGTACTGCCGGTCCGATCGCATCACGCCGATCGGCGTGCCGCGGCACTTGAGAAGCCCGTCTTCGGCCCGCCAGGTATCCGGGCTCGTATTCACATCCACCCAGCCGTTCAGCGTCTCGCCATCGAACAGCGAGCGAAACTGCAACGGCTCGGCTGCCGACGCTATCCCGCTTGAAATGCAAACGAGCCCACTCAAAACAAGATTTCTAACACTTAAGGCTACGCTCATTTCACTCTTCAATACTCACTTTTCACTCTTCCAGCGACTTGGGCCTGCGATTCATCGCACTTCGCGTTTCGTCCCTTCGAGCTGGTTCAGGGCTCGGTTGATCACTCGAACCACGTATTTGCCTTGCGCATACAACTCTTCACGCGGCTCCAGGGCCGCATGCATTTCCGCGATCACCGGACGCGCCATGTCGTCGATCTCGTCGAGGACAATCGCCGCATGGAGACGTTCCCATTGCTCGCCTTCATCCAGTTCCCGAGCCAAGACCGGCAGGGCCTTTTCGGGTCTTCCCAGCCGGCAAAGGGCCCGAGCGGCAGCGATGCGAACGACCGCCGACTCGTCCGAGAGCGTGGACTCAATCGCTTTCGCCGCGCTGCTCGCCGGCCGGCCGATATTGCCGATGCCCACGGCGCCCCAGTAGCGCACCGCTGCGTCGGGGTCGTTCAGGCCGTTGAGCAAGTCCGGCAGCGCCTTCGGACCCTCCGAAGCCTTGGCGGCGATTTCCGCCAGACGGCGATTGAAGGTCGGGTCGCTGTTTTGACGCAATATGCCGTACCGGTGGCCGATCTGCTTCTCGCGCTCGATTATTATCGGCTCGGCGATCAATCCCGTGTCCCGGGTCCGTTTCACCCAATCCAAATGGGCGGCCCGCAGGCGTTCCAGCGTTTTCGTGTATCGGGAGTCGTCAGCCAGGTTGCGGATTTCGTAGGGATCCGTCCAAGTGTCGTACAATTCCTCCACCGGTTTGGTCGGGGAAAAGTAGTATTCGGCCGCGGGAGCGAGCTCGCCCGCTTCGTGCAGCCGCCGCAAATCCGCCATGGTCTTCCCTTTCTCCGGCGTATTCATATACTGATAGTAGGTCTTAAGCGGCTCGTAGTTTCGGATGTACTTGAATCGCTGGTCGCGAGCCATTCGGATGATGTCATAGCGTTCGTCCATGCGGTCGCGGGCGCCGAAGACAAACGAGCGCGCGGGCGATGAATCGGGGCCCAGGAACGCTCTCCCCTGCATCACCTCCGGCGCGTCGATACCAGCGAAATTGAGAACCGTCGGCCCGAAGTCGATCGAGCTTACCAGCCGGTCCGAAGCCGTGCCCGGTTCGCCCTGGCCTTCGACGCGCAGCGATTCGGGAATTCGAACGATCAACGGCACGCGCGTGCCCGAGTCGTAGAGCCAGCGCTTGGCCCGAGGCAGCCCGACTCCATGGTCCGACCAGTACATGATGATCGTGTTTTCGTAGAGGCCGTCCTCCTTGAGCTGGGCGATCAACTCGCCCGCCCAAGCGTCCATTGCGGTGATCAATTCGTAGTTGCGCTTCCAGTCTTCGCGGGCCGCCGGAGTTTCAGGATAGTACGGGGGGAAGGTCGTGAGCGCATCCGCGTCCTGACGCTGCTGCGGAGTCAGATTCTTGGTCACTTCTCGGTACTTTTCGGCGCCCGCGATCCCGCTTTCGTGGCAGCCGGTGAAGTTGAATACCGAGAAAAACGGTTGATCTTTGTTCGGCCGATTGCGCCAGTGCGCCCGGCCATTCGACTCGTCCCAGACACCGTCCGGCGTGGTGAATTGATAGTCCTGCTTGCTGTTGTTGCTCGTGTAATAGCCCGCCGCGCGCAAGTAGGCCGGGAACGGGGAGACTTCGGGCGGGAGCTGGGCGTTCCCGCGCATGTGCTGCGTGCCCAGAGTCGTTTGGTACATGCCCGTTATGATTCCGCTGCGGCAGGGAGCGCACACGCCCGCTGTGGTGAACGCGTGCGTATAGCGCACGCCCTCCTCAGCAAGCCGGTCCAGATTCGGGGTGATCGCATGCGGATCCCCGTAGCAGCCCAAATGGGCGCTGATGTCCTCGCAACTCAGCCAGAGAATATTCGGCTTTTGAGCCAACGCGAACGAGGGTAGAGACAACGATAGAATGAGACAGACAATACGTAGCATAGCGAAACGGGGGCAGCGTGACGAACGGGAAGATTGATACTCCTTTTTCCTGAAATCAAGGAGCCATTCGACATATTCCACCCAATCGAACCCGCTCCTAGCCCCATCATCGCCATTTCCAAGGGCACATTCCGCCCAAACAATTGACTAAGGCAGCAAGCAATCCCGTTTTATCTACCGCGTACCCCCTATGAACTCCAAAAACCGCGCCGTACTCAGTCAAATCGCCATCATCGCTATCGTCGGGGCCATCGCCTACGGACTCGGCTACCAAAGCGGCAGCGCCCGTCTCGCGAAATCGCCTGACGACGAATCCGCGACCCAAAGCCCTCAAAGCGAGTCCGCTTCGAACGCATTGCCCGAAGCCGATCGTCCGCCCAGTCCGACACCCGCGACCGACGCTCCCCCTCAAGCCATCGAATTGCGTGGGCGATCCCAAGCCTCCAACCAGATGACCGAAGCCTACGAAGCCGCCGCTGCCGACACCCAAGCCGCGCTCGCTAAAATCGACACTCTGAGCGGCCGGGCCCAGATCGAATTCGCCGCCGGAGTCTTCAGGTTCATCGCCGCCCACTCCGACCCCGCGGACGCCCTCACCATCGCCAACAGCCAGTCCGGAGCCGTCAAAGGAATCGCCCTTAGGACGCTCGTGGCAGAATGGACCCAGGACCCGGCGCTCAACGCGCAAGCCAGCGCCGCCCGACAACGGCGTATCCAAAACATCGGCAACGGACGATACGGCCTTGAGGCGGAGCTCGCCAGCATCATCGCCCAGTCGAAAGCGCCGCCCAGTGTGGCCCGAGCCTGGATGGACGCCTTTAGCGATCAACCCGCTCGATCGGAAATCGTCGCTCGACTCGCTCCGAGTCTGCCCGGATTCGATCCCGCTTCCACCCTCTCCGAGACCGCATCCTGGACCGACTGGGAAAAGTCCCGATTGGAGAAAAGCCTGATTTCCAATTGGGCCCAACGCGATCCGCAAGCTGCCTGGGAATGGTATTCAAATAGCAACGACAGCGATCAATCGAACTATTCCAGCGATATCCTCAACGCCTGGGCGCGCTCCAACACCAACGAACTCATAAACTCGCTGAGCGCGATCGAGAGCCCCGACGACCGGATGGACGCGATCGAAGCCATTTCAACTTCCCTCGCTCAAAGAGGCACCGACCAAGCCCTCGACTGGGTGGAGAGCCTCACGGATCCGGCTGAGCAGGACGCGGGTTTCCAAGCGGTTTACGAGAACACGCCCAAGGGCATTGGAGCCGTGCTGCAAACCGAAAACGGTTTTCCGAAAATCGCTGAAATAATCCCCGGCGGGGCTCTCGACTCGACCGATCTGCAGCCCGGCGACCTCATCATCGAGTCCACCGATACCGGCGGGGAACCGCGCGACCTTTACGGGATCAGCTTGGGCGAAACCGTCGGCATCTTGCGCGGCGCCCCCGGTTCCGAAGTCGAAGTCCGCGTCCTGCGAAAAAACGAGGCAACCGGCCAGCTCGAGGAGCGAACCGCGACCGTCGTCCGCGACCTCCTCATCCTCGAATCCCAAGGCCGCGGCTAAGGCGTCAAATAGGCAGATCGAGTTTTTGTCATCGCCCCGATACTTTCGGGGCTAGGAGTCCCGTCCCACCGAGCGCATGCGCGTCAACTTATCGAATTTCTTGCTCGAGAAAACGCGCCGGGACGTCGCGTTCCACCCTAGACGCAAGCGGGGTAAGGTGGAACCCGACGTCCCGGCGGGTTTAAGTTGACGCGTATGCGCCAAACGGGACGGGCCAATAGGATCCCCGGCAAGCCGGGGAAATAAGGTTCTAAAACCTCAAACTCCATGACCGCATTTTCGAAAAACCCCTTTTCACTAGAGACTAACTTTATTTGTCGACGAAGGAGACAACCTATTTGCCTCCACTCCGGTGGAGGCATCCTAGCGCAGCGGTGACGACCACTCTTTCGAATCGACAGCCGCAGCCGAGATGTATCCACTCCCCGCCATCATGTCCGATCCAAAGCCCAGCAAAATCGAGATTCGCGGCGAAACCATCGAGCTCTGCCAACTGCTCAAGTTCGAAGGCCTCGTCCCCAGCGGCGGCGAAGCCAAGCAAGTGATCGCGGCGGGCTACGTCGACGTCAATGGCCAGACCGAAACCCGCAAGCGGCCCAAAATTGTCGTCGGCGATACCATCACCTTCCAGGACGAGCGCTACACCGTCGCCGGTCCCGCGACATAATATCGCCTTGCCGCGGATTTTTCATCGACGCCGTCGGCTCCGGCAAGGAAACTTCTTCCATCCATGAAGCAATACCTCGACCTGCTCCGACACGTCCTCGACAACGGCCACTATCGCGACGACCGCACCGGCACCGGCACCTATTCCGTTTTCGGCGCCCAGGCCCGCTTCGATTTGAGAAACGGTTTCCCCTGCCTCACCACCAAGAAGCTGCACCTCCGCTCCATCATCCACGAGCTGCTCTGGTTCCTCAAAGGCGACACCAACATAAAGTACCTGAACGACAACCGCGTCACCATCTGGGACGAATGGGCCGACGAGAATGGCGACCTCGGCCGCGTCTACGGCGCCCAATGGACTGATTGGAAAACGCCGGAAGGCGGGAGCATCAACCAGATCGAGCAAGTCGTAGAGCAAATCCGCGCGAATCCCACCAGTCGGCGACTCATCGTGAGCGCCTGGAATCCCGGCGAACTCCACTTGATGGCTCTCCCACCCTGCCACAGCCTCTTCCAGTTCTACGTCGACACCGAACGCGGCGAGCTCTCCTGCCAGCTCTACCAGCGCAGCGCCGACCTCTTCCTCGGCGTTCCCTTCAACATCGCCAGCTACGCCCTCCTCACCCTCATCGTCGCCCAAGCCTGCGACCTCAAGGCCGGCGAATTCGTCCACACCTTCGGCGATCTCCATCTTTATAAAAACCACTTGGAGCAAGCGAAGCTCCAGCTCGAACGCGAGCCGAGAGAGCTCCCGACCATGCGGATCAATCCCGACAAAAAGAACATAGCGGACTTCGTGTTCGAAGACTTCGAACTCGTCGACTACGATCCCCACCCCGGCATAAAAGCGCCCATATCAGTTTAACACCAGAAACCGCGTATGGAGCTAGAGATTTGGAACCACGAATGAACGCGAATACACACGAATCAACGCGCACTGAATAGATTCGCGCGTATTCGCGTTCATTCGCGGTTCCTCCATCGCTTTCATTTCGAAACATCTAGACAATCCCATGCCTTCAACCCGCCCCTGGAAAGCGATCGCCGCCATGAGCGAGAACCGAGTCATCGGCAACGGCAACGAAATCCCCTGGCGCCTTCCCGAGGACTTCAAGTGGTTCAAAGCCACCACCATGGGCGGCGTCCTCGTTATGGGACGGAAAACCTGGGACAGCATCGGGCGACCGCTGCCCGGCCGCACGACCGCCGTCGTCAGTCGCTCCCAGCCGGAATTGCCGCAAGGAGTTGATCTTCTCACTGGCCTCGAAGCCATTGAGGAGAAGGCCTACACCGATCCAGTTTGGATTTGCGGTGGTTCCGAAATCTACCGTCAGGCCCTCCCGCAGTGTTCCGAACTCTACCTCACGCTCGTGAAACGAACTGTCGAAGGCGACGCGTTCTTCCCCGAATTCGAAAGCGATTTCCATCTCGAGACAATCGTCCGCGACGAATCCGAATTTCAAATACGCCACTACATTCGCAAGTAGACGATACGAGTTCGGTTTTGAACAGTCGCCTAACGGCGAAATGACGCCAACGCGTCACAAGGATCCCGCCGAAGCGGGACAAGGATCAACACCGCTATCGAAATACTCCTGTATCAACCTCAAGATCCTGTTCGCGAAGCGATCCTGCTTCCGCGAAGCGGAATTTGATCTCGAAGAGATCACTGTTCCAAAAAACAACGGTATATCCTGTTTAAATTCCCTACCGACTCCGCCTCACTTGCGGTTTCGCGGCCGGTTCGCCAGCGAGGATCGCTTTCATGTCCGCGAGTACCTTCGGCTGGGAATCCGCCCAATTTTTGGTTTCGAGCGGATCTTCCTTGTAGTCGTAAAGCTCATACTCGATCGCGCCCTCCGTCGTTGTCCACTCCACCAATCGGTAGCGCTCCGTGCGGATTGCGCGTCCTAAATGACCTCGCTTGTTGTACGCATGGTAGGCGTATTCGTCCACTTGCGCCCTCGGGTCTTTAAGCGCGGGCGTCAAATCGGCTCCGTCGATCGGTTGAGGACCGGAAGGCTTGGGCAAGCCCGCAAGCGAGGACAAAGTCGTGTAGAGATCGACCGTTTCCGCGATTTGACGGGAGTTTGAACCGGCTTTCGTCACGCCGGGAACGTAGGCGATTATGGGGATGCGATTGGCCTGTTCGTAGTTCGTGTGCTTCGTCCACGTGCCATGGTCTCCCAGATGCCAGCCGTGGTCGCCCCAAAGAACGATGATCGTATTCTCGTCCAACCCGAGCGTCTCGACCTCGTCGAGCACTCGCCCGAGTTGAGCGTCCATGTAGCTCACGCTCGCGTAGTATCCGTGGATGAGGTCCCGCTTCAGGTCCTCCTCGTAAAGGCCATTGCCAGTCGGCACCGGCTTGAACGCGTTTATCTCCCCGCCGCGTTTCCCCGCGTACGCAGGCGCCCCTTCCGGAGGGTCTTCGAACTCGGGCATAGGCAATGCGTCTCGGTCATACAAATCCCAATACATCTTCGGGGCGGAAAAGGGCAGGTGCGGACGCACGAACCCAACCGCGAGAAAGAAGGGCTGATCCGGATTAGCCGCGAACGAGCGGAGACGATCCACCGCGTGGCTGGCGATTCTCCCGTCGGCGTAAGCCTCGTCGAGCACATCCGGGCTTTCCCAGGCCGCTCCGCGCGGCAGGCTGCGAATCGGCTTACTGAATTCGTTAGTGAAGAGCGCTTCCTCGCGCGTCAACTGACGATGATTGCTCTCCGGGACCAGGTACTCGATGACCTTGTCCTTCAAATGAGGAACGCTCCAGGACGCTTCGTCGTTCGTATTCCCGTGGCCAATATGAAACACCTTCCCCATCGAATGGGCCACGTAGCCATTGTTCATGAAATGCTGCGGCAGGGTAACCGCGTTCGGGTAAACCTCGCGAAACTCGGTGCCAAAGGAATAGAACCCCGTCGATGTCGAGCGACTTCCGAGCAGCAAGTTGTAGCGCGACGCCATGCACACCGACTGATTGCAGTATGCCAGCTCGAACCGCGTCCCCATGTCGGCCAGTCGGTCGATATTCGGGCTCACCGCGACCGCGTCGCCATAGCAGCCCAGCGTCGGCTTTAAATCGTCCACCAGGAGAAGGAGGACGTTCGGCTTGTCCGCCGCGCTCGATTGAGAACAGGGGACAGCGACAAGCGAAAACAGGAAGAAACTACAAAGGACGACGTGGCGCATGAGAAATACAATTGGGCGTATCGTATCCGAGTCGCAACGGCGCGCAAGCGATCACGATCCACAACCGCCTATGCAAAACGGACATTGGCGAATCATTTAAACACCGCTGCGCTAGTCCCAACTACGTTGGGAATGGGCGTCTCTAATGAGACGATGAGCACATCATTTTAAACCCACTCAAACCTATTGTCTCGTTAGAGACACCCATTTGTCGCGCAGCGACAACTAGCGCAGCGATGTTTTAAAACAATCCTACTTCAACCCTTCTTTGATCACATCCCAGAGCGGGTTTTCGCCCTCCAAGATAAAGTCGTTGTATCCAGCCGTTCCCGCTTCGATCGCCTGCCATTGCTTCCAGTTCAGCTTTTCCGTTCCGAGCTCGTAGTTCATTCCGTCCCAGCCTCCGGCCCGGAAGGAGTAGAACGCCCAGTGCCACTCGTTTTTGTTCGCCAGCCCTATTAGATCCGACAAATACTGCTGGGCCCCCTCCACCTTTCGGTCACAGCCCAACTCCGCCAAATGTATTCGATTAGCGGGCACTCCATGCTTCTTCGACCAGTCGACAACCGGCTGCAACCGGGATTTCAAATCCGCAACCGTCCACGCTTCCGTCTCATCCCCGTTACCCGTCGGCATCCGATCCGGATAGGCGAACCGGTCCTTGTTCACACGATAAGTCGTGTAAATCCATGGCTCGTAGAAGTGGAACGAATACAGAACGGCCGGATCGTCAATGGGGGCCAGCGTCGGAAAACCCGCTGGATTGGCGTGAAACCGGCTGTCTACGAAAATTGGCGTATTCATGTCTACACTACGTATGGTGTAGACCATTATCTGGTAGAATCGGTTCAAATCGGCGATATCCCCTTTCGTCTCCTCCAGCCATTGATCAAACCCATCGGTTTTGTCCGCCTCGAATCCAGCCTCGCGCTCGGGGTGAGGCTCGTTGACGATGTTGTAGCCCACCACGGCCGGATGGTCCTTCAGCTCGAAGGCCAGCTCCTGCCAAAACGCCATCGTCCGATCCTGAAACCCGTGGTCGTTCCAGAGGCGAAAATCGAACTCCATGTCGTTGTGCTGGCGCCAGCGCCGCCCCGGAAGCGTAAAGGTCGTCAACACGATCTTGACCCCGGCATCGTCCGCCCGGTCGAGCACAGTCTTCAGTTTCGCCAGGTCCCCTTCCGGAATCCCGAAAAACCGGTCCGCGTCGCCCATTAGAAAGTCGCGGCTGTCCGACTTCATACTCGTCGGAGACAAGCGAATGTACTCGATCCCCGCGTCGCGGGCCGCCTCGAACCAGGCCGCGGTGGCGTCCTCGCCGCCCCCATTCGCCCCCTTTCGCTGCTCGTCCCAGAAAGCGAGCTTCGAATTTGCCCAGAGCGAGCTACCCAATGAAATTGCAAGAAAGAGAAGGGTGTTCCGTAGATTTTTCATAATTGAAGCGCCCGAAGCTAGGCGGCCTGGCGGAAACCTGCAACTTCATTCACTCTTTGTTTTGGCGTTGTCCATGACTATTCTGTCGAGTGGAAACAGCGTATCCCTTCCTTCCCTACGGCGTCGTTCGACCATTCGTGTAGATCGAGGTTTCGCTGAACCCGCCGGGACGTCGGGTTCCACCTTTTCTTTTCTCAAGGTGGAACGCGGCGTCCCGACGCGTTTACTTCGCTTCCACCAGCACAACCCAATCCTGATCAACCAGCAACGGAGGTTCGCCAAGGTCTTTATAGCCCAGGCCAGAGACCTCCGCAACGCTCCCCTTTTGCAAGGCTCCACCCCGAATGGGATCGTACCAACGAACCACGTAATCCGTTTCCATCTCCCCGAGATTGAGATCGATCGTCACCGAATCCGGAGCATAGATAGCGTAGATCTGACCCGGCTTCGCAAAGCAGTAGTCATCCGTCCGAGCAGTAAGCTCGTTTTGCGGATCCATTTCCCAATAAGGAAGGTAGGTTTCGAAAAACTCCAAGGCGTAGCGGGTTTGCGCCCACATATTCGCTCGCGACCGCCAATCCTCGGCCGTAAGGTCGTTATGTTCGTAGTGGGCGCCAAAATACCACTCCACTCCAGCCGCGCCCGCCATGAGGCTTCCCCAAAGCGCGTAGTGGCGAACCGTATCATGAAGCGGGTCTATCGCGTCCGGCAGAACGCCCTGGTACCAT
The DNA here is from genome assembly GCA_028284235.1 of Opitutaceae bacterium. GTDB lineage: Bacteria > Verrucomicrobiota > Verrucomicrobiia > Opitutales > Opitutaceae > Pelagisphaera. The sequence continues at coordinate 45,261 of JANQSC010000052.1, forward strand.
TTCCCGAGCTCGTCGAAAGTGATGAGCCACTCGTTGCCGGACTTCGCGGATCGTCCCTTCCACTTCACCACCTCCGAGTGGGTTGTTTCGCGGCGATCAATCTGGAACGAAACCCCGTCGAGCGGAGAATGCCCCAATAGCCCCGGGAGCAAATCCTCTTTGTCGCTACGCGTGGAGTGCGTGTGAATCAGCACCGGATGATTGTAGGGGTCGTTCTCCTTGAGATAGGTCGCCATCGAACGCTGTTGCTCGTTGTTCTGGCCTTCCGGGCGCCAATGAGCGGGTCCGTTTTCCTCGCCCAAGTTCCAGACCAACGCCAAGTGATGTCCAAAACGGGCGATCAACTCCCGGTAGTACAATTGGCGCTGCGGCCCCGTGTCTCCCCCGTCGAGCATCAATTCGTTTTCCGTTTCCTGCGTCACTACGTGGAGCAGAATCCCCTTCTTTTGCATGTATTGAAAAAGCAACTCCCACTGGTCAAGCTTGCTGCAGTCGAAGCGCGCTCGCTCCTCGTAACTCGTGTACGGCCAAACGTCGTTGCCATCGCCAAGAATATTCAGAGTGAGAAAGTAAAGCGAGTTCATTCCCTGAGCGGCCAAGTAGTTCATGCCCCCTACAATTCCCTTGCCCTTTCCACCGCGCCAGGTGAGATCTCCTGTATTCCAATCTTGGATATGCGGCTCGAACGTGTGCAATTTGGCACTCGGAGCGGCCTCCCCTTTTCGAGCTTCGAAAACCTGTCGATACGTGCCGTCGAACCCTTCGTAAGCTAGCAAGTTTTCTGGGCTGCCGGCTCCACCCTTCAACCAAAACTTGCCGGATTCGCCGAAGCGGAAGTAGCCATCGCTGGCAACGATCCGACCGTGGGCCCGAAAGTCCCGGCCGCGCTTGTCGGACGGGATTACCTGAAAGCTCCCGGACGCCGACTCCAATGGAACGGCTTCGCCCGCATCGCGTTCGACACTAAGGGCCACTTGGCTACCGGTTCTCAAGCGGGCCCGATACGACCACTGGCCCAAGCGGTCCGGCGTAAATCGAACCTTCCAGACATCGCCGGAATCCGCTCCGCTCTCCGCCGCGTTCCCATCGGCTGCATAAAAGCCGCGTATCTGATAGTCGGCGTCTGCATGGGTAAACTCGACGATCAGCGCATAGTCCGTGAACGGATTCACTGGATCGTCTTCGGACGTCAAGGGTCCTTGAAACGAAAGTTCAACCGTGTGCCATTGCTTGTATTCGCTACCGAAGGAGGGCTCAACTCCAAGAACGGCAAGGAGCGGGAGAACGAGAATCGACCTTCTCATTCGATTTTAAACCGCTCCATCGACGTTAGCTCGGGGCTCCCTCCCCGGTTTCCACAACCGGAACAGGTATATAGGTGCCCGCCGAACAGGAATATGCCCGTTCCATGGCGCCCTCGTTGTAGTGAAGGCAATGACGTCCAGCGTTCCGTTCGCGTATCGTAGGCTTCTACCTCGTCATGAGCTTGGACTTGGGCGCCGCTTTCGCCCCCCGCGACAACGACTTTCGAATCGAACGTCATCGTGAACGAACCCGCTCTCGGCGTCGGTATCAGCGTCTTCAACACGCTCCATTCGCCTCGCTCAAAGTCATAAACATCGACCTCCGGTACTACGTCGCTGAAAGAGACTCCCGGCTTAATCGAGGACAACCGACCCCCGACTGCGTAGAGCTTTCCATCCAGCACGCCCACTTGGAAGTGGTCGCGCTTGTGCGGGGCTCGAGGGAGAATTTTCCATTCCCCGCTTTCCGGCGAATACTCGTCGAACCAATCTACATGGCCATCAACATGGCCGTTTACTATTCCACCGACGATATAGATTTTCTCGTCAACCAAGGCCACTCCTGAGGCCCCGCGACGACGAGCGGCGGGAATTCCGGCTCCCCACTCCCAACTATCGGCACCCGGGACGTAGGCGATAACGCGGTCTAACGGAGTCTCCCGGGGCCACCCTCCAGTAAATGCTCCTATCATCAGTATCCTGTCTTTGTATACGATGGGCTGGAAGTGGTGCACCTCGACGGGCGGGGGCGAGCCTTCTCTCCAGCTATTCGTTTCCGGAGAATAGATGCTGACCGGTCTAATTCCGCGACCACCGAGCAGATAGAACTCGCCCTCGAATTCGACAAAGGCAGCTTCATGGCGAGCGACGGGTTCGCCGATTGTGTCCATCGTTTCCCATTCCGCCCCTATTAGACTGGTGCAGACTGCGAACAATACGCTAGCGATTATGAGCGTGTATATTTTCATGGGACTAGCAGTAAATGAGCATCGTGTATGGATACATCAAATATCTCGTTTCAGCACACTCCCTAAATCACTCGAATATATGAATAGCCTCACCTGCATCGATAGCTGGAGGGCAGCGTCCCGATTTACTGCCCGTGGTCGCCCCGGGGCTCGCGCGCCTCAGCGCAGTGGATATCTTTGAATCGGAACGATTTGGGCGCTTCCACTATCGGAACGAAACCGAAACCCAAAGACGCGAACCGTCCGGCTACTTCTTTCGAATCAAGCCGATCGCGAACAACAGGACCACAGCGCCGACGGTCGCGGTCACGATCGGGCCGACCCACTTGCCGCCCACAGAGACATCGAATACGTCAAACAACCAGCCTCCAAGCACCGCTCCCAGTACTCCGGTCACAATATTGCCGACGAGGCCAAATCCGCCGCCCTTCATGATGATGCCGGCCAACCAACCGGCGATGCCTCCGATCACCAGAAAAAATAACAATTGCTCGAGGTCCATGTGAGTTTCCTTTCGATGTGGTTCGTCTTGCCCCAACGAAAGAAGCCAACATGAAAATTGTCTGAGAGGCAAGTTCAGGGCCAGAATCGTCGATTTCCCGAGGATAGTCGATCGCCTTCGCAAGAGTCAGTCGGTTCGCCCGGAGGGATTTGAACCCGCGACCAACCCCGACCGCGTCGGGGCTGCTCCAACCGTGCAACAGGGGCGACTCGGCTGGTGGGCCCGGAGGGATTTGAACCCACGACCAAGGGATTATGAGTCCCCTGCTCTAACCGCTGAGCTACAGGCCCGGTTAGACAAAAGTCCGGCTATCAAAGCCGCTTGGTCGACCTTTGCAAGATTTCTATCGGCAGATTTGAACCCACGACCAACCCCGACCCCGTCGGGGCTGCTCTAACCGCTGAGCTACAGGCCCGGTTAGAAAAGGCTTGGAACAAACCCGCGGCATATCGTTGGCAAGACGTTTAGGGCGGGAGCTACTCTAGCCACCCTCTCGAAGGTACTCAATCCCTTCACGGGTTCTTCGATCGCTTTAGCATTGCCTCGACTTCCCTGGCTTCCGCCACAGATCCGTAGTTCCGAGGTACCACGAGCCTAAGAGGAATGCCAAGCCGCTTCGTGGAGTACACCATTCCTGAGTTGTGACGCTCTAGCCGTGCCTCCAAATCAGTTGTGGATCCGATGCAGTAACGACCAGAAGTTCCTTGGAGAAAATGCACGAACGCCATCCCAAAAGTGGGTTAGCTACTTCGAGCCCGCATTCAGGCCCTGGTTTCCGATACCGGAAGCGACAACCAGCCCCACTATGATCATCATTGCCTCCGGCATCTCTTCGTGAGCAACGCAATCGAGAAGGGTATCGACTTTAAGACGATTGCCTCGCGGATCGGGCACAAGGATGGGGGCTTCTCGTCGCGAAGACGTACGGACATTTACGGGATACGCATTCTCACGAAATGGCGAAACTGATGAACTGAAAAGGGAGCGCCGAAGCGCTCCCTTTAAATTCGCAACGTATTCGCTTTAGACTTACCGAATATTTCTCAACCAAGGCATCAGCAGGGTCGAAAAATCAGTTCCGTCTTCTGACTCGAATGCGAATCCGAACTTAGAATTTGGATGTAGTTTCTTAATATCTACGATTTCTTCTATTATTGAGAGGCCCCAAAGCATGGCTTCCCGTTTGCTACGGAATCCGCACTCATCTTTGACTGCTAGCAGCCTCTCGTCTTCCTCGCTTGTGATGTCGAACTGGACGTTTACTTTACCAGACTTCGTCACAGGTTCTGTTGCTGTTGAAGGCATTTTGTATTAGTTAGTTATGGATTGTGAATGCTGGAGACACCCTTGTGCAGAGTGATTTTATCTGTAAGATTGCTATTCTAACCCATTAGAATTATCAATAACAACTGACTTTACCTACTCTGTTATAAGATTTTCTAATGATTAAGTTCCCATTGTATTCTGATTAGTTTATTCTTGATCCCGCAAGTTTCCCTGATACATTCTCGAAATCGAAAAGCAAAGGCGACCGCCTTTACCCTAACCCCAACACGTGTTTGAGTTGGTCCCCATTCGGCCACGCTCCACACTTAACCCCCCCCTACAGAAAAAAATGACTAAATATTATGAAAAAGGGAGCCTCCATGGATGGTACGCGGCTTCGCTTGACTTCGGATAGCCGAGTACGAATCGAAATCGCCAATTGGCGGACTCGTGAGGTGAGATTCCGTTATCTCAATGACGATGAGATGAAGGGAAAGCCCATGAGTATTCGTGCGAGGGTATTGTCTTCTGTCGCGAGAATAGTTCCACTCGCAGTGATTGCGGTGATTGGAGAAATTTTTAGAAGAGCTGTTGAAGTAGTTTGCCAACTATTTTCATCCGGATCTTGAGCGAATTCCGGAAACATCCCAAAAAGAGAGCGAGCTGGTATAGTTCGCTCTCTAACTGTTTTTGGCGTTCATTCCACCCCCAACTCCTGGCACGAAATTGAGTAGCCCATTTTATTCGGCAATGGTCTACGAGAAATGGAATTTGCGACTACCCTAAGTTCAGCCGCACAACATGCGGCAATTTCTTTCCGACAACGCTAATGCGAAAGGTATGGACTTTAACACGATTGCATCATGGATGGGCACAAAGATGGCAGATTGCTAGATCCGAAAATCTATGCCCACCTTCGCGACACACTCTCATGAAATGGCCAAGCTAGTGGCTTGAATTCAAATAGACTTAGTCTTAGATTAGTGCTTATGAGTGTCGAAGATGAGAGGACATACGATAAGGCAATCGTTGGGCTTCGTGGCGTTCAAAGTGATTTTTTTGACCTAATTCAAAGTCACTCGCTTTTTAGTCGTATCCAAATTATAGATCGTGAAAGCTGCCTGATAAACAAAAGTGGATGTGAAAATCCGGATACAGAAAGAGAAATTCTGGAGTTCTTTGAGTCGATCAATTCTTTCTGGAGATCGAACTACACAACAATCCAGAGTTTAATCAAAAAGCTCCCAGGACGATACGTGAATATTGACCAAGGTCAACTACTGCCCGCTTTACGCAAGTACGGTCTCTTTTTCGACGGGCTCTTAGTCACGGATCAATTACAACTCTCTGCAACAGATACTCTAGAGGATACGCATTATAGGTCATTGTCTGGTCCACTTCATATGAGTCTTAGTGCAGTTGCTCGTTATATTGCGAATATAGACTTGTTTCTTCCCAAAAAAGGAGTGCCGAAAGCGTTTCTTGTTCCATCAATGAAATGCACTGATTCAAATTACAAAGACCACTGGACAAACAGTTCTCTATCAATTGCGACAAATTTTTTTTCGGAGCTATGCGACAATCAATTTGATTCACTCTATTCCTGCGGTGAGTATTCACTAAGTTCAAATATATCCGAATCAAGACTCAACCCAGATTTGCTCAAGCGAATTTTTCATTTTAGGGGGGCCTCCAATTTAGAGCACCATGCTCAACTATTTCGAGAAGCGATGAGAAAAGAACAAGGTAGGGTTTACGGTGACGAATTTACGCCATTGTATTTCACATTGCTAGACGCTTCAGGCAGAATCCACGAATATGAAAAATTTTCTTCAGAAGCCTACTTCTGGGGTCAAACAAATTCGATCCCCATTCCAAATGACATAGAGTTGTATAAATGGTGGGCAACAAGCAGTAGCAGGCACAGCTCGAAGGCACTTGGGCTCCCCTACGATGAAGACAGTCTATTTTTATTTGCTGGAGAATCACAGAATCTAGGATTTTTGCAAAACGTCCCAATCCAGGATTTTATAGAAGCAGCGAACCTTTCATCAGCCCAGAGATTCAGGAGCGAACTTAAGCTGTCAGACAGCATGATTCGGTCCATGAGAACCCATGCCCAATCCAACGATTTCGACGCTATAGCGAACAGCATAATTGATGCCATCAAAAAAATTGATAGTGAGCAGGATAAAGAGATACAGAGAGCCAACAGAGAATTCATGATTAACGCTAGTGGCACAACATGGGCAATTGGGCTACTTATCCTATCTCAGGCTTTCCCCCCACTTAGTTTCCTAAGCCTACTCGGTGGTGGATCAATTATAGGAACCGTGCTTGCCGCGAAAAAGCGAAAAAGGATTCTCGACAAAATAAAGAGTAGGCCAATCACTGCGCTGTGCAATTGGCATGCCAAATGAAGACATAGTATCACTTTCAATAGTCATATCAACGACCTTCTTAGATAAGAAAACTCCCCGGAAACGCAAAGCGTTCAACCGAGTGCGGAACAGATCTATCTCTAAATGTTTGGCTTGTCGCTCTTTCGTAGCCTACATCGACCCTGCGAAACATTTGAAACTCTCTTCGGTTTCTTGCCGTCCCCAATCCTCTCTTCCCGATTTTGTAGCGACTGGATCCGATTTTGAATCGACTTGTACCAAAAAATATCGATCGAGATCGAATTTCTCTGCGACTCTCGTTGACTCTGTTACGCAAGAAGAACGAACGGTCACCTTGTTCGCTCCCTAAAACGGAACGCTTCGCCCGAAACCGATCTCAAACGCTGAACTATGGCACATTTCCCCGAGAGTCTCCCTCATTCTGAATGGGATTTTTCCGAAATCGACGGAGAGGACCCGAACCGAGCTTTCCTTTACGAATACGCCAGAGACTCTGACCGCATCAAATCCCAAGTGAACCTACTCAGGGAGATGGATGGCTTCTGGTCTCCGTCAATGAGAGAACGAGATATCGAGTGTTTCGTGATGAGTCCGCTGCCCTCACCGCTGAGCTACAGGCCCGGTTAGATGAAAGTCTGGCTAACAAAACCTGTCGCCACACCTTCGCGAGAACACAATCACGGATTCACGCGAGGAATCCGATGCGAGAAATGTTCGCCATACTCATTCCATCCAAGCACTCTCAAATCACTTTTCTCGTGCCCCATGATTCTACCCCATCTCAAATCAGCGCGATTCGCAGCGCTTTCACTCGCGTTCTCCCTCGCTTCCCTCGCCAACGACTCCCGACCCAATATCGTCCTCATCCTCAGCGACGACCAAGCGTGGACGGACTACGGGTTCATGGGGCACTCGCATATCGAGACACCGCATCTCGATGCCCTAGCCGAACGCAGTCTCATCTTCGATCGGGGCTATGTCGCCTCCCCGCTTTGCCGCCCCTCTCTCGCCTCGATGGCCACCGGACTGTATCCCTTTCAACACGGCGTCACCGGCAACGACGTCGATGGACGCAATCGACGGGCCGAGCTCGACAAGCCCGTGCAAGCCGCGTTTCACAGACTCCCGAGCTTCATCAAGTTGCTCACCGACAACGGCTACGTCGCCCACCAGTCGGGCAAATGGTGGGAAGGGTCCTGGCGAGACGGCAGCTTCACCCATGGAATGACCCACGGAGATCCCGAGCGCGGCGGACGGCACGGCGACCTCGGATTGAAAATCGGACGCGAATCAATGACGCCCATCACCGATTTCATCGACGAAGCAACGCGGGCTGAAACGCCCTTCCTCGTCTGGTATGCGCCCTTTCTTCCCCATACGCCGCACAATCCGCCCGATCGCTTTTTGGCGAACTACCAGACTCCCGGTCGGGCGGAAGATGTCGCCAAGTACTACGCGATGTGCGCATGGTTCGACGAGACTTGCGGTACACTTCTCAGCTATTTGGATACAAAAGGACTGACCGAGAACACGTTGGTCATCTACATCTGCGACAACGGTTGGGTTGCGCGCTCCGAGAACGCCGACGACCCGAATCAGGCGCTCTGGGCCCGATACGCTCTGCGCTCGAAAGGCTCGCCCTACGAAAACGGCATTCGCACGCCTATCCTGCTGTCCTGGCCGACCCGAATAAGCCCCGCCCGCTCGCCCCACTTCGCCCACGCCATCGACCTCTTTCCCACGATCGCTGCCGCAGCAGGACTCAAGGCCCCCGACAATCTGCCCGGAATAAACCTCCTCGACAAACACGCGCGAGAGTCACGCTCCACCGTGTTCGGCGTCACCCACTCAATCTTCAACATGACGCCCGGCAACCCAGATGGAACCCTGCAATACCTTTGGGCTGTCGACAGCGACTGGAAGCTCATTCTCCGGTATGCCGGAGCGGATACGACACACTATAAAGATGTCCACATTTGGGATACCGCGCCCGCGCGTCTCTACAACTTGAAAAACGACCCGGGCGAGGCAAACGACCTCTCCAAAACGCATCCAGACATCGTCGCTCGCCTCCGCGCGAAGATCGGAGACTGGCATACGGTGGATCCGACTCTCCAGGCCTCCGAATCCGACAAGGGAGACTAGGAACGTCTCGACAATTGAGTCGCCAAGCGCCTAACACTCCGAGAAACTGCTCGGAACAGTTATGACCAAACGCAGAGCCCTTTGCATCCTCGCCGCAACAAGCCTGGTTTCCGCCATTGCGGACACCACGCGCAGCGAATCGCTGGAGATCCACGAGGACCGATTCATCCCAATCGGAGGCATCGAGCATTGGGTGAGTATTAAGGGCGAGAATCGGGCCAACCCCGTCGTCCTTTTTATTCACGGCGGACCCGGAAACCCGCTCAGCAACTTGTCGGATTCCCTTTATTCTGGCTGGGAACAAGAATTCACGATCGTCCACTACGACCAGCGCGGATCCGGAAAAACTTATGGTCGCAATCTGCCCGTCGTCGAGCTGACGCAAGCGATCCTAGACGACAACGAGCTGACCCTCGAGCTGCTCGTAGAAGACGGAACGGAACTCGCGCGCTACTTGATCGACTATTTGGAAAAAGACACGCTCATACTGAGCGGCACTTCTTGGGGATCCGCGCTCGCGGTCAACCTTTACCAGAACGCGCCCGAACTTTTCTCCGCGTACGTCGGCCTGTCTCAAATGGTCGACTTCCAAGCCAACCTCGCGGCCAGCTACGCGCTCGTCCACAAAAGGGCGACCGAAAAAGCAGATACAAAGGCCTTGCAGATTCTCGATTCGCTCGGACCCCCGCATTGGACCAATCCACGCAACCCAGGCCGCTTGCGACGCATCATACGAGAATACGAACTGGAAACGACTGGCCCCTACCCCGACCTCCAATGGGGGGAACGCTACGACACCGCGGAAGGCAGAAACGCGTACTACGCGGGCGAGGAATTCTCATGGGTGAAGTTCGTCGGCATGAAAGGCGACGGCTTTTCTAATCAAGTCAATCTGCTCAACGGCGGCTTGCATTTCGAAGTACCCGTTTTTCTAATACAAGGGGAAGAAGATCTTTTGACGACGCCCGATATCAGCAAACGCTATTTCGACCGGATCACGGCGCCTCGAAAAGAGTACCTCCTCGTTCCGGAAGCGGGCCACGATCCGAACATCGCCATGCTCGAGAAACAACTGAAAGTCCTTCGAGAATTGAAAGACGAATGACGCCCTCCAAACGCGAACAGGTCTGCGCCCTCCTAAAAGCGATCGAAACCGGCGACTCGAACGCTGTCGCAGTCGTCGACGAAAACCAGTATATTCAGCACAACCCGCTCACGCGAACCGGAAACGTCGGACTGGCGGAACTATTCAAGCGGCTCTCCAAAACCAATCCGAAGGTGGAAATCGTCCGGGCCTTCGAGGACGGCGACTTTGTCTTCGCCCACACCGACTACGACTTCAACGTCGTCGAAGTGGGATTTGAAGTCTTTCGGTTCGAACGCGGCCGCATCGTCGAGCACTGGGACAATCTCCAGCTCAAACCCGCAGCCCCCAACCCCTCGGGACACAAAATGCTCGACGGTTCCACGGAGATCGCCGACCTCGACAAAACGGAGGAATCCCGAGCCCTCGTTCGCTCGTTTGTCGAAACCGTTCTCGTAAACGAGCAATTCGACGCGCTCGAGTCGTTCGTCGATTCGGAAAACTACGTCGAGCACAGTCCGACTCTGTCCGACGGCCTTTCGTCCCTACGGGAATCGCTAACGACCAATGCGCCCCAACGCCGCTACCAAACCATCCATCGCGTGCTCGCCGAAGGCAACTTCGCTCTGAGCGTTACCGAAGGCAGCCGCGGCGACAAACACATCTCGTACTACGACCTTTTCCGCGTCGCCGACGGGAAGATCGTCGAGCACTGGGACACCGTCGACGAAATCCCTCCCCGATCGCAATGGGTAAACGACAACGGGAAATTCTGAATTCCAATCTCGCGCCTACAGGGATCCCCTCTTATCAAGGATAGCCACATGCTAGGTATCGAGAATTTCTGGACGTTTCTAATCGCATCGCTGCTGCTGAACCTCGCCCCCGGGCCCGACAATTTCTATATAATCGGCAGAAGCGTGGCCCAAGGCCCGACCGCAGGAGTGGTTTCCACTCTCGGAATCATCACCGGCGTGCTGGTCCACCTGCTGATCGGAGCGATCGGTCTTTCCGCTCTCCTCGTCACCTCGTCCTACGCCTTCGCGGTGATCAAATACGCGGGCGCCGCCTATTTGATCTACCTTGGAATTCGGATGTTGCTCGAAAAGCGCACTCCCTCGCTTCCCAACGACGCTGGGCCGCGGCTGAGTCCCGCCAAGATATTCGTCCAAGGATTCCTGACCAATCTGCTAAATCCCAAAGTCGCCCTGTTCTTCCTCGCCTTCATACCACAATTCATCGCCGCTTCGAGCCCCAACCGATTCCTGTCGTTCATGGTTCTGGGCGCCACCTTCGCGATCTTGGGGCTTTTCGTTTGCATACTGATCGCTCTCTCCGCCGCCTACGTGAGCGCCCGATTTCGCCGGTCCGCCAACGGGCTCTCTCTTCTCGGTAAACTAAACGGCGCGTTGTTCGTCTATCTCGGAGTCCGGCTCGCCTACTCCGATTGAACCGACCATCGCGGATCGCCGCGATCCCAGACGATCAAAGCAAGCCCGGCTTGAACTCGGAGTGGATCTTCTTCTGCGGCGGGCGAGCGCCGGTTTCCACCGAACGCGAGGCGCCCTCCTCAATCGACTCTTCTCGGCCAAGCGAGGCCAGATCCTCCGGCCGGTGGGCCTGTTCGCCCGCTCGAACCTCCCCGGCAGATTCTTCTTCGGACAGCTCCGATTCGGGGTCCTCGGCCGCTTCCTCCGAATCGCTGCGAGCCCCTTCGGCCATCAATTGCTGCACAGCCGGATTCCAAACACCCTGCTGATAGAGCTGGGCCGTTTCCTGGGCGTCGGCGATGCGCTTGTCGTTGGCCGCCTCCGAAGGCGACCAGCGCCCGAAACCCTGCCGTACCAGGATGGCGTTCAGGTACTCGTCCGCAAGCGAGTAAACCTCCGAAACCAACACGTCGCCCGTGTCGACCCGGACCGGGTTCACCCGGACACGCTTGCCACGAATCTCGGTGTGCAGAAACTCGAAGATCTGCTCGTCGAGCATCTCCTTCTCCGAGGCCATGTTCACGCCATTGAGACGAACCACGTTCGCCCGCTTGTCGTCGAATTCGACAAACAAGGCGTCCTTATTGAGGATCTCCTTAACCACGCCCTCGCGCTCTTGCTGCTCGTTCTTCTGGTTCATGACGAAAAACGCGACCAGCAAGGCCAAAGCTGAAAGCAGTGTGAAAAGCAGCACCATGTAGTTTAAGAGACGCTACCTAAGGCCCCGTCTTAAATTTCCCGCTCCTCACAGGGGTTCTTATACGCGATTTTTACAGAATTCGCCCCTGAACTTGACGACCCGAGTTTCCTACGATTCTAAGTCCCCTTTGCAACTCAGTCGGCCCATGACCAAACGCCCCTCTCCAACCAATCCTCAATGCTGAACGCGGAAACGATAACGAGCCTGCAAAATGCTCGCCTAAAAAACCTCGTCAAGCTGCGCAACCGGCGCCAGCGGGACCGACAAGGAGTGTTCATCGCGGAGGGTTACCGCGCCATTCACCGAGCCCTCGAGTCCGGCGTCGTCCCCCACGAAGTCTACTTCTGCCCGGACTGGTTTCTCGGCGAGAACGAGACCGCCCTCCTCGAGGAAGTGCAAGGTCGCGGCGCCGCCCTTTTTGAACTCAGCAAAATTGGCTTTGAAAAAGTCGCCTATCGCGATCGTCCCGAAGGCATCCTCGGCGTCTTCAACCAGTGGAACCACACCTTGGAAACCCTAGAACTCAAACCGAACCCCTTCCTTCTCGTCGCCGAATCAATCGAAAAACCAGGCAATCTCGGCACCATTCTCCGCTCGGCCGACGCGGCCGGCGTTGACGCGGTCATCTGCTGCGACCCCGTCACCGACCTCTTCAACCCCAACGTCATCCGCTCTTCAACAGGCGTCCTCTTCTCCATGACGGCCGTCATGACTTCGACCGCCGAAACCATCGCCTGGCTCCAGTCAAAGAAGATCCGACCCGTCGCCACCACTCCCCACGCGAAACGCCTCCACACAGAAACGGACCTCTCCGGACCCGTCGCCATCGTCATGGGCAGCGAGCAATTCGGCCTCTCCAACACCTGGCTCGACGCATGCGAAACCCAGGTAAGAATTCCCATGGCCGGACAAGCCGACTCGCTCAACGTCGCCATGGCCACCCTCGTTACCCTCTTCGAAGCCGTCCGCCAACGAAGCGACTAGGTCGCAGCTGCCCGCCCTCAGCCTGAAAACCCGCCCCGCCCTGGCATCGATCAGAATCGTTCCACAATGCAATTTTGATTAATCAAAATAAAAAGTTTGTCGATTAAAATTACCTATTGACAACGCTCAAACTATATCCGAATTCCTATCCTGGCCCATACTGATTCGACCGAGCCGAAATGAAAACGCCGCCAGTCCAAAGTCTTTCGATCTCCCAACTCCTGTTCGCCACTTTCGGGGCGACGGTCTTTGCGACCGCCGCAGCGAGCGACGACATCGGCCAAACAGTTGAGTTGGACTCGCTGCAAATCGCGTCCACTGCGACCCGGACCGAACGACTGGTGAAAGAACTCCCGGTCCGCACGGAAATCATCCCTTCCAGTCTGTTCAATTCGGCAGGAACGCGGGATCTCGGGGCCGCAATCGAATACCTGCCCGGCGTGCGAAGCGAAGCGAACTGTCAAAATTGCGGCACCGCGGAAATCAAAATGCTCGGGCTGGGAAGCGGATACAATCAGTTGCTCTTCGACTCCCAACCCCTTTTCTCCGGACTGGCCGCCGTCTACGGTATCGAGCAAATCCCTACCGCCTTTGTCGACCGTATCGAGATCATCAAAGGCGGGGCCTCCTCGCTTTACGGGCCGGGAGCCGTCTCGGGGGTAATCAACATTCTCCCCAAGGAACCGGTAAAAACCGGCGGCAAATTCGATCTCTCCGTGGAAGCGATGGACGGCGGCTCCCTCTGGAGCTCGTCGAGCGTAAACGACTGGTCGAGCCCCGAGGGCGACTTAGCCTTGTCCGTATACGGTCAATACAATGTGGGCGATTCCATCGACCTCAACGGCGACGGATTCTCCGAAATAACCGAAAAGGAATTCTACACCATCGGCGCCAACGCTTGGCACTACCCCACCGAGACCGGAAAACTCAGCTACAACTACTCCTACAGCTGGGAAGAGCGCCGTGGAGGCGATCGCTTCGACCTCGCCCCGCACGAATCCCAGATCGCCGAACAGCTTGAACACAACTGGCACCGTGGCGGCGTATCCTGGGAGCAAAGCAACGGCGCAGGCGGTGTCTACCAGCTCGGAGCCTCTTTTTCCTACGTAGACCGCCAGAGCTACTACGGAGGGGTCGGCGATACTGCCTTGCCCGGACAAACTGGATACGAACCCGAATCATATGCCGACGCGATCGAATCCTCGAGATTGCTGTATGGGTTTTCGGATACAATGCGCTACTATCTCGATTCCATTTTTTCGCAACAACTCGGCGAGCACTACCTCACCGTCGGAGCTCAGTACCAAATTGACCAACTGTTCGACGAAAAACGCGACGAGCGCGGAAACTCGCTGAAAAGCGACGGCTCCGTCGCCGCGTTCGCCGGGGAAGATCCCATCGCCGACGACGACTTCACCAACGGCAGCCTCTTCGTTCAAGACGAGTGGATGCCCGCCCCGAACCTGACCGTCATCGGGGGCATTCGCGCGGACAAGCACTCGAAACTAGACAAGTGGATCGTCTCTCCCAGAACAGCCATTCGCTACTCGAGCAACGCTGACTGGACCTGGCGCGGCTCCATCGCGACCGGGTTTCGCGCCCCGGAGATATTCGACGAAGACTTCCATATCGAGATTCTCGACGACCCGACCCGCACCCGGAACAGCCCCGACCTCGTGGAAGAATCCTCCACCTCCTACTCGGGCGGATTCGTTTGGACCCCTGCGTCGATGGAAAACCGCTTGCAAGCCGAGATGGAGGTATTCCATACGGAAATCCGCGACACTTTCAACGTTTCCGATATCGTGCTCTTCGACGCAGACGGCTCCGCCTACAAGCGGAGAGTCAATGCCGGCGGTTCGAGCGTGACAGGGTTCGAAACCAATGTCGCTTACCAGCTCGCCCCTAAACTGCGGGCCGCGATCGGCGCCACATTCGTAGACGCGCGGTTTAACGAAGCCCAAGAAGCCTTGCCCGGAATCTTCGAAAGCCGATACTTGGAAAGCCCCCGGTGGACGGGAGTCGCTCAATTGAGCTACGAAAACGACGCCCTGTTCGACGTGTTTCTAGGAGTCGTCTATACGGGCTCGATGATCGCTCCCCAGGAAGTCGAAGGTATTCTCAATCGTGATACCGATTCCTTTTTCGTCGTCGATCTCACGTTCACCAAACACATGGACCTGAACATCGCGAATCGGGACCTACACTTCGACCTCACCGCCGGTATAAAAAATCTATTCGATCAGCGCCAGAAGGACCTGACAAGCGGACCGAATCGCGACACGACCTACTTCTACGGACCGCGCTTCCCCCGAAGCGCCCTAGCGAAAGCAACGCTCTCATGGTAGTTCGAATACGCAACATCGCTTCGATCGCGGTCGTCGCTGCATCCACTGTCTTCCCGGTATTCGCAAACGATTCCGATACGGACTCGCCATGGTTCCAAAGCTATTCAGCCGCGGAACAGGACGCGCTCGAAAACGAGAAAGCGGTACTCCTTTATTTTACCGGATCCGACTGGTGTATCTGGTGCCAGAAGTTGACGACAGAACTGTTCTCCGACGACAACTTCGCCTCCCAGCTCAACACCGTCGTCTCCCCGCTTCGTATCGATTTTCCGCAACGGCGAAAACTCCCGCCAAAGCAAAGCCGAGCAAACGAGGTCCTCAAAGAAAAGTGGGACGTCGATACAATCCCTACCGTCATCGCATACGATCCTGCGACCGGAACCGAACTCTGGCGGCACGGCTATGTGCAATCTTCCCCCGCCGAATACGCCACAGGATTGCGACAAGCCCTCAAAGAGCTCAGTTCCGGCGACGATCGCCAAGACGATTCTTGATGTTCACATGCCGATTCAACACAGTCGAACCGCTTCAATGAAACACGCGCTCGCAGTATTCAAAATCCTAGGCCTCGCCGTCTGCCTCTTCAGTCTTTCCGGCTGCGGCAGTCGCGAGACCGATTCCTCTCCCTCTTCTCTCAAAGTCGTAGCGACTACCACATTGGCGGCCGATCTTGTCTCCGCCATTCTGGGAGATCGAGGCGAAGTCGTCGGCCTGATGGGGCCCGGGGTCGACCCGCATTTGTACAAAGCGACCGCAGGCGATGTAGTGGCGCTGCAATCCGCCGATATAATATTCTACAACGGCCTCCACTTGGAAGGACGTATGACAGAAGTTCTCGTGCGTCTCGGACGACGAGGCACGCCCGTGTACGCCGTAACGGAATCCGTCCCCGAGGAGAATTTGCTCGAACCCGCGGAATTCGCGGGACACTACGACCCGCACGTCTGGTTCGATCCTGATCTTTGGAGTTACTGCGTGGATACAGTCGTCGACGCGCTTGCCGCGCTCGATCCTCAGCAGGCAGACGCTTACAAAGCGCAAGGCGAAAACGTGAAATCGCAATTGCGTGAACTGAAAGATTGGGGAACTGAATACGCCAGCCAAGTGCCCAACGACAAGCGAATCCTTGTCACGAGCCATGACGCCTACAACTACTTCGGCAGAGCGTTCGACTTCCAAGTGCTCGGAGTGCAGGGGATTTCCACCGTCAGCGAAGCGGGACTCGCCGACATGGTCGAGATCACCGAGTTTATCAAGGAAAAGGGAATCAAGGCGATCTTCGTCGAGTCCAGCGTCTCGCCCGCCACCATAAAACGGATCAGCGAGGATTCCGGCGCGGCGATCGGCGGCGAACTCTACTCCGACGCGCTGGGGGAACGCGGCAAAATCGAGACCGCTCCCGACGGTTCCCGATACGACGTCGGGACCTACGAAGGTATGTTCAAACACAATGTAACAACCATTGTCGACGCTCTGAAGTAGCAGACCGATCGACTCCACTATGGAAACGCCTAACGAAATGCGCGCTGCCAAGTCGCCCCCTCCCTTGGAGGTTCACGATCTCACAGTCGCATACACCAAGCGACCCGTTCTCTACGGTATCGACCTCGAGGTCCCCAAAGGCTCCATCGTTGGAGTGGTCGGACCCAACGGCGCCGGCAAGTCCACTCTCATCAAAGCAATCATGGGACTGCTTCCTGTCGCCAGTGGATGGACGAAAGTCTTCGGCCAGCCATTCAATCAGGCGGTCACCCGCGTCGGCTACGTCCCCCAGCGAGAGTCCGTCGACTGGGACTTTCCGGTCAACGCCATGGACGTCGTTCTGATGGGTCGCTACGGCCGCCTCGGACCCTTCAAACGCCCCAGCAAAGCCGACAAGGAGATCGCCACCGCGTGCTTGGAAAAAGTAAAAATGTTGCCTTACGCAAACCGGCAAATTTCCAACCTCTCAGGAGGGCAGCAGCAGCGTGTATTCCTCGCCCGGGCCCTCGCACAGGAAAGCGATCTCTACCTCATGGACGAGCCTTTCGTCGGAGTCGACGCCACAACCGAGGCGGCGATTATCGAAATTCTCCGGGAGCTTCAGGCCCAAGGGAAAACGCTCATCGTCGTTCATCACGACCTCACCACCGCGCCGGAATATTTCGACCGTATCCTGTTGTTGAATATGCGAGTGGTCGCCTTCGGAAAAACCGAAGACGTATTCACGTTCGAGAACCTTCAGCAAGCCTACGGCGGTCGGTTAAGCATACTTTCCGAAGTAGCGCTCGAGCGAGCCCGCAAACGAGCCGAGGGCGATACGCCCGAGAATGTCGGGCAATGAATCTTAGAGACCGTCTAAGAAATCGGAATATGTGTCGTTCGCATCCAGATAGGCCTGCCGCAAGACGGGCCCAAACAACCGTGTGGTTACCGTCACCGTATTTCCGATACGCTCTCGCGACACTCGCTATCGTTGTGCCCACGCTCGCGCAAGCGGCTCAAATCAGCGATCTCGCGGAAACGAGCTGGACGGAGCAGGCTATCGAGTTTTTCTCGCTCGAGCAGCCTATCGTCCGCACCGCCATTGTCGGCACGGTCCTGATCGGCTTCTGCTGCGGCATTCTCGGCAGCTTTCTCGTTGTCCGCAAACTCGCGCTGCTCGGGGACACCCTTTCCCACGCCGTCCTTCCCGGCGTCGCTCTCGGCTTCCTCTGGAACGCGTCCAAGGACCCGTGGGCGATATTCATCGGGGCCACCGCCGCCGGCGTTCTCGGCGTCGCCCTCGTCGGCTGGATCAAGCAGACGACCCACCTGAAGGAAGACAGCGCCATGGGCATGGTTCTCGCCGGTTTTTACGGGCTGGGCATCTGCATGACCACTATGATCCAAAACATGGCGATGGGAAACAAGTCCGGCCTCGACAAGTTCTTCTTCGGACAAGCGGCCGCGCTCTCCTCCGGCGACATTCAACTGCTCGGTATCATTTCCTTGGTGACGATTCTGCTCGTCCTGCTTTTCTACAAAGAGTTCCTGGCAATCAGCTTCGATTCCGGATTCGCTCAGACCATTGGCATGCCCGCCCGAGCGCTGCACTACGGACTCATGGCCCTGCTGACCTTCGCCGTAGTCGTTTCCTTGCAAGCCGTAGGCGTCGTTCTCGTTTCCGCTCTGCTCATCACTCCCGCAGCCGCGGCCTTTCTTCTAACCGACCGCATGCACTGGATGCTCGTCCTCGCTGCCGCCTTTGGCATGCTCTCGGGCGTGTTGGGCGCCTTCATCTCCTACCTTTCCAACAATTTGCCCACCGGACCGCTGATCGTCCTCGGAGCGACGCTGATTTTCGTCCTCGCGCTCGTATTCGGTCCCCGGCACGGACTCCTCAGCAAGATCCTGCGACGACGCCGACAACGCAAGCGTATCGCCTTGGAGAATACGCTGAAATCCGTATTCCACCTCTGCGAAAACTCCCAGTTCACGCGCAAGGTGTTCGAAGCGAGCGAGCTGGCCCTCGAGCGAAATTCCAATCTTCCCGCCATCGAGTCCGAAATTCGCAATCTGGTTAAAAGCCAGCTCGCAGAGCGGGTCGCGGGAACGAACGGCGCCCGGCTGAGCGGCCAAGCGCAGTTTCAACTCACTCCTCAGGGCTGGATCCGCGCCTGTGAAATCGTCCGCAACCATCGGCTCTGGGAACTCTACCTGACCAATGCCGCCGACTACGAGTCGGATCACGTGCACGACGACGCCGAGGAGATCGAACACTTGCTCGGAAGCGACCTTGTGCGTCGACTCGAGGAGCGTCTCCAAAATCCAATACACGACCCGCACGGCCGATTGATCCCCACACGGGAGCAAATCACCGCTTGAGATACGAGAACCATGAGCGAGCGGTTTTTTCCTGAGTTTAATTGGCACGCGGTATTCGTTCAACCGTGGACGGAGTACGCGAACTCCACGTTCTGGATCGTGCTTATGGGATTCCTCGTATCCGGAACGTGCGGACTCGTCGGCTGCTTTGTCATTCTGCGTCGCATGGCTCTCGTCGGAGACGCGATCAGCCACAGCCTACTTCCCGGCATCACGCTCGCTTTCCTTCTCACCAACTCGCGCGCCACCCTTCCCATGATGATCGGGGCAGTCGCCGCGGGAGTCGTCACGGTCGCCCTCATCGAGGCCATCCGCTACAGCTCGCGCATCAAGCCCGACGCGGCGATCGGCATCGTTTTTTCCAGTCTATTCGCAGTCGGGGTAGTCCTCATTTCAGCGTTCGCGGACACGGTTGATCTCGACGCGGAGTGCGTCCTCTACGGCGAACTGATATTCGTCAACCTCGCCGACATCGCGACCATCGGCGGCGTCGCGATTGGACCGGAGCCGGTGGTTCGCATGGCAGTTATCGCTCTGATCGCTGTCGCGCTGCTCTTGATTTTCTTCAAGGAAATGCTCGTGACCTCGTTCGACTCGGGACTTGCCGCCTCTCTCGGCATCAACCCGACTCGTTACCAGTACGGACTCACGCTCTTTCTTTCCATCGTCATCGTCAGTTCGTTCGAATCGGTCGGCGTCGTGCTCGTAATCGCCATGATCATCTTCCCCGGAGCGACCGCGCTGCTTTTGACCGACCGGCTCCCGTCCGCGCTTTGGCTTTCCACGCTTTTCTCGGCAATCTACGCCCTGGCCGGCTTTCACCTGGCCACCTGGCTCAACGCGTCTATCGCCGGAGCCATGACGGTCGTCGCCGGCGGCGTATTCGCCGTCGTTTGGGCCGCCGCCCCGAATCGCGGGCTGATCGCTCACGCCCTGCGCAAACGCGGAATGAATCGGCCAGAACTCGAACCAATCGCGCCCGACGCTTAGCGATCGACGCCAAAGGGGCCGATCCCCTCCCCGTCAATCAAACACGAACCGCGTTCGTTGATCTTCCGAACCTTCCTTACAAAACCCCAACACACGAATACCTATGGAAAAAGCCTCCCTCTACGCCCGATACCTCCTCGCCCTCCTGCTCCTCGTCTTCGGAGCCAACAAGTTTATCGGATTCATGCCCATGCCGGAGTACCTGCCTGGGTCCGCTCAGATGACCTACATGGCCGGCTTGTCCGGCGTGCACATTTTCCCGATTCTGGGGATCATCTACATCGCTTCGGCGATTCTGCTCGGAACCAATCGCATGGTTGGGCTCGCAACAGTGATTCTGGCCGCGGTCGCGTTCAACTTTCTCCTGTTCCACATCGTACTCGATCCGGCCGGACTGCCGCCAGCGCTCGTATTCACCGTCTTGCTGGTTCTCGTAATGCTGGGAAACAAGGACAAGTACCAAGCCCTGCTCAAATAGCGGCTGAACTCACTTTTGATCAAATAACATCACCCTCAAAACGATGCGTCTCTCCTGGAAACGGGAGGGGCGTTTTCGTTTAACGGAAAAACTTCTATAGATAAGACAACTGAAATCGAATCTAACAGTGATCTCTTCGAGATCAAATGCCGCGGTGCGGCACCAGGATCCCGTCTATGACGGGACAAGGATCTTTTGAAAATTCGCTCTGAAAAGACTTCGTAACGTTCTTCGAATCCACGAATCCTTGTGGCTCGTTAGAGCCATCCTTGTGACGCGAAGCGTCATTTCGCCGCAAGGCGACTGTTAAACAAAACTAATAGAAGCAGCAGGCAGGGAGTGATTTAAATTATGCCTCGTCAAAAAACCTCTTTTACACTCCCGCTCGCATTTTGGCGATGAAGTCGTTCGCTTCCTCGATCGACTGGGACATTTGTTGTATCAGGATATCCACTTCATCGCGCAAGCCCAGCGAGGTACGATTCAACGCGGCAACGGCCTGGGCGTTCAAGTTGTGTTTGAGGAATAGCGTTTGGTCTCGAAACGCGTCCAACACCGGAGTCATCTTGTCAGCCGCCTCCTCCATGGCCCCGATCAGCCTAAGGTAGAGGATACGCGTCTGGTTCATCTGGTCTTCGCTGGTCTGACGGAGTTCCGGGCTCGAGTACTGCTCCAGTTCCTTTTCCCATTCCTTGAACAGCGCTTTCGAAACGCTCTTGATCGAGTCGATCCGGTCCCAAACCGCCTTGGCTCGCTTTTCGCTCCGGTCAAAGGTGTCCTGGATTCGATCGTAGGCGCTTTTCAAATTACCCAAGTCCACCTCGGAAACCGCCAGAAACTCTTCAAAAGCGCTGGCGAATTGGGCCCGGGCGTCCTCCTGGGCTTCCTTCCCTTCCTCCACGCGATCCACGAGAATGTCCCGTTTGTGCGTCCCGAACTTCTCCATCGTTTCATAATAGACGCTCTGGCAGCCCACCAACAGGACCGCGCTGACGCTTAAGAAAAGAAGCAGAGCTTTCGAGAAAGGCTCGGAACTTCGAGATGGGCGGGGGCTCGCTAACATAAAGGTGTCGCTATACTAGTTGATCGGATTTTTGAATCGAAATTTTTCTACCGGCGATTCGACGATCGACTCTTCGGCGATCGCAGAAAGTTCGGCTACCACTTCGGGATGCCGCGACGCCAAATCGCGCGTCTCGCCGACGTCATTGGCTAAATCGTACAGCTCCCACGCCGCGTTCGGGTCCTCGTCCAAATCGTACTTCACCAGCTTCCAGTCGCCCTTTCTGACCGCAATTCGGCCGCCACGTTCATAGAACGCCCAGAATAAATGCGAGTGCTCCGCTTGCGTTCCCGCGCCGAGCAAAGACGGGGCAAAGGAGATCCCGTCAAGCCCCTCCGGCGCTTCAATACCGGTCAATTCACATACCGTTGGAAGGAAATCCCAAAAAGCGGACAAGTGATCCGTGGTCCCGCCCGGAGCGATTTTGCCCGGCCACCGCGCCAGCATGGGAACACGGATACCGCCATCGTAGAGGTCGCGCTTGTATCCGCGGAACGGACCGTTGCTGTTGAAGTAGTCCGGATCCGCTCCGCCTTCTTTATGGGCCCCGTTGTCGGAGGTGAAGATCACCAAGGTGTTTTTCTCAATATCCAGGGCTTTCAGCGTATCCAAAATTTGACCTACATGATCGTCCAGCATCGTGACCATCGCCGCGAACGCCGCGTGGCTCTCAGGTTGCGACCCATAAGGGCCGTTGCGGAAGTTCGGCCCGTCGTCGACGCCTTCGTAGTGCAGTTCGGGAAGGAGTTTCCCTCGGAATCGAGCCATGTACCGATCCGGCGCGAACAGCTCCGCGTGCGGGATTACGTGCGGGACGAAGAGGAAAAAGGGGCGGTCCTTGTTATCTTTAATAAAATCGATCGTCTGCTCTTGGATGACGTCCGGGGCGTACACGCCCTCGTGCTTGCCGTCGTGCAGCAGATTTCCCTCCAATACAACCTTTTCCCGATTCGACCAGAGATGGTAGGGATAGTAGTTGTGGGCGATGCGCTGGCAATTGTATCCATAAAACACATCGAATCCTTGATTCGTCGGGTCCCCTTCCGACCCTGGGAACCCCAGACCCCACTTGCCAAACGCACCGGTGGCGTATCCGTTCTCCTGCAGAATCTCCGCCACGGTAAGCGATTCCGCGGGCAAAGGCATCTGCCCTTCCGGGCGAATTTCGAAATTCCCTCGAATCGGGGTGCGGCCCGTGTGCAGGCCCGTCATCAAGCTCGATCGCGACGGCGCGCATACCGTGCTGCCAGAATAATGATGCATGAACTGTATTCCTTCCGCGCCAATACGGTCGATATTGGGCGTCTCAAAATGGGACTGTCCATAAAGGCTTAAATCGCCCCAGCCCAAATCGTCCGCCAAAATGTAGACGATGTTGGGGCGATCGGCGGACAACGCTCCGATCGGGAGAGCCAGAGCAATAACAGCAAGTGAAAGCAGTAGTCGTTTCATAATGAAGCTTAGTTGTGTAAGGTCGGGGCCAATGAAGAAACATCCCGCCAAAGATGCAAGCGCTACCGGAAACAATGACCGTCGGCTTCTCGAAAAAGGAGTCTGATGTCATCGCTCCGACTTTGTCGGAGCTAGGAGTCCCGTTTCCACGGGACAATAGGATCCCCGACTCTGTCGGGGAAATAAAGTCCAAGAGACTTCTTGCGAGATAACCTTATTTGCCGACCAAAGGGAGGCATCCTAATTCCGCAACGCGGATCCTAGCGAACGCAGTGAGCGATGACAATAAAACCGTCCGAAATCGGTTGTCTTGGCGGAATTCGTTCCCAATAGATAACGACGCAGCCACGGTCACAAAACCGGGCGTCCACTAACTACTCCCATACCTTATGAAACGACTCCTTACCCTCGTCGCCCTGATCGCGTCGCTTCCAGTCCAGTCTACATTAGCCGCAAAGCCTAATTTCCTCTTCATCCTGATCGACGACCTCGGCTGGGCCGATCTCGGTTGCTACGGCAGCGAGTTCTACGAAACCCCGCGAATCGACGCCCTCGCCGCTTCCGGCGTCCGCTTCACCAACGCCTACGCCGCCTCGCCGGTCTGCTCGCCCACCCGAGCCGCCATCATGACCGGACGCTACCCCTCGCGCGTCGACATCACCGACTGGATCCCCGGAGCCGTTCAGAAAAACCCGAAACTCGCCGCCCCGGAAGACCGCGACAACCTCGCCCACTCCGAGACGACGCTCGCCGAAGCCTTCAAAGGTGCCGGCTACCAAACCTTCTACGCGGGCAAGTGGCATCTCGGCGACGAA
Source organism: Opitutaceae bacterium (assembly GCA_028284235.1). Taxonomy (GTDB): domain Bacteria; phylum Verrucomicrobiota; class Verrucomicrobiia; order Opitutales; family Opitutaceae; genus Pelagisphaera. Next base: position 69,098 of record JANQSC010000052.1, read on the forward strand.
GGCCACTTTCCCGAGGACCAAGGGTTCGACATCAACAAAGGCGGCCACCACAAAGGCAGCCCTCCCGGCGGCTACTACGCTCCGTTCAAAAACCCGCGCCTCGACGACAAGCCGGACGACCACTACCTGACCGACCGTCTCGCCAACGAATGCATCGACTTCCTCGACTATCGCGACGCCGACAAGCCCTTTCTTCTCTACCTCTCCTTCTACACCGTCCACACCCCGATCCAGGGAGCCGACGACTACGACGACTACTTCAAGGAAAAAGCCAAGTCTCTCGGGAAAGCCCCCGAGCCGATCGCCGAGCACGAGGGCCTCACCCGCGCCCAGCAAAACGACCCCAAGTACGCCGCTATGGCAAAGTCCATGGACACCAACATCGGCCGCATCCTCGACGCCCTTCACGCCAAAGGGCTGGACGACAATACCGTCGTCATCTTCACCTCCGACAACGGCGGCCTCTCCACCAAGTTCACTCCCGGCCCGACTTCGGTCCTCCCGCTCCGCGGCGGAAAAGGCTGGTGCTACGAAGGCGGTATTCGCGTCCCGCTCATCATCAAAGCGCCCGGCGTCAGCCAAGCCGGGCTCGTTTCAGACACGCCCGCGATCAGCATGGACTACTTTCCGACGATGCTCGAGCTGGCCGGACTGAAAGCACGCCCGCGACTCCATCGGGACGGAGTGAGCCTCGTCAACGCCATCCAAAACAAACCCACCGACCGAGACACACTCTACTGGCACTACCCTCACTACCACGGCTCCGCTTGGAAGCCCGGAGCCGCCATCCGCGTCGGCGACTGGAAAGCCATCCAGTTCTACCACTACGACAAAGCGGAACTGTACAATTTGAAAGACGATCTCGGAGAGCAGAACGATCTCGCAAACGAACACCCCGAGAAGCTGAAAGAGCTTCTGGGCAAACTCGCCCAGATCCAGAAAAAGACAGCCGCGAAACTGCCGGTCGCCAATCCCGACTACATTCCCTAGTCGCCCCCAATCGACAACACCGCACCCTCTAGCCATGAAGTCTCTTTTCCCTTTCCTCGCCACCGCCCTCCTGATTGCGTCTCCCCTTTTCGCGGAATTCCCCGAAAAGCCAATTCGCGTAATCGTCCCGACTGAAGCGGGCGGCGGCCACGACACGCTGGCTCGCATATTTCAAAGCGCCATCCAAGCGAACCAGCTCCTCGACGAAAAACTCGTCGTCGTCAACATACCCGGAGCCGGAGGCGCAGTGGGAACGCGAAAAATAAAAGATTCCCCAAATGATGGATACACCATCGGCATCTGGAATCCCAACGCGCTCATCTCCGCGCGGCTCATGGGAATCACCAATTACGACCACAACGACTACGAGATCATCGGGATGACCGGTTTCACCGATCTCGGCATGGGCGTAAAAACCGATTCGTCCATCTCCTCTGTCGACTCCCTCGTGCAGCAAGCCCAGGCCAAGCCGGCATCCGTCAAGCTCGCCACCGAAATCGGCACTGCTACCCACATCGTTCCAGCCATCTTCGCGGACCACGCCGATTTCGATTTCCGCTACGTCCAATCGGGCGGAGGCTCCAAGCGCCTAGCCTCCATACTCGGAGGGCATACGGATATAAGCGTCTTCTCCGCCCAAGCCCTGATCAATTTTAAAGAAGCCGGTCTGCGACCGCTCTTGCTGTTCTCGAGCGAACGCAACTCCCTTTTGCCGGATACACCTACCGCCAAAGAAAGCGGTATCGACATCGCCATTACCGAGTCGCGCATCTGGCTCGCCCCCAAAGGAACGCCCAGCGACCGGCTAGACGTCATTCGGGATGCTCTTCGAGCCGCTATCCAAGACGCGGATACGCAGCAACGAATGAACACGCTCGCGATCAAGCCCGTCTTCGGGGAAGCGGAAACCGTCACCGCCGAGATCGAACGCATGCGTGAGCTCACCGAGCCCATCATCGCCAAAATCCGGCGGTAGACAGGAGCCTGGAAATAATTTTTAACAGGATGCGTTCGTCCCGTCACCGACGGGACTCACTCACTTGATCCCGTCTTCACGGGAACTTGATTTTTAGATACGAGAGCTAGAAATTATTTTTGGACATCGCCCCAACCCCGTCAGGGACCCCGGCACAGGCGGTGGCTGCCAGACGGTCCGAATTTCGTTAGGTATTGTCTCAACCGACGCGGCTCGCCAGGCGGTCGAGCCCTACCTGATTCGACTTGCGGGACTAATCACACAAATCCTGCTCTCGTCCCGAAAGGGACGAGATCCTGTTTCCGACCCGTCAGCGACGGGGCGGAATTTGATCTCGAAGAGATCACTGTTAAAAAACAATGTCCTTGAAAGCTGCGTTCCTGAATTCTCACACACTCCCCACGTTGTGCAGGAAGGTGTAGATCAGGAACACCAATAGGATCACGGTAAAACCAAGCCCCTTGGCCATTCCCCAGGCGCCTTCGGTTTCGGGCGACAGCGTAACCGTCTCGTCCCCGTCCGGAATGGGGAAGACTTTGCTCAAAGCGAGCATGAGAACGCACATAATCACGAAATTGATCGCCGTGAAATGCAGCCAGTGCAGCTCGAAGCCGAACACCGTGTTATTCAGTATCAGCGTAGACAATACAAACAACCCCATTCCCGAAAAGAGGGAAATCTTGGCGGCTTTCGTGGAAACCTTGGGAAACACGATCCCCATGAAAATAATCGCGAGTATCGGAACGTTGGTGACGGCTGCCAGCTTCTTCATCAAATCGAACAAGCCCGCGGCGCCGCCGATCAAGGGAGCCAAGGACATGGCGATCACCGCGAGGATCAGCCCGAAGCGCTTGCCCGCGCGCACGGTTTCCTCGTCGGTCGCGTCGGGACGCATCATGCCACGGTAAATATCGAGCCCGAACAAGGTTGAGCAGCTGTGCAGCCCGCTATTGAAAGAGCTCAAGATCGCCCCGAAAATCACCGCCCCGAAGAAGCCGACCAAAGCGGGCGGGAGCACTTCGGCCACGAGCAATGGATAGGCCATGTCCTGCTTGGGCAAGTCGGGGCCGAACATTTGGAAAGCGATGATGCCTGGCAGTACCAGGTAGAACGGGCCCGCCAACTTCAGCATCGACGCGATCAAGATGCCCTTCTGTCCTTCTTTGAGCGACTTGGCCCCGAAGGTCCGCTGCACGATGGACTGATTCGTGCACCAATAGTAGACATTGATTAGGATCATCCCCGTGAACAGCGTGCTGAGCGGGATGTTCTCCCCTTCCTTGCCGACCGGATCGAGCTTCTCGGGTATGTTGTCGACGATGACACCCATTCCCGTAAACGGATTTCCATCGCCCAGCGCGGCCAGCCCTAGCACTGGAATGAGCAATCCTCCGATCAAGAGGCCGATTCCGTTGATCGAGTCCGAGATCGCGACCGCTCTCAATCCGCCGAAGATGGCGTAGATTCCACCCGCGATGCCGATCGCCCAAACTCCGATCCAAATCGCCGCCTCCGGGCTGACTCCGAGCAAGTCCGGGACGCCGAATAGCGTGTTCATTCCGATCGCCCCGGAATAGAGGACGAAAGGCAGGAAATTAGTGAAAATCGATATGAGGAAAACCGCCCCCAAAATGCGCCGCGTCTGCTTGTCGAACCGACGCTCCAAAAACTCTGGAACCGTCGCGATTTGCCCCTTCCAGTAGCGCGGGAAGAAATACAGCGCCATCACCACCATGGCGAAGGCCGCGATGATCTCCCAGGCCATAACCTGGGCCCCGTGCGTGTAGGCGTTCCCGTTGAGGCCGATCAGCTGCTCGGTCGAGAGATTCGTCAACATGAGCGAGCCGGCGATAACCCAGCCCGTCAAGGTGTTGCCCGCTAGAAAGTAGCTTTTGCCGTGGGCGTGATCGTCGTTGCGCGTCTTCAGGTAGGAGACCGTGGCGACCAGGCCAGTGAACGCGATAAAGGAGAAGAGAGAAAACATAGCGTGGTGAACGAGGAGGGTTTTGCGCGGGATCCGCTGCGCTTACAAAAACGCCGCGCCTGGAGCCGTTCGGCAAGGAATTAATTCAACGCCTTCGCGAATGAAGCAGGCAGCGGCGAGCGACCGAACGCGCCCTAACGGACGCTGAAGCGGTAGACCGTGTTGGTTATGTAGATCTCGCCCGGGTTGAGGCGCGTCGACGGGAAGTTCGGATGGTTCGGCGAATCCGGGTAGTGCTGCGTCTCCAGGCAAAAACCGGAACGATGGACATACGGCTGGCCCTGCTTGCCGATCAGCGAACCGTCGAGAAAATTGCCGGCGTAGTACTGGACACCGGGCTCCTCGGTCAGGACTTCCATGAATCGGCCGCTGTTTGGCTCGTAGACCGTAGCCGCTAGCTGCAGGCCCTCGCCGTCGCGGTTGAGCACCCAATTGTGGTCGAATCCGCCCCCGAGCTTCAACTGCGGGTGATCCTGGTCGATCCAGTCGCGCGGTTTCTTCGGCGTCCGAAAATCGAACGGCGTCCCCTCGACCGGCGCCAACTCGCCGGTCGGAATCATCTGGGCGGTGACCGGATTGAAGTGGTCCGCGTTAATCATGAGCTCGTGATCCAGGGGCGAGCCCTTGCCGTTGCCATTGAGATTGAAGTACGAGTGCTGCGTCAGATTGATGATGGTCGCCTTGTCGGTCGTCGCTCGAAAGGAAACCTCCAGAGCGTTTTCGTTGGTCAAACGGTACACCACCCGAATCCGGATATTTCCCGGGTAGCCTTCCGCCCCGTCCGGGTGGATATAGGTCAACACCAAGTTCGCGCTCTCTTTCTGGACGATCGGGCGAGCCACCCAAAGGACCTTGTCCAAGCCCTTGTCGCCGCCATGCAAGTGAACCGGAACGCCGCCCGCCTCGCTGTTGTTAGTAAGCTGGTATTCCTGCCCGTCCAACTCGAACTTCCCGTCCGCGACGCGATTTCCGTAAACGCCCACGATCGCTCCGAAATAAGGCGTCTGGGCCAAGTACTCGTCCAGCGTGTTGTAGCCGAGAACCACATCCTCCCGCTTGCCGAAACGATCGGGAACCAGCAAACGCGTCACGATTCCCCCATAATTGGTGATCTCCGCCACCATTCCGTTCTCATTGGTGAGCGTGTATAAATGAACGGCTTCTCCTCCCGGCAGCTCGCCGTAGCGCACGACGCTTACCGAGCAATCGTCTGCCAAGAGAGTGGCTGCAAACGCGAGAGGAAAAACAAGGGTAATGAACTTGAACATAAGGCAGTGAGACTGGGCTTCCGATGCAGTTTTGAGACGCCACTATCCAAAGGTGGCCCGGACACGGCAAATTCAAAAAGCGAAACGACCTGCGAAAACGGGTGTGTTTTAAAGTGTCGCCTATCGCGGTGACTCGCATAAACCGCTGAAACGACCCATCGCGTATCCGCCTTTTTAAGATTCGCGACAACGCAGAGTCCTTGATTCCAGGAAGAGCTTCACTCCGCGAAAAAGCTGCGCCGGAAGGCAGCGTCCCAAGACCCTCTCAGTCACAACCCTCCTTTGAAAATCCCCACTTAACTTTCCAAGGTTGGAAAGTTAAGTGGGGATACGAGGGTTGGCTGCGATCGGCGACGAGCCATGTCAAGCGCTCCGAACTAACGGAAGCCACACGAGTGCTTTACGAGGGTCAGCTCTGGGATTCGTTCTGAAAGGAAGCCGCATCGGACGGCAGTGTCTCGGGACCCTGCGAGGGCCAACCATCCCTTGTGCGCCCCCACTTAACTTTCCAACCTTGGAAAGTTAAGTGGGAATACGAGGATTGGCTGTGATCGGCGATGAGCCATGTCAAGCGCTCCGAACTGTCGGAAGCCACGCGAGTGCTTTACGAGGGTCAGCTCTGGGATTCGTTCTGAAAGGAAGCCGCATGGGACGGCACTTAAATACACACCCCGCAAAAACACGCCTAGATCTTCCTATTTGAAGGCCCCACGACATTGCACGAGCCTTCATGTGTAACCAAATCCAAGCAAAACGCGTCTTTCCTCCCGCCCCGTACGTCCTCCGGACGTAAACCCACAACATTCCTACCTATGACCCCCCGAATCAGAACCTCCCTGTTCGCCATTCTTGGCATCACCCTCTTCATTTCACTCAGCGCCATTTCCCACGCCCAGCGCGGTGGGGGCGGCGGAGGTGGAGGCGGCGGACGCGGCCCGCAAGCCGACCCCACCCAGGTCTACATCAAGCAAATGGAGCTCGAAGGCAAAACCAAGAACGCCTTCGTCAAAGCCTACCGGAACCACGTCCGCAAACTGTCCAAGTGGCAGAGCAACGTTCGCACCTTCCAAAACAAGAATCGCAAGTACGTCGGCCAGAGCGATGTCGCCCCGGAAGTAATCGAAAAAATAAAGGCGGACAAAGCCGATCTCGACGCCCAAAAGAAACAGATCGACGAGGAATTCCAAGCGTCGCTCGCCGTTTTCTTCACGCCTGAGCAAATCGAGCAAGTCGGCCAAATTGGGAAACGAATAGCGGAACAACGAGCCCGAGCCCGAGAAAGACGCGCCGCCGGAGGAGGAGGCGGACGCGGCGGCGGTGGCGGCGGCGGAGCACGCTAGTCGCCCGCAAACCCGATACCCATCCTATTTTCAAAACGCGCCGATCGGATTCCCGGTCGGCCTTTTTTGTGTCTGATAGATTACGAACCTCTCTCCAATCGCCTCGCAAACACTGCGTTCCTGCAGGCAAATCCAAAAAGTTTCATCGGAATCAACTGATTCTTCACACGAAATCAAAGAAATTGGAGATAACACAACTGGCTTATTATTAGCTATTTAAACAAAATTTAGCCTGTATTTCCCCTCAAATTACAAACGCGTAATTAACGGCGCGCCCATTCTGTAATCTTCCCGTGGTTTACTAAGGACATACCAAACGAAGAGACCGCTCTTCACCCCTTTGAACTAAAACAATTAAAATAAGGAAATTACAAAAAATGAACACCAAGCAAATCATCATCGCCTCAATCGCAGCCGCTAGCATTGCAACCAGCGCTTTCGCTAAAGGGGAACACGGTCGCGGACCGTTCCACGTCGCCAATCCCGAGTCAATCGTCGCCACCATGCTGGAACAGCACGACCTCAACCAGGACGGCGTCCTCAACTCGACCGAGCTGGCCCAGTCTATCGAGAGCCTTCACGACATGCGCCAGAACGCAATTCGCAACCACCGCGACCGGTTGATCGAAGCAGGCGCGCTTTCCGAAAGCGTCTCCGACAACGGAATCGTCACCTTCTCGCTGCTCCCCGAAGACGGAGCCGCCATCCTGATCAAGAAGGCCGACGCCGACAACGACAACGCCCTCGGAGCGGAGGAACTCGTCGCGTCCACCCGAATCTGGCGCTCGCTCAATCTCGGCGTTCGCCCCTACTTCGGCAGTCAGTCGTCGTAAACAAATTTTCTAGTTGGCGCCCTGGGAAGCGCCCTAGAGTAGGTAAAAGGGAACCAAGGCCGGAAGCGACTATCGCTTCCGGCCTTTTCGCGTCCCGACCTCACTATCTACGGAGAAAAACGCCTCAAACAAAACGTGCCGGGACGGCCCGTTCCACCTTCCTTCACCTGATTCTAAGGTGGAACGCGACGTCCCGGCGCGTTTTCTCACACTAGAAGATCAAAATCCCCACCGCTTTCCAATATGTAAGAGTTCCAAAGCCGGGCGGCCGCCTCGTCGATCACTTGACCGCAACGCATTTTCAGGGGCAAAGTAAGATCGCCACCCCACGCTCCCCGCTCCCCGAAGTCATGCCACTGCGCCCCCACAAAGTCCCCGCCTGCGCCCTGTGCGCGCTCGCCTGCGCGTGGACCTTGGGAACTCCTGAAGCGAACGCCGTGTTCATCGACGTCACCGAGTTCGCCGGAATCGAGGATTTCGAGCGGGTCGACCGTCTCGGCGTACCCGATTTCGTCGAACGCGGCGGATCCGTCACTGTAATGGACTTCGACGAGGACGGCTGGCTCGACCTTTACATCACCCGCTACGATCGCGACGACATTCTTTTCCGAAACACCCAAGGCGCCTTCGAGCGTATCGACAACCCACTCGGGCTGGACACTCGAAACGGCGGCAACGCCGCCGGCTGGGCCGACTTCGATAACGACGGCGACAAAGACATGATCGTCGCCGTCGTCGACGAGAAAAAGCACCTGATGTACCTGAACCAAGGCGACGGCACGTTCGTCGAAGTCGGCGAAGAACGCGGCATCGCCCTCCCGTCCACCCTGGACCATCAAGGGACCTCCGTCGCGTTCGGAGACCTCAATCGCGACGGCTATCTCGACGTCATCATCGGGGAGTGGGGCGTCGACGTCACCGACGAAAATCGATTCGAACACTACGGACTCTTCCTCAACCAAGGCGAAAGCAACCCCGGCTACTTCACCAACGTCACCGAGTCGGCCGGCTACCTCTTCCTCGACGCGTCCATCCACTTCTACTCGCCCTGCATCGCCGATATGGACAACGACGGATGGCCCGACATCCCCACCGTCGCCGATTTCGGAAAAAGCGCAATGTTCTGGAACAACGCCGACGGCACCTTCACCAACACCACCGACGCCTCCCAGGTCGGCGTCGAGCGACACGGAATGGGCTCCGCCATCGGCGACATCAACCGCGACGGCCTCCTCGACTGGTATGTCACCACCATCGCCATGGCCTTCACGCCGCTCGACGGGGAAGCCAACCAGCTCTACATCAACCAAGGCGCCCGACTCTTCGAAAACGTCTCCGTCGAAGCCGGAGTCAGCCAAGGCGGATGGGGATGGGGTACGAACTTCTTCGACGAAAACAACGACTCCGACCTCGATATCGTCATGGTCAACAACGAGAACACGCTACAAGTCGAAGACTACCGCATCAACGACACCGCCCCAATGATCCTATGGTCCAACCAGGGTCAACTCGAGTTCAACGACATATCCGAATCATCCAATGTAGATCGAGTCGGCAGCGGAGGCGGGATCGTCAATTTCGACTTCGACAACGACGGGGACCTCGACCTCTTCGCCCTGCACGAAGACAGCCCGCCCGTCCTCCTCGAAAACCGGCTCCCAGTTGACATCGTCCCCTGGATCCGCCTCTCCTTCGAAGGCGTCCTTTCCAATCGCGACGGAATCGGTGCCCAAGTCACCGTCCAAACCACCGAAGACGGACCCATACAGTTCCTCGAGTTCAACCCCGGCAACGCCTACCTCGCCCAGCTCGAGCCCTTCCTCCACTTCGGCTTGGGAACGCAAGTGGACACCATCCATAAAATCACCGTTCGGTGGCCCAGCTCGATCGTCCAGGAACTCGACAACGTCGCCACCCGCCAACGGCTCCACATCGTCGAAGACGAGTCCCTCCTGCAAGGATCGACCATCCCTGTATTCAGCCAAGCCCCACAACAGCAAGTCGTGGAATCCGGAGGAACGATCGAACTGTCCGTCGCCATCGAAGGCGGATTCCAGCCCGCGATTCGCTGGTACCGCAACGGACAGCTGCTCGCCGGCTTCGAAGGCCCGACCCTCACCATCGACCCCGCCACCCCGACCGACGCCGGAACCTACTACGCCATAGCCACCAACGACTCCGGATCTACCCAATCCGAATCCGCCACCGTCGCTATCCGCTCCCTTTTCCCCGACAAGTCCGTCGCCCGACAATGGAATGAAGCCATACTCGACGCCATTCGTATCAACTTTCCGGATCCCCCCATCGTCGCTCGCAATCTCTACCACGCCTCCGCCGCAATGTGGGACGCCTTCTGGCCGTATCAAGAAAATGGATGGGGCGACGCCCAGTCCTTGTTTCACCAAGAAATCGTCGCTCCGGAAAACTGGACCGGCGAACGGGAAGCCGCCCAAGCCGAAGCCATCAGCTTCGCCGTCTATCGCATCGTTTCCGAACGATACAAAGACGCGTTCAACAGCGAGGCCATCCTTCTCAGCTTCGACAATCTCATGGAATCCCTCGGGTACGATCCCGCCAACGAGTCGACCGAAGGAAACAGTCCCGCCGCCGTGGGAAACCGGATCGGATACGCTATTCTCGCAACCGCCCTTAGCGACGGATCGAATGAAGAAAATGGATACGCAGACGAAAGTGGATACGCCCCGATAAACGAACCGCTCATCTACGGAACCAGCGGCGTCACCCTCGTCGACCCCAACCGGTGGCAACCGCTCTCCCTCGAACAGTCCGTGACGAAAAACGGCATCGACCTCGGCGAAGAAACCCAGAGCTTCCTCACCCCGAGCTGGAACCTCGTCACTCCATTCGCCCTGGACAAACCAACTTCGTCGACCATCCTCATCGATCCTGGGCCGCAGCCCCTCTTCGGAACCGAGACCGAAGCCCAGTACATCGAGGAAAACGTCGAAGTGATCCGCCTCTCCGCCCTCCTCGATCCCGACGACGGCGTCACCATCGACGCCTCGCCCGGCGCCATGCAGAACAACCCGTTCGGCACGCAAGACGGGACCGGCCGCTCCATAAACCCCTTCACCGGCGAACCCTACGCCCCCAACCTCGTCAACCAAGGCGACTACTGGCGCATCACCGCCGAATTCTGGTCGGACGGACCCGGCGTGGAAGGCCCGCCCGGCGTCTGGAACATGCTCCACAACCAGGTTTCCGACGACCCCCGTTTCGAGCGACGATTCGCGGGATCCGGCCCGCTCCTCTCGCCGCTCGAATGGGACGTTCACGCTTACCTAGCCATCAATGGAGCCCTCCACGACGCCGCCATCGCCGCATGGACCGTCAAAGCGAAATACGACTCCATCCGCCCCATGTCCATGATCCGTTACCTCGCCAGTCTCGGACAGTCCAGCGACTCCGAACTCCCCAACTACCACGCCAGCGGCCTGCCGCTTACTCCCGGACTCATCGAGCTCATCACCGACGAAACCGCCGCGGAAGGGAACAAACACGCCCACCTTTCCGAATACGTCGACGAAATCGCCCTCAACACCTGGCAAGGCGTCCCCGCCAATCCCGAAACCGAGGCCAGTGGCGTCGGCTGGATACGAGGCGTCGACTGGACCCCCTACCACCTCCGCACCTTCCCCACGCCCAATTTTGCCGGATACGTTTCCGGCCATAGCACATTCGCCCGAGCCGGCGCCGAAGCGATGGCCCTCCTGACCGGATCGCCCTACTTCCCCGGCGGCCTCAAAGAGTTCCACTTCGCCCAAGGCGAGATCCTCCAAGTCGAATACGGGCCCTCCGAAGACCTCACCGTTCAATGCGCTACCTATTACGACGCCGCTGACCTCACCGGCATCGCCCGACTCTACTGCGGCGTCCATATCGCCGCGGACGATTTCATCGGCCGGGAAATGGGAGCCCGAGCCGGAATCGACGCCTTCCTGAAAACCGCCTCCCTACGCAATGCAGCCAACGCGATCCATTCTCTGGATACGCCGACTATCGAGTACACGCACGCCAGCGGCAACCCTGGCCCCATCACCCAATTCACCTACGCCGGCGACAACCTCAAGCCCCTGCCCACCCTTCGGGCGGCGAATCGCAAGACGGCGACCTCATCGCCCACCCACGCCATCTACACGCTTTCAAGTCCCAACGAAGACAATCCCGAGGACTTGGATATCCAAATTCTGGTGAACGGCTATCCTGTCCACGAAATCGAGACGAGCGGGCCGATCGAAGAAAATCATTCGCTATCCCTACGCTTCAATGTCGAGACAACCGAACCCGTTTTCCTCTTGGTCACCGGAGCGCCCTCCGAGTCCGCTTCCGTAACGCTTTCCGCCTACGCGATCGACGAGACAGAAACCGCTTCCCTCATAGTCAACAACCAGAACTGGATCGCCGGCGAGAGCGCCTCGGTCGCGCGAATCTTTACCGAACGCGATCCCGACAAGGAGGCCTTGGAAGAAAACACCGCCGCTCTCCCCCTGTCCGTCTCACAAGGCGAATACCGAATCGATCTCGAAGCGACCGGCGGCACCGTCGCAGCGAAACTCCGGATACACGTCGTCCAATAACAGACACTTGTCGGATCCTGTTCCCGCTTCGGCGGGATCCTGTCACGGACCCCGACGCAGTCGGTGGTTGACGCGAAGCGTCATCTCGCCGAGAGGCGACTGTTAAAAAATCTCGTTAGGTTTTATAGGTTAACAGTGATCTCTCC
>JANQSC010000055.1 GCA_028284235.1 Opitutaceae bacterium
CCTGGGCGACGCGGACTTCCTTGGCCCCGGTGGTTTCAATGGCGGCGGTGAGGGCGGCGAACTCCGCTTCGACGGCGGCGGCTTCGCCGTCGAGCTCGACGATGAGGAGGGCGGTGGCGTCGCGTGGGTAGCCGGCGGATACAGCTGCTTCGGCGGCCTCGATGGCGAGGGCGTCCATGATCTCCATCGCTCCGGGCAGTATTCCGGAAGCGACTACTGTAGAGACGGCGTTGCCAGCGGCCTCAAGACTGTCGTAGCTGGCGAGGATTGTCTGGTAGGACTCGGGGATGGGCAGGAGGCGTATTTGGATTTCCAATGCGATCCCAAGAAGGCCTTCGCTGCCGACGAAAAGGCCGACGCAATCGGGTCCGGCGTTTTCGAGGCTGTCATTGCCGAGCTCCACGACTTCGCCGTCGGGCAGGGCGACGGTGATGCCGAGAATGTGGTTGGAGGTCATCCCGTATTTGAGGCAATGGGCGCCGCCGGAGTTGAAGGCGAGGTTTCCGCCGAGCGTGCAGACGGTCTGGCTGGAAGGGTCGGGGGCGAAGTAGAGGCCGTAAGGGGCTGCTGCGGCGCTGATGGCGGAGTTGATGACGCCGGGCTGGACGCGGGCGGAGCGGTTGTCGGGGTCGAGTTCGAGGATCTGGTCGAGTTGGTTGAGGCTGATGACGAGGCCGTCGTTGATGGGCGTCGAGCCGCCGGAAAGGCTGGTTCCGCTGCCGCGGGCGACGAAGGGGATTTTGTGCTGGTGGCAGAGTTTGAGGGTCTGGACGACTTCCTCGGAGTTGACCGGCATGACCACCGCGGCCGGTTTTTGCCGGAATACAGTGAGTCCGTCCGAGACGTAAGGGGTGATGCGGGCGTCGTCGAGGTAGAGTCGATCCGCGGGGTAGATTGTTTTGAGCTGTTCGATGAATTCGGACATGGGACGCGCTGTGAACAAGGAAGGCGCGTTGAGCGGAAGAGTAAAGCCTGATGGAACGGTTTCTAAGACAATAGGGTTGAGCTTCGAAGGCGATCGCTCGATGCTCCGGTCACACTGACGAATTTATGATACCCCGCTTCATTTTGATTTCGGCCCTTCTTGTCGGCTCCATTGCTTGGGCAGCGGATCGCCCCAATGTACTTTTCATCGTGTCGGACGACATGAACTGCGACTTGGGAGCCTATGGGCACTCGATGGTGCAAACGCCGAATCTCGACCGGCTCGCGTCCCGCGGGGTCCGTTTCGACCATGCGTACTCGCAAAACCCGGTTTGCAATCCGAGCCGGACGTCATTTATGACCGGCTTGTATCCGGAGCAGACGAATATCAATACCAACGCTGGCCATTTCCGCACGTACATCCCCGAAGTGCTTACGCTGGGACAGCACTTTCAAAACAATGGCTACTTCGTGGCTCGAGTGGGGAAGATCTATCACTATGGCGTGCCGACGAATATCGGCGAAAACGGAAACGACGACGCGGCCACCTGGCACCAAGTCCGCAATCCGATCGGCATCGATAAAATCCGGGAGCCGGATCTCAACGTCATTGTGCCGGGAGCGCACTCGGGCGGTACCTTGAGCTGGCTCGAGATCGACAGCGAGGACGAGGAGCACACGGATGGCCAAGGCGCGAACTACGCCATCGAGATGATGGAAGAGAATCACCCTTCCAAAACCGGTCGCCCCTTCTTTCTGGCCATGGGCTTCTATCGGCCCCACACGCCCTACGTGGCTCCGTCCCACTATTTCGACCTCTATCCAACAGACGCCATCGACCCGGTAATGCTCCATCCGAACGACCGCGACGACATCCCGAAAGCGGCCCTGCCGGACCGTCCCAATCAGCTTGATCTGACGATCGAGCAGCGAAAGGACATCATCCAGGCGTACTACGCGTCGATCACTCTGGTCGACACTCAGGTAGGCCGTTTGCTCGACGCCTTGGATCGACTGGAGCTGGCCGACAACACCATTGTTGTATTCGTCTCGGACCACGGCTACCACCTGGGCGCGCACGGGCTCTGGCAAAAGAGCGACCTGTTCGAGGGCTCGACTCGGGTGCCGCTTATCGTGGCGACTCCCGGCGATGCGGGCGGAGCGCGGGGCGCGGCGACAGAGTCGTTGACCGAACTGGTGGACTTGTATCCCACCCTGAGCGCTTTGTGCGGAATCGACACTCCCGCCCACGTGGTCGGCAAGAGTCTCGTGCCTGTTCTGAACGACCCGAGCGTTTCTTTGCGCGACACGGCCTACAGCGTTACCGAATGCCGTACGGTGCGTCGCTGGGACAACTCGAAATTCCTCGGTCGCACGATCCGGACCGCGCGCTACCGCTATACGGAATGGGACGAAGGCTCGTACGGCGTCGAGCTCTACGACTACGAGCGGGATCCCGAGGAGTTCACCAATTTGGCGTACGACCCCGAACACGCGAATCTGATGCAGCAGTTGCGGCGCCGACTGCAGGCCCGCCAGGCGGACGCGAACGAAGATCGGTTCTAGGCGTGCGAGAACGATCGAGTACAGGTCGGCAAAAATGGCCGCTATTGCACCTCGAGCGGTGATGTTAATTCGAGTTTCATATTGAGGGTCTGCCGTGAAAAAACACGTCGTTTCTCAAGTTGCTGATATGCAGTAATTAGTGGTATTCCTGACGAAAAATCGGACTCCCCGCCTTGAATTGGCGCGACTTAGGCTTATTGTGTCGCATGAATCCAATTACAAATCTTGCCTTTCGAATCGCGTTTGCTTTGGTTGTCCCGCTTTTTTGGGCGAAGACAAGTGTCGCGGAGATAGAAATCCAGGTCTCGGGCGAACCCGGGACGGGTCTCACGACGTGGACCTTTAGCGGTTCCGCCACTATCGAGCGTCTGCCGGTGACGGTGGACAACAACGACGATCAAGTCGGCTGGGGATGGCATGTCGGGGAGGTTCTTTTCAAAGGAAGGGACTCGAATATCGATTTCATCGAAACGACGGCGCGATTGAGCGACGGCGTTCGCGAATACGAGATCGGTGGCGTGGGAACAGCGTTTGCCCGGCCGGATTCGGTTTTTGGAATTGCTTTGACGACTCTCATGAGCACGCGGTCATTCGCCGCGGGAACGACGCTTGAGTTTTCGGGTTCGGCCTTGGCCGCGATCGATATCGAGATGTTCAAGCGGGGAACGACGCGGGCGCTTACTTGGGTCGGTGGCGACTACGACCAAGGCGACTTGGGCATTCGCTTCGATGTCGTGTTTGAAGGCGATGTCGGCGCCGAGGCGATTGCAATGCAGGCGGGGGTAAAGAAGCCAGTCACCCGCGCGTTGGGGCGTCGTTCTTATTTAATAGAATAATCACCGATTGCGCGGTTGACCCGCGCGTGGAGAGGGCGAGAATGTCGAGCCATACCCGATATGAGCGAGACTGAATCGACCCTCCGCTGCGACTTAGGCGACTTCGCCTATGGAACTTGGCGCCTCCTCGACGAGGATACGCCGCCCTCGGCCGACGCGCTCGCCGATCGACTGAGGCGATGCTTGGAAGCGGGTATTGAAGTTTTAGATACCGCTGAAATTTACGGGCGTTACCGGGTCGAGGAAGCGATTGGGAGCGCTTTAATGACGGATCCGGAATTGCGGGGGGCGTTCAAAATCGTCACCAAAGCCGGGATCGACGTGCCGTCGGACGAGAAAGCCCACGCGTCGATTCCGCAATACGATGCCACCGGCGCGAATCTGGTTCGCTGCGCGGAAAAGTCGCTGCGACTGCTCGGAGTGGATACGCTCGACTTGTTTCTTGTGCACCGTCCGGACTGGCTGACGCATCCAGAGGACACGGCGAGCGGATTGCAGCGTCTGCTCGACGAAGGCAAGGTCCGCCACGTGGGCGTATCCAATTACACCATCCACCAATTCGCGACGCTGGACAAGTTGCTCGACGGGCGCTTGGCGACTAATCAAGTGGAGTTCAGCCCGCTATGCATGGATCCGCTTTACGATGGCGTTTTCGATCAGTGCCTGCAGTCCCGCGTGCGGCCCATGGCGTGGTCGCCCCTTGGCGGCGGTTCCCTCTTTAGCGATCGAGAGGGAGCGGCCCAGCGGCTTCGTGCCAAGCTGGAGGACTTGTCGCCAAAATACGGGGACGCTCCCATTGACGCGCTCGTTTACGCCTGGATCTTGGCCACGCCTGCGCGCCCGATGGTGATTTTGGGCACGAACAAAGTCGAACGCGTGGCGAGCGGGATGAAGGCGTCGGGGATAGCGCTCGAGCGCGAGGATTGGTACGCCATCTGGGAAGCGGCCCAAGGTAAGTCGGTGCCTTAGTTCGCCGGATTTTGGTCCTTGTATATGCGGCGGGATCTACCTAGGTTCCTCTGCATGAGTTACGAAAGTTCCAACCCCTTTGTTACCGTCGCGGAAGCGGCTCCTTCGGCGCGAGCCGCCTTTATCCGCAAAACCTACATGCATTTGGCGATGGCGATTCTCGCGTTCATCGCCTTCGAGTTCGTCCTGTTCCAGACAGGGGCGGCGGTGGCGATCTATAACTTTGTATTCTCATTTTCCTACGGATTTATGGTGCTTCTGGGTGGATTCATGGTGGTTGGGTGGTTAAGCCAGAGCATGGCGTCAGGCTCGGCCAGCCGGAACGGGCAGTATGCCGGGATGGCGCTTTTCGTGGCGGCGGAAGGGATTATCTTCGCCCCGATGCTGGTGTACGCAGCGGTTCGAGCGCCGGGTGTGATCACATCTGCTGCGACCATGACGCTCTTGCTGTTTGGCGGTCTCACTGCGACGGCGTTCATGACGCGCAAGGACTTTTCGTTTCTCGGCTCGACGTTGACCTTTGTTGGCTTCGCCGCGCTGGGTTTGATTCTGTGCTCCTTTATTTTCGGCATTCAGTTGGGCACCTGGTTTTCGGTTGCGATGATTGTGTTTGCGGGCGGCGCGATTCTCTACACGACGTCGAAGGTCATCCACAACTACCGCGAGGACCAGTATGTCGGCGCCTCGGTCGAGTTGTTCGCCTCGGTCGCGATGCTCTTCTGGTACGTGCTACGGCTGTTTTTGAGTCGCGACTAGTTTCGGCGCGAGTCGCTTGGATTTTGGGATAGGACCTATGGGACTTATAAGACCTATAGGTCCTATTGTTTTGGGTAAACAACGCTCGTTTTTATCACCGTTCGGTTCCCTCACTAGGAGTCCCTGCGCTGCAGGGCCAATAGGGATTCCGTCGAACCCCCGACACAGTCGGCGGCCGCGCGGAAAATGAGGTTATTGGCGCGGAGTGGATGTCTTTGGGAGTGTTCCGTCTGCGTTATTCCGAATTCAATCGAGCCGAGAAACCTTTTTTCCCCGAGAATTCGGGACTCCTAGCCCCGGCTTGCCGCCGACTATGTCGGGGTCCCTTATGGGATCGGGGCGATGACAATTATTGTTATTTGTATTAGACTGACGGCGGAGTAGGCGTTTATAGTGGTTCCGTTTCTTAATCGTTATCCCTCCTAACAACTACCCCTATGTCAGTTAATCGAATCGATAGACGTTCCTGGTTTCAAAAGATGCTCTTCGGAGCGGGCGCCCTGGTCGGGCTCGACGCGGCGAGTCCGATAGTGAAGGCCGCTCCCATTAGTCCAAGGGACAATATAAAGGTGACCAAGATCGAGACCTTCGTGCTCAAGAATTCCTGGGTATTCGTCAAGATCTCCACCGACGCGGGCATAACCGGTTGGGGGGAGATGCTCAAGGACGACGCTAAGGCGTGCGCTGCGGGCGCGCTGGAGGTGGGCGACTACTTGATCGGGAAGGATCCCCGCCCGGTGCTGCACCATTGGCAGGCGATTCATCGCGGCGCGTTTTACAGGGGCGGACCGATCAAGTCCGCGATTTCGTCCGGGATCGACCAGGCGCTTTGGGACATTGCGGGCAAGTGCTACGATGTACCCGTTTATAAACTACTAGGCGGGCCGACGCGCGAGAAGGCCTTTGTCTACGGAGTGCCCGACAAGAAGACCGGTGTGCGGGCGATGAAAGTGGGTCCGACCAGCACGCGCAAAGCGTTCAAGTACGCGGAGGGCTCCAAGTTCATCGGCGAGGTGGTCGAGCGTTTTGGAGCGCTGCGCGAGAAAATGGGCGAGGACGTGGATATCGGGATCGACTTTCACGGCGCGGTGCAGCCGACGACCGCGAGCGTGCTCATCAAAGAACTCGAACCGTACAAGCCGTGGTTCTACGAAGAGATTGTTCAAGCGCTCAATGTCGACGTCATGGCGGACTTGGCCAAAAAGACGCATGTGCCTTTGGCCACGGGCGAACGGATTTTCTTGAAATGGGGATTTCGCGAAATTCTGGAAAAGAACGCGGCGATGATTTTGCAGCCGGACGTAAACTACGCGGGCGGGATTACGGAGTTGAAGGTGATCGCGGGAATGGCCGAAGCGTACTACGCGCCTTTGGCCCCGCACAATCCGAACGGTCCTTGCTCGCTGGCGGCAAGCTTGCAGATCGCGGCGTGCATCCCGAATTTCATGGTTCAGGAGCGGGGCGATCGCGAACACGATCTTCTGGCCGAACCGCTGCCTCCGGTCCGTGACGGCTATCGTCCGATTCCCACGGGCCCAGGGCTGGGTATCACCATCGACGAGAATCGGATCGACGAGGAAGTGGGCGAGCCACGTGAGTACCTACCCCAGTACGACCCGGACGACGGTTCTGTCGTGGACTGGTAAGCGTGACTCGAATACAAGTCGACGTTTGACGCCCGTCGACTCCTCGTGTTCGAATGTTTGGATGATTCGATCCATCGGCTCTTCGATTTGTGTTCTCTTGTCACTAACTACGGGGGCGATTTCGTCGTTTGGCCACGGGACTGGTCAGTCCCATCCTCATGCGGATCTCTCTTCGGACGGGCAGGTATTGGGGCACAACGGGCTGCGTTACCAGGTCGACTTGAATTGGGCCAAGGCGGATCCGGAGGTGGCCCCGGTGATCAACGCGCATGCTATGGCGGAGAGTCGCGACGGTTTGATTTACTTGGTCACGGATCATCCGAAGAACGCGTTCCTGGTCTTTGAAAAAGACGGGGCCTTTGTCCGGTCGTTCGGCGAAGGTCTCGTGGGCGGCCACGGGATCGAGATCTTCGAAAAAGACGGGGAGGAGTTGCTGATTCACGTCGATTGCGGCTGGCATTTCGCCGCGGAAGGCTGGAACGCGACTCCGAGCAACGGGCGCGTGACGATCTTGAAGTTGGACGGGACGATTGTGAGGCAATTGCCAACGCCGTTCGAAATGGGGATTGGCGAAGCGGGCGATCGCCAGTTCATGCCTTGCGACGTGGCGGTGACTCCAAGCGGGACTATTCTCATCGCGGATGGCTATGCGACAGATTATGTATACGAGGTGACCTTGTCCGGCGCCTTGGTGCGTCGTTGGGGCGGCAAAGCGGAGGGCGAGCCTTGGGGGTTGAACAACGCGCATGGGATTTCTCTCGACCTTTCCGATCCGAATCGGCCGCTGGTGTGGGTGCCGTCGCGCAGCGAGAATGTGCTGAAGGCGTTCACGCTGGAGGGCGAATTTGTCGAGTCGTTTGAATTGCCCGGGGCTTACGCGGGGCAGCTCTTTTTCCGCGACGACAAGATCTACACGGCCGTCTGCTGGTCGAAGGAAGGCGGCACGGGCAAGCGATTGGGACAGTCCGGCTTTCTCCTGGTTTTGGACCGGGCGACCAAGCGCGTGCTCAGCGCTCCGGGAGGATCCGAGCCCACGTACTTGGACGGGGCGCTGCAACCGCTCTATCAAACTGAAAAGACATTTATACACGGCCACGATCTCTACGTGGACAGAGAGGGAGCGATCTATTTGGGCGAATGGAACGCGGACCGGCGCTATCCGGCGAAACTGACATTGGTTGACTAGTTTGTAGTGAATTTTTGACTGCGGGTGATGAGATTTGTCATCGCCCCGACAGGGTCGGGTCTAGGATGCCTCCGCCGAGCCGGAGGCAAATAAGGATGTCTCCTGCGTCGACAAGTAAGGCGAGCTTCTAAGAGTTTGTAGATTGCGAAAAAACGCGCCGGGACGGCGCGTTCCACCTTTGGCGAGTCAAGGTGGAACCCGACGTCTCGTCGGGTTTGCGCTAACGTACCTTCGTTGAGCGCTTTGTGGCTACACGTTGCCCAGGCGGCCGGTGGAGTCGCCGAATCGCGGCAGGTCTTGCACGCCCATGCGGTCGGCCATGCTGAGAAAGAGGTTGGTGGCGGGGAGGGAACCGTGCTGAATGTAGCGGCCGGTGTCGAGCGTTCCGCCGCCGTGGCCTGCCAGGACGAGCGGGAGGTTGTCGTGGGTGTGGCGATTGCCATCGGCATTGCCGCTTCCGTAGAGAATCATGGAATTGTGGAGCATGGACTTGCCGTCGATGTCTTCGATCGCGTCCATGCGGGAAAGGAAGGAAGCGAATTTCTGGACGTACCAGTGGTCGATGCGGGCGACTTTGGCGATGCGGTCCGCCTTGTTTTGGTGGTGGGTCAGCTCGTGGTGACCCTCGGGGATGCCGATTTCGTCGTGCGAGCGATTGTCCCCGTCGTGGGCGAGCAGGAGCGTCGAGATGCGGGTGGAGTCGGTCTGGAACGCGAGAATCATCATGTCGAACATGATGTCGATATGCTCGCCGTGGGTGAAGGGGATGCCTTCGGGGGTGGCGAGGTCGGGATCGGCCGTGGCCCCGAATTGTTCCATTTTCTCGATACGCGATTCGACTTCGCGGATGCCGGTCAAGTACTGGTCGAGCTTTTCCCGGTCGCGGTGGTCGAGCGACTTCTGCAGTCGCCCCGCGTCGGAAACGACGAAGTCGAGAATGGAGCGCCGGTTTACCATGCGGCGCTGGGCGTTGGCCGAGCGTTCGCCGTGCTCGCCTTCGCCGAAGAGGCGCTCGAAAACCTTGCGCGGATTCGACTCGGGGGTCATTGGATTGGTGGGCGTTTTCCAGGCGAGATTGTACTGGTAGGCGCAGGAGTAGCCGGTGTCGCACGCGCCGGACCGGCGGGCGGGATCGCAGCTCAACTCGAGCGACGGGAATCGAGTGGCGCCGCCGACTTCATTGGCGATGGCCTGGTCGATGGAAACGCCGGCTCGAATATCGGTGGAGCTCTTTTTGATGCGGACGCCGGTGAGAAAGACGCTGTTGCCGCGGGCGTGGTCGCCCCCGCCGTCTTTTCCGGCGTTGGCGTTGAGCTGGTCCAGACCGCTGAAAACCTGGAGCGACTCGCGGAGCGGCTGCAGGGGAGCGAGGGTTTCCTTGAAGGCGAAGTCGCGCCCGCCGCCTTCGGGCCACCAATTGGCGGGAATGGCTCCGTTGGGAAAATAGACGAAGGCGGTTCGCAGCGGGGCGCCGGTTCGCGTGGTGGCGACTTGCCGGAGGGGCTGCGTGGCGGCGAGCAATCCGCCGGGAACCATCGATTGCAGGGCGGGGATTGCGAGGCCAGCGCCGACGCCTTTGAGAAAAGCGCGACGGTGGGTGGGACGGTTGAATTGGGAACGTTTCATGGGGCGTTCAAGCGTTTCGTCTATTAATCGTCTAATTTCTACGTTTTTGAAAGGGGGCTGATTTCACCAGGGCGTGGATCAGTGCCGCGGGGCGGCCTTCATTTTGAGCGAGCGTTTCCGCGAGGGCGTCGATGGTCGTGGTGTCGTAGTACTCGACGCCCCGACCGAGGGCGTAGGTGAGCAGTTTCTCGCTGAAGCAGTAATAGAAGTCGTTTATGCGCTCATTTGCAAGAATACGCTTCATTTCCTGGATGTTCGAGAATTGTTCACCGGTGACAAGGACGCCAGTGGGGTCGACTGGCTGGTTGAGTTCGGACTCGCGCCACATTCCCATGGCGTTGAAATTCTCGAGGGCGAGGCCGAGCGGGTCCATGCGGTTGTGGCAGGAGGCGCACAGGGTGTCCTCGCGGTGGAGGGCCAGGTTTTCGCGCAGGGTCAGGTTTTTCAGCTCTTCGGGGCTGGCGGCGTCTTCGAGTGAAGGAATATTGGGAGGCGGGGAGGCCGGAGGCGTGCCAAGGATGTTCTCGAGGATGAAAACGCCACGTTTCACGGGGGAAGTGCGGGTGGGGTTCGACGTGAAGGCGAGGAGAGTGCCTTGGGTGAGCACGCCGCCGCGGGGGCTGTCGGGCGGGAGGGCGACTTTTCTGATTTTCGGGCCGGTGATGCCTTCGATCCCGTAGTGCTTGGCGAGATCGCGGTTGAGGAAGGCGTAGTCGCTGTCGAGGAGTTCGGCGAGGCTGCGGTTTTCCCGGATCACGTACTCGAAGTACTTTTCGGTCTCCTGGCGCATGGCGCGTTTGAGGGAGGTCCGCAGCTCGGGTCGATCTCGGTCGTAGAGTTCGACCATGATCTTGCGCGTGCGGGTGTAGGTTTCCTGCTGTTCGGGGGTGCGTCGGGCGGCGGGAATTTGGCGGACTTCCGAGTACTCCTTACGCGCGGCCAAGGCCTCCTGGTCGGCGTTGTCGCGCAGCCAGACGTCGACCGAGCTGATGTTGACGGACTCGATGTCGCGGGCGTGGAGCCACTGGCCGGAAAAGTTGTCGATGAACTGGCTGGATCGCTCGTCGCGGAACATGCGGTCGACTTGGGCGTCGAGGTTTTCGCGGAGCGTTCCGGCGCGGGCCAAGGCCAGGAGTTCCTCGTCGGGCATGGAGGACCAGAGAAAGTAGGAAAGGCGGGAGGCGAGGGCGTATTCGTCGATGAGCGGAAAGGTTTCGCCGTTCGCGAGCGGAAGCGCGCCTTCTTGGCGGAAGAGGAATCGCGGGGATGCGAGGGTCGCGACCATTGCCTGGGAAACTCCCATTTCGTAAGTGTAGCCTTCTTGGGCGGAAACGGCGGCGGCGATTTCGGCGAGTTGCCCGACGGTTTCGTCGTCGACCGGGCGACGGAAGGCGCGGGTGGCGAAGTCTTTCAGGAGGGAGCGGGTGTAGGCTTGTCGGGCGGGGCCGGCCGCGGGGATTTCGCCGGGAAAAAATCGAGCGTAATTCTCGGGCTGTATCCAATGTTCGGATTCGTAGGGACCGCGGATCGCGAGTTCCTCGATGCGCATTTTCAGTCGTTTGACTTTCTCCAGGCCCGACGTGAGGGGTTCGACTTCGAATTCGATGGAACGCTCGCCTTCGCCCCATTCGTAGTCGAAGGTGTACTCGAAGGTCTTTCCGGTGATGAATTCGAATTCCTCGTCGATGCGTGTCTCGCCGTCGATCTTCATGCGCAGCCGGCAGCGATTGTAGTCGAATCCACGAAAACTGGAAAAACTGACCGGCTTGAGTCGGACGGCGACTTGGTAGGTTCCGGGCGTGGCGATCGTGTGGGTGGCGGATCGGGAGGACGCTTCGTAGAAGGAGAGCTGGAGATCGTCGTTGGAGCGGTCGTCCTCGATGGGAGTCGGCGAAAACCGGTCCACGAGTTCCTCGTCGCGAAGAACCATTTCCGGAAGCACGCTTGGCTGGGTCGGTACCGCCATTTCGACGATCTGCGCGGCGGCGTCGAGGTACTTTTCCAGCATCATCGGCGACAGTGTGAGAATGTCGCCGATGTTGTCGAAGCCCTCGCCGGAGTCGTCGGCGGGAAAGGCGTCGGCCGCTTTGAATTCGACTCCCATGAGCTCGCGAATGGTGTTCTGGTACTCGACTCGGTTGAGTCGTTGGAGGGTGAGGTGTCCGGGATCGGGGTTTTGCGGGTCGATCCCGAAGGGGCCGGTTTTGATCCAAGCCAGAAGCTGGGCTCGCTCCTCCTCGTTGGGCTGGAATTCCTCGCGGGGCGGCATGATATGGGCCCGGGCGTTCTTGAGCACGCGCAGCCACAGTTCGTGGTCGCCTATGGTCTCGGCGGTGAATTCGTCGAGGGTGACGCCGCCCTTGCCCGTTCCGAAGCCGTGGCAGTCGTAGCAGTAGCTGTCGAGAATGGGGTCGATGTCGCGTTTGAACGACTCGAAAACGGTGGTGTTCGCCGCGCTTGCTGCGAGGGGCGCCGCGGCGAGCCATCCGCTTGAAATAATCAGCCTGACTGAGGGGAAACGCATTTGGAGTAGGGTATATCCAGTGGTTACTAAAAATTAGACGATTATGGACGCTGTTTTCGAGCGAGAATTATTGAGTGGAGCAAACCGGTCGTTTCCTAGACTGGTTTGCGGACCGCGGAGTCCAAGAAGTCCCTATTTGCGAGCGAGTTGGCACTACGTTCGAATAGGGGAGAGTTTGCGATCCTTCCCAGTAGTCTTTCAAATGAGTGGATGTGAGACGGATTCGCTCGCGGTCCAAGGAACGCCAAACAAGTGTAACTTAGAACGAGCAAGAAAATGTAACCCCCATTCGCGTGTTTGGAGTAATACCGCGAACCCTCGCCCCGCGAGAACCCGAATTGATTTACCCCTATGAAGATGGATAGACGCTCATTTTTGAAAGGAATCGGAGGCGTCCTGGCCCTCCCGATGCTCGAGTCGCTGGCAGTCGCTGGCCAATCGTCCCCGACACGCTTTCTGGTGGTCGGAAACCCGCTCGGCATGCACCCGGAGCATTTTTTTCCGACGGAATTCGGCAAGCAGTTCGCAATGCCCGAGACGCTTCGCTCCCTGGAATGGCTGCGGGACCGGATGACCATCCTCTCACACACCGACCATGGAATGGTCAGCGGGCATGGCCGGGAGATTTCATTTCTCAACGGCATTCTCCCCCAAAACAGCCAGGCCTATCCGGAAAAGAACATCTCCATCGACCAGCTGATCGCCCGCCGCTCGGGTTCCAGCGTTCGCTTTCCGTCGATTCACGCTGCCCTCGAACGTGGCATTCGCATGAGTTGGAATTCGAACGGGGTCGAACTCAAGCCCTACACCGACCCCCAAAAACTCTTCGACAAGCTTTTCCTCAACCTTTCGGCAGCCGAGCGGAAAACGCGTCGCGAACTGATCGAGCGCAACGGGAGCATTCTCGACGCGGTGGGCGACCAGCTTTCGAGCTTGAAGCGGAATGGAAGCGCTACCGACCGCGTTCGTCTGGACCAATATGAAACCTCGGTCCGTGAACTGGAGGGGAGCTTTGCGGATCGTCGCAACTGGATCGACAAGGACAAGCCGACCTACGATATCTCAGAGCACTTTGCCGACTACGAAGTGACGGTAGAAAATCGATACAACGCGATTTTCGACATGATCGGCTACGCCTTTCAGACCGACCTGACGCGGGTGGCGACGGTGGCCTTCCCGAACGAGTTGAGCTATACGGACGTCGACGGCGTGACGCGCGGCTACCATGCCTGCACGCACAACGGAAAAAAGGCGGAAGTGATCGCTGAGCTCGTCGCTATCGAATCGTTTCAAATTGCCCAGCTGTCGCGCTGCTTGCAGAAACTCGACGCCATACAGGAGCCCAATTCCGACGGGTCGATGCTCGACCATACGGTCGTGCTGTTCGGCAGCGGGATGGGCTACGGCGGCACCCACTCCAACCGCAATCTTCCCATTCTCGTGGCTGGCGGCGGATTCAAGCATAAGGGGCATGTGGATACGCGAGGAAGCAACGGTCAGAATATGCCGCTCTGCAATCTATACGTTACCTTGCAACAACGCTTCGGCATTGAGAAAGACAGTTTCAACACCAGCACGGGGGCGTTCGACTTACGTCATGGGTAAGCGCGGATTGGATACGCTGAAAACGGGGTTCGCGTCTGCTTTTTTTGTTTTCGGATTTTCGCCGGCGATGCTGGCAAGCCCGGAACTGATGGAGGCGCACTGCGCGAAGTGCCACAACGACGAAGACCTCAAGGGCGACTTCAGCCTGAGCGATTTGGGCGCTCGGCCGAGCGCGGACAACGTGTTCTTCTGGGAGGACAGCCTGGAATTCGTGTCGCTGGAGGATATGCCGCCGCCGGAAAAGAGCAAGCTAACGGATGCGGAGCGGGCCGAACTCGTCGACTATCTGACGCAGCACGTTCGCGGGTATCATGAATCTGGAGTCGCTCCCAAGCGATCGACGCCGCGCCGACTGAACAACCGCGAGCTGGCCAATAGCGTACGCGACGTCTTGCTAATCGAGGATATCGGCACGCACCAGCCGATGGCGAACTTGCTGGGCGACACGCTCGAGGATGGATTCGACACGAACGGGGACGCGCTCGGGTTGAGCCAGTTCCATGTCGAGCAGTATATCGAGTCCGTGCGAAAGATCGTCGATGCCACCATTTTTTCCGGAGAACGCCCGAAGACACGGCGCATAAAAGTGGACTCCGATAATTTGCGCATGACCAGTCTTTCCCAGCGGCAACGCCAAGAGCGAGATAATCGAACCGATGAGAGTATCGATATTTTGGATATTCGACTGAAAGCCTATTTCACGAATTTCGAGACGGCGCCTCACACCGGTCGTTATCGAATAAAAATTCGGGCCATGGGCAAGGACCGGGGCATTTACGATCAGGAGGCGACGGGGATCTACGACGGCGACCCGATCTCGTTGCGCGTGCACATGGGCGATCGGACGCGCGATTTCGAATTGCCGGACGAGGAAATTATGGAAATCGAGTTGGACGAGTGGATCGCTGCCGGAACGCGTGTCCAGATGTCCTACCCGACAGATGGGCTCCGCCTTAACGGCAACGGCAATTTCAAGTTCCAGTACCGGATTGCCCACGACTACATCAAAGAAAATAATCAGGAGCTCTATCAACGAGTCGTTCGCGAGGAAGTTCCCAAGGCGAAATATCGCAGCACCGCTCCGAGCCACTGGGTTCACTGGACCGAATACTGGCAAGGTCCCCGCCCGCGTTTGTTCAACGCCGAGATCGAAGGGCCGATTTTCGAGAGCTGGCCGCCTCGCCGCCAGATCGCTTTGATTGGCGAGAATCCGAAAGCGGAGAACGCTGAAGCGATCCTGGCGCCGATTGCCGAGCGCGCCTGGCGTCGCCCATTGAAGGAAAGCGAGCTGAATTCAGTCGTCGCCCTCGTTCAATCGAGATCTGAGGCGCTGGGCGATATCGAAGCTTTGAAGGAGGGGATCGTGGCGATTCTCGTCTCGCCGTCGTTTTTGCTGATCAATCCGGAGGAGGGGGAACCTGCGGATCGATTCGCTACGAAGCTCAGCTATTTCCTCAAAAGCACCCTTCCAGACACGGAGCTTCTGGAGGCGGCCCGTTGCGGCGACTTGGACAATTTCGACTTGGTCCGGGCGGAAATCAAGCGCCAGCTGGCGAACGGCGAGATCGAGCCGTTTTTGAAGGAGTTCCCGCATGCCTGGCTGCAGCTCGACCGGATCAACTTCATGTCTCCGGACCCGGAGCACTTCCCGTTGTACGACAAGAAACGGCTGAACGAAGACATGGTGGCGGAGGCGCTTCGATTCTTCGACCACGCGGTCGAAAACAACATTCCGCTATCCGAGTTTTTGACGGCGGACTACTCGTTCATCAACGCCGACCTGGCGAAAGTCTACAGTGTCAGAGACGTCGCTCAGGACTCGAAGCTCCGCAAGTACACCTTTACCGATGGCCGCCGCGGCGGCTTGCTGGGAATGGGAGCGTTTCTCACTTTGACCGCGGATAGTCTGGGAACTTCCCCGATTCATCGCGCGATTTACGTCATGGAGAATCTCCTCGGCATTCATCCCAACCCGCCTCCAGGGGACGTCGCTATCGAGGAGCCGGACGTGAGGCAGGCCAAGACCGTAAAGGAAATCCTATCCGCCCATATGGAGGACGAGTCCTGCGCTTCCTGCCACAAGACGATCGACCCCTACGGGTACGCGTTCGAGAACTTCGATCCTGTCGGGGCTTGGCGGAACGCCTACACGATGCAAATCGAAAAGCGCCCGACGAGAGCTCGTTTGGCGGAGGTCGCCAAAGAGGACCAGCGTCTGGCCGCTCTGGGATTGCCCCCGCTCCCGCGCCCCTGGGAAAACACGCCGATACCCGTGGACGCTTCCGCTCAGTTCCGCAACGGAACAAGCTACGGCGACATCGTCGAATACCGCGCCCACATGGCGTCGGACTCCAATCGCGACCGTTTTGTCCGCTGCTTTATCAGCAAGCTACTGACCTACGCGAACGGGGAAGAACCCAAGAACTACTGGGAAGTCGAAAAGATTCTCGAACGGTCCGCAGAGAATGAATACAGGATTGTCGATACTCTGGCAGCGGTTGTGGACAGTCCGCTGTTTCGCGAGTAGATTGTAGCTGAAATGTCCTCGGATCTGGAAAAGCCCGGCGTCCCTGAAGATCGTTTTATCACGGCCTTTACCGAGTCGCAGTCCGCGCTGCGCGGCTTCTGCGCGGCGTCGATCGGCAATCCGGAAGACAGTCGAGACGTGTTCCAGAAAACCTGCCTCGTCCTATGGAAAAAATCGGGAGACTGGGATCCGGACACTCCGTTCCTCAAGTGGGCCTTCGCGGTCGCCCGGTTCGAGGTGCTGGCCTATGTGCGCGATCGCAGCCGGGATCGGCTGGTTTTCGACGACGATGTCGTTATGGCCATGGCGGGAACGGCGGAGCGGCTGGCAACCGGGCAGTCGAAGCGAGTGGAAGCCTTGGAACACTGCCTGTCCAAGTTGAAGCCGGAGCAACGCGAGGCGTTGGCTGCCCATTATGTCAAGGGATTTAAACTACAGGAAATCGCCCAGTCGCAAAGTCGAGGGCTCAGTGCCGTCAAGGTCATGATGATGCGCCTGCGGCAGTCGCTCGGGAAATGCATAGAATCAAAGCTAGCCACTCAATCATAGTAGAAAAATGGATACAAATAATCAGTCGCAATCGGATTGGTCGGACACTTTCCGTCGCATAGCCGAGTTGTTGCAGGAAAGAGGAGAGGGCAGGGGTGGTTCCGAGGAGTTGAACGCCCTTCTGCGCGCAAGCGAGTCGAACCGGGAATTCGCCGCCCAGTACTTGCTCGACAGCGAGTCGTTGCAGGAGGTTCTGGCGACGGACGAGATGGCGGCGCTTTCGGCCGGGGTGGCTGCGCCGGCCGCGGCAAAGGCGCGTCCGGTGATCGTTCGCTTTTTAGAGTCCCCGGTTTTTCGCGTGGCAGCCTCGATTGCGATCGTGGCGGCGCTCGCCTACGCTTGGTCGAGCCGAGCCCCAATCGCGTCGCTGCAAGACGAAGCGAATGCGGTTTTCGCGGACAGGTCGGGCCCGATCGACGGGGAGTTCGGGAGTGGCGCCTATTCGCTCGTTTCGGGAATGATCTCGATGGAGTTTCGCAACGGCGTTGTGATGACGGTGGAGTCGCCGGCGGATTTCGAAGTGGTCGACGCGTTCCGCGTTCGACTGAGCCGGGGTCAAGTTCGAGCCATGGCGCCGGAGTCCGGCCACGGATTCGTGATCGAAACCCCTGAGGTGGATATTGAAGATTTGGGTACGGAGTTTGGCGTATACGTCGATGGCGACTCTGGCCAAAGCGACGTGCACGTGTTTGACGGCCAGGTCGATGTGAAAAACCACGGCGAGAAGTCGACGTTGGCGTCCTTGGAGATTGGGGACTCGGCCCGCATTGTTGGCGGGCAAGTCGATAAGGAAGCGCTGCTCACGCCCGGCCAATTCCTTACTCCCGCGGATGTGAGCTATTCGCGTTGGAAGCAATTTCGCTCCGAAATCAGCGCCGATCCGGACCTGGTTTTCTATTATGGCTTCGATCCGCAGACCAAGGGCGATCGTGCGCTTAGAGACGAGGCGGTCAATGGAGCGTCCGTCGATGGGCGAATCGAAGGCGCTCATTGGGTGAGTGGACGCTGGCCGGGCAAGCGGGCCTTGTTGTTCGATCAGCCCGGCGACCATGTAGCGGTCGAGATTCCAACCCCGTTGCCTCGATTTACGTTCGCCGCCTGGGTGAAAGTTGATCGCCTCGACGAAGCCCTGACTGCCATTTTCAATTCGATCGACTGGAAGGAAGGATCGCTGCATTTGCAGGTGTCCCGGGTGAAGCGAAACTTCAACCCAGGAGTTCATCCGAGAGTTTACAACAAGAAGACCGACGTGAATGTCCCGCTCGGCCAGTGGACGATGGTGGTCGCGGTCGTCGACGCGGAAGCAATGTCGGCGAGGACCTGGATCAACGGGGAATTTGCGGCGGACGGGATTCTTCGCGAAGTGCCTGCGATTGATCCGGGGCTGTGCTTGCTCGGCAGCTTTCAGCAAGAACCTGGCGGAGAGCATTCCCGTGGATTCCGCGGCCGAATGGACGAGGTGATTCTCTGGAAACGGACCTTGAGTGATGCGGAGATCCAGCAGATCTATCAGAACGGGCGACCGAGCCGCGCCAGCCGTCGAGACAGCTAGTCGCGTTGCAAATTTAGTGTCGATAGCGGCCGGATAGACGCTCATTGTCTCCTGAAATGAAACTCTCTACCCCTGCGTTTCTTCTCACCACGACTCTGGCGGCGACCGCCTGGGGAGAGGAGCCGATCGACTTCAATCGGGACGTCCGCCCTATCATCTCGGACAAGTGTTTTCATTGCCACGGTCCGGATGCGGACAATCAAAAGTCGGAGTTCCGCCTTGATACGCGGGAAAACGCGATTGCCGATCTGGGCGGGCTCTTCGGCATTGTTCCTGGGAATCTGGAGGAAAGCGATTTGCACTGGCGGATTTGGGAGGATTTCGAGGAGGACGTGATGCCTCCGGTCAACTCCAAGCTTACTCTTACCGACGCGGAAAAGAAGATATTGGATCGGTGGATACTGGAAGGCGCGCCCTACGACCAGCATTGGTCATTCAAGCCCATCGAGCGGCCGGCGTTGCCTGAGATCGAAGAGTCGAGTCGAAACTGGTCCCGCAACGAGATCGATGTATTCATCGCGGCGCGACTCGAGACGGAAGGGCTGTCGCCTTCGCCACCCGCGGAGAAAGAGCGACTCTTGCGTCGCGTGACCTTGGATTTGACTGGTCTGCCGCCGACGATCGAGGAGATCGACGCGTTCCTGAGCGACGATCGTCCAGGCGCCTGGGAGCGCGTGGTCGACCGGCTGCTTGCCTCGCCACGCTACGGCGAGCGTATGGCCTTAGTGTGGATGGACGCCGCTCGCTACGCGGATTCCGGCGGGTACCAGAACGACATCCTCCGCAGCCAGTGGCCCTGGCGAGACTGGGTGATCGACGCCTACAACGCGAACATGCCGTTCGATCAATTCACGATCGAGCAGCTCGCGGGCGACTTGCTGGAGAGCCCGACGAATCGGCAGATTCTAGCCACAGCTTTTAACCGCAATCACCGGATCAACAACGAGGGTGGCATTATCCCCGAGGAGTACCAGACTGAATACGTCGCGGATCGAGTGGAGACGACTTCGACTGTGTGGTTGGGGCTGACCATGGCCTGCGCCCGCTGTCACGACCACAAGTACGATCCGCTCACCCAGAAGGACTTCTACCAGATGTTCGCCTTTTTCAACAACGTGCCTGAAAACGGGAAGGACGGGAATATCGCCCCCCAGCCGAATATGGCGATTCATCATGGGGCGACGAAAGCGGAGCATGACGCCTTGTTGGCCCGAGTCGCGTCGGTGAGTCGTGAAGTGAAGCAATTGCAGAGCGGGAGCGAGGGGGAGTTCGCAAGCTGGCTGCAACAGGTCGAGAAGGAGCGTAGTAAAATTCTGGATGCAATAAGAGAATTCGAGCCCGCGTCGCTCCATTTGTCTTTCGACTCGGTGGAAAAACGGTCAGCTCCGGATCTGAGGAACCAGTCTCGGAACGTGAGCTTGAACGATCGGAGCAAGCGGTACGTCTTCCTGGTGGATTCCCAGTTTGGCAAGAGCTTGAAATTCGGCCGATCAACCTACGCCCGGGTTCTTAGACCGCATTCGGGAGGCTTCCAGTCGAACAGTCCGCGTTCCTGGTTGATTCACGCCCGAACGCCGCGCGTATTTGCTGGATCTGAGGGGCCTCTGCTCGCTTGCATGGAGCCCGATTCGAATTACGGCTACCGCTTGATGCTCGAAGATTCGGGAAGCCCCGACTTTTTTAGAGTTTCCTTTCAGATGATCAACGACTCGGGCGTAGCGAGCGGCATCGAAGTCGTGTCCGACGCGGTTGTTCCCAGAAATGACTGGGCGCGATTGGGGATCACTTGGGACGGCAGCGGCGCAGCCTCCGGTTTGAAGCTCTATTTGAATGGCCGCGAATTAGAAACGCGAGCCCTCCAGGATTCCCTCGGCGACGGCGTCATCGACACGCCTACGAGCCTGCTAGTGGGCGCCCGTAACGTGGAGGATGCTCAAGAGGAGCTTCGGGACGCTACGCTGAACAATGGGCGGATCGACGATCTCCAGATTTATGATACAAATTTAGACGCGAAGCAAATCGCGTTGCTAAGTCGCGCGGATCCGCAGGACGTGATGCTGGCTCACTTGAATGAGAAGTCCCGAGCGTCGCTGTTGGGCTTGTGGCTGGAGGGAACACCGAAAGCCAAAGAACTCAAACAGCTAAAGAAAGACAGAGAGGCGGAACTGGCGGCGTTCGAGCGCGAGCACGTCATCAACGTGAGTATTATGGAGGAAATGGATACGCCGCGCGACACCTTCCTGCTAAGCCGAGGCGCCTACGATCAGCCCAATCGGAGTGAAGAGCTGGACCCGGCGGTTCCCGCGGCGCTTCCATCGATGAACCACTCGCTGCCCAAGAACCGGCTCGGGCTGGCTCAATGGCTGGTGGCGCCCGAAAACCCGCTTACGGCTCGGGTGGCGGTTAATCGCTATTGGCAAATGTACTTCGGGACGGGCCTGGTCAAGACGCCGGAGGATTTTGGTTTGCAAGGCGCCAATCCTAGTCACCCGCAATTGCTCGACTGGCTGGCCAGCGCGTTTCGTGACAGCGGCTGGGACATCAAGGCGATGCAGAAACGGATCGTCATGAGCGCCACGTATCGACAGTCGTCGCGTGTTTCGCCCGCGCTTTTGGAGAAAGACCCGGAAAATCGTTTGCTGGCGCGGGGACCGCGGTTCCGATTGTACGGGCAGGCGATTCGCGATCAAGCTCTGGCGGTGTCGGGGCTGATGTCCGGGCGAATTGGAGGACCGTCGGTGATGCCGTACCAACCGGAAGGGTTGTGGGACGAGCTCGACGCGAAAGGTTACAAGTACGTTCAGGGATCGGGCGAAGATTTGTATCGAAGAAGCATGTACACGTTTTGGCGGCGGACCGTCCCTCCGCCGTCGATGATGAATTTCGACAATGCCTCCCGCGAGGTCTGTTCCGTTAACTTCACCAGCACCAATACGCCTTTGCAGGCCTTGAACCTGATGAACGATCCACAATTTGTGGAGGCGTCGCGCGGGTTGGGCCAGAGGATGTTGTTGGAGGGGGGCGATTCCGTCGGCGAGCAGATCGCCTTCGGCCATCGAACGGTTCTGGCGCGAAAACCGAATGCGAAAACGGCGGCGATTCTAGAGAACAGTTTCGACGATTACTTTAAATACTATCGGACGAACCATGAGGCCGCTGCGGGATTGATCGCGGTGGGGGAGTCGCCTCCGGACGACGCACTGGAAGCGCCGCGACTCGCGGCCATGACCATGATCGCCAATTTGCTCCTGAATCTCGATGAAACCGTAACCAAACAGTGAATATGGATCCTCGACACGAAAACCGGCTCCTCATGAATCGCCGCCAGTTCTTTGGCAAAACCGCAACCGGAATCGGGGCCGCAGCGCTCGCCGGCCTCGTGGGGAGAGACTTGAAGGCGGTCGCGCCCGAAGGCGGAATTCGGTTCCCGAATTTCGCGCCGAAAGCGAAACGAGTGATCTACCTTTTCCAATCGGGAGCTCCTTCGCAAATGGATCTCTTCGACTGGAAGCCGGCCATGGCCAAGCAGTTCGATGTGGACCTGCCTGACTCGATCCGACAAGGGCAGCGGTTGACGGGCATGACGTCGGGGCAAAAGCGCTTTCCGGTCGCGCCGACGATTTTCAATTTCAAGCAGCACGGAGCGAGCGGCGCGTGGGTGAGCGATCTTCTGCCCAACATCGGACGAATTTCGGACAAGCTCTGCTTCATCAAGTCGATGTACACGGAGGCGATCAACCACGACCCAGCGATCACGTTTTTCCAGACGGGCTCGCAGATCGCGGGGCGGCCTTCCATCGGCTCCTGGCTTTCCTACGGGCTGGGAAGCATGAACAAGGACTTGCCTGACTTTGTGGCCATGGTCTCGAAAGGCAGCGGGCGGCCCGGAGGACAGCCGCTATACGATCGCCTTTGGGGCAGTGGTTTTCTGCCGACGACGCACCAAGGGGTGAAGTTTCGCGGTATCGGCGATCCGGTTTTATATTTGAATGATCCCCACGGAGTAGACCGCGGGTTGCGCCGCCGCATGCTCGACGATTTAAACGCGATCAACCAGGAGCACTTCGAAGACTTCGGGGACCCGGAAATTTCCACTCGAATCGCCCAGTACGAACTGGCCTACCGGATGCAAATGTCGGTGCCGGAATTGACCAACATCGACGACGAACCCGAGTCGACGTTCGAGGCGTACGGTCCGGACGCCCGCCGCAAGGGGAGCTATGCTCAGAACTGTATTCTGGCCCGGCGGCTGATCGAGCGGGACGTGCGCTTCGTCCAGCTCTTTCACATGGGCTGGGACCAGCACAAGACGCTTCCCAAGCAGATCAAAGGGCAGTGCTACGACACGGACCAGGCGACGGCGGCGTTGATCGAGGATTTGGAAGCGAGGGGCTTGCTAGAAGACACATTGGTCGTTTGGGGCGGCGAATTTGGTCGGACGATCTACAGCCAAGGCACGCTCACCGAGACGAACTACGGGCGCGACCACCATCCGCGTTGCTTTACGATCTTCATGGCGGGAGCGGGGGTGAAGCCCGGTATCAGCTATGGCGCTACAGACGACTTCTGCTACAACATAACCGAGAACCCCGTGCATGTTCACGACTTGCACGCGACGATACTCCATCTCCTCGGAATCGACCACGAGCGTTTGACCTATAAGTTCCAAGGGCGTCGCTTCCGACTCACCGACGTGCATGGTAAACTGGTAAAGGGGATACTGTCGTAAGTCAATTGGCCGTGAAAAACTGCGAAACAGCGATGTTCCCGACGCGCGCTCATTGTATTGGCCAATGGCTTGTCCTCGCGGCGCTGGCTGCGGTCGTTCACTCGATCGGCTTTGCGAGTGCGCGGCAAGAGGTATGGGTGACGACTTCGAAACCCGACCGAGTATTGGTTTTCCAATTGGATTCCGAAGAGGGAACTCTTGTCAAGAAACGGGAATTCTCCACCAGCTCCGCTCCGGGCTCGTTTTGTTTTAACGCAGATGGGAATCGTCTGTATATCTCGCTGAAGAACCCCGGCTCGATTGCGGCCTACTCTTTGCATGGGGGATCTGAACCAACACTGCTTGGAAAAGTGGATACGGAGGCGTATGCGGGCTACGTAAACGTGCATCCAACTGGAAGGTTCCTGTTCGGTTCTTATTTCGCTACGGGGGAGGTTTCGGCTCACCGCATTCTGGAAAACGGGGCGGTTGCCCGCGAGCCGATTCAGAGACTCGCGATTGACAAGAACGCTCACGCCGCTGTGTTCGATCCAAGTGGAAACTACCTGTTTGTCCCGCACACGAGACCCAACAGGATTTCCCAATTCAGAATCGATACGAAGAGCGGTGAATTCAGTCGGAACGATCCTTCACACCTTATCCGAAAAACGAATACAGGACCACGCCACCTATGGTTCCACCCTCGGTTGAACGTCGCTTATGGAAGCGACGAGCAGGGGAGCAGTATAAGCCGCTATTTGTTCGATCCGGAGAGCGGCGGGCTGTCGTTTGCTGATTCGCTATCGAGCTTGCCGGACGACTACGCGGGTTCGAACTCCACTTCGGACATTGAAGTTCATCCGACCGGGAGATTCGTATTCATCGCGAATCGCGGGCACAACTCGATAGCGGTTTTTTCGACCAGCGACGCGGATGGGTCGTTGAACTTCCGCGATCGCGCTGCTGTGGATCCTGTGCCTCGTTCCTTCAACATCACCCCTGACGGGGATTTTATAATTGTAGCCGGGCAGCAAACGAATCGACTGAAGGTGTTTCGGATTAGCGAGCGCGGCAGCCTAACCTCTACCCAGACTTTGCCTATCGAGGGTTCTCCTTGGTGGGTGGTAAGCCGACCGAGACCATGATGGCTCACCTTGGAAAATTCTTCACGATTGCGGTTGTGGTTCTCTCGACCGTGGCTGAGTCGTCTCCAAAGCCCAACGTCCTTTTCATCGCGATCGACGATTTGAATACCTGCCCTGAAGGCTTCGACGGGGAGACGACTGTTTCGACGCCAAACCTGAGCCGCCTCGCGAGCATGGGGGTACGTTTCACCAACGCTCATTGCGCGGCTCCCGCCTGCAACCCTTCGCGGGCCAGCGTGATGACGGGTCTCGCTCCCGCCACGACGGGAGTCTACTTAAACACGCACGATTGGCGCTCGAATCAAGTTCTCGTGAACCGGACGACGTTGCCGCAGCATTTTCAAAATAATGGATACAGGACTTTAGGCGGCGGCAAACTCTATCACGGATCGACATTGTCCGATGGAATGAGTCACGAGGGCTACCTGAATCCGAAGCCATGGGACGCGTACTTTCCATCAAAGACCCAGCAATTCCCTCAAGAAGTGGAACCTGAAAGAAGACCGATGAACGGCAGTTCCAAGCAGTATCGCGGCTACATGGATTGGGCGCCACTGGACATCGAAACGAGCGAGATGGGTGACGCGAAAGTGGTGGCGTGGGCGGAGAGTCAGTTGTCGCGAACGCACGACAAGCCGCTCTTTCTCGCCGTTGGGATTTATCGTCCGCATATACCGTGGTGGACGCCGAGAGAGTATTTCGAGCGTCACCCGTTGGAGAGCGTCGCCCTGCCGAAAGTGGTTGAGGACGACTTGTCCGACGTGCCGGAAGCGGGGCGGGCGATGCGCAAGCAAGGCTGGCACGACTGGATGGAGGCGAATGGAAAGTGGAGAGAAGCCGTGCAGGGATACAACGCGTCGGTCAGCTTTACCGACGACATGGTCGGGCGACTCCTGGACGCGCTCGAAAAGGGACCTCATGCGGACAACACGATTGTTGTCTTGTGGTCGGATCATGGATACCACTTAGGGCAAAAAGAGCATTGGGAGAAGTTCGCCCTGTGGGAGCAGACGACTCGAGTGCCTTTGATTGTGGCCGCGCCTGGAAGCTTTAGGTCCGGCGCTTCTTGCTCTGAACCGGTGAGCCTGCTCGATCTCTATCCGACTTTGAACGAGCTATGCGACATGCCCTTGCCCACGAAACTCGATGGAAGGAGTCTTGTGCCGCTCTTGGAAAATCCGGATCAAACGACGGGCAGGGCGATTATTTGTACGCAAGGATTCGGGAATCACGCGGTTCGGTCGGCGGACTGGAGGTATATTCGTTACGCCGATGGTTCGGAGGAGCTCTACGACCAAGTTCAGGACGCGCGGAATTTCTACAATCTTGCTGCCGATGCCCGCTTCGAGTCGGTAAAGCGCGAGCTCGCGACTTGGCTGCCGGAAAGCAATGCCGAGCCGCACCCGACCTTCAACGGACAGCAAGCCATGAATGAGAAGTTCGAGGCGATGCGAGACGGGCGTTAGAAATTCTCGTAGAGACTGTTCAACAAATTGAGTTTATTATGATCGGGGTTCCGCATCGGCAGGGTTCGTTCCCTTTTTGTTGTCGCACCATAAAGACTGAACGTCTCCCAAGCCCTGCATATCGAGGGGCACTAGAGTCGGTTGGAGATCATGTCAGAAACAAACGAATTGAGCTGGGACTGACGCAATGGGAGGTAGCTGCTGCCATTGGCGTCTGCGAGGCCACAGTATGCCGGTGGGAGAGGGAAAAGGGGCTCTTTAATCCAACTGTGAGCCAGCTACCACAAGTCATCGCCTTTCTTGGATATGACCCGAGACCCGCACCTTCGAGCTTTGGTCAGAAAATCGTATGGCTTCGATCCTCCTTAGGAATGAAGCAGTGCGAGGCAGCAAGAGAGATTGGTGTCGATCAAACCACCCTTGGCGGGTGGGAGAGGGACGAGCGTATACCAACAAAGGAATCGGCTAGGAAGTTGGAGATGTGGAAGAACAAGGTCAGGAGGTTGCCTCAATTGCCGCCTGAGTGGGCGAAGCCGATTTTCCAGAAGGCGACGTAAGTAAGCCCGCCGCAAGTAGCTGACTTACTCGTTCGCGAGAGAGTAGAGCGCAGTACGATAAACGACTAGCAACACATTAGTGCAGCGATGCACGCGACTGCGTCGTCCTCAAGCCGGAGGGTTGTCACTACATTTTTTCTGGCGGGTGACTTGAGAGCGTTTTGCCGTTTCGCCAGGTGCCATTTACGAGGGTCCCAACTGGGACTTTGTTTTCTCCTTGGTGATTGCGATGCAGCAGTGTATTGAGTATATCGACCGCGAGAGCGCCCATCACTTCGCGATGCTGGTGGATACCGGTTGTTATACTATCGTCATCGGAAACACTGAGGCTGATGTATCCAATATCTTCTGGCACTCTGAGTCCTTCGAGATCGGCAGCTTCGAAAAAGCAATTACATCGGCTGATTACTGCCTGTGGCCGGTATTCCCTGAGCCATGATCGTGTGGCCTCAATATCTTGAGAGCCGTCAAGGATTAGGCTAGGAATTGGATCTGAAATGGATTCCGTCTTAGATTGAACGTAGGCGTGGGAAGCTTCCCATTGGTGATACGTTCGGTCGGTGAGAATCTTCTGTACAACTAGGCCAATGCGATCGTAACCACGAGCGGAGAGCTCATTCCAGCAGAGCAATACGTTGGCATATTGGTTTTGGGAGATGTGGTGGAAAAGAGTGTAGTTCGCCGGTGCGCCAATAGTGACTGGCGAATAATTCTTCCAGTCCAAATCGAAGCGATCTTCGTGATGCTTGAGTGCGGCCATTATGATTCCTCGAATTCCGCGGGCCTTGAGCATTTTGCTAAAGCGTTTCGGATCGGTCGTCGCTGAATCGATTTCGAAATGCTGCAGCGAGTAGCCAAGCTCGATTGCCCTGGCTTTGGCGCCTTTGAGCGTCTCAACGCTGCTTCCCCGCTCTGTCCACCCGACGCGAGAGATTAAAGCGATATTCGAGTGGCTCTTTCGCACGCGAAGCTCGGTTCGGTGGGCGATTAGGGCGGAAAGGGCAGGGTCAGGAACGTATCCGATTTCGTCGGCAATCTTTTTTACCCTTCGAATTGTCTTCTCCGGAATGGACGAGTGATTTCTCAGCGCCATCGAAACTGCGGCGATGCTTAGATTGGCGCGTGAAGCGATGTCTTTGAGCGTCAGACGTCTTGGTCTCATTTGCTTGGGCTTAGTTGATCGGCTTTCACTGGCCTTCTTTAAGGGGCTGCTAACTTTGGTCGTTGGGTTCTTTCAGAAAGTTCGAACGGCGACAAGATTATACTTAATAGTTATAGTGAATTTTTGGATGATAGGTTTGACTGAAAATCAAGGCTATTTCCAAATGGGCCCACAACGAGTAGCGAAATTCCGGTACTCGTTAGGCAAACCCAGAATCCAAACAATGACTACGGTGATTGATCTATATGCCGAATTCCGGCGATTGCATGGCGGTAAGCCATTGTTGATCGCATTGATTCTACAAGCTCCATTGCTTGTGGCTCAAACAGATTTGTAAGAGATTAATCCATACACTGACTGCTCGACGCATAATTAACGCTGAGCTCAGTTTAAATCCAACCCGAACCCCAAATACTACATGAAATTACAAAGTTGCATAGTTGGGATTTGCCTCGCATTGGCGGGTCCCTACTTGCCCTTCGCTGAAGGGTTAATTGAATCGGATACCGCGACGCATACGGCAGTAGCCGACGGTAGTTGGTTCAGCACAACCACATGGGAAGGTGGTGAAGTCCCGGGCGAGGGGGCGATTGCTTATGTCCCCGAGGATATTTCGGTTTATTACGATGGCTCGTCGGAGGCTAGACTGTTCGCCATACTCGTCGAGGGAGAGTTCACGATATCGGCAGACAATGGGGGTACAACAAAGCTGTATGTTGACACTTTGTTTGGAGTTTCGGAATCGAGCATTGTTGTTGACGGCTCAGATTCCACCGATGGCACGATTGAAGTCGTTTTCGACCCATTTGACATCAATGACTGGAAAACCAGCGGAGCTACAGGCTGGAACGATGCCGCGAAGGCTTACTACGTCGATGGAGCTCTAGTCTATCGGCATGACGGCACCACGACACTCGACGACGTTGAAGGTGTGTACGGTCGCTTTACGAAGAACACTGATGGAACGTTTTCCGGTTTCGACCCGGACCAGCTATCAATTGGATTCATTACTATGGGCAGTGCCTATATTCGCGGGCAGGACAAGAAAGACTTCATAAAACTGGCTGAGGATGCCGAGGATGGCGACGGTTCAATTGTACTTTCCGAAGATCCAGTCGGATGGGAAGTCGGCGATACAATCGATGTAACGGGAACGGAAGGTGGCAGATGGCGAAGTAGCACTTTGTCGGGTACCCAGGATGAAATTGTGACGATTACCTCCATCGTAGACAAAACAGTCTCGTTCTCCCCCAGTCTCCAGTATGACCATATTGGAACGTGTGTGTGGGGCAAGGTCTTCAAAGCCTACGTCAGTAATCTGACGCGTAACATAACTTTTCGCTCTGCCCATCCAGACACCATTTCCATGCGTGGGCACGTCATGTTCATGCACAATCCAGATGTGGACGTGCGGCACGCCGCCTTTGTAGATCTTGGTCGCACGAACAAAGCGAAGCTCCTTGATGACACTTTCTACACCGTTTCCCAAAATGATGATGACGATTGGGTATTTGACGGTCCGCGCGATTATGATGACGATTCAGACCCAGATGTCAGATTCTGGGCAAATCCAGACGAAATTGAGAACCAGCGGGGCCGCTACGCATTTCATTTCCACAAGATGGGAACCCATGCGGGTGCCGATCAGGCGGTGGCCATCGGCAATGTCGTCCAGGGCTCACCTGGTTGGGGCATGGTCCACCACGACAGTAATGCGTTAATGGAAGACAATGTTGTCCTAATGGCGCGCGGATGCGGGATGGTTGCCGAAAGCGGATCGGAAACTGGGGCATGGATCAACAACCTCTCGTCAAGCAACAGAAGAAATGCTGCAGACTTTGTTGACGATCTCGTTGGGTACGACACTTTGGGGGACGCCGATTTTAAACGACTCTCGCGCCACCAGATCGAGGATAAGTTCCGGGGAGGAGATGGGTACGGCCTTGCAAGTCGGCTCGTCGAAATGGTGGGCAATGTCGCGGCGACTTCGCTTCATGGGATTAAGCTTCGCGGCAGAGGCAGTCCAGCGGACAACTTTCCTAACTTGGGCCCCTTGGTGGACGGTTTCGATCCCGACGCGTTCCCGATAGACGCCTTTCCACTCAACGATAATTCGTTCGATGGTCGGGTTAAGCGGGATCTCGCTTCGTTCATCAAGTTTGAGGACAACGAACTCTATGCGATTGGTCGCTTTGCGCTGAATTCGCAGGATCGCGATCTCGCCGGTCAGCTTGAGCTGACATCGGTTGTAAAAAACCTCTCCGCCTGGAATAGCGGCAATACGATGTATCTCGCTGACACTCAAACAAACTATACATTCCACAATCTCATTTCAGTCGACGTGAAGACCGGAATGTCAAATCAACAGGCTACAGACATTACCTTTGTTGATTCCCAATTTGTGCGTCTCGAGGAGACCCATCCGCTTCAGCAAGGGGACACCGCATACGATGGGCAGGTGTTCAATTTCGTCAACACGACGCTCACGGACGTGAATGGGGATCCCTTGACTGTTGACTTTATAAACGACAAAGGGGGGACTGCAAATGTACTAACCGATGCGGACGTTCAAGACGTTCCCGTCACTTTTACGACCAACGATAATATGGACACCACCATAAACTTGAACACGAGTGATTTCACGGTCGTCGTCGATGGAACGATTCATGACAGCATTGGGGACGACCCGTTTGGCGGGCATCCTTCAGAGGATGAGTCTCCGGACGAAAGAGAGTACGATTTCGACGGCAAGCTAGATGATTACATCGCCGAGTATGGCGCATTTACAGATTCCATCGGTGACTATATTATTCTGACAGAGTACATCGGCGATCGCGTCTCCGGCGAGCATTTCGGAATCGACTTTGCGATCGATTTGATCGGATATCAGGGTGACACTATCCTGATTCCCACGGACGACTTCCAAAGCGTCGACTGGGCTGGAGGATTCGGCTGGAGCGGAGATTGGAAGCTGGCTAGCAACTTCTCTAATATACTTCCAATGATCACGGAATGGAACGGAAACTACGTTGCAGCTATTCGTTATGGAATTCTTAATCAAAGAATGACGAGGGAGTTCTCCAATGGCATCGCTGGTGGAACGCTGACATTCAAGTGGGATATTGACGATCTAGAGGACTCCGAGTTCGCCTATGCTGAGGTCAAAGACGAAAACGGCTGGCACACGGTTTGGACAAGGAGCAGTCCCGGCAATAAATCGGACTTGGTTGGTGAGGCAGACAACTTAACGCAGACCACACGAGATTTGAGCAACTATGGCACCGTGACAAAGGTGCGCTTCAGGCTCAGCTCGAAC
This sequence comes from Opitutaceae bacterium, assembly GCA_028284235.1. Taxonomy (GTDB): domain Bacteria; phylum Verrucomicrobiota; class Verrucomicrobiia; order Opitutales; family Opitutaceae; genus Pelagisphaera. The sequence continues at coordinate 30,621 of JANQSC010000055.1, forward strand.
ACGGTCGGAGATGACTACTTATATGTCGATGACGTTGATATAAGGTAGAGTCTGCTCGGTTTTTTCTAGACAGTAGCTAACGATATTATTTCAAGGCGGTACCTTCCTGGGTGGGTACCGCCTGCTTTGCAGGTTCAAGCCCGATTAGCCGATACCGTTTTTCGATTTTTTGCGGATCGGCCCTCTGCATATAGGAGTTAAGCCTGCCTTGATATCATATGCCTTCAACGAATCACCTCTGTGCAAAGGGGATTTAGCGCGAATCCTTAACTCAACGAATGAATTGCGAATATCCCCGGAAAATCCAGCCTGAACCTCAAGATCTCTTCTGCCGAAAGCCACACAGATGCGTCACCTTGTGTCACAGAGGATTAACTCAATGTAGCTTAGAGTTGAATTCGCGCGGTATCGAAGAATTGAAAAGCTAAGTTTTTGTTTAACAGTCGCCTTGCGGCGAAATGACGCTTCGCGCCAACAGAATCCCGTCCCGTTTTTAACGGGACGGGACAAGGATCCGTCGAAGAGGTCCCATGCTGCTGCTTGCAACAAAAACCAAAAGATCCTGTTCGCGAAGCGATCCTGTCGGAGACCCCGACAAAGTCGGTGGCTCTCGTCTTGTCTCGACGGGACGAGACTTGATCTCGGTGAGATCACTGTTAACTCAATACACTATTCAATGAGGATGTGACTCCCTAAGAGACTGTCCAATAAGTCCATTCCTTCGTCCTTTTGCCCTATTTGGGCACAGAACTTATTTGCTCACGTCGAAATACCCTCCGGGTATTCCTTGGATCGCAGCCTAAATTCTGATTCCCAAATATAACTTCAAGGTCCCGAAAGCGACTTATTGGACAGTCTCTAAGTCAGTCTCTTAGACTCGAATAGCGACTTTACCTTTTCCACTGAAGATCGGACGGAGTTCGCGTCAGCGTTACCGGCCAACCTTCGTGTTGCTCGGCGAGGACCCCGTTGCCTGGGTCAACCGGCCAGCATTCGAAGGTGACGGTTTGTCGGTCGGGCGAAATGACAATCAGGCCGTATCCGTCTTTTGTGACAGCGCGATCGAGAAGAAGGTGCTCGCTGGCGTAGCCCTTGCCGCGCCGTATGTTTTCCTCGAATACATCGGCGTTCGAAAGGACTGGATTGCCTATCGCCTCGACGGATACGCGGTTGCCGAGACCGTCGACATGGTCTCCGAGATACGGGGATTGACCGTCGCGGCGATTCTCGCCCGCGTCGCTCGGAGTCCACCAGCGCCGATACTTGTTGGCCACGGCGGGGACTGTGAATTGCCAGGGCCCGTCGCGGTACGTTCGTATTCCGTGTTGAATCACGGAGGATAGGTGCGTGTCGCCGGCGAGAAGGAGCGTATTGCCTTTCCCGAGGATTTCGAGAGCGCGATTGCGGGCGGACTGGGGCCAGCCCCCCGAATCGACGTCGATCCATTTGTCCCCTTCGGGGTCGGTGTGCAGCGATGCGTAGGTGGTCTGGGTGAATCCGATTTTCACTCGGTCCGGATTTGCGGCGGTCCATTTTTCAAGAAACGCTTCTTGATTCGAACCCAGCATCTGTCCCCCCGGTATGTCCGCTTCGGATACGTCGTATCCTTCTTGGATGATCTTCGACCCGTTTTTCTCCAGCGGCCCGATGAGGGTAGGGAGGCTCTTGAACTTACGGTCTTCGATGATCGCGATGTCGACGTTGGCCAGCGAGAATGCGGTGAAGTAATTGGAGAGCCCTTGTTTGAGGGAGTAATCGGCTTGAGTATCGGGATTCGCGCCGGTTTGGGTGCGTTCGACCATGCGGACAAACTCGGGTTCGTGCACGTATCCGCCTTCTTTGTTCGCTCCATTGATGCTGGCGCTTCCGCCATCGCCCCAAAGATCCCCTTGGTAGACGTCGTGGTCGTCGACAATCGCGATGGTGGGGACATTGCGTGTGACTCGATGCAAATCCCACAGCGTGATGTACCATTTGTACAGGTAGTCGATATGCGGGTTGCCTTCCGAGTGGTCCGAGTTGGTGGGATTGCCGCCTTCGTAGATCTGGTCGCCGAGGAGGACGATCAAGTCCGGTTGCTGCCGGTTGAGCGAATCGACGAGGCGGTTGTGCGGAAACCAGACGTTTTCCGAAGTCCAACGTCCGTCCGGGGAGCCGACAAAGCCGTCCCCCCAACCGCCGTCGGCGGGACGGGCGATTACTTGGTAGCAGGTAAGCCCCGCGATTTTCAGCGTTTCGCCTGCTCGGGGAGCGGCGGGGATACGTCCGGCGAACGACTCGGAGGGGTCAACGTCTCCATAGCGAATTCGGTACTCCCATGACTGGCTGACGTCGAGATTCTCGACTCGAAACAAGGCGGTAAAACTGGGAGACTCGATGACCGCATTGGCGACGCTCGCCCACTCTCCACTGGAGTTCGCTCGGATTTCGAGGGTGGCGGAACGCGGGTCGCCGAAACCGAGGGGAGGGAACTGGGCGTTGAGCTTGAGCGTTTTTCCGCTGCGCGAGTAGAGAGCGCCAAGAACCGGGCCGTATCGTCTTTTTGGATGCGATTCGATTGCGTCTCCTTGGACGGTGAAATCGCGAAACCAGAATCGACGCTGGGATGTTTTGCCTCCGTGCGACACCATGGCGATGCCGCCTTTGACTCGAGCGGCGTCGACGTTTCTCAACGCGACACGACTGGCTTCAACGCCAGAATGTTGATCGACTACTACTAGTTCAAGGTCTCGCGTCCCGTTCGTTACGGCGGAAGCGTTCAGCGTGAGCTGGTAGTCCTCGTGGTTGCCTAGGCCGCCGGTCCTTGGTGTCGGACTGTTCGATTGGCTGTGCGCGAGGGTGGCGCGAGTGGTTTGATCTTCCGAATCGTTGGAAAGAAAACGGGCGGAGCCGGCATCGTCGAATATCGCGAGCAGTCCTCCTCCTTTTCCGGGCAAGTGGTGGATCAGCGCGGTTGAGCGGTAGTCTAGCTCGCCGGCTCCCGCTCCGATGAGCAGTCCGCTCCAGGCGGATCCGTCGCCTTCCGGGAAATTGCCCAAGGTTCCGGTTCGGACGGTCACTGTAAACGGTCCGTCATTGTCGCCAACCGCCCCGCTGATCCAGTGGGTCGTTCGCATGGGCATGTCGGCGTCGCCGTTGAGGCATTCGAGCCGACCCATGGTCACGCGCCAGTCTTGTAGACGGTTCGACCAATAGTCGGCGCCTACCCATATTCGTGTGTATTCGGGGAACGAGGACGCGAATTTATCTGCCGCAATGGGCTGTAGGTAAAGTGATATAAAAATTAGGCACGTGATTCTGCGGATCATTTGGCGTGAAGAGTATTGGCGATGCGGGCTAGTTGAGGGAGGCGAGATAGGCGATCAGATCTCGAAACTCGGATACGGTCATCGTGTTTTCCAGTCCGGGCGGCATTAGCGAATAGGGGGAGGCGCCGTAGTCGAGTATATCTTCCGCTTTGAAAAGCTCGTTTTCGCGAGCGTCGGTTGTATAGAGAAGAATGTCGCCTTTGCTTTTGTGGTCGATTTGCACGCCTTGGTGCGATTGGCCGTCTTTGGTTTTGATCGTCCATGCCTGAAAGTCCGGGCTAAACGAATCGGACGGGCGGAGAATGGCGTGAATAATCCCGCCGCGGTCGATGGACTGTGCGATGCCACTGAGATCGGGCCCAAATTCGTTGCCGCTCCCGTCGGAGGAGTGACAGGAAGCGCAGAGCATCCGAGGGCTGCGAAACACGCGGCTCCCTCGATCCGGATCGCCGCCTCGGGCAAGTCGTTCTTTCCATGTATCCACATCTTGAGGACGATTTTGGGCGAACGATTTGCGGGGATCAAAACCGTATAGAGCGGCTTCGGCGAGTTCGCCAAGCGCGGGGTTGCCCGTTACTGAGCTCCAGTCGGGATAGCGCTGCCCGAAGGCGGTTCGAACGGCCTCGTTTCCGGAGTGAAGTCGAAGCGTTCGGGCCGCTTCGATGGCGATGGTTGTATTCGGATCGTCCATCAAAGGGACGAGGAACTGTGGATTCTCCAGTGACTGGCGGCCGAGGCCGAATAGGGCTTCGGCCCGAATCTCGACGCGTTCGCGCGTGTCGAAGGCGATGCGGCGGATTCGGTCTCTGACGGTGTTGCCACTCGTTCGAGCCGCGTTTTTGAGAGCGGCGAGACGAATTTCGGGATCGGCGTGGTCGAGCAGATCGAGGCAGTCTTCCGGGCTCAAACGCGCGATTGCCAAGGCTCTCGCGGTGGCGGGCAAGGATGTGTCGCGGGCTAGCTGCGCGAGCAGGCTGGGGTCGAGCGAGCGAGGAATGCGGTTGGCTCTTGGGCTGAGTCGACTGCCGAAGGTTTCGGCGAAGTCGGGTTCCAGCATTTCGACCGCTGCGAGGTAGGCTTCGAAAAGGGTTCGGTTGACTTCCCCGGCGGCGAGGGCTTTGTCGAGCTGAGGGCGGAGTTCGAGGTTTAGGGTTTCTCCCGCCCACATGAGAGCGATGCGACGTACGGATAGGTCTGAATCTGCCAGTAAAGATTGGATACGTTCGGTTTGATCCGGTCGATTTGAACGTCGCATGGCGAGTGCGGCTCCAAGGCGGACGAGTGGATCATTGTCAGAGCTGAGTCGAGCTGCGAGTGACGCTTGAGGGGTTCGCGAGAGCCACAGTTCGCCGGCGTGCCGCTCGAACGGGTCGTCGCTCGTCAGGATTTTCCGAATGGAGCGGGCGTTGGGTTGGGGAGGCGATTTGCCGATTGTTCGCGGAGCGGGCTTCTTCAGAGGGCTGACGCGCCAGATGCTTCCTTCTCCGTGGTTGGGGTAGTCGACGAGCATCCAGTCGGTAATGAAAAGGTTGTCGCGACTGTCGAAGGCAAGGGCGACGGGGCGGAAGTTCTTACCTCCTTTGGCGAAGAGCGTTTTTTGTACTCCGTCGTCGAGTACGGTGTGTCGTTCGATGGTGTTTTCGTTCCAGATTGTGACGAGGTAGCTGTCTTTGTTGGAATGAGAGGCGTCGATCAGTCCGGACGGGGCTTCGCCGGTTCCGGAGAGGAAGGGAAGCGTTCCAGGCAGCGAACCGTCCCAGCCTTGAAAAGGATGGCGTCCCGATCCTCCGAATACGGACTTATAGCCGTAGTCGCCCCCTTCGACGACTTCGAGGAGTCGGTTGGGTCCGCGGGCATCGGGATCGTTGTCTACGAGCATGAGGCGGCCTTTTCGATCGAATTTCAGATCCATGGGGTTCCAGAACCCGGTGGCCCATTCCTCGACCTCAGTCCCGTCGGCGTTGGCTCGGACGATATTGCCGCCATCGCCGTAGCCTTCGACGACAGACCCGTCCTTTCCCTCGACTTTGTGGTAGTAGCTACCGACGTTGCCGCGACCGAGGTAGACTTTTCCCTGGGCGTCGAAGTCGAAACCGAGCCAATTGCCGTGGGGGTTGCTGGACTCGGTTTCCAGCGTGAGGATGGTCTCGAGTCCGTCGCACACACCGTCTTGGTCGCGATCGGGAAGAGCGACGAGGGCGTTGGCGCAGAGCGCGTAAAGGGTGCCGTCCGGCGAGAACGCGAGGTTCATGGCCTCATCCAAACCGTCGGCAAACACTGTGAAGGAGTCGGCCCGGCCATCGTTGTCTTCGTCGATAAATACTTTGATTAGGTCGCTTTCGGGTCCGGCGTAGTTGCTCGGGGGCGAATGCGTGTGTGATTCGATTACGAATACACGGTCATTGGAGCCTATTGCCATTCCGATGGGGGTGACGATGTCGGGAGATTCCGCGAAAAGAGTAATCTGTTGACCTTCTTCTAAAAGAGTGGGCGGGGCCGCATTGGCAGCTGCTAATAGAAAAACTGGATACGCAAGACGTGATAGCATAAGAGGGATTGTCCCGGGAGTGGTTATGCTCTGGCGGGCGACTGGTATTGTTTGAATTGATTGTAGGCGTTGGCGAGATCTTGCACGAGGGTTCCCGGCTCGATGGGCGGCGCTTGTTCGACGACTAGGTAGCCTTGGTAGCCGCGTCGGATCAGTTCTTGAATCGTCCCGTGCAAATCGGTGACACCTTCCCCGAATTTGACGGTTTTGTAGACGCCTTCGGATTGGCAGTCCTTCAGGTCGACGTGGTTGATGCGACTGTGGAACCGTTCAATGATTTCTGGTATGCTGACAGCGGCTCCGGTAAAATGCCCTGTGTCCAAGCAGAGCCCTACATTGGGCGAGTCGATGGCGGCAAAGAGCGTTTCGTAGTCGGCTACATTTTCCAAATTATTGTTGGCGTGGTTTTCAACGCAGATGAGGATCCCCATTTCTTCTGCGGCGGGAGCGAGCTCTTTCAAGGTGCTGATGATCGCGGGGAGGCCGCCATTCGTTCCACGCTTGGCTCCGGTGAACTTCACGCGGCTGCATCCGAGGGTTACGGCGGCTTGCATGCATAGAAGCTTGTGGGCCACGTCGATGGCTTTTCCATCTCTGAATCCGTTTCCTTGCACGGAAATGGGGCGGAGCTGTCGTTCGCGGCAGCGCTCCTGGATGCTGCGTAGTCCGGCGGGCGTGAGAGTCCGTGGATACCAGCAATTGAATTCGATATTCCGGAAGCCGGCGGCGGGGGCGATGCGAAAGGCGGGCTCGAAGAATTCATCGCCAAAACCGTCGCAGCAAATGGTGGCGATCGCCAGTTGGACGCCGGGTTGGTCGGCGATTTTTTTCGGGAGCGCCCGGGCGAGCGCTGATGGGGCGGCGGAGGCTCCGATGGCGGAACCAATCGCTCCGAGCGTGGAGAGTTTCAGGAAAGAACGTCGATTGCTCATGGGGGTAGGGTTGCGAGAAGGGACGAGAGGTGGAAATATTGAGGCGATCGCGGGAATTGGCTAGGCGAAAATGGGGTTCATTTTGCGAGGCTGGCGATGTTACCTTTTCGTTGCGGCGAGGGCCGTTGTGTGATGCGCTGACGAGGTTCTTCAGGAAGCGTCGACTTTCGAGCGAGCGTTTCTGATTTGTCCGGTATTTCGTGTTTTTACCCTATGATAAGTATGAATGATGTTCATACCCTAAAAGTGATGGCGCTTTGCGCCTTTTCTGTTTCAACGCTGCAGGCCCAGGGGCATCATTCTCTGAACATTGCCGATCCGGAGCGACATCCGTACGTTGACCCTGTTGGCGGGCGTGAGGATCGATTGAATACGGGCGCCACCGTCAATGAGTCCCGTGTTTACTCCTTCTACCAGCGGCAGGCCGACTACTACATGGCCCAGGAACGCCAGCCTGCGCTCGTTCCGGCCTTTCCGGGTTTGGACGCTGGGCTGCACGGCCACTGGGGGAAGCACAATCAGAATCAGCATCGCGACGATCGCTGGAACGAGATCGACATGGGTTCGGTTTGGGGACAGACGATTCGTAGCGGCGCGTTCGCGGCGGGCAAGGCGGTGGCGGTGAAGCTCGATTCGGACAGCGCGCTGGCGACCTGTTTCGATCCCGAAACGCTTCGTTATCCGCTGGTCTGGCGAGACGGGTTTATCAATTTTGACTCGTTTCGATGGGGCACGTCGCGCGGCGCGACGCCCGAGGGTCCGGTCTGGTTTGAGGCCGCGACCAAGACCTCGGCTTGGACGCGAGGGAATCGAAGCTCCGCTAGCGAGTACCTGGGTTACTATCGGTACGAAGATCGGGTAGTGTTCTCCTACCGCATCGACGGAAAATGGATTTTGGACAGTCCGGCGAGAGGGGGTGGCGATGAACCGGTTTTCGTCCGTACCCTTTCTTTTCCGGACGGATTCGAGGGCGGGGAGCTTTCGATTGGAACGATTCCGGACGGATTGTTCATCGCTGTTGGGGTGGAGGGCGAAGCGAGCGCGGGCCGCATCGAGGTGATCGATGGCGAGTCGTTTGTTAATATTCCGCGTATTGAGAAAGCAAGGACTATCGCGATCGCGATTGGCGAGTCTGAGTCAACCATTCGCAGCGCCGCGTTGGATGCTTCCGGCGAGGACTTAACTGCGTTCGTAAGTGGTGGCCCGCTTCGGTGGCCCGACAGTCTCGAGGTAGAGGGGATCATGTCATCACGGGAAGACCTTCCCTACGTCGTGGATACGATTCCGATTCCTGAAGAAACGGGCTTTGATAGCGTGATGCAGTTGACGAGCGTTGGTTTTCTCGATGACGGAACTGCGTTGGTGGCTACGCTCGCAGGGGAGCTGTGGACGGTGTCGGGATTGACGGACTCCCTTGAGCGCGTGCGCTGGAAGCGCTTTGCCGCGGGACTGCATCAGCCGATCGGCATCCATATCGACTCGGATGGAATCTTCGTAATGGAGCGCGGGCAGATTACCCGCGTGAACGATCTGAATGGCGATGGCGAAGCGGACTTCTTCGAGTCCTACGCCAACAACATCCCCGGTAGGGATAAGAGCCATACGCATTCGTTTGGCTTGGTCCGATCTGCTGATGGGTCGTTCTATTTTGCGAATTGGAAGGACATCTACCGGACCGATCCGAATGGGGCGACGGACTACTTCGCTTACGGTGTCCGCAATTGCATGGGCGTGGGGACGGGAGCGAACGGGAGCATTCTCTTTGGCCCGCAAGAAGGGACCTTTACGCCGGCGTCGATGGTGATCGAGGTCCAAGCGAACGAGTTTTACGGTCATGAGGGCGACCGACCAAGCGACACGATTGCTCCACCGCTTTGCTTTGTTCCGCGCGGGATCGACAACTCGACTGGAGGATTCCTGCACGCGAACGACGACCGTTGGGGGCCGATCAACGACCACACGATCGGCCTCTCCTATGGCTACTCGACTCACTATCTCGTGCTGCGCGACGATGCGACCGAACGATCGCAGGGCGCGGTGGTCCCGCTTGACGGCGATTTCCAGAGCGGCGTGATGCGTGGAGCAATGGGTCCGCACGATGGGCAGCTCTATTTGACGGGTATCGACGGTTGGGGCGACTATTCGGTTACGGACGGGTGCTTTCAACGCGTGCGCTATACGGGCCAGCCGTTTCGGAAGCCAATCGGATTCCGGGTGCACTCCAATGGACTGCGGATTGATTTTCCTGTGGAGCTGGACGCCGCTTCGTCGACGAAAACGCGGAATTTCTTCGTCCAGCAATGGAATTATGAATACTCGAAGCAATACGGGTCGCCGGAATATTCGAAGAAAATTCCCCATTCGCTCGGACACGACACCCTTGCGGTTCGTTCAGTTCGGCTGTTGAACTCAGGACGCTCCCTCTTTGTTGAAATCCCTGAAATCGAGGCAGTGATGCAGATGCATGTACGCATGCATCTCGTGGACGCGGACGGCGTTTCGTTCAAGACGGATTTGTTTCCGAGCATTGTCGAACTCGGCGATCGGTTCGAGGCGCCAGAGCTTGCGCCGCCCGTTGTAGGGAAGGACAGCCAAATCGAGTTGCGCGTGCGTCGCTTGGAGGGTTCAGGCGCCTTGCATACGATGTCCGGAACGATAGTGGAAGGGGAGCGGACGATTGACTTAGATTGCAGCGGAGCGCTCAAGTTCAGCGCTACGCTCATCGAAGCCCGAGCGGGCGAAGCGTTGAAACTCGTATTCAAAAATTCAGACATCATGCCGCACAACGCGGTTTTCGTGACGCAAGGCAATCTCCAAAAAGTGGGCGAACTCGCCTTCTCCATGCTCAACGATCCTCAAGCGATCGACAAGCACTACACACCGGAAGTGCCGGAGGTGATCGCGGGCACCCACGTCGTTCAGCCGGGCGGCTCGCATACGCTTCACTTCGTGGCTCCGAGCGAGCCGGGGGACCATCATTTCGTCTGTACCTTCCCGGGACACTGGATGACGATGAACGGGATATTTAGAGTGACGGGTCTTTAAAGAATGTATATTGAACCTGATACTTCGATTTCTCTAGTAGGGCCTTCGCTTGCGAAGCGCCGCGTAGTTTGGTTTTTGTGGACTGCATCCGCGGCATGGCGCAAGCGCCAGCCCTACGTTGCATGGGATACTACACGCGCTCTTAGATAGTTGACTATGAACGCGATTGAAGGAATTGAAACCCGATTGTACCGAGTGCCGCTCGAGGAGACGCTCTCGGACGCCAAGCATGGGGACCACACGCATTTCGAGTTGGTAGTGGTCCGAGCGCGATTGGCGAGCGGGGTCGAAGGCGTGGGCTATACGTACACGGGCGGCCGTGGCGGGCGGGCCATCAAGGCTTTGATCGAATTCGATCTGGCGCCAGTTCTTCTGGGAAGAGACGGATCCGATGTGGAGGCGGTCAACGCGTTTTGCCAATGGCATATCCACTACGTGGGCCGCGGGGGAATTGCCTCGTTCGCGATTTCCGCAATCGATATTGCTCTCTGGGACGCTCGCTGTCGCGAGGCAGGGCAGTCGCTATGGGAACTACTCGGCGGGGCGGGTCCATCCTGTAGCGCCTACCGTGGCGGCATCGACTTGATGTACCCTCTGCCCAAGCTGCTCGATAGCGTGAACGGGTATTTGGAAGCTGGATATAGCGCAGTTAAGATCAAGATCGGGAAAGCGAATCTAATCGAGGACATCGAGCGCGTGGAAGCGGTGAGGCGACTGATCGGTCCAGACGTGGCTTTCATGGTTGACGCGAACTACTCGATGAGCGTGGTGGGCGCGATCGAAGCGGCGAACCAGTTGAAATCCTTTGACTTGCTATGGTTCGAAGAGCCGACGATTCCCGATGATTATTCGGGTTACGCGGAGATCGCGCGAGCGAGCGAAATACCGCTAGCGATGGGGGAGAACCTGCACACGGTACACGAATTCGAATATGCCTTCGATCAGGCCCACTTGTCGTACATCCAGCCGGACGCGTCGAATTGCGGAGGGATTACGGGCTGGCTTAAGGTAGCGGCGCTCTCCCGGAAATACGGCTTGCCAGTGTGTTCGCACGGAATGCACGAGCTCCACGTGAGCCTGGTGTCCGCCCAGTCGAACGCCGGCTGGCTGGAGGTGCACAGTTTCCCGATCGACGCGTATACAAAACGACCTTTGGTTATAGAGAACCATCGGGCAGTAGCTCCTGACACGCCGGGAGTGGGAGTGGAATTCGACTGGGATAAACTGCGTCCGTTTCGGGTCGATTAGTACCGTTCGACTTGTAGTACGATCACTGTGACAGCGTGTTCGCGAGATTACTCGCGTCAACTCGTTGTGTCGCGTGTAGTTGTAGAAGCAGCGCGCGAATTTCGCATCAATTTGGTCAACTATTGACTTAATAATGATTCGAATGTTCGCGCTCAATCGGCAGGATAGCGAATGTCTGATCAGCTTCTGCGAGTTGCATTGGACCCCCCGCAGATTCCACCCCGAATCTTTTCCCCTAAACCAGTAATACAAACCCACCATCTTCTATTCCCAGGCAGCGCTGGCGGCTACGCAGCCGGCATTCCCAACCAAAACTAGAAATGAACACTAAGACACCTATTAAGAAATTCTATAGCCCCTTCTGCGGGCTATTGGCGCTCGCAATCGCGGGCGTCCCTGGGCTCCATGCTCAGGACGACGACGAGGCGGAGGAGGTTTTCGAACTGTCCCCCTTCTCAGTCGCGGCTGACGACGACAAAGGATACGTCGCGACCACCACCTTGGCCGGAACGCGCCTCAAGTCTCAATTGAGAGACTTGGCGGGAGCGATTCAAATCGTGACTTCCGAGTTTCTCGAAGACACAACTGCTACCGGGACGGAGGACTTGTTCTTGTATACCACAAACACGGAAGCGTCTGGACCGGACGGGAACTTTGGCAATGGCGGCGCTGAGCGTCGCAATCCGAATTCGACACGTGTTCGCGGTTTGGCCAATCCGGACAGAACCCGCGGCTACTTCCTCACGGATATCGGTTTCGACACCTACAACACCGACCGTGTAGCAATTGCAAAGGGACCGAACGCCATCCTCTTCGGTCTTGGAAGCCCGGCAGGTATCGTCAACAACAACCTGAAGCAAGCCAAGTTCGAGGACTCCAACGAGATACAGCTTCGCTACGGCAGCTGGGATTCCTTCCGCATGGTCATGGACTTCAATCGAGAGTTGGTTGAAGACAAGCTCGCAGTTCGTTTGATCGGTCTCAATGACGAGACCAAGTTCAAGCAAAAGCCTGCCTTCCAGGATGATCGCCGAATGTATGGAGCAATCCACTACAGAGCGACGGAGAAAACGACCATTCGGGCGAATTTCGAAGTAGGCTCTCGCACCGCGAGCCGCCCGAATACAAGCTCGCCGACCTCGAATATCCCCAGTTGGATATCCACTGGAATGGCCACCACGACCGGCGCTTCCGGCCAGTCGGGCTTCAGTGGTTTCGGAGGCAATCGTAACGCCCAGTACATCTACGACGGCCCTGCGGCGACTCAGCCCTCGCTCGGTTTCGACCCGGATCCCGCGACCTCTGGTCCCGACGGAATTCGACGCGTGCACTACACGGCGAGAACGATTGAAGACGAAGGGCAGTCTGGCTTCAGTAATGGTGTTTTGACTGATGAGAATGGCTGGGTGTTTGATTTCCGCAATCAATCGTTGTCGGGTCTCGACAACACACAGGACTACTCCTTCGACGCTCGCAACATCACTTTGGAGCACCGCTTCACCGAGAATGCGGGTATCGAAATCGCCTATGACGACCAGGTTTACGAATCATTCTCAAGAGACCGTGTCGGCAACAATATCAACGTCGATGTTAGCACCTTTCTGCCGTATCTCATCAACGATGGCATGGGTGGATCGAGAGAGCCCCTCAATCCCAACGTTGGTCGTCCTTACGTGACCATGACCGAGAATATGCGTGGGGCCGAGACCGAGCGTTCCGCTACCCGAATCACCGGTTACTACGACCTCGACTTCGCTGAGAACAGCGACGACATGCGCTGGCTCGGACGCCACGTATTCACAGGTGTATTCACCGAGCAAAGACGCGATGTGCTCAACTATCGGAACGCCTACGGCAGCACCGTCACGGGAGAGCATGAACAAGTGCTCGAAGCGAATCGCAACCGCGACTTCACTTCCAGTTCTTGGGACCGTCGTTCGCAGGGCAAGCGCTACTTGGGGCCGGCCATCACCGGCATCCCTTCAAGCGGCACCGTTGCTCAAGGCGTTTTGACCGGAGGCACCCCGCGTCTCAACGAGTTCCAAGCGTGGATGTACGACAGCCAAGCCGATCCCATCGTTCCGGGCCACAACGGCGCGTATCGCATCGTGAACTCCACGCTGTTGCTGGACCCGATCACTTCGGGGTCTCTCGACCGACAAGACATCGATTCGCTCGCGTTTACCGGCCAGAGCTACTTCTTGAACAACAACTTGGTAGCGACCTACGGCTGGCGTGAAGACGATGCGTCTTCGTACCGCGACGTCGCGGACCAGACCTCGGACAACATCGCGTTGCTAGAGACGCTGGGCGTATCCAACGTTCCAGACTCGACCACGAAGGCAAGCGTCTTCTCGTGGGGCGCTGTGGCTCACATGCCGCGCGATTTGGCGGACAAAATCGGACTGACATTCAGCGCCCACTACGGCATATCTGAGAATTTCGTACCGTCTCCCGGACGTATTACCCTTTTGAGCCAACCACATCCAGACCCTGCCGGAGAGACCACGGAGTATGGGTTCAGTATTGGAACAGCGGAAGGCAAGTTCAACCTCCGTGTAAACAAGTACGAGACTATTTCCCTGAATCAGACTGACGGCGCGCTTGGATCGGCCAGTATCCCGAATTGGGAGCGTCTATTCTACAACAACGTGCGCAATTCGCTGCAGGAACGCGAACCGCGCGATCCTTCCGTGCCACCTGAAGTATACAACACATGGGCGGCAGACGACCCAAGATTGTGGCCCAATAATATACTGTGGGCAGATACCTACACCAACCCGCCACAGGGGATGATGGACGCGTTTTGGAACCCAACCAATCCGGATCCGTCTCCAGGAGGAACGCCGCAGGTGTCGGACAGTCCAAACTCGAACGTTACTGGCGTTTCCGACTTCCAGTCGAAGGGTCTCGAAATCGAAGGGGTCTGGAATCCGAATTCCAGCTGGACCTTCGCGTTCAACGCCGCTCAGCAGGAGGTTGTTAAGACGAATGTACTGCAGTCTTATCGCGAGTACTTCGATATTCGTGAACCTCAATGGCTGGCGATGGGGGATCTCGTAGCGCGTCCCAACACGTACCAGAATTATAGCGATCTGAATGGCAATGGCGTCCCGGATCCCGGCGAGCCCTCGACTGCGCAGACGATCTATCAGCGTACGCGTACGGTTCAGTGGCCTCGACTACTGAGAGAGACCTCTCAGGAAGGGCGTTCAAGCAACGAAGTGCGCGAATGGCGTTTCAACCTCGTCACCAACTACCGATTCCCTGAGGATAGCAATCTGAAAGGCTGGTCTGTGGGCGGCGCATTCCGCTGGCAGGACGATGTCGGAATCGGGTACCGAAATGGAACTGCGACTGAAGCCGAGCTCGGCGTAGTCGGAGTTGGCGAACTCGGTATCGCGGACGTGACGCAGCCCATCTTTGGGCCGACCGAGCAGAACGTTGATATTTGGTTCGCGCACCGCCGCAAAATTTTGAACGACAGCGTGGACTGGAAGATCCAGCTCAACATTCGCAATGCGCTGGACAACGACGACCTGATCTACACCGCGGTGAATCCGGACGGACTCCCCACGCGCGTACGATTGGTGAATCCGATGAACTTCCGCCTCACCAGCACGTTCAAGTTCTAGTGACGTTTAGTAGTAGTTAGTACAACGGGTTGTTTCGCGGACTGGCCCTAAAGGGTTAGGCCAGTCCGCCGCCTCCCGTTAACCGAATTGCGCGGGTTGCTTGATGTCTTCGGGCAACCCGCATTTTTTTTAACGAAAAATGATAAATACTCGTCGCCAATTTCTCAAGACAGGAGCCGTCGCTGCTGCAGCCACTCTGACGCCAGGTTCTGGTGTAAGCGCGAACAATCTGGATACGGCTGCTCGTGGAACGAGTCCGTTGAAGATTACGCGGGTGGAGCCATTCGTGATCAGCGCGCCGATGGTGGAAGGTCCCTTGAGCGAGTACGTTGAGATGCCGCCTCTAGGCGCGGAAACGGGCCGCCAGGGAATCGGCAATCGGCTGAACCACTCCTTCCCGTCCCGGACCAAAGGCGTTCGGTTTACAGTTTTGGTGAAAGTGTCGACGAATCAGGGAATCGAAGGTTGGGGAGAGGCGCACGCCCCCGTGGCGCCGGCGGTTCACGCCCAGGTGATTCGCGACTTGCTCGCTCCGATCGTGATGGGGGAAGACGCCCGTCGCGTCGGTCCGATCTGGGAAAAGATGTACTCCAGCCAGCGTGTGCGCGGGTACTCGTCGGGATTCTATACGGAGTCGATTGCGGCCATCGACATCGCCCTCTGGGACATTCTTGGAAAGTTCGCCAACCTGCCCGTGTACCAGCTTTTGGGAGGCAAGTACCGCGACCGTATTCCGACCTACCAAGGTGCGGGTACGCCGGAAGACGCGACTCGTTCGATGGAGGAAGGATTCACCGCGGTCAAGATGGGCTACAACAAGTCGAGCTCGGACGGGATTGAAAAAGTCGCCCGCGTGTCGGAAGCGATTGGCGACCGAGGCCAGCTCATGATCGATTCTCTGGGCGCCTTCAAGCTGCACGAAGCGGTCAGCGTGGGCAGGCAACTCGACGCGCTGGGGAATATTGGCTGGTTCGAGGACGCACTCTTGGTCGACGACTCGATACGGTATCCAGATCTTGCGGACGCGTTGGATACCGCGGTTTGTTCGGGTGAGGCGCTGTCGAACCGGTTTCAGTTTCGGGACTTGCTGCAGAGCGGGGGAGCGGACGTGGTCAACCCCGACGTCGGACGGGCGGCGGGAATCACCGAGTGCAAGCGCATCGCGGATTTGGCCGACGCTTACGGCGTGCTTTGGTCGCCGCACGTGAGTACTGGGCTCTCGCCTTATGTCGCGGCGTCGCTTCATTTGTCGGTGGCGACGCCCAACGCGGTCATCATGGAAGGCGGCAATATCCACAGCGCGACCGACGTGGGAGGCTCGCGCGGGAATGTGCTCCTGAAGGAGCCAATTGAATTTCACCCCGGGTATGCCGTCGTCCCCGAGCGTCCGGGATTGGGCATTGAGTTCGACGAGAAAGCGCTAAAGAAAGTGATCGCCCAATAAGCAGGGAGAGGCGGACCGATCCGCCAAACGAGAACACACACAGATTTATGTCATCACTCTTAACAGGAATTTTGCCGGTGCTGCCGACCCCCTTTGACGAGGAGGGGAAAATCGACCCGGTCGCCATGGAGCGAGTCGCCCGATTTTGCGTGGAGGCGGGCTCGAGCGGGCTCGTCTTTCCCGGCGTCGCAAGCGAGTACGACCATTTGTCGCCGAACGAGCGAATTGCTTTGCTAGAAGTCGTGTGCCGGGTTGCCGAGGGACGAATCCCGGTCATTAGCGGGGGAGGGAAAGGAAGCCCGGAAGAGATCGGAGCGAATATTCTTCAAGCGAAGGAAATGGGCGCGGTTGTGTCCATGGTTTTGATACCGAACCAGTTCGCGGACGACGAAAAAGGAGCCACCGAGTTTATCCTTTCCGTTATAGAAAACGCGCCTGGAGTGGAGATCGTATTGCAGAACGCGCCGGCTCCTGTGGGAGCGGGACTGGATACCTCTTGCATTTCCCGTATTGTGAGCGCGTCCCCATCGATTCGATACGTTAAGGAAGAGTCGTTGCCCTCCGGGCCGCGTGTTAGCGCGTTGATATCAGAGGCTCCGGAGCATTTGATCGGAGTGATTGGCGGTGGCGGCGCTCGCTACCTGATCGACGAGATGAATCGTGGAGCCATTGCGGCCATGCCAGCGGCGGAGATTACCGATATCCATGTCGACATGTGGAATGCCTACCAAGGCGGGGACGTTTCAAAGGCCCGGGATCTCTACAAGCGGGCGTTGCCGTTGCTGGTGATCCAGTTTATTTACCGCATGCGATTGACGAAGCATGTGCTGACGCGTCGCGGTGTACTGAAGAACGCGATTGTTCGCTCGCCGTTGCCGGAGTTCGACGCATTCGACGAGACGGAACTGGCGGCCCAGATGGAAGCGTTGTCGCCGTTTATGAGAATCGCGCCCTTGAAGCCGGTCGTTCTATGAGTCGCGTCGCCAAGGTCGAGTCTTTCATTCTAACGGTTCCGAGAGACGAGCCCTATCTGGGCGGCTTGCGCCCAGGCGAGGAGCCGAATGCCAAAGGCTACTTCGTGCGCAAGAAGAACAAGACGGTGTATCCGGTAATGGATCGTTCCGTGCTGGTTCGCGTGGAGACGGAATCGGGCGTCGTTGGCTGGGGAGAGACTTACGGCATTGTCGCCCCGAAGGCGACGACCGCGATCATCGACGATTTGCTGGCGGACTTCGTAGTGGGGCGTGAACCGTCGGACGCGTCGACCGTTCACGACGATCTGTACAATTTGATGCGCGTTCGTGGATACACGGGCGGATTCTATCTCGATGCCTTGGCGGCGGTGGACATTGCCTTGTGGGACGCGGCGGGCCGCTTGGTGGGCAAATCGGTTTACGAGTTGCTGGGGGGCTGCCTTCGCGACGAAATACCCGCCTACGTGTCGGGCTTGCCCAAACCGACATTGACCGAGCGGGCGGAGTTTGCTCGAGAGTGGCAGGGGCGCGGGTTCGACAGTTTTAAGTTCGCGGCGCCGGTCGCAGATGACGGCGTTGTCGCGGAGATCTCCGCATTGAGGGAGGCTTTGGGCTCGGACGCTCGAATCGCGGCCGACTTGCACTGGGTCCATACGCCGGACGAAGCGATCGACACGATTCGCCAGATGGAGCCGCACGGGCTCTGGTTCGCGGAGGCTCCGGTGGCAACCGAGGACGTCCAAGGACTCGCCCAGGTTGCCCAAGGAGTGGATACGCCGATCGGCGCGGGCGAGGAATGGCGCACGACTTACGAGGCCAAGCTGCGCTTCGACGTTAACGCGGTCTCGATCGTCCAGCCCGAAATGGGGCATACGGGGATCACGCAGTTTACGCGTATCGCTCGCATGGCCCATGAACGGGGTATCCAGATTATCCCGCACGCCACGATAGGTTCGGGTGTTTTTCTCGCCGCGAGTCTACAGGCGAGCGTCGCGCTCGAGGGACTCGTGGGCCACGAGTTTCAACATTCGATTTTCGAGCGTAACCACGGTTTGATTACGGAGGGAATCGAGTGTTCGGAGGGGGCGTATCGGATCGCCGACGGTCCCGGACTGGGTGTTGAACCGACAGAGGAGTTGATTTCCAAATTGGCGTGAATATGGCGAGCGTGATGGTTGGCAAATTGCAATGTAGGGCCGG
>JANQSC010000069.1 GCA_028284235.1 Opitutaceae bacterium
GATTCGCAGGAAATTATAAATCCCGTCCCGGTATACCCGCGAGTACTGCTCGCTCGGGTCGGTTACGTCTCCACTGAGGTAGAGCGGATTGTCCTCACTGGCGATGGAGGTAATTCGGAACACCCGCGCTCCCAACGCGTACTCGAAGAGCATATGGCGAAACGCAGTGTGCGGGTGATGCATCGCTTGCCAACCTAACACCCTGCTCGGTGTGTTCAAATCCCCGATGGTATCGCTACTCCAAACGCGAATATCCCCGTTCAGCCACAGGCCTAGTCGCGACGCGGTGCTCAAGCCGAGCGAGCCGGTGTTCGAGGCCTCCACGCCAATCGAAAGCATGTCGCTGTACTTCCCGTCATCCGGGAAGAGTTCCGGCGCGTTCAATTCGGTCGAGCCCTTCGACCGCAGCACGAGCACGGGCGGATCCACCCCGAGCGCGTCGGCCCTCTCCTTGACCGCGTCGAGCATGGGGATCCAACTGCGGTGCTTGTCCCCAGAGGCAATTTCCCCAGTCCCCCCGATCATGTAGCACTGGCCGTCCGTGTCACTGATAGACGCCGCGAAATAGTCCGCCAACTGGCTTGGTTGTATGTACTGGTTACTTCCTTTGCCCATATTTATTTGGAAGTAAAGCCCTTCGTTGGCCAAGGCCTTGAAGTAGTTTTTCAGCACCGCGTGCTTCTCGACGTCGTCGCCGACTACATTCTCCATCGCCATTGTAGTCGCGTATCGGATCCGCTGCGGCCAGTAGTTCGGGTCGCCGAAGAGCTTCTCGTTCCATTGCTCGTACTTTGCCTTCACATCGGCCACCTTGGAGTCAATGTTCGAAGCGGTTACCCCGCCCGGCCTGCCCGTTTTAAACGAATTGACGAACCAGATCGGCTCCTCGCCCGCCGTCGCCGGTACGCCCGAGAACGCCTCGAGATCGTCCCCGAGGCTCTCCAGGGTTTCGCTCACCCTCTTGTACCTACCGGGCGCCTCGTCGATCGTCGTGACGTCGCTATTCCAACCGTCCCCCGAAAAGTCCACCACATAGAAGTGGTCGTCGCCGCTGGCGGGGCCGGCCAGCACCACTTTGTCCTCCCCGCTGCCTTCCAGCCTGTCGATATCGCAGAAGTTGAAAATGTGGGGGGCCAATCCGTAGGCCATTCCTTCGACCGACTCGCTGCCACCATCCTCCTGGTAGTCGATCAGGTAGGCATCGTCTCCCCATGCTAGGAACACTTCACTATCCAAAAAACTGGTGGCACCGCTATTCGTCGGCTTGATGAAATCACCTGGAACCGTACGCTTGGAGACGTAGCCAGTCCCCGTGCCGGGAGCCTCTCCCAGATTATTCCTCAAACTCGAAAGACTGATTCTAGTAGTCTCAGTTGCGTCGAGGAATTCACTCCAGGTCATCTCGTTGCTGAGCGTGCCGCGATCGGGGTGGGACACGCCCCACTTTTCCAGATACTCGTCGTCGCCGTCCCCGTCCATGTCGTACGCGTGTGGATACTGGGTGGGAAGCGCAGCCGTATCCAATCCTGTGGTCGCTTCCCAGTAGCTGGGCGCGACATAGGTTGTCAGGTCGGTCGCATACATGAAGGTATGGCCATTGAAACCCTTGTGATACAGGATGCTGATGACCTCGTCCCCGCCCACTCCGTCGTAGTTGCCCACCACGAGGCTGTACACCACTCCTTCAATGTCCGGCTCGTAGGTCTCCTTCACGGCACCTGATGCGCTCATAATGTAGATGTTCCCATCCACCCCGGCGGTCACGATTCGGACGTTCCCGTAGTCGTTGACCCCGACGTCAACTGCCCAGAGAGCGCCGTCGGAAACCGCCACATTCATCAAGAGCGTGCCACTGGCCGAGAGTATTCGAAGGTGGCCATCGGTGCCCGGCAGCAGAATCTCGTCGCCCGCGCTTCCACCGTACACCTCGCCCGTCTGAATCGACATGCCCCAAGAGGGCAGGCCCGAACTGTAGGTCCACAGGATATTGCTGAGGCCGTCGGCTGGGTCGACGATGTCGGCCGGATTCTCAAACGCGATCACGACCCCGTCGACATCCATGGCCACGACGTGATCCTTCTTTCCCGTCGAGTCCAGGTCCGCGGTCGCTATGTGGACCAGATTGTGCCCCGCCGCGCTGTAGGGCTGGAACTTGTTGGCCGCTCTCGCAGCGCCGCCCAGAAGGCCGCAAACGAGCGACAGGCCGAGGGCGAATAGGAGGGCGCGCAAGCGAAAGGCCGTCGCCAGACGGCCTCCCAGGCAATGGCGGCGGGTGGATCTAAGAGGGTGTTTACTCATCATACGTTATATATATTTGGCGTTGCTTCATTGGTTCGGCCGCCGCTCGATCGGGCGGACTGAAAAGAGTGGCCCGCAAGGCTCCTGGATCCGGTAGCGATCGTGTTGCGGGAACTTGCGACTACGTACCTCTCGGCAGCACGCGCTGGGCGCCGCCGAGGAAAAGCGTCAGTCCGTCATCACTTGGTAAACTTCGATGAGGGCCCTTCCTTCGCCGCCATCGGCGGAGGTGGCGACGCAGGTGTAGACGCCTTCCTCCAATGTCAGGACAACAGCGGCGCTGGTCGCGTCGTCGGTCGGAAGCGAGAGCCCCTGAAAATCGTCGGTCGGGTCAAGAGGAAAGGCGCCCACCGAATCCATGGTGTCCTTGAGCGCGGCGACCTCGGCCTCCGTCAGTCCGGATGTCCAGTTGTCGATCGTGGCTATGAGCTCGGCTGACAGGTCGTCTATGGAAATGTGGTACACGGATAGAGCGGGATCGGGCAGCGGGGATTCGATCCCTAAGTCGGTCAGTTTGGGTCCCACTGCCCGCACGAGCACTTGCTTGCTTTCACCGGTAACGACGAATCCCAGCGTCGTGGGCTGGTCGCCATCGATTCCCGACAAAGTGGACACGTTTACGAGCGTTCGGGCGGTATCCGCCGCATCCTCGAGATCGTTCTCTTCAAACAGACCGTAGGCATGCGGATCGGCGATCACGTCTTGCTGCCCGGCTTCTCGCGCGGCGCCCGTGTCTCCGCCCAAGTCTTCTTCGGTGTAAAGTCCGTAGGCGTGAGGATCGGCAGTCACGTCCTCTTGCCCGGCAACACGCGCGTCGGAGATATCGGTTTCAACATACAGGCCGTAATCGTAAGGGTTAGTGGTTACGTCTTCTTGGCCAGCGACACGCGACTCTAAGTATTCTGATTGTGTATACAGTCCGTAGTCCGAAGGGTTGGACGCGACCGAATCTTCGGTATAGTCGACTAAGCCTCGAACCGAAGAGAAGTCGCTCAACATATAGTAAACTCCGACTTGGCCCGCATTGCTTCCTCCGTTGTCGTTGTCCACCGCTCCCGCGGCTAAAATATAACCACTACTGCTCAATGCGACGGACGTACCCAGTTTGTCATTGTTCGACTCGCCATAGAGGTCGCCGCCGATTTGAACCCAGGCGTCGGCGCCAGCATCATAACTGAACGCCTGGACCAGCCCTCGATTGTTGCCTTCCACGCTGTTGCGCGACGCGCCTGTAGCGACAATATACCCCTCGGAGTTCAACGCAACCGCGCTGCCAAAACGGTCGTCGGTTTCCGTCGTTTCTATAGCCGGTCCCAATTGGTTCCATGACGTATCGAATTCCCATACGACAACTCGGCCTGCGACCAGATTATCGTCTTCCGCCATGGCTCCGGCCGCAACAACGGTTCCATCGTCGTTGATTGAGACTGACCTCCCCAGCTCGCCGTCTGCAACGGTTCCGAAAAACTCGCCAGAGAGTGTCCAAGTATCAGTTGATTCGTAGTTGTAGACGCGAACGCGTCCCGCTTCTACTACGGCCGGATCACTGGCGTTCGTTCGCGGGTCGCCCAGCGCGACTGTGTTTCCGTTTCCGCTAATCGCTACCGCTGAACTCGACTGCTCATCCGCTGCGTAACCATTGATACTTTCTCCCTTTTGATCCCAGGTCAGAGTCGCGGAGTTGTAAGTGAACACCTTCGCTTGTCCGATGGCGTTCTCGGGGGCAGAGGGAACGGATCCATCGTGAAAACGCGCCCCCGCGACCACGGTGGTTCCATCCCTGCTCAGCGCTGTCGAATAGCCAAACTGCGCTGCCGTTTCGTCCCCGACGATGTCACCCCCTAATTGTACCCATGTGTCGGACATGGAGTCGTACTCGTAAACACGTACCGCTCCCGTTTGAGCGCCTCCGCCGACTGTGTCGTAACGAGGAACGCCTACAGCGATTCTCGAGGCATCGGCGCTCAGCGAGACGCTTTGACCAAAATCCTCATCTTCGCTTTGCCCTTCAAGTGTTCCGATCAAGGTATCCCATTCTCCCGTATCAACATTCCTCTCGAAAATCCGAACCTGTCCCGCCGTTGCCGCGCCGTCGGAATTGGTCGCTAACGGAGCGCCAATCGCCAGGATGGTCCCGTCGGCGCTCATTGATACCGCGGAACCCGATTTTGAGCCAGCTTCGATACCGTCGATACTGCTCCCAATTGGGATCGCTCCCTTCAGGCCGTTGCTAAATAGGAGGGCAGCGACGCATAATAAAAACAAGCGATAAGCCAACGTCAGAAGGCTCTCCAAACGCTTGCAGTGGGTGAATCTAAAATTATTCATACTATAAAAATTTGGTTGGTTAGTAGTTGTTGCTTGGTCGAGCCACTGCAAAAACAGGGGCCGGACCAGACTAACCCATGAGTCTCTGCGATCCGGTAATATATATGTTGCAGAATCTTGCACGCACGTGCAGCTAGGTCTCCACGAAGGGGTAAAATCGGGACCCCATCCTAAGCGCTATCTATTATATTAATTTTATATTCATAAAATAAATAGATCCATCACTTCCAATATAGACGGAATCGTATACTTTTTCCTCGCGTCTATCAGCAAGCTAAGGATCTAATAGACCTCGCGACACCGGAAGCGCCAACGCGTACGAGTTGGTTCCGCGCGTTGCAGACTTTTTGAATCCAAACCTCTTTTCGTTCCTGGGAGCATTCCCTATCTGCTCTTCAACCAACTCCCGTGACCCTTTCAAGCGACAGGCTACACGCTCTATCCTGGTCGATCGTATTGCTCGCCACCCTGCAACCAACGAACGGGGAGGTCGTCCCTTACGCGCCCGCTCGGTCCGCCAACCCGCTCGCCGAGGAGTGGCGATGGATCGAGCTGGAAGCCTTGAACGGTCACGAATTCGTCTCCGTTTGCGAGGACACGGACGAACGGCTTTGGTTCGCCGACAGCTCGAGTCTCTACTGCTACGACGGGATTGAACTCTCGAGCTACCCCTATCCAAAACTCCATTTCGAAAACCGCCAAAGCGCCCTTTCAATTGAAGTGTACGCAGCCCGCTCAGGAGGCATCTACCTCGCCTACACCCAGGGCATTGAGCTGTTTCAGGACCAAACCTGGCGCTCCGTAATCGAACACGACTCGAGCGTCTTCAATCGCAACAACTTCCTGGAACTCGACAACGGAGCGATTTTGGCCAGTTCTCGAACAGATTTGTACTTGATTAATGGCGACACTAAAAAAACCATATACAAGCGTAAAAGAGGATTTCACTCGTTCGTGAGACACGGTGGCGCGGTCTGGTTCGCCCAGTCTCGAAACGCGAAGATCGTCCGCGCGCCCTTGCTCGAGAACGGCCTGCCGGCCCCTTACGATCAATGGTCCTTCTATCGCCTCGACGCTCTAGGGGCAAAGATCGACTCCCTCGTCGTCGGTCCCGACGAAACTCTCTGGGCCACAAGCTCCGACGCGTCTTTCCAAACCCTGAGGTACCAGCCTCGGTCCGATCGGTGGCGCCGCAAACGCCTCGGAACAAAATCCGGTTTAATTCCCAAGTCGACGATTTGGATCGATCGCGGCGCTGACGGCGGACTCGTCATTCGCGATCGTGACGCTCTCATTTTCAATTCGCGCGAAGTCTGGACCCGGCTGAGCACTGTCGGACATCGACTGGCAAACCAGGGCTCGTTCCTTCTGGTCCGCAAAAATGGAAATACAATCATCGGCGGCCCACGCTCTAGCATTTACGAGATCCACACTTCGGACTCCCGGTGGAAGACGTATCCAGGCCTCGCCTACCAATGTGAATCGCTCGACGGAACCCAGTGGTTTATCTCCCAAGCAGGGCAAGTAGTCACCTACAACCCAAGCGACAAACTCTGGACCGAACGGCGAGGCGGGATCGACACGCCGACCACTCTAGTCCGAGCGCGCGACGGAACCATCTGGGCTGCTGGGGCCGACGATTCACAGGCGGCCGTTTGCGCCTGGCGGGACGGTCATTGGATACAAGAGCGCTGCCCCGAACTGGGAGTCCGGATTGACCACTCCGCGACATACTGCTCAAACAATGGCGATGTAATTTTCGGCTCTAGGTGGGATGATATAGGAGATGCGACGAGCGCCGCGCGAGGACTTATACGATTGAGACTCGAGGGCGATTCAATTCAGCGCGTCGACGAACCGCGCTTCAAAACGGCGCCCGCCAAGGTCCATGCAATAGAAAAAACTCCTGACAACAGCCTATGGGTGGGATCAATGGGACTCCACCGGATTACCGAGAAGTCGAGTTTCAAACCGTTCCCCGAATTTCTCGAGAACCGATGGATCGACCACCTGCTGGTTGACAGTCGAGGAGCGCTATGGACAGCGCTTTGGGGCATCGGCATCTACCGGTTCGAAAACGGCGTCTGGACCCATTTCGACCATAGCAGCGGATTGAGTACGAACTACCCTATGCATCTGCTTGAAGATCCCCAGAATCCGAACACAATAATTGCGGGTACCCAAACAGGCATCGCCCGCTTTCAAGAGGGTCAGTGGATCCACCGGTCGTTCAGTTCCGAACTAAGCCTCAACCGCACCGACCATCTCAGGCAGGACTCCGATGGATCGATCTGGATCAATCGCATCAGCAACAACTGGTATCTTCGACCTTCCCCGAATTCAACCGGCGTCGCGGCGCCCGTCGACGGGATCTCGTCGATTCGCTATCGGCCCGAAAAACAAGCGCCGATCACTCGCTTCACTAAGCGTCCCCAGAGAATCGCGGAAACCGACCCCGCCTACATTTCCTGGGCCGGAACAGACCCATGGGGAGAGACCCCCAGCGCCGACCTCGAATACGCCACTCGGCTGAATTCAAGCGAATGGTCTTTGTATTCGAAAAACACGGCCATATCAATCGCCAACCTCCCTCCGGGGACCCACATTTTCGAAGTGAGAGCCCGGGACTCCGGAGGCAACATCCAAGAGCATAGAGCCCAGATCGCTTTCACCGTCATCTCCCCGCTGTGGAAACGGCCGTGGTTCCTCGCCGCAGGGCTGGCGATCGTAGCGACGATCGGTTGTCTGGTTGCCTACATCGTCCGAACTCGAATGCGGCACGCCAAGGAAATCGAGGAGGTTCGTCTGAGCTTCTTCACCAATCTCTCACACGAACTACGCACCCCCCTCACCTTAATCGCCGGCCCCCTGGAAAGCGCCCTGGAGACCATTCGCGATAAACTGACTCGAGAGAGGCTGAACCTCGCTCTGAAAGGAACGAAAAAAACCATTCATCTCGTAAACCAGCTGCTCGACTTCAGAAAATACAACGGCGCCGACTGGCCGAGCCGACTGGTAACGGGCGACCTCGTGGAATTTGCGCGAGAAACGGTCTCGCTCCACCAGGACGCCGCTCGAAAAAAGAACCTATCCCTCGATTGCAATGCAAACTTCAGGGAGATCACGACCCAATACGACGAGGAGAAACTCCCCAAGATCATCGATAATCTCGTATCCAACGC
The DNA here is from genome assembly GCA_028284235.1 of Opitutaceae bacterium. Lineage (GTDB taxonomy): Bacteria > Verrucomicrobiota > Verrucomicrobiia > Opitutales > Opitutaceae > Pelagisphaera. The sequence goes on from JANQSC010000069.1 coordinate 7,809, forward strand.
CATCAAGTACACGCCCGAAGGCGGATGGGTCGCCGTTCGCCTCGAGAAAAAGTCGCGCAACAGGGGGATCGCCCTACACGTGGAGGATACGGGCATCGGAATCGACGCCAAGGAACAAGGGAGAATCTTCGATCCCTTCCACCGAGCCCAGCGCGCTCCGGGCCAGCCGCGCGAGAATGGGACGGGCCTCGGGCTCGCCCTCGTCCACTCCCTCGTAAAATCGCTACACGGGCAAATTGAAGTGGAAAGTCCGATACACGAACGATTCTCGAAACGCGCCTGTGGGACCCGCATTTCTGTCCACCTTCCAATACTCGAAGTCCCCGTTCACAAAAGCGCTGTCAAACAAGCAAAGTCTCAGCCCCGAGCAACGCAGCCGTCCCAATCGATCCTCATCGTGGAAGACGACCCCGACATCCGACGATTCCTCCGACTGGAACTAGAAGGCGACTACTGCATCCTGGAAGCCGAGAACGGAGTCCAGGCACTCGACATCACCAAGGACACGCTCCCCGATTTGGTGATCACCGATGTCATGATGCCCGAAATGGATGGACGCGAACTCTGCCACGCCCTCAAGTCAGACCCGTCCACGAGCCACATCCCGGTCATCATGCTAACCGCCCTCGCCTCCAATCGGGAAACCGTCCGGGGGCTCGAGGCCCGAGCCGACGACTATATCGCCAAGCCAATCAAACCCGCTTATCTGAGACTGAAGATTCAGAACCGATTCGACACTCGGGCGAGAAACATTGAACGCTTCCGCGAGGAGTTTCTCAAACCTGAAGGACCGCTCGAGCGAATCGGAACAAAGCCCCAGCGCGACGAGTTCGTCGACAAAATCATCGAAACCGTGTATTCAAATTTAGGTGACACTAAATTCGACGTAACCGCTCTCTCCGAGGCCCTGCACATGAGTCGCTACACCCTCTACCGGAAATTGAAATCGATGACGGGGGAAACGCCGGGCGGTTTTATCCAAAAGCTCCGCCTAAAGCGGGCCGCAGAGCTCATTTTGACCAATGAATACACGGTTTCCGAAATCAGCGACCTCACCGGATTCAACGAACTCAGCTACTTCAGCAGAACGTTCAAAAAGCAATTCGGATGCAAGCCCTCCGAATACAAAGCCAAACGCGAAAAACACGGTCGAGCCACCGCGCCCATACCGGTTGGGCATTCCCGTTAAAACGCGGACAACAGGTTTAAATCAAATCCTCGAGTATCAGGCGCTCTCCTAATCTTAATCTTAATCATACTCCTAATCACCCCCAACTCCCCTCTGGTTTTGATTAAGAGTATGATTAGGATTAAGATTATGACTTAAATGGATCGTTCGAGCGAATAGCTAACTTCTCGAGCAACAAAAACCTACTGGCTCCACAAAGTGGAGACACCTATTTCCTTCCGCAGGAAGGAACAAGCGATCCCGTCAAAGACGGGTGAGCGATGTTAAAAACTCCACTCCTCCTGCATCCAGCCTGAAGCGAGACTCTTGTACGAAACACCGGCCGTCGGCCT
>JANQSC010000078.1 GCA_028284235.1 Opitutaceae bacterium
AGTTCATTGTGAACGTCGTAGCAGGCTTTGATCACGGATTTCGACAATTCTTGTATTGGATTCATTGCCCTTAACAAAGCAGAAGTCCAATCACCTCAATCCAAATCCTTGTGATCCGCAGGATCATCCTTGTCCGCGACTTGTCTCGGCGTAGTCCCGTTCATGGGACGAAGACGGAAGCGGATTTGACCGCAGGTCACTGTTTCAATTTTCAACAGTGCTTCGCAAATACCGCTTCGCGGCACAAGGATCGCTGCGCGACAAGGATAACAATGAGATTGGTGGAATCACTGTTACCCCCTAATGAAAATCGTGCGACACCGCCGTCGGGAGATCTTCCTCGAGTAGCAGCTCGACTTTGTCCGCCTTCACATGGATCACTCCTTGCACATTCTGAAGTATTCCAGAAATCATCAGGTACTTCTCCTGCGTAATGATAAAACGATTACGCTCGAACATTTGCGGCAACACCACGATATTCGAAATCCCCGTTTCGTCCTCCAAAGAGATAAACAGAAACCCCTTCGCCGTACCCGGCCTCTGACGGCAAATCACCTGCCCCGCTACTTTTACGCGACTCCCATTGGGAGTGTGCTCCAAATCAACCGCCCTCCACACCTGAGGCAATTGGTCTCGAATTGCCGCCATCGGATGCAATCCTACAGTCAAGCCAACCCCATCATAATCCGCGTGCAAGCGCTCGACATAGTTCATAACCTCCAGTGGACTCAACCCTTGCGATTCCTCATCCACATCCGAAAACAGGTCGCTTGGGTCGTAGCCTAGCTCCACTTCCCACAAGGCGTGACGCCGACTTTTTTCAAAACAATTCAACGCGCCTATAGACGCCAAAGTTCGCAGTTCGTCTCGATCAAAGCGCGTTCGCTTTAGAAAATCTCGCAGATCGACAAACCCGTACTCCTTCCGAGCCTTGAGCATCACCTCCACATGCTCTTTGCTCACGCCAGAAGCCATTTGCAACCCCAAGCGAATCGTCCGGTCATTCTCCGTTATAGAACGCCATTCCGAAACTGACACATCTACCGGTCGCGCGCGAATCCCATGTCGCTTCGCATCTTGGACTAATGTCGCAGGGGAATAAAACCCCATCGGCTGGTTATTCAGCAAAGACGCATAGAAAACCGCCGGGTAATGAGCTTTTAAATACGTGCTTGCATAAGCCAATAACCCAAAGGAAATGGCATGACTCTCGGGAAAACCATACTGCGAGAAACTCGACATATACTGCTCGACTTGATCGATTTTCTCCTTCGGCACACCTTTTTCTTTCATGGATTGCTTCAATTTCTCCATCACTCTATCCACGCGCTTCGTATTCCCGAAAGAACTAATGGCTCTTCTCAACTCATCCGCTTCGGCAGCCGAGCACTCTGCCATCACCATGGCTATTCGCAGAATTTGCTCCTGGAATAGCGGCACCCCAAGCGTACGCTCAAGGTCACGCTCCAGACGCTCGTCGATACACCCCAGATCAACATCTTTCCCTTCGCGCAGCTTTATTCGCCGCTCCAAGTAAGGATTTACCATTCCTCCTTGAATCGGCCCCGGTCGGATGATCGCCACCTGTATCGCTACATCGTAAAACTCCTTTGGCTTCATGCGAGGCAAGGTCGCCATCTGAGCCCGACTCTCGATCTGAAAAACGCCGATCGTATCCGCTTTTTCCATCATCTCGAAAGTCTTCGCGTCATTCTTAGGAATACTCGCCAAATCAATGCTGCCCCCATGCTCTCGAATCTCCTCGAACGCGTCCTGCATCACCGACATCATTCCCAACCCCAGCAAATCCACCTTCACCATTCCCATATCTTCGCAGTCCTCCTTGTCCCATTGAGATACCGTACGGTCCAGCATGCTGGCAGATTCCAAAGGCACCACCGTATCCAATTCGCCCTCACAGATAATCATTCCTCCAGAATGCTGCCCCAAGTGACGCGGCAATCCGAGAATCCGCTCGTACAGTTTCGCCATCGCCCGGGCTCGGGGATTCTCCGGGCTAATTCCAGACTTGGCCAGCTTCTCCTCGATACTTCCCGCCCCCGACAAGCTATGACTTCCGAAAAGCGAAGAAAACCGCCCCAGAGCTTCCTCCGGAAAACCCAACACCTTTCCTATTTCTCGAACCGCGCTGCGTCCCCGGTAAGTGATCACATTCGCTGTCATGGCCGCTCCATGACGTCCATAGCGACGATACACTTCCTGGATCACCTGTTCTCTACGATCCCCGCTCGGCAGATCGATATCGATATCCGGCCAGCTCTTCTGCTCCTCATTCAAGAACCGCTCGAACAATAATCGCCCCTCAACCGGATCCACTGGCGTAATACCCAAACTATAGCACACCGCGCTATTCGCCGCGCTCCCCCGCCCTTGAGCCATGATATCATTCTCGCGGCAGTAGTTGACCAAGTCCCACACAATGAGAAAGTATCCAGAAAACCCTAGACGCGAAATGACCCTCAGCTCGTGTCGCAACTGTCGCTTCACTTTTGAATTCAAACTCCTATACCGCTGCTCCGCCCCGAACCACACAATCTTCTTCAGAAACGAATCCATCGAATCACCCCTTGGGACTGGAAATTTTGGAAATTCGTATCCAAGGTTCTCCAACGAAAACTCGCATCGTTCCGCAATTCTCAGTGTATTCTCAATCGCCTCCGGCATATCGCGGAACAAATGGCCCATCTCGCTCGCCGGCTTGACAAAGCGCTGCGCATTCCGACTCAGCAGCCCGCCCGCCTTGTCAAAAATCGTCTTATGCCTCAAGCAAGTGAACACATCCTGCACCGCTCTTCCCTTCTGCCTCGCATAGCAGACCCCATTCGTCGCCACCAAACGAATCCTCGACGACAACGCCAAATCCCGCAAAGCGGCCACCCAACGCTCCTCCCCTCTCACATGATGACGTTGCGCCTCGATCCCTAAATCCTCATCCGCGAATATACGCCGAAGACGATTCAACGCCCGCTCCACACCTCCACGCCCCCCATCGATCCACGCCCGATGCAGCGGTCCTTCCTCGTCTCCCGTCAACGCAATCATCCCAGTCGAAAACTCTCCCAGCTCCTCCCAAGCAACACGCCCCTCGCCCTTCGCAGATCGCAGGTTGGACCGCGTCAGTAGCTTGCAGAGATTCTGGTATCCTTGTCTCGATTTTATCAATACCGGCAACACGCTCCCATCAGCCATCTCCAGCTCGCATCCCACAATCGGCCGCACACCCTGTTCTCGGGCCTCCCTATGAAATCGAGCCGTCCCATAAACGCCGCCCCTATCACAAAGCGCCATCGCCCCCAAACCCGCGTCCGCTCCCGCCTCTGCCAACTCACTCGGCTGCGACGCCCCTCGCAAAAAACTAAACGCCGACCGAGCATGGAGTTCCACATATTCCAGACCCTCATCCCTCATAATTCATAACTCATAATTTAAAACCTCAGTCATAGACGCCCTCCACCCACCAACGGCCCTTCTCCTTAACCAAGCGATAGAATCCGCCTGTTCCCAACTCCACATCCCACTCGACCCGATTCCACCCCTCCGAATCCCACCACTGTCCTGAGAACGCCCATGGTCCTCGAAAATCAACTACCGTTCCACTCGCCTTCGAGCAACGGAACCATGTCGGTCGTCGACCTCGAATCTCCACTTCAGCCGCTAAAGGCGGCCGAAAGCGACGCATTGCCAGCCCGAACGACACCTTCGACCCCTCTCCTTCCAGCGGAGGGACCGACGACGGCAAACGCTCCATCCGAACCCCGTCCGGTCGGCCACTCTCATCCAAACACGGGCGACCCGCGCTCTCCGGTCCTACAATACCCGCAACCCTGGCCAAAGTCTGTGTAAAGCGAAACGGATTTTTCAAACTCGTCTCGAACAGCCCTAGCTGGCACTCGTCGTGATCGATCGGGTCGATTTTCAAGTGAAGAGCGACTACTGCGGAATCCGTTTCCACTTCCTCCAAACGCGTCGCCAGCATCAGGAACAAGGCCGCCACGTCCCTGGTCGGCTCAGGCGCCTTCAGCGACAACTCCACCGCATCGACACGCTCCCCGCTATCCACACGAATATCCGCCAACTCCATTTTCAGATGAATCGCCTCCGCAACCTTGTGGGCTACTCGCATTCGCAAACATAACTGGTCCAGAAACCTCCTCATCAGAAAGAGCAATGGCTCCAACGTATCGATCTCGTATTCAAACTCCAATGACTCCTCATAAACTACCGGCAATTCAGAAATTCGAAGCGGACGTTCCTCCCGCCCCGAAACGCGATCCCAAAAGACAAGCCCCTCTGTCCCCAGGCGCCGCCCCACTTCTTTTCGCGGCAAATCCACAAACGCCCCCACCGATCGAATCCCCCATTGCCCCAGAATCGATCCCAACTGCTCCGAAGGCTCCGCTGCCGCCAACGGCAGCCCCTCCAAAAACGCGCTCAAAGGTAGGGACCGACTGCCAGGCGGTCCGAATTTCGACTCCAGATCGCGGACCGCCTGGCAGTCGGTCCCTACCTGCGGACCATTCACTACCATCAATCCGCTCGACTCTCTCGCCGCCAGCAGCGCCAAATCCGGCGTCGGGGCGATTCCTATTCGCCCCGACAAGTCCAGGCTTTTCAAAGCCGCCACTATCGCTTCGCAACGCGCCGCCAGCCCCGTTCGCCTCACCCCCTCCAGCCCAATCGTGCACACGCCTGGAAAAGTCTCTTCGACTCGAGGCGACAACGAATACGCGCAGTCGAACAACACCCGACTGGCCATATCCTCCGCCTTCGCCGAGCAATAGCGAACCGCCACCTCCTCGCAACGTCCAATCGCCTGCGACACACTAAGCCCCACGGCAATCCCTTCCCTCCGTGCCGCCCGTGTACAGTCTACCACTAGCGGCTTCGTCAATGACGCATCCACCAAAACCATCGGGACATCCCGCAGACCCGACTCCATCCGTAACACCGACTGCAACGCAAACCGAGGAATATCAATCACCGCATACATTTTATTTTCGCCCCTTCATCCCGCCTTTATCATCTGCGGAAAATCCCGCATCTCCTGTTTACGCAATCGAAGGACTTCCACCTCGAGCCCTTTCGCCACCTCGCTCAACGCGGCATCGCTTTGCCGCGCCGAAATGCGCCCTGTCAACTTCACCCGAATCTGGGCGCTCGGGATCATCGACCGCGGCGTGAAAATCCCTAGAACCATTCCCGACTTTCCCGCTAGGCGCTGCAAGCGATACCAGTCCGTCGAGCGCGTCCGCCGTAGCGAACGCAAATCGCAATCCCGAAGATCGACCAGCGTCATTCCAAAATTCTCGTCCCGCAACACGGCATCCGCCGCCTCCAAAGCCTGTTTCGCCGAACTGCAGCGAATCCACAGCAAATGCTCCAATACGATCGGCGGCGCCGTCTGCGGATCGAAGCTATTGGCCCCGTCCACCAACGCCGCGAAACGCCGCTCCCGCCTCATCGCCTCCAGCAAGTGGAGCAGGAGCGTCTGGCCGCCCGAACTCGGACGGGGGACGACGAACTCGCACAAGACGCCAGTCGACAATCCGCCCTCCAAAGCCCGGTCGAGATGATCGATGCCAGTCCCTAAAGTGTCCCTGTCAGTTCGGGTCGCCCAATCGACGCCCTCCCCTATGATTTCCCTAAGGCGAACCGGCTCCAGCTGAACTGCTCGAGCAAGCGCCACGCATCCACAAAAGCGCCGCCCGACAGTCCCTGTCAAATAATTTAGTGTTCATGAACACTATAAAATAACCTTCGAAACACTCGCTCGATTATCCCGCCAAAATCCTTGTGATCCGCAGGATCATCCTTGTCCGCGACTCGTCTCGGCGTAGTCCCGTTTATGGGACGAAGACGGAAGCGGATTTGACCGTAGGTCACTGTTCGATTTTTAACAGTGCTTCGCAAATGCCGCTTCGCGGCACAAGGATCGCTGCGCGACAAGGATCAACAATGAGATTAGTGGAATCACCCTCTTTTTCGCCTGCTTCATTTTCGCATTTGTCACTGGACGGCGACTGCCCCATTCCTATCTCATGAGCTCCTGGCAGAACTCCCTCCGGCGAAATTCCTACAGCCGATCCTTCATCTGGAAAACCGCGATCGCCCTGCTCGCCCTCGGCGTCGCCGCCGGAGCCTTCGTTTCTTTCTTCTCGGGCCCCAGCGCCCGACTTCTCCCTCAACGCATGGCCGTCGAGTTCTCCTCTCCCGGCCTTCCTTACTCCGGCCTCTCCGAACAAGGCGCCGAAGCGCTCCAGAACGCCTTGGTCGCCCAGCTTGAGAACACGCCCTTCACGCTCGAGGACTTCATCGCCCTCGCCCCCTTTCTCGGCCCTTACGGAGACAACAACGCTTCTCGCAAAATCGACGCGCTTCTCGAATCCCGACTCGGCGCGCAACAGTCCGCCCTAATCGCCGACTTCCTCGCCGCGCTCACCCGCGGCTCCAACGACGCCCGACAGCGCTTGGAAACGCTCGCCGAACAAGAGCCGCCCACTCGCTACGCCAACCGCCTCCTCGGCGAGATCGAAGCCCACGGCGGCTACTACCACAAGGCCTACCCCTACTTTGAACGGGAAGGACGCCTGCCCGAAGCCGCTGTCGCCCGGGAACGAGCCGTCGCCATGCTGGTCGCCAACAAGAAGTACGACGCCCTCCAGGCCCTTCTCCGCAACCCGGACTACGCCCCGCTCATCACGCCGCGCGTCCGGCTCGACATCGCCATCCACCAGAAAGACTGGCTCGAAGTCGCCCGGCTCCTGCCCTGGGAGCGGTATTCAAATTTTGATGGCAAGATGCTGGCGATCGCCGCGATCACTGCGCTGGTCTGGGCGATCGTTCTTTTCCGGCTCGGCCAATTCGAAAGCTGGACCAGCCGCGTGGGCCGCCTCTCCGCCCTGGCGTTCGTCGCCGGAGTCCTCAGCACGCTGCTAACGGTCTTCCTCGTCATCATCGAAAACGCCTACGTCGGCTACCAGCCGGACGGCGATTTCGTCCGCACGACTATTTTTTTCATCGGCGGAGTCGGCCTGCGGGAGGAGTTCTGCAAACTCCTATTCTTCCTCCCCTTCGCCTTCCACCTCGCCAAACGAGGCGACGAACGGGCCGCCCTCATCGTCGCCAGTTTCGTCGGACTCGGATTCGCGGCCGAAGAGAATGTCGGCTACTTCTCCCAGTCGCTCGCCCTCGCCGCCCCCGGGCGATTTCTCACCGCCAACTTCCTCCACATCGCCTTGACCGGAATGGGCGGCCTCTACCTTTGCCGGGCCATTCGAAGCGGGAGCTACAACGACTTCCTCTACGCGTTCGCGCTCATGATCATCGTCCACGGACTCTACAACTCCTTCCTCTTCCTGCCCCAAGCCCAAACCGGCGGATTCTTGTCGATCATCATTTTCATCCTCCTGTCCATGCAGTACTTCCGCGAACTCTCGTCGCTCGGCGGACCCACGGCAACCGGCTACAGCCTCAGTTTCCTCTTCGTGTCCGGACTCTGCCTCATCCTCTCCACGCTCATCGTCTTCCAAGCGTCGCAAGTCGGCCTCGGAGCCGGCCTGCAACTCGTCACCTCCGAAGCGCTCGGCAGCGCCCTCATCGTATTCATGTTCTTCCGGGAGTTCAACGAAGCCCTGGGACCCTAGCGAACTCGACCCATCGAGCTCCCGACCTTCCGCCTGCAGCAACTCCCCGGAAAAACGACCCTAAGACAACCGCAATCGACTCCCTTTCCCGCCCGAAAACCCTTCATTTGTAAGAGACCGAAACCAGTTCCCTCCGCCCGTAGCGGCGCCTATAAAACGCTGAATCAGTTGTAAAACTCCCGTTCGAGACTGCATTTCCACCCATTTCCGTACCCCCGCCCCAGTTTCGCGTGTAAAAGTCGATGAGGAATAACGCCCAAACATGACGCTGCGATCACAGACTCTCGTGAAGACCCTTGCCCCGATCTTCTGGTTCGGAGCGACCCTTAACGCAGCCCCATTCATCGACCTCGACCGCAACGGGCTCAGCGATATCTGGGAAATCGCTTTCGACGCCCAAGGCCTCGACCCCAATGCCGACAACGACAACGACGGCGCCACCAACGCCCAGGAATGCGAACACGGCACCGACCCCTTCGATCCGGAATCCGTCTTCTCGTTCGACGGCATCTCCGCGGCAGAAGACGGCGTCGCCTTCACCTTCAACGGCGCCCCCAACCAAAGCTACTACTTCGAAGTCAGCGACGACCTCGTCCGCTGGGAAGAAGGACCGGAACACGTCGTCAGCCAAGGCGGAACCACCCAGCTCGTCGCCGAAAACGCCCCAGGTGAAGTGGTGTTCCTTCGCTTTCGCATCGGAGCCGACCAAGACAAAGACGGACTCACCGACTTCGAGGAATCGCTGCTCGGATACGACCCGCTCTCCCAGCACTCGGATCCCCAGTTCAGCGGAGGCGACAGCGCCCGCCTCGTCAAAGCGCTCACCTCCGACGAATCCCTTACAATCAACGGTCGCGTCCACCAGGGCGTCAAACCGACCCTCGAAGAAGCCTCCCGCTTTCTCCACCAAGCCACGCTTGGCGCCGTCATGGACGACATCGAGTCCGTCGCCAATACTGGCTTTGATACTTGGATACAAAACCAATTTCAAGAAGAGGCCGGCATCATCAGCCCAGCCATGGACTGGTGGATCGACAATGTCGATCCCGTCTTCTTCGTCCACCGCCGCTACGCGTGGTGGGAGCAAGTAATGACCTCCGACGATCTCCTGCGCCAACGCCTGGCCGTCGCTCTCGGCGAAATCTACGTCCTTTCCGACGAGTCCCTCGACGGCGGCGCCTCCACCACCGGCATGGCCGACTTTTACGACCGCCTCCTTCAGCATTCGTTCGGCAATTGGCGCGACCTGCTCCGCGACGTGTCGCTGCACCCCGCCATGGGATTTTATTTGAGCCACCTGCAAAACCGGAAGGCCGACCCCGAGGAAAACCGATTCCCCGACGAAAACTACGCCCGGGAAATCATGCAGCTCTTCAGCATCGGCCTCTTCGAGCTGAATCCCGACGGCACCCGTAAAATCGATGAGGACGGCAACGACATCCCGACCTACGACAACACCGACATCACCAATTTCGCCCGCATCTTCACCGGGTTCTCCTACGGCGGGGATACCAACGACATCGAAACCCCTTGGAAGTTCTTCTTCGGCGACTGGGTCTGGGACGAACCCATGAAAGCCTGGATCGGAGAGCACGACACCGATTCCAAGACCCTCCTACGCGGTCAAGTCCTCCCCGCGTTCGCAGACGACCCCGGACGCACCCCGATGGACGACTTCGAAGACGCCATCGACAATCTCTACTACCACCCGAATGTCGGCCCCTTTATCTGCTACCGCTTAATCCAGCGTCTCATCAAATCGAATCCATCTCCTGGATACGTGCAGCGCGTAAGCCAAATTTTCGACGACAACGGCCAAGGAGTTCGAGGCGACATGAAATCCGTCGTCACCGCAATTCTGCTCGATCCGGAAGCGCGCAGCCTCGCCGCTCTCGACGATCCCCACTCCGGTCGCCTAAGGGAGCCCTATCTACGCTGGGTTCGACTCGTCAAAAGCCTCGGAGCCAAATCCGGCAACGGCACCTTCCTCATCCCCGACTGGTCTCATCTCGAGGAAATGGGCCAACGCCTCATGAGCTCGCCCTCCGTATTCAATTTCTTTCTACCCGATTTCGTGGCCACCGGGGAAATGGCGGACGCCGATCTCGTCGGCCCCGAGTTTCAAATTCTCACCGCCACCACCGCCATGGCCACGCAAAACGTCTACGGCGGAGCCCTCATGTGGGGATTCGGAATCTGGGACGACGAAAGCCCCGGCGACCAGATGCACTTCGACCTGGAAGAAGAAGTCGCCCTGCTCGAGGAAGGCAACCTCCAAGGCGTTATCGACCGACTCGACCTTCTCCTCACCTACGGGCAGCTCCGAGACGACACCCGCCAAATCCTGCAGGACGCCTACGACGGCCGAGCCGGCTGGTTCGACACTCGCCAAACAGTGGCCATGCTCGTCCGCATAGTTCTACTCTCCCCCGAATTCGCCATCATTCGGTAACTAGATCGTCGATACATGAGCTCGAAAAACAGTAAACGCCTCTCCCGCCGCGCATTCATCGGCCAAGCCAGCTGCGCCGCAGTCGGGTCGACTGCGCTCTACTCGACACTCACAGGTCTGATGATGGCCAATCGGCTCTCCGCCCAAACCTTGCCGCCCGTAGGCGGCCACAAAGCGCTCGTCTGCCTTTTTCTGGGAGGCGGCAACGACTCCTTCAATATGCTCGCCCCGCGCGAAACCGAGGAGTTCAACCGCTACGCCGAAGCTCGCAGCGACATGGGGCTCGCCCTCGAAGATCTGCTTCCCATCGTGGACAGCGCGAGTGGACGGGCATTCGGGATGCATCAGGAAACTCCCGAACTGCAAAGCCTTTTCAATTCCGGTGAACTCGCGTTCGTCTGCAATACGGGCACGCTCGTCGAACCCACCACCTTGGCCGCCTACCAAAATGGGTCCGTCAAGCTGCCACTCGGACTCTTCTCGCACGCCGACCAAAGCATGCACTGGCAAACGTCCACTCCAGACAAACGCGACTCGATCGGATGGCTCGGACGCGTCGCCGACGCGCTCGACGTCGCCAACGTCGATCCAAAAGTGTCCATGAACATTTCCCTCTCCGGGTCGAACACGCTGCAAAACGGAAACTCCGTCATTCCCTACGCCGTTACCAGCGACGGGGCGATCGACCTTCAGTTCTACGGCGACGAGAACCACCCTTACTTTAAAGGCGCTGTCGACAGCTTGCTCGAACAGGAATACCAGAATCTCCTGCAGCGAACCTATTCCAAATTGAACCGCGACGCCATCGATCTTGGCATCCTCTTCAACGAGTCCATCGAAGCGGGCACTCCTTTCAGTACCGAATTTCCGGATACTCGATTGGGCCGGGAATTTCGTATGGTTGCCCGCAGTATCGCCGCTCAAGGTCCGCTCAATCTCCAGCGGCAGACATTCATGGTTAATTCCGGCGGATGGGACACCCACGACAATCACATCCAAGACCACAGTATTTTGCTTCAGGAAATGAGCCAAGCGGTAGGAGCGTTCTGGGCAGCCATCACCGAACTGGGAATGCAAGACCAAATCACGCTCTTCACCGCATCCGACTTCGGTCGCACGCTCACCAGCAACGGCGACGGAACCGATCATGGCTGGGGCGGCAACCACTTCGTTCTTGGAGGCGGAATCAACGGCGGGCGACTCCATGGCGACTACCCGGAAGATATCGGTCTGGGCAATGACCTCGACACTGGACGCGGACGCCTCGTCCCTACGCTTTCAGTCGACGAGTACTTCGCCGAACTCGCCCTCTGGTTCGGCGCCCAGTCGTCAGACTTGTCACTGATGCTCCCCAACATCGAACGGTTCTACGACCCCAGCTCGAGCGACCCGCCAATCGGTCTCTGGAGCTAACCCCCAGTGAATACTCGGCTCACAGTTGGACTCGCGATCCTATGCGCGTTGATCGCGCTGCTTTTGTTCACGCTCCCCGAACCCGAGCGTCCAGCGGAAACGAATAACGATTCCGCGAATTCCACAACTCCACTCCAACCGATCGAGGAAATTTTGGATACGCCACCGGAGCCACTATCGATAACAGATCCAAAACTCCTGCAGGAATACGGATCCACGTCTTCCACTCCCATCGACGATTTGGAACGAGTCGACAATGTGCTTCAGCGCTTTTGGCTGCTCTACAAAAACCCGGATCTCCTCCGCGTGGGCTCGAACGAAGAAATCGTCGAATCGCTAACCGGTTCGAACCCGGACGGAATTGCCTTTATCTCGCCCGACAACACCTTCATCGACTCCCAAGGAAGATTGCTCGACCGCTGGGGCGCTCCACTCTTCTTCCACGCTCAATCGCTGACCCATATTGAAATTCGATCCGCAGGGCCGGACAAAGAACTCTTCACCGATGACGACGTCCACACCGTATCTCGCTCCTCGATACGGCCCCGCTAATCCGCAGTCACGCTACTTCACGCCCTCAATCACGACGCGCTTGTGATCCCGATGGAGGCGGAACGTCGCGTCCAAGACATCCAAATACGGGCTAGAACGCGCGTCTTCACCATTAATCGTCTCCAAGTGGATCGTTCGGAGCGGATTTCGAACCCGCGACAACAAATCGCGCAACGGATCGAGCAGCCGCGCGAGATCCGCGTCCTCCAGTAAACAGTGAAACACCAGGGCCTTGCCATTGCGCAGCACTTCCAGCATCAGATCCTCGCCTCGAAACACGAGTCGCGTCGACGAAAGCCGTTTCGGCAACGCCCCTTTCAAGGCATCCAGTCCCAGCCCGCAAACGCTCGCCGGGTCCGTCGCGTTCATCCAAAAGATTCGCTTGCGTCTGTCGCGCTTGCTCAACTTGCGATAGGCTTCCTTCGAGGCGAATTGCAACCCAGGAATATCCTCGAAAAACACTCCCGATAAAATCTCGCCCGACAACTCCATCAGTCTCAACGCTTTGAATACCGATTTCCAACGAAAGGCCGGAAGCTCCCTCGCTAGCAATTCCCTGAAGAGCACACCGTAGCGATCAAACAAAATACGCGCCCGCTCCTTGTCCCGTTCCAAAGTGGCAACCTCGTCGAGAGGCACATCTTCATCCGGGATCAGAAACCAGTTTCCTGGATACGCGACTGTGTTCTCAGTCGCCAAAATACGCGTCCGTCGCCCCATGCGAGCGCGACTCGGAGCCAAGGCCGCGCGGCGTCGATTCTGCTGCCGCGTTGCATCCGCAATTGAAAAACCCGCCTGCTCTCCACGTCGCGCCGCGGCGAACGAGTCGTTGCCCAAGCGACCTCTCCAGACCAACTCCCAAAGACCGCTTTCCAGCGCGTTCGAGTCGAGCCCCGAGCGTTCTCGCAACGCCTCGAATCCATAACGCGCTCCCGGTGAATTTTCCCAGGCATCGAGAATTGCTCGTTCGCTCGACTCATCGGTTTCGAACTCGGTAGCGTCGAGCAGACCCCGCTCATCGCCGAAGTCGAAGACGATTTTTCCCTTGTCCACTCCCCGCCATTCGATGCCTTCTTCGGTTAAACAGCCGTCCAACGCAGCCGGTCGGTAATCGGGATGGCGGGCCGAAAAGAAATCCTCTTCCCACAAGGCCACTCGCTCGCCATACAAGGTCAATTGCTCCACGGTTTCGAAAATCTCCCGCTCCTCCCCTGAACGGGGTGACAGCCCCTGTAATTCCGCCAAAAACGGGCTCAGCGCGCTCAGTGGCAAAGGTTTGAATACGGGTCGGTTGCGGGCCCGTTGCATGCGGAGAAGGATCTCGAAATTCTCGAAATCGCAGATAAACACAGATTCACAGTTCTCGAGCAAGTGGCCCGTCACGAGACGTCGCTCATCCACAAGCGACGCTACAAGACTTTGCATCGACGTTTCATCGGTTGGAAACGTATCCAACATCTCATCAATGGAGACCGGTCCGAAGTAAGAAAGCCATTCGCAAACCAAATCCCGATCAGGAGACTCTGTAAAAAGAGCGTCCACGCGACCTGCGTCTTCATCCAGAAAGACGCGTCCTCCCGCAGTGGATACAGCGAAGGGTTCTCCACTTTTATCATTTTCCTCGTCGACCTGTTTCTTGAGCGCGGTCCACTCGTCCACCGGAATAGCGATGCGATCTCTGAGCCACTCCTTGAGCTCCAACCAGTCGTCAGGGGCGTAGCCGGACTCCTTCCGCTGTCGCTTGCGTTCGAACGCATCGACAATCTCGCGCGAAACAGTGGGCCGCAACGAATCGTCGAACGCGACGGATCGAATCAACTCCTCGCGCAGACTCGAGCGTTCGGAGCCGCGTGGATCGTCGCTGTCGTACATGTACTGGTCGTTGATCTGGCGCCACGCCACGGACCGGGCGAAGGGGCTCGCGGCTGACAAGCGAGCGATTGAAATCTCCGTGGATCCGACCTCGAGCTCCGCCAGGACTTGCTTCAACGACTCCATGTCGAACTCGTCTTTCAGACAGGTCCGCCACGCTTCCAGCATCATCGGGAAGTCCTCGAATCGCCTCACCGACTCTAGTAGTTTCTTCGAGCGCATTCGACTCAGCCATAGAGGCAGTCGCTGACCCGCTTTTTGTCGCGTGATCAACAGCGCCGTTCCCGCCGCCTCTCGAAATCGAGCTCCGAAAAACCCGGAACCCTCCAGTCTTTTGCGTAGCAGAGCCTCGACATTCGAGCTCGTCACGAGTCCCAGCACGTCGTCCAAAGAAACCGTCTCCGCAATGGAGACGACCACGCAGTCGTTGTTCACATACACTTCCGCCCGATGACCATAGCGGTCCTCCCACGCAGCGTCCAAGGCGAGCGCATACGGCCGGTTCACCCGTCCGCCCCAATGTGTGTGCAAGACCAATTGCTGACCGGGAGCGCCCCCCGGGGCGGCATCCACAAACTCCGCCAGTATATGGTGTCGATGCGGGAGCGAACAGTTCGTCGCCTTTTTCTGACTACGCAAATGCGTCACCAACGCGTTCGCAGTCGACTCGCTAAATCCGAAATCAGCAATGAGCGTCTTTTCAAAGCCGACTTTCTCCAGCCGATCATCCGCCCAACTCAAAAACGAACCGATTCGCGTCGAGTAGTGGAAGTCGCGATTAAACTCCTCCGAACGCCAAAACGGCGGCATGGGACCGTTCCCTTCACCCGGCGTCACAAACACGTCATTGTAAGTGATGCGCTCTATCCGCCAACTTTGCGCCCCCAGCGTAAAGACGTCGCCAATGCTCCGCTCCCAAACGAACTCCTCATCCAATTCACCGATACGCGATCCGGGTCCTTCCAATCGAAGATGAAAATAGCCGCGATCCGGAATCACGCCTCCCGAAAAATAGTAGGCCAAGATCGCCCCTTTTCGAATCGTCACCGTATTTTCAGAGCGATTGATCGACACTCTCGGCTTGAGTTCGCGCAGTCGGCTTGATTCATAGCGTCCCGCGAGCATGTTCAACACCAGATCGAACGGCTCCCTTTCCAAGTCTCGATACGGATAGCTCGACTTGATCACTCGATACAGTTCGTCAACATCCCATGGTTGAGAACCGGTCATCGAAACGACTACCTGCGCCAGCACATCCATGGGACGCTCAATCGGGTGCACCGCCTCGATATCGCGCTCCTGTATCGCTTTCGACAATACGGCCGCCTCCAGGAAGTCGCGCGGGTGCGACGGAAAAACCGTCGCTCGGCTAACCGCTCCGACTTGGTGTCCCGCCCGGCCTACTTTTTGGATCGCCGACGAGATCAATCCGGGACACTGCACCATCACCACCTGGTCCAGCGCTCCAACGTCGATCCCCATTTCCAGCGAATTGGTAGCGACGATCGCTTTGAGTTCGCCGTTCTTGAGTCGTTGCTCGACCGCGAACCGAATTTCCTTGGACAAGGATCCATGATGCGAATACGCAATTGGAGTCGGTTCGTCCGTGTTAATTTTAAAAGTGATCTTCTCGCATAGCTGGCGACTATTGACAAATATGAGCGTGGACTGGTTCTCGTTTACGATTTGCTTCAAGTCCTGAACGATCGGATGCCAGAAATCGTCGTCCGGCTTGTCCTCGTCCATTTCCTCCGGGAAACGCACGTCGATCGCGTATTCCTTTTTTGTCGACGAACGAGCTTGCTTGACTATTCGCGGGACGAACTGCTCTCCTTCGATTTTGAACCCTCCCACGTACGCCGCGACTGTATCCATCGGATGCACGGTAGCGGACAACGCGATACGTTGAAACTCGCCATTCAAATGGGCAAGCCGCTCTACCGCGGTCATCAGATACACCCCCCGTTTGGAGCCGACCACGGAGTGGATTTCATCCAGAATGAGCGACTTCACTCCCATCAAAGCCCGTTGGCCATCCGAGGACGTGAGCATTAGGTTCAGGCTCTCGGGGGTAGTGATCAGGATCTCGGGCGGATTCCGCAGCATCTTCCGCCGGTCGTTTTGAGCCGTGTCTCCACTTCGGGTGAGCACTCGAATTTGCGGCCACTCGATACCTTCCGATTCGAACAGCGCTCGAAGCTCTTCCAGCGGCCCCAGCAAGTTTCTCTGAATATCGTTGTTGAGGGCTTTAAGCGGGGAAAGGTAGACGACTCGCGTCCGTCCGATCTCCCATTCACCCGAAATCAACCGATCCAGCGCCCACAAAAACGCCGCCAGCGTTTTCCCGCTACCCGTCGCTGCAGAAATCAGGACATGCCCATCGCTGGCAATCAGGTCCCACGCCTTTTCCTGTATCTCGGTCGGCGCCCCGAATCGCTTCGCAAACCAACGTTGAACGACGGGGTGGAATCGCGACAGGCTGGAAGTTGTCTCAGTTGCTGGCATTGGAGAAGACATTCCATCCTGGCCCGCAGTTCGCCCGCGGCAACCTTCGAGTTGCGACGCAGCCAGGATCAGTCGGACACTCTAGACCAGCGAGTCGGACAATCGCGGTCTCAGGGCAATCGTGACGAACACAAATTCGACTCCTGAGAACGCCTAGCCGAAAAACAAGGCTTCCGCTAGGGCGTCGTCCTCGTCGAGCAGCTTGATCGCCCCGCTCATCGAGTGTTCGCTCAGTCCGATCTTGGCGTTGAGTTGAGCCACTCCGCAATCCAGTTTCAAGGCGCAATCCGCAAAATTCTCGTTGGAGTACGCAAAACGCAGGCGCGGATACTCAAACTGTTCCTCCGCGGCGCATTCGTAAGCAACCGTTGAACTCGACTCGTCTTCGCAATTATCGCAGTCCTGCAAAACCCCTTGAATCCAAACAAGCAGACACTGCATTTCCGCCTCGTAGGCGACCGGAGTCTCGATTACGACGCTTGTAAGGCCGTCAACAATACACTCTACGGGAAACGCGCTGAAAAACTGGCCAATACTCTGCCGCAATGACAAGGTGCGCGCGAACGCGAGATCATGCAGTTTGCTCCGCTCGGGAATCGTCAATTGATCCACGGAATACGACTCGACGGACGTATCCAAAACAACCCGATTTACGTTTTTAAAGAACGACTGGTACTGCGACAAGTTCTCCGGCGAATCAAACCGGTACGGCCAGTAGTAAGTTGGGAGGTCGCTTTCCAGGAAGATCGAAATCTGGTCTTCGAGGTACTGCTTCTCCTTCAGTGTGTATCCAAAAATTATCGCTTCGCAACAGCTCATATCTCCCTGCCCTTCTCCAATGTAGCACTCGGAGAATATTTTGCAGACGATTCCCTGCCCCATGGCGTTCGCGTCCCGGGACGGGCAAAGGGCGATCACGCGACAAGGATAGCGTCTCGAAAACTGTATGACGGACCGAAACAGGGCTTGCGCTTCGTCGGTGGACGCATCGAATCCGAAGTGGAGGATGAAGTTCATTCGCGACGCTCGAAACTCCGAAGGAGGCCGGGCTCCATCGCTCGCCGGCGGCGCGTTCCACATGTTGGAAAGCGACACCAGGGCGTCGCCCACGGGAACCTCCACACCGGGAAGCCCGCGGTAGATCTCGTTTTGCTCGGTTGCCAATGTGTCCGCCATCGCTGCCTGCGCTCCTACGGCCTACGCCATTCGTGGCCTTTTTCCCAGAGGACGCGATCCGCCGCGCGCGGTCCCCAGGAACCGGATACGTAATTTTCCATGCCTCGCTGACCTTCGCTCGCCCAGAACTCGTGCAGCGGAGTGATCAAGCTCCACGACGCCTCGGTCTCGTCGCCGCGAATAAAGAGCGTTCCATCGCCCAGCATGGCGTCGAGAACCAGCCGTTCGTACGCCTCCGGCGTATTCGAGCCGAAGGTCGCGCTGTACTTGAAGTGCATTTTAACCGGTTGCGTGCGGGTCTGCAGTCCCGGTATTTTCGCGTTGAGCAAAACGGTGGACCCCTCGTCCGGCTGAATCTGGAAAACCAGGGAATTCGCCGCCAGGTTGAACATCTCGTTCTCGCTAAACAAAGTAGACGGCGGGCGCTTGAACTGTATCGCGATTTCCGTGACGCGACGGGCCATCCGTTTTCCAGAACGCAAGTAGAACGGCACGCCTTCCCAGCGCCAGTTGTTGATGTTGAGCCGCAGCGACGCGTAGGTTTCCGTTTCCGATTCCGGAGACACGCCTTCCGACTGGCGATAGCCTTCCACCTTTTGCCCATCCACGAGCCCTTCCGTGTACTGGGCGCGAATAACGTCCGAGTTCTGGTAGTCGAGGTTCAGTGGCTTGATCGCTTTGAGCAGTTTTACTTTCTCGTCGCGTATCGCTTCCGGGTCCAATGACACCGGCGGCTCCATCGCAGTGAGGGCGAGCAGTTGCATGGTGTGGTTTTGGATCATGTCGCGGGTGGCTCCGCTTTGCTCGTAGTAGCCTCCCCGTGTTCCGACGCCGAGAGACTCCGCCACTGTTATCTGGACGTTGTCGACGTACTGCCGATTCCACAGCGGTTCGAAAATAGAGTTGGCGAACCGCTGCACGAGGAGGTCTTGAACCGTCTCTTTCCCCAAATAGTGGTCGATGCGATAAACCTGGCGCTCCTGGAAGACGCCTTGAATGACCTTGTTGAGGTGGCGGGCGGAATCCAGGTCCTTGCCGAACGGCTTCTCGATCACCACTTTCGTATGGCTGTCCGCGTCCTGATAGCGCGTGGCCAAGCCGCTCGCTCCGAGATTCTTGATGATGGGCTCGAAGACGGAAGGCGGCGTGGAAACGTAGATCACGCTCTGAGCCTCCCGGCCCATGTCCTTCTCGACCGCTTCGATCTTCTCTTTCAGAGCGACGAACGCGTCCAGTTCGTCGTATCCGCCGCTGCAATAGTGCGCGTTTTTCTCGATGCGATTCCAAATGTCCTCGTTCAGCGGCCGACGGGAGAACTGGGTGATGGAGTCGTGGGCCAACTTGCGAAACTCGTCGTCCGGAATCGGCTTTCGACCGTAACCGATCAAGGAAAAATCAGCCGGCAGGAGATTGTCGACCGCCAGGTTGTAAATCGCCGGAACCAGTTTGCGGGCGCACAAGTCGCCCGAGGCTCCGAAAATCGTGATAATAGTTGGCTGGGCGCCGCGATGCTTGCTGAGGCCTTTCAAAAATGGATGGCGTGAATCGTCTGACATATGGCAATCGAAGGAGAATGATCTCTCCGCAAAGCCCGAAAGTGGGAGCTATGCGCTTTCTTGTAAAGCGGATTGGGGCGATGCGCTTTCATTGCCCACGGATTACGCAGATCCTTTTCCACACCAAATACAATCCGCGAAGGCCTGCGGGCTTCATCCTACCGTTTCGATCGGCCGCGCCCGGTTTCCTTGCGAAACAAGGGCGCGTTCTCGAAATGTCGGGTAGCCAGTATTTCGCCCTCCCGATGCTCCACTTCAACGACGTCGAACCGAAACGCCGACGACTTTCGCGCCCCGGCCAGATACGCCCGGCAAACGCGTCGCAACGCGTCGCGCTTTCGCTTGCCAATAGAATGGTAGCCGCTCACGAGCGCGCCTTCGCCACGCGTTCGCGTTTCTACGAAAACCAGCACGCCCTCGTCTGTGCAAACTAAGTCGATTTCATCCTTCCCCGACCGCCAATTGCGGGCGATCACACGGAAGCCCTTGCCTTTCAGAAAGCGTTCCGCTTCGCGCTCGCCCCCCTGGCCGACTCGAGAGTTCTCCGTACCCGGCGGCGACCAGAATTTGCGGATAAATCGCAGCATTGCCACTAGGAATCCGACTCGTAGTTCGAATACTCGCCTCTCGCCAGGCGGTTTGACCGTCCCTCCTGTTCCCGTCCTTCACCGGACTCGTCAATCGGGTTCCCGTCGTCAAAATCGTCGTCGATTGCCACGCCTTGAACTTTCAATGTGTAGTTCACGTTTCGCTCCCCCCTCAATGACGATACATAGATGAAGTATCGATTCTCCGGTTCGGGCACGAAAGTGAACGTCGCGGTATCGCCAAAGTCGTTTTCCAAATAGCCGTCTGCATTGTAGTCCCAAATCCCAGTGGAAAGCAAAGCGAGGGACGCATCAATCGTAACGTTTATGCTCGAATATTCAGAGGGCTGGTTGATCTCTATAAACTCGAAATACCTGACCTCGCCTTCACTATTTTCGCTGGATACGCGATCCGATTTGGTAACGCTTCGCTGCTCGTCTACTCCCACGTCGACAGTGCTGCTTTCGTCGAACGAAGTGTATCGAAAACGATAGGTTCCGTAGACACCGTGATCGAAGTTGAAGATCCGAAACTGTTCGTCCCGCAAGTCCTCGCCGTAGGCGATAAAGGTTTCCCGATCATTTTCCGCGCCATAATCAAAATACCCGATTTGCTTGCCTGTAACCCGTTCGTAAATGCCCATTTCCGCATCGAATTCCGATTCCAGCTCGATCTTGACGTCGCCACTGATGAGCACGCTCGCTCCATATGTGTCCATTACGACTCCACTTCTTCGATACATCGAATCATCCTCGCTCAATTGACCCTCGTGCCACTCGTCCGGCCCGACCATCTCACGAACCAATTCCTGCAAGTACATTTCATAACCGTACCCCTCCTCATACGCGCTGATCGCAACCCAATATTCCGATCCGCTCTCAGCAGCAAAGGGTATCGCATAGCGACCTATGTCCCTGAGCCCGACACCGACCACATGGTACTCGTCTCCAACCTTCTCGTAGAAATCAAAGGAAAAATGAAAAAGGTCGCTCCTATCCACATAGAGGTGATAGCTTTTTCCCGGGACTAGATTCTCCATTTTATAAAGCGTGTGATCTTGCCCAAATATCCCTTTATTCAACCCAGAACTCAAACCGCGCGAAACTTGATAAGGATATAGAGGGATCGGCCCGCTTCCCGATACCGGTTGATCGGTCTCCTCGTACTGGACGAACAGCGAATTTCCGTCGCCAATCCAATCTTCTGGAAAGAGAGTAACGCTTCCGTCCTCATTCCAACGATAAGAACCGAACGACCGAATATCGAATTCGAACTCCTGCCAATTCCTTAGATCGCTCGAAAATCGGAGACTTCGAGCATTGCCGCTTCCAAACGGCCACACCCGCCCGACTGGCAATCCATTGTCCCCGATCTCCTCGAAAATCCCAGTATCGAAACCCCACGCTTCGAAGCCCGTTCCATTCTCTTTGCCGTATCCAATTATCTGATCAATCCAATCGCTGTAGACCGCCACGTCGGTGAACATTGAAAACGCCGCGAGATCCGATGTGTTGCTCGGGCCATGGCTGACAATTCCAGCAACCATCCAATTCTCGCCATCGTCGGCAGGGATCAGCAATGGCCCGCCACTATCTCCGGAAGAAGTGCCTTTGGCAGGATCCAGAGCACCGGCCGCTATGAACTCGGGCAAGTATTCGGAACGCCAGTTCTCGATTATAAACGGATCGAGGTATTCATAAATTGGAACGTCGGCGAACTGCAGCTTACTCGTTGGTACATAGTTTTGGTCCGCTCCAATTTGAGTCAATCCCCATCCAATCGCCCGTCCCGATTCGGGCAACGCTTCAACATCGTCTCCCCGACGATAACGAACCGGCTCAATCCCGCTTACCGGCGAAAAAAGTTGCACCAGCGCAATGTCTCCGCCTCGATTCGTCCGATGGTATCGGCCCGGATTCACAATAATGGTCTTTGGCCCCGCGATTGTGGGAGCGGCCGCCAAATCTTCGTCGCCTATCGCAACCAAGAACTCGTCGAGCTCGAGGTCGTCAACGCAATGGGCAGCGGTCAACACCCAATCGGGTGCAACCAGAATGCAACCGCAGAACTGGTCGTCCGCTATGTCGTCAAAGCCGTTTCGAATCAAAGCCCCCATCCACGGGTATTCACCGTCTGGAACATCTTCGCCACCAATAACCTGAACCGACACATCAGCCCATGCGACTTGGCACGCGCACCACAACGATACTGACATTGCAAGGAGAGTATTCAAAGAGAAGGCCCTTGCTAAATTACCCGACAAAGTTGGAACGACACCCACATAGAGAACTCTGATCAACGCTAGTTCTTGATCAAGTAAATTCTAGGCTGGGCCTAGGGTAGATTCGAGCCCACTGCCTAATCCAGAGTGAGGCCAACGCCGGAAATATAGCGCGTCATCGACTCATCCAAATATTCGCAATTCAGTTTTGGACAGTCACCCATAAATATCTAATGAAGAAAATACTGTTTTTTTGAATATTCGTCGTCCTCGCCGGTTTGATACAGTATAACCTCGTTGCATTCATGACCGAAGCCAAAGCCATAAAACTCTGCATACAGCGCCGCGATACGGCGGGATTCGAGTATCTCGTCAAACACTACCGGTGCCAGGCTTACACGCACGCCTACGGGTTTATGGGCAATCCCGAAGACGCGGCCGACGCCTGCCAGGACGCCTTCAAAAAAGCATTCGTGTCCATCACACGACTCGACCAGTTGGATCGTTTCTACCCCTGGTTCTACCGTATTTTGAAAAATCACTGCCTCAACCTTCTCAGTCGAAAGAAAACCGCCTCAACCCACCAGGAAATGCTCGCAAACCAAACGCTCTTAAACACCGCCACGACTCCGCGCGGGGAAGTGGAACGACGCGAATCCAGCGATCGCGTCGAAGAAACGCTCGCTACGCTCAAAGAGGAGTTTCGCGAAATCCTCGTCCTGAAATACTACTCCGAATTCAATTACGCCCAAATTGCGGATACGCTGCAAATCCCACGCGGCACTGTCATGAGCCGCCTTTACCACGCCCGAACCGCCTTCAAAAACGCCCTCGAACAACTCAACTCGTAAACCGCCATGTCCGACCAAAACCAAACCGAAAAACACCGAGCCCAGCTAATGGGGCTCATGGACGGAGAGCTTACTCCGGAAGAAACCGCCGAAATAAACGACCGCCTCATGCGCGACGCCGCCTTGCGAGAGGAATACGAGTCCCTGTGCCGCGCTTGCGGCAAGCTCGAACGCGTCCAGTTCGAGATGCCCGACGAAGCCGCCCTGCGCAAGCTCTGGAAAAGCCCATTCAATTCCTTCGCCTATCGACTCGCCTGGATTCTCGTCCTGGGAAGCCTCGGCATCATCGCCTGCGTGGGGATATTCCAGTTTCTCACCAACGGCGGCCCCTTCGGTTTCAATATGAAAACCGTTGTCACCGCGCTTTTCATCGGACTCGGCACACTCCTCGCCCTCACCATTCATGGACGAGTATCCACGTATTCTAAAGATCCATACAAAGACATCGAAAAATGATTGTATCCACTACAGAAACCATCCCCAACAAGAAAATCGTCGCCACTTACGGCATCGTTCGTGGCAATGGCATCCGCGCCCGCCATCTCGGAACCGACATAATGGCGGGTCTGAAAGGAATCGTGGGGGGCGAGATCCACGAGTACACGAAACTCATGGGGGAAGTGCGCGAACAGTCCATCGACCGTATGAAAGCCGAAGCGAAACGCATGGGAGCCAACGCCATCGTCGGAACACGCCTCACCACGTCAATGGTCATGCAAGGCGCCGCCGAGCTCGTCGCTTACGGCACTGCCGTGAAAGTGGAAGACGTCGCCAGCGAGTAATTACAAGCTACGCCAATACCGGCTCCTGCTCGATTCGCAAACTGACGACATCGGTGTCCTCGTGCTCCGAGTTGAACTTCATCGAGACGACCTTGGAGACGCCCTTCTCCTCCATGGTCACCCCGTAGATGGCTTGAGCCGCCTGGATCGTCCGCTTGTTGTGCGTGATGATGATGAACTGCGACTGGGAGACGAACTGCTTGAGCAGCCCCGTGAACCGGCCAATGTTCGACTCGTCCAGCGGCGCGTCCAGCTCGTCCAGCAAGCAGAACGGGCTCGGCTTCACCATGTAGATGGCGAAAAGCAGCCCCACCGCGGTCATCGTGCGTTGTCCGCCGGAAAGCAGCGAAATGCTCTTCAAACGCGTACCCGGAGGCTGGGCGACGATGTCGATCCCGCCCTCAAGCCCATCCTCCGACTCGATCAATCTCAAATCCGCCTTGCCGCCGCCAAAAAGCGTCTGGAAGGTGTGCTTGAAGTTCGCCTGTATCTGCTCGAAGGTAGCCGAGAACTGCTCGCGGGACTTCAAGTTGATCTCCTCAATCGCCTCCACAAGCTTGTCGCGCGAAGTGACCAAATCGTCGCACTGCGTCTTCAAAAACAGGTGACGCTCGCGCAGTTCGCCGTATTCCTCGATCGCGTCCGTATTCACCGCGCCCATACCATTGACACGTCTGCGGAGCGACTTGATCTCGGATTTCACCTTGCTCCAATTGGTATCGTCTAACGCTTCCAACTCCTCAGCCGTTGGCGTTTGTGGAGTAGATGGATTCGCTTCCGTATCCGTTTCTTCGGAACTCTCCTCGGAACCTTCCTCCGTCGCGTCCGACGCTTCCAAATCCGCATCCGTTGCCTCCTCGGCAGCAACCGAATCCTCTTCGGCAACTGCCTCGCCGCTCTCCCCATCTCCACTCTCTCCGTCTCCACTCTCTCCGTCTTCCACAACAGTGGCGTCCAAATCGAGCTTCGGCAGGTTCTCAACCGGCTGGCGAGCCTTCCACACCTCAAATTTCCAGTCGATCAGTCGCAGATCGACTCCGTACTCGCGCTCCGCTTCTTCGACGACAAATTCCAGTCGGGAACGCTTCTCGGCCAGCTGGACATGCTGATTATTTAAATTGGACCGCAACCCGTCCACCTTCTCGCGGGCGTAGGCCTGTTCCTTCTCCAAAATTCCGACTTTGTCTTCGATCGATACGAGCGTTTCCCGCGTCTTCTCCACCACCACTTTGGATTCGGTCAATTCGGTATTCAGTGATTCATTACGCTCCGCGGAGGAATCGATCGCTTGCTGCTGCTCGACAATTTGCGCTTCCCACTGTTCCACATCGGCAGTCTTGGTCTCGATCAAGCGGACCAACTCGGCGCGGCGTTGCTGGATTTCCACCACACCCTGCTCGATCATGTCGAGTTTCTGCTTCTTCTCCTGTAAATCGAACTTCGCTTGCGAAAGGGCCTCTCGCTTCGCGTCCCGATCGGTTCGGATGGCGACCATTCCCGCTTCGATCTCCTCTAGTTTCTGGCGCGACTCGTCGAGCCCCTCCTGCCCCGCCGTCAAGCGAGAGCGGGCGGACTCCAATTTCTCGGACGAGCGGGACAGCGTTTCTCCCAAAAGCGCTTTCTCCCGCTCCAGTCGTTCGCCCTTCGATTGCTGGTCCTGCAGCGTCTTTTCCGCGTTTCGCGCCTCGGCCTGCAAGCGCGAAAGTTCCTGGCTGGTCTCGCCGATTCCTCGTCGATGGGCTTCCACCGCCTCTTCCGCGGATTCCAAACTCTTGTTGATCCCTTCCGCCTCGGCGCGAGCTTTGGCGAGCGTGTCCTGCTCTTTCTTGAGCTCCTTATTGGTCTGCTTGAGCTCAATTTCCCGCTGAAGAATACTCGAGTTCTTGCCTTTCTTGAAACCGCCCGTGACCAAGCCTCGGCTGTCGACGGACTCGCCTTTGCGCGAGGCGACTTGGAGAAAGCGAAACTCCGGATTCGACTCCCACCACTTGAGGAAAACGGCGACGTCTTCAACAACATAGCTGGCGGACAAGACCGTCTTCAAGGCATCCTCACCTTCACCCAACGTAATGAAATCCAGGGCAGGAAGCAGCCAGTCCGGAAGGTCGGACTCCGAAACGGATTGGCCTCCGATGTTGAGCAGCTTGACGCATACGCGGCCGATTTCGCGGTCTTCGAGCTGCTTGAACACTTCGATCACCGTATCGGCATCGCCAACGGAAACTGCTTCCATGGCCGAGCCAAGCAAGGCTTCCATAGCTTGGCCGTATCCATCCTTAATGGACAAATTCGATGCGAGCGGCGCGAACGATCGACCCCCCAGGTCGCCTTTCATTTTTCCTTTCAGCAGCGCCTTGGCGCCCTCGCCATAGCCTTCCAGCTTTTCCTGCAACTGCTGCAGCAATTTCACGCGAGCGGTTTTCTGCGCGACCGCCCGATCCAATTCCTGAATACGCGTCTGAGCGGAGCGAAACGCGTCCCGGGTTTCGGAGACTTTCTCCCGCGCCGCTTCCAAAGCGGTTTCCAACTCGGACTTTCGGGTCTCGGCATCCTTCACGCCCCCCGCGAAGGTGTCGAGCGACTTCTGGGCTTCGGCCTGCGCTTCCGCCTGCTCGGCGAGTTCCGAGTCGACCTGCTCCAGTCGATTCGAGCTGGTGCCAGTTTCCACCTCGAGAAGCGACATCTGCTCCCGGCTCTGGTGGAGTTCGCTCTCCGCGGATTGCACTTGAGTTTTAAGCGCTTGAATCTCCCTCTCCGAGGATTCCAGCTGGGCTTCGATTCCGGCGAGTTCGCGATTACGCTCCTGAAAGATCTCGTCGGAATTCCCCAACACATCGAGATGGAGCTGCTTGTCCGCGGAATGCTCGTCCATGCGGGCCGCGAATTCGCCGATCTGGCTCTCGAACGACGCGATCTCTGCCTGGGCCTGCTCGATCCGCTCCTTCATCGAAGTGATTCGAATCTCGGCCATGTGCGACTGGTTCGCCACCTGTTCCTTTGCGCTGCGCAAGTCGAACACCGCTTGCTGGGCGTCCTGGACTTTCTGGATCAGCGCTTGTCGCTCCTCTTTGTAAACCGTCAGGCGCGACTCTTTGTCTTCCAAGTCCTTCTGCAGCGCGTCCACTTCTTCCTGCAAAGTGCCGGCGCTCTGGTCGATGTCGCCCAAATTGGCGCTCAACGTTCCGTATTGGTAGGCGCTGTAGCCGACGTCGAGGTGACGCAGCTTGTGGCTCAATTTCTTAAAACGAATCGCCTTGGTCGCCTGCCGTCTCAAGCTGCCGATCTGACGGCTAATCTCCGCAATGACGTCGGTGACGCGATCAAGATTCGTTTCGACGTGGGAAAGCTTGTTTAGGGCTTCCTTCCGCTGGGCCTTGTATTTGGAAATACCCGCCGCCTCTTCGAACACCGCCCGGCGCTCTTCCGGCTTGGACGAGAGGATTTGGTCGATCTGGCCCTGGGCCATGATCGAGTACGACGTCCGTCCGACGCCCGTGTCCATAAAGAGACGCTGGATGTCCTTCAAGCGGCACGCTTTGCCGTTGATATAGTAGTTGCTGCCGCCATCGCGGTGCACGCGGCGGCTCAGCTCGACTTCGTTGAACTCCTGCCCGAGCT
This sequence comes from Opitutaceae bacterium, assembly GCA_028284235.1. Classification (GTDB taxonomy): domain Bacteria; phylum Verrucomicrobiota; class Verrucomicrobiia; order Opitutales; family Opitutaceae; genus Pelagisphaera. Next base: position 27,251 of record JANQSC010000078.1, read on the forward strand.
CCTTCTCGCAGTCGGTCAAGATGATCGATACTTCGCAAATGTTGAGTGGCTTGCGCTTGTCCGTCCCTTCGAAAATGACGTCCTGCATTTTGCCACCACGGAGCGCCTTCGCGCTCTGCTCGCCCAAGACCCAGCGAATCGCGTCGGCGATGTTGCTTTTGCCGCAACCATTGGGCCCCACCACGGCGGTGACGCCTGGTTCGAATTTGAGGTGCGTCGGATCGGCGAAACTTTTAAACCCGTTTGCTTTGAGAGAGCTCAGATACATGTAGGGGGCAGAAAATGAAGGGACCCATGGAATACTGACAACCCCAAATGCGCATTTGTGAATAAGTCGAAGAACAACCTGGGGATAACCTCCCGCTAGCCGTCAACGCGGCACGGCAATAGGGCCGCGTCCTCCATCCCATGGATGATCTTTTTGTCCGGCGGGCAGAAGGTGGCCAGCGCCCCGGCGAGCGTCACGGAGTCGCCGTTGACGAAGTAGTAGGGATTGAGCCTCAACCGACCCGACGCGTCGTAGGACTTGCCTTCGGGCGAGTAAAGCGGATGAGTCAATCGGACCGACTTGTGAAACTCCTGGATGACATGCAGATGCGTGTCAGCCCCGTCACAAGCCGCGTTCAGACTACGGGCCCATTCCCCTTTGGAAACGTCATTGCCGATCACCACGCTGCGCGATCCCCAGGCCGTTTCGTGGAATCCCGAGATCTTCAAGACCAAGTTGCGCTCCTTCTGGCTCGCCTCCGCCAAATCCATCCAGCTGTGCAAGGGACGCCCCTGCGCCAATGGACCGTCCAGAACCGCGCCGGGCGGCAAGGGGGCCGGATCTACGATCCAGGATTTCGGAATGAGCCCGTCAAGCGTCTTGCGCGACTTTTTCGGGATCGACTCCCGCCAGAACTCCGCGAGCAAATGGTGGTGGTAGAGCGCCAGGGCGGACTTCTCTTCGAAGAACGGCCGCAGCGGCGGATCGAGGACGATCTCGTCGTTTTCCCAGGCTTCGACGATGTACTTTGCAGTAGGAATGTTGTCCAAGTCGAACAACTCGAAGAAGCGATAGACTACGTCGATCTTCTCCGGCGTTCCTTCGATGTCGAAATACAAGGCGCCCCCGAGCGGAAACAGCTGGTCGGTGTGGAGGCTAAACACGCGGTGGCCGAGCAATTGGAGCCGCTCCGCCAGCCAGTCCATCTCGGGCTTGTAGGTGGTCGACTCCTCGCTCACGGCGATCACCACGACCGGATTGTCTTTGTCCGGCGCGAGCGAAGCCAGGCGATGGTAGAACGCCCGCTCCATCGCGCCGCCGGAACCGACAATCGCCTCGCTGAATTCACTCTCGTATAGGGAATTCAAATACGCGGTCAAACCGATCCCTCCGGGAACCGAATCGAGCTCCGTCAATTTGAACCCGTCTTGCGTCACGAGCAAGTCCGGTCGAATAACCGGCGGGATCCTGCCTTTGCATCGCTTGCTGCGGCTCGTCCGGACGAGCGCTTCCGGCTTTCCTCGGTCCAGGTAGTCCGCCACCCAAGGCGCGTAGACTTCCTTGTTTCGAAGCAGCTTTTTCCCGTCCGCGGACCGCGAATACAAAACCTCTAGGGCTTTGTAGAAATCGAGGCTCGCTTGACCGACTTGCTCGAGATGCGCGACAATCTCCGCGGTCAGCTTCCACGGCTCGGGCGAAGTGCGCCAGGTCTTCCCTTCAAATAGCTCCTGCCGGGCAAACGCTTCCTGCAATTCCTTAAATTCCATTTCGCTTCAAAACGCGCAGCGCGTCCGGTCAGTCGTCCATTTGGATATCTTTATTGCGGTGGCGCGGCGAGCCGGCCCGAAGCCAGGCGTTGATAAACGGGTCGATGTCGCCGTCCATTACCCCCTGCACGTTGCCGGTATCCACTCCGGTCCGCAGGTCTTTGACCATTTGGTAGGGCTGGAAAACGTAGCTCCGGATCTGGTTGCCCCAGCCGATCTCGCCTTTCTCCCCGTAGACTTTCTCCATCTCCGATCGTTTCTCGTCCTCGAGCTTTTCGTATATGCGGGCTTTGAGCATCTTCATGGCAGTCGCCCGGTTCTTGTGCTGGGAACGTTCCGTCTGGCAGGCGGCCACGATCCCCGTCGGAATATGGGTCAATCGCACGGCCGAGTCCGTCTTGTTGACGTGCTGCCCGCCTTTCCCGCTGGCCCGGTAAGTGTCTTCGCGCAGGTCCTTGTCCTCGATCTCGATCTCGATGTCGTCCTCGATTTCGGCGACCACATCCACCGCACAAAAGGAAGTGTGGCGGCGGGCGTTGGAGTCGAACGGGCTAATCCGCACCAGGCGGTGCACGCCGCGTTCCGCGTTCGCGTAGCCGTAGGCGTTGGGCCCTTCGATGCGGATTGTCACTTTGGAAAGCCCCGCTTCTTCGCCCGGGAGAATGTCGATAATCTCCGTCTTGTACTCGCGGCGCTCGGCCCAGCGCATGTACATGCGGAAGAGCATGTCGGCCCAGTCGCACGATTCGGTTCCGCCCGCCCCGGCATTGACGCTGAGCAGGGCGTTGCAGTGGTCGTGCGGCCCCTTCAGATAGCACTGGATCTCCAGTTCGTCCAACTCGAGCTTCAGGGCGCCGGCGGTCGCGTGCAGCTCCTCGGCTTCCTCGGAATTCTCGTCGACTTTCTCCTCCTCCAGCAGCTCCTCCATCGCCTGGGCGTCCTCGAATTTCGCCTTGAAATCCGACATCCCGTTGACGATGCGCTTCAGTTGGTTGGACTCGTTGATTACCGCTTGGGCCGCCTTTTGGTCGTTCCAGAATCCATCCGCGACCATCTTTTCCTCGAGCGCGGCGATCTGCTCGCGTTTGCCGTCGACGTCAAAGATACCTCCAAAGGTAACCCGCTCGTTTTTCGATCTCTTCGTGCAACGCTTTCGTCTCCGGCTTAATCATATCGGCAGCAGAGTGGAAAGTTCTCCCAGCGAGATCAAGCGCGGAGAAAGGGAATCGGAAACCGATTTAAATTCGCCCTTATGAGGGCTCTTCGTTGTTCGTCCGATGCAGCTCCTGGGTAAAGAGGCGAATCATCTTGTCCAGCGCCTGCAGCACCGCTTCGGGACGGTTCGCGATCCCCATCGACTCCCGCTCCCAGGTGCTCAAGGCCATCGAAACCGACGCGCTTTTAGGACGTTCCAACGCCGCCATTTCGCGCAGTTTGAGCGTCACCGTATACAAATGGCTGGGACCTTGAGCGTGGGCCACATTCACACCGACTTCCAAGTACGGCTGGCCCGGCTCTTCCGCCAGGGCGCTCTCCGATAGCACCGGAACCTGAAGATTGCCCAGCTGCTCCTTAATGTGGCGCTCCAGCATTGGACCATCCAACTCGAAACGATTCGAACGCACGTGCGGCGTTCTAACCTGTACGCCCACGCCCTCGATCCCTTGCAGCAAATTGTCCGAAAACTCCTCTGCAAAAGCGGGTTGGGCAGCGCAGGCCAAAAGAATCGCTGAGACTAGTCGTTTCATGCTAAAGTCAGATATTTAATCGACCAATCCCCCTCGTAGTTAAGCTCCTCCGACCGGACTCGACGCTTCGGCGTCGCCGAAGCCGCCCGCCGAGCTTGATATTCATCGGCCGCGCCCCCACGTTTCCCCCGTGGAAATCGATGCGAAACAACGGCTGGCGACGCTCAGCGTAGGCGAATTCGCTCGATTCTCCCCCTATCCGCAACGAGCGGATCCGCTCGGGTTCGGCAACTGGAGAGCGATCGCCGGACAGCAATGGCATCAGGAGATACAACGGGACGCCAAGACCGAGGGGTTTAAAAACGAGCAAACCATCGCCGGCGACATCGAGTGGCGAGGTTGGACCTTCCGGCTCTCCGGACGCATCGACCAGATTCGCAGCGAAGCAGACGCCATCCGACTCCGGGAAATCAAAACCGTCACCACGCCCCTACCGCTCGAACCCCGCGAAATCGCCACGCGATTCAAGTCCTACTGCGTCCAGCTACTCGCCTATCGCGAGCTCTTGCTACGCCAATCCCACGCCAAAAAGGCGGCAATCGAACTCGATCTCTATCTCGTCGAACTCGGAAGCGGGATCACCCAAAGCGCGCTCCTCGACGACTCCTTCGACGCGCTCGTAGTCGATCAGCTCGATTGCCTCGCCGACTACCTCGACACGAAGCAAGCCCGACTCGAACGCCTCCGCTCACTCCAATTCAAGCCCGCCTACGCAGTTCCCCGCCCAGGCCAGGAGACGGTCCAAACCGACCTGAAAGACCGCTTCCAATCCGCCCCAATCGTCTGCCTGCAAGCGCCGACTGGATACGGAAAAACCGGCGTGGCCTGGGAAATCGCACTCCAGCGCCTCGCCACCGGACAAGTCGAACGCATCATCTACCTCACCAGCAAGTCGACCGGACAACTCGAAGCGTCCGAACGTCTCGACGCCCTCCTCGACGAACACGCTCCCGCCTCCTACTGGCAAATACGAAACAAGTCCGAGCACTGCGTGAACCACGAGTTCCGCTGTTCGCCGAAGTCTTGCGCCTACCTCGTCGACCTCGAGGACAAATGGAGCCGATCCGCCTTTCAGCCCCTCTTCTTCTCCTCGCCCAAGCCGCTCCCGATCGAGACGCTCAAAGAAACCAGCGCCGCTGCCGGCATCTGCCCCTACGAAGCCATGCGGGCCGCGTTGAGCTACCGCGACATTTGGATCGGAGACTACAACTACCTCTTTTCCCCCAACCATCGGCTCGTTTCGGAGCAAACCGATTTCGATCCGTCCAAGACCTTTCTCATCGTCGACGAAGCCCACAACCTTCCCTCCCGAATCGAGTCGAACCTGAGCAAAGAGCTGGACACCCTCTCCCTCAACGGACTCGCTCAGGAACTCGACGCGATCGGGGCCGGACGCAAGATACGCAAGTCCCTCCTCAACCTCGCGGACGAGTGCCTCGCCTACTCCCAAGGAGACACGCTTTCGCTGCGGCAACTCGACGATCTCACCGAGCTCTTGCTCGACTTGCTCGCTTCCCTCTCCCGCGAACCGCTCCCCTATGAATCAATCGGTCCTGAAGCGCTGGATACACTCTGGGCGCTCTCTTCCGGCACCGCGTCTCTCAAAGAAGACGCCAGCCGCTACATCGCCTGGGCACCCGCGACCGGACGCATCCGGATCACTTGCATCGATCCCTCGAAAGAAATCAGCGAAACCGTCTCCGCGTTCAAAGAATGCCTCATGCTCTCCGCCACCTTCCATCCGATGGACGGTTTTCTCGAACAATGCGGCCTCGCCGAGCAACTCCCTACTCCCCAGCGCCTCGACCCGCCTGCGCCTTGGCTCGACGGAGCCTACGACGTCGCCATCGACACCCGCGTCGACACCCGCTTCAAAAAACGCGAAGCCGGAGCCGTCCTAACCGCGTCGACAGTCGCCCAGCTCGCAGAGGCCTTCGCTCCCGTGGTCGTCTTCTTCCCTTCCTACGCCTACGCCGCGATGGTAAAAGACGCCGTCGAACGCGAATTCCCCTTCTTCCGCACCGCCATGCAGGAACGCGGTAAAACCGAAACGCTCGTCGACCGAACCGAATTCATCGACGACGCCCTGCGCTTCCACGATATCGTATTCCTCACTCTCGGATCGAGCTACGCGGAAGGGATCGATCTCATGGGGGGCAAGATCAAGGCCGCCATGGTCGTCAGCCCGGCCCTGCCGGAAGTCAATCCCGTACAACAGTCCAAACGCGACTACTATCAGGAACGCGGGCAAGACGGATTCGAGCGGGCCTACCTTCAGCCCGGTATCCAAAAAGTGAATCAAGCGCTCGGACGCCTCGTTCGCGCCCCGGGGCAATCCGTCAAAGTTCTCCTCCATTGCCAGCGCTTCGCCGAAAAACGAACGCAAGCCCTGCTCGCCACTCAGTACCAGAATAGTCAATACCTATTCTCCGACGACGATCTCGCCCGCTGGATCGCTAAAGAAATTTCACGATCGAACACATCTTGTTAACAATCAATACAAACGCCCTCTTTGTTTAACAGTCGCCTTGCGGCGAAATGTTCCCGTCAGAGACCCCGAACTGTCGGTGTCTCAGCGGGACCACAAAGATCCCGCCCCGTTTTTGACGGGTCGGGACAAGGGTTTTTCGATGAGACTACCCTGTTGCCTCTCGCAATTAAAGATCCGCTTCAAAATCCTGTTCGCGAAGCGATCCTGCTCTCGTTCCGTCCCGCTATGCGGGACGGAACGAGATTTGATCTCGAAGAGATCACTGTTAATCAGTCCACAGGATACATAAACCCTATCCCATTCGAACCAGAACCAATTCTAGGCCGGCTCCCAAAGCTCGATCGGGTTTCCCTCCGGATCCGCCAGTCGGGCGAAACGGCCGTTGGGAAAGGTCTCCGGATTGAGTTCCACTTTCACGCCCATCGATTCCAGTTGCGAAACCATCGCGTCCAAATTGGAAACGCGGAAATTCACCATCCAGCGCTGACCGGGATCGCCAAAATAGTCGCTGTCTTCCGGAAACGGCGCGAACACCGTCGGTCCTTCCGCCTGCTTCCAAGGCGACTGGTCGTAGGATTGCGGAACGAGATCCACGCCGAGACACTTCTGGTACCAAGCGCCGAGCGCCTCCGGATCGTTGCATTTGAAGAAAACGCCGCCAATGCCCTCAACTTTTTCCATACCGACACCCTAAAGTCGATCGATGACGAAGCCAGCGAAAAGGCGCCACCCGATTTCTCCGCTTGAACTTCCAGACAATTCACGGAAGCTACTTTCCCAGACGCGACCCGCGTCCTGAAACCACAACAACAATGCCTTACAAGCCCTTACTACTCCTACCCCTACTCGCCGCTCTCGCCCCGCTTTACGGAGGCAAGAACTACCACGAATTCGACGGCCTGCTCTCGGTCGAAGCGGAAGACTACGCGTCCCAAACGCGTTCGTCGGTTCGCCAATGGTACACGCTGACCCCCGGCGACACGGCTCCCAACGTCCAGGACCGCGACCGCAACCACGCCGCCGACGCGAGCGGGGAAGCCTACCTCGAAATCCTCCCCGACACTCGGGCGACGCACTCCGACATTCTCATCTCCGGACAAAACTTCATGAACACGCCCGGTCGAATGGGCGTGCTCTCCTACAACGTCCACTTCAACACCCCCGGTACCTACATCGTCTGGGTCCGCGCCTTCAGCACCGGAGCGGAAGACAACGGCCTCCACGTCGGAATCAACGGAACCTGGCCCGAAAGCGGGCAGCGCATCCAGCTCTGCCAAGGCAAGCACCAATGGACCTGGTCCTCCGCCCAGCGCGTTCCCGAAAACCACTGCGGTACGCCACGCACCATCAGCATCACTGTACCCGAACCTGGAATACACACGCTCCACTTTTCCATGCGCGAAGACGGCTTCGAGTTCGACAAATTCCTTTTGGCCCTCGACGAAAACTACCAGCCGCAAGGAAACGACCTGCCCGCGACCTTCACCCAATCCGGGTCCTACGCCGATCTCAACCGGGGATCCAAAGGCTCCTTCAATCCCACCTACCTAAAAGCCTTCTCCGATTTCGAGACCATCGAAGTCGACGGATTCGTCCCCTACTACAAAGACAAGGCCCGCCAGGCGCTCGCCATCAACGCCGCCAAACCCGAAAATCGCGGGAAAGTCGCCGCCGCCCAGCACACATTCTCCGGAACCAAAGGCGTCTACGCAATGACCCTCTACACAATGAAAGAAACCGACGGGGAGAGCCAGTACACCGTTTCCGTCAACGGCGAGGAAGTCTTGAAAACGCAAAACACGGCCACCGACATCGACTACTCAATCCACGAGAAGCACGCTCCCAAAGACGTCGCCCTCGCTCCCGGCGACATCATTCAAGTCACCTCCGACGCCCCGACAAACGGACGCATTCCCGAAGGCGACATCACCGCCTACGCCCGCGGGCGTTGGACCGAACTCCTGCTCATCCCCAGTCAAAGAGACGATCACTAAACACGCATTCAATCCAACTGTGACGATTCGCAAGACCATCAGCTCGCAAGAAATCGAAGCCGCGCTCGAACAAATGGCCGACGCCATCGCAGCCGCCCACGCGCAGACCCGCAACCTGGTACTCGCCGGCATCGCCAACGGCGGGATCCCGGTCAGCCAGCGGCTGCGAGCGACGCTCGAATCGAAACACGGCCTCCAAACCCGCGAGGCGATCGTCGATATCTCTTTTCACCGCGACGACATCGGCGCCAAGCCCATCGGCAAAGAAGTCGAGTCCACCCAGTTCGCGGCCAATCCAGAGGAGTCGACCATCATCCTCGTCGACGACGTCCTTTTCTCCGGGCGCAGCGTCCGAGCCGCGCTCTCCGAGGTGCACGCGCTCGGACGACCGCGAAAAATCGAGCTCGCCACCCTCGTCGACCGGGGCAACCGCCGCCTGCCCATCGCTCCCAACTACACGGGGATCGACTTCCCCACGCAACCCGAGGAGAAAGTCAAAGTTCATGTCGACCCCGAAAACCCCGAGAAGTCGCATATTGACATTCTCTCCTCATAGCGCTGGATGGGCTCTTCAGGTATGCCTTGGATTCGCAAAGACCTGATCTCCATCGAAGAACTCTCCCCCGAAGAGATCCTCACCGTTTTCAACACCGCCGAGTCCTTTAAGAAAATCCTGACTCGCAAAACGGCGAAGACCCCCGCCCTCCGCGGAAAAACCGTCGTCAACCTCTTCTTCGAAAACAGCACGCGAACCCGTGTCGCCTTCGAAATGGCGGCCACCAAGCTCAGCGCCGACGTCATGTCGCTCGACATGAAAACGAGCAGCACCTCCAAAGGCGAAACCCTGCGCGACACCGTCGAGAATATTCGAGCCCTCGCCGCCGACATGATCGTCATCCGCCACTCCGCTCCCGGATCCGCCGCCTACATCGCCAAAGTGCTCGACATTCCCGTGCTCAACGCCGGCGACGGCGCCCACGAGCACCCGACCCAAGCCCTGCTCGACTGCTTCACCCTGCACGAGAAGTTCGGATCGCTGCAAGGTCTCAAAGTCGCCATTCTCGGCGACATCCTCTACAGCCGAGTCGCCCGCTCCAACATCTGGGCCATGAACAAGCTCGGAGCGGAAGTCACCCTCGTCGGCCCCGCCACGCTCGTCCCCCGCGAATTCGAACAACTCGGCGTGACCGTCTCCCACGATCTAAAATCCGCGCTGGCCGACAAAGACGCCGTCATGCTTCTGCGAATACAACACGAGCGCCAGAACGCGTCCGCCTTTCCTTCCTTGAACGAATACACCCGCATGTTCGGCCTCAACAAGACTCGCCTCTCCTGGCTCAAGGAAAACGCGGTCATCATGCACCCCGGCCCCATCAATCGCGGCGTCGAGATCGACTCCGAACTCGCCGATTCCTCGCAGTCGGTCATCCTCGACCAAGTCACCAACGGCCTCGCCACGCGCATGGCCGCCCTCTACCTCTGCTCGGGAGGCAGCGCCGAAGCCATCGCTTCCTGACCAATCGCATGAGCCCGATCACCCGAATCAAAGGCGGACGCGTCATCGACCCCAAAAACAAACGGGACGAAGTCGCCGACCTGTACTTTCAAGACGGCGTCATCGTCGAGCCCCCTTCCAGCGACAGTAAGGAAAACGTCGTCGAAATCGACGCCTCCGGACTGGTCGTCACCCCCGGACTCGTCGATCTCCACGTTCACTACCGCGTTCCGGGGCAAACGCACAAAGAAACCATCCAAACCGGGACCGCCGCCGCGGCCGCGGGCGGGTTCACCAGCGTGGTTTGCATGCCCAACACCAGTCCGCCCGCCGACACCGCCGGCACGATTCAATACATAAAAGACGCAGTCAAACGCGAAGCGGTCGTCCACGTTTTCCCTACCGGTTGCATCACCGTCGGCATGGAAGGCGAACGACTCGCGCCCACTGGCTCCTTGCGCAACGCCGGCGCCGTCGCCATCTCCGACGGCGGAAAGTGCGTGCAGAACAACGGCCTCATGCGACGCGCCGTCGAGTACGCCCACATGTTCGATCTGCCCGTAATCGACCACTGCGAAGACTATGCCCTCTCCGCCGACGGCGTTGTCAACGAAGGCTATGTATCCACGAAACTCGGACTGAAAGGATCGCCCACGGAAGCGGAAGACGTAATGGTTTCCCGCAACGTAATCCTGTCCGCTAAAACCGGCGGGCATATTCACTTGCAGCACATTTCCTCCAAGGGCGCGATCGACATTGTTCGCCGCGCCAAAGCCCGGGGCGTGAATATCACCGCCGAAGCCACGCCTCACCATATGAGCTTTTCGGATACAGCGCTGTCCGAGTTCGACACAAATTTCAAAATGAACCCGCCGCTGCGAGCGGAGGAAGACCGGATCGCCATCCTCGACGGACTCGAAGACGGGACAATCGATTGCATCGCCACCGGCCACGCTCCGCACACCGACTACGAGAAGGACGTCGAGTTCGACTACGCCCCGTTCGGAGTGATCGGACTCGAAACGGCTCTCGGCGCGGTGCTGGGCGAACTCTACCACTCCAAACGCCTGTCGCTTTCCGGCACCCTGTCGCTCCTCACCAATCGAGCCGCCGATGTGCTGCGGCTCGACAAAGGCTCGCTCGGGATCGGCTGCGACGCGGACATCGCCCTCATCGACCCCGATCTGGAATGGACACCCCAAGGGGACGCGTTTCACAGCAAATCCGAAAACTCCCCCTGGATCGGCCGCCTGCTCAAAGGCAAAGTCGTCACCACAATCGTATCCGGTAAAACGATTTACCACAACGGCTCGATTCTCGCCTGAAAAAACGCGTCGGGACGACGCGTTCCACCAACGGCAACCAGTATAAAAAGGTGGGACCCGACGTCTCGGCGGGTTTATACTACGCGACGCCGCATAGCCCCAGGAGATCCTCAACCAACGCGGCGCGGCGCAAGCGCCGGCCCTACGATCTTCATTGTAAGATGACCTTATTTCTCTTCCCGCGAAGCGGGGAGAGGTCCTTATTGGCCTGTCGCAGACAGGACTCCTAGCCCCGCTGAGCGGGACGGTGATAAAAATCCCTCTAGCGTCCGCCTCCGCCTCCGCGGCCCCCGTTGAATCCGCCACCTCCGCGGCCGCCAAAACCGCCGAATCCGCCGCGACCGAATCCTGGTCCATCGGAATTCGCCTGGTTTTCCAGAGCCAGCTGGGCCTGGCGCAGCTCGCGCTCGCGCTCGGCGACCATCTGCTCGGTCAAGCTGGCCAATTGGGCGTCGTTCAACACGTTCGCTGCCTGCTCCAGCAACATCGCGTCGTAAATCTCGCGCTCCTGGTAGTATGTCTCCACCATTTCGCTCGTTATTTGAGTGTCGTTGTTTCCGCCGCGACCGCGACCGTTGTTTTGACGAATATCAACACTGTATTCAAAATTCTGATCTACATTGGCGAAAACATCGATCAATGCCTCGCTCTGGCGTTCCGTAAGCGGCGTATCTGTATAGCTCAACGAGCGTTCAAACGATTCGATTTCCCCGCGGTACTCGAGCGTGTTGGTATATTTCTCCAAGGCAGCGGCGTCCTCTTCGCCGAGCAGGGCCGTGATGTCGTCCGACAAGAGAGCCATCTGGTCACGGTATTCTTCCCGCATTGCTTCGCGGTCTTCTCCCTCCACGGTTTGGGATCGAACGCCCGCTTCGGAACGCAAGACAAGCCGTTCGGCCATCAGCGTCTTCAGCGCGTCCAGTTCCTCAGGCGGCAGGTTGAGCTGCTTGAAAAATTCCGCGTAGTTCCGATCGAGACGGCCCATTTGACGCTCGATCATGTCCATCCGCAATTCGGGATCCTCAAACGCCGATAAGATTCGAGCCAGCTGCTCCGAACGAGCCTCCCTCCGGCGCTCTTGTATTTCTTCACGGGAAAGCCCCTCGAGTTCCGCAAATCGGCCTTCGAATCGGCCCCGACGCGATTCCGTCTCCTCCTCTCCATCGCCCGACTCCTCGGCCACCTCGATTTCCGGCTCTGACTCGAGCGCGACAGGCGCTTCCTCCACGTCGGCGGCGTCCGCCAAGAGCTGCTTGAGCCTCTGGTTCTCGATGTTGAGGTAGCCGGAATAGCCGGCGAAAACGATCGCGAGAGCGGATAGGAGAATAGTGGGCCAACGTTTCATGATGAATTTGCGAAGTTTGAGAACAATCGGGCGAGCGCTACGGCAACGGGAAGCCATCGCGCCGCGCATCCATGAAACGTCCCTTCCCGGCCTTAAGTTACACACGCCCGAATGGATCGATAAACCCTTGCAAAATTGCGGCAGTCTAATGATTGTCGCGATTTCCTGTAATGGGCGACCACTCAATGAGCGAAAAAGCGTCTTCTCAGACCGGACCGAACCACATTGGCATCATCATGGATGGCAACGGTCGCTGGGCTCAATCCCAAGGACTCTCGCGCATTAAAGGGCACCAGCAAGGGGTTGAAACTTGCCGCCGCATCATCGAGGCTTGCCAGGCGCTCGACGTCCACTACCTGACGCTTTACGCGTTCTCCGCCGAGAACTGGAATCGCCCCGAAACCGAAGTAAACGGCCTCATGGAGCTGCTCGAGCTGTTCCTCATGAAAGAGACTGGGACGTTAAAGAAAAAACGCGTGCGTCTCCACGCGATCGGGCGCATCGAAGACCTTCCCGCCCGCCCCCGGGCCGCGCTGAAAAAAGCCATCGAAGCGACCAAGGAATTCGACGAGTGGCACCTCATTCTCGCATTGAACTACAGCGCGCGCAACGAAGTCGTCGACGCCACCCAAGCCATCGCCACGCTCGCGGCCAACGGCGCGCTCGATCCGGGCAGCATCGACTGGGACACTATTTCGTCGCACTTGTACACCGGCGGGCTTCCCGATCCAGACTTGATCGTTCGCACCTCCGGCGAAACCCGCCTGAGCAACTTCCTGCTCATGCAAAGCGCCTACGCGGAGTTCTATTTCACCGCCACCTGCTGGCCCGATTTCACCAAAGCACACCTCGAGGAAGCCATCCGCTCCTACCACAATCGCGAACGACGCTTTGGCCGGACGGGCGAGCAACTCGACGTCGAAACGAGCCTCACCTACTAAACGCGGCGCCCGCTTGTTTCTCCCCACGTGACGAAGCGATTCATCAGCACCCTAATCCTCTGGGCCATAACGGTCGTTTGCTTCTTTGTCATCGGCCCCGACGCGGCCGTCTGGTTCCTCGCCGTGCTGAGCCTGGCCTCCCAATACGAGTTCTACGAACTCCTCGAAAAGATGGGTCGACGCCCCTTTAAAAAGTTCGGCGTCTTTCTCGGGACGATCATGGTCCTCGCTCCCTACTACGCCAACAAGATGGCCGACGACCAAGCCTACCGCACGCAGTCGGCCATTATCGCGGTGACTATCGTTGCCTGCTGCCTGCGCATCCTGCGCGAGCGGGAAGTGGACGAACGAATCGAGTCCCTCGGCTCCACTCTGCTCGGGCTCATCTACGTCCCGTTCATGCTCACTTTCCTCGTGCGAATGATCGAGCTGCCCGAGATCCCCGAGCAAGGGCTGATGCTGGTCGTTTGGCTCGTCGTCACCGCGAAATTCACCGACGTCGGCGCCCTGCTCGTCGGCAAAGCCTTCGGCAAGCATCCCATGTCGCCCGTCACCAGCCCCAAGAAAACCTGGGAAGGAGCGATCGGCGGTTGCCTCGTTTCCGTAGGCCTCGGATTCGCCCTGACCTACTTCGCGCGCGACTACTTTCCCGACTTTCTCACGCCCTTCTGGGGCATGGTGTTGGCCTTGCCCATCGCCATCATCTCAATCATATCCGACCTCGTCGAAAGCATGCTCAAGCGAATGGCCGACCAGAAAGACTCGGGCTCCTTTATTCCCGGCATCGGCGGCGCTTTCGACCTGACCGATTCGCTGATTCTCGCCGCTCCCACCGGCTACCTCCTTTTTGGAATCATCATTTGACCGCCTCATGGGACGAAGGAAAAAAGTGGTCTTGCTCGGAGCAACCGGATCGATCGGGAGCAGCGCTCTGAAAGTCATCCGGAAACATGCCGACCAACTCGAGCTCGTCGGAATCGCCGCCAACCGCAACGCCGACCAGCTCGCCGCGATCGCGGCCGAATTCTCTGTACCCCACGCTTGCCTTCACGACAACGACGCGGGGAAAAAGGCGAAGGACGCCAGGCTCTTCCCGTCCTGCACCGAGCTCTCTTACGGCGAATCCGGACTACAGACGCTCGCGGCACTCCCCGAATGCGACACGGTTCTCGTCGCCGTGGTCGGCACGCGTGGACTCGCTCCGGCCCTAGCCGCGATCAACGCCGGCCACACGCTCGCCCTCGCTAGTAAGGAAATCCTCGTGCTCGCGGGCAAATTCATCATGGACGCGGCTCGCGCCGCAGATGTCTCAATTTTGCCGGTAGACAGCGAGCACAACGCTCTTTTCCAGTGCCTGCGCGGCATTGAAACCGATCACGTTTCGCGGCTCGTGCTCACCGCCTCCGGTGGCAGCTTCCGCGATCTGCCGGTCGAGCAACTCCATTCCGTTACGCTCGACCAAGCGCTCAAGCACCCCAATTGGGACATGGGGCCCAAAGTGACCATCGATTCCGCCACCATGGCCAACAAGGGTTTGGAAATGATCGAAGCCAAGTGGCTCTTCGACATGCGTCCCGATCAAATCGACGTCGTCGTCCATCCACAAAGCGTCGTCCACTCGATGGTCGAATGCGTCGACGGCTCGACGATCGCCCATCTGAGCCCGCCCGACATGACCTTCGCCATCCAACACGCGCTCCTTTTCCCAGATCGCAGCGAGCCCGTCGCCCCAACGCTCGATTTCACCCAAGCGCTGAACCTCGAGTTTCGACCCATCGAACCGCGCCGCTATCCCTGCCTCGGCTTGGCCCGTTCCGCTCTGCAAGCTGGTGGCGTCGCCCCGGGAATATTCAACGCCGCGAACGAAATAGCGGTGGACGCCTTTGTCCAAGAGCGTATTAAATTTGTCGAAATCGCGAAAATCGTGGAGAAAACGCTCGAACTGATCGATAATGGAGAACCTGGCGCGATAGAAGAAGTCTTGGAATACGATGCGCAGGCTCGGAACGTAGCGAGCGAACTCGTAGCCAAATCAAACTAGCTAATGGAAAATCTCATCCAAACCATCGCCGACAACGCCTGGGCGGCGCTCATGATCGTCCTGTTTTTCGGAGGATCCATTTTCGTCCACGAACTCGGCCACTTTCTCGCCGCGAAATGGCGCGGGCTTCACATCGAGCGCTTTTCCATCGGCTTCGGGCCGCGTCTCTTCGGCTGGACGCGCAACGGCATCGACTACCGCGTGTCCCTGCTGCCGCTCGGCGGCTACGTCGCCCTCCCCCAACTCGCCGACATGCGCGGAATCGAAGGCGAATCGTCCATAGACACGAACACGATGCCGCCAATTTCCTACACGTCCAAAGTCATCGTCGCGGTGGCGGGAGCCGTCTTCAACATACTCTTCGCCCTCGCCCTCGGACTCATCCTCTGGAAAACCGGTGTCCAGCGTGAAGGAGCCAACACCATCGGCGACATTTCCGAGCAAATCGAGATCGCCGAAGGCGAATTCGTCCAAAATCCCGCGGCAGCCGCGGGCCTGAAAATCGGGGACAAGATCGTCGGCATCGACGGCGAGGAGATTCGGTCCTTCGAAGACATCTTTATCGGAATCGCCCTCGGATCCGGCGTGACCGACGAAGGAAAACGAAAAGCCGAGATCACCTACATACGCGACGGCAAGCAGGGAACCGCCATCGTCCATCCCGTGCTCAACCCGGATCACGAATTGCGCATGATTGGCATCGCTCCCAATCGCATCACCTACATCGGAGCCCTCACCGAAGGGTTTCCCGCCGAAGAAGCGGGACTCCTGCCCGGCGATCTCGTCAGGGAAATTGACGGAATGACGATTTACGGGCCGCAGCATTTTATCGACATCGTTCAGAAGTCAGAAGGACGCGAGCTACGCTTCACGGTCGAGCGAGTCGAAAATGAAGAAACCGTCACCAAGAACATCCCCGTCACCCCCGTCCTCTCGAAATTCAATATTTCCGACGACCAATTTTACGCGATCGGAACCGGGCTCAGCGCCGCCATCGAGTACTACACCGCCTACGTCAATCCTATCGAACTCTCCATCGATGTCGTCAAGCGGACCTACCAAACGCTGAAATCCCTCGTGAACCGAAACTCCGACGCCAAGCTCAGCGATATGAGCGGGCCCGTTGGGATCGCCAACATCATCGCCAAAACCTCCGCCATCGGAATCGTGCGGGTCATGGAAATCGCCCTCATGATCAACATCAGCCTCGCGATCTTCAATCTCCTCCCCATCCCCGTCCTCGACGGCGGACACATCGCGTTCGCCACGATCGCGAAAATCACCGGCAAGCCCATCCCACCCTCGTTCGCGGCCGCGATTCAAGGCAGCTTCATGATCCTGCTCTTCTCGTTCATGCTGTATGTGAGCTATCATGACATCGGGCGACTCTTCACCAAGGAACAGGAGGCTTCCAACCAGAAAATCGAGCTAATCAAAGTCGAAGACGCGCCCGCCTAGCGGCGGTTGAGTCTCTCACACAAATGGAATCCTACTGCCCGTCGCGCTACGCTACGATTCGCCGATCCAGCCGCGAAGTCTTCGTGGGCGGCATCGCCGTTGGCGGCGACAATCCGATTCGTATTCAGTCGATGACGACAACGAATACGCAGGACGTCGAAGCGACTGTAAAACAGTCGATCGCCTTAGCGGAAGCCGGTTGCGAGATCATACGCGTCACCGCCCCGAATAAAAAAGCCGCTCAAGCGCTTAAAGACATTCGCAGCCAGTTTCGAGCCGCCGGATTCGAGCAGCCGCTCGTCGCCGACATCCACTTCCTCCCCTCCGCCGCCATGGAGGCCGTCGAGCATGTGGACAAAGTCCGCGTCAATCCCGGCAACTACGCTGACAACAAGAAATTCGTAATCCGCGAATACAGCGACAGCCAGTACAACGAAGAGCTGCAACGCCTGCACGACGAGTTTTCCCCTCTCGTAAAGCGAGCCAAAGAGCTCGGTCGCTCGCTTCGCATCGGCACCAACCACGGTTCCCTCTCCGACCGAATCATGAACCGCTACGGCGATACACCGCTCGGAATGGTGGAGTCCGCCCTCGAATTCCTCCGCATCGCCGAAACGCACGGATTTCAGGATATCATTCTCTCCATGAAGGCGAGCAACCCCAAGGTGATGATCGCCGCCTACCGCTTGCTCGTCGACCGCATGGACGATGAAAACATGCGCTACCCGCTTCACCTCGGAGTGACCGAAGCCGGCGACGGCGAAGACGGTCGCATCAAAAGCGCCATCGGCATCGGCAGTTTGCTCATGGACGGACTCGGCGACACGATCCGCGTATCGCTCACCGAAGACCCCGTCTACGAAATCCCGGTCGCCCAGGCCCTGGCCCAAAAAGTCATGGCCAACTGGAACCACGCCGTAACCGTTCAGCCCGAGACCGATTCCATACATCCCTACGACTATCAACGCCGCCCGGTCCACCCGGCCACGATCGGTTCGACCTTGAAGCTCGGCAGCGAAGAACCGCCCTCGGTCATTACGCCCAGCCCATTTTCTTTGAACGAAATCGAAGCCCTCAAGGACGCGCTCGACGAGGCGGCTCCCAAAATAGTGGATACGCCATTCGAAGGGCTTCTTTTCAAACTCGGCGACCTGAGCGAACTGGAATCGATCGCCCCGGCTTGGGAAGCGATCCAAAGTCAGGCGGCACTCATGGCGATCGAACTGGGCGACTCGATCGACCTCGAGACCCTGTCGCGATCCCTCCCGCATTCGAAAATCCCAATCGCTCTCATCCGCGATTTCGAAAGCGCCGCGTTCAACGAATACAAACGTTTCCTGCGCGTCTGCTCGGATTTCGGAGCCATTCCCATCGCCGGACTCGGTCCGGACGTGGGCGATGGAATCTGCTCGGAACCCGCTCCCAATCTGATCGTAACGCTGCGCTCCGATTTCGATATCCACTCCCCCAAGCACGAAATCGGCGCGTATCGCAAATTGGCCGAGCGGCTCTCGCGATGGCGGAGCCACGCTCCTATTTGGATACGAAACCGACCGACCGCCAGCCAGGAGCCACCGTCCTTTCTCAGCCGGCTGCTCGACGCCAGCATTTTAACCGGATCGCTCCTCTGCGATGGTCTGGGCGATCTCGTTAGCATTGAAACCGACGATGATCTCGTCCGTTCTACCCGCCTCGCCTACAACGTCCTGCAAGGCGCCGGAGCCCGAATTTCCAAAACCGAATTCGTCGCCTGCCCCAGCTGCGGACGCACGCTCTTCGACCTCCAATCCACCACTCAGCGAATACGCGAAAAAACCGGTCACCTCAAAGGCGTGAAAATCGCGATAATGGGATGCATCGTAAATGGCCCCGGAGAAATGGCGGATGCGGATTTTGGATACGTCGGGGGTGCCCCCGCTAAAATCAACCTCTACGTCGGCAAGGAATGCGTCGAATACAACATCCCGCAAGCGGAAGCCGATGATCGACTGATCGAATTGATCAAGTCGCACGACAAGTGGACCGATCCCAAGCCTGCGACGGTATAGATTCAACAAGTGGCTTCGATCAACGCATATCTTGGCATCGACGGCGGTGGAACGCATACCCGCGCATTGATGGTGGATCGAAAACTGAAGTCGCTCGCCACTGGACTCGCCGCTGGCAGCAATCCGCATAACATTGGCTACCTGCGAGCCGGGCGGCAAATCGACTCCGCAGTTCAGCAATGCCTGCGTTCACTCGCAGAGTCGACCATCACGCTTCACTCTATCTACTGCGGAATCGCGGGGATTCGCGACCAGGCGGAACAGGACTCGCTTCGTGACGCCCTCGCGCCGTATCCATGGACCCAAAACGCAGTGCTCACCATTCATCACGACTTGTCCATCGCTTACGAAGCCGCGCTCGGAAGCCAGCCTGGAATCTGTCTGATTGCCGGCACCGGAGCTTCCTGCATTGGCAGAACAGCCAGCGGCGAGTTCCACCGAGCGAGTAACCGACAGGACGATGGAGAGGAACCCGGCAGCGGATACGCAATCGGATTGGAAGGAATTCGAGCGGGCCTGGTCACCACACAGTCGCAGGATCGAGACGCCATCGCTCGACTCGCAGAAACGGTCATCGAAGCCGCCCACAACGGAGATGTGGACGCGCGGATGATTTTGGATACGCAGTCAGACGTGCTCGTCGAACTGATCACAACCGTTCACGCCCAAGCCGGACTGGGCGAATCATTCCACTACGCGTTCGCCGGAGCCTTGGCCCAATCTGACACGCTTTACGGAATGCTCGTCGCCGAAAAGCTGCGAGCCCGCTTCCCCCAAGCGCAGATGGAGCAGGCTCTCGTTTCACCCGTAGTGGCCGCAGCCCGCCTCGCCGTGCAGCAATGCTAGGCCGCCGCGCGGATGACTAGTTCCGGTTGCCTGCCACCATGCTCAACAAATAGAGCAAGTAGGCCAGCGAACTGACAAAGGCCGCAACGTAAGTAAGCGCCGCCGCGTTTAGCGTCTTGTTCACCCCAACCATCTCGTCGTTTCCGAGAATGCCGAGCGCGACTAGCTCTTTCTTTGCTCGAGCGCTGGCATCGTACTCCACTGGCAAAGTGATCAGCTGGAACAGCGTGAGCACCACATAGCACAGTACGCCAAGCTTCAACAGCGTCATGCTGAACGCGCCACCAATGACGAAAAAGGACCCGATCATCACGATCGGAAGAATGCTCGAAGCGATATTGGTGATCGGCACCAGAGCCATTCGCGCCTTCAGCGCGCCGTATCCAACTTTGTGCTGCACCGCGTGGCCCGCTTCGTGAGCCGCGACGCCCAGAGCCGCTAGACTGGTTCCGTTGTAGTTCTCCTGACTCAGCGCCAGTTTCTTTCCCAGCGGATCGTAGTGGTCGGTCAAATGGCCGCGGATCTGGACGATCTTGACGTCGTCGATGCCCGCGTTGCGCATGACCGCGGCCGCGGCCTCCGCGCCGGTGATGCGTCCCCGTGAGGGAACCCGGACGTATTTATTGTACGTCGAAGAGACCTTCGACTGCGCCCACATCGCCAGGATAAACGTCGGTACGAGAAAAATGAGGAAAGCCATAAAGGAGCCGCCTCCCCCTACGAAAATTGCAAGTATATCAGTCATGTTTGTTCCAGAAATTCTTCAGTCCCCAAACAGAAAGCAAAGGCCGTTCCAAGTTCCCCGAAATCGGACCGATTGCTCCGATTTTCACTAAGCTGTTGAGAATCTTCGTCTTGCAGAACGAGAAATAGCAAAACCCGATTGCGAAAACCCACGCCACGAGCGCCAAATCGTCCCACTGATGGGACAGGAGCTCAACGAATTGGACAAGGTCAATCCTCCAGCAATGTCTCGAGCGCAACCACTGGCTTTCCGGTCGCTCTAGAAAGTCGAGCAAACGCTTCGCTACGGTCAATGTCGAGTTTAGTTGCCAAACTCAAATAGTCTTTAACTGCTGGGAGAAAATAAGAGTGACGAAGGATTTTATCCGATCTAGCGAGAACTTCAATCGCTCGAAGCAGATTGGACTCCGCTTCCCCCAAGCGGTTCGTGTCCTCGAGTAGAACAGCCAGATTGTTCAGATGTCTTCCCACAAAAGGGTGGTCTGGACCGTAGCTCGACTCGTTAATAGAAAGCGCCCGACGCATTAGCGACTCCGCCTCCTTGAAACGGTTCGTGTCCTTGAGCAGCAGAGCCAGGTTGTTCAAGCTAGTCCCCACCGCAGGATGGTCTGGACCGTAGCTCGACTCCTCGATCGAAAGCGCCCGGCGCATCAACGACTCCGCCTCATCGGGACGATCCGTGTCAACGAGCAGCAGAGCCAAGTTGTTCAAACTGGTCCCCACCCAAGGATGGTCTGGACCGTAGCTCGACTCATAGATCGAAAGCGCCCGACGTATCAGCGGCTCCGCCTCCTCGAGGCGATCCGTCTCAATGAGCAGCAAAGCCAAGTTGTTCAGGCTGGTCCCCACCCAAGGATGGCCTGGATCGTAGCTCGACTCCTCGATCGAAAGCGCCCGGCGCATCAGTGGCTCCGCCTCCTCGAAACGGTCCGTATGCATAAACAGCGTAGCCAAACTGTTTAGACTTATCCCCACCCTAGGATGGTCCGGTCCATGGTTCGACTCCTCGATCGAAAGCGCCCGGCGCATCAGCGGCTCCGCTTCCTCGATGCGGTTCGTGTCCGTTAGCAGCATAGCCAGGTTGTTCAGACGAACCCCAACGTTTGGATGGTCCGGTCCATGGTTCGACTCCTCGATCGAAAGCGCCCGGCGCATCAGCGGCTCTGCTTCCTCGAAGCGGTTCGTGTCCTTTAACAGCAGAGCAAGGTCATTTAAGATTCTCGAATAAAGGTGTGACGATCCCAGGTCTGGGACCTCTTTCAACGCAAAACTGAGCAGTGCCTCTGCCTCTTGCCACCGAGCTTGGTTACGAAGATGGGATGCCAGACTCAAACAAACTCGAGTTTTATGTTCCAAGTCATCGAGTTCTTCGAGCTGACCTCTTAAAAACACTATCTTGGTTTCCGACCATGATTTGTAGCTAAGCGAATCGCTGATCTCCTCGAGTTTCGTCGCAAACGCCTCTAACTCTCCATTGCGATGCAGATCCCAGCATCGTATCATTTCTTCCACTTCAGCAAGGTAATCCGTCGAAGGGCCGTCTGACTCTAGCATATAGGTTTCACTGAGATAAGCCGCTGCATCGTCTTTGTTCCCCAAAGTGCTATATCGCCGCGCTAATTGGATCTTCGCTTCTCGGCGTTCACTTGGATCACCGACATCGGAAAGGTAGTCGAGTGAGCCGAGGGCGTCGGCATCGCATTTCCGATGGAGCTCGGCCCGCTTGCGATTTCGCTCTTCGATACTGGGATAAAAGGCAGCGAAAAAATCGAGAAGAAAGGGCAAACGTTTTCTAGCCGTTCTCGAAACATTCATCGCCAGCCAAATATCAAAGAACCCCTCGCGAATTGTATATAACCGCGACCGTTTGTCGGCCGGATGTGGATGCGCACGCAAGTAATGAGCATCCGTCAATCGCTTCAAGAGCATCGAGGTTTGGTTCGGCTTCAAACGCATGCGGGCGGTGATCGACGCCGGAGTCTTGGACGTATCCCGCATGCGAGCCATCGTTTCGAGCAGGGCACGCTCCTGGGGTGGCAGGTCCTTGAGTCGGTCCTGGTAGAAGGGCGTGATCCGGTCGAGGAGGATCTCCAGTTGCTGCCGGACTTCCGTCACCGAGTCGTTTACGATGAGTTCGTAGAGCATCACCGTCAACCGCGGATTGCCCGCTGTCATGCGATAGAGCGCGAGCAGCTTGGGGCGCATGGAGTCGAAGTCCGCCAAAAGCGTCTTCTCCCGATCGCCTTTTTCCCATTCCAGGTTGAGACGAATGAGCTCGATGGCTTCTTCCTCAGTCAAATGTTCGAGAAGTTGAATGTCGAAAAAATCGTAGAAGGGTTCATCCACGCTGGTAATCGCACTAAAATGAAGGGGAGATGTGGATACAAGCAGACAACCATTCGCGTCGGTAAAGAACTTTCGGAAGGCGGCCACACTGCGTTTGTCTTTAATCTGGCGGGTGAACACCTCGTCCAGGTTTTCGAGCATCACCAGCAAGGTTCGCTTCCGATTCTGATTCGCACGTCGAATAGCGGGAACCAGCGTATCCACAATACGGTTATCGTCCTCTTCGGTATGAAGTGATAGATACAGTTGACCCCATTCCAGTTCGTCCGGAACCTGATCTCGAAGAATGTCGCACAAACCGAGCAGGAAATCGGCAAAGGAGAGCGTGCGATGCGATTCTTCCGGAAAACGCGCAACCAGATAGGACTGAGCGAGCGCGGAGTCATTGGCGATTCCATCCTCGATCAACGAGAGCACATGCGACTTGCCAATACCGCGGGGCCCGATGAACAACAAATGATGCTTCGACTTGCGTTTCGCCGAGGAACGCAAACGCTCCATGGTGTCCTCGATGATCGGCCACCGGGCTACTGTTGTCGCCTGCCGACGCTCGGGGGTGATCAGGATTTGCCGGTAGTGGCCGAGCGGTGACGATGATTGGGGTTGTTTAGGCATAGTATTTTTTCCACCAAGTTTTGAGGACGCCGGAAGCGAAATCGAATTGGTCCTCTTCGATTTCATCGATGTAGAAATCGTTCGATAGGTCGCGTAGCAGCTGATTGAAGTTCTTCTTCGATTCGTGAGGAAAGAGCGAAACACCCGCATCGGCCAAGTGTCTCTGAAATTCTGAATACAAGGTTCCACGCGACAGGCCATTCGGCGATAGACTGAGCTGCCCAAGAATCGAATGGGCAGCCGACAAGTTTGGCTCCTGATAATATTTCTGCAGTCTTGAATAGTAGTGCTGGAGCTTGTCCTGGGCCGCGCTACTGCGCACCAACCGATCAAATGCCTCCTCCACGTCGCGAGCGCCCAGCGCTCTTTCCGGAGAATCGGATTTTTTCCAATGGCGATAGATATCCAAAGTAAGCAACTGCATGAATATCGGAATGGGGCGACCTAGATATTGCGTTAGGGCATGGGGGAGATCCGGTTCGATCGGGACCCCGCGACTCTTTAGCATAGTCGACACGAAGGCTTCGACCTCGTCCTCGGTGAGCGCAGGCAATGGAAAATTGTGCAGATCGTTTATGAGATCGACCAATCCCATCCCGTCCAAGGTGGAATAGAGATTCACCGAACCACCCAAAAGCCACCGAATCGAATCCTGCTTGGGATTCGGCTCCAATCGCTGCGATCGGAACCAAGCCAGAAATGGCTGCAGCAACTCGGGGTGGTCTCGGCGGAGATTTAAAAGCATGTCCGGAAGCTCGTCGATGATCAGTAGCGCTCGCGTATCCATCGACCGGAGCGACGAAAGGAGCTTCTGCCCATGGCTACGCCAGTTCGTTCGCCATTCCGGGTCGCTCTCCCGCAAAGCCACCTTGAATTCCATGGCGCCAACGCTCTCCAAGCGATCGAACGCATCCGTGATCAGCTTCCATCCACTTCGAAACGTATCACGCAGAATTTTCGGGTGCTCGTCATGAAATCGCGCAAGCAGGGAAAGAAAGAAGTCCGCAGGATGCGTTAGATCCTGAACGTTTTCTTTTATTACAATGAAACCACCGTTTCGGTTGGCTTTGAGATGATCCATCACGCTCGTTTTCCCCGTCCGTCGCGGCGCCATCAATAAGACGTGGGCCGACTCAAGAGCCTCCCACAGCTCTTGGATGAATTTGTCTCGATACATCAGGTCCTCGGAATCCAGAGGAGCGCCGGTGTAGAAATCAGGAGTTGGATTTTCCTTTTTCATATCGTTTTAGTTGTGCAACAGAATTGTTGTCTAATGAGCAAACGAACTATGCCCATGATTACAACAAAAAAGTTGTACAAACTTGAAAGTGGCGCTTTCCGTCGCCAATACCCTGAGAATTCTCCCTTTAAAACGGATAACCCAAGGCGAAATGCAAGGTGCCGTCCGGGTCCAGTTCTCGCGGATTCAAGTTGTGGCCGTACTCGAGACGGATCGGCCCCATGAAGGTTTTGAAGCGGATGCCCAATCCCGCCGAGCTCAAGTTGTCGTCGAACGGATACTCCTCGATGTTCGACGCCGTGCCGAGAGCGTCGACAAAGAGCACGATGGAAAAGGCCTTGGACAGGGATTGCTCGAGCTCGAGATTCAAGAGGGCAAACGACTGCGTCCCTGTGAACTTGTCCCCTTCTCTCGGAGACGCTTCCGACCGCTGAAACCCTCGAACCGAATTCTCGCCGCCGGGAAAGTACAGCACACTTGCCGGGATCTGCGACTGGGATTCCGAAAACGAGCCCACCACTCCATGCGTCAAACCCGCATGCCAGAACAAACCGCGCGAAACCTCTCCGTGATAGGATATGCTGAACTCCGCCCGCTGAAAGTCGACCTCGCCTCCAAACGCCTCCGACGCCCACTCGAAGTGGCTCGAAATTCGGTATCCGTCGCGTGGATTCAATATGGAGTCGCGTCGATCCTTGCCCAGCCTAAGCTCAAAACTGCCCACCGTCGAATCCCCTTGATTAGCCAGCGAGTCGATGAGCTCCGTGTCGTCGGTGACGTCCAAGGTCCGAATCGAATAAATCGTATCCACATCGATGCCAAGTCGGTCGAACTTCCGAGCGAGCCCAATCTCTAAACCGAAGTCTTCGCGATCAAACGCGATCTCCTCCCGTTCTAAACCGAACACTTTCGCCGACAGTGAAGTCGGCGTAGCGAGAAACTCGGGCATCAAATAGCGAAATTCGCCCAGTTGGCTTTTCAGAGAGGCAATCGTCTTCAGTCGAGCGCGATGCCCCAGTCCAAACATGTTCATCTTCTCGACAACCAGACCGCCTCGAAGTTGCTCGTAGCTTCCCCAGCCGAGAAGCGTATCCACATTCCAAGTAGTGCGCTCGGTCAAATCGAAGTGGACGGACCGACTATTCGGATTAATCGCTTCGATCGCATAGCCCACTTTGTCGAATATCCCCAAGCGAGAGAGATTTAGACGGGAGCGGTCCAGCTGGACGGGATTGAGCGGATCCCCGTCCTTCAATTCGAGCCGGGACCGAATCAACGAGGGCCGGGTATCTTCCGAGCCACCAAAGGTGATCGACGAAACAAACACTTGCGGACCCGGGTTCACCGAAGCGGTAATAGTCACTCCTTTGTCTCCGCTCGTTTCGTCGGCGATCGAAAGCGATGTTCTCACAGTCGTATCGGGATAACCCATACCGTAGAGCGTGTTACGCAACTCCCTTGATACGTCTTGGGCAATAAATCTCGAATAAGGCTGCCCGATCAACGGCTCCGTATCGATCGCTTCTACAGGCAAGTCGCCCTCCACTTCCACGACGACGCCCGCGACCACATGGCGTTTCCCCTCGTCGATCGAAACGCGAGCGACGCACGCGCCCGTCGCTTCGTCGCTTTCGAGCAATTCGACTTCCACGACCGCATCCTGATAGCCCAGCGTATTCAAGTGGGCTTGCAGATTACCTTTTCCACCTTGCAGTAAACTCGGAGTAAACAACCGAACTTTCTCCGACTGAAACATGAGTGGCTGAGAATAGAAAAATTCTTCCACGACCGCATCCGACAATACAGCGCTCTGCTCGACGCGCAATTCGTCATAGTAAAACCGCGGACCATGAACCAGCTCGAAACGCACCTTTTGCGCCGCCGTGTCGCGTGGAAGAAAAACGTCGAAATCGCCGTCCCATTCCACTGTCGACTCCGAACCGTCAACGCTGGTAATCGTCGCCACCGCTTTCGCGGCGAGGTAGCCCTCGTTCTTCAAATAGGAAATCAGTATCAAGGCCGCGTCCTCGACGTCGGAGCTATTGAACGCCGTTTTCTCTTCGCTGAAAATCAAGTTGAGCTGGCTTTTCAGTTTCCGGTTTTTGAAAAACCCGCCATTCGTCACCACCCAAGACGCGCCGTCGTCCGACTTCGCGCCGGAAACACTCGGCCAGAACAAGAAAGGAACCGTCAACGCGACAATCCACTTCGCCAAAATTCTGAATACACGGGCGCGGCTCACTCGGTCACCTCCTGAGCTTCGCTCGAGTTATTCTCTTTGGGCCGGCGCCTCAATACGCGCCAACGCAGGCCCGTATTCCACGCATCGTATTCGTCGTACTCGCCAAGCAACTGGAAACGTTCGTCCAGCTTGAATTCCATTTCCAGCGTTTCCTTGCCTTGCTCGGAGAGGTTCTCGCCCGTAACCAAACTGAACCGGCTTCCCAGCCCGCCTTCGCTTCCCGAAGACAGCAGCCCTTGGCTCAAGTACGTGCCAATTTTCGAGGCGCGTTGACTCGCGCTGTAGTTGAAGTTTGCATCCGGAACATCGCCCGCCATCACCATCAAGAGTATCTGCTCCGACGACAGAGGCGGACTGGAGGTGAATCGAATGTTCGGATCGAATGCAGAACCCGTAATCTCGATGCCCAGATCGTAGCGGAATCGACGCGTCTCCCCGATCAGGCTTAGCATCGGCGTGTACGGGTCGTCCACCCGCAACTCGATCAATCCCTCGGTCAAACCGAACGACGCGAACGGAAAAACGAGATCCCCTTCATCGAACTCCACACGTCCCGTCGACAAAGGTTCGCCCAAAGTCCCGGTCAACGCCATGTCCATTGAGAGCACTCCATTCGCCGCGGGCGTCTGCAATCGCATGAACCGCTCTCCCTTCACCGCCAGATCCAACTCCCAGTCCTTGAAGGGATCGACATCGACCGAAAAATACGGCGGGCGGGATTCCGCGGACTGGCCCCCGCCTCCCGACGCAGTCAAAACCGTCGTATCCAATAAAAACAGACCTTCCTTCACCACTACCTCGCCACCGATCTTCGCCGCTTCTCCATTCTTTTTGCTCGCTACGACGTCCAAGTCGGAACGAAGCAGCAGTCCAGCCTGACGCATGATCGGCAAATCAGCGCCTTCCACTTCAAACGAGAACGCTAGGTCCTCGAGGTCTTCGAAATTAATTTCACCGGTCATGCGCATCGGTTCCCGACCGATATCCCCGTTGAACTCCTGGAGGGTCGCAATCGCTCGATCCAGCTCCAATCGAGTACGCACATTTCGAAACGAGCCAAATGGAAATATCGGCCGCGTATTCAGTCCATCGATGCGCACAAATCCGGAAAACCCGTCAGTTGGGCTTCCTGAGAGGCGCGACTCGAACACACCGCCCGGAGCGAGCAGTTGGGGAACGAAAAACGCCACCGGAGCCAGACTCGTTTCCGGAGCCGAAAACTCAATCTGCGTCGCGCCCCAGTCGACGTCCGCCGGCTCGAGCGCCAGCAACGACAATACCGACTCCGGAAACGCCACTTCCATCAACGCCTCGAATCGCTGGTCCAGCACTTCGGCAACCAGCTCCTCAACCTCGAGCGCCGCTTTCTCGATTTTCGCCTTCGCTGCCAACGACATAGGCGGCGCTCCATGCTCGCCCTCCCCCGCCTTCGTCCTGAGATTCAAATCGAATCTCCCTCGCGGATCACTCAAGGAACCACCCAACTCGGCCTGCGCTTCCAGCGTCTCCACCGGCAAGGGCAGAACGGAATCCAGGAGAGCGATAATCGTCGGACTATTGCTCGTCTCCATGGAAAAGGAGAGCGGAGCGGATGGAGAGGCGACGAGAAAGCCCTCCACTTCCGGATCAACTTCGTACGGCAGTTCGCCCTCGAGGCTCAACAACGGCCCTTCCAAGTCCGAAATCGCGAACGCCTCCATCGTCACCGATCGATCGAGCATCGACAGCTTGCCATCCAATCCCAACTCGCCTTCCTCCAAAACCACCGAGGCGTCGATGACGCCTTCCGCCTCCACCGGACCTTCGTCCCACGCAGCGCTGATACTCAGAGAGTCAATACGGGCCTCCGGCAACGGCTCCTTCAGCCACGGGTCAATCCAACCGCGAGTATCCAGTCCGCTCAACGCGACAGATGCTTGTGCGCGTTCCGGATAGGAAAACGTTGCGGCGATTTCGATTTTCGATTGCGCTCCCACTAAATCGAGCGATTCGATCGCGCCGGCGAGCGACTCCCCGAACTCGAGACCGACTCGAGCAGGTTCGCCGAGCGACGCCAAGGAGCCGTTTTCCCCGATCAACTCAAACGACTTGATCGCGAGGTCAACCCGCTCCTCTTCCCACACGCTGGAACCTGCGAACGACAACTGGGCCGAGCCATTGCCCGCCTCCAATTCGAGCGCTTCAAACGAACGGTCATTGCCGCTCCATTCGAGCCCGAGCGAAAGCGGCTTCAACGCCTCGGTCTCGAACGATCCCACCGAAACGACGCCTGAGTGCGCCAACGCATCTAAAGGCCCTTCGATCGCGCTGGAAACGCTCACCGTCTTCACGGCCATTCCCTCGGGCGCGAGCTTGCCAGTCACTTCGTCGGACAAATCGACTTCGATCTGGGTCGGCACCACGTGTAATTCCTCTACATCGATTCCTCCCGCGGCGCGGATACGCGATCCCGAATCCAGCACGACCGAAAGCGAATCCACATCCACCTGCGGCCAATCCAGCGACGCCTCCGCAACGAGCTCGGTCGCGTTCAGCTCCTCAAACGAAACGCCCTCTCCGACCAAACTGAATCGTCCCACCGGCAAACCCGCCTGATTCGCCTCCAGAATCGCCCCGCCCGAAACGGTTCCAGAAAGTGATTCCTGGCGCAAAAGCGACAGGTCGAAATCCAGATCGAGTCGCATCTCTCCATCGAAATTCAACTCGCTCAACGAAAACCGGACGGGATCCGTCACGCGCGCCTCCACACCGGGAGCGCCCAGCTGAAACGACTCCAATAGTAGGGATTCGAGATCTCCCGCCACCGAACCGCCGAACTCGACGCTCGGAAACGCGGACTCTTCATCTTCTGACGGCCTAGCTGCCCCGCTCACTTCACTCCGATAGGCCGCTCCGTCCCAATCTCCATCCAAGTTGAACGTAAATTGTGAATACGGCCCGCTCACGCCAATGTCCTGAGCGGTCAAGTCCCAATCCGGCGCCGACCAACGTCCCTCAACTGGGATCCAACCGCTCTGATCGAAACGAGCCGACCCCTCCAGCTTGTTTCCTTTGAATTCCACGTTCACCGAAATGTCCGCCGCTTCTGGAGCGACCGTCATTTTTCCGAGAACTGACAATTCCGCTTCGCTCGAGCGCAACGAAAGGCTCGGCCCATCGGCCGCGAGTTCAGTCAGCAATTCAAAATTGTATTCAGAAAATCGACTCGCCTGCGCCTTCAGGCTAAGACTGTTCTCCCGAAACAGCAACTCGCGAATCGTCACGACATCCTCGCCATACCGCGCCTCGACAACGTCAACCGACACATGCGGCGCCCAATAGGTCGCGAGCCCCAGTGGCTCGGCCGCGGACTCCAGCGCTTCAAGCAGGTTCCGGGGACCCGCGGCAGCCTCCGATTTCGACGCCGATTGAGTATTCAGAATCTCCAGTTCGACTGTCCCGACGGAGAGAAATGGGATCTCCGCGTCTCCCGCCATTGCGTTCCACGCCCACGCCGCCGGCGAATACGCCTCCAGAGAGTCGATCTTCACTTGCGCCTGAGGTGAAACCACTTCGACACCGGACAACGTGAATCGTCCGTATCCAACGCGTTCATACGATTCGAATTGAATCAGATCGTCCGGCAACGCCTTCCGCAATGCGCCGCCCAGCCAAAACGGAACTGAAACCAGCGCGAGCAGGGCCAAACCGAACCCCGCGAGCGCTCCTCTCCAGATCCATTTTCTTGCGGATCGCCAACGTGTTGACGGCGTTTTTCCCATGCCAGCAAAGACTCGACCAACGATGGTCCGCTACGCCAGTCCACTCCGCGCGAGCAAGGCTTCCGGGTCCGGCTCGCGACCCATGAACGATTCAAACAAGTCCATAGGATCTCGGGAGTTGCCTTGAGAGAGAATTCGCTTCCTGAAGTCCATTCCCGTATCCTCGTTGAAGACGCCTTCTCGCTCGAATCGCGTAAACGCGTCCGCGTCGAGCACTTCCGCCCACTTGTACGAGTAGTAGCCGGCCGCGTATCCGACTGGGCTAGAGAACAAGTGGCTGAAGCGGCGCACGATCGTGGGCGGCTCCGCCTTGAGAGGAATCGAATAGCCGTCGATCGCCTCCCGAATCGGCTCGTCCAGTTCGCCCGACTGGTAGTCTTCGGGATGGAGATGCATCTCCAAGTCCAGTTTTCCGAGCGACAACTGCTGCATCATCATCATGGCCGCATTGAAATTGCGGGCGGCCACCATCTTCGAAAACAATTCCTCTGGAATGGGTTCGTCCGTTTCAAAATGGCGGGCGAACAGGTCGAGGCTCTCCCGATTCCAGCACCAGTTTTCCATGATCTGCGATGGAAGCTCGACGAAGTCCCACGCCACGTTCACTCCCGAAAGCGATTTGATCGACACGTCGCTGAGCAAGTGGTGGAGCAAGTGGCCAAACTCGTGGAAAACCGTCTCCACTTCGCGGTGCGTCAGCAAAGCGGGGCGATCGCCGATCGGGGCCGTCATATTCCCGCAAATCAATCCCACGTGCGGCTCGCGCGGCTCGTCGTCGCTACTCGGAGCGCCTGTATCCAGAAAGTTCATCCACGCCCCGCCGCGTTTCTCCTCGCGCGGATGCCAGTCCGCGTAAAAATGCCCCAAAAGTTCGCCCGAGGAATCGCGCAAGTCGTAAACCTTCACCTCCTCGTGCCATCCTTTCAACTCGGACCGTTCCTCGATCGTCACCGAAAACAGGCGTTGGGCGATGTCGAACATGCCGCCAAGCACTTTATTGATGGGAAAGTATGGACGCAGCGATTCCTCGTCGAAGTCGTAGCGGCGCTGGCGCAGCTTTTCCGCCCAATAGCTCACGTTCCAATGGTCGAGTCGCTCTTTCGGCTGACCCGTCTCCGCAGCGACAAAGGACTCCAGCTCGTCGATTTCCCGAGCGAACGCCTCTTTGCTTCGATCGTGGAGATCCTCGACGAACTTGAGGGCGGCGGCACCCGACTTCGCCATTCGCCGCTGCAGCGCATTGTCGGCGAAATTCGACTTGCCGAGTAAGGTCGCCTTCTCCGCTCGCAAAACCAGGACCTCGCGAATGAGCTGGGTGTTGTCGTACGGCTCCTTCAAACCGATCAACGACGACGCTTCCTTGAGCTCTTTGCGCAGACTCTCGTCGTCCGCGAATTTCAAAACCGGCATGATCGATGGCGCCTGCAGCGTGAAGCGCCACACCGGCGCCTCGTCGGACCCCAGGTCTTTCGACTGAGCGCTCTGCAGCGCGGCCTGGCGGGCTGACTCCGGCAACCCCGCCAATCGCGACTCGTCCTCGATGAGCAATTCGAACGCGTTCGTCGAGTCCAGTACGTTCTCGGAAAATTTCTGCGTCTTTTGAGCGAGCTCCTTGTTGATCTCCTCGAGCCGGGCTTTGGGAGTCTCGTCGAGATCCGCCCCCGCCTGCTCGAAATCCGCGATGGTTTCATCAAAAAAGCGCTTTTCGATCCCCGATAGAGCGCTTGCCTCCGGCTTGGCGGCGAAACTCTTCAAGGCGGCCCAAAGACGCGGATTAAGCGGGATGCTGCTGTTGAACTCGGTCACTTTCGGAAGCATCGCGTTATAGACCTCCCGTAGCTCCTTCGAGTCCTTGACGGCCGTCAAATGATCGACCCGGCCCCAAACCCGCGATAGATCTTCGCCAGCCCGCTCCAATGCCAAAAAGGTGTTCTCGAACGTGGCGGGCGCCGCGTCCACCTGGCAAATTGCCTCGATTTCCTCCTTCGCCCGGTCGAGGGCAACTTCCACATCCGCTTCGACCCGATCCGCCTGGAGCTCACCCCAGTCGACCAGTTTCGCAGCGCTTAAAAATCCCGTTTCATTTCCCATATCCCTGCACAGAATCGGAATCATCGCTCATTCAGCAATGTTGTTTTGCCTTTCCGTCTCGAAAAAGTGAGCGAAACCAGCGTGTCTCCGGCCGGAAAAGCGCCGATTCAATCGCCCTTCCGACTCGCCGCTCGCTCGTTCGCCACCCAGAGCGAACCGCCTTTTTCCATCCATTCGTCCGCCAGAAGCGCCCAGCGCTCGTGGTCTTTCCATTCGCCGCCTATGTTCAAGTACTGCGGCGAAAACCCTTCTTTCCGTAATCCCAGGCGCTGGGCCAGGGCGATCGAATCCGTATTGGCCGGCTGGATATTGATCTCGAGCCGATGCAGTCCCAACGGGCCAAAGGCCGCGTCAAAAACCAGCGCCAAGCCCTCCGTCAAGTAGCCTTTGCCCGTTTCCCCTTCGTAGCCCCAGTAGCCCACGAAGGCCCCGCTCATCGGTCCCCGAATAATCTCGCTCACATTGACCACCCCGACGATCGCCGCGTCCGACTTGCGGCAAATAAAGAACCCCTCGTAGCGCGGATCCTCCAGGCGTTCGAGATAGGAGCGGAATCCCGCCGACGCTGTCGGAGGAAACACCCACGGACGGTGCAGCGAGAGGCTCTCCTGGTTCATCCCGATGAACTCTCCCTCGTCCGACAATCTCGGTTCTCGAATATACACCCGCATCCTAATATAGGTACTGGGTATAATGCTTGATGCCCCGCGACGATGCAAAGTAATACTGAACGCAATCTGTGAACACGCCCGACCAGTCCCTTTCCCTTCGCTACCGCCAGTTCGGCGACCCGTTCGAAACGCTCGCGCTGGAGACGATTCCATTGCCGGAGCTCGAGCCCGAGCAAGTCGCCCTGAAAATCCTCGCCGCGCCAATCAACCCCGCCGACATCGGGCGAATCAACGGCAGCTACGGGACCTTGGCGACGCTTCCCGCCACCGGCGGCCTCGAAGGCGTGGCCGAAATCGTCGCCCGCGGCGACCGCGCGCATCGCTTCCCCGTGGGAGCCCGCGTCCTCTTCGCAACCGATCCCGGCTCCTGGCA
>JANQSC010000002.1 GCA_028284235.1 Opitutaceae bacterium
TACTCCGCGACCCTGGAGAATGGCGATCCTCTCCCAAGCTGGCTGTCCATAAACTCGAGCACTGGCGAACTGTCTGGTACGCCCGAGAACGGAGATGTCGGCGACGTCTCGGTCACCGTCACCGCCTCGGACGGCGAAGCCTCTGCGGACGACACCTTCTCGATCTCAGTAGAGAATACCAACGACGGGCCGACCGTGTCCACCAGCATCAGCGACCAAACTACCGACGAGGACGCCGCGTTCTCGCTGGACATATCCAGCAACTTCTCGGACGAGGACATCGGGGACACGCTCACCTACTCCGCCACTCTCGAAAACGGCGACCCTCTGCCGAGCTGGCTGTCAATCGATTCGGACACCGGCGAACTGTCCGGAACCCCGGAAAACGGAGACGTCGGATCGATCTCCGTAACCGTCACCGCTTCGGACGGCGAAGCCTCTGTAGACGACACCTTCTCGGTAACCGTAGAGAACACCAACGACGGGCCCACCGTATCGACCAGTATCAGCGATCAAACTACTGACGAGGACGCCGCGTTCTCCCTGGATGTCTCCGGAAACTTTAGCGACGAGGACCTCGGCGACACACTCACCTATTCCGCCACTTTCGAGAACGGCGACCCGCTTCCCTCATGGCTCTCCATCGACAGCTCGACCGGCGAGTTGTCCGGAACCCCGGAGAATGGCGACGTCGGGGACATTTCAGTCACCGTCACCGCTTCAGACGGCGAAGCCTCTGTAGACGACACATTCTCGATCACCGTCGAGAACACAAACGACGGGCCCACCGTTTCCACAAGCATCAGCGACCAGACTACGGACGAGGACGCGGCATTCTCGCTGGACGTCTCCGGAAACTTCTCCGACGAAGACCTTGGGGACACCCTCACCTACTCCGCTACTCTTGAGAACGGAGACCCCTTACCGAGCTGGCTGTCTATAAACACAAGCACCGGCGAACTGTCGGGAACTCCCGAGAACGGCGACGTCGGATCCATCTCGGTCACCGTCACCGCCTCGGACGGCGAGGCGTCAACATCCGATACGTTTTCAGTCACTGTCGAGAATACAAACGACGGACCTACTGTCTCCACCAGTATTAGCGATCAAACTACAGATGAAGATGCTGTCTTCTCTCTTGATGTATCCAGCAATTTCAGTGATGAAGACCTCGGAGACACGCTCACGTTCTCAGTCCTTCTAACGAACGAGTCCGGCACGCAAATCGGCGATGGCTCGCTTCCGGAATGGCTTTCGTTCAACCCCGCTACAGGTCAGTTCTCGGGAACGCCGGACAATGATGACGTCGGAAACTTCTGCGTGCAGGTAACTGCATCCGACGGGCAGTCCAGCGCTAGCGATATCGTTGGCATCACGGTCGAAAACACCAATGACGGGCCGACCGTTTCCTCCAGTATCAGCGACCAAACTACCGACGAGGACGCCGCCTTCTCCCTGGACGTCTCAGGCAATTTCAGCGACGAGGACCTCGGGGACACGCTCACGTTCTCGGCCACCCTCGAGAACGGAGACCCCTTGCCGAGCTGGCTGTCCATAAACGCCAGCACCGGCGAACTCTCGGGGACGCCCGAGAACGGCGACGTTGGATCCATCTCCGTCACCGTCACCGCTTCGGACGGGGAAGCCTCCGCTAGCGACACCTTTTCGGTAACCGTCGAAAACACCAACGACGGTCCCACCGTGTCAACAAGTATCAGCGACCAGACTACAAACGAGGATGCAGCGTTTTCACTCGACGCTTCCTCAAACTTTTCAGATGTAGATCTCGGCGACACGCTCACGTACACAGCGACTCTTGAGAACGGAGATCCGCTCCCGTCTTGGCTGTCGATAAACTCGAGCACCGGCGAACTCTCCGGAACGCCCGAAAACGGGGACGTCGGGTCTATCTCCGTAACCGTAACCGCATCCGACGGAGAAGCCTCTGCAAACGACACCTTTTCCCTAACCGTCCAGAACACGAACGACGGGCCCGTCGTCGAGCAAAACGAAGACCAAACCCTTTGGTCGGAGGACTTTTCCGACGATTCCGACGGCGCTACGACCGACACTCAGGGCGGGTGGGCGACCGACGACACCGGCGCAAGCGAAACGCCAGTCCATGGTGTGGACAACGGAAGCTACGAGATTTCACAGTCTACCGAAGACGCCTCCGATGGATCGTCGATCATTCTAAAATCGGAAGCGATCGACATCAGCAACGCCAGCGACCTAGAGCTTTCCTTCGACCTCAAATCCGAAGGTTCTATGGAGACGAGCGGCACCCATGAAGACTCGATTACGGTATACGCAGTCGTGGATGGTGTTCGACACGAATTGTATCACCAAGACGGAGGCATGTCCGGCGGAAGCGGCGTTTTTGAGAGCATCAGCCTGGACAGCATCCCTACCGGGAACTCGCTTGTGATCGAATTCGAAGCGACAACCACGGCTACATCGGAAAGCTATTCGATCGACAATATAGCGCTCAACGGCGACACGGTCGGACTATCGGACCAGACAATAGACGAGGACAGCGCTTTCTCGCTAGACGCCTCCACGGTGTTTTCAGACGAAGATGTAGGTGACACGCTCACTTATTCCGCCACCCTGGAAAATGGCGACCCGCTACCGAGCTGGCTCTCGATCAACACGTCGACCGGTGTGCTGTCGGGTACCCCTGAAAACGGCAACGTCGGAGACATCTCGGTCACCATCACCGCTTCAGACGGAGAGGCATCCGCTTCTAACACGCTGTCGATTTCGGTTCAAAACACAAATGACGGACCCACTGTTTCCACTAGTATCAGCGACCAGAATACAGACGAAGACTCAGCCTTCTCGTTGGACGTATCTGGCAATTTCTCGGACGAGGATCTCGGAGACTCGCTCACCTATTCAGCGACTCTGGAAAATGGCGACCCGCTCCCAAGCTGGCTGTCCATAAACGCAAGCACGGGTGAACTATCAGGGACGCCCGAGAACGGGGACGTCGGCTCGATCTCCGTCACCGTCACCGCCTCCGACGGAGAGGCGTCCACATCAGATACGTTCTCCCTCACTGTCGACAATACTAACGATGGACCGACGGTATCCACGAGTATTAGCGATCAAACTACGGATGAAGACTCCGCGTTCTCCCTAGACGTCTCAGGCAACTTCAGCGACGAGGACCTCGGCGACACGCTAACCTACTCCGCGACGCTAGAGAACGGCGACCCGCTTCCGAGCTGGCTGTCTATAAACGCAAGCACAGGCGAGCTCTCTGGAACCCCCGAGAACGGCGACGTCGGCTCGATCTCGGTAACCGTGACCGCGTCCGACGGAGAAACCTCGGCGAATGACACGTTCTCCTTAACCGTCGATAACACCAACGACGGGCCTACTGTATCCACAAGTATCAGCGATCAAACTACAAATGAAGATGCATCGTTTTCATTGGATGTCTCCGGCAATTTCGCAGACGAAGACGTTGGAGATTCCCTCACCTACTCGGCAACCCTTGAAAACGGCGATCCACTTCCGAGCTGGCTGTCCATAAACGCAAGTACAGGCGAACTCTCCGGCACGCCCGAAAACGGGGACGTCGGCTCGATCTCGGTAACCGTGACCGCGTCCGACGGGGAAGCCTCCGTAAGCGACACTTTCTCGATCACGGTCGACAACACAAACGACGGACCCACCGTTTCTACCAGTATTGCAGATCAAACTACAGAAGAGGACACCGCGTTTTCATTGGACGTGTCAGGCAACTTTGCGGATGAGGATGTTGGAGACACTCTCACTTATTCAGCTACTCTTGAAAACGGCGATCCGCTTCCAAGCTGGCTCACGATCAACAGCTCTACGGGAGTTCTTTCAGGAACGCCTGACAGCGGGGATATTGGCGCGATCAATGTAACCGTCACGGCGTCGGATGGCACCGCGTCTGTTTCCGACACACTGTCGCTCACAGTCGAGAACAGCAACACCGGTCCAACGGTCATCAGCTCAACCACCGAAACGCTTTGGAGCGAGGACTTCTCCGATGAATCGGATAACGCGACCTCCGGAAACAGCGGCGCCTGGACCACCGATGACTCCGCTGCCTCAGGCACCGCGTATCATGGGGTCGACAGCGGAAACTACGAGTTCTCTCAATCAACCGACACCTCGAATGACAATGACGCTGTAATTGTTTTTCAAACCGAGACAATAGACATCAGCAACCACAGCGATCTCGATCTTTCATTCGACCTCATGGTGAGCGGCGATCTTGAAAGCTCCGGAAGCTGGCACGACTTTATCGAAGTGTACGCTACCGTCGACGGGGTTAAAACCGAGATCTACGAGCTGCATGGAGATCACTCTAGTGGCAACGGTACCTTCCATACCATCTCGCTCGACAACATTCCCGACGGAGATTCGCTCGTAATATCGTTCGAATCCAAAACGACCTGGACCAGCGAAAGCTACCACATCGACAACATCATGCTCAACGGGGACACCGTCGGGCTTGCCGACCAAACCGCGATCGAAGACTCCGCCTTTTCCTACGACACTTCGAACGCCTTTTCGGACGTCGACGGCGACACTCTCAGCTATTCCGCGACACTGGAAGGGGGCGGCGCCCTTCCGAGCTGGCTAACGATTGACTCATCCACCGGTGTCCTTTCCGGAACGCCGGACACCGATGACATCGGCGAAATCTCGGTCACTATAACCGCGTCCGATGGGCAGGAATCAGTAAGCGAAACGATAACGATCGATGTCGACAGCTCCGATCCGGACGAGAACATCTCTGGATCAAGTAGTTCGGAAACCATTACAACCGGCGGCGGTGACGACACCATTGACGGAAACAGCGGTAACGACACTATAAACTCCGGCGGTGGAGACGACACCATCGACGCGCGGGATGGATACGATACGGTGAATGCAGGAGCGGGAGACGATACAATTACCATCGACTACGGCGTCACCACCGTTTCAAGCGGATCCGGTTCAGGATCGGGATCCGGCTCTGGGTCAGGGTCAGGGTCAGGCGGAACGACCGTTTCCGACTTTGGGGTCTTCGACGGCGGCGAAGGAGAAGACGCGCTCGTATTTGACGGAAACGGACTCGAAATCGACCTGACCTTGATCGATAGCAACGCAATTCAAAACATGGAGCGCCTCGACATCAATGGCGACGGTGGAAACAACCTTCGCCTGAGCGCCGACGACGTGCTGGATATGACCGATAGCAACAACACGCTCTTCATCGACGGGGGATCCGACGACAGCGTCGAGCTCTCCAACAACTTCGTCAGCCAAGGCACCGAAACCGTCGACGGCGTAGACTACACGCACTACTACGATTCGAGCGCCGACGCTCATTTGTATATCAACAATTCAATTACGGATCTCGATACATTCTAAACGACCAGCCGCCCCGATGATTCAGTCTAAAACGGAGGTACCAATCGCCCACTCAACTCCCGATCCGGATGAGTTGCTCGCCTGCATCCAATACCGGTTTCCTATCCTGGAAGGCGCCCGTTGCGTCTACCATTCTCGGGGGAGTAGCGATCTCTATAAAATCTACACATCCAAATGCAGCTTCTTCGCTCGCCTCTCTCGAGCGGAGACGCGATCGGAAGCTCATATTCGCGCGGAAATCGACTTTCTGAAGTACTGCGACCACAACGGCGTCTCCGTATCAAACCCGATATGTGATCGAGAGGGTGTCGTTGCAGTTCCAATACCATGTCCTGAGGGCGAACGACCACTCGTTGTCTTTCACGAGTCCGTGGGAAACTCGATCTCGAATCCCAATCCCGATCAATTGAATGAGCTCGGGAAGTACTTGGCCAACCTTCATCAAGTTGCCGACCGATTTGCATTGAATCGAGGTCTGCCCGACTACGATTTAGACGCTTGTCTCGTTCGAAGCGTGCAAGAAATCAGCGAGTTCCTCAGGCCCCGACCCGAAATCCGCAAACACGGTCTCTTCTACCAGAAGTTGGCGTTGAGTCTGAAAAAACGACTCTCCGAACTCAATCTCGAGGACTTCTCGTGGGGAGTGATCCACGGTGACTTCATTTTCTCCAACGTGAAATGGACGAGCGACAACAGGCCCGAGCTTTTCGATTTCGAACGCATCGGACACGGATGGAGAGCCTACGAAATCGCGACCTATTTGGGTCACCTCGTCTCCTACCATACCTCGCCCGACCCGATAAAACTATTCGGGCAAATCAAGCGACATTTACTTGAAGGCTACGAATCTGAGCTCGCTCTCACCGACGCGGAAAAAGAGTCGCTCCCCTTACTCTACCAGATGCAGCGCATTTGGATGAAGGGAGTCTGCTGCCATCGGTTTATCGACTGGAGCAGTTCGTTTATGAACCCGTCGTCGTGGAAGCGCAGCGAACGGAAACACAAAGCCTGGGCTCGGAAACTCTCCCAACTGAAAGACATCTAGAAACCACTATTCTCAAGCGAACCACTCAATTGCCTTGAGTCCCTCGGATCTGAATTCATGAGTGTCTTTGCATGGCAGTCATTATTAATGGATTCCGAGTCGAAGACGAGGCGATACAAAACGAGGCGCTCCGAATCGCTCCGGAAGTTCAGAAACAATTCCCCTGGCTCGATCCCGTCGCCCAGCGCCTGCAGTCCGAAGACATCGCCCGAGACCGCATCATTGAACACCGCTTGCTCTTCGAAGCCTCGAAAACCCGCCTAGAGCCACTCTCCAGTGAGGAAGTGGAACGCGAGTTCACTCAATACGCGCAAACGCACGGGGGCGAAAAAGCTTTTCTTCAGAAATTCAAACTATCTCCTCAAGATCTCCCGTCGGTAAAGTCCCAGATGGCCGACGATCTCCGCTTTCGACGCTTTATCGCCCAGATCAACGAATCAGTCGCCGATCCGCTGCACGACGAAATCGAGCGATTCTACGAAGACAAAAAATCCAGATTCCGGATACCCGACCAATACAAAGCCGCCCACATCGTATTCCATACCAACAATGGACAAGACCCCGTCCAGGCGAAACGAAAAATCGACGACGCCCAGGAGCAACTACGCAACGGCGCGTCCTTCGAACAAATTGCGGACGAGCAATCCGACTGCCCCGGACAAGGCGGCGACCTCGGCTGGTTCCCCGAAGGCCACATGGTGCAGGAATTTGAGGACGTTGTGTTCAAACTGGAAGTGGGACAAACCAGCGGCGTGTTCGAAACTCCGTTTGGCTTCCATATCGCCCGTCTCGACGACCGGAAAACCGGTGGCTACCAACCGCTCGAAGACGTTCAGTCCAATATCAAAGAAGCTATCCTGTCAGAACGTAAAGAGACGGCGTTCGCAGACTTGATCGAGGAACTCAAAAAGAGCGCAGACATCCAGTTGAACCAGCCTTGAACAACTGTTGCGCTGAAGAGCGCTCAGCTACCCTAGTCTCAATTACTGGAATTTAGCGCTAAATGAACAAACCGGCTACTTTTGGGTCGTGAACCGGTGGAGAGCGTTTCACAGTAAACGTTCGACCTGCACGGCTCATTCGACCGCGCGCTAAACGATCAACGCTACATTCCATGGGGGTTAGAATTCAAGACCGGGCGCCGATCACTCGACTGATCCCGGCGTTGCTACTGCTCTATTTCACGAGCGGGCCTGCGCTTTGGGGTCAGAGAACCCTCAACGACACCCTGACCCTGCCCACCGAACTCCCCACTGGGGAATACACCTTCGAATCCTTCGACTCCCTCGAAACCGTTCTCGCAATTGCGTCCGCGCCCGACGACATCGACGCTCTCTACTTTGCCCTGCGATCCGGAAGCATTCTCGTGTACACCAACCTTGAGTCGCCGGTTCGACAGGAAACGCCATTCCTCACTATCCCCTCGACGGTCACCACCAACGGTGAAAATGGCCTGCTCGGACTCGCATTCCATCCATCGTATTCCAGCAATGGATACTTCTACGTTTTTTACACATCGCGCCGGGATTCCGGCCAACGCACAAATCGCCTCTCCCGTTTTACCCGATCCGCCAGCGACCCCTACCTTGCCGACCCCGATTCCGAACTCATCCTTTTCGACCAAGTCGACCAGGCCTCCAACCACAACGGAGGCGACATTCATTTCGGCCCCGACGGCTACCTCTACATTTCTGTTGGAGACGAAGGGGGCGGCAACGACAACTACGACAATAGCCAGGTCGTCGACCGCGACTTGTTCGCGGGCATCCTCCGGATCGACGTCGACAAGCTCCCCGGAAATCTCGAACCCACACAACATCCCGACATCCCTCTCGACCCAGACGACACCGCCCGATTCCGCATCCCGTCCGACAACCCGCTCGTCGAACGCTGGCAAAACGAAGGAAGCGATCCCGAGTCCAATTTGCGACTCGAGTTCTACGCCATCGGCCTGCGCAATCCATGGCGCATGTCCTTTGACCCGGCGACAGGAAACCTCTGGGCCGGAGACGTGGGTCAAGGCGCCCGGGAAGAAGTGAGCATTATCGAACGCGGCGGCAACTACGGCTGGGCGTTTCGCGAGGGATTTATCGACGGGCCCAAGGACCAAACCCCTCCGCTTGGCTTCGAGACGATTGTCGAACCCGTCCATGACTACCCCAGAAACCTCGGAGTATCCATCACTGGAGGAATCGTCTATCGAGGAACGAAGCTCCCGGGACTCGAAGGGGCGTACGTATTTGGCGACTACGGCAGCGGCCGCATCTGGGCCCTTTTCCCAGATCCCGACGGCGGAGCGCCGACGGTCGAGCAAATCGCGTCTACATCGACGCCAGTCGCGTTTGGGCGGGATCCATCCAATGGCGACATACTCGTCGCCAGCATTGACGGGAACATCCGCCGACTCGTTGCGGGAAGCGGCGAAGATCCCAGTTTTCCGGATACGCTCACACAAACCGGAGCGTTCGAGTCCCTACAG
The DNA here is from genome assembly GCA_028284235.1 of Opitutaceae bacterium. GTDB lineage: Bacteria > Verrucomicrobiota > Verrucomicrobiia > Opitutales > Opitutaceae > Pelagisphaera. The sequence goes on from JANQSC010000002.1 coordinate 8,925, forward strand.
ACTCTCCAACCCGCTTCAGGAATTCTGCCCTACGAACCTAACGTGTCCTTCTGGTCCGACTACGCCTCCAAGCGGAGATGGGTGTCTGTTCCCGACGACACGATTCAATTCGCAGAAGACAACCCTTGGACCTTCCCAACAGGCACCGTTTGGATCAAACACTTCGAACTGGAGATGGAGCGCGGAAACCCTGATTCGCGCGTTCGAGTGGAAACACGATTTCTCGTAAAAACGCCAACCAGCGTCTACGGTATCAGCTACCAATGGAATGAGTCCCAAACCGAAGCTTTCCTCGTCGGGAGCGAGGGGGCGAATATCGACTACGCGATCACTCAAAACGGAGAGGAAACTACCCAAAGCTGGCGGATCCCCAGTCGTCAGGAGTGCCTCCAATGCCATACCGCTGTCGCAGGCTACGCACTGAGTTTCAACACGCGCCAACTCAACCGGACCATCACCGCGGACGAAATCGAGCAAAACGCCCTGAGCTACTTTTCCGAGATCGGAATTCTGGATACGCCTATTGAGAATCCGGCTTCACTCCCCGCGTTGGTTGCTCTCGATGACGAAACCGCAACCTTTCGAGAACGATCCCGCTCGTATCTCGCCGCGAATTGCGTCTCCTGCCACCAACCCGGAGGGGCCGCTCCAAACAACTGGGACGCCCGACCTCATCTCGCCCTGGAAAACACCGGCCTGATCGGCGGCGGCGTCGTCGACGATCGCGGCAACACCAACCGACGCCTCGTCGTTCCCGGCTCCCCCGAACTCTCCGTGCTTTTGAGCCGCGTGCAAGGCGCCCACGGCTATCAGCGAATGCCGCAAATCGGAAGCAACGAGTTGGACAATCTCGCGATCGAATTGCTCTCCGCCTGGATTAGCAGCACACCCCCGTCCGACGCGACATTCAACGAATGGCAGATCGCCTTATTCGCCGACGACAGCGCGCCCGAAGCCGCCGCCACCGCCGATCCGGACGGAGACGGAAACGACAATCTCCTCGAGTACTTGACCTTCACCCACCCGCTCGATCCTTCGGATTTCTGGCGGGCCACCTTCAGTCGCGATCAGACGGAAATCCAGGTAGATTTCACCATGCCGCCGACACGAGTCTATTCGGTCCAGATTAGTCCCGACCTCGCGAACTGGGAAGACTGGGACGTCCCCGGAAACCCTCCCCAAGCAGATGCCGTCGAAACCCTACCCGCCCGCATCATCGGACCGCTTCCAGAAGACCAATCAGACGCCTTTCTCCGAGTCCGCATTGCGTCTCAAGAGTGACAATTCCCCACAAATCAGATAATCCTCGTTGAAACCCTAGCCTAAATCGTTGGTTATCTGATAGATAAAATTCGATGAATTCTTTCCAAAAAAAGAACGCGAAACGGTGAATAATCGGGGACCGTCCCCCGTCTAAACCGCCAAATCTCGTTCTACATTTTACATAGGAAGGACATCGAAAATGAAAAACCTGCTCATTATCACATTGATCGCAACTCTGGTAGGCGCTGTCGCCACGCCAGCAAAGGCCGACCGAGAAGGCCGAGCCTTAGTCGGAGGTCTCATCGGAGGCCTGATTATTGGATCGATAATCGACGACCACAATGACCGCCACCATCACCATCACAGCCGTGTCGATGTCCGATACCGCTCAGGTCCCCGATACGATAGTTGCAATTGCCGCGGCCATTACGACTACGTTTCCGTAAAGACCTGGGTAAATGGCCACTGGTCCGTCCACTACGACCACTGCGGCAATCGTTACCGCGACTGGCGCCCAGGCTACTACACTTACAGCAAGCGCAAGGTTTGGGTGCCGCACAATCGAGGCTGCAGCCACTACAACAGCCATAGCCACCACGGCTACCGCGACGACCGGCACTACCGCCGCCATTAATTGAAACAGGGCCAGCCTCTCGCTCTCGGGCTAGAGGCTTGCTCTTAACCGCATTTTGATAGAACTTTCCACAGACTAAATGCCAACGCGCCCTACAGATCTTTCCGAAGCGGACGCCCAAGCGCTCATGAGCCAGTTGCTCGACGGCGAGCTTTCGCCCGAAAACGCCGACCGGCTGAGCCGTTTTCTGGAAAGCAACCCCGACGCGATGGACTGGATGGAATCCAGCCAGTTGGCCACCGGTCTCGAGCCGGAACTGTCGGGATTCGATCAAAGCGCCCAATGGAGTGCGGTGAACACATCCATTGGGACCCATGTCGAACCGGAGCGGAAGTCGTCCAACCTGATCGCTTTTCCGCCGCTCGTAAAAGCCCTCGGCATCGCGGCCGCGGTCGCCTTTGTCGCCTCCTTCGCTTGGAAGAATATCTCGAGCGATCCCGCGGTTGTCACCGAACGCTACGCGGCAAGCGAATCCGTGGTCGAGTACGTCGATACCGAAATTCCCGACGCCAGCCCCGTTGTCTACACCGACGCGGAATCGGGATGGACCGTCGTCTGGGTGACGGAAATGGAGCCGATCACAGACGAGACGATTTAGGTCGCCCGAAGCAAACGAAGTCGAAGAGGATTGAGTAATCTATCGATTTCGGGCAATAAAGTAAACGAATCCTTTGATCAGCGACGTTTGCAAAATGCAAACGAACCGCTCCAAACCGAAACGTATCCCGCTTCCGACCCATGCCTACTCGAATTCTTCTCATTCTGATCTGCGCATTCGCGCCTCACGCCCTCTCCCATGAGGAGCCCAGCAAAGCGCTCTTCTTCGACAAGCCCGTCGCCAAGGAACTGCCGATTGAGTTCGAAGTCGAAGAAGATCTCTACCCGACGCGAGGCAACTTTGAGATCGTCGATTTCGCTTTTCTCAGCAATGAGGCCGGCGAACGCTGGGCGCTCGTTGTCGTTGAAAATACCGTACACGAGTCCCGCACCTTCTCGTCCAATCAGATAATCGGCTTCTTCGCCTCCGGCAAACACCGGAATCCAGTTCGACTCAGCAAGCGGATCGAAGGACTTTCTCGGGAAACCATCATGATCCCCTTCGGACATTCAGACATGCCGCTCGTAAAGCTGATGACCCGAGGCTTTTAGAGACTGTCTAATAAGTTGCTTTCGAGTAGACGCAGCGCGTTTCGAGTTCGAAATTTCGGATTCCGACGTGAGGTATACCCGGCCGTGTCTCGCCGTAGCCCCGCAAAGTGGGGACGAAGGCGGAAGGGTATATCGAAATGAGGAAACGGAATTTGGAGCCGAGACGCGCACGT
>JANQSC010000004.1 GCA_028284235.1 Opitutaceae bacterium
GCGCGACCTCGTCAAAAACGCCAACGGCGACACCGACCTCGCCCAGTACGGGATCATCTACATCGACGAAATCGACAAGATCGCTCAGAAAAGCGAGAACGGACGCGATGTATCCGGAAGAGGGGTACAAATCAACCTCCTCAAACTCATGGAGGAAACCGACGTAAACCTGCAGAGCCAAACCGACCTCCTCGGTCAAATGCAGGCCATGATGGACTTCCAGCAAACCGGAAAGCCACGCAAGAAAACCCTCAACACGCGCCACATCCTCTTCATCGTCAGCGGCGCCTTCGACAAACTCGGCGACGCCGTCAAGAAACGCCTCACGACCACCACTATGGGATTCGGCGCGGCAAGGTCCGACGACGAAGAAGAAAGCGACGACTATCTCAGCAAAGTCGAAACGCGCGACTTTATCGACTACGGATTCGAACCCGAGTTCGTCGGGCGCCTCCCTGTGCGGGTCGCCTGCCAGCACCTTCGCTCCGAGGACCTCTACCAAATCCTCACGTCCTCGGAAGGGAGCATCCTCGCCCAATACCTCGCCGACTTCGACGGCTACAATATCAAGCTCGATGTATCGAAAGAAGCGCTACAGAAGATTTCCGACCGGGCTTACAAGGAAAAAACCGGAGCCCGCGGACTCATGACCGTACTCGAGCAAGTGTTCCGCGATTTCAAGTTCGAGCTCCCCTCCACCGGTATCCGCAAGTTCAAAGTAACCGAGGATACCGTCGACGACCCGTCCGAAGATCTAAAGAAACTCCTTCGCGAGAATATCTCCGAACAGCGCAGCACGCTCATGGAAGAAGTTTTCACCTACGCCCAGCGCTTCGAAAACCAGTACTCCTTCACCCTCGAGTTCGACAAAGACGCCGTCGTCGCCCTCGTCGAGGAAAGCCTCGACAGCGACAAGACCATCCGGGCCCTCTGCGAGCAGAAGTTCCGCGACTTCCACCACGGCCTCACGCTCATCTCGCGCAACACCGGCCAAAAAGCCTTCCCCATCACCGAGTCGGTCGTCAAAAACGCCGAGAAGGAACTCTCCGAGTGGGTCGTCAAAAGCTATCGGGACAACGAAGAAAACCAGAGCGAGTAGCCACCCACAAACAACACGATTAGTCTCGAATCGAATAGCGCCCCATTCGCGCCGATTCGAGCGATTCGTGGGCAAATGAAACCCATGCCCGACGCCTCCAAAGTCAACTCCATGTTCGCTCGTATCGCCTCGCGCTACGACCTGGCCAACCGCATGCTCAGTTTCGGCATCGACCAAATCTGGCGCAACCGGCTCGTCGAGGAAGTCGATTACCGCGACCCCGCCTCCGTCGTCGACCTCGCCACCGGCAGCGGCGACGTCGCCTTCGCCCTGCGCGAAGGGCTCGCCCCAGGAACGCGAATCACCGGCCTAGACTTCTGCGCTCCCATGATCGACGAGGCCAAGAAAAAGCAGATCCAACACAATGCCCCCGACATCGAATTCGGAATCGGCGACATCCTCGACCTCCCGTTAAAAGACGGCGCGGCCGACGCAGTCACGATCTCATTCGGTTACCGCAACTTGGAAGACCGGCACAAAGGCCTGCTCGAAATCCGCCGGATCTTGAGCCCGGGAAGCGGGCGCCTCTTCATTTTAGAGTTTTCCCAGCCACACCCGTTGTATCGACCCTTCTACTACTTCTATCTGAAACGCGTACTGCCGTTCTTTGCGAATCTCATTACGGGCGACCTCGCCGCTTACGAATACCTCTGCGGTTCGATTGAGAAATTCCCCGATCGCGACGGGATCACGAAAGAACTAGAAGACGCCGGCTTCACCGACGTTAAAGCCATCCCAATGGCCCTAGGCAGCGTCGCCCTCCACATCGCCCAAACAAAATCCTGATCATAGTCTTACTCCTAATCCTAATCAAACCGCTCAACCTGATTGAAGATTAGGAGTAGGACTAGGATTAAGATTATGAAGTGAGAGCTCGTTCTAGTTAAATGACTTCCCACAGCCGCAGGTGCTCTCTGCGTTGGGATTGCGGATCTCGAAGCCCTTCCCCTGCAACCCGTCATCGAAATCGATTTCGCTGCCGTTCATGTAGGCAAGGCTCTCCGCGTCCATCAGGAAGGACACGCCCCCGCTCTCCAAGACCTGGTCCCCCTCTTTTTCCACGTCGAAGGACATGCCGTATTGAAAGCCCGAGCATCCGCCCGACTCCACGAAGATGCGTAGCCGCTTGCCGCCCGCTCCCTTCTCCTCCTGGAGCTGGTTCACCTTGGTTGCCGCGTTTTCAGTCAGTGTAATCACGCCCTATTCATCCCCGATTCGAACGAATCTGTCAAGAAACCGAGATCCAATTGTAAAGCGATTATGACTTAGACAGACTCTTTGCAGCATAAATCGCGCTCAAACGCTCATGCGGCTTGCAAAGAACAAATTTACTCTATCACAATCGCGCCGATAAATCACTGACACGCGACCGCGCAGCGAGCGGCGCCGCAACTTTTCTTCCACCACGACTCAATGGCCGCCCAAGGATTCAATCAAGAACTGAGACAGAAGCAGACGCAGTCTCAAGTCCTTGCCCCCCAGCTACGCCATTCCCTCAAAGTCCTTCAAGTCGCCGCCCAGGATCTTCAAACCACGATCCTGGAGGAGCTGCAAACCAATCCCTCGCTGGAAGAACTGCCCATGGAAGGAGTCAGCCTGGACGAATCTCCCGAGCCGGAGAAGGAAGGGGACTCCCCCGCTTCCGAAAGCGAGAACGGCAGCGACGAGATCCAGTTCGACGAGACCTTCGAAATCCTCGCCAAGCTCGACCAGGATTGGCAGGACCACTTCGCCGAAGCCGGCGGCGCCCAGTCCTTCACCTCGGAGGACGCGGAACGACGCGACCATTTTTTCGATTCGCTCGTCACCGAAACCTCGCTGCAAGAGCATCTGCTTTCCCAGGCCTCGCTCTCGGATCTGGACGAAAGGGAGCTCAAGGCCATCGAGTACCTCGTAGGCAGCCTCGACAACAGCGGCTTCCTCAACACCCCGCTTTCAGACCTCGCCCTTGTCTCCGGCACCTCGCTCGGCGAAATGCAAGCCGCTCATCGAATTCTAAAGTCCTTCGACCCCCCGGGTATCGGCGCTTTCGACTTGCAGGACTGCCTCGCCACTCAACTCGAACTCCTTGGCCTCCGCAACTCCGACGCCTACGAAATGGTGCAAAACCACTTCGCTCTTCTCACTCGCCGGCGCATACCCGACATCGCCAGAAAGATGGGTATCCACCCCGACGACGTGCAAGCAGCGATCGACGAAATCTCCGTCCTCGACCCCGCTCCAGGGCGACGCTTCGCCGAAGACACCAACCGCTCCGTCCTGCCCGACGTCGTGGTCGAGCGGGACGACGACAAGTGGAAGATCACTCTCAACAGCGACTACATCCCACGGCTCCGCATCAGCCCCGCCTACAAAGAGATGATCGCCAAAGGCCAGCTCTCCCGGAAAGAAAAAGAGTACATTCAGGAGAAGATGCGCTCCGGAAAACTCCTCATCACCTCCATCGAACAGCGGCAGCAGACGATCGAACGCATCTCCAAGGAAATCGTCCGCATCCAGGACGCCTTCCTCGAAAACGGCGTCTCCAAACTCAAGCCCTGCACGATGACCCAAGTCGCGGATGCGGTCGGGGTCCACGAGACCACCGTGAGCCGGGCCATCGCCAACAAGTACATGCAGACCCCGCACGGAGTCTTCGACATGAAGTTCTTCTTCACCCCCGGTTACAAAGGGGGCGACGGGGAGGCGATCTCCAACGCCAGCGTCAAGGACATGATCCAGCATCTCGTCTCCAACGAAGACCCCACCAAGCCTCTCAGCGACCAAGGCATCGTCACCCAGCTCAAAGCCAAGGAAATCGACATCGCCCGCCGTACCGTCGCCAAATACCGCGAAGAGCTCGGCATCCTCCCAAGCAACTTGCGGCGACAGTACTAAGCGATCCTCGCAGGGATTCTGTATAGCGAAGACGGATACACTGCAATAGGACATCGCTCACTCCGCTCGCTAGACCCACTCTCTCCGTTCGTGGCCAGGATCCCCGCGATGCGGGGGCGGGACAAAGAGCGATTTCAATCTACTGCATCGATGTAAATTCCGTTTGGGAATCGCTGACCCATTGCCCGAATTTTCCCCGAACGAGCCTGCCCACGCGCAGCCACCGACTGGGTCGGGGTCTTCGACGTGGATCCTGGCCCCCCGTAGCGGGGGTCCAGCCCCGACCCTTGTCGGGGCGATGTCCAAAAAAACGGCTACACTGCCCTACCGCTTCGCCAATCTGCGCGCGTCCGTGGCCACCTTGTCCAAGGCGTCCAGCGCGATGCCGGGATTGAGCAGTTCCGGCAACACTTGCAGCATACCGCTCTTCCCGTTATAGAGCACGTACAGCGGAACCCCGAACGTCCAAACGACTCCAGCGCCTCGGTGATCACCGGATTGCGCTAGGCTGCCATACGCTTGCGGAGCGTCACGCAACCAAGTAACCCGAGGCCAAGAAGAATTACTGTCATCCTTGAATCTGGTACAGAGCGGTACAGGGGCGAGATCGTAATTAATCACGCCAACAAACCCCTTATCGGTGTGAACACTGAAATCGCCGAACCTAGTGCCTAGACCGATGCCGCTTGCGTGGAGGCGTAGATTACTATCTTCGAAGGTGCCAGATGACACGTTATCTTTATAGCCGATTCCCGCCGCCGCTTCACCATATGCATATAAATAGATACCGTATTTCGTGTTAGCGCTGAGTTCAAGATCTACAAAATCAAGGTTCCGATTGACATACACAAAAGACTCATCCGTGAAGTTGAAGGTAACAGAGCCGTTAAACACCCAGTCATCCTGATTGTATTCGTGACCACTGTAACCTCCGCTTCGGTACCACATTTCGACAGTATAAGTTTTGGTTGTGTTGGATATAAGCTCAAGGATATCCATGTCGAAGCTCGTAAGCGTTAGAGCGTTGCCCAGCGTCTCGATATCGAACATATGACTGTTACTTGCATTTTCAGCAATATATGAAGAGTTGAGCGAAATGCCGTTGGAGGCTTTTGCAGATAGAAGAGCGAGACCGAAAGTCCCGAAAGTCGCCATTAGCTTAAGTTGGTTTATCATAGTGGTCTGTGGATTGACATTTAATCTGTTTTTGAGCGGGTGCACCTTGCAGAGCCTTCATGCAGTAAGCCATTCTCATGCCAAAACAGTCTCTCTCAAAACAGTCATCGAAAATGATGAAGCGTTTAATTTTTAAAAATCACCGACTTGCACACCAATAAATTCGACAGATTATTTTTGTATTAAAAATTGAATACAAAATGAACTGTAAACATATCCGACACTTTTCCGAAGAGCTTCTTAAGCCTCAAAAAGAATCTCCCTAACCCACAACGACTTACCCATCAAAAGTCGATCCAGCCAGACATTGTCGGAATTCTTTACAGTTTATCAATCAAAAGTGAACAAAATCAATCCAGTTTGTGAATACAAAATGAACATTTGACGGCTACATCAAACAAACCCGATCCCCCACGAAACCGCAACCAACTAACCCGCCGCTCGCCCCCGCGGCCACCATGTCCAAGGCGTCCAGCGCGATGCCGGGATTGAGCAGTTCCGGCAACATTTGCAGCGTACCGCTCTTCCCGTTATAGAGCACGTACAGCGGGACCCCCGAGCGGCCAAACGACTCCAGCGCCTCGGTGATCACCGGATTGCGCTAGGCTGCCATACACTTGCGGAACGTCGCGCAACCAAGTAACCCGAGGCCAAGAAGAATGACTGTCATTCCCGAATCAGGTACAGCGGCGAGATTGTAATTCACTGCGCCTACGAAACCCCTATCGGTGTTTACACTGAAATCGCCGAACCTACGATAGCCTAGACCGGTTCCGCTTGCGTAGAGGCGAAGATTGCTATCTTCGAAGGCGCCAGATGACACGTCATTTTTATAGCCGATTCCCGCAGCCGCTTCACCATATGCATATAAATAGATACCGTATTTCGTGTTAGGGCTGAACTCAAGATCTACAAAATCAAGGTTCCGATTGACATACACCCTAGACTCATCCGTGAAGTTGAACGTAACAGAGCCGTTAAACAACCAGTCATCCTGATCGTGTTCGTGGCCACGGTAACCTCCGCTTCGGTACCACATTTCGACAGTATAAGTTTTTGTTGTGGTCGGTGAAAATTCATAGATATCTACGTCGAAGCTCGTAAGCGTTAGAGCGTTGCCCAGTGTCTCGATATCGAACATATAACTGTTGCCTTGATTATCAGCGCTGTACGACGAGCTTAGCGATATGCCTTTGGAGGCTTTTGTAGATAGAAGAGCGAGACCGAAGATCACTGTTAGCTTTAGTAGGTTTCTCATAGTCGTCTATAGTTTGACAGGTTACATTTTTTAAAGGAGTGCAGCGTGCACAGCCTTTATTCAATCAGCCAGTCTCGCGCCAACACATCTCCACCCAATCATTCCCCAAAATTTAATTACGCGATTAATTTCTGTATGTCATCGAGTTACGAAATAGAAAATCATCACAGTTCTTTTCGCGCCAATATTGAATACAATATGAATCGTAAACAATCCCGACACATCGCCCGAACCACTCCCCGTTCACCACTCCAATCCCCTTCACTTCCAACACCTTATAAAACACAACGACACAAAACCGAACACTGTCGAAATCTATTACACTATTTCCATTTCACATGAATATGATCAATCCATATAGTGAATACAAAATTAACAATCAAAACCCCGACAAGACAACCTCATTTTCCGCGCCGCGGAGACCTATTGGCCTCGTCCCGCTTAGCCACCGACGCAGTCGGGGTCGTGGACGGGACGGGGACTCCTAGCGAGCGAAGGGAGCGATGTAAAAACAATCTACCCAGTCCTACCGCTTCGCCAATCCACTCGCGCCCGCGTCCACCTTGTCCAAGGCGTCCAGCACGATTCCGGGATTGAGCAGTTCCGGCAGCACCTGCGGCGTCCCGTTCTTCCCGTCGTAAAGCACGTACAGCGGGACCCCCGAGCGGCCAAACGACTCCAGCGCCTCGGTGATCACCGGGTTGCGCTTGGTCCAGTCCGCTTTGACCATGACCACTCCCATCGAGTCAAAGCGTTCCTTCACCGCGTTCGACGCGAAAACGACCGCCTTGTTCGCTTTGCAGGTCAAACACCAAGCCGCTGTGAAATCGATAAACACCGGTTTCCCCTCCGCGCGGGCCGCGGCAACGAGCTCCGGCGAAAACGCCTCCCAAACCACTCCGTACTTGTCCGGGCCACCCGCGTCTCCCGCCGCCACTGCTGTCGCAGACTCTTCACTCGGCATCAGCATCCAAATTCCCAATACACATACCACTGCCGCAATCGCGGTAGACAATCGACGCGTCCCCGCGCTTCGCGACGGCGTCGCCCAGCGACCGTAAATCCAGGCGCCGATCGCCACGACCAGCAATCCGCCCATAACCATGACGAGGCCGTCGTTGCCCACATGGGCTCCCATCAGCCAAATGAGCCAAATACAAGTCGCGAACATCGGGAAGGACATCACTTGCTTAAATGTCTCCATCCACGCCCCTGGTCGCGGCAGTTTGTCGATCAACTTAGGAAACGACGACAAAATCACGTACGGCGCCGCCATGCCCAGCGCCAGAAAAGTGAATACAGTCATCGATTGAATTGCCGACAATGAAAGCGCGAAGCCCAGAGCCGGCCCCATAAACGGCCCTGTACACGGGGTCGCCACCGCAGTCGCCAAAATGCCCGAGAAAAACGAACCTCCGTAACCCTCGCCTTTTACTTTGCCCGCGAGACTGATCGCCGAAGTCCCCATCTCAAACACGCCCGCAAGGCTCAATCCAAACAGGAACATTATCAGCAGCAGCGCCCCGACGAAATACGGCGACTGCAGCTGGAATCCCCAACCGAGACTCTCACCACCCGCTCGCAAGGCGATCAAAGCGCCCGCCAAAGCCCAGAACGACATCAAGACGCCCCCCGCAAACAAGAGCCCGTGCATCAACACCTTCTTGTTGTCCTCGCCCGACTGCTGGACAAATCCCAGGACCTTGATCGAAAGCACCGGAAAGACGCAGGGCATGAGATTCAAAATTAACCCGCCCGCGAACGCGAACAGCAATGCCTTGCCAAAAGTCAATTGAGACGCTCCCACTCCCGATTCAAACGCCGCGCCAGTCGAAGACTCCGCCGACTGGTCCGAATCGACAAACAGCTCGCGCGCTCCATCCAGACTTGAAAATCCGTCCGCATTCTGAAGTACCCCGGACAATCGACTCACCGGCCCTTCGTGGTACTCCGACTTCTCCATCGTGACGATCAGAGTCGTCCCGTTGAGCACGAAAGTCTGCGCCGCTGCGGAATTCACCAAACCCTCTTCCTCCGCGTAAAAGTAGAGCTTCCCCGTGTCCACTCCCTCGAAGCCCGGCCAGTCGATGCTCGCCGCAACCGACGTTTCCAACACCTCGAACGACACCTGGGCTCCTTCCGGCACGCCCGGCAAACCCGCGCGAACCGCGCTCAACTTGTCCGCCCAAGGCGACGCCGCGAGCGATTCGCCCGATTCCGCCACGGGCAGCGAAAGCGCCAGCTGAGCGTCCCCGGGAATGCACATTTGCTCGCACACCAACCAGCTCGCGTCGGCCTTCAACGTAACAGCCTCCCCGGCCGCCAGCGTATCGGGAGCCGTGACTCGGGCCAAAAAGAAAACCTCGCCCTCGTAGCCGTAGGAAACGAAATCCGGAGGCGTAATAATCTTCTCCGGAGCCATGAACTCCAGTTCCCCGACCTCAAAACCCTCGGGAAGCGTCCACTCGATCGAAGGCGCCAAGCCCGTATCGCCCGGGTTTTTCCAGTAAACGTGCCAATGGGGATCCAAATCCAATCGCAGGGCCACATCGAAACTCTGCCCCGGCTGCACCACCGCCGTGTCGGCAACCAGCTCCGCAATCGCCTGCTCCGTGTCCACCGGACCCGTCTGAAACTCCTGTCCGATCAAAACCGCGGGCGTCAAACCGCACCACAGCGCGAATTGCTTGAGAGAGATTGAGATTCTGTGCATAGCTATCGGTTACTAATCGGCGTTCTAGCGCTAATTCGTACGCTAATCCACTCTGTATTCATGCTTCTAAAAACGACTCGACAAGAGAGAAAAGTCCTGTCGATCCTCGCTCTCCTGCTTATATTGGGGGTGATCGGACTCATTCTCGTGTAGCGACGCAAGAACGCGACCGACCGACTTGCAAAACGGTGCCCGTCTCCGCCTGATTGCGTGCCATGCGCCTTCAGAGCGGCGATTCACCGTCTCGATTCCGGAAATCCCGGCTGAAAAATGGCTGGATCATTGGCAAAATCTTAACCAAACAGTCACTAGAGCCTTACAATAGATAAAGAGAATCGCATGATCATTCGCCCAAAAGTAAGAGGTTTCGTCTGCGTCACCGCCCATCCGACCGGATGCGCCGCCAACGTTCGCGAGCAGATCGAACACGTAAAACGCCAGCCCGCGATCGAAGGCGGACCCAAAAACGTCCTCGTCGTCGGCGCCTCGACCGGCTACGGCCTCGCCTCGCGCATCGCCGCCGCGTTCGGCTGCCAGTCCAACACGCTCGGCGTATTCTTCGAACGCCCGTCCGAGCGCGGACGCACCGCCACCCCCGGATGGTACAACTCCGTGGCCTTCGAGAACGAAGCCAAGGCCGCAGGACTCTACGCCTCCAGCATCAACGGAGACGCCTTCTCCAACGAAATCAAAGCCCAGGCCATCGAACGCATCAAAGCCGACATGGGCAAAATCGACCTCGTCGTCTACTCCTTAGCTTCCCCGCGCAGGACCGACCCGGAAACCGGCGAAGTCTACCGCTCTACACTCAAGCCGATCGGGGCGGACTACTCGAACAAGTACCTCGATACCGACAAGAAGACTATCCAGGAAGCCTCCCTCGAAGCCGCAACCGACGAAGACATTCAGAACACCGTCAAAGTCATGGGCGGCGAAGACTGGAAACTTTGGATACAAGCGCTCAAAGACGCCGACCTCCTCGCCGAAGGCTGCAAGACGGTCGCCTACGACTACATTGGACCCGAAGTCACCTGGCCGATCTACAAAGACGGCACCATCGGGCGGGCCAAAATCGACCTGCGACGGGCGAAAGACGCGATCAACGAGTCCATCGCCGGGCTCAACGGCGAAGCCCACGTATCCGTCAACAAGGCAGTCGTCACCCAAGCCAGCTCCGCAATTCCAGGCGTCAACCTCTACATCACCATTCTCTTCAAAATCATGAAGGAACTAGGCGGGCACGAAGGCTGCATCGAGCAAATGAGCCGCCTCTTCAGCGACCGGCTTTACAAAAGCGGTTCGCCCGTACCCGTCGACGCGCTCGGACTCATCCGCATGGACGACTGGGAAATGGAGACCAAGATCCAAGACGCGGTCACCGATGTATGGCCAAAAGTGAATACGGAAACCGTCGACACGCTCACGGACTTTGAAGGCTACCAAACCGAGTTCCTGCGCCTGTTCGGATTCGGAATCGACGGCGTCGACTACGAAGCGGAAGTCGAACCCGAAGTCGATTTCCAGTAGACGCCACCGCTCGACGCCCCTCCCCGCTCTTGAAACACCGCGACGAAGGATACGCGCTTTTGAGCGGGCAAGGCCTTGAAATCGGAGCCCTCCACGAGCCCGCTCCGCTTCCGGACGCCTGCGCCGTTCGGTACTTCGACGCGCTCTCTATAGACGAAGCCGCCGAACGCTTTCCCGAACTCGACCGCAACACGCTCGTAGACGTCGACTTCGTAGGCAATATCGACCAGCGCGAATTGCGAACACTCGGCGAACACTCCCAGGACTTCGTCATCGCCAACCACGTCATCGAGCACGTCGCCTGCCCCATTGCCATGATCGAAGACATGTTCTACATCCTTAGACCCGGCGGACGGATCGCGATCGCCGCCCCCGACAAGCGATTCACCTTCGACCGCGAACGAGCCATCACTACCTTTGAGCATCTAAAATCCGAATACGAAGCGGGCGTACAGGAAGTCGACGACGAACACTACCTCGACTTCCTCCGCCACGTGGGGAAACACGTATTCGAAGAACCCGGACGCGACATAAAGGCGGACATCGCCTTCGTTCGCTCCCGCCGAGAGCACGCCCACGTCTGGGACAGCGACGCGTTTCGCGACTTTCTTGTTCGATGCAAATCGGTCCTAGGGATCGATTTCGAAATCGAGTATCAATCATCCGGCGACGAGAACTCGATTGAATACTTCGCCATCCTAAAGTCGGAGGCGACCGCGTGAAGGCCGTCGTCCAGCGCGTCGCCAAGGCTCAAGTCGACGTCGACGGAGAAACCGTCGCCTCCATCGGCCCGGGCTTTCTCGCGCTCGTTGGCGTCCACAAGGAGGACACCGAAGCGGATGTCGAGTGGATCGTTCGCAAAATCGCCCACCTCCGCGTGTTCGAGGATTCGAACGGGCATATGAACGAACCCATCCAGTCAATCCAGGGGGAGATCCTTCTTGTCAGCCAGTTCACCCTCATCGCCTCGACTCGCAAAGGCAACCGCCCCTCCTTCAACGACGCCGCCGATCCCCCCAAAGGCGACGCCTACTACCAGAAAGTCGCCGCCGCTCTCGAGACCGCAATCGGCCGGCCCGTGCAAACCGGCGTATTCGGCGCCATGATGGAAGTTTCGCTGATCAACGACGGTCCAGTCACCATCGTCTTCGACAGTCGCAACAGAGAGTAGGCGCGACGCCCGTTTAATCCGTTGCTCTTTGAAATGCCATTCGTTTACTGTCCCTTCGAATTGAAAGAAACCGCTACATGAAGGTCTCCCTCTCCAGTTTAAGTAAATTCGATTTCTTCGGCGTGTTCCTGCTTCGCCTCGGAGTGGGCTCCCTCATCGCCTACAACGGGTTTCCGCTGCTGGTGGGCGGTGTCGAAGCTTACGAACGCGTCGGAAGCGCCGTCGCCCTCGTCGGTATCGGTTCCTTCCACCTTCTTTTCGGCCTGGCTTCCGCCGTAATCCAAACCGTGGGCGGGGCCTTCCTCGTTCTCGGCATTCTCACGCGCGGAATTGCCGCCCTGCTGGCGATCATCGTCGGGCTCGCCCTCGCGGGCTTGGTCATGAACAGCGGCAGCGTCGACACCGTCATGCTCGTCCACGCCCAAATCACGCTCGCCCTCCTCTCCCTCGTGTTTATCGGGCCGGGAAGATTCAGCCTCGATCGACGCGGCATCTAGCTGCCAATGAGTTGGACCGTCGAAAAACGCAACGGAATTTACCTGCCGCAAATCGACTGGCGACTCGACGCCCGCAAGCCCGCGAAAAACGTATTCATTTCGCACGCGCACTTTGACCATATCGGCGATCACCCGTCCCCCCTGTGCTCGGAAGGCACCGCCCACCTGATTCGGGCCCGCCTCCCCGGGAAACGGGAATGGCAAACGCATCCCTTTCAAAAACCCTTCGAAATCGCCCCCAATACGGAAGCGACGCTCTACCCGGCCGGGCATATCCCGGGATCGGCCATGCTTCACCTTCAACGGAACGACTCGTCTCTCCTCTACACGGGCGACTTCAAGCTGAGCCCCAACGCGACCGCCGAGAAATGCGTCGTCCCCAAAGCCGACACGCTCATAATCGAAACGACGTACGGGATTCCCAAATACACATTCCCGCCAGTCGAGGAAGTCGCGAGGGACATTGTCGACTTTTGCCAGGACACGCTCGAAAACGGTCAGACGCCCATACTCTTTGGATACAGTTTAGGAAAAGCCCAAGAACTTCTGAAAACCCTCGAAGGACATTCCTTTCGCATTCTCCTTCACCCGCAAGTCCTCAAAATGACGCACGCGTGCGAAGAGATCGGCTTCACGTTTCCACCGTATTCAGAATTTCGATTCGATCAGTTCAAAGGCAGCGTAGTGATCGCCCCGCCCCAGCGAGCGGACTCGGAGTGGCTATCCAAAATCCCCAATCGGCGCACTGCCCAGATTTCCGGCTGGGCGCTCGACGAGTCGTTTCGCCAGCGAAGCCAGTACGACCGGTCCTTTCCCCTGTCCGACCACGCCGACTTCCTCGATCTGATCGAATTCGTCACTCTCGTGGATCCCCGCATCGTCTACACCACCCACGGGTTCGCCAAGGAGTTCGCCGAGACGCTGAAAGAGCGAGGAATCAACGCCCTCGAACTCGGCAGTCCCGACCAAATGGGACTCTCGATCGCAACCCCCGCCGCCTCGCCCAAACCAGCGCCGCAACCCACCCCCTCGACCGAATCGCAAACCAACCCGAGCCCCAATTCCATCGCTGCTTTCACCGAAACATGGCAACGACTCGAGAAGATCGACGGTCATCGGCGGGCGGTCGAAACCGCGAGCCAGTATTTCGATACTCTCGACCCCATCGACGTCCCCATCGCAGCTCTCTTCCTGACCGCGCGGGCCTTTCCGAGAGCCTCCGACCAACCGCTTCGAATCGATCCCGCCCTCAACCGGCAAGCCATCCTCTTCGGCGCCGGAGCGAGCGACGCCGACTACAAGCGGGCGCGCAAAACGCAGGCGAATGCACAGTTGGCCCAGCTTTCCTTACTCCCCAAGCCGGAGCGAGCGACGCGGACTCTTTCCGACTTTCGAGCCCTATTCGACAGTCTTCGCTCCGCGCCGAATCCCGTTTTCCAGCATTCCTTGCTCGCCGACGAATACCGCAAGCTCTCGCCCCAGGAAGCGCGGGCGCTGGCCCGCATCGCGACCGGCGATTTCAAATCCGGAATCGATGAAGCCATTCTCGAAGGCGCCATCGCTCGCCGATTCGACGCGCCCGAAGGGTCCGTGAAACGCGCCCACCTGCGCTGCTCCGATCTCGAGCAAGTCTGCAACGCCGCCATGGACCGGCTCCTCGACTACGTCCCGCTGAAATTGTTCTTTCCGCTCCCGCTCGAAACCTACACCGAGCGCGCCCTCGATCTCGAGTCGCTGTCCGAACTCCCACTACCGCTTTGGATCGAGGACCGCTACGACGGGCTGCGCTGCCAGATTCACAAGGTGGACGACCGTGTGGAGCTGTTCGATCGAACCGGGACGCGAATCACTCGCAAATTTCCCGAGATCGCCGAAAACGCCATTCTGATCCCCCAGGACTACGTCGCCGACGGCACCCTCGTCGCCTGGTCGAAGGAGAATCCGCTCCCGTTTGCCGCCCTCAAACAGCGCCTAACGCGCCCCGCACAGGACCTCTTTATCGGGGAAGACACCGAAGTGCTCCTCTGGCTGCACGACCTGTTTTGGTTCAACGGCGATTCCCTCCTCGACCGGCCGCTGAGCTATCGAAAACGCGAGCTGGACACGTTTTCAGTCAATCCGCGGCTGCGGATCTCGCCAGTAACCCGAAGCAAGTCGACGGACCCGCTCCCCAGCATGCTCCGAGACGCGCAAAGCAGGGGCCATCAAGGGCTTATCATCAAAAATGCAACTCGCCCCTACGATCCGCTGTCTACCGAATCCGCGTGGATTACCTTGAAATAATCGCGAGCGCCTCTACTTCAAAAATAGCCCGAATCCTTCAAAAGCGGATTTTCGGGCCGATCACACAAAACGATGCCTGCGAACGTTCATAGACACGCGTCCCGCCGTCGCTCCTTCTCTCCGAGGATCGCGGCGGTAGCGATTTCGCTCGGTCTGCTCTTCGCCAGCCCGCTCATGGCGATCAATCCAAACGAAATTAGAGAGGACGCCGATTCGGAAGAGCCTACGAAACTGGTTTGGCCCCAGCGCGATTTCCCCGACCCGGACGACGTCAAAAGCGGCTTCAAACCCGGAGAGCGATTCCAGTACCGCGGCCAATGGGGCGTATTCCGAAAAGTCGCCCAGATCACCATCTCCACCGAAGAAGTCCAATCCGGTGATCCCTCTCTGCTGAACGTGAAAACCGAAGCGAAGACAACCGGGTTCATAAAAGCGCTTTTCCCGCTCATGCTCAAAGGCGAGACGCTCCTCGAGCCCAGCGAAGGCCGAATCCTGGAAAACCATGTGACCGACACGGGACGGTCCAACGAGAAAGACTCCACCAGCACGTTCGACTACGAGACCGGTCGTATGAAGCACGTGGATACGGTTCGCCCTGAGCGCAACCAGGAACGCGACGTCCCCTATCCCGCCCCGCTCGACTATGCCTCGGCCATCTTGCAGATCCGCGGCTGGGATCTCGAAGCGGACACGCAACACCCGCTATTCATCAGCTCCAACGGGAAATTCTATCTCATCGAATTGGAGACCAAAGCCACCGAGATCATCTCTACTCAATTCGGAAAGATCGAGGCCTACCGCGTCGAGCCCGTGAGCGCCTACCCGCAAAGCAAGATCTTCCGAGAAGGCGGCAAAATGTCGATCTGGGTATCCAAAGACGCCCGACGCATCCCCTTGCGAATCGACGTCAACACCTCCATCGGCACCGCTTCCATGCGCATCGAAGAGTTCACCCTCGCCAGCGAAGCGCTCGTCGCCCAATCGCAGCAGCCCTAGCTGCCCCGCTCCCAGACAAACCGGTAAGGACGATTCGCCCAATCCGGTCCAGCATAGTCGATCCCTATCCGTGGGGTCGCGAGAATTTCGGATTCACTCGGTTCTCGATCACAATCCTCGAGCCACAAACCTGTCTGAGACGAAGCCGGTTGCCTATTGTACCGCCGATCGATTCCCAATCGCTTCGTCAAGCGTCCTGGCCCCGAAACCGTATCCAATCCGCGGATGAGAACGGCCGCCGGATAGTCGGCCGGGCCAGTTACCAAGTTAAGCATTTCATGAATCCCGTAGCACAAGTACACGTACCAGCGTCCGGGTGGCCCAAAGAGTACTTCCGTCCGCTTCGTGCGCCCTTTGCTTGCATGACACGCGAGATCCTCCGGACCGTCGTAGGCTTCCACCTCCGTGATCCAATGACGCGTCGTTTTACCGCCGTAATTCGTCACCAAGCGCTTGCCAAGCAACCCACGGGCTAGGGCAACCGTGTCGTTCGACTCAAAATCCGCTTCGACAAGCGTACGCATCCGCCCCATCATCGTCGCCAAGTTTCAATTCACAACTAGATTTTCCCACCCAATCGTACGCGATCCACTCGTGACTACCCGCAACACCGACAACGACACTCCTTCCTCCAAGCGCGTGATCACCTTCACCGGAAATCTCGTGGCTGAAACGACTTACTACGTAGACGACTGGGAACCCGGGAAAACCAGTCGAGCCACCGAAGAGCGATTTCAAGTCGGCGGCAAGGGGATCAATGTATCTAAAATGCTGCGACGACTCGGAGCAGATACAACCGCTTTGTGCTTCCCCGGCGGTGTCTTTGGCGACGCCTGTCGAGATTGGCTCGAAGAACAGTCAATTCCTTACGCGGCTTTTGCCGAAAAGTGCGTCACCCGTTCCGGCTCGATCATTCGCAGCTCGCTCAAACCCGAGCTGTCCATTCTGGGGCTAGACAGTCGAGTATCCATCGAAGCCGTTCGGGCCTGTGTCGACTTCCTCGAAAGCATCGACGGACCCTTCGTCCTTGCGGTTTGCGGCGTGATCCCTAACTGGGACGGGGACCAGTGGCAACCTTTCCGCGATTGGATTCAGCGGCGCGGCGCTCAGGTGACGCTCGCCCTCGACACCTATGGCGAAGGACTCGATTGGCTCGTACGCCAATCACCCAGCCTCGTGAAAATCAATCGCGACGAACTCGAAATGCTCGTCGAACCTGACGAACAGGCTGTGGATACACCTGATTTACTCGAACAAGTGAGCAGGCAGTTCAACTGTCCCCATTGGATCATTACAAACGGAGAAAAAGAGATCTGGCGAAAGCAAGGCGACAAGCTCGCCACGAGCATCCAACCGAGAGAGGCCCATTGCGTATCGGCCGTCGGATGCGGCGACGTATTCTTTGCAACACTACTCGATGGTCTCTTCAATCATGCGGAGCGCGGCCAACCAGGAGTCCTCGAACGCGCCGCGGAATACGCCTCGCGCAACGCCGAGTCGAGCGGCATCGCCGATTTCGAAATGGACTAGGCGCGAAGAGATTTAAACAGGATACGTCCCGCTTGGCGCATAAACGTCAACTTATCAATTGTCTCAACTGAGAAAACGCGCCGGGACGTCGCGTTCCACCCTAGACGCAAGTGGAATAAGGTGGAACCCGCCGTCCCGGCGGGTTTAAGTCGACGCGTATTCGCTTAAAGGGTCGTATCCTGTTAAAAAAAAACTACACGTACTTGTTTCTCAGTACGATTCGCGAGGCGCTTCCATCCAGGCTGATTTCTTTGACCGCCAGGGAGATTCCGTTGTCCTCGTCCAAAGCGTTCCAATACAAATCGAGCGTTTCCTCCACCGTCGCCTCGATCGGGAGCAGGAGCGGATCGCCCACGAATGTCGGAAGCGGATCGCCGTCGCCCATGTAGGTGGTCAGGCCATACCCGAGACCGCTTAGCGGCGCCGACGGATAAAAGTAATGGCGATCCGTCAGCTCCGGATCGATCTTGTTGGCCTTGAGAATGCTCAACCCGATTTCTGGCG
The DNA here is from genome assembly GCA_028284235.1 of Opitutaceae bacterium. GTDB lineage: Bacteria > Verrucomicrobiota > Verrucomicrobiia > Opitutales > Opitutaceae > Pelagisphaera. Next base: position 17,632 of record JANQSC010000004.1, read on the forward strand.
CGGAACCACTCAAATCAAGCATCGCGGTAATTCGCGGCGTGTAGTTCGGCGCGTCCGGCTCGCGTTCCCGCGATTTCAGCGACGCCCGCATGCTCTGGCCTTGCTCCAATCCGTCGTGAAGCGTCCGTGTCTGGTCGCCGTTGCTCACCAGGAAAACGCGCTTCGTCTCCAGCATCGCTTCGTAAATGATCAACGATGGATCCTCCACCTTCGACGCGTCGAACGGCTGCGTCTCCAGTGTCCCGCCATTCGCGGCGAACTGCCGATTCCGGCTGTTCGGGCTTCGGCCCATGATGAAGTACACTTGTTGCCAGCTCGAACCGTCGCTCGACTTCCCAAGTACCAATCCGCGACCTGGATACGGATTCGCGCCAATGTGATTCTTCAAGGTGCTCGCGGCAATTTCGACGGGACTCATAGACACGAAGCCTTGCTGCCTCCGTATCTCGAATCAACGAAAATTATCCCGCTCGCGCCTTTGGCAGCGAACAATCCAGCGTTGGGCATTCGACCGCCTAGTACTTCGAATGGGCAACCGTGCCGTAGGCTTGGTTCGACAGTTTTTTCTCTTCGTACTCTTCGGTCGAGCAACCGCAGAGCTCCGTCTTGCGCATCGTAATCGCGCTCGTCGGGCAAATCCGCAGGCACTTGCCGCAGCGAATACACTCCTTGCTGTCGATCCAAATATAGGTCGCCTCGTGGTTGAGATCGGTTTCCAAGCTGGTCTCGACATAGTCGTCCTCGTCGTAGAACAGCCGGGAGACTTTGTTGATACAATCGCGCGGCGTCACTTCGATACACCAGTTGCAGTGGATACACTTGTCGTGGTCGATCTCGAACTTGTTCTGGCACCAGTAGCACCGAGTCGCGTGCACTTGCAGAGCTTCCAAGTCATGGCCAAGCTCGACTTCCGCCACTCCGTCGCGCTGCCCCAAAGGCAAAGTCGGCATCACCGGCGGCAGTTGTAAATCGTGGTCCCGCACGCGCCCGGTTTCGCCATTGACCTGTGTCATCTCGATGCCGATGTGCTTTTGACGACGCTTGCGCCCCATCAGGGACGTATCGATTTTTTCGGCGGCGTCTTTTCCGTCCTGCACCGCAGTAATAACGTCGAGGCTTCCGTAGTTAAAATCTCCCGACATGAAGACTTTATCGTGCGTCGTTGTATGTCCGTCCTCGCTCTGGTGAACGCCTTCCGGCAAAATGCTCAAAGTCCGGGTCTGGCCGATGGCCACGATCAGCAAATCGCAAGGAAACTCTTCCTCGGTCCCTTCGATCGCGTGAACGCGGGGCTTGCCACCCTCGTTTTTGGCGTCCTCGAGCGAATTGCGCTGAAAAGTCACTCCCACGAGTTTGCCGTTCTCCACGCGGGCCGAATGCGGATTCATGAGCGTTTCGATGTGGATGTTTTCCACGCCCATCTCTTCGATCTCGTCGTACTTGGCCGCCATTTGACCGGCGGTCCGGCGATACATCATAGTGACCGTTCCTTCCTCCCCGACCAAGCGCAGAGCAGCCCGAGCGCAGGAACGTGCGCAGTCGACCGCGGTAAACCCGCCGCCCACGATGATCACGTTCTGGCCCTTCATGGAGCCATCCTCGATGTCCCCCATGTTGTAGTCGTGCATGAACTTCAATCCAGACACGGCGTGGCCGTCGTCCGGCAGGCCCGGAAGTTTCAAATTGGAAGCATGGACCGTTCCCACTGACACCAGCACGGAATCGTACTCGTCGATGATAGTTTGCATCATCTCCGCATCCACCGAAGTATTCAGTTTTACATCTATCCCGCTATCGATGATCGCCTTGATCTCCTGGGCGACCGTTTCACGCGGGAGGCGGAAGATCGGAATCCCCTGGACCATCATACCGCCCAAAACGCTGTCACGCTCGAAAATCGTCACGCTGTGACCATAGCGACGCAATTCACGCGCCGCGGTCAAACCGGACGGACCGCCGCCGATGACAGCCACACGTTTTCCGGTATCCTCGAACCAGCCCGGAAGTGGCTTGGGCTCGCTCGTCTTGAAATCCGAGGCGCCGCGCTTCAGATGGCATATGTGAACCGGGCCGTTGATGTCGGTCCAGTTGTGACGGCAGCCATCCTCGCAGGGACGGGAGCAAACGCGGCCCAAAACGCCCGAAAACACGTTGTCCTCCTGATTGATCAAGTAGGCCTTGTCGGGATCGCCTTCCGCCAGAGCTTGGATGTAGTGCGGCACGCGCGTCTTCGCCGGGCAGGCTTCCTGGCAGGGAATGTCCTTGGCGTAGCTCTTGAAGTCGAGCGGCTCCGCGCCCACACCCGTAAAAGTGGAGTACTCCTGATCGATGGGAGCCATATCGTACTCGATATTCAGCCCCTTAACCGCGTCCAGAAACGGACCTAGCGTCTTGTCTTCATTCATTGCTCTACCCCCAAACGGTTCACGCACTGCGCCAGCGTCTCGTCGCCTTGCCGCTCTTTCAAAAATGTATCCAAGATCGTCTCGACCACCCTCGGGCAGTCCTCCGTCTTGTATTCCCCCAGGACGCGGCCGAGCCGGTCGTGCTCCCCGCCAATTCGAATCTCGTAGGCTTCAACCGAGCCCACTTGCTCCCGGATCCGCATGCCGCGAAATCCGATATCGGCGATCCGGTAAGGCGAGCAGCTATTCGGGCAGCCGGTGATATTGATGTACGCTTTGTCCCAAATTTCCGAATACTTAGTTTGCTTAACGACTGGATGAAGGACGTCGAACAACGCTCTCGTTTCCGTAACCGCCTTCGGGCAGTAGGTCGACCCCACGCAGGCCACAATATCCTGGAGACCGAAAAAGCCTTCCGTCGCGAAACCCGCTTGCTTGATCAACTCGGAAAGCGCTTCCACTTTGTCCGGCTTCACTCCGTGGATCTCCACGTTCTGACGCTGGGTGAAAAACAGACGTTTGTCCCCGAACTCCTCGGTGAGCTGGGCCAGTCGCTTCATTTGCGGGTGCGTCAATTCCCCTTTCGGAACCATCACGCGAACAGTCACCAAGCCATCCGTTCCGACCGGATTCGGTTCGAGCATGGGGCGATCGGGATAAGGGACGCCACGGTCTTCAACGGTATCCGTCATAATGATACCATCGAGACTCACACCTTCCTTTTCGAGGAAATCAACGACGATCTTGCGACAAAAATCGATCCCCTTTTTCTCGACGACGAACTTCAGACGCGACTGCGTGCGATCGCGGCGGTCCCCGTGGTCGCGGAAAAGCAGGGCGATGGCGCGATTGACTCGAGTGATCCGATCCGGCGGGACAAAGGCGAACAACTCCTTCCCGATGAACGCCTCCCAGCCCATTCCGCCGCCAATCACGACCTTGAATCCCGTTTCCTCTTCGCCCGCCTCGTTGGCGCGCGTGACGGCGATCACGCCGATGCAATTGATAAAGGGCTGTCCGCAACCGGCCCCGCATCCGGAGAAATTGATCTTAAACTTGCGCGGCAAGTTGTCCAAGTCCCGCATCGCCGTGATCTCCCGAGCCGTCTCCTTGACGTAGGGAAGCACGTTGATCCGCTTGTACTGGCACGTCTCCGCCAGCGGGCAGGCCACCACGTTGCGAGCGACGTCGCCGCAACCGTGGAAGCAGCTCAAATTGTCCTTGGCCAAATCTCGCAGCATGTCGGCCAAGGCCGGCGCTTTGAGCCAGTGGAACTGGATGCACTGGCGTGTCGTGATTGATATCTTCCCCTGGCCGTAGTCTTCCGCTACCTGCACGATGCGACGGGCTTGGCTGGAGGTGACCACGCCGCCGGGAATGACCACGCGGGCCATGTGCGCGCCCGGATGGCGCGAGCCATAAATTCCGTACCACTTGGACAGCAGTTTTTCACCGCCGCCCAAGGCGCCTTTGCGAGCGACCTCGTCAAAGTCGAGCGTCAGACCATTGTCCTTGATCTGCTCTTCTTCGCTTACGTGTCTCTTGTCGAGTCTCCACTGCATAGTCTAAAGTTCCTTTCCTGCGTCAACGGGCGCGCTGCCAATGCGCTTTCAATTCGCTCCTGCTCCGGATCAGTCTTGATAAAAGAGGAGGGTTGAAACGTAGCGCTCTCCGGTGTCCGGCTGCATGACCACGATGTTCTTGCCTTCGTTCTCGGGCCGCGCCGCGACCTGCTTCGCCGCCAGCGCCGCCGCGCCTGATGAAATTCCCGCAATTAGCCCTTCCTTCTTCCCGAGCTCTTTGCTGGTCCGAATTGCCGCCTGGCTCTCGATCTGAATAATCTCGTCGACGACATTCCCGTCGTAGGCGCCCGGAACGAATCCGGCCCCAATCCCTTGGATCATGTGAGGGCCCATTTCGCCGCCACTCAAGACAGGCGACTCTTCCGGCTCGACAGCGATTACCTGGATGTCCGGCTTTTGTTCTTTGAGGAACTTCCCCGTGCCGGAGACCGTGCCTCCCGTCCCCACTCCGGCGATGAAAATGTCCACTTCCCCGTCGAGGTCGCGCCAGATTTCCGGGCCTGTCGTGTCGTAGTGGACCTGGGGATTGGCCGGATTCTCGAACTGCTTGGGCATAAACGAGCCTTTGATCTTCTCATTCAGCATCTCCGCCTCGGCGATCGCCCCCGGCATCCCGAGGTGGCCATCCGTCAAAACGAGCTCCGCCCCGAGATTGATCAACAGCTTGCGACGCTCGACGCTCATGGACGACGGCATGGTCAGAATGATCTTGTATCCCTTGACCGCTGCGGCAATCGCCAGGCCGATTCCGGTGTTGCCCGAGGTCGGCTCGATTATCGTGCCGCCCTCTTTCAGCTCCCCATCCCGCTCGGCCGCCTCGATCATCGCTTTGCCGATCCGGTCCTTGACGCTCCAACCCGGATTGTAGCCTTCGAGCTTGCCAATGATGTTGCCCGGCAAGCCCGCCCCGAACTTGTCCAAACGAACAAGAGACGAGTTGCCGATCATATCGCACAAATTGTTGAAAATCGCCATGTCAGGAAACGCTTTGGGAACGCGACCCGCCAGAATAGGGGGCTCATTCCGCAGAGCCCACTCAAAATGGGCCCGCTCCCCCCAAGAGCAAGGAGAATCCAGCAGTCTCCCGCGTCATATAACGACCACGCGTTCACCCTATTAGACGGGCGTATCGAAGGGCAACGGGTTCAAGCGCCCGATTCCGCATCTCCTGAACTCGCAAAACCACCCATTCGCTCCTCTGCCCATAAGGCGTTGACATGGAATTTGCCCAATCCATCAATGGCTCCGATAGCGCTGCTATCCAGGCCGGCATGAACTGCGAGATTCTCGATATCCTTTACATTCGCTCCAATGGCGAAATCCCGTGCAACTGCTCTTTTGGAGAGCAGGTGAACCTCGACTGGGCTAAGTCAGACGCGGACTGGGACATCGACAAGGTCTTCTACAACAGTCGCTTCCAGCACATCCGCGACTCGTTCAAAAACGGCGAGATGCCCTGGAAAGAGTGCGCCGACTGCGCCTTCCTCAACAAGGACGAGCCCGTTCGCGACCTCATCTCCCAAAAGCGGATCACCAAGGTCCATCTCGAACCATCGCTCGCCTGCAAACTGCGCTGCCCCGGCTGCAGTCGCGTCGATCAGGCGAAAACCCGCCTCTCGCCCTTCTTCATGGAGCCCGCGATCTGGGAGCGCGTCCTCTCCAGCCTCTCCGAAAAAGGCTACTCGGTGGACCTCTTCTTCTACTGCGGCCAAGGCGAGCCCATCAACAACCCGAAGTTCAACGAGCTCGTCCAGATCACCAACAAGTATTTCCCCGACACCGAGCAGGCCGTGAATACGAACGGGAACCACGACTACCCGTCCACGATCGGTCGCTTGGGCAAAGACCGCCCCGACCTCTTCATCGTGTCTATCGACGGGCTCTACCAGGAAAGCTACGAGAAGTACCGCGTGCGCGGCAACGTCGAGCAAGCCCTCAAGTTCATGGAGGACGCCAAGTCGCCCGACAACCCCCACCCGCCCGTTGTCGAGTGGAAGTACATCCTTTTCAAATACAACGACAGCGACGAGGAGATCATCGGCGCCCAGAGGAAAGCGCTCGAGCTCGGAGTCGACCGTATCCAATTCGTTCTCACGCACACACCCGAAAAGTCGCGCAAGTACACCGTCGAGAACTACCACGAACTACCGATTATCTCCGACATCGCCTACGCCCAAACGACGGTGCAAGGACTGTCGCACTCGATCCGAGGCGAACAAAAAAGCGCTCAGCCTCAGGAAATCGCTCCCAATGCGAACGCGAATATCCGAGTCGCCAACTTCTTCTTCATGAAGTCGGGGCTCATGTCCATCTACGGATTCGTCTCCAACAACGCGACCACCGCAGCGGACCGGGTTTCCCTCGAGCTCAACGGCGACCCTATCGGGGAAATCGAAATCGATCCCGAATCGAAAAAAACGGACAACTTCTTTTCCTTGGCAACTCAGCGTCCCTTCGACGGCGAGCGCCATAAAAACTTGCGCGTCCGACTCCACGCAAATGGGCAGGAGCTCGCTTATTCAGATTTTCAATACGAGTTTACCGACGAAGCCAATAGCCGCAACGTCAACCCGTATTGAGGCGTTCGAAGGCGAGGAAACAGGATTTGTTTTAACAGGATGCGTTCGTCCCGCTGGGCCCCGACGATGTCGGGGTCTTCGACGGGACTCTCTCATTTGATCCCGTCCCCACGAGCGGGACAGGAACTTGATGAATCAAGGTCCTTGTAGTCAAAACGCTCCCCTTCTTTTATATAGCAAAGCCATCAAGTTCCCGCGCCAGCGGGATCAAGCGAGTGAACCCGTTTCACGGGTGAACGCATCCTGTTAGAAAAACTACTTGTTGCACTTCCAACGCGGCGCGGCACAAGCGCTGGCCCACAGATTGTCCCGGAAACAAAAAAGACCCGCCTCGAAAAGCAGGTCTTTGAAATTGGTTTTTCGTCGAAGTCGACTTTTAGTACCGGTAGTGGCTCGGCTTGTACGGGCCTTCCACTTTGACGCCGATGTAGTCGGCCTGCTCGGGGGTGAGCGTGGTCAGCTTCACGCCGATCTTCTCCAAATGGAGGCGGGCCACTTCCTCGTCCAGGACCTTTGAGAGCAGGTAAACACCCGGCTCGTAGGTCTCTTTGTTTCGCCACAAGTCGATCTGGGCCAAGGTCTGGTTGGCGAAGGAATTCGACATCACGAACGACGGGTGGCCCGTCGCGCAGCCGAGATTGACCAAGCGGCCTTTGGCGAGCATGTAGATGCTGTTGCCACTCGGGAACGTGTACTTGTCCACGGCTCCTTGCGACTCGTCCTTGATCACCTCGATCTCGATTCCGTCGTAGGCATTGAGCTTGTCGATCTGGATCTCGTTGTCGAAGTGGCCGATGTTGCAGACGATGGCCTGGTCTTTCATCTTCTCCATGTGCTCCACGCGGATGATGTCCTTGTTGCCGGTCGTGGTGACATAGATGTCCGCCCGGCCCAGCGTGTCCTCGACCGGGCACACCTCGAAGCCTTCCATCGACGCTTGCAAGGCGCAGATCGGGTCGATCTCGGTGACAATTACGCGAGCGCCCATTCCAACCAGCGCCTGGGCGCAGCCCTTGCCCACGTCGCCGTATCCACATACGACCGCCACTTTGCCGCCCGTCATGACGTCGGTCGCGCGCTTGATTCCATCGACGAGCGACTCGCGACAGCCGTATAGATTGTCGAACTTCGACTTGGTCACGGAGTCGTTCACGTTGATCGCCGGCACGAGCAGCTTGCCTTCCTCCATCATTTGGTAGAGGCGGTGCACGCCAGTCGTCGTCTCCTCGGAAACGCCTTTCCATTCTTTAACGACATTGGCCCAGCGAGTTGGATTCTCCGCGTGGATCGACTTGAGGAGGTTTTTGATCACCTGCTCTTCTTCCGACCCTGAATCCGTATCCACCCAGTCACTACCCTGCTCCAGCTCGACGCCTTTGTGAATCAAGAGCGTGGCGTCACCACCATCATCGACAATCAACTGAGGTCCGAGACCGCCCGGGAATGCCAGGGCTTGGTCGGTGCACCACCAGTACTCTTCCAGCGTTTCGCCCTTCCAAGCGAATACCGGGACGCCCGCCTTGGCGATGGCCGCCGCCGCGTGGTCCTGGGTCGAGTAAATATTGCAGCTGACCCAGCGAACATCCGCGCCCAGCTCCACCAAGGTCTCGATGAGAACCGCGGTCTGAATGGTCATATGGAGCGAGCCCATAATACGCACGCCCTGCAGCGGCTTTTCCGCCGCGTACTTTTTGCGAATCGCCATCAAGCCGGGCATCTCGTGCTCGGCGATGTTGATCTCCTTGCGGCCAAAGTCCGCCAGCGAGATATCCGCAACCTTGTAATCGAGTGTTTGTGTATCGCTCATTTGAGTACTTTACTTTGAGAGTTTCTTGACGGCGCGGGTCAGCGCTGTCGCTTTATTGGTCTGCTCCCAGGAGAGCTCGTCTTTGCCGAAGTGGCCGTAATTGGTGGTGGAACGGTAGATCGGGCGTTTCAACTTCAGTTGCTGTACGATTCCGGCCGGCTTGAAGTCGAACACTTCCGCGACCGCCGCTTCGATAATCTCTTCGTCAACCTTTCCAGTACCGAATGTATCCACCGTGATGGACACCGGTTCCGGGTGGCCAATCGCGTAGGCCACTTGCAATTCCGCCCGGTCCGCGAGCTTGGCCGCCACGATATTCTTCGCGACCCAGCGGCACATGTACGCCGCGGAGCGGTCCACTTTCGACGGGTCTTTGCCCGAAAAAGCGCCGCCTCCATGGCGTCCCGATCCACCGTAGGTATCCACGATGATCTTACGGCCGGTCAATCCAGCGTCGCCCTGCGGTCCGCCGATGACGAATCGTCCGGTCGGGTTGACGAGAATCTGCGTGTTCTTCGTAAGCAGCTTCTTGGGGAGGCACTTGCGAATGACTTTCTCGACCATGAATTTCTCGATATCCTTGCGACGCACGTCCTCCGTGTGCTGCGTGGAAATGACCACTGCGGTGATTTCGACCGCCTTGTCCCCTTCGTAGCGAATGGAGACCTGCGACTTGCAGTCGGGACGCAGCCATTTGGCCTGGCGTCCGGCGTGACGAATCTTGGCGATCTCGCGGCCGATCCGGTGGGCGAACATAACCGCGGCAGGCATCAGCTCGCGCGTTTCGTTGGACGCGTAGCCGAACATGATTCCCTGGTCGCCCGCGCCTTGCTCCGCCGTGTCCTTGTCCTTGGCCTTCTTCGCGTCTACGCCCTGAGCGATGTCCGCCGACTGGCTGGTGAGATTGTTAGTGATGAACACCTGGTCGGCATGGAACACGTCGTCGTCGTTGATGTAGCCGATTTCGCGAATGGCCTGACGCACGATCTCCTCGTAGTTCAACTTGGCTCGAGTCGTGATCTCGCCCGCCAGCACAACCTGGTTGCTCTTAACCAGCGTTTCGCAGGCCACCCGACTGTTCGGGTCTTGAGCGAGACAAGCGTCCAAAACGCTGTCGGAAATATAGTCGGAAACCTTGTCCGGATGCCCCTCGGCAACCGACTCGGATGAGAATACGTATTTTTTGGCCATGTGTGTCTTGCTTTCTATCGAGAGACTTGAGTTCCACACTCAAATATCAACATATCCGAATTTATTGATATGTATTTGTAGAAAACCAAGCCAATAATGCCGGGAGACCACGGAAAACCGGGCTATTTCGCCGATTGAGCCCGCTCGGCTCGACGACTTGAAGTCAATCGGACGGCTAGTTTCGACCCGCGGCGGCGCGGCTCGCTTCTTGCTCGCGCCGATATTTCTCCCGCTGCTGCATCCCCTGGGCGAGGAGGTTGCTGACGAACATTCGCGCCTCTTCTTCTTGGCGCGCGGTTTCCGGGTCTTTAACGCGAACGGGTTTCGCCGGTTTCGGAGCGGGCGGCTCGGCCCGAGACTGGGGCACCGGCTGTTTCATAGCGACGATCTCGTTCTCGTTTATGGGGATTTCTCGAGTCACTCCATTGAACGACACGGAAATCGTGCCCGCATCCTCGTCAAAGCCGCTTACCGAAAACCCCTCCTGCGAACCGTCGAGCGGGACCCAGAAGCTCCGGTTCTCTTTCGTGTCGAAGAGGCTGATAGTCACTTCCCCTCCAAAGGAGAGCAGTCCTGTGAACTCGACGTTGTCCAGTTTGTTTGGGACCGGTTTTTGCGCAGGCGCGGCTACCGGCGCCGCGGACGCTCGCTCGAAAGGCGAACGCTCCGTGGATCCCAACGAGTGGACCGGCATGAAAATGAATCCGGCCACCAGCGACGCGGTCGCCAGCAATCGTCTTCTTCGGTCTGTTCGTTCGAAAACCATGGTATTGTATTATACGTAACGGCGCCGCCGCCAGGATTCGTTACAAACAATGCAACCCTGTCTCTGCATGCGACAAGAAAATACAAAACCAGCCCCCCGTTGAGAGAGGCTGGTCCCCGTAATCACAAAGTCTCGCGACCTTGCAAATTTTAAAAAGTCTTATTCGACCACGGTTACGTCCACGAGTACTTCACCCGCGGAACCGTCGACAGAAGAGACGTTGACCGTGTAAATGCCCTCATCCAGCGTGAGAACCGCTGCAGAGCTGGTCGTGTCCACCGTCGGCAATTCCAAGCCAAAGAAGTCGTCCGTCGCAGTGAACGGAAACAGTCCTGAGAGCTGGGCCGCCGCCGCGACAACCGCGCCGTTGTTCTCGTCCCAGTTGTCGACAGTCGCGACTGCGACGTCCACTGGCTCGGGTCCGCTTAAATCTCTCTTGAACAAGGTCATGGTCGGGTCAGCCATCGGGTTGGTTACGCCGAGGTCAGCAAGCTTAGGACCTACCGCGCGAATAATAACCGTCTTCGTACCGATAACGGTGAAACCGGGGATAACGCTTCCTCCGGCCTCAACATTGGCGCGAGTGGAAACGTTGATCACGTCGCCATCGGCAGCGGCAGCAGCAGGCAGGTATCCCGCCTCGGAGAGGTATGTCCAGCCGGCCATCCAGTTGTTGTTAGCGTCGAAGGCGCCTTGGTAGTCCACTTCGGTGAACCAGGTATCGCCGTCAGGGAGATCCGCCAAAGCGTTGGTCAAGGCGGGGCTGCCCGCTGCAGGACGTGGATCGAATCCGCCGTCTGCGGTGCGGGAGATCCCTGTCAGCATAGCGTCTTCAACAGTGTTGTTGTTGGCCGCGTCCGCGAGGAATGCTTCGTCGTCGTCCAGGTTCGTTCCGCCAGCGCCCAGAGTATCGGTTGCGTCTCCAGCAAAGAGGTCGGTTGCGTCGAAATCCCAGATGTTGTTGGTGATGTCGATAAGCGATTCAGTTTCACCATTACTGGGAATGCGAAGTCCGGAATCCGGCTCGATCTGGATACCTTCCGGCCATCCGGTGAAAATAGAGTTCTTGTAGACCGCGTAGGCGTTGTCGCGAATGCGAAGGGCCGATCCGCTCTCGCCGTTACCGACGTAGGTCGCGTTGTAAATCGTTCCACCCCCGATGTTGCGTCCCTCATTGAAGGAGGTCTCGCCGTCGTGCTCGCCGCCGTTGTCTGGCACGAAGGCGCCGTTGGCAACGGGTCCTCCGATGTATACCCAGAATTGGCCACGGCCTTCCCAGCCTTGGTCGTAGTCGAACCCGTCGTCCCCGCCGTAAGCGGATACCGCGTACTTGAGGTCGACCGTTCCGCCAAAGAACTCGATGCTATCGTCCGAGTTGGCGAAGACCTCGATGTGGTCGATGGTGGTGCCTCGTCCAACGCCGGCCAAGGTCAAACCGTTGATCTCCGCGTCCGCGGCAAGGGCCGAACCACCGAAACGAATGGAAACGTAGCTCAGCGTACCCGAATTGTCCTCTTCGTTGGTGCCTCCAAATACGCGCGAATCCTCGGTGAGAAACTCTGGAATCCCCTCAACCGTGTCGGTGATCGTGTCGGTTGACGCGAACGTGTTCTTGTTGCGGTCGGAGTTGAGAGGCGCATTACCCAGGATGATCAATCCACCCCAAGCGTTCCCCTCTTCCGGTCCCCAAGAACCGTCCATGGGATCCGCTTCCGCAGTAAATATGATCGGAGCAGACGGGAATCCAACGGCGTTGATCGTCGCGGAACGCGAGATAATCAGCGCGGTCGCGTCGGTGCCTGTACCATCCGCCGCTTTGATGACCGTGCCCGGCTCAATCGTAAGTGTAGCGCCGATTACAGTAATAAATCCGGACAGGTGATAGACGTTGTCCGACGTCCAGGTCGTGTCCTCCGTGACGTTGGTAGTAACGTCGACGTCGGCCGCGTAGACTGTCCCTGCGAGGAATACAGAGGCAGTGATCATGTTTATTGCTCGTTTCATATTTTTGCTAGGTTCTTATACAGATATTAAGAATATAGGAGAATTGTATCCAACGTACGGTTACTTCCCGTAGCTCACGCTTAACGAGAAAGTACGACCCGACCTATCGAGGGAATAGGGAAACTGGACCCCCTGGTAGGTGTGATACCGCAGGGATTCCGAATCGAGCAGGTTGCTGATCTTGAACTTCATCTTCCACGAAGGGCCGAGACGTTGACTGGCGATCAAGTCCAGGACCTCTGCCGGTTGCTCGTCCACGAGGGGAAGGTTCGCGTTGGTAACCGCGTAGAGGCGGTCGCCCGTATTGTTGTAGGAAAGCGTAATTGCCGTACCCCTACGGTAGTGCTCCCAAGAGGTGTCGAAGTTGAAAATCGACGACGACTGGCCCTGCAACTCGCGGGTCGGGGACAAATCCGGGAACTCGGCGATCTTGCGGTCGATCTCCAGTTGGGACCGGTTTACCTCAGAATCGATTATGGCGAGGTTACCGCCAACCGTCAAGGCGGTGAACTCTGTCGAGAGCGCGTTGATTTTTTTACGCGCTTCCAGCTCCAGTCCGCGCACCTCGCCGGTCTCGACGTTGTCCCACGAGATGAAACCGAAACGGTCGATAATTTGCTCGATGGGATTGTCGAGCTCCTTGAAAAAGACGCTGACCGCGAAAATCTCGTCGCCATTCTTCGGGAACATCTCCCAGCGGAGATCGTAGTTGGCGATCTCGGACATCTTAAGGTTCTCGTTTCCGATCACCAGAAACGAACCGATCGCGTCGAACTCCGCGGCAGGCGTAAGTTCACGGAAGCTTGGGCGAGCGACCGTGTTGGTGTACGCGAAACGCAGGTTCTGGGTCTCGTTGAGACTCCAAACCACATTCAAAGAAGGCAACACGTGATCGTCGGCAATGCTCGACTCGGCGCTGGGGATGAACTGCGGTCTGCCCGAGATAGAAGTCACGTCGATCGAAGTGTCCTCGTGACGAAGTCCGCCGATAATCCGCACTTTCTTCGTGACCGGGACGTCCGCCATCAGATAGGCCGCGTCAATTTTCCGCGAGCCCGCGTATTGCGGATACGCATCCGTCAGGTTGACCATGACCACGCCCGTTTCGCCATTGTTGTCCAGGTTGATCGCATCCGGCGAGAGGAAGTTGGCACGATCGCCCGTATAGGGAATGTAGCGGTCCCCATCGCTCCAGCTAAACGAGAGGGAACTGTACCCTCGATCCGCTTCGATGCTGCGGTAGCCCGTTTTAAGGTAGGAGCCTTCCTTGTCGCCAAAGGCGAATGGGAGTTCTATATCGAATCCAAACTCGTCCGCGGTTTCTTCCAGATCGCGGAACATGCGGCGGTTCGTAAATCCCGTCGGAAACCGCCAGTCGCTCGGATCCACCGCCGACAGGTCGCTGCCCGCGTCTTGATAGTCCTCCAAACCAACTGCATCGAAGAAGATGATGTAGTCCGGCTCATCTTGCGTGCTTTTGGACTTGGAGTAGTCCCATTCAAACTTGGCGTTTCCGAGATCCTGGAACACGTGTTTCCCGTAGAGCTGGTTGGAGCGTATGTTCCGCTCGGTGAAGTGGATTCGAGACTCGCGCAGGTATAGGTCCTCGCTCCCTCGAACCACGCCCTGCTGCAGGAAGGACCGATCGCTGCCCGACTGGTTGTAGAAGTTCTTCAAACCGATCTCGTGCTGGGACGAAAGCTGCAGCGCCACATTGAAGAGGCCGCCGAGGTTCACGTCGTTTTTGGACTCGTCGACCAGCATGTTGTATTCGGGATTCAATACCGAGCCATCGACTCCGCGATCAAACTGATAGCGCACTTCGGGGGCGGCGAGGCGCGTCGCGAAATCGCGACTGTGGGTCAAGCTCGCTGTGTATCCCAATCGCCTCTCCCCGTTGTCCGAAAGCATGATGCTGTCGCCGAACGCGAGCGAGAAGCTCTGGTTGAACGGAGCGTCGCCGACGTTGACAGGCGAGACCACCGGAGAAAGGTCATTCAGAATCTCGGACTGCTGGGCGTTCGTGTAGGAGGAGAGATTCTCGTTTTCAGCCAGCAGATCAGGAACCTCGCGCGAGCCGTCGTCCTTTCCAAGCCAGTCGTCCGAGCCGCCGGGATAAGAGAGGAACGGGTCGCCGGTCGTGTTCTCATTGTATCCGATTCCCAAAGACACATTGTAGAAAAACTGGTCCGGAAACGATTTCGTCTTAATGTCGATAGCGCCGCCGGTGAACTCCCCCGACTGGTCCGGCGTGAACGTTTTGGTCGTTTCAATCACGTCGAGCAGCCCCGTCGGAAACTGGTCGAGCTGAACCGACTTGCGATTCGGGTCCGCGCTCGGAATCGTCGCTCCATTCAAAGTCGTCGAATTGTAGCGATCGGAAAGACCGCGCACGACCACGTACTTCCCGTCCTGAATCGACGCTCCCGTGACTTTCGACAAGGCGTCCGCTGCGTCGCCCAAGCCGAGCCGGCTAAACGACTCCGACCCCATCGCGTCGCTGATGGACACAGCCTTCTGCCGCTTCGAAAGCAGTCCAATATCGGACTCCTCGAGGACCTTCGAGGTGACGGTAAACGAATCGAGCTCGATCAGATCCGTCGAGTCGTTAAAGAGAGGGACGTCGAGTTTCTTAACCTCCCCCGCTACAACCTCAAGCTGTTCAACTTGCGAGGATTTGTAGTAGGGAGCCGTTACGATAAGCGTGTACGTCCCAGCCGGGACTCCACTTATATAATACCGGCCGTCAACGTTTGTCTTCGCTGACATCTGGTTCTCCACAAGCGTGATCTTGGCGTCCAAAACGGAGCCGCCGTAATCAGCGTCTTGAATAGAACCGGATATAATTCCGGTAGCGCTTTCTTGAGCGCCTGCAATACAGGCGCTGGCAATCGCCACAGCGACAGTGAATAAACCTTTGGCATTGAGGCCGGAGGACTGTGACTTACGGGAGTTCAATCTAATTGTATTCATAGATTTAAGCCCCAAGAAACCGGCGCCATCCGCCCGGTTTCAACGCGAAATAGGATCACGAGCTCCATTGTCACCCTCGCGTAACATAAGCCCGCGCTCTGTAACATTGGTGTAACAGAGAAGTGGATATCCGACTGCGTTTGGCGCGCGATTGGCGCGCAAGCTGATTGAAAACGCCGTTTTTAACATTTGCCTCCGGAAATCCGGTCAGCGAGACCATGGTTTTTGCTGATCGAGATTCCTATTCGATACCCAAATGCAATCGCTCCCGTTCCAAAGAATCGCGGCAAGAAAAAAGGCCGCCTCGACATTCGAGACGGCCAAAAAAGTGGCGGGATAGACGAGACTTGAACTCGCGGCCTCCTGCGTGACAGGCAGGCGCTCTAACCAACTGAGCTACTACCCCGTGAAGATAAGAGGTCGCTGAAATTAGGTTTCGACCTACCCAAGTCAAGCGCCGTTTTGGAAAATCCGGCGAAAAAAGAACGCCCGTTTTTGCCCGAATTCCCGTCGGGACGTCCGTCACCTACATCGAGAGCGAAATCGCCCCTTCCCGATTTGACCCGAACGCGATTGTTCTAGATAAGGGAATCCAGCCTATGCCATGCGATTCCATGCCGAACGGAGACTTCCAGAGCGACTTGTTCGCCGGCGACTCTCTCGTCCCCCCGCCCGCATCAACGCCCAATTTCGCCTCTCGACGGCCGCTACGTATCCTCATCGCCGACGACAGCCCCATCAACCGCAACGTCATCCGAACCGTCTTGGAGCGCCTCGGCTACGAGCCTGAGGAAGCCGCGAACGGGGGCGAAGTCCTGGACCGCCACGGCGACGGCGCCTTCGACTACGTGTTCATGGACATCGACATGCCCGGCATGACCGGTATCGAGGCCGCGTCCGCCATTCGCAATGCCGAGTCCTACGCCAAAACGGCTGATCCGTCGTCGCTCCCGGTGGAAATCGTGGCGGTCACCGCCAATCCAGACCCCAACATTCGGGAGTGCTGCCGAAACGCCGGGATGAACGACTTCCTTCCCAAGCCGGTCGAGCCCGACGACATTGAAGCGCAGCTAAAAAAGAGCTGGCGACGAATCAACGCTCGACGCCAGCGGGCAAAATCGCGAACCGGCTAGGAAGCGGCGCGGGCCGAAGCAATCAGATCGCAGAACGACTTGCCGTCGAGCGACGCGCCGCCAATCAAACCGCCGTCGATGTCCTTCTGCCCCAGCAGTTCGTTCGCGTTTGCGGGCTTCATCGAGCCGCCGTAGAGGATTCTCACCTTCTCCGCAACCGACGCGCCGTACTTCTCGGTCAACAGAGCCCGAATCGAAGCGTGCACTTCCTGAGCCATTTCCGGCGTCGCAGTCTTTCCGGTGCCGATCGCCCAGACCGGCTCGTAGGCGATCACCACGCTGCCCATGCTGCTGGCTTCGACGCCTTCGAGGCCGCCCAGCAACTGGGTTTTCACGACTTCCAGAGTTTCGCCCGCTTCCCGCTGCTCGAGGGTTTCACCGATGCACAGAATCGGGCTGAGCAGATTCTCCAACGAGAACTTCACCTTCTCGTTCACGAACGCGTCGCTCTCGCCAAAATACTCCCGACGCTCGCTGTGGCCGAGGATGACGTACTTGGCGAAAACCGCCCGCAGCATCTCCGGAGACGCTTCGCCCGTGTAGGCGCCGCTGGTCTTCGGATACAGGTTTTGGGCTCCCAGCTTGACCGCCGATCCTTCGATCGCCTGGGACACGCGGTCCAGCGCGACGAACGAGGGGCAGACGACCACGTCCACGGAAGCGTCTTTCGAAACCATCGACGCGATCTCGGACGCGAGTTCCTTCCCCTCCTCCGGGGTCTTGTTCATTTTCCAGTTTCCGGCGATAAAATATTTTCTGCTCATGTATCTAGTAGTTCAGGGTGTCTCGTTAAGCGTTGAAAGATAGGCGGACGCTACTTGTTCTCAAGCGCTTCCACGCCCGGAAGGGCCTTGCCCTCGAGAAATTCCAGACTGGCGCCGCCGCCGGTGCTGATGAAGGAAACCTCGCCGCCAAACCCAGCTTGGTTCACGGCCTTGACCGAGTCGCCGCCGCCGATGATGGAAATCGCGCTCTTGTTCTTGGCCACTGCTTCGGCGATCGCGAATGAGCCTTTGCTGCACGCTTCGATCTCGAAAATCCCCATCGGCCCGTTCATGAGAATCGTCTTGGCCCCCGCGAGCTCCTCCGCGTAGAGAGCCGCGGTCTTCGGTCCAATGTCGACGCCTTCCCAGCCGTCCGGGATGTTGCCGTCAGGATCGCTTACACCCACATTGCCGACGCTCATCGTGTCAAAGTCCAGCGAGTCTACGGTGACGTTGTCCACTGGCAACAGGAACTTCACGCCCTTCGCTTCCGCCTTCTGCATCGCCGCTTTAGCCGTGTCGATAAACTTGGGCTCGGCCAAACTGTCGCCGACGGTTTTGCCATTTGCCAGCGCAAAGGTGTAGGCCATCGCTCCGCCAATGAGAATTGTATCCGCTTTTTCGAGCAGGCGGTCGATCACCGTGATCTTGTCGCTCACCTTGGCGCCGCCGAGGATGACCACGAACGGGCTTTCCGCGTTTTCTGTTTTCTCGCCCAAATATTCTAGCTCTCTTTGTATCAAGAAACCGGCTACCGCTGGCTTCAAGTACTCCGCGATTCCCGCAGTGGAAGCGTGAGCCCGGTGGGCGGTGCCAAACGCGTCGTTAATATAAACGTCGCCCAGCTTGGCGAAATCCTGGGCCAGCTCAGGATCGTTTTTCTCTTCGCCCGCATGGAAGCGAACATTCTCGAGCAAAGCCACAGACCCTGGCGAAAGCTCGGAAACCGCTTTCTCCGCCGCTTCGCCGCGCGATTCCGGCACAAATACGACCGGCTGGCCCAACTCGGCGGCCAAGGCCTTCGCCACGGGAGCGAGCGAGAATTTCGGATTCGCCTCGCCTTTCGGGCGACCCAAGTGGCTGAGCAAGATCGCCGTGCCGCCTTGCTCCACGACGTGTTTGATCGTCGGGAGAGCGCCGTAGATACGGGTCTTGTCCGTGATCTCCCCGCCTTGGAGCGGCACGTTAAAATCCACGCGGATGACCGCTTTCTTCCCTTTTAGGTCTATGTCTTCAATCGTCTTTTTCGCCATGGCGATCAATGGGCTCCAGGCCCGGAATAATAAGAGTGTCTTAGGTGAAGTTCAGGATTGGATGCGGCGGCTTGCAACGCGAGCGGCTCGTTCATCTCGTCTCCAGCCCCACGGGGCCGTTGAAAAAAGAAAGCCCTTTGCCCGGGAAGCCCAGACAAAGGACCGAAATCTAAAGCGCGACTAGAGCGCCGAAATCTTCTTGAGCAGGTCGACCACGCGGTTGCTGTAGCCCCACTCGTTGTCGTACCAGCTGACGAGCTTGAAGAAGGTGTCGCTCAGGGCGATGCCCGACCCTGCGTCGAAAATCGAAGATGCCGGGCAGTGGATGAAGTCCGAAGACGCTACTTCGTCCTCGGTGTACTCGAGGATGCCCTTGAGCGAGCCTTCCGAGGCTTCCTTCATTTTCTGGCAAATTTCTTCGTAGGAAGTCGGCTTGGAGGTCTTGACCGTCAAGTCCACCACCGAAACCGTCGGGGTCGGAACGCGGAAGGCCATGCCGGTGAGCTTTCCTTGAACCTCAGGAATCACCAGTCCAACCGCTTTGGCCGCTCCGGTGGAGGAAGGAATAATGTTCATCGCGGCAGCGCGTCCGCCCTTCATGTCCTTGGGAGACGGGCCGTCGCAGGTCTTTTGCGTCGCGGTGTAGCTGTGAACCGTTGTCATGAGGCCTTCTTCGATGCCGAAGTTGTCGAGCACCACCTTGGTGATCGGGGCCAAGCAATTGGTTGTGCAAGACGCGTTTGAGATCAGCGTGTCGTCCGCGCTCAAAGTCTCGTCGTTCACGCCGAGAACGACGGTCTTCACGCCGTCGCCCTTGCCGGGAGCCGAGATGATCACCTTCTTCGCTCCTGCGTCGATGTGGCCTTGCGCCTTCTCGTCCTGAACCCAGAGGCCGGTCGACTCGATGACGATGTCGATTCCCAGGTCCGCCCACGGGAGGTTGGCCGGGATCTCGCGGAGAGCGAGACACTTGATGCGCTGCCCGTTAACCACGAGGGCGTCGTCCCCGTCGGCTTCCACCGTGCCGTTGAATCGACCTTGGGTCGTGTCGTACTTGAGCAAGTAGGCGAGATTGCCAGCAGGAACGAGATCGTTCACGGCAACTACCTCTACTTGGTCGCCCAGGAGGCCCTGGTCGACAATTGCGCGGAAGACTAGGCGGCCGATGCGCCCGAATCCGTTAATAGCTACTTTTACAGCCATTGTTCTGTATTTCTGTTACTGATTGACGTCGATGATTTGGATGATCCGTCACCCTGAATTTAGCCCCAGAGCTCTGGCGAAGCGGGAGTAGATGGCGCCCTTTCAATAAAATCAAGGGTTTAAAACGCGCCAATTTGATGTCTAATCCGCGGAGATCCAAAGCCCCGTTCCCAGGGGGGGAAGGAGCAATTCGTCGGTCAAATCCACCCGAAGCGGCTCGAGTTCCTCGCCCCAAAACCGGTCGTGATCCGCCAATTGCGTCCACGCGCCCGACCAATCCCCCAGCGACATCCGCAATGGTTCCGTCTCCGGATTCACTGCGAACAAGAGCTTGCGGGGGCCGCGACTGCCGTCCGCGTTGTAGAGCGCCGCGAGCGCGTTGCGCCCCTCTTGCTCGTCGAACTCGAAAAACCCGTCCGACGCTCGCGAGTAGTGGCGCAACAAACGGCCCGTTTCCGACATTCGGAACGCGATCCAGCCGCGGATGTAATCGCTGGAAAGAGCGAACTCCGACCGCCGTCCATAGTCCAAGGCGTTCAAGTCCCCGCGTTGATAAGTGTTGTTCACCCCGCCCTTGGAAAAGAGAAAATCCTGGCCTGCATGGAGCATGGGCATCCCGATCGACGCCATTAGCAGCGCCGCCATCATGTGCGTGCGGCGGATGTCGTTCAACGCGGGCAGCGTTCCGTCGAACTCGGGTTGCTCCGTAATCACGTCTATCCACACCCGATCGTCGTGAGACTCCGTGTAGTTGACCGTTTGAGACGGCCAGTCGGCATAGTCGTCGGGCGAGCCTTTCAGTAAATGGGAAAGCTGTCCGGAAGACAACTCGCCCTTCACATAGGATTTGATTCCTTCCCGGTATCCATCATTCCAAGACGCGTAACCGGTATCGATCAAATCCCTGCCAATATGGCCCCTGAAACTCCAGGGCTCGGCGATGAGGATAACATCGGGTTTCACCGCTTTGAGCTCCCGTTCGATCTCCTGCAACGCTGCTTTGCCCACCAGGTCCGCCAGG
The DNA here is from genome assembly GCA_028284235.1 of Opitutaceae bacterium. GTDB lineage: Bacteria > Verrucomicrobiota > Verrucomicrobiia > Opitutales > Opitutaceae > Pelagisphaera. The sequence continues at coordinate 38,314 of JANQSC010000004.1, forward strand.
TCGAATCGAAAGCCATCCACTCCGTAGAATAAAACCAAGTGTTTCAAGCTCTCGACAATGATTCGCCGGGCCATGGGCGCGTCGCAACGCAAGTCGTTCCCGCAACCGCTCCAATTCGTCAACGCCCCGTCGCCTTCCACATGGAAGTAGTACAGCTTGTCGATGTACATTAAGTGAGCGGGCTCGCCCACGTGGTTGTAGACGACATCGAGAATGACCGCCATTCCACGTTGGTGAATACTGGATACAAGCGAGCGAAACTCCTCGATCTGCGACGCGTTCTGTGGGTCGCTGCCGTACTGCGACGCCGGAGCGAAAAAATTGGCGGTCATGTAGCCCCAGTGATATTCGCCGTAGGAGCGACTGTCGTTCTCCTGCACCGGCTGCAACTCCAGAGCGTTGATCCCCAAAGTGGCAGGGTAGAAATCCGGGCGATCGACGTAGGCCTGCAAGTCCGGAAAGCCCAGCGGACGGTCGAGTTCAGCGTTTTCGGGCAGGCCCGCCACTAGGTCTCGCGTGTGCGCTTCCAGAATCACTAAATCCTGCCATTGGGGAACCGGGTAATGATCCAGTGGCTCAAAGCGTTCCAAATCGACCACGACTCCGGGTCCTTCCCGGCCCAGAGCCGCCTTGGCGTAGGGATCCAGGATCTTGAAATTCGGGTCGAACACGCCGCACTCTCCGTCGGGGCCGTCCAGCCGGAACCAATAGCGGGCGCCGTCCAGGTTCTCCGAAATCGAAACCTCCCAGACGAAATCCTCCGACGGCTCCATATCGATCCATTCGAGGTCTGCCTCCATCTCGTCTTTGCCGAATACACCCACTTTGACCCACTCCGCTCTCGGAGCGAACAGCCGGAAAACCGTGCGGTCTCCCTCGACTATGGCGCCCAGCGCCTTGTCCGATTTCAGCTGTAGAAAGAACGGTCCGGGATCCAGGCGAGTCCGATGCTCGTGGATTCGACTATGGTAAATGAGCGTGTGGTTTTTCGCCAAGTCGAGCGGCTCTTCCAGCGCGAACCGAAACCGGTGCCGCCCGCTCCGGGCCGCGGCGAAAACGTAGTTGCAGTTCCCGAGGTCGTCCATGACCGAGTTCGGCGCCTCCGCGTCGACCGGCAGCCAATGGTGGTCCCCCGTCACGAACTTGAACGGAACTGTACGGGCGATATCCACGGCCTCCAGCGGCACGCGCAAGACCAGGGCCCGCTTGCCCTCGATCGTTTCCAGCGACATTCGCCACTGCTCCTCTCCAACCGCCTCTTGCCAGCCGTTGAATGCGCCTGCAACGTAGACCGTGTCCGAGTCTGGATCGATCCAATCGAACTCCTCCAGATCGAGGACGAATACGCCAAGCCCGCTTCCGTCGACAAAGTAGCGGCTCTCACTCGCAAAGTCGCTTGCAGGCAGCGGCTCCAGAACGAGATAGCCCCCGAACTCCCCCTCCAAACTAATGCGAGGCGGACGCAACGCCCGCCAGTCGTGGCTCAATTCGACAACGCCTTCGGAAGGCGAAGCGAGGAACGCGCGCGCAATTCGATGAGATTCGTGAGAGGACATAAACCGCGGTCAAAAGAAAATCGCCAACAGCTCAACCGTATTTCCCCAGTCATTACAAGCCAGGAAGCGGTCTCGCGTTCGCTTGGGGCTCCCTGCGAACAGGAATTGAATCGCCCTTTTAACCTCAACGGCGCGCCAGCTGGTGAATTAAGTCGCCCGTGTGCTCCACCGTTTCGATAAATCGCTGGAACAGCGCCCGAGCATCGACCAGCTCCACGTCGATCTTGCCATCCTTGAGCTCCTGGATCTCGTCGAACACCGACATCGAAAACGGGACGTGCGTGGCGAACCGACGCACCGCTTCGCGCTTGCGGACCGGCACGTTCACTTCGAAAAACCGGAGCGCCGCCCGAATCAAAATCTGGAAGGTCGACAGCGTTGCCACCATGAGCGAAGCGATTTCCGATTCCGACCCTTCCAGCAACAGGTACCGCTCCCGCAGCTGGATCAGCTTGCCCTTCAACTCGTGCTCGAGCTGGAAACGGAGATTCGCCTGGCTGATCGGCAGGCGCTTCATCACATCCTCGCCCGCGAGAATCACGTGATTCTCCTTAATGTCCAACATCTCGATCGGAAACACGTCCGACGAGCTTTTCAACCGCTCCCAAGTGAACAACAAAGGCGGCGGATTCCCGAACTGGGCCCACCGCGTCGTCAACGGGCGTATCTTGTCCAGCTCCTCCAAGGACAACTCCACGCACACCACCAACAAGTTGAAGTCGGAATACTTCTCCGACCGCTCCCCAGTCGTCGCCGAGCCGTAGAGGATGACCGATACCAACGAGAAACCGAGCGCGTTCGATAGTTCGTCAGTAAATTCCTCCGGTGTCATGAGTTCCTACCTCTTTCTACAACAAGCGACGCCAAAATACTAGCCCCGACTTCGCTCGCCTTGCCCCCTAGCGAATCAGCCATAACGCTTGCCACTCGTTCCCTCGCCCCCAAACCTTCGACTGACCGACGACCCGACGATTTTCGCGAATGAACGAGCTGCCCAGAATCTCAATCGTGACACCCTCCTACAACCAGGGGGAATATCTGGCCGAAACCCTGCAAAGCCTCGTCGATCAAGACTACCCGAATCTCGAAGTCGTGATCCAGGACGGCGGCTCCACCGACGCGTCTATCGAAATTGCCGAGCGCTTCGTTTCAAACCACCCAGACCTCTTCCAACTCACAGTCGAATCCGACGAAGGCCAGGCGGACGCGCTCGCTCGCGGATTCCGCAAAACCACCGGCGAGATAATGGGCTTCCTGAATTCCGACGACTGGCTCGAAACTGGCTGCCTCCACAGCGTCGCCCGAGCCATCGATCCCGCTCGTGGACGCCACGTCGTTTTCGGGCGCAGCCTCTTCTTCGGAAACGACCCCGGGAAAGAAGGCCGCGACCACCCGGCTCGATACACCAACCACTACCAGCAGCTCGCGATCTGGAACCGACAAGTCAACCAGATCCCGCAACCCTCCGCCTTCTGGCATCGAGAGGTCTGGGAGCGTTGCGGCGGGATCAACACCACAGTCAGCCACGCCATCGACTACGATCTTTTCTGCCGTTTCAGCCAACGCTACCGATTTCACAAAGTCCCGGAAATCTGGAGCCATTACCGACTCCACGCCTCGTCCAAAACGTCAAACGTGAATCAATGGGATATCGTCGACGTCTGCATCGAAGTTAGCCGCCGGCACTGGGGTCCCTGGTACTCCCCGATTCGCTGGCGCTGCTTCCTTTCCCACGCAATGTACCGCCGCAGCCAGCGACCGCGAGCGATCGAAGTCGCCCGCAAAGCGGAAACCGCCCTGATCAAAGGTTCGCGAACCCCCGCGTTCTTTCTTGGTCTCCACGCCGCCTGGTCGGCGCCGCTCCTTTTCCGGCGACGCATTCTCTTCCCGATCGCAGCCACCCGCGGCTGGGGCCGGATCGCCCGCCATCTGAGAGAAGATTCCGTCGCCGAAATCTGTCCCAACTCCTGGATCGGCCCCTACTACGAAACCGAAGCGCCGACCGGTCCAGAAGACGAAACGCTCTTTCTCCAAATCGAAATACCCGATTGCTTCGATCCCGCGACCTACAGGAGCTTCCTATCAATCGACGGGCAACCGGTCGCTTCAAACCAACCGACAGACACCGCGATTCGGACCTTCGAGGCCAAAATCCCGGAAACCAGACGCAACGCCATCCGTGTCACCCTCTGCGCCAACCGCTACTTCGTTCCCTCCATCGAAGGCGAGAGCGACGACAAACGCCTCCTCTCCGCCCGGCTGCTCAAACTGGAGACAAGGCCCTGACGGACTTTTTTAACAGTCGCCTCCGGCGAAATGACGCTTCGCGTCACAAGGATCCCACTAGCGTGGGACAAGGATTTTGGGTTCTCACAGAGACTCGTTGGAGAATCAAAAATCCTTGTGGCTCGGCAGAGCCATCCTGGTGACGCGCCAGCGTCATTTGATCTCGAAGAGATCACTGTTAAAACGGAACGCCGCCCCCGCTTCCCAATCTAGAAGCTTGCGACTCTCAGTCGGAATTGCCTGAGTGGCCCCGTGAAAAAGGTCCTAGTCGCAATGTCAGGAGGCGTTGACAGCAGCGTCGCCGCCCTGCTCCTCAAAGAGCAAGGCTACGACGTGGAGGGGGCCTACATGAAAAACTGGATCAACGAGGACGACATCCTAGGCGACTGCCCCTGGCAGCAAGACATCGAGGACGCCGCCGCCGTCGCCGATACGCTCGGAATCCCCTTTCGCGTCGTCAACCTCATGAAGGAATATCGGGAACGCATCGTCGACTACCTCCTCGACGGCTACCAATCGGGCATCACCCCCAACCCCGACGTCATGTGCAATCGCGAGATCAAGTTCGGCGTGTTCCTCGACTACGCGCGGCAACAGGGCTTCGACCAGGTCGCTACCGGCCACTACGCCCGTCTCGAAACAACCGAAACGGGAAGCGCGATCCTCGAAGGCGCCGACAAAAACAAGGACCAGACCTACTTCCTGGCCCTGATGAAACCGGACCAAGTCGCCCGGGCCCGCTTCCCGATCGGCCACCTTGAGAAGCCAGAGCTCCGAGCGATGGCCCAAAAAGCCGCCCTCCCCAACGCGGACAAGAAAGACAGTCAAGGAATCTGCTTCATCGGGAATATCAAAATGCAGGACTTCCTGCGGGAATACGTTCCCGACAACCCGGGCCCCATCATCCGGGCCGACGACGACCAAACGCTCGGCGAACACAAAGGCCTCCACTATTTCACCATCGGGCAGCGAAAAGGCATCGGCATCCCGTCGAACAGCGACCACAAGAACTACGTCGTCGTGGGCAAGGACCAGGCCCGCAACGCCCTGCTCATTTCCTTCGAAGCTCAGTCCGCCCCCGGACTCTACGCTTCGAGCTGCCGCGTTTCACAGTTGAGTTTTATCGGCGACCCGATCCCCACCGAATCCCGGATCGAAGTGAAAGTCCGCTATCGAGACCCGCGCGTCCTCGCAACGTATTCACTAGATGACGACAATTCCGCGGAAATCGTGTTCGACGAGCCGCAACGCGCCCTCGCCCTTGGACAAGTCATCGCCTTCTACCAAGGCGAGCGACTTCTCGGAGGTGGCATTTATACGCGCATCGATCCGACAAATGGAGGAACGACATGACCGATCGCGCCGAAGAACCGGTCACGAAGGACCCCGAACTGCTGCTGAGCTTGTACCGTATCAGCCAAATCGGCACGTCCGCCTTCAACGTGCGCGAAGCGTTTCAATCCATTACAGAGGAAATCCAGCGACTCTTCACTCCGTCGTCCGCGGCCATCTTCCTGATCAGCCCCAACTCCGGAATGCTCGAGATCGAATACGCCTTGGGCTACCCGCCCAATCTCGACGCCCTTTCCCTCCACATCGGAAAAGGCCTGGCCGGCCGAGTCGCCTTTCAAGGGAAGCCGCTGTTGATCGACGACGTGCGCGAAGATTCTCGATACGTAAAACTCGTGGATTCCGTTCGAGCGAAAATGGCTGTTCCCTTGATTTCCGAGGGCCAGATTATCGGAGTCATCAGCGTGGATTCCGAAAAAGTCGGACGCTATAGCGCGAACGACATGCAACGCCTCGAAATGATCGCCGACGAAGCCGCTCGCTCCCTCCAGTGCGTCTGGCGGCAACGGCAGCTGGTCAATCAATCGGACCAGCTCAACGCCCTGATCGAAGTGGGCCAAGGAGTCGTATCCAATCTTGAGTTACGGAGTTTGTGGGAGAGTATCACAGAGGCCGCGCTCGAACTAACCGGGTCCCGCATGGCCACGCTCCAGCTCTACGACGAGAGCGAGGGACGCGTCACCATGGAAGCCATCAAGCCGCCATTCAAAGAGTTCCTCTCCCGAGTGGAGGTGCTGCGACTGGATGAGAGCATGACTGCGTCCGCGATTAAAACCCGTCGACAAGTCGAATTTCGCAATATCACCACGCCCGACTATTTCGACCTCCAGGACGCCCCGCAACGAGCCGACGTCACATCGTGTCTTTCCACCCCGATGATCTACGAAGGCAAAGTCATTGGAGTCATCAGCATTTTCACTCGCGACCGGCATCGATTCCCCAACGACGAGAAACGACTCCTGCAAGCCTTCGCCACCCTTTCCGCCGCGGCCGCCCAAAACGCCAACCTCTACGCTCGGGTATTCAATAGCGAAGACCTGCTCCGGAAGAGCGAGCGGCTCACCACGCTCGGACTGCTCTCCGCTGAAATTGCCCACGAGATTCGCAACCCGCTCACCGTCATAAAACTGCTCTTCGGCGCCCTCGACTTGCGCTACGACGACGAGGATCCCCGAAAAAAGGATACGCAGGTCATCAAAGAGAAAATAGACCAGCTCGAAGAGATTGTATCGCGCGTCCTGTCATTCGGGAAGTCGCCTCAGGAGCTCCACGCCAGCTGGCCGATCGACGAACTCTTGCAAGAGACGCTGCTGCTGGTGCGCCTAAAAATGGACCAGCAGCGAATCGAGCTGATCCATCACAAACCTGATTCTCCCATTACGATCTTCGGCAACAAGGGGCAGCTTCAGCAGGTCTTTCTCAATCTAATTATCAATGCCGCGCAGGCGATGCCCAACGGCGGGACGCTTACGATCGAGTCGAAGATCGAACCCCAAGCGGGCGAAGATCGCCTCGCACTCTATTTTTCGGATACAGGGATCGGAATCCCCGAGGACATCCAATCTAAGATTTTCGACTCCTTTCTGACAGACAAGCCCGAAGGGACCGGACTCGGGCTGTCCATCGTCAAACGCATCCTCCGTTCCCATCGCGGCGATATCGAAGTCGCGAGTTCCGACAGCCGAGGTACCACCCTCCGTATCGACCTTCCGCTAGCGAGCGACGAGACGTAAACGGCTACTCGAGCGCTCTAAATTCGTAGGGCCTTCGCTTGCGAAGCGCCGCGTA
>JANQSC010000038.1 GCA_028284235.1 Opitutaceae bacterium
CCTGTCTCGCCGTAGCCCTTGGGCGAAGGCGGAAGGAATACCCGGCCGTGTCTCGCCGAACCCCCGCGAAGCGGAGGCGAAGGCGGAAGGGTATTGCGAGGCGAGCAAGTGGATTATGAGCTCGAATAAAACAAATGGGCGATGGAATGGACTTATTGGACACTCTCTAAGCCTTGTTTTTGAGCGAACGACGCGGCCCATCCGTCTGGTTGGCGGTTCCGTAGGCTTTTCGAATCTGAGACGCGGATTTCACCCGTTTCGAAAGCGACCGAAACTGCTCCCGGTTTTCCTGCATCATCGTTTCCAAGAGGGCTTCGTTCGCGTCCTCCTTCGCCTTCAGTTGCTTGATTCGCGCGTTGAAGTCCGCTCGTTCCGTTTCGGATTCGGGTGGCTCGTCCGCGCGTTTGCCCAACTCCTCCAAAAGCCGTTTCTTTTTTGCCTGGATTTTGCGGATCTCGTCGAAATTGCGCTCGCCGATACAGAAAGTCTCTTTCTCCGTGAGCGCTTCGTAGGTCTCGAGGAGCAACAGTCGTTTGGGCGTTTCAGTCATTCAGAGGCAGTCTCCACTCAGTCTCGTTTCGACGAGAGTGGGCTATTCTCTCGATCAGGCAAGCTTGGGCTTGCGCCCCAATCGCGCCTCCCGCCAAAAAGCCATTTCAGCTTACGCTCGCAACGAAATCCCGGCGCCCACGCCGAGCCCACTCGCCGACGGAACCACCTCGGCCTTGGTTTTCTGCTTCGACAGCATCTCCTCCCAGGCGTCGCGGATTTCAGTGAAGAGCTCGATCACCACATCGATGGGAGCCTCGTCCTTATTGAAGTTGGCTTCATTGAGCTTGAGCGAGTAGAAATCGTAGAGGCCAAACATCCGATCGGCGAACTCGCTGCCGCGCTCCGTTCGCAAAGATCGTTGCAGCTCGCCAAATATGTTCTGGGCCTTGATCAAGTTGTTGCTGATCATTTCGTTACGCTCCTTGAGATCCGCGATTGCGAATCCCGTCTTCGCCCGGCGCATGGCGTCCAAGGCTCCATCGTAGAGCATCAGAATCAAGCGCTCGGGACTGGCCGACATGATGGCGGCCTTTTTATAAGAAGAAGCGTTTCGATTCATAAATTAGTTGGTATAACTACGGATACTAAATCTCCTTGGAGATAGCGACCACTACTTACTCCTCATCGTCAAAGGGAACAATCAGTTTAGCGATCGAATCGACAATTTCCTTCGAAGGATAATTCGGGTCGTTCAGAAGCTCCTTGCCTTTGGCGACCACTTCCGGGCGGATCTCCGGCTGCGAACGAAGCGCGTCGAGCTTGGACAATTCCACTTTCTCTCCTATCGGAGCGTCTTCCGGCTTCGCGGCGTCCGCGGCAGCGGGCTTGGCGTCGGCAGGTTTGTTAGCGGGGTTCTGGGTGTAGAGCTTGGATGTTTGTGGGTGGTTTGTATGTATATTCATTGCTTTCGGTAGATTAAGGATTCTTCAGGCCAATTTGTTAATATAGTTTAAAAACGGCTCTCTCCTGATGAACTTTAATCTTTTTGTAAATAAATCGCGCTAAATAGCGAATGCGCGACGTATTTGGAAAATCGGTTGGGGCTGTGGAGGATGGATCGCGTATCGCTGAGCGGGTACTGCAGGATCGATTCGGTCTTGTAGAACTTGCGAGCAGCGTTGGAAACTTCCGGGTTCGACGCGTCGAAAACCTCGTCGGCCGCCCAGATGAGTTCGCCGGAATGCCCGTCCAACAGTTTGGCTCGGATGCCGAGGCCGACCGGCGAGTAGGCGTTGAAATAGCTCAAGTCCAAGAGGAGCAGCCCGTCGATGTCGTAGCGATCGCTCAGCTTGGTCAGCATGTCCGTGGGGAGGAATTCCAGGGATGAATACCGGTCTTTGGGGAACATCTCGCGCATCGCTTCGGGCGGGACCGAGACGACTTCGAACAAGGCTCGCTTGACCAGCTCCAGTCGGAAGTTCTCCTCGACGAGGTGAAAGTCGTGATGATCGTACTCGCCTTTGTACAAGGGGAGAATCGCGACTCGGTTGAGCGTGTCGGGCAGCGACGCCTTCTGGTAGACGTTGGTCGTCTCGCGCTTTTTGCCGAGAGTCGTATCGTACTTCGAGTTGAGCCTGGGAAGCGTGGTCCCGCAGCCGGTTAGAAATACGTGAAAAAGAATGGCTACCATCAACGGCAGACCTATGCGGGTCTTAAAAGAAAGCCTCATGCCTGTGGGAAAGATACAATGTCATTACAACTGCAAGTTCGCGAGCGCGCTCGACTGTTGTTGTATTTGTGATTGCGCCTCTTCCATGGCAATAAAACTGGCTTCCAATGCCGCTCTTGTAAACTCTAGACGACGCTCCATCTCCTCGATCTGCTCGTCTATATCATTATTCTGCTCCGTCAGCGTTTCAATCTGCGTATCGAGAATGCCGCCGTCGACCGTGTAGTTGTCGATGTACTCCACCATTCGCGCCGCGAAGGTTTCGTCGGAGTCGCCGTCGTTGTCCAGATCGCCCATGAAGAACTCCTCCAGGTCGCTCAGGTTCGAGGCGAGCGCGGATTCGAGCGCTTCGGAGTCCTTGATCTCCAGCTTCGAAGTTCCGCTAATGAAATCGATACCCATATGCTCGAGGCGCAGCAAGTCGCTGTTGCTAACGCCGGTCACTTCGCTGAACGCGAGTGAACGGAGCTTTGTATCCAAATCGTAGATTTCCCGGTTTCCGGCCAAGTCGCCCGCGGTGACTTCGGTGTCCTCCACCGTGATCTTGGTCTGCTCCAGTATGTAGTCTTGGACGTCGTTGTACGACGAGATAAACGAGTTCATCTGCTCGCTCAACGCGGAGGAGTCCTGGGAAATCGAAATCGTCTGGGTGCCCGTTTCGGTGGCGGTGATGGTGAGACCGGTGATTCCGTGGTCGTCCGAATCGATCACGTTCGATCGGCTCGAGAGCGTCAATCCGCCATCAACCGTGAATTGCAAGTCCTGCCCGACCGTGGCCGATCCGTCGAGCCCGAGGGTCGCCATCAAATTGTTCTCCGAGTCCACCACGGGCATTTCCAAAGCTCCGGTCTCGTTGTTGACGATCCGAAACTGGTCCGCCGCGACGTCGTAAGTCATGGTCACGTTCGCCGCCGAGTCGTTCACGTTGGACATGAGCGTAGCCATGCTCTCGTTGTCGGCGTCGTAAGTGACAGCGACGCCGTTGATGATGATCGTTCCGGTTCCGGTGATGCCCAAACCGCTGTCCGCGATGGAGCTACTCAAGTCGACGATTCCCAAGGTCCCGGTGCTCGTGACCACCGCATCGCTGCCGGACGTCGCCACCTCGATTTGATCGAGTTTGAGAGCGCTCAGGAAATTGCTCGTGTCCGAAGACCCGCCCAATTCGAGCTGGCCCGTTCCACTCGTCAAGGTAACCGTGTCCGAAATACTGTCGTAGGCGCCGGTCACCTCGCCACTCGTCGCAACCGAAATCGCATCGAGAACATCTTGGAGACTGTCCGTTTCCGCAACCGTGATCTCCTGCCCGTTGATCGAGAACGTGCCTTCGGTTATATCCGTCGCCAGCTTGAGATTCGATATGAGAGTGCTCGCGTCTCCGATCGTCCCGCCCACATCCGTCGTGCCGGAACGCTTGCTCGTGGTCGCCAATTGAGTGACCGTGATTTCGTAGTTCCCTTGAGACGCGTCAGTGCTCGCAGACGCGGTGATTCCCAGCGTCTCGTCCGAGTAGGAGGTTTGCTTCGAATTGTAGAGAGCGCTGTCGCTGAAATTTTCGACCGTGCTCTTGAGAGCGTCCAGCTTCGTGTTCAACAACTCCAACGCGTCTTTGACTTCCGTGTTTTCGCTCTGCTCGTCCCGCATGCGCTGCTGCGGGATACGCTCCGCCGCCATCAATTGCTCAATCATCGATTGCCAATCGAAGCCACTCGCTAAGCCTGCTAGTTGAAACTGCATAAATAAAACCGTACCTAGGCGATTCATGCTTCGGTCAGAAGATGAGTAACTTTAGCAAAATCGCCCGATTTAACCGAAAATACCTCAATCCGACTGAGTAGTAGACGCTACTACCTTAAAGACCAGTCACTCGTAGCGAAACCACCCGGTTTACGATTCATCCGCGCAGCGCGACGCCTCAATTCCCTGGAGAAACGCGTAGACCCCCTCGGCAATCGCCCAGAATCCGTTCAGAAGCGTCTCCCCGCGGCGACGCTCCGGACTCGCCTCGGCGGCGATCTTCCCCACCGCCCGGTTCTCCAGCATGCGCTCGTACTTCAAGGACCCGTCCGATAGGACTTTCTCGAAGTCGGAATCCGACGCTAATAGCTCGTCCAGAGCCACTCGCTGCGCCTCCGCGGCTTCCAAGGTCTCGCTTCCCGGGTCCGCGCCCTGAGCGAGCGCCGATTCCAACGCCATCGCAGCCTTGAGAGCCGCCGTGCAGACCGCCCGGCCCTTCTGCGAAAGCGTATCCAAGGTGGCGTCGAGTTTTTCGTCTCGTTTCACCTGATTCCCCAGGATCTTCCAAACCGCGTTCATTCCGGACTCGACACCGGACCGATCGAGCTGGTCGAGCATACGCTCAGCATCCTCCAGTAAAAGGTATGGAATCCCTTCGATCCGCGCCCCCAAGCGGGAGGTATTGTATAAATCCAACTCCGTCCCGTGCAGCGCCGCCAGCGATTCAAAAGTCTTCAAATAGACGAACAGCTTCTCGTCGACCTGCACCGTCGCATCCACATTCCCGGGCATCTCCCGACAGGGAGCCGACCCGAGGTAGTTCGTCCCGCTGTCCTCGTAAAACGAATCCTTCGCATGGAGTTGCCCATCCGACCCGGCCGCCAAGTCCTGACCCACGAATACGATCGTTCCGCTTCCAAAAATTTTGGCGATATCGAAAATGCAGGCGGAAACCGTCCCAATCTCCACGACCTCCGAACCGAGCGCCCTCCCGGTCAATAAACGCAAATAGGACGCGAGCAAATTGTTTCGCGACCACGTAAACGCCCGCCCGCGAAAACGCTGGGCCACTTTTGGATACACTATAAACGGGCAAATCAAAACCGTCCCGTCCGTCTCGACTCCCTCGAAACCTCGTTCCGTGTATTCGTACGGGTCCGCAGCGATCACGAAATGCGGAACTACCCCCGCGTTGCGCAAGGCCCGATACGACGAATTGACCGCCACGATCACGCTCGTTTCTTGCCGCCCCTTGACGAATTCCAGCGAAGTGTCCAACGACGGGCCCGCCGAAACCAGGATGATCGGCTTCCCCTTGAACAAGCCGCTCGCCTCCGAAATATCGGGGGCCGGAATCAGAATTCCCGCGTTTGCCAACGTGTTCCTTTGCCAACGTCCCGAAGCCGTCACATTCGTGCCGTATAATTTTCTCCAATACTCGTAGCTTCGAGTAAACTCTGTGAAAAACGAATTCCAGTAGTCCGGATCTCCATTGAATATCGGGGCGAATATCAGCGGACGCGCATCCGTCAGCTCCAAAGTCGGAAAGCGGGAAAGCGACTCGAAAAAATCCTCGTCCAAACGTCCCATGCCCAAGAAAAACCGAGGGTCTTCCAAAACTTCCAGCACCGACTCGCCGATCGCCTCCCCTCGAAAAACGGACGCGTCCGATTCCGCGCAAAACACGTACGAACCGCGCGGCAAACGCCCGAGCAAAGCTGCCACATGGCTCCCGTCTCCGAATCCAGTGAGCGCATACGCGACCCCCTCACGCAACTCCAGACCATCGAGCCATCGATTCAACAGAGCCGGCCAATCAGCCGATTGGCCGCGATAATCCGCTTCCCCATCGCTCGCCGTCGCTCCGTCAAGTCGCGAAACGATCGCTGGAAACCGTTTTTCGAATACCGCGTGAATGCGATCGCTCGAATTCACTTTGCCCCACCTTCCTGCAATTGCGGCGCGACTTCCGTTTCCAGTACGGAAATCGTGTCCCCCAATGCCTGATACACCACGCCCGCAGCCGCGTCGGAATACGCCACGCACGCCCCCGCCTCGATCGCGTCGATGGCAGTCTCCAAGGCTCCGCTCAGGCTGTTTGTGGTCTCCGTCAAATCGTCGAAACACGCCAATCCCTGCTGTTGAGCGAGATCGCGCAAGGCGTTCAAACTTCCGATCAACGGCTCCGTTTGTTGGAGTATCTCGATACTCTTCGCCTGGAAATCCGACCAAGGAGTGCGGAGCGAACGAGAGGCCCCTTCTTTCCAACTCGTTCGCAAGGCCTCGCCCCCCGAAACCCATTCGCGCGCAAGCCGCGCCGCGCTTTCCCGGTGCGATATCGACCGAATCTCAATCGTCTCGTATCGATCCGGCACGGCCCCGGTCTCCGGATCCCAATCGACTCCGTCGACCAAAAAGCGATCGACGAGAGCGCCCGCTCCGGCGAGATGGTTTTCGATCAGAGCCCAAACCTCGGCAACCGACCCGGGTGGCGGGCCTTCGAAATTCACTTCCTCCCCGTCTAAGCTTATGCGCGACATCGATTGCGCTTCACGCGACTCCCTTCCAGCCAATCGGGCCCACGCGCAGCGAACCGGAACAAACAATGCGGCAACGGAGCCCCCCGCGTCCTCGCATCAACGCCTCCGCGCCCGGCCCCAGCGACTCGTTCATCCAATAGCAGGGAGCGCACTCCTCGACTCCCTCGAACTCCACTTCGCCAATCCGAAATCGCGCCCCGATCCAGCGATTCAAATCCACGCCTTCGACGATTACGTTGCGGCGGAACTGCGACAACTCGAAATCCCCCTCCTCCAAGACCGACTTCAATTCTGTCGCGACTGCCAAATCGAAAAAGGTCACCTGCCCCTTGAAATTCTCTTTGAAGTCCCAATACCGATCGCCGCGCAATCCACGCGCGGCGACACACTCTACTTCCGAAACGCTTTCCGAACCGTGATTCAAACGGCCCTTCCCATGTCGCCCCTTGAAGTCGTGACCCGGGGAAATGAAGATGCGATGGATTCTAGGAACGAGCGCGTCAGACATTTACTCCGAAAATCTAATGCCGTTCTCTTTAATAGAAGCAAGATCTTCCCGGGTGTTCACGCTCGCCAGCAATTGCGGGCGCTCGCAATGGACCCGAGCGACTCGGCCATTCTCCAAAAAATCCCTCAAACTGAAGGCGCCCTCCGCCGCCCTCGCCTCGAGCTCGATCAGCGCCACTGGCTCGTAGAGCGCGCACAGAGGCTCGGCTTTGCCATCGGATCCTAAATAACACGTCGCCCACTGAGCCGAGTCCCTCTGGCTAATCAATCTCAAGACCAGCGCCGCGTCGACAAGCGGCATGTCACACGCCAACACGAGCACCGGCCAGCTCGCCGCAGAGCGAAGACCCGCCACGACTCCAGACATCGGGCCTTCGATCTCCCCAGCGTCCACAATGTACTCCACCGCCCGTTCCGTCTGACGAGAACTGCGCTGGCTCTCCTTCCCCGACACGCCCACGCGACTGCAAAACGCCGACAGAATCCCGAGCGTGTAGTCAAGCTGGCTCACACCCTCGTGAAACGAAAGCGCAACTTTGTCCTCTCCCAAGCGACGACTCTTCCCGCCTGCTAAAGCCAATCCTAGTATATCGCGCCGCATCCCCCCCTAAAACCAGAACATTCCAATCAGGTTGCAAGCCTCTTCCCTCCGCAAAGCGACAAGCGATGTCCACAAAAAAGCGAGACCGACTCATGCCCCCGATAGAGGATACACCCCATCGACTAGCCAGTTTCCGCAAAAAATACGCGCTTTCCTCTAAAGTTACGAATGAGCGGACGATACTAAGAGGCGTAACCAATCGCGTTGCACGTGCGGCTGACACGAAATCAAACAGCCCGTCGCGACACGGACGTCGCAACCAAAACAAGGAAGTTATCATGTCAGTAGTAATCAATACTAATAGCGCAGCTACGCTTGCGTCCAACAATCTAGCAAAGAGCAACTCTTTGCTCCAGCGGAGTCTCAATCGACTCTCCAGCGGTATGAAGATCGTCAATCCGTCCGACGATGCGGGTGGACTCGCGGTCTCCATGAAACTGTCGGCGATTATCAATCGTACCAACGCCGTCAATACGAACATCGCGAACGCCCAGTCGTTCTTGCAAACGCAAGACGGCGCGTTCCAAGTCGCGGGCAAGGTCATGGACCGGATCTCCGAACTCAAGATCCTGGCCGAAGACGTCACCAAAAACGCAAGCGATATCGCCAACTACGATACCGAATTCACGGCCCTCCAGGACCAGCTGACTTCTATCGCAGGCGAGACCTTCAACGGCGTCTCTCTCTTCACCGCCGGCGCGACCGCAACTACCCTGTCGGTAGCGACTGCAGAAGACGGTGGAGCGGCGGTCAACATTGACCAGGCTGCGCTGGGCAACGGGCTTACCACCGTCACGTCCGCCGCCAATCTGGCCGCGCTCACGATCACCAACATAACCGACGGCATTGAAACCGTCGCAACCTTGCGAGCCGAAAACGGCGCCCAGTCTAACCGACTGTCCTTCGCGTCCGAACTCCTCGTCATCAACAAGGAGAACCTCGAGGCCGCGAACAGCCGAATCATCGACGTCGATGTCGCTCAAGAATCGACCCAGCTGGCCAAGTACAACGTACTGGTGCAAGCCGGAGCAGCGATGCTCGGACAAGCCAACGCCTCCTCGCAGGTCGCCCTAAGACTTTTGGGTTAGTTACTACTACGACATAGGCTCCTCGCTTTCGGGTGGGGAGCCTTACTCTCGTTAGTAGGCTAGGAGACCGCATCCAAGACTTGGATGCAATGGCGAGCAATGCAAAGCGTACTTCGCGCCTGTCATTCGCGCTCAGCCCCTCCTAGGACTCAATAGGGTCTTCTACTCAAACGCCAATAAGTAATCCACCTCAATTCACTAAACTATATACTCACAACATCGATTGAGGCTGGTGAGCTCGAACACTCAAAAAACGAGTGCCGAATCACCCAATATAAATCTCCTATAACCACAAGTAGTAATCATAACCCTTAACGAAAGATGCAATATATGAATTGGATTGTTCTATAAAATATTTAAGCGGCGCGGACCTGACATCCCCGCTACCGCAGAATTTCTTCCAACTACGGAAGGAAAGCGACGTCTGGCGCTCTTTACTCAGACACGCTGCAGCAGGGATGCGGCAGCTAAAATCAAGGATGATATAATATGTCAGTAACCATAAATACAAACTCCGCGGCTACGATCGCGAAGAACAACCTCAACAGCAGCAACACCATGCTGCAGAAGAGCTTGAACCGCTTGTCGAGCGGTTTGAAGATCACCGCCCCGTCTGACGACGCTGGTGGACTCGCAGTATCCATGAAACTCTCCGCCGCTATCAAGCGTACGGATGCAGTGAATACGAACATCATGAATGCTCGGTCCTTCCTCCAGACTCAGGACGGCGGTTTCCAAACAGCGGGCAAGGTGCTTGACCGCATGTCGGAACTGAAGACCCTGGCGGCGGACGTGACCAAAAACACCACGGACATCGCCAACTACGACACTGAATTCGACGCCCTCAAGTCGCAGCTTACCGCGATCTCCGGCGAAACGTTCAACGGCGTGTCTCTCTTCACTGCCGGCGCTTCGGCATCCACGCTCGCCGTGGCGACCACCGAAGACGGAGCAACGACGGTAAACGTCAACCAAGCTGCCTTGGGCAACGCCGTGACCAACGCCACCGGCGCTACCGATCTGGCCGACGTCACCCTCGCCCAGCTCACCACCGCCATCGAAAACGTGGCGACGCTGCGAGCGGAA
>JANQSC010000040.1 GCA_028284235.1 Opitutaceae bacterium
CCTGTCTCGCCGTAGCCCTTGGGCGAAGGCGGAAGGAATACCCGGCCGTGTCTCGCCGAACCCCCGCGAAGCGGAGGCGAAGGCGGAAGGGTATTGCGACCTGAGCAAATAAGTTCTGAACCCAAATAGGACAAAAGGACGAAGGAATGGACTTATTGGACCGTCTCTATGCTCGAAACGTCCCGTCGGAAACCTCGATTCGCTTCCAGTCGTTCGACCGGCTCGACGCGGGCAATTGCGTCCCCGTGGCGATGATCTGCAGTTCCGCGTCCAAGACCGACCAGAACCGGTCTTTTCGTTTCGCGTCGAGCTCGCTCAACGCATCGTCCGCGAGGGCCACCGGCATGAAGCCGAATTCACTTTTCCAATACTCGATAATCGCCAAGGAAAGTGCCAACGTGATCGAGCGTTGCTGTCCTTCCGATGCGAAATCGTCCGCCGGCATCCCGTTCAAGAACAGAGTGAAGTCGTCGCGATGAGGGCCCTTGCCCGTCGATTGAAGATAACCGTCTCGCTTCCGATTCGTCTCCAATATCGCCAGATAGTCTCCGGGCTCAACGACTTCAGCGCTCCGCTTGTATTCAACATTCAGCGACTCCTTGTCCACAGAAAGCTCCGAATGAAAACGAGACGCGCGCGCCATCAACGCGTCGATCGTCCGCTCTCTCGTCCGGCAAATCAAGCGCGCCGGCTCGTCCATCTGCGATTCAAACGCCGCTAGCGCCGCGGCGGACCCGTTGCGCTTCAAAAGCGCGTTCCGCTCCTGCAGCAGTTTCATGAAGGTCTGCAGGGCCGAAAAATAGGCTCGGTCCACACCGCAGAGAAACGCGTCGAAAAACCGCCTCCGATTTCCAGGAGTCCCCCGGGCTAATTGCATGTCGTTGGACGAGAGAATCACGGTCGGGTACCGGCCCACGAAATCCGATAAGCGACGAACCGGCTCGTCGTCTATCCAGACTTCTTTGCCCGTCTTCTTAATGCGCGCCCGCAACCGGGTTTCGCCGAGATCTTCATGATCCAACTCGTAGATCAACTCCGCGACATCCAACTTCGGCCCAATCACGACACGATTCTCGTGCGTGCGAAACGGACGCAGCGCGGTCGCCAGTCCGAGCGCTTCCAGCAAGTTCGTTTTCCCCTGCCCATTAGCGCCGAACAAAAAAACCCGCGGCGAATCCAGATCCAGGTGAGCCAGCTCGATATTCCGATAGTTGCTCAGACTCGCACGTTTGAATCGCATCGTTCCGCTATTCCCGCCGCTTCAGACTAATAGCCCAGACTCGGATTCCCTCCAAGCGGGGACGCCGGCAGGCTTTTCGCGTCCAATAGGTCCGCCTGGTAGAATTTGTGCGCCTGTAGGCCCGCCCGGAACGGGGCTCCGCGGGCTTTCACAAACTCGGTGATCGACTTCAGAACGCGTGAATCGCTTCGCTTCGACCACTCCGGATTCAGCCAAACCGTCTTACCCCCAATCGACTCGCCTAGCGCCTCAAGCCAACGTTCGATGGAGGTTTCGTCCTCGACGATCAACTTGATTTCATTCGCTTGGCGCAGCCCCTCGGGTTTAGGCAAGGCCTGCCATTTTGGGCTCAAAACGATCCAATCGAAGTCACCGCGAATGGCGAACGCTCCCGAAGTCTCCAAATGGCAACGCAGCCCTTTCTCCCCAAGAGCTCTCGTTAGCGCACTCAAATCGTGGATACACGGCTCGCCACCGGTGACCACGACAAACTCGGGATTCACTTCCAACGCTTCCTCGGCCAGCGACGCTGCAGTTCGCTTTTCAATCGTCTCCGGAACATAGTCCGGGTGCCAGGTTCCCGCCGAATCGCACCAGGGGCAATGGACCGGGCAACCGAAGAGACGAACGAAAAACGCCGATTTTCCCAAATGCTCCCCCTCGCCCTGCCAGGAGTGAAACGTTTCGTAAACCGGGTACTCCATTACTGGGCCTCGGGTGAATACGTGGCGCTGTTTCGCGAGTCCTCGGTGACCGTGACCGACAACAGAAAAGCCCGCCCATCCGTCATTGAGCGTACTTTTGGATCCACTACAGTAAATAAGTGCTTCGCCAGACCTTCGCTCGAGCACTGATCCACGATGTATGGCTTGAATACCGAACAACCGTTCTCCGAGTTCAAGCGAGTGATCTCCGGCAAAAGCGGATCGTCGCGGTTGAAAATGCAGGCGTGGTCCAAATTCTCGTCAATCCAGTCCCGGAGCCATTTCAGCTTGCCAAAGTCCACGACGAATCCGCACGCGTCCATCCGCTCGCAACCAAAGGTAAACGAGAGGCTCCAAT
Organism: Opitutaceae bacterium; assembly: GCA_028284235.1. Classification (GTDB taxonomy): domain Bacteria; phylum Verrucomicrobiota; class Verrucomicrobiia; order Opitutales; family Opitutaceae; genus Pelagisphaera. The sequence continues at coordinate 2,303 of JANQSC010000040.1, forward strand.
TGTGCCCGTGAATCTGAGCGCAATGCCCCTCGTGCCGATGTTGTCGGTGGGCGAAGGGAATGTCGGAGTAAGTCTTTTGACAGGTGTACATCGTTACGCGTTCGCGTCCGGCAGGCGCCAGTCGCTCTGGATCAAAGCGTCGACGCTGGGAGCGTCTGGCTCGTAGACCGTGCGATCCTCTACTCCCGACAAATGAAACGCCTCTCTTCGCTCAATGCAAGTGCCGCATTTTCCGCAATGCGCCTCTCCTCCTTTGTAGCACGACCAGGTCCGTTCGAACGGGACGCCGAGACGAGCGCCTTCCGCCACGATATCCGCTTTGCTCGCCGACACGAAAGGCCGATACAACCGAACTGTTCTCCAGTCGCAACGCTGGATCGCCTCGTCCAAAGCCTGGGCAAACGTTTCGCGACAATCGGGATAAATCGCGTGATCCCCGCTGTGAGCCGCATAGGCAACCGCGTCCACCTTCTTGGTGATCGCCCACGCAGTCGCTACCGAAATGAGGATCATGTTCCGATTGGGAACCACCGTTTGCTTCATCGAATCCTCCTCGTAGTGCCCCTCTGGAACCTCGGTTTCCGCATCCACCAGTCCGCAGGAGCCGAAAAGACCCGACAGCGCTCGCAGATCGGCCACCCGATGCTCGATCCCCAACTCCCCGCAAATCGCTCGAGCCGACTCGATCTCCTTGCGGTGCTTCTGCCCGTAGTCGATGCTAATCGCCCCGCGGATATCCGAGCCCGCCGCCTTCATCGCGTAGAGCATCACCGTCGAGTCCATTCCTCCGGAATAAACCGCGACGGCCGATTGAGGAACTGAGTCCATTCCAATTGCCATCGTGGCGGGGATAGACAGCCGTCCTTGCCAAGTCAAGGCGCCTTCAAGCGAACTCCGTTCACCCGACGCCCTAGACAAAATCGACCCGCTGCGCTAGCGAAGCGACAAAGTCGCCAGTTCCGGCTGAAGTCCCCGTACCAGCGCCTGGTCCCACGAAAGCCACGAGCGACACACGGAAACCACGTCCTCCGCGCTGACTCGCTCCAATGCGCCCGAATTCAGGGCATTCCACTCCTCGACCCACTCCGGCCGCTCGTCGAGGCTGTAAAGAATGTTCTCGAGAATGTAGCGATTGTCGCGAAATCCGAAATCGAACTCCGCTTCCAAACCGCGACGCGCCCCGTCCAGCTCGTCGGAACTAATGGGCGACTCCCCGCTCGCCAAATTCCGCCAAACACGTTCGACCACCGCCAGGACTTCATCCAAATCGCGAGCCCGGCAATCCGCTTCCACCCGAAACCTCTGAAAACCCTGGAAAGCGGGCAAGGCCCAATAGTCCACTTTCGTCGTATACGAAAGCGCCCGGTCTTTTCGCAGGGCCGTATCTAATCGACTCTTCAATATCCGTTCGCAAACGACCAACGCGAGCCGCTCCTCGTGCGTAGTCGGCCCCGGCTCTAAAATCCAATTTCCGATGGCCAAAGCGCGTTCCCCTTGCTGTTTCGGATAAGGCAGCTTCTCCAGACCCGCGTCGAACTCGATGGAAAACCGCTCCGCTTCTGTTCGTTCCGGTCGAGCCGGTCGGTCCAAAGCCCCCAAGCTCATGCCCACGATCTTGGCGACTCGATCCTTGTCCGCGTCGCCCACCACGGTCACTTCGATACTGCTTCGGTTCAAAATTTCGCCGAGCCAGCCCGCGACGGCTTCGCGATCGAGCTCGAGCCCGTCCTTGAAATCTGGATCCCACAATTCCGGGCGACCGGGAAACAACTCGCGCTGAACGCTTTGCTTCGCCAGGGCCATCCCGTCGAGCTCCACCTGCAAGCTCCGCATCATGTTCGACTTCGCAAAGGCGAATCCCCGCTCGCTCACAGTTCCCTTCTCGAGAAACGTGGCGATCATTCCCAGAACCCAGTCGATCTCAACGGGCTCGCAACGCGCCCGAAAACAGAGGCAGTCCTCTCCTTCAATCGCGTATTCAAAATCCAACACGCGTGACGAGAGCTCGCGATGAATGCTCTCCCACTGAAATCCGCTTACTCCGCTCCACAAAAACGAGTCCAAGGCCACCGAGCGAATCGCGGGATTCAATAGTGAACCATCGCGGGACGAATCCGGTCGCAGTCGCACCAGAATCTGCACGAAACCCGGTTCGTTTCGAGTTCGCATGGTTGTTAGCGACGTCTGATTTTCGAATACAAACCGATACGTCTCGTCCAGGAGAGGAACGCCGCGCTCCGAAGCGATCCCCCCCACTCTCCCATTCCAGGCCCATTCGATAGCGTTCTGCCCCGGGTAGTCGTAGGGTTCGATCGAAAGCCGACGGTAACTCAGGAATTCACGCCCTAGCGACCGCGGAGTTACAGACTCTGGAATCTCACCGCCAATCGCGAGCGAGACCCCCGTCGTCCGCCACATTTCACGCATAGCTCGATCCAAGTCGAATTTATTGAGATCATCCAAGAAACGACGATATAAAACGTATTCATCATCCGATGACAGATACACTTTGCCCAACATTGTCGCCTCTTCGAGTCGAACTGCAAGGCTGTGGCTGTCCGCGCGCAACCCGGCAGCACGCTCCTTGGCGATACGCCGATTCCACCTTTTTTTTAGGGATTCGATCTCTTCGGGATGAAACCCATGACGCGACGCCTGGCGGATCATGCGATCGAGAAAGGCGACCCCCGTTCGCCATTTCTCCGGACTCGTCGTCAAACGAGCATGAGCGTAGGTCGCCTCTAAACGCGTTTCATAAAAAACGAAATCGCTGTCGAATACCCCGACGAAACGCTGGCATCGCTCGTTCAACAATTCGCAAGCGAACCGCCTGAGAAAGTCACGCTGCCGCAACCGCTCCGAATCGCGCCCCCTCGGCTCTTGCCAACTGCGCGATAGATCAATCAAGGTCCGGTCCATTCCAGGAATTCGCGTCAATCCGACACGCGGTATTTGATTTTCTTCTACGTTTCCGACATCTGGTGGACTCGCCCGACCTCTTGACTGCAGAGATCCAAAATGACGGTTCACCAATCGCTCGACCTCTAATCGATCCACGTCTCCCACGACGAAAAGAGTCATCATCTCGGGCCGATACCAATTCCGGTAAAACTTCATGAGCCGGTCGCGTGTCGCCAGGTTCAACGCCGCTTCATCGCCGACGATGGGTCGTTCTCCGTATTTCGACCCTTTCAGCGTACGCTCGAGCGCAAATGCGCTAAATTGCGCGAGTGGCTGCTCGTATTGAAGCTTTTCCGCCAGCACGATCGAACGCTGCTTCTCAATACTCTCCGCATCGAACCGAATTCCGTCCGCAAACGCTCGATACAAGGAAAATGCCGATTCTAAGTACGAGTCGGCATCGCTTTTCAAATCGATCTGATAGCACGTATAGTGGTGAGTCGTGTAGCCATTGACGTCGCTGCCCAAGCTCAGTCCCCACCGTAGAAACAGCGATTCTATGTCGGAAGCGCTGAATTCGCCCGCCCCTTCGAACGCGAGGTGCTCGATCAAGTGGGCAAAGCCAGATTCCTTTTCCGACTCGCGCAGCGATCCCACATTCACGGCGAAGCGCAGCGAAACCGCTCCATAGGGATTCCCGTCCGGCAGAATCGCATAGCGAAATCCATTTTCCAGCGTTCCCCAGCGCACGCGACTATCGGATGCGAAATCGCTGCGGTCCTTCGGCCAAAGCTGGGAAAACCGATTTGACTGCGAAAGCGCCCAAGGCGTCAGGGCTCCCGCCAAGGCCCAGAACAAAAGGCCAATCCTAACCCAAACCCCCATTCTCGACTCAGTCCTCCCCACGCGGCCGTCAGAATTTTGGCGGCATTCGGACAATCCGGACCCGCTGCCCTTTCCCCGCCCCGGCATCACCCGTCTCCTCGGGAACCGCCATGATGAACGATCCGCCGGGTTCTTCCAGGAGACCGTATTTTCCCGGCGACGAGAATGTCATCTCCGGCTTGAATCGAAGGAGTCGCGACGTTTTCTTGCCCCTCGGCACATGCAGTTCGCCGGAGTTGGTCGCCAGCAGCACCTTGCCATTAGGCGTCATTCTCATGCTGCTCAAGGCAGTCAAGTCGCGGCAGACCGTCTGGATTTTCATCACGTCCTGAAAATCGTCGCTGCTCACCTTGAACACCGCTCCTTTTGTCGCTCCTTGCAGATGGTTGGCGACGAAATAAACCGAGTCGTCCCTCGACTCGTAGGAGATATCACCCGGGATACTCGAGATCTTCATCACGTCCACGTCCATCGGGGCCGTTCCCGAAAACAAGTCCACCAGTCCAGCCCGATTTATGCGATAGACTGCAGGCTGAGCCTTCACGCGGTTTTTGAACAAGTTGCCCCCAATCCCAGTGTCCGCGATGTACAAATTGCCGCTCTTGTCGAAGGTGATACTGTTGGGCGAGATCAATGGCAGGGAGCCCTTCATCTTCAAATCGGATTCCGGCCCCAAGTCCGCCTTGCCCAGCAGTTTGCCCGAAAGCGGATCGAAGAGGGAGAGCCCGATAAAGTCGTCCGACGCGTCCTTCGTAATGCGCCCGTCCTCGGTTTCAATCAACGGCGTCCCCGACACCACGATCAACGTTCCCGCCGGGGCCACATCCCCCAGGGCCGCGGGGAGAAAGTCGATGTCGGAGGGAGCCGTCAAACCCACCACGAATCGCTTGCTCGCCAGCTTGAAAACCGGTCCTTCAGACACGGAATACTGGGTGATGGATCCCGCCTCGCGCCGAGCACCTACTTCGCCGCGAGATCGATTCACTACGAAGAGCGATTTTCCATCCGAGCTGAACATCGCGGACACCGGTCGATCAAAGCCGGGCAAGTCCTCGAGAACCTCCGGACGCGCGCCCTGGGCAAACGGTAGGATCGCGCTGAGCGCTGCAAGTGCGAGAAGACGGGGGAACGTAGTCATTTTCGGTCGATTATGGGAAACTCTTGAAATTCGAGGCTGACGATAAACGTCTCCCCCCAACTGTCAAAGAAAGCCTCACATAACACCCTGTGACAAAAAAGGGACAGCCACATCGCAATTCAGTTCAATTCCAGGACGAGAAAAACGGGGGACGTCTGCGAATCCCTACGAAGTCGCCGCTTCGTCCGCCAAATCCAGCTGACGAAAGGGCCGGACTCCCGTGGGAATCCGACCCCGTTTGTGTCGTTTTCTAGTTCATTGAGCGCCCAACGCTATCTCATCGCCAGCGTCGCTTCCGGCTCCTTCGCCACGAAGGGGATTCGAACCTTTGAAGGCACCGCTTCCCCATTTTTCCGCGCTGGAAGGAACTTCCACTGTTTCGCCGCTCGCGCTACCGCCGTATTGTGCCGGGCGTTGGTCGACCGCAGGACTTCGACTCGCGCCACTCTGCCCTTGGAATCGACCGTTACCAATACGTCGATTTTCAGGTCCTCCGAAACCGCTCGCAGCTTCGGTCTCACGACCTCGCTGGGAACCGCTCCACCTTGGAGTCCCTGGTTCTTTTCCACATACGCCTGCTCGTAGCTCGTCTCTGAACGCAAATTCAGAGAGCTCGCAATCGCGAACAGACAGACCATCCCTACTTTTCGTTTCATGTCAGTTTTCGTTTTGACTAAACGCTTCCCTGCCACGTTCCAACCGCGGAACGCCGCAGTGGAAACGAATCCACTGAATCCGTATTCAAACTATGGTGTCAAATCGTTTACTGTGACAATCGAGCGACGGGACCTGAATCCGAACTCTTATGTAAAAGCGACGCGACAAATTCGAACGTTTACAGCGCTCGCTTTCCTCGGGTAAAAAAGCGTCGCACAATGCCCTCGACACGACTACTTCCTACTCTGTTTGCCTTGGCAGTGTTGACACTTCTCGGTTCCGAGATCACCGCCAAATCGGAGCCGCTGCGTGGCCTGTCGATCGCCGCTCCGGCCAAGGGCTCGGTGGCTCGATTTACCCGTTTCATCGAAGAGGAGCTGGCCGCGCGAAACGTCAACACACTCCTGATTCGTATCGACTATCGATTCGAATACCAATCCCGCCCCGAACTCGTCGACGATGGCGCCCTCAGCCTCGGCGACGTAAAACAAATCGTCGCTGCGTGTCGCCGTCACGACATCACGCTCATCCCCCAAATCAACCTGCTCGGACACCAGTCCTGGCACACGAAGGTCAACAAGCTCCTCGAAGTCTACCCCGAATTCGACGAAACGCCTCATGTCGTCATGCCCGAAACCTATGAGTGGCCCAACGACGACGGCCTTTATTGCAAAAGCTACTGCCCACTCCACCCCGATGTCCACGACGTCGTGTTCGATCTCGTCGACGAGATCGTAGACGCCTTCGAGGCGAACGCGTTTCACGCCGGCATGGACGAGGTATTCTATATCGGCGACGACCGTTGCCCCCGCTGCGCCGGCAAGGACAAAGCCGTTCTCTTCGCCAACGAGGTCGAGAAGATCCGCGCCCATCTCGCCCAAACAGGGAAAGATCTTTGGATTTGGGGCGATCGACTGCTCGACGGCGTCACGACCGGATTGGGCATGTGGGAGGCCAGCGCCAACGACACCCACAGAGCGATCGATCTGATTTCCAAAGACGTCGTTATTTGCGACTGGCACTACGAACGGGCCGAACCCACCGCAGCCTACTTCGCCATGAAAGGGTTTACCGTCGCCACCTGCGCCTGGAACAAGCCGCAAGTCGCCCTGGCTCAGCTCGAACAGTTTCACCGCTTCAAGCAAAACGCCAATCCCACGCTCGCCAAACGCCACATCGGACTCATCCACACGGTTTGGTCCAGCGCAGACGCGTTTTTTGACGCCTTCGAAAACGGAGATTCAAATGACGACAATCGACAAGGCCCAGTCGACACTTTCAAGGCCCTTTTCAAATCGAGCCACTCGGAGGACTAGTCATGAACTCCAAAGCCGCCTCTAATCCGAAAGCCGATCGCGTCGGATCCATCGACGCCTTCCGCGCCGTCACCATGCTCCTGATGCTTTGGGTCAACGATTTCTGGACCCTCGTCGACATTCCCAACTGGCTCCAACACCAAGCCGCCGATGACGACGCTCTCGGGTTTTCCGATACGATTTTTCCCGCGTTCCTCTTCGCCGTAGGCCTCTCAATCCCCTTCGCGATTGAAAACCGAGCCCAGCGCGGCGACAGCAAACTAGCCCAACTCCGGCATATCGCGACTCGAGCCCTCGCCCTCGTCGTCATGGGCATCTTCATGGTCAATCTCGAGAACATTGCTCCCACACTACCCGTGATCGGAAAACTCGGATGGCAAGTTCTCATGACCCTCGCCTTCTTTCTCATCTGGAACCTCTACCCGAAGACCGGCTCCTGGAAACGAGCTGCCCCCTACCTCAAAACCACCGGCTGGCTCATCCTCGTGGGACTGGCGATTGTGTATCAAGGAGCCGGAGAACCACCGTCATGGATGAAAACCCACTGGTGGGGAATCCTCGGGTTGATCGGATGGTGCTACTTGATCGCGGCGACAATCTACCTGTACTTGCCAAGAACGTTGATGGCGATGGCCCTGGCATGGATTGGATTCGCCCTGTTCAATATCGCCGAATTCACCCACCTATTCGACGCCCTCGATCCGATAAAAAACTACGTCTGGATTGTTAGTGGTGGCTCGCTTCCCGCGATGACGCTCGCCGGAGTATTCGTATCCACGCTCTACCGACACCGTTCCCAAAACACGGACGAATATAGATTCGTTCTCACTCTCGTCGCCATAGGTATCGCTACCCTTGCCGTCGGGATACTCCTTCGGCCCTATTGGGAGATTTCCAAAATCCGTGCCACACCGGCATGGACGGAAATCTGCACCGGCCTCAGCATACTCTCCTTCGCCCTTTTGTACTGGATCGTCGATGTCAAGCGCCTCGTCTCCTGGACACGCCTACTCGCCCCCGCAGGCACTGCGACGCTAACCTGCTACCTCGTCCCCTATTTCGTCTACGCAGTCGTGATGTTCCTCGGATTCTCCCTACCCGAGGCACTGCGAACTGGATCTATCGGACTCGTCAAGTCGATGCTGTTCGCCTGCTTCATCGTCGGCCTAACCGCTGTCTTGAGTCGCTACAAAATCAAGCTGCGAATCTAGTCGGCTCATTCGAGCCCGCGGATCAAGCGCCAGAGTCGCGACCCCACGCTTCGGTCCGCTTCGCGAAACGTGACAAATCGCGCGTGGGCATCGGGACGGCTTGGATCGAACTCGATTCCCCAAAGCGGAACGCTCGAATCCGGCAGCATCGCGTACCGCGCATCTCCAATAATATTCGGCTCGGTCGGGTGCCAACCAAGATAGTCATCCGAAAAATGAGCAAAACGCTCGAGATCTCCGCTCAAAACGGATCCCTCAGGGAGTTCAGCCTCCAACGTTCGCCGGTCGACACCCCGAATCCGATCGCCTTCGTAAACCGAAACGCCGCCGCCCAAACCCACTCGAATCGCGTCCACCTGAAGACCTCCTTCGATTTCGTAAATCCCCCTCCACACAATCAGATTGCCGATAGACGGTTTTACAGAAATCCGACTCGCCTCCAAATGACCCCGTCCCTGAGCGAGCTGGATCACCGCCTCGTTCGCCCGATAGTGCTGAACGCCTCCAAAAACCAAATACACCGTCACGAATACGAGCCCGAGCCAGACCGGCTTTCGCCGTCTCCACCAAAAGCCGAAACCGAGAGCGATCAGCATCGCTCCTGTAAAAACCGGATCGATGATCGAAATGATGCTCCAGGCTACCCGCTCGTTCGAAAACGGCCAATAGAGCTGCGTCCCGTAACTCGTGCACGCATCGAGCAAACCCGCCGTCGCGTATCCCAAGGTAGCGTAGAGCAGCAACTCCTTGAACCCAGCCCATCGCTTCAAAACCAGCCACAAAACCGCCGCGCAGATCAACCCGCCGACCGGAATGAAAACCAGCGAATGAGTGAAGTGCCGGTGATACTCGATATTCAAAAGCGGGTCCGCGCTCGAGCGGATAAAAATATCCGCGTCCGCAAGCATACCGCCAGCCCAGCCCACACCCACCGCCAGGCGAAGGCGTTTTGGGTCCGCGCTCGAAGCCGCCGCGAGCGCTCCTAGAGCGCCCTGACTAACGGGGTCCATCGACTCGAATTTGCTGCATGCGCGTATCCAAGAACTACTCGTACCCGGCGTCCAGCAACTTCGCGCGAGTCGACTCCAGCAACGCGACCGTCAACCGGTTTCCCTCCGCCTCGCTCAATCCGTCTCCCTCGTACTCCGCTCCCACCAGCCCATTAAAACCCGCGTCGAGAACCGTTTGCATGCACTGGAAATAGTCGATGGTCGTCTCCGATCCATCCGGAGCGAACGCATGCGACTTCGCGCTCACGGCCCGCGTGTAGGGAGCCAAATCGAGCATTCCCTGATGCCGGTCGTAACGCCGTTCCGGGTCCAAGCCCCAGCCGCCCATAAAGAAATTGTCGAAGTCCGCCAAAACCCCCACCCGAGGGTGATCCGTCATCTCCATGAGCATGGCCAGCCACGCGCCATTGCTACCGGGATGTCCGTGGTTCTCGACGAGAATCTCCAATCCAAACGCCTTGGAAGCGTCGCCGAGACGAGCCAAACTCTCCGCGCATCGCTGACACTGTTCCAAGTAGTTGCCGTCTCCATACGGATTCGCCCGCAAGTAAGAGCAGCCCAACCTCTGTGCGGTGTCCATCCAGCGAATGTGATTCTTCACCGCTACGTTGCGCTCGGAGCGATTACTCGCCCCGATTTTTCCGAGCTCGTCGCACATCAACCCGCCGAACCGGACGTCTTCCCCATCCGCTCGACGCTGGAACTCCCTCAGCCAAAGGGAGTCGTTCCCGCGACCGAACCAGAGAATATTCACCAAGTCCACGACATCGACACCCAGCTCGCGCGCCCGAACCACAATGTCCCGCGGATCCATAGTTCCCTTCAAAACCGAGTCCGGCTCCGAGTGGAGGGTCTTGATAAACCAATTGTAGTCCGACCGAGCGTCCCCGAAAATCGCTCGATGAAACCCCCACTGCGAGAGGGCGATCGTAAAAAGCCGATTGTCCGATCCGCCAGAAGCCTGCCCGCGAGCCAATCCGCTTCCCACAGCGCCCGCAACGACACTCCCCATCGCCAGTTTTTCGATAAACGCTCGTCGTTTCATGCGAAATAAACTGGGCCGGCAGCGCGCCGAGCTCAACCACTATCCAGCCCTTTCAATAGAGGAACTCGAGCACAAGGCTTCCGCATTCGTCCGAAAACGCTTCCAAAAGCGAGTGAGTCCCTCTAAGCCTTACCCAATGGAAAAAGGGCGGTACGAGCCAAACGACGACGGATTCATCAACGACCACGCGCGCGAGGCGGCCAAGCATATCGGCAAAGCGATCCACGTGTATTGCGAAGGTCACTACGCGCACAGCAACGCGAAAGACATTCCGGACGATCACCTACTCGTATCCATAATGAACCAACTGAAAGAGCTGGACGAAGCGACCGCCGAACACGCCAACCGAGATCACGACCCAAAACTATTCAAAATACACAAACCCACGCGGAAAGCTAAAACCCGCTGGAATATTTAACACTACCGCGAAAATCGAAAATGAACTACCGCATCCTACCCCTAGCTGGACTCGTCGCGCTCGCGCTCGTTTCCTCCTGTTCTGAAACCCCCGACCATCGTCCCGTCGTGTCCATTGAAGGAGACGCGTTTTACATCGACGGCGAGCCCACCTACGAAGGCCGATACTGGAACGGCAACAAAATCGAAGGGCTCTTGATGAACGCCCGCCTCGTCCAGGGCGTTTTCGACGACGAGAATCCGGAAACGCGCCCACTATTCAACTACCCCGATACCGGTGAATGGGATCCCGAACGGAACACCAACGAATTCGTCGCCGCCATTCCGGAATGGCGAGCGCACGGATTGCTTTCATTCACGGTCAATCTCCAAGGAGGCAGCCCCACCGGCTACGGCAACAAGAACTGGAAAAACACCGCCTTCACCGAAACGGGCGAACTCAAACCCGCATTCATGGATCGTCTCGCCCGCATCCTCGATCGGGCGGAAGCGCTCAAAATGGTTCCAATTGTTGGATACTTCTACTTTGGCCAGGACCAGAACTTGAAAGACGAAGCGGCCATCATCGCCGCCGTGGACAACGTCACCGACTGGATACTCGACAAGGGCTACCGCAACGTCCTCATCGAGGTCAACAACGAGAGCAACATCAAAGCGTACGACCACGAAATCCTCAAACCCGCCCGAGTTGCCGAGCTCATCGAACGCGTCAAATCGAGAACACGCGACGGCCGCCGACTGCTCGTCAGCACCAGCTTCGGCGGGCGCTACATTCCCGACGCTCATGTCGTCGCGGCTTCCGACTACGTGCTCCTCCATGGCAACGGCGTCAAAGAGCCCGACTTCATCAAGGAAATGGTGGCCCGAACGAAAGCGCTCCCCACCTACCGCGGCCAACCGATCGTCTTCAACGAAGACGACCACTACAACTACGATTCGGAAGCGAACAACTTCAAATACGCCGTCGAGTCCTACGCCTCCTGGGGCTACTTCGATTTCCGCCGCAAAGACGAGAGCGATATAAAAATTGGCTTTCAATCAGTCCCCGTCGATTGGGGGATCAACCACTCCCGGAAAAAAGAGTTCTTCGAGTACCTCAAGGAGATCACCGGAGAATAGAACCGCGCCGACGAAAGGCTACCCCTTATCGTCGAGGTACTTCCAAAGCCCCTTGTGCCGCTTGAAGCGCGAGCGCTCATGCAGCTCGAAGGGCTCCCCGTTGACGAAGTACTCGGCGACGAACTCCACCTTGCCGGTCTTGTCTTCCGCTCCGCCGCGGCTGGTTCCGAGAATCGTCAAGAAACTCCAATTCGCCTGGCGAATCGTCTTTTCCAGTTCGCCCTTCAATCCGGGGCCTCGCGTGTCGGGATGGGTCGTCTCCACTAGATAGTCAACCATGCGGAAAAAGTAGGCGCTGTAGCGGGACCGCATCAGCTGCTCCGCCGTTTTCGGCTTGTCCTTGCCCGTGTGAAAGGGCCGGCAGCAAATCCCGTAATTCAACTGGCTTTTACACGGGCACAGCGAACTTTCCCGCACCGTGGGAATTCGCTTCTTGTTTGTCGCCTTCATACTCTTCAGCTGCAACCAAATCCCGAATACGCGAGCCTACTCGCTCACGGGTAAACGATAGCACGCCGCTTCCAAGTGATTGCGGACGAGCAAATACGGACCAACCAGGGCCGGAGGGTTCCAGCTCTTTCCCTCTAACGCCTGAAAACTCCCTAAAATCGTCGGCTCTTCCGGATTGGGATCCATCAGAATCGCTTCGCCACTCTCGGTCATCACCAAAAGCCAGTCGTCTCCTAACAAGAGCTGGCCATGGCCGTAGCGCCCTTTCTTCCAGGTCCGCCTCCCCGTTTCGGCGTCGATGCAGGTCATCATGCCGTCATCCAAACCATACAAGTATCCATCCTTGGATACGAAATTATTGAACTTCGCTTTCAAGTGCAGAGTAATCCAATTTTCGATCGCCTCATAAACGCCGTCCACCTTCGACACTTCAAACATCGCCGCTCCCGCGCCGTATCCACTCGAAATCGCGAACCGGTCGCCGGTCAGTCTCACCGGAATCGAAACGCGGGGAAGGTTGGGCGACCGCTTCCAGGGAAACTCCCAGAGAATCTGGCCGTCCGCGCTGTCGTGCGCCGCCACGCCCCCTTTGTTGAAAATCAAAATTTGGTCGACTCCGCCAATCGTCTGGACCACCGGAGAGCTCCAGTGAGCGCGATCGCTTCCGCCCGACCAGACGCGATCGCCCGTGCGCTTGTCATACGCCACGAGCGAATTCCCGTCGCGGCCGCCAGCGCTCAGAATCAGCAAGTCGCCGAAAACGAGAGGCGATCCAGCGACTCCCCACTCCGGGAGATTCGCGTCGTTGTCCTCCAGCAAGTTGAAGGAAAAAACCAGCTCGCCCGACGCCAAATCCCGGCAGGCCACAAAGCCGGTTGCTCCAACCGTGTACACCCGCTCCCCGTCGATCGTCGGAGTCGCTCGAGGCCCAACCCCGCCGAGCGGATTGTCGTATCGCGCATCATTTCGCTCCTTCCACAGCGTTTCGCCAGTTGTCAGATTCAAGCAGGTCACCACCTCCTGCGAGCCTTCCTGCTCCTGTGTCACCGCCCGGTCTCCCACGATCGCGAATCCCGACCACGCTTCGCCGATCGGCTGGCGCCACAGTCGCTCAGGCGGAAACTCCTCCCAGTTACGCTGCAATGAAACCCCGTCGACATGAGCATTCCGGCTCGGGCCCAAAAACTGAGGAAACTCTCCCTCGACAATTCCTGCCTCGCCAGCGGACGCGCTCACCTCCATCGCGGCCGCCTTCGACCACTTCCAGGTGAAGATCGGTACCAAGTCGCCCGAAACGCCTCCGTAACGAACAGTCGACACAAACAAAACGCCCACGAGCGCTACGGCTCCAAGAGCGAGAAGACGGACCTTCGCCCGAATACGCGAAAACGCCGCCAGCCAAAGGATCGACAAAACGAAACAGGCCATTCCAATCCCGATCGTCTTCATCACCAATGCCTGGCGATAGCCGCTATCCCCGTCGTTTGTCGCAACCGCGTAGCCAATCGCCGCGAAGCCAATCGCCCAGATCGCGATCAACGGCCACCACCTGGGTCCTTTTCTCCCGTCGCTATTCATCCCCCCTTCTATGCGGATGGCTGGCGGCAATGCAAGCTTCATGAAAAACCCTAGCCGCGCCCGAAACGGGCTTTGGAAAATTCATTCTGTAACAGTTTTGTAACTACGTTTCCATAAAGTAACAATAGACTCGTTGAGATGCGACCGATGATTTGAAACCGTTGCCGTGTTCGAGCGTTCGCCGCGTCGGCGGCGGTACGCGCCAATCCTAACAATCCCATCACGATAACCGTCAATAATGAAACTATCCGCTAAACACATCGCATGCATCCTCGCGATCATCGCTGTTCTCACCTTCGCATTGTTGTCGCTTCAACGAAGCGACTCGCCCAAGCATCAATACGCTGCCATGAAAATCGAGAAGACGCTCGACAAGTTGTACGGCTACTTGGATGACGCGCACGGAGGCGAGCCTCCGAGCAAACGCGAGCGGTACTTTCGCCGAATTTCGACCTTTCCCGTCTTTCTGAATACAGATATCGAACTGGAAACGGTGTCCGAAATCGTCTCTGCTACCGAAGACGGCATGACTTTGGTCTACACCGACAGCGAGCAGGAACTCCTCGGGTTCGTCGATATCAGCGACCCCTACAATCCCGAGCCGGACGGCGTTGTCGAACTCGGTGGCGAACCGACGTCCGTAACCGTCACCGGGAAGTACGCCCTCGCCTGCATCAATACGAGCGCGGATTTCGTGGATACAAGCGGCGTGCTGATCGTCATCGACATCGACGCCCGCTCCATCGTGCGTGAAATCGAGCTCGGCGGCCAGCCCGACGCCATCGCCGCCAGCCCGGACGGGCAGTACGCCGGCATCGTCATCGAGAACGAACGAGACGAGGACGATGGACCCAACGACGGCGCTCCGCCCCAGCTACCCTCGGGATTCGTAGTGATCGTCGATCTCGTCGGCAGCCCCGCGACCTGGAGCCTGCGCGAGGTCGATCTCGCGGGCGTGGCCGACAAGTTCCCTGAAGACGCGGAACCGGAATTCATCGATATCAATCGTCGCAATATCGCAGCTGTCAGCCTGCAGGAAAACAACCACATCGCTTTGATCGATCTCCAAAGCGGCGTTGTCGTAAACGACTTCCCCGCCGGCACTGTCAATCTCAAGAAAATCGATACGGAAGAAAACGACCTCATCGAGTTTAATTCCAGCCTCAGCGACGTGCCTCGCGAGCCCGACGCCCTCACGTGGGTGAGCGACTACCGAATCGCCACGGCAGATGAAGGCGACCTCGACGGCGGCAGCCGCGGCTTCACGATTTTCAACCGTCGAGGGGATGTTCGCTTCACATCCGGAAGCAACGACGACCACCTCGTGGGCATGATCGGCCACTACCCCGAAGACAGGTCGGAAAACAAAGGCAACGAGCCAGAAGGCATCGAGTTCGCCAAATTCGGCCGCGACTCCCTGCTCTTCGTCGGCTCCGAGCGTTCCAGCGTCGTGTCGGTATACAAGCTCAACGACCGCCGCAAGGAGCAACCCGAGTTCCTCCAAGTCCTTCCCGCTGGCGTCGGGCCGGAGGGAATCCTGGCAATCCCGCAGCGCAACCTGCTTGTCGTGGCAAGCGAAGTGGACGCTCGGGACGACAAGTTCCGCTCCACCATCACCGTCTACAAGCACGCCTTCAAAGAGCCGACCTATCCGACGGTCGCTTCGGAAGACCGCAAAAACGGCACTCCCATTCCATGGGCAGCGTTGTCCGCCTTGGCGGCGAACAAGAAGAACCCGAACCGCGCTTGGACCACCTACGACAGTTTCTACCAGAAGAGCCGTATCTTCCGGCTGGATACATCCGCCACTCCCGCGATCATCGACAAGGAAATCGTCCTGAAAGACACCTACGGCGCCTTTGCCGCGACCATCGCCGACGCCAACGCCAAAGGCTATGAGGACATCGTTCTCGAAGATCTGATCAACGAGGACTCGACCATCAACGTGGATCCGGAAGGCCTGGCCCGACGCCGCGGAGGATTCTGGCTCGCGTCGGAAGGAAGCGGCACCATCGGCGACGACGACCGCCCCATCCTTACTCAGGATTGGATATTCAAGGTGGCCAACAATGGTGACATTGAAGCGGTCGTCAGCCTCCCGGACGCGGTCAACGCCAAGCAACAGCGATTCGGTTTCGAAGGCGTCGCGTCGGTCGGGAACGGCAACAACGAAGTCCTCTATGTATGCTTTCAGCGCGAATGGGACGGCGACCCGGACGACCACGTTCGCATCGGCCGATACGAGGTCGGAACCGGCGATTGGACCTTCTACTACTACCCCATCGACGCGCCCGAGTCTCCGAATGGCGGCTGGGTGGGGCTCTCCGAGATCGTCGCTCTCACCCCGTACGACTTTCTCGTAATCGAGCGCGACAACCAAGGGGGACTCGACGCCCGCATCAAGAAAATCTACCACTTCTCGACCGAAGGCGTTACGCCATTGCCCGAGTCCAGCGCCCCCGCGTTTCCGGTGCTCGACAAGTATGAAGCGCGCGACCTCATTCCCGATCTGATCGCCGACAACGGCAGCGTGATCGAAAAGGTAGAAGGCCTTGCCGCGCTCGCCAACGGGGAACTGATCATCGTCACCGACAACGACGGCGTCGACGACTCTTCCGGCGAGACTCAATTCATCAATTTAGGGACCATAGAATAGCCACAAAAACGGGAGCGTCGCCAGAGGGGTCTGGCGGCGCTTTCTTGTGTTTCGACCCAATTCAGCGACCGAATCCCGGCGCCACTTTTCGGCGCAGCAAATCCTTAGCGAAGGCCGCGTAGAGCCACACGCCATCGGGACTAATCCGAGCGTAGTTGCAACGCGGACGCCCCTCCGGAGACGGAACGACAATCAACGCGGCCGAGTCTTCTTCCCCCGCAGGCGGCGCCACTTGCGTTCCCAGTGCCGTCCCGACAAGCAAACGCCCGTCCGGCAAGGGCTGCATTCCGTCCAGCCGCCCAAGCCCATTCGAAGGAATGGCCAACCGGTATGCAGGCGAGCTGTTTGTATCCAGTTTTCCATTCGAATCGACGGGAAACCCGTGGATGGTTCCCGAATTGAATTCGGCAACCAAAAGCGTTTTCTGGCCCAGCGACAACGACAGCCCGTTCGGCATCCAACTCGTGTCGACCGCTTTGGCGAGTTCCCCGGTCCTACTGTCGACCCTCCAAACTGCGTGCGTGGCCGGGTCGGTGAAAAAGACTGTTCCGCCGTCGAGAATCGCGATGTCGTTCGACGCCGGGCCGCGGGCAACTGGCGCCTTGCCCCAGGTCACTGGATCCCACGCGTAGATACTGCTCGCGCCACGAGCGCACCCGTAGAGCCGCCCGTCGGGACCAAAGGCAATCCCGTTGGCCCGCCCCGTGTTGTCGTCGATCAACACCTTTTCACCCGTCGCAGCGTCTATCTTGAACAAAAGCGATCGCGGGACGTCGGTGAAATAGAAGTTCCCTTCCGCATCCCAAGCCATGCCCTCCGCGAACTGGTGCCCGCTGGATACCAACTCCCATTCGGACCCTTCCTCGAAAATCAGATCGTCTCCGCGAATCGCCAAGGGCGCAACGATCGGGAGCATCAAACAAGCGGCAAATATTCGTTCAGTGATCACGCGACCAGCAAATAGAACCACGCCCGTTCCACCAAGCCGAATCTGCCTGTTCAGAACATTATTGGGAAGACGTTCCTTGCGACAATACGCGCCTGACCTGATAGAAGCAGCGACTCGCCCCTGGACTCGGATCCGTGATCGTCACCTGGTCGCCAACGAATTCGAACACCGCTCCCGCCACCTGAGTCCAGCTGTCCGAATCCAGTGAATCGCTCTTCCACAAACTGTATTCCATCCCCTCGATAACTGCAACGGTAACCTGAAACAACTCGCCGTTAGCAACCAAGTCGTAGGCTTCAACGCCTACCGCCTCGACGTCCAGTCCGACCACTTCGGAAAACTCGGCGACATCTTTGCCCACCAGATCCTGAAAATCGTTCATAGCATCCGACTCGTCCTGAATAACGGACGACAATTCAGGGCTCGCAAGCGGAAGCACCAGATCGACCACCGCGTTGAGCTGATCGACGCTCGACTGCGTGATTGTGGCTCCATCCGCATCGCCCGTCAACAATGCGGAAAACGCCGGCTGGAACGCGTTGAACGTGTCGAGCACGGCCCCTCCCCCGATTTCAACTGTATTCACATTGATCACACGATCACTCCTTTCCGAAAGCGACTCCACCACGTCGAGCGCCAACGCCATCGCCTCGCCACCGATTTCCGGATTGGCGAGCATTATTTGAAAGAACTCGTCCCGGTGGATGTTATAAAGCTCGATCCACCTTCGGCCAATCTCGCTGCCCGCCATGAGTCGCTGCGTTTCGACGCCGTACCCGCGCATCGGATTGCCAAACACCGCGTCTTCCGAGTCGATCAATCGAGACGCGACGATGGTCGAATCCGAGTTTACGCAGGCGGTCAGGTCGTTCGCAGTCATCCCGTATGACCATCTCTCCCCGCCCGACATCGAGTTCGCGTTCTCGACAGTGAGCGAAACATCCCGGTCCACAAACCCTGACCCTTGGGCAAACACCAGTCTATAACTGAGAACGCCGTCCACGAGAGTTGCGTTCGCGCTGACCGTCTGAAAATTCTCCTGCCACTGGACCAGCACCTCGCCGGTCCCGACATTGTGAGTCAAGGTCGTGATCTCGCTGCCTGTATCCCCCACTTCGCCCGCGCACTCGCCAGACGCTTGCGTCACCGTGAAAAAGAAATCCCACTCGCCCGACAGGTCGACCTGGGCGCCCGCGCCCGCCGAAATCGCCAATCCCAACCACACGCCACAGAGGGATTTTAATCCGAAGTTCATATTGGCGACACTGTTTAATACCGCTTTTCCCCGGAGGTCAATGCGTCATCACGTAGGTGATGATATTGATCCCCATCGGATAGGAACTCCGCTCCGAGTACTGGCGGAAAAACTCCATGTCCTCGCCCTCGCGTTCCCAGCCGTCGACTAGGTCGTTGTTGTGGCACAACAACACCATCATGCGACCCCTGTCGTCGTGGATCCCGTAAAAACGCGGTTCCGGATCCTCCGCCACCCCGGGCATGGGATGGTACGTGTACCCTTGTCGCCAAATGTGAATCGGCACTACTTGCGGCTTCTCCTTAAAATCGTAGACGTTGTGGAAGATCTCGTGCTCCAGCGGGAGCTCGACTGGCTCGTACTCCGGCAGCGCCCGCTTGATTTGGTAGTAGAAGAGATCCCAATGCTGCGGCCCCCAGAACTCGTCAACCATCAAGAATCCGCCGCTGCGGAGGTAGTCCCCCAAGGCCTTCGCTTCGGCGTCGGTGAAATTGGCCGACCATGGAGCGATGAGAAAAAGAAACGGGTAGTCCTTCAAATCGGGATCGGTCAGCTCGACCACCACCGGATTCGGGTTGACCTTCATCGAGGTCAACTCCTGCAGACGATAGGAAATATTCAAATCCGCTTCTGGATAGTCCCCGTCCCAGCCACGGCGCCCGTGCGGCACGTAGCGAACCCGGGCGAACGTGAATACGTCCTCCTTGAATCCCTCGTCATTCTCCCAAACCGGAAACTCGCTACGATCCGCGTACGAACGAGCGCCTCGCCCGCCAAATCGCTGCGACAAGGCCAGCTCGGAAAGCGACAGTCCCACCAACACCAGGACAACAAAGAAACGAGGCATCAAATCAAAGAGAGACACTCTCTCTAGACGCCAATCTGTCCGCGTCCGTTACGGGACGCCATCAAAATCTACCGGACGCTAACGGTTGGAACGGGTCGTGTTGTGATTCGCCGGAGCAGTGGCCGCTCGGCTGGAATTGTTCGAGCGCGAGGAGTTGTAGTCAGTCGCGGCCGCGCGGCCGACATTCGACGTTACTTTCATCGCCTTGAAGGTCAACGTGAGCTCCTCGTTCTTCCCTAGCTTTCGTACCGAAGTAACCACTACACCCGTCAATTCATATTGCATCCCATTTTTGGAGATCGTGATTTGGGAGGGAAATGAAGAATTGTTGCTGGAGCGGGCCAGCATCGGACTCGCCTTGTCGATGCGCTTGGTGATTTTGATGGGAGCGTGCCGACGCTTGCCCGTCGCCAAGCCAGTCGCCGCGTCCCGTCCACCGCTCGACTCCATCAATCCCGATACCGAAAGGACGTCTATCCAGCCCTTGTGCTCCTTGTCCTTGGACTCCCCGGGAATACTCGGGATTTTTACGAAAATTGCGGATTGAAGCGGAATCGCCACAGCGAAGACCAAAGAGAGCAGAGCAAGTATGCGGAACGTTTTCATAATCTATAGAAGGGGTTATCGACAGCGGTAAAGTTACAATTTAGCCGATTCCTCTCTCCGGTCAAACGATGAACCCAGATTCCAGGAAACGCGTGTCGTGAGCTTTCCCGAAGATCAAATTCTCTCACATTTAGTCTCGCTCCGGAAACTCCCTAGATTGTATCGATAAGGAATGCCCTTCACGAAACGCTTCCTCGGAACTGCCCTACTCTGCACCCTCGCTTTCACCGCCGCCGCTCAAGAGCCGATTATCGAAACCCGCTACGCCCTCGCCGAAGACTCCTTTCCGCAGGAAGGCGCGCCCAGAGGCGAAGTCTTCGAATTCGTTTGGGACAAAAGCGAGGTCTATCCAGGCACCATTCGGCGCTACTACATCTACGTTCCCGCCCAGTACCAATCGAGCCAGCCCGCCGCCCTGATGGTGTTTCAAGACGGCCATGCCTACTTGAATCCCACCGGCGACTACCGAGCCCCCACCGTTCTGGACAATCTGATACACAATAAAGACATTCCCATTACCATCGGCGTATTTATAGATCCAGGACACCTCGACACTCCACTTCCCCCGAAACCAGGCTGGCGACCTCGACCCGCAAACCGCAGCGTCGAGTACGACACGCTCAGCGATCGCTACGCCAACTTTCTCCTCGAGGAGATTATCCCCGAAGTCCGAAATTCCTACAATATCACCGACGACCCGGAAGGCTGGGCCATCAGTGGAATCAGCAGCGGCGCCATCTGCGCCTTCACCGTGGCCTGGGAACGACCTGATCGCTTTCGCAAAGTGCAGAGCCACATCGGCAGCTTCACGAATATTCGCGGCGGACACAACTACCCGGCCCTCATCCGCAAGGGCAGCGACAAGAAACCGCTCCGCATCTTCCTTCAAGACGGCAGCGCTGACCTCGACAATATCCACGGCAATTGGCCGCTAGCGAACAAGCAAATGTACGCCGCGCTGAAATTTCGCGACTACGATGTCCGATTCGAATACGGCACCGGCGCCCACAACAGCAATCACGCCGGCTCGCTCTTCCCCGATTCGCTGCGCTGGCTTTGGCGCGACTATCAGTTGCCCTAACCCCGTGCCTCGCGTCAGCCACAGGAACCAATCCCGCGAATGCACTCTCCCTCTGTCTCACTCTCCAAGCGAAGCAACATGACCAGCCGATACACGATTATGCTCATTTGTTTTGCTCTGGGATTCAGCGCCCGGCTGTGGTTCGTCCGCTCGACCGCGCCGGAATCACCCCGTGATTCCAACTCGTCCACCGACACTCAAGCCGCAACCGCTTCGAAAGCGTCCGTCGAACGCGGAAGCCCAATCGAGCCTACCGCAGGGATTCCATGGTATGACAAAGACTATAGCGGCAACTGGAACGACCTGCTGGACATCATCGCTAGCAAACCTGCTCAGGACGAGGAGTTTCGCGGACTATTCTCGCGAATCAGCGATTGGACCGACGCGGATAAGATCTCATTCCTACGAGCCGCATTCGCCCACAACAAAAGCGAGTATCTCGAATCAGTCGTCCGGACCGTCCTCTTCTCGCTCGCGCTAAAGTCGCCCCAAGCAGGATTGAATTTCCTGAACGCGCTCCCGCCCGTCGATCAAAACGAGTATGGATTTTCCGTGGTCAACGGACTCATTCAATCCGATCCGCAATTCGCTTGGGAGTGGCTGAATCAAATTGAAAGCGATGAAGTTGAGTCGGGGCTGGGCAAAAACAAGCTGCCCGCATTTCGATTCATGCTGATCTCCGTCATGTCATTCGACCCCAAAACCCGCGACCAGGCGCTCGAACTCGCCTACAACGCTCCAGGACGCAGAGAACGCGAGACGCTCGTTGGAACAGTTGTAAAAGCGATGGTCAACCACGATCCGGAAAACGCCATCGCACAAACCGAAAAGTATCCGGAAATTGAATCCGTTGTCATGGACAATGTCATCCGGTTCTGGGCGGAAGAGAGTCCCCGAACCGCGGCGAATTACTTGCTCGAGCGCCCCGAACTGATTTCCCGGCAGCGCGTCGTAGAGGTCGCTAAGAGTTTCATTTCCAATAAAGACGATGCCGGGTTTTCCGAGTTCTACCACAGCCTCGAATCAGAACGGATGAAATCGTTCCTCGCCTACCGGGCCGCAACCAGCAACGCCAGTCACAATGTGCCAGCGAGTATCGAATGGGTGAAGACAATCGAGGATGGCCAGTCCCGACAACAAGCCGCCATGGCTGCGATCAATGAAATGGGCTATTCGGACACACTCGAAAACCAGGTCGAACTCATTGAATCTGCATTCCAAGGCTACGATCGCGAACGGCTCAATCTCTACCTTGAAACGCTCCAAGTCTGGCAAGACGCCTACCCCGAGAAAGTGAATGACATCGTGAAAGGCTTGCCCGAAAAAGACCGATTTATTCGCGATACTCTCGAATCAACCTTAGCCCCCGGACTCAAACAAAATTGAAATGAAGACACAGTTTCTTACTGGCGCGGGTGCCCTCATTTTAGGCTACTTGCTAGCCGTTGCGATTTTCCCCCAACCGGATTCATCCATCAAAGTGTCAAGCGACACTCAACCGCTCAACGTCGAGCGTGACAGCGCCAACAAAGTACCTATACCCTCAACCAGTGGCGCCGATGTTCCGACCGCCGAATCCAGTGACAACTGGAACGGGATCGTCGTTGACTTCGCAAGCCATGCAAACAGCTCCCCAGAAACCAGGGCTCTGTGGAAACGCGTTCACTCTCTTTCCGACGAGGAAAAAATCGAGCTGCTGCTGGAAGCGCTCGAATACGAAAACCGATCGCACGTTCAGCAGCTCGTATCCACATTGATATACACAGTCGCGAAAGAAAACGCGGCATTGGCTCTGACAGCGTTCGAATCAATGTCGCCCCGGGATCAATCGCAAATTGGCTCCACCTTCATTATGGGATGGGCCAATGGCGACCCGAATGGCGTTTGGGATTGGCTGGACAACGTGGATCGAACTGGAACCGGAGCGTTTCTCCGAGCCCACACCATTCTGCAGACGAAACAGACGGCCCTTGGAGCGATCCTATCGAACGCGAATAGTCCCTACGACCCACTTGAGCTTGTCCTAAATGAGAACGATTTGCTCCAAGCCAAGCGTCTACGCGGATTCGTCATCGGTGAACTAATGAAAAAGGACCTCAATGAAACGATCGATCTAATGACCGAGCATCCGCAGCTTGGAGATGTAATCGTCGAGAAAGCGATCCAGCATTGGGCCCGAACTGATCTTCCCGAAGCAGTCCGATTCCTCCAAGAAAACGCCGACGTCGCTACTCCTGAAAGCGTCTCAGTCGTAGCCGACAAACTCATACAAAGCGGTGGAATAGAATTCCTTTCATCACTCTACTCCCAGCTAGAACAACCAGAATTGAAAGACCAAGTTGCAATCAATGCGGTAGTCCATTTGGCGAGCGACGACTTCGAAACTGCGGTAGTCTGGTTCGAGTCGATCGAAGACGTGAAGATTCGTCGCAACGCAGGATCCGCGATTGTACGACAGATTGGCTTCGATGAAAACATGGATACACACATCCAATTTCTCGAGTCCAGCTTCGGCCATTCAAGCGACGCGCGACCCGTATACGTGCACTCGCTTCGCGAATGGCAGAAAATCAGCCCCGATAAAGTGATCGAATACGTAGACCGCCTCCCGACCGAAGCAGCCGAGCTTCGAGCTCAACTGAATTGGCAGCTCGATCTCGGTCTCGACGAATGAGTGTGCCGGGCGAATCAAATAAACACGGAGACAAACAGCAATGACCCACTTCCCCTCGCTCCCGGACAATCCGCAACTCTCCGACGTCCTCAAGCGCTTCCCCAAAGGAGTCGGCCACTTGCTCCGCTACCACGACGCGATTTTGCGTGGACCCTCCGAGCTCACGGTCGCCCAGCGCGAGCTCATCGCCGCCTACGTCTCCTCCCTCAACGCCTGCGGCTATTGCGCGGGCGCCCACCAGGTCATCGCGGAAGCGCACGGAATTGCTCCCGGGCTCATCGAAGCGCTTATCGAGAACGTGGATACGAGTGATGTCGAAGAAAGGTTGAAACCCATTCTCCACTACGTCGCCAAACTGACACGTAACCCGGCAAGCGTTCGACCATCCGACGCGGAGTCGGTTCAAGCGGCCGGCTGGTCCGACGACGCGCTCTTCGACGCCATCTCGATCTGCGCCCTCTTCAACTTCATGAACCGAATCGTGGAAGGTTCCGGCGTTGTCACCAGTCCAGAAGCCCGCGCAGGCACCGCCGCCCGCCACAAAAAAGGCTCCAGCAATACTCCGTACGAGGACTTCGGACGATCGCTCGGAATTAAATTTCAATAATCCTAGAGTCGGCGGGCGTACACGTAGTACGCGCCCGCCACGCCTACACGCGGACTCTTCTCAAACCAAGTGTAGAGCCGAGTCGGGCCCGCTTCTAGGTCGAACCTAAAAGTCACCGACTTGTCGGAAGCGCTCACAGGCTGGCTCTGCGACTCCCTCCCGACTTGGATACGCGCCGATCGAATTGGCAGCGCCACCCCCGGACCTCGACTCCCTGCAGTCAACTGAATCTCCGGCAGTCCCGCCGCGATCGGCGCATCCGCCTCGCGCGGCCAACGTCTCAGTTCAAACTCGTAGGTTCCGGATTCCGCGATCTCGAGCTCCCACCAGCCGTTCTTCTCTACGCCGCGCCGCACCTGCCCTTGCTGGTCCACAAACACGTCCAGCCATTCGCAAGCAGTCAACATAGACGGATTTTCGGCATCGTGCCCGATCACAACCCGCTGCGGTTCGTTGGCGATCGACTCGACTTCGCTCCACCATCGATCCAAGTGAGCGCTCATTTGCGCCGCAATTTTTGGATACGAACCGATCACATTCGTTTGCTGCATTGGATCGCTATCGAGATTGTACAACTCTCGATCTTCGAGCAGTCGCCACGAACCCCACAACACACCCGCGCCTTCGCGATACATGACCGACGGCGCGTCGGGCCCGGCGAATTCGAAGCCGAATGGCATTCGGCTGTAGTTTATGACTACCATTCGGTCCGCAGGCGCCGCCTCGACCTGCCCTCGAAAAACAGGAGCCAGGCTGATCCCGTCGAACTTCGGGGCGTGGTCCAGAACCAGGCCACACAAGTCAATCAAGGTCGGCAACACGTCCTGGACTTGCGTCACGCCCGAAATCGGACGAGGTGGACCGAGATTTCCGTCGGGCCAGCGAAGAAAAAACGGAACGCGATGCCCTCCTTCCCAGAGTTCGGTCTTCCGCCCGCGCATCCCCGCATTGTAGTAGCGGGAGCCGAAGGTACTCCCATTGTCGGTTTGAAAGATCAGAATGGTGTTCTCCGCAAGACCCTCGTCGTCAAGAAACTCGAGCAGACGGCCCATATTGTTGTCTATGTTTAGAATCATCCCAAGGTAGCCGGCAAACGACTCGCGCCCGTTCGCGCCAATCATCGGCAGCGTTTCGCCCTCGATCACCGCTCGCGCCTGTTCCAGCTCTTTCGCCGGCGACCAATGCGGACCGTGCGGGGCGTTCGTCGGAATAAAGGCGAAAAAGGGAGCGTCCGCCTCGGACTGGCGTTTCATCCACTTCATCGCCTCCTCGAAATAAACGTCCGTACAGTAGCCCTCCAAGACCTTTCGCTCTCCGTTCACCCAATAGGTGTCGTCGAAGTAGTCGTTATTCCACCAGTCCGGCACCGAGTTGATATGGGACGAGGGAAACCAGAGCGTTTCCTCGAAACCGCGATCCTGAGGGCGGAACGGATAGTTGTCGCCCAAGTGCCACTTGCCGAAAAGCCCTGTCCGATAGCCGTTCGCCTGGAAGAAATCCGCCATCGTTGGCAACTCGGCCCGGAGCAGCGTACGGCCAGCGCTGACGTTGATCGCCGCATTGCGAGCCGCGTCCAGCCCGGTAAGCAACTGGCCGCGCGTCGGCGTGCACATGGGGGCGACGTGGAAGTCGACGAGACGGGCGCTTTCATCGTGCAGCCGATCTAGATGGGGTGTCTCCAAAATCGGATTACCATGGGCCGAAAGCTCGCCGTAACCCTGGTCGTCCGTCATTACGATGATGACATTCGGCTGCTTGGCGTAGAGCGCGACATGGACCATTCCCGCAAGCAAAATCAGAGGTAGTTTAAGATGAATTATGTTGTTCATAGATAGTAGCCGCTGTTTTGTAATTTCACTGCCCCGCAACCTCCAGCTCCGATTGCAGGCGATCGAGTTCTCGCTTTAGTTCGTCGACAACATACTTGTATTGATCGTTCTCATACTGATTCTCTAGCTCTAGCGGGTCCGTTTTCAGGTCGAGCAACTCCCAGCCCGACGCTTCAACGCCTTCCGTCGGATAATAGTGAATCAACTTGTACCGCTCCGTCCTCACGCCGTAGTGAGGCGGAACGTCTTGAAACTGGAGGTCGGGATGGTCGTAGTAGTGATAGTAGAACGATGTTCTCCAGTCGTCCGGCTCCTCCCCGCGCAAAATGGGAACGAGGCTGCGTCCGTGCATATCGCCGGGAATGGCCACGCCTGCGAGATCCAGAATCGTCGGGGCGTAGTCGACATTGAGTGAATACAAGTCCGTCTTGCTCCCAGCTTCGATCATTTTCGGATAGCGGACGACAAGCGGGATGCGGAGCGACTCCTCGTCCATCAGTCGCTTGTCGAAACGACCGTGGTCGCCGACGAACATGCCGTTGTCCGAGGTGTAGACAACAACCGTATTCTCGTCCAATCCCGCCTCCTTCAAGAACTTCATGAAACGCCCCACGTTCTGGTCCACCGACACCATCACCCGCATGTAGTCCTTAACGTACTGCTGATAAAGCCAGTCTTTCAAAGCCGCCCCTTCCAAATCGCCGGGATCCTCTTTGTTCATCGCAACTCCGAACGTCCGCCATCGCTTGATCATGTCCGGCACCAGCTGATTGGTCGCGTCTTGCACCGACTGGGCTCGACCGGATTCATCGTCGTCATAGTTCAATGGATACGGAATCTCCGCGTCTTCCCAAAGCCCGTCGTGCTCCGCGGACGGAACCCACTGGGCATGCGGCGCCTTGTGATGATAGCAGAGCATAAACGGCTTGTCTGGATCGCGTCGTTCCACCCAGTCGATGGCGATGTCGGTGATGATATCCGTAACGTAGCCCTCATGTGTGGTTCGCTCCCCCATTTCGATCAAGACCGGGTTCACATAGAGCCCTTGCCCCGGCAGCACATTCCAGTAGTCAAAACCGGTCGGCTCGCTCTTCAAGTGCCACTTCCCCACCATCGCGGTCTGATAACCTGCCGATTGCAGAAGTTTCGGAAACGTTCGCTGCGAGCCGTCGAATACCTCCCGGTTGCCCCGCTGCCCATTCGCGTGACTGTATTTCCCCGTGAGCAAGGTCGCCCGAGCTGGGGCGCACAGCGAGTTGGTGCAGAAGCCATTGCGAAATATTATCCCCTCTTCCCCAATCCGATCCAAATTTGGCGTCGCCGCTCTCAGCGTGTCGTAGGCCGACATCATTTGCGTCGCGTGGTCGTCGGTCATAATGAACACGATGTTCGGACGGGATTCGCTTCGGACAATACAGGTTGCCCACAGCAGGACGAAAGCTAGGACCGGAGGCGTTTTCATAAGCAGTCGACCCGATAAAAGCCTCTCACAGGATTGGATGCGACCCAATAAAGCGCCGCGAGCAGCCTGGGAAACGCGATCTACAAACTCGAATTGTGTAAGGGATCGCGACATTTCGCCCATCGCCCTATAAGTTATTGAATATAAGAAGGATACAATTTCCCAGGCGAAAATGTGTCGGATTACATTACACGTTTAATTCTGAGCATGAAAAGGCGGAATTACTTTGATCCCCCTAAACTGCTAAATAGCAGTCAGTTAGAGCGCCTAATCCAAACCCCGATGCGGATTGGCCCAGAAAGTGCTTAAGGGAGGGCGAATCGATCATGATGAAAAAACTATCTCTTCTCGTCGCGCTTCTGGCTCCCACAACTGGCTTCAGTATCCTGTACACCGATTCCGACACGCATGACGTCGCGATTCTCGAGGCGGCGATGCCCGGCTTCATTCACGAATGGAATTATGGTCCTATTGGCGGAGGCGAAGTCATCACGAATATCACCACGCGTTTTTTCATGCAGGATCTCAATGGGACCGGGACACCGGAGCGGTACACGGTCTTGATCGGGGCGGGCGGTGGAACGGGGGGCGTCGAATTCAAGGCGATCCAAATCACAGGCAACTTCGTCGCCGCGCCTGGAACGACCGAGATTAGCTTCTCCTTTGATTCTAGTTATACGTCTTCTGACGGGGACTGGGCGGATCTCGTATCCGACGCCTCGGACGGGAAACTCGGATTTAATTTCTCGGCTCCCAATTCAGGAGCGCAATTCGGCGACAACACATTCCGTCTCTATTCTTCGAGTATCGAAGTTTACACACAGGGACGAAGCGTGCCCGACAGCGGGGCGACAGTTGCATTGCTGCTGACGAGCCTGCTAGGACTGGCAGCCTTAGCCCGCCGGCGCAGTCGGTAAGAGCCAAATTCCTCCGTATTTCCAAGCGAAGAGAGCCTGCTTTCTTCGCTTTTTTTGTGTAGGCTCGATCGGGTCCGAATCAAAAAAGCCGGGCAGTCTCGCCCCTCATGCAAAAGCCTTCATCGTTAGGACGTCGATACTTGCCGCGCCCGAACATCCAATATTGCCATGGGGGAAACGAGTCGCCAACTTTCGCAGCGAGTTGCAAACGAACTACTAATCCACCGAAACAGAACGAATCCCGTTCATGAGCATTGCAGACAAAGTACTCGCGGTTAACAACGATCTCCCCATTCGTTCGGACCAGCCCGTCCACAGCGGAAAAGTACGCTCGGTTTACTGGCTGACCGAAGCGGACAGCGCTCGCCTGATCGCCGAGCGAAACTACCACATAGCGACCGACGCTCCTCTGGCGATCATGGTTATCAGCGATCGGATTTCCGCCTTCGAGTGCATCTGGCAGGGCGAGGGCGGCATGCGCGGCGTTCCCGGCAAAGGAGCCGCCCTCAACGCTATCTCAAACCACTGGTTTACACTCTTCCGAGAAAACGGGCTGGCCGACAGCCACATCCTCGAAATCCCGCACCCGTTCGTCTGGATCGTGCAAAAAGCGCGCCCCGTCATGATCGAAGCCATCGCTCGCCAGTACATCACGGGCTCCATGTGGCGCGCCTACGACAAGGGCGAGCGCGACTTCTGCGGAATCGCCATCGCCGACGGTTTGCGAAAAGACCAGAAACTTCCCGAGCTCTTGATCACGCCCTCCACCAAGGGCGCCCTCGCCGGCATTCCGGGCGTTCCCGAACAGGACGACGTCAACATTACCCGGAAGAACATCGTCGACAACTTCGAAGCGTTTCACTTCCGCAGCGCGGGCGACGTCGATGTCTACGAGCAATTGCTCTCGGAAGGCTTCGCCCTGATCAGCGACACCCTCGAAAAAATCGACCAAGTGTTCGTCGACACGAAGTTCGAATTCGGATACGTCACCGATCGCGACGGCAACGAGCAGCTCATCTACATGGACGAAGTCGGCACGCCCGATTCGTCGCGCATCTGGGACGGCCCCAGCTACCGCGAAGGGAAAGTCGTGGAGAACTCCAAAGAAGGATTCCGGCAAGCGCTCCTCAACCACTTCCCCGAGCCTGACATCCTATTGAACAAAAACCGCATGGGCGAGCGCGCCGCCCTCGCGGCGAACAACGAGCTGCCTTTGGAAATCATGATGAACGTCTCCGCGACCTACACCCAGATCGCGGAGAAAATCACGGGAGAGCCGATCGTCCTGTCCGAAAATCCCAAAGCGGAGATCACCCAAATCCTGCGAGACGAATTCGGTCTCGTCGACGGGTAGCCCAAATTCGATCATCTCGGTCCCCGGTGGCTCACTTCCGTAGATCGTAGCAAATCAGGCGCGGGTCCATCGCATTCTGATTCACGAACAGCAATCCTCGACTGACCGTGGGCACGCCCCACGTTTCCGGGGCGCTGAACAACTGCGCTTCAGCGAGAATCGTCGCCCCTTCCGGATTCAAATCGAGCCACAAGAGCGTACCCTGAGCACCAATACAGAGGAACGCTCCATCGACTCGAAGCAAACCCGCTCTCCCCAGGCGGGCGTCTTTCAACGCAATCCCGTCGCGCCACATCTCGCGCCCAGATTCGATCTCGTAGCAAACGATCTCCGTACCGCCCGTTCCAGAAACCCCGTACAAGTAGCCATCGTGGGCGATCGGCGTCGTAAACTGGGCGGCGAACCGCGGCGCTGTCCACCGCATACTAGCAGTTCCGTCGGGAGCGAAATCGACGAGCGCTCCGCCTTCCGAATAGCCTTCCGTTATAAAAACCGAGTTTCCTATAAGCACTGGCGAAGCGGCATTAACCGAAGCGAACATACGGGCCCTCCACGGAACTTCCGCCTCGATAGCGCCATTCGCCGGATCGACGCTCAACAAACCACCGGCGGCAGGCCGCACCATTCCGCCCGCGAACACGAACACCCGCTTTTTCCCATGAATGTATGCGGAAATCGGCGACGCGTAACTGGCGTGCCAGTCGTGCTTCGCTCCCCAAAGCAATTCGCCCGTGCGTAATTGAAAACTGGCGACGCTGTACTCGCCACCGACATTCACGATCAGTTGGTCGCCGTCGACAAGCGGGCTGCCGCCTCGCCCGAAAAAAAGCGGCGCCGGACCGTATTCCTGGTCGAGGTTCTTCTTCCATAAGACTTTCCCTGAGCGCAGCTCGAAACAATGCAAATCGCCCCGGACGCCTACCGTGAACACCCGGTCTCCGTCGATCACCGGCCCCGCTCGGGACGCGTCTTGAATCCCGTAGTTCGAGCCGAGTTTCACCGGATACCGGTGGACCCAATGACGCTTGCCCGTTTCAGGCTGGAGACACTCGACGACTTCCTGACCGTCCAAGGTATGGATCATCACCAAGTAGTCGCCGACAATCGCGACCGGCGCATGTCCGGAGCCACGCTCCACTTCCCAAACCCGATTTGGGCCCGCGGCGGGCCACGATTTGAGCAGGTTCGTTTCCCGCGATTGGAGGTCGCCGCGCGGACCCAGAAAGCGCGGCCAGTCCTCGGTCACCGCCTCCCGAGACAGGGTCTTCGGCGCCGCGTGGAACGTAAGTCGGTCAAACGCCTCCGGCGCCCCCAACAAACTCGAGCAAGACAGAAAAAGCAGCGTGCAAACTCTCATGGAAGCGCATCCACAGTAGCCGCTCGCTGGCCCGTCTCAAGCGACTAATTCGTCAAAAACGCAACCAGATCCGCCAAATCGTCCGCGCTCAGGCCCAAGGCGTCGCCGGCTGGCATGATCGACTGCCCCAGTTTCTGGCGTGTTCGAATTTGGTCTTTGGGCAAAGCGTGCTGCTGTCCACCTACGTCCTTCAAGATTAACGTGTCCCCGTCGCCGAGCACGAATCCAGACAGCGACTGTCCATCGACCGTCTCGATGATCACCGATTCGTATCCAAACGCGATCGCGGCGGATGGATTGATGATTGAATCCAAAATGGCGCTACGGTCGTATCGTCCGCCGATCTCGGTCATATTCGGCCCGATGTCGCGCCCTTCCGTTCCATGCATGTGGCAAGTCGCGCAAACCGCCCGTCCAAAGTACAACTCGCGCCCCTTTTCCGGATCGCCGTCGAGTTTCGCGATCTCGTCGATCGGCGGAAGCAATTCGCCAGTCAGGCTTGTCTTGGGGAAATACCGAGAAGCCAAGGCCCGCACTGACGCGTCAGGATTGTTGTGAATGTGCCGGGAAACAACTGGAAAAAGAAATTGCGGCAGCTCGTTTCGACCCGCCAAATGGAGCACCATCGGACCCCCCGCCGCAGACTGGGACATTTCGACCGCCAGGGCCTCGATTTCGCTGTCGAGAGCCGTCGCCGCTTTTAACTTGTTTCGACCCTGCGTCATCCGTTTCGCCTCCGCAGCCGCTTTGGCCGCTTCCGGATCCTCCGGCAGTCGCTCCGCGAGCGCATAGGCTTTCCAGTCGTTGCTCGAACGCGCGGTTACCCACCACGCGGCATACGAACGCGCGTCTTCCGGGCCGTCGACCGCGACCGCCAAGACCGCTTCCGCCGCCGATCGACTCGATATGAACGCGAGCGCGTCGAGCGCTTGCTTCCGCTGGTCGGGCGACAAGGAGTTCGACCGAGCTCGCTTCGCCAACGCCCCAACCGCCGCCTCCGGATGCAGCCGCCACGTCAAGGCCGCGAACGCGTCCGACCACTCCAGGGGGGCGCCGCCAAGGTCTTGGTCTAGCGCCTTCCAGATTGCGGATTCCTTCCCGTCGCTTGCCGTCCCCACCGCTTCCACGTACCATCGGTCGCTCGCGTCGGTTTGCTTCGCGATCGCCAGAATCGCCGATTTGGAGTCCTTCAACGGGACGTCGCGCAGCGACAACGCCACCTCGCGCCGCACTGCGGGCGACTCGTCAGCCGCAAGCAGATTCGCTCGAGCGACGAGTCCATCCGGGTCGTGTCTCCGCATCGCTCGATAAGCGGTAATCCGCAACTCGGGATTCGAGTCGCTCAGCATTTCTTCCACCCGCTGCCATGACCTTCGCTCAATTCGACTCTCGCTCGAACTCGGGGCTCCAATCGCGGCCAAGGCGTACAACGCTCGCGCAGCCATGCGCGGGTTCTCATCGCGGCTCATCTCCAGAAGCCCGTCTACTCCAGCCTGCGAGGGCGACTGCGTGATTTGCTCGAAGCCAACGAATTGAATCGAGCGGGAAGGATTTCTTAAGGCGGCAATTTGACCGCTGGCGTTGCTAAGGTCGACTTCGGGAGCGACGGGTCGATCGCCTTTACGCGTAATCCGGTAGATCATTCCGTGACCTTCCGTCTCCAACATTCGGTGACCGCCTACAAACGGGTCGTAGAAGTCCGCGACATAGATCGCTCCGTCCGACCCCACGATCACATCGGAAGGACGAAACCACTTGCGCGTATCGTCCTGGCCCAGCGCTTGCGGAGGCGCTTTCGGATTAGCCGTCGAAAAGAGCGTGGAGCGAACCAGCTTGTATCCCGCCCCGTCGGGAATAATCGAATACGACCAAATCGAGTTTCGACCCGCCTCGCTCGTGAACAGCCGATTCTCGTACTCCGGCCCCAACGCTCCGTTTTCGTAGTAGGCGATGCCTGTGGGCGATCCGGGGCCGTAGATGTCGCCCGACGGGATCACCCCTGGATCGTCCTGCCTCCAGTGGGCGACGGGGGTTGCCTGGCCTGGACGATGATCCGCGCGCCAGGTCCGCTTTCCGTCCACGGAAGCGAATCCGAGATTCCCGTGCTCCATTACCCAAGTCACTCGGCAGGAGATAGTATCGTCGTTGTCGTTCTGAAAGACGTTGCCGAACGAATCCAGGCTCAGTTCGTACGGATTGCGAAAGTTATGCCCGATCACGCGCATGTTCGTACCGTTCGGTTGGATACGGATCGCCAGTCCTCCCACGTAAACGCGACCATCGTCCGAGACCAGTCCCGCAACATTGGTTTGGTTGCTCGGCGAGCCACCTCGATAACTGCTGCCCGAACGAAGCGTCCACCCCGACTTGTCCGTAACGACGTGCGGGCCCGCGTTGCCAGTCGTGAAGTAAAGATCGCCATCGGGGCCAGCCTTTACCGTGTGCAGCGAATGGTCGTGATCGAAGCCTCCGAATCCAGTCAGAAAAATCTCTTTCTTATCGATGTCGCCATCGAATCGCGCGTCTCGATCTACGTCGGTGTAGATAATCACGTTCGGAGAACAGGTCACCACAATCCGATTGTCGAACACTGAAATGCCCATTGGGGCCACCAAGTCGTCGTCCTGCACGAACTGATGCGACGCGTCCGCCTTCCCGTCACCGTCCGTATCTTCGAGCACCATGACGCGGTCGCCTTTCTTGCGCCACAGGTTGACCGTGTCCATGTTTCGGAAGGAACGGTAGTTGACGGCCTCCGTCACCCAAACGCGCCCTTGCGTGTCCGTATCCATATTCGTTGGATTATTGAACATCGGAGCTTCCGCCCACACAGTGGCTTCAAGCCCGTCCGCCACGAAGAATTCTTCAACCGGAGTCGGCTCGCTCGCCAACGAGGGCGACGAGACTGTTGAGAGAAGCGCACAGGCGCAAACAGATATACGGGACAGCATAGAGAAACAGGTTAAGCAGTAATTGTCCTCCCCAGCCAGCCATGGTCGCGACTGGGAAGCGTAGTGTGTGTTAATTATCCAGAACGTTTGCTTTTTGGACGAAGGCCCCGGATGAATCAACTTTCACGCCTACTCCATCGCGTCGCCATTTCGTTACAAAAAATTTGATATTCCCGACAACGTCTTGTTGAATCGAGCCACCTCCTTCCCTCCAAAATGACTCGTTTTCCCCTTTTCCCCGCTTCCGCGCTGTGCGTCGTTGGACTGCTTTTCGCTGCGTGTTCCCCCGTCCAGAACGATCGTCCAAACTTCATCGTTATCTTCATCGACGACCTCGGCTACAGCGACATCGGCCCCTTCGGCTCGAAACTGAATCGCACGCCCCACCTCGACCGCATGGCCGCGGAAGGCGCGAAACTGACCAGTTTCTACGTCGCCGCCTCGGTCTGCACGCCCTCGCGAGCCGCCCTCCTCACAGGCAGTTACCCGCAGCGTGTCGACATGGATCGAAACGCGCTTCCCGGCACGGGCAACAATGTCGTTTTCTTTCCCGGCGACCCCAAAGGCTTGAATCCGAGCGAGAACACCATCGCGGACGCGCTGAAAACAGCAGGCTACGCAACCGCCTGCATCGGAAAATGGCATCTAGGCGACCAGCCGCAGTGGCTGCCGCGCTTCTACGGCTTCGACACCTATTTTGGCATTCCCTATTCGAACGACATGGGCGTCGCGTCGCGGTGGAACTACCCACCCCTTCCGCTGATGCGGAACGAGGACGTGATCGAGCAAGAACCGGATCAAGGACTCCTTACCAAACGTTACACCGAGGAGTCGCTCGCGTTCATCGAAGCGAACCACGACCAGCCCTTTTTCCTCTACATGCCGCACACGATGGTGCACCTGCCCCGATTCGCCAGCAGCGATTTCGCCGGAAAGTCCGACAACGGCCTCTACGGCGACATCGTCGAAGAGCTCGATTGGTCCGTCGGGAAGATCCTCGATAAACTCGTCGAACTGGGGATCGACGACAACACCGTCGTGATGTTCTTCTCCGACAACGGCAGCACGCGAGCATCGAGCGAATACGTCGTATCGAACGAGCCACTACGCGGAAGAAAAGCCAGCATGTTCGAAGGAGGATTTCGCGTTTGCTCGCTTGCCTGGGCCCCCGGCCGAATTCCCGCCGGAAGCGAGTCCAGCGAAATTCTCACTTCCATGGACCTGCTGCCCACCTTCGCCCAATGGGCGGGAATCTCCCAGCCGAGCCCGAATACGATCGACGGCAAAGATATCTCCGAAGTACTCGAGAACGGGGCGGCCAGCCCCCACGACGCGTTTTTCTACCGGCGGGCCAACCTGCTTTACGCAGTTCGCAGCGGACCCTGGAAACTGTTCACCCGCGACTACACCTACGGCGGTTCTAAAGTAACCGCAGGCACGCTCTACAACTTGGAAACGAATATCGCGGAAGACCAAGACCTGTCCGCCCAAAACCCGGATATCGTAGCCAAACTAAACGCCCTAGCTGAACGCTCGCGCCGGGAACTCGGCGACGGGCCGGAACATGAAGGCAACGCGATTCGCAAAGCCGCGTATATACCGCTCGACGACGCGACGACGCTGACTCCGCGGCCACATCCGTGGTCGGAGGTAAAGCTCAAGTCGGAAAACTAGAGCGACCAATCCAGTATCGAGACTTGAAATGCGCCGCCAGGGCGGAATGCTCCTTTCTATGAGACGACTTTTACCCCTTGTCATCGCGCTCGCGTCATTCGGCGTCGCGGCTGCGGAAACAAAACCCAACATCCTTCTGATCTGCATAGACGACTTGCGCCCGGAGTTGAATTGCTACGGAGTCGACTACATCCACTCGCCCAATATCGACCGGCTCGCCTCCGAAGGTCGCGCTTTCTATAAACACTACGTCCAGGCGCCCACCTGCGGAGCGTCGCGCTACACGTTGCTGACCGGGACCTACGGAGGAGCAGGAAACTCCGCCCTGTTCGATCGAGCGAAGGAACTCGCCCAGAATCCAGATTCCATAGCGCCGAGCATGCCCGCCTGGTTCCGCCAAAACGGCTACCGAACGGTTTCAGTCGGAAAAGTCTCCCACCACCCCGGCGGTCGCGGAGGTCCCGATTGGGACGACGCCACCATTCCCGAGATGCCAGACTCCTGGGACCGCCACCTGCTGAACGCCGGAGCGTGGCAACACCCGAGAGGCTGGATGCACGGCCAAGCCCATGGCGAGATTCGCGGCGACGCCAGTCAGATGGACCTTCTTCAAGCCTACAAAGGCTCCGACCAGATCTATCCCGACGGAATTAGCACGGACCAAGCTCTCGAGCAACTCGACTTGCTCGCGACCAAAGAGAACGACAAGCCCTTCTTCCTCGCCTTCGGAATTCTGCGGCCCCACCTGCCCTTCGGGGCACCCCAAAAGTACCTCGATCTTTACGCGGACGCGGAACTCCCAGTCGTCCCTCACCCGAATAAACCGAAAGGCCGCACCACCTGGCACAAGTCGGGTGAATTCTACAAATACAAGCGCGACGGCATGGATCCCAACACCAACGCCGACTACGCGCTGCAAGTACGCAAGCACTACGCAGCCTGCGTGAGCTACGCCGATGCCCAGGTTGGCCGCGCTCTGGACCGACTCGACGCCCTCGGTATTCGCGACAACACCATAGTCGTCCTGTGGGGCGACCACGGATGGCACTTGGGCGAGCACGCCATCTGGGGCAAG
This sequence comes from Opitutaceae bacterium, assembly GCA_028284235.1. GTDB lineage: Bacteria > Verrucomicrobiota > Verrucomicrobiia > Opitutales > Opitutaceae > Pelagisphaera. The sequence goes on from JANQSC010000040.1 coordinate 39,324, forward strand.
CACGCGCTCTTTGAAGAGTCTCTCCGGTCACCGCTAATCGTTAGCTACCCCGGCATTCCCAATCCCGGAAAACTGACCCACTCCATTGTCGAGACGATCGACGTTTTCCCAACGCTCGTTGAACTAGCGGGCCTGCCGAAAGCGAGTCACTCTCAAGGCGTATCCTTAAAACCAATACTCGAATCACCCGACGCTCCCGGTCATGACGCTTTTGCCTACCGGAGCTACGGCAACACGGTTCGAACCGAAACACACCGCCTGATCGCCCACAACGACGGCTACGTCGAGCTCTACGACCACCGCACCCTCGAAGGTGAAACCCGAAACGTGGCCGACGAGCAACCTGAGATCGTCGCCCAGCTCAAAGCGAAAATCGAAAAGCGGCTAAAGTAGAGCGACTGAAGGCGCAGCGGTCCACTGGGACGCTTGAAACAGTTACACCGAAAGGTGTTTGCTAAAGGCGAATTGAGGAAACAAGGTAGCGCTCCTATCGCTACCCTGAATGATATGACTCGCATCCACGCTTTCCTGATACTCTTTGTCGCCGCTGGCTCCGTCGCCACCGCGGCCAAAGAGTCGAAAACCAATATTCTCTACATCTTCACCGACGATCAGAGCATCCGTACGCTCAGTTGCTACACCGAAGCTCAGCCGTGGATCCAAACCCCTAACCTCGATGCCTTGGCGGAAAAGGGGCTTCGATTCCGTTACTGCTACACCGGAGCGAAGTGCGTCCCGTCCCGCGGTAACGCGCTCACCGGCATGTTCCAATTCCGCTACGATCGGGAAACGCCGTATTGGCCGAGCCACTTCAGAGCCCAAGGCTACTACACCGGCATGATCGGCAAGTGGCACTGGAATGTACCGCGCTACACGGAGGCTTGGGACTGGTCAGCCGTCTGGGAGCACCACCTCCCCGGACACAAAGAGGGATACTACTGGGATCAGACGCTCAATATAAATGGCGAGAAACGGATTCCCGTGGAGAAATACAGCACGGACGCCTACACGGACCTGACCATCGAGTTCCTCAAAGAGCGCGCCGCCGAACCAGATCAACCTTGGTACTTCTGGCTCTGCTATGGAGCCGTACACGGTCCTTACACCCCGGCCGACCGGCACATTGGCGCGCTCGCAGACGCGCCCGAAATGGTCTACCCGAAAGACATTTTCCCGCCCCGCCCCGACAAACCGGAACACATGGTGAATCTCGCCACCAACCCGCCGCACCCCGAAACCGGGATTCCAATGAAAGGCGACAGCACGCTCGACGAAGTCGTGAAAATGTACCACGAAGCGGTTATGGCGGTCGATGAAGGCGTGGGACGTATCATGAAGGCCCTGGAGGAAACCGGACAGCTGGAAAACACGCTTGTGGTCTTCACCTCCGATCAGGGCTACGCCTGGGGCCACCACGGATTCAACCTGAAAATCGCGCCCTACGACGCCAACCTCCTCGCCCCGCTCATTGTCCACTGGCCGGGCAAAGTGCCGGCCGACACTCGGACCTCCGTTCCAGTCAACGGAGTGGACTTAATCCGCACTTTCCACAAAGTGGCCGAGATCGAGCCGGCGGAAAAACTCGATGGCCGCGACCTTACTGAGCTTTTCCTCCACCCCGAAACTCGGAGCTGGGACGACCAGCCTGTATTGCAAACCTACACTGGGAATATTTACGGCCAGGAACGCATGCGAGACGAGCTGCTCCAAGCCCGAAAAACTGGCGACTGGTCCAGTTTCATCACGCACAAAACCGGAATCAGAGCCTGGCTCATGGTGCGTCAAGGAAAGTATAAATATATTCGATACATCTACAAAGACTACCTGGACGAACTCTACGACATGGAAGCCGACCCCGAAGAGCTCAGCAACCTCGCCGTCCGCTCTGAGTTTCACGAGACCAAGCTGGAGATGCGAGCGCTGCTGTCCGAAGAACTAACGAAAAAAGGGGTCACGTTCCTCTCTCTCCTTCCGGAACCGGTTCAGGCTTATTAACTCGAGTGGATTGCTAACCAACCAATTGACAGCTCAAGTAACGAATTCAAAGCGCTCTCGAAACTAGAGCTCGTGCTCAAGTACAAGCTCCCATTCTACTATCTCCCAGGAATCGATGTGCTGTCGTTTTAACCGGGCTCTGTAATCCGTGGATTCCGATCCATCAAGCAAGTCTCTCTGCAAAAAGCAACTTACGCTTCCATCGTGCAGTTCCTCGCTCGACACGCTCAGTTCGATCCCTTCGAAAACTCGAATCGAATCTTCTGGAGGCGGTATAAGAAACTCTCTGTTTTCCTCGAACTCCTTCTTCAATGTATCATTCCAGTTTTTAATCCTGATCGGTTCTTCATTGAAAATCCAAGTTTCACTCGGGTGAATTCGGGCCATTTTCACGAGCACTACCGTTTCCCACGATTTCGAATAGTGAGGTCCTACAAACTGATAGTACGATCCTCCTGTCAACTCAGCGAGATACTTCCCGTATCGTTCAAAATTTGCCGCTGAGTCAAATTTAGGACGTTTGCCTGCATTAATTAAGTTAGCGTGAGCCTGTACCACGTTGATCGGTGGCAACTCACTTATCTTTTTGAGGGCTCCAAGCCGCGTCCAAAAATTCGATGTATACTCATCTCCGAACAAGAATATTTCTGTTTCCAATTTTCCTGTCAGATTCTCCGCAACTTCGACCGCCTTTTTAATCCCCAGATCCCAACTGGATTCGCTGTGAAGAACATAGCGGGCAACCAGCTTAGCAATACCCAAAATTACTCGCTCCGTTTTCCTTCGATTAATTGAGCCTTTTTCCCCGCTCCATTCGACCATTAGCCTCCCATCTGTATCCAATAAAACGATATGAGATAAATTTTTGATACTGAGCAAAAACACTAACAGCCGATCAACGACAACTTGATCTAGCAAGGATGTTTCGGGAGATCGCATGCTCCCCGAAGTATCCAATACGACAACCGCTGCCTCCAGATCGAACGTTGGCATCTGATAGTCGCCATTTTCCTCTACGACAATTTCTTTCGCCTTCAAATCGCCGGCTGTGTACTTTCTATCCAACTCAGCCCTGATTTCCTTGATACTGCGCTCTTTCCAATTCGAAAGCGGAACTCCGTTTTCCTCAGCATCCGCGCGTGCTAAGTCCGCAGCAGGAAAGACCGATAGCAAAACACACAGTCTGAGCACTCCGTTCACACACACTTTCATCGTCCTCGTATTGAAGACACTATGCATGCGTCAAAAGCAACCGCTCTCGCCCAGTCTATTTGCTCTCAAGAATCGCTCGCATCTTCGCCCGCAGGTCGTCCGCCTTTTCCGGCATCGCGTCGATTAGATTGTTCGATTCGGAAATGTCTTCCGCCAGGTTGAAGAGCTCGATCCCGTAGTCCTTGTTCCGATCGGACGTAAAGCCTCGGCTCCGTTTCGTATCGATCAACTTCCAATCGCCGTCGCGAATAACACGGTCGCTGTGGAGAATGGGCGGTCGCGGCGCGCGCTTCCCATTCGGGTCGAGCAGGATGGGCAGAAAACTCTCGCTGTCTTCCGCGGCGCCCTCCTCGATCTCGCCTTGCCCCGCCAGATCGGCGAACGTGGCGAACACATCCACAAAAGAAACCGTGTGGCCCGTTTTCGATCCGGCATCGATCTCATCCGGCCACCGGGCGATAAACGGCATGCGGTGCCCGCCTTCCCAAACGCTGCCCTTGGCGCCTAGAAGCGGACCGGTAGCGCGATGCCCAAATCGATCCGTGTCCTTGTCGTACCAAACCGGCCCATTGTCGCTGGTGAAAAAAACCAGGGTTTCATCGCTGATACCGGCTGTATCCAAACTTGCCATAACCTGTCCGACCACGTCGTCGACTTGCATAACGAAATCGCCGTACATGCCCGCTCCGCTCTTGCCGAGAAACTCCTCGGTCGGCAGCCATGGCGTGTGCGGCGAAGGCAGAGCGAGGTAGAGAAACAGAGGTCGGCTGTCGTCCCGATTCTCGATTACCTTGCAAGCTTCACTGGCGAACCGCGGCGTGACCTCGATATGCTTGAAATCCGGCGCGACCGGCCCTCCCCGCCAGAACTCCCCTTGAATCCGATTCCAGTCTTCCGGTCCGCCCACGCTGGTCCGATCGTCGACGGTATCCGTTGGAGCCATTACGGGGGACCGGTTTTCGATGTAGAAGTATGGCGGAATATCCAGCGACGCGTGCATCCCGAACAGAGTCTCAAATCCCCGGTCGACGGGACCGCCGGTCAGTGGCTGATCATAGTCGAAGGCGAAACCAGCGGACTTCTCGCTCGACGTCCGAACTTTCTGGTCGAAGCCGAGGTGCCATTTTCCAACCATGGCCGTTTGGTAGCCGTTGTCGCGCAGGAGGCTCGCGATAGTCGCTCGACCCTCCTCCAGCAATGGTCCGGCTCGGTCGTTCAACGTCTGCCTGCGGGCCGAGAAACGACCGGTGAACAATGCGTAACGCGATGGCTTGCAAGTGGAACCGCCCGCGTGGGCATCCGTAAAAACCATCCCTTCGGCCGCCAGGCGATCCAAATGCGGCGTGGGAATCTTGCTCTCCGAGTTGTAGACTTTCAAATCGCCGTAGCCCATGTCGTCGGAGAGGATGAAAACGATATGCGGCCGGAGCGCATGGTTCGAATCGCCGTGGTGGGCGGCCCAACCGATGCTGGAGTGAGCAAGCAGAGCAAGAGCGGATAGAGATAAGGATTCGATTAAACGCATTGGCAACATGATGGGGAACCTGAAGGGATCGCATTGCCAGGGGAAGCCTAAAACGTCGACAAGCGACCGGGGATCGCGTAGCGATAACCGACAAGATCCGAGACAAGGCGCGACGCAGCGCCCGAAGAAATACCCCACTCATCACATGCAACGCGCCGCCCCCACTTCGTTCGCTCTTTTGACCCTACTGCTGGCATTGGCCGGATGCGCCGGCGACGCTTCCAAAACGGAATCGTCGGCTCCTCAGAAATACAATGTCCTCTTTATCGCCGCCGACGACTTGCGCATGAACCTCGGCTGCTACGGAGACGAAATAGCGGTCACTCCGCATCTCGACCGACTGGCCGCTCAGGCAATGGTGTTTGAACGAGCGTACTGCCAATCCCCCAGTTGCAACGCCTCGCGCGCTTCTATTCTCACCGGCATGTATCCACATTCGATTTCCGTCTGGAAACTCGGCGACCACTTCAGAAAGACCGCTCCGAACGCAATTACGTTGCCTCAGCATTTCAAAGCGCAGGGCTACCACACCGAGTCCATCGGCAAGGTGCTTCACAACTACGCCAAAATCCGAGACAACGAACACTCATGGAGCGTCCCCGCTCGAATGGACCAGCAAAGCCACTTCAAGGACTACGCCTTCGAAGAGAATTCCCTGAAGAACAAAGTCAAAGGCCTGGTTGCGGAAATGGCCGACGCGCCCGACCAGTCCTACGACGACGGACGGATCACGCAAGACGCCGTAACCACGATCCAACGACTGGCGCAGCAAAAGCAGCCTTTCTTCCTCGCCGTCGGATTTCTCAAACCTCATTCACCCTACAACGCTCCAAAACGGTATTGGGATCTCTATGACAGAGGAGACATGAGAGCCCTGGGACCCGAAGACCGACCGGAAAACCAGTCCGAATACAATTGGTACAACTACACCGAGCTGCGCACTTTTCCGGAAATACCCAACGAGGGGCCCATCCCGAGCGAATTGGCCAAACGCATGCGCCACGGCTACTACGCCGCAACCAGTTTCCTTGACACCAATGTGGGTCGCCTTCTCCAGGCGCTCGAGGATGCGGGCGTATCCGAAAATACGATCGTTGTATTCTGGTCCGACCACGGCTACCACCTCGGAGAGAACGACCACTGGACGAAAGTCACTCCCCGCGAGCTCGATAGTCGCGTGCCATTGCTCGTTCGTGTTCCCGGCAAGGCGCCCGGCCGCGCTGCCGGTATCGTCGAGTACACGGATCTGTACCCTACGCTCGTCGAGTTGTGCGCGCTGCCAGAAGTTGACGGCCTAGACGGAGTGAGCTTCGCCAACATGTTGGACAACCCCAAGTCGACGACGCGAGAAGCGGCCTTGACCCAAGTCATCCGCCCTTGGCCGGCCCGAGGCGCTATCGAGCAAATCGGCTACTCCATACGGGATCCAGATTTTCGATACACACGCTGGGTAGATTTCGGTACGCGTGAGACGCTCGCAGAAGAACTCTACGAACACCCTCAGGATTCGCTTGAACGCGACAACCTTATTCAGCGGACCGACTTCCAAGCCGACAAAGTTCGACTCGCTAGTCTCATGGACGAGATCCTGCAAAACCGAAACTAGCGATCAGCGTCGTGGTTCTCTGGGCACTGCTTGAATCGTCTGGTCGGACCAGCTTATTTTGTTGCCTCTCAGGTGATGGTCAAAGAAGGCTTCGACGAGTTCCGTCGGCTTGGTTCCGAAGCCGCGACCGTGTTCCCCGTCCTCCACGGTGATCAGAGTTTTTTCGACCCCCTTCTCTTCCAAAGCGGCATAGAGGAGCTCCGACTGATTGAACGAAACAAGCGGATCCAAGGTGCCGTGCACGATGAGAAAAGGGGAATCGTCGGGGCTGACGTAGGTGATCGGATTCGCGGTCGCTACTTTGTCGGGATTCTCCTGGATCGGGCCGCCAATGAGCAGCGACTCAGGAGAGTCCGGGGCGTCGTGGTCCAGCCTGGCGATATCAATAGCGGTTGCGTTCATCGTCAGCAAATTAGTCGGACCGAAGAAATTGGCCACGCAGGTCACGCGGCTTGAGTATGCATTGTGGGACCCGAGAGAACCGTCCATGGCGGGGACGTCCCCGCTCGTTCCGAGCATGGCGACGAGATGTCCGCCGGCGGAAGTCCCCCAAACACCGATTCGGTCGGGGTCGAGATTGTGTTTCTTGGCGTTGGCCCGAATCCACCGAATGGCGGCCTTGCAGTCGTGAATCTGAGAAGGCCATTGAGACTCTCCACTCAGACGGTAGCCGACGGTCACCCCGGCATACTTTCCGCTGGCGACAAACGGTCTAATTCGATTTTGGCCGCCCTTTTTGTTTCCGTTGCGCCAGCCACCGCCGTGGATGAAGACGACAACTGGCAGTGGTTTGTCCACACGTTCTACCGGCAACATCAGATCGAGCATTTGTCGCGGGTTGTCTGTGTCCGCGTAGGGGATGTCTTCGACCAGCCGTATCGATTCAAGGGTTTGAGCAGAGACGAACTGAGTCGCGGCGACAACCGCCAAGACGGCGATCAATACAGGGATTGAGTGGTGTTTCATGGGGCAATGGTTCGATCAGGTTTTACGAATCGACACGACCGGCAGTATCACCCGCGACGAGTTCGCCTTCAAGCCTAACCCTCGATCGACGAAACTACTGGTACAGCGCGATTACAGCACCAGCCCCAGGAGAAGGGGCAATCCAACTACGGCGAGCAGCGTCGAAGCAACGACCAGACCCGCCACATGCTCTGCATCGCGCCCGTATTTCTGCGCAAGCATATAGGAGGTGACGGCCACCGGCGTGGCCGCTTGCAGCACCAATACGCCGAAGGCCTCATAAGACAGGTCCATCCAAGTGCCAACCAACCAGGCCGCGCCCGCGCAAATCGTAAACTTCAACGCGGAAAGGCCAAAGGCCGGCAAAAGCCGCTTTACCTCCAAGCGCGCCAATGCCACTCCCAGCGTCAACAGCATCAAGGGGATCGCCATTTGCCCGATCAGATCAATCGTGTTGGTCAGCCATTGGGGCGTCCGCCACCCCATCACCAGAAACAAAGCCCCCGCCATGGTCGCCCACAGCATTGGCTCTCTGAGCGCGCGCGTCAGTTGCCCGCCACCGGTAATCATCCAAATGCCCAAGCTGAACGACAGAACCGCCATGATCGCGAAAATGATCACTGCATGATCCAGTCCCGTTTTGCCGAAAGCGAAGAGCGCCAACGGCAGCCCGATATTGCCGGTATTGTTGAATATCATCGGCGCCAGATAGGTCTCCGACCGCAGTCTCAAAAGCTGCACCAACGCCCAGCACGCAGCGATGATGATCGCGTAGGTAGCAAGAGTCGCCTGAAACGTCCCGCCGATTTCGGACAAGCTCACCTCGGTCGTCATCAACGCCACAAATATCAGGCAGGGCACCGAGACGGACATGGCCAACCGCGTAACGAATTCCGTTCGGTATTCAAATCCTGCTTTGATCCAAACAAAACCGATCAAGGCCAGCGAAAAGACCGGCGCAACGATCCCCAGTACTGTCAGCGCTAATTCCATCCAATACTCCGTTTTCTCGGAGTCCACAACGAGCGAACTACCACGCCCGCTACCAATCCCGCTTTTGAGCTTCCCGCGTCACCGCGCGGCGTCGAAACGCATCCGCCTGTTGGGCCTCGACAAAGCCGTCGAGGTAGCTCGGGTCGTCGCGGTTTTGGAACGCGGCGAAGACTGGATCGTTGGTCCTTTCCATAAACCGGCTCAGCTTCTCGCGATGCGCCTCAATCTCGTCCTGATAGTCGGGATGGTTGATTAGATTGATTAGATTGTCCGGATCGTTCTCGACATCGAAAAACTCCTCCACGACGCGATAGTCGTACTGCTGGAGAAGCTTCGACGCAAAGGGGTCGGTTTTGGCTAGAGCGATCATCTCCCGATACGTGAGCGTTCCTTGGCCGGCCGCTTGAAACTTTCGGCCGCCCGTTGCCCAGGGATTGAAAATGTAGTTGAATTGCTTGGACTGAACTCCCCGCATCGGATGGCGACGACGGCCCGAGCTCTCGTTGTATTCCTTAAACACGTGATCCAATTCAGGCTGTCTTATTCCTTGCAAAACTTTGTAGAACGATCGCCCTTCAAGCCCTTTCGGGTGCTCGATCTTCGCGATGTCCAACAAGGTCGGCAACAAGTCGAGGGCGGAGATCATATGATCCGTATCATGGATACCCGGCTTGATTTGCCCAGGCCAGCGAACCATCCAAGGCGTGCGCGTGCTATGGTGATACAAGCAAGTCTTCGCGAACGGGAACGGCATCCCGTGGTCGGAGAGAAACATAACAACCGTGTCGTCCGCTTGCCCTGACTCGGCTAGCGCCCGCAACGTCTCCCCGACACAATCATCCGCCCGGCTGACCGACATGTAGTAGTGGGCGAGCTCTTTGCGGATATTCGGCGTGTCGGGAAGGTAGCCAGGAACCGGGATTTCTTCTGGGGTATAGAGTTTGCTCGGCGTGTAGGGATCCTCCATTTCCTTCCGTTGATTCCAGCGGTAAAACGGGAGATGCGGATCGGAAATATTGATCAGGAGGCAGAAGGGCTTGTCCGCCTCCTTCGACGCCGCGATTCCCTTGGCAGTCATCCGATAGTAGGCGCCCGCGTCCTTAATGTGATTTTCCTCCCTGACACCCTCTGCCATTTCGAGATCCCAGGGATAAGGATAGTAAGGCGTAGTATGGGACTCCTTCCCGAAAATGCCCGTAAAGTACCCGCCCGCTTTCATCAGATCTACGAGATGCGGGTAGTGCGGCTCCTTGATCGCGTAAAACCCTTCTACCAAATTGCTGTGGGACGAACGTCCCGTGAACATCACATTCCTCCCGGGGTAGCAATTGCCGACCATCACATGGGCGTATTCGAAACGCGCCCCCTCCGCCGCTAACTGGTCCATGTGAGGCGTAATCCCCTTCAACGGACTACCGTAAACGCCAACGGAATCGCAGTTCATATCATCGACGGAAATGAAGAGAATATTGGGTCGGTCGGCCGAAGCAAATGGGCTCAATGCCGCGAAAAACAGGAAAAAACGGAAAATGGGGCGAAGCATAGCCGACAACCGTCCAAAAAAGAGGCAAGATACGCAAAGAAAATCAAGAAGCGCGCCAAAAACGCCTCACCCAACCGACATGCCCCAATACCTAGCGCCCGGCGTATACGTCCAAGAAGTCCCATCCGGCATCCGCTCCATCGAGGGCGTTTCGACCTCGATCACGGCATTCGTCGGACGTTGCCAACGCGGGCCTCTCGATACTCCTGTTTCCGTGCGGAGCTTCCACGAATTCGAAAATAGCTTCGGCGGCTTTTGGAAACACAGCGAACTCCCCTACGCAGCCAGCGACTTTTTCGAGAACGGCGGCAAAGAGGCGCTCGTCGTTCGTATTGCCAACGGCGCTACAACGGTCCGATTCAGCCTCCCCTCCTCCCGAAGCAAGGAGCCTCCGCTCCTACTTGAATCCGCAAATCCCGGGGCCTGGGGAAAACAGCTCGTAATATCTTCAAGCGAGGCTCCACACAATGGCTCGCTTTTCTCGCTTACAGTCTACGATCCCTCCACCAAACAAAGCGAGACCTTCGACAAACTGAGCTGTCGGCCGAAAAGCAAGTACTTCATCCCCAAAGTCCTCAATCGTTCCTCGAATTTGATTCGCGTCGTTCGCGAAAATCGAAAGTGGCAGATCCCCAATTCCCGCCCCGCCCCCCAAAGCAAAGCCTCAGTTGTTTCGGGATTCGGCACCGATGGCAGGTCGCTGGTCGCGGACAACTTCTCCCACAACCGCCACAAACGCCGCCGAACCGGACTCTACGCCTTGAAAAAGGCGGACATCGTCAATCTCCTCTACATCCCCCCCTACAAGTCCGACGGGTCGATCGAGCCCACGCTCGTCACAGACGCCGCTTCCTTCTGCGAACAAAACCAAGTCTTTCTCATTCTCGACCCTCCCCCCGCTTGGAACGACGTTCAAAGCGCGGCCGCTCAATCCCAGGCGCTCGCAACATCGAGCAAAAACGCAGCCGTGTTTTTTCCTCGGATACAAAAACTCGACCCCCTCGACCCTCCAAACTCGAGAGACGCCGCTCCAGGCGGGTCTATTGCGGGGATCTTCGCCCGCATCGACACAACCCGAGGCGTCTGGAAAGCCCCGGCAGGCGTCAAAGTCAACGGAGCCACCGGTCTCGCGCTCGACGTTTCCAGCGCCGATCAAAACCTCCTCAATCCGCAAGCGATCAACTGCGTGAGGCGATTCCCAAACCGCGGCATTCTTCTCTGGGGCGCTCGCACCTTGCAAGGACGAGACTCTACGCCCTCGGATTGGCGGTACATCCCCATCCGTCGCCTTGCCCTCCACATCGAGTCGTCCCTGATTCGTGGCACTCAATGGGCCGTATTCGAGCCGAACGACGCGAATCTCTGGAGCTCGATCCGAAGCTCCGTATCCAATTTTCTCCACCAGCTCTGGCGCGAAGGCGCCTTTCCGGGCGCCACTGCGAACGAATCGTTCTTCGTCCGATGCGATCGCTCCACCATGACGCAAGCCGACCTCGACTCGGGCCGCCTGGTGATCCAAGTCGGATTCGCCCCGCTCAAACCTGCCGAGTTCATCATGCTCCAACTCTCTCAAAAAACCGCCTCGTGACCCGATCCCACTCCAAAATCCGCCCAAAAATGGCGTCGCCCGCCCCCGGGGCCCAAATCGATACGAAATAATCTCTTTTATGCCAATCGTCACATGCCTGAATTCGTACTATAACTCGAGTATCCCAGCCTTATGAAAATTCAACCACTCCAAACTCTCCTCGGCCTCGTGGTCGCAACCCTGTTGATCCCGATCGCCTACGCTTCGGAAATCGCTACCCAGTCCGACTGGACCGGATGGCGGGGTCCGGATCAAACCAACATCTCCCCGGACACCGGCCTCCTCAAGTCGTGGCCGAAAGGCGGCCCGAAACTGCTCTGGACCTACGAGAACGCGGGAAGCGGCTACTCCAGCGCCGCGATCGTCGACGGAAAACTCTACACGCTCGGCTCGCGCAACAGCCAGGAAATGGTCATCTGCCTTGACGCGAACACCGGGAAGGAACTTTGGACGGTGGAGTTCGAAACCGATCCGGAAGAAGGATACCGCACTCAATGGGGCGCCGGACCCCGTTCGACGCCGACCGTGAGCGATGGCCATGTCTACGCCCTCGGTGTGGCGGGCGACATCGTTTGCCTCACTGCCGACAAAGGAACGGAAGTTTGGAGCAAGAACTTGGTAACTGATTTCGGCGGCGCCGTTTCGAGGTGGGGCTATTCGGAATCGCCGACCGTCGATGGCGACAAAGTGCTCGTCACCCCGGGCGGAAGCAAAGGCGCCATCGTGGCCCTCAACAAGAAAACCGGGGCAAAGCTGTGGCAGTCGAAGAAACTGAAAGACGCCGCCGAGTATTCCTCCGTGGTCGCTGCCGATGTCGATGGGAAACGCCAGTACATACAGCTATTTATGAATACGCTCGCCGGCGTCGATGCCGCGAACGGAAATTTGCTTTGGAGATCCGATTGGCCTCAAGGGCGAACCGCGGTGATTCCCACGCCGATTCACCGAGACGGCCACGTATTCATGACTTCAGGATATCGCGCGGGCGCCAAACTCGTTAAAGTAGACGGAAAAAAAGCGGAAAACGTTTGGGAAAACCAGGAGATGATCAATCATCACGGCGGCGTGGTTCTCATTGGCGATCACGTGTACGGATTTTCCGATCAACGAAAAGGCAACCTGATGTGCATCGATTTCATGACCGGCGAAGTCGCCTGGATGCACCGCGTCGAACGCGAACTCCACAAAGGAACCGTTCACGCGGCCGACGGAATGCTCTACTGTCTCAACGAAAGTGAAGGATGGGTTTACCTAGTAGAAGCGAACCCGTCCGGCTTCAAGGAACGGGGCAAATTCCAGCTCCCTAAAGAGAGCGCTTTGCGCGACGATCACAACGGGAAGATTTGGTCGCATCCAGTCGTCATCAACGGGAAGCTCTACCTGCGCGACCAAGACCTGATCTTCTGCTACGACGTGAAGGGCTAGCCGTTAGTCCGAGCCCCTCACTCCAGTCCAATCGCGTAGAGCATTTCCGAGCGTTCTTCGCCCTCGTAGTTCGCCACTCGAAAGTAGAGTCGATTGCGAACCACTGCGGGCGAAGCGAAAATCTCGTCACCCAACTTGCTTTCCCCGACCACCTTGAGGCCGACTTCATTAGGCTCGATGGCGATCACATCTCCTTCTTCATTTGCGTGGTAAAGGTAGCCTCCGGCATAGACAAGCGATGCGCTTTCAGGACTCTTCGGCAGACGTTCCCGCCAACGAATTTCTCCATTAGCCGCATTCCAGCAGTACATCAATCCGCCTTCGGAAACGCCGTAAAGCGAACCGTCGACCAATATCATCGATTGTTCGTAGCATTTAGCAGGGCTCGTCCAAGCGACTTCGCCGCTGACGACATCCGTAGCCCAAGTTTCACGTCCAGGAAATCCTCCTGACGCGTAGACGAAACGGTCGTCCCAGACCACGGTGTTAGCTGTGACTGGCGGACCGCCCTGAACGCTCCAAAGTTCCCGACCGGTTTTCGGATCGAACCCCGCTACGCGCTGGCCGTGACCACTCGTCAGAAGCTGCTCTCGGCCCGAGACTTTCCCCAAAGCAAGCGTCCCGAAAGAGGATTTCTGCGATGCCCGCGACACGCGCCAAACCTCCTCTCCGCTCGCCGTGTCGTAAGCCACGAGATAGCCGGTACCGATGCTGTCATTACTCACCACAATGGTATTGTCCACGATAACCGGGGTTGAACCGTAGCCAAACGTATACTCGGATTCGAATACGCCAACTTTCTTCTTCCATAGAACCTCGCCGTCCTTGTTGAGCGCGAAGAGTCGGAGACTCTTGTCGCTTGTATAGAACAACGCGAACACACGCTCCCCATCGCTGATTGAAGTTGGCGATGCATGCGTGTTGTTTCCGTGGATACCATCAGGAAGCTCGCCTTCAAGCAGAACCGTCTCCCACAAAAGCTCTCCCGTAGCGGTCGAATAGGCCAGCGCGGATTGTGTACCCATGTCTTCCCGAGCTGTGGTCAAAAAGAGCCGATCACCCGCAACGATCGGCGAAGAATGTCCACGGCCCGGTATCGGAACACCCCAAACAACATTCTCAGAAGAGGAAAATTGCGTCGGCAGGTTTTGCCCCGCAACGGCGTGCCCGTTACCGAACGGCCCTCTCCAACCAAGCCAATCTCCCGAATCTCCAGCGGCAAAAGCGGTCAATACCAACCACGAAACTCCGACGAAAAGCGCCCTTTTAAAATCGATTGCAGTAGCCATATACACTGGCGACTACGCTTGAGAATCACGATTGATTTTCGAAATAACCAACGAAACAACCCACATCCGGATTTTCCGCCAGATTCCTCCTCTATTTCTTCATACTTTCCGATTGGCCGATAGTCGGTCCGTGTATCGGCTAGCAGAAGAAATAGAGAAAGAACGAGACTCTTCTTTTCCCGCGAGAAAGCCTACCATTCACTAAGAATTGCAGGCGCAAAATTAGTTGATTGGATGAGTCGTGCGCAGATAGCCGACAAGATCGCGCACTTGCGATTCGCTCATCGCCGAAAGCAGCCCTTCGGGCATCATAGATACAGGTAGCGTTTCACGCGAAAGAATGTCCGCTTTGGAAAGCACCACATTTTGGCCGATCATTCGCAAAGTGACTTGATTGTCGTCTTCGCTTGCGATGTTGCCTGCATAGCTCCGCCCGTCTTGCGTCGAGATCGTGACGAGTTGGTAGCCTTCCGGGATCTCCCCGCTCGGATCGAGCATGTTGTGCAGAATGTAGTCCAAGTTGGCGCGATTCGATCCGGTTATATCGGGACCAATCTCTCCGCCCTCGCCATAGAGTTTATGGCACGCGGAGCAGGTTTGTTCGTAAAGCGCCTTGCCCGCGTTCAAATCCGCGCGCGAAACAAACTCGTCCGACAGCAAAATACGATAGCGGTCCATCTCGATTTGCTTGTCGCGCGACATCGACTCGATCGATCCCCAGAAGTCCGCAAAGCTCGGTCCGATCACCCGATTCAATTGCCGGGCCGTAACCGCGGAAATATCCGACCGCGGAACATCCCCCTTCTGCAGAGCCCTCATCAACTCGCGAGCCCCACTCCGTCGCGTCGACAGCGTTTGGATAGCGATCGACTTTTCCGTTGTCGAATACTCGTCGTAGCGACGCAGCACTTCCCCAGGGACATTCGAACGGTCGTACACCGCCAAAGTGCGTAGCGCCGACTGGCGCAATTCCGGCTCGTCTAGCAGCGCCAGAATCGTGTCGAACGCTGGGTCGAACCGCTCTTGTCCGAAACTCTGCAAGATATCGCGTCGATCCTCCAAGTCCGCCGAAGAATCCTTAAGCAAAGCCAGTCGCGCCTTCCCCGCTTCCGCGCTGCCGAATAGCTGACCGAGCCTCAAAGCAAGACCGCGCTCTTCGTCGCTTTCCGACGACATGAGTCGTTTCTCCAAAGAGTCCCAACCATCGGGCGCATTCAAGTACTTCTGCCCCGCGAGACCATCACGGACGCCTCTCATAATCTGAATCCGTTTTTCAGCTGTATCCGTTTTCTGGAGAGCAGCTACAATAGCATCGAGCTTTTCCGCCGCCACCGCGCGTCGAGCAATGAACTCGGAAACGAGCGGAATCTCGCTCTCCACCGCATGCTCCAAGGCGACATTGGCGGAGCCCTCCACGTGCGGTTCCACGCCGAACCAAATCATCTTCGGCAAGTTGTGGTCGTCCGCGTCACCCTCGTGTGAGAGCAGCCCTTCGGCGATCTTCCAAACATTCGCTTCGGGCACCCGTTGCAGAGCCGACGCCAGATACAAGCGAACCACAGGCGAAGGATCCTCGGCGGCCATCGTCTCGAAACGTCTCAAGGCCGCTCGGCCCGGATTGAAATCCTCGCACAGCAATTGAATGGCCCACGCTCGAATATGGGCGTCCTCGTGGTCCAGCAAGCGGGTCAACTGATTGCGATTCACTCCGTCAGTCACATGCAACGCCCAGAGCGAACGCAGCTTGCGCCCGTCATCCGGCCCATCCTCGAATTGCTTCCACAGTTTGGCGTGAACGCTGTTCGCAAGCGTTCCCTCGACAGCTCGTTCATGCAGAAGCACGCGCGCCCGCCGCACATACCAGTCATTGCGATGCATCTGCAGATCGACGAGCTCGTCGTCGGAGTATTGAGCCAAGTCGAACCCGACCGGTGTCTTGGTGCCCGGAGGGGCGACGCGATAGATGCGACCCGTGTCTTTGTAGAGAACCTCCATTCCGCAAATGTCCGGGTCGTGCCAATCCAGCATGTACACCGCTCCTTCCGGACCGATTTCCAAGCTGAACCCGATCCACTGAGGGTCGTTCGCCATCACCGTCGAGTCGCCATCGCGGCCGATGAAACCGGACCCGCTCGGCTCGAGAATATCCGTGAGCAACGCATGCTCGTGAATATTGCACATGAAAATGCGGTCGTGATACCTCTCGGGAAATGTATCTGCCAAGTAGATACGCGCTCCCCCATGGGCGGAACGATGACGGTGATCCGCGATCGTCTTGATATCCGAGTAAACATGAGGATTGATGTGCTTTCCACCCTGACGGTGGTAAATCCCGCCGGGAATGACGTGCCACAAATGCGGGATCACGCACGCGGTTATGAAAATCTGACCATGGTCGTCGAAGTCGATTCCCCAAGGATTGCTGAAGCCGTGCGCCACCACTTCAAAACGATCCTTAATCGGATGGTAGCGCCACACGCCTCCATCGATTTCCTGGGGATCTTCCGCCTCGAATTCCTCCGGAAACGGTTCCCCGTGTTTGTAAATCCGACCTTCCCCAATAGGCTTTCCCACCATCGAAGGCGTCGCGTATCCCTGACATCCATACAGCCAACCATCGGGGCCCCAACTCAAACTATTCAAGACTTCGTGGCGGTCGCGAATGCCCCAACCGCTCAAACGGACCTCGATGTCGTCCATATCCGCTTTGTCGTCTCCATCCCGATCGGGAACGAAGAGCAAATTAGGCGGCGCTCCCAACCATAGACCATCGAATCCCCACGCCATCGCTGCCGGGAATGGAATGCCTTCGAGGAAGACTTTCTTCGAGTCCATCACCCCATCGCCATCCTCGTCCTCCAAAATCAGGATACGACTTTCGCCATCCGCCGAAAACCCAGTCCGACGCGTTTCGTAGTCTCGATTCTCCGCCACCCACAAACGCCCCCGATCGTCCCAGCAAAACGCCATCGGCTGGGTGATTTCCGGTTCCGACGCGTAAAGGTTGACCGACAATCCGTCCGCGACCGTCATCTTCTCCACCGCTTCCGGCCCAGAAAGGAACTCGGCATTGCGGCCTTCTTGGCGAGCGATATTCCAAATCGCCCAGTTCCCACCTTGGCCACTGTAGGACTTCCACTGGTCGTTGACAGTCATGTCACTGAATTCACCGCTGTAAACTACGATCTGGTGCTTAAACGTCTCAGTATCTCCTTTTTTGATACTCCAAGATCCCATTCGAGAGGGCGCCGGCCCGATGCCCAACTGTCGATCGACCCGCCAGGTCTGTGGAAAATTGCGATTGTCCGGATGGTCGAAAATCGCAATCTGCCCCCAGTCGTCGCGACCTTCTATTTCCATTCCGACGTTCACCCACATTGCCCGTTGCCCTTCGGCCCGTTCGTTGTCCTGACGTGAACTGTTGACCGCCTTGCCCTCCGACTCGCCGCGCTTGTAAGGCATTCGCAGGAACAGCCCGCCGTAGTTGTATTCGTCGAATTCGAGGTCGACCAGCGCCTCGCCCGCCCAGGTCAAATCAATAAAGTAGCGATCATCCGCTTCCCGCATCGACCAAATTTGCGATTCGCGCATGAGCGATTCGCCCGACTCGTCGAGCAAGGCGTAGACGGTCTCCCATTGCACGACCTCGCCCTCGCTCGCGATGACTCGACTGCTTTCTCGCTTCCAGTATCCATTCGATGGATTGTGAAAAAAGTCGCGTCCATTGATCCGCGTGAATCCCCAATACAAACCGGTTTGATGCGGATGGTGTCCCGGACTGTACTCGGTCAAAACGCCATTCCCATCGGGTGCAACAATCGGGTGAACATACGGCCTGTGGTCATCGCGAGCGTTCTGCACAAGAATGGGATCGCTCGATCCCGGCTTGAATACGCTGATCGTATTGTCCGCTTCGTTTTCGACGAGTCGCAACGGTCCTGCGAACAACGTTCCACAGAAAGTTAACGCGGCTAGGCAAGTGAGTGTCTGATTTAGTTTCATGGGTGTAGATTATCGTGTTATCGGCGACGGCGAATCCATTCGTTATTGGCGTCGGTTGCCCGCGCCCATTCGTGTGGATCGACATCGATGTAGTCAGGATTCAACGACGGCATCCGAGCATCGACCGATTCCCGCCAGGCCCGCAGCATCGCGACCAGCTCTTTAGCCTTTGCCGGGTTGGATTGCGAAAGATCGTTCTGCTCGCCGATATCCTCCTTCAAGTTGAAAAGCTGGACAGTGTTGTTCTCGTAGTACTCGAGCAACTTGTAGTCCCCCGCCCGGATTGCTCCCGCTGGCGGCTGCATGCCGTGATTGCTGTAGTGCGGAAAATGCCAGTAGATCGCCTCCCGGTCGAGAGACGCTTCGCCCCTGAGGAGCGGCGCGATGCTCACTCCGTCCTGATGCTGACGCTCCACCGGCGGGAGGCCCGCCATTTCGAGAATCGTCGGGTAAAAGTCAGTGCTGATGATTGGTTCGTCGGATACCGTTCCCGTGGCGTTTTGACCCGGCCACTTCACGATACAAGGAACTCGGATTCCTCCCTCGTATAGCCAGCCTTTGGCGCCGCGTAGCGGAAGGACCGACGTCGAAAACGCCCGGTCGAGCTGAGCCTCGGTCACCGTCCGTATGGGACTCCCCACGTTCATTCCAGCCATACCACCATTATCGGCGAAAAAGATGACGATCGTGTTGTCGTCGATACCAAGCTCTTCGAGTCGTTCCAGTATTCGCCCCATGCTTTGGTCGACGGCTTCCACCATGCCTGCGAAATGAGTGTTGTCCTGGCGCTGCTTGATCTTCACCGTGTGCTCGGGCAGCACGCCGTATTCCGCGAACGCCGGATCCGATATCGCCTGATCCAAATAATCTCGCGAAAGCCGTTCCGGCCGATCGGGATTCCCCTCCAGAATAAACGGCTCAATTTCCGGCGGAGGGTTCTCTTTCAGCTTCTCCTCGTACTTGTCCACCAAATCCAACCGCCCGTCGATGGGGTCGTGGACGGCGAAGTGAGCCAAGTAGAGAAAGAACGGGCCGTCCTTGTTTTCGTCGATAAAGCCGATCGCCTCGTCCGTTAGCCGATCGGTCAAGTACTCGCCCTCCGGCGCGTCCTCCAGTCCCTCCAAATTATAAGGGGCGTAAAAGGTGCGATTGGGAGCGCCGCGCGACCAGTTCCTTGGGATGTGCCAGTCGAAGCCATGCTTGTCCGGCGTTGACGGCGCGCTGCCCAAATGCCACTTCCCCACCGCGGCCGTCTTGTATCCGTGGCTTTTCAGCGTTTCCGCGATCGTCGTCTCTTCGTACGGCAAGTGCTGTCCGGTCATCACGTTCAAGTACTTTTGAAACGGGAAGTCCCGCCGTCCCGGTATCCAGTCCGTCATGTTGTTTCGGGCAGGGTACTTTCCGGTCAATATACTGGACCGCGTTGGCGAACACACATGACAAGCCGCATAAGCGCTGGTGAATTTCACACCTTCTGTCGCAAACTGATCGATATGCGGCGTATCGTAAAAACTGCTACCGAACGCCCCGATATCGGTCCAACCCAGATCGTCGACCAAGAAAAAGATGACATTGGGAAGGGTTCCCGATTCGGATTCAGCACCCTGATCCGAGCAACCCAAAATCGCCAAAGCGAACACGGAAACAAAACCATAGGTTCGAATATCTTTCATGAGGATAAACAGTTAGGACAATCAATCCCATTATCCGCGAAGCGGATACCCATTGTTCCTGCTACAGCAGGAACACTAGGCCGCAGGCCGATGTTAACACCGCTTCCGTCTTCGCTTCGCTTCGCCGAGACAAGCCGCTTGTTGCTGCTTCGCAGCAAATGGGTGTCTCTTCGAGACAATGGGTATTTCATTACTTGATGTTAGTTTTTGGTAGTGATTGTTTTAGTTGTTCCATGACGGATCTGTATTCGACTTTCTTGGCCAAATTGCGCCACTCGTTTGGATCAGCGTCGTGATCGTACAGCTCTTCACCTCCGTCATTGTAGCGGATGTAGCGCCATCGATCCGTTCGTACGGCGTGATTCTCGTATCCAAATGTCGTCAACACGGGACGGTCCCAGGCCTTTTGCGGATTCTTCAGGAGTGGCGCGAGACTTCGACCGTCCAACACATCCCTTTGAGGCAATCCACATAATTCCAACAATGTCGGATACAAATCGATCAGGCTTACGGGTCGGTCGCACAACTGGCCCCGCGCCACACCTTCCGGCCCTGCAACAATCAAAGTCGTTCGCGTAGTTACTTCCCACAAGGCGTGTTTCCGCCAGTGCTGTTTCTCTCCCAAATGCCAGCCGTGGTCGCCCCACAGCGCCACTATGGTATTGTCCGCGTATCGGCTCTGGTCCAACGCGTCCAACAGTCTGCCAATATGAGCGTCGACGTAGCTGATGGTGGCCAGATAGCTCTGCACCGCTCGACGCCACTGCTTGTGCTCTGTCACGACATCGTGATCCTCGCCGTGAGTCGCGTGATTCCGCGCGCCCGAAACGTCGTGAACTTCTCTCGCAAACTTCAAGCCCCAGTACGGAAGGTCGTCCCGATCATTTTCCAACGTATCGGGGAGTTCGATACTCTCTAAAGGATGCAAGTCAAAGTACTTTCTCGGGGCATACCAAGGAAGATGCGGTTTGGTAAATCCACAAGCAATAAAGAACGGTTTGTCATGCGGCTTGCTCAACTCGCCAATCGCCCAATCGACGTTTTTGACGTCGAACAACTCGGATTCGTCCCCATCCAGAGGACCCCAAGGCGCCCAAACGTCCTGCGGCAAATAGGAATCCCGTTCGCCGACGGCCCGCCGCGTTCGGTCCGGCTGATTGTAGTAGTCCCATGAATCCGAATCGTAGGGCCCGCTGCCATGAAAGGTTTTCCCGCCGCCCTGCACGGAGTAGCCACCTTTTGACCGCAAGTGCTGCATCAACGTAACGGCGTCGGGTATTTTATCCCGCATCTTTTCTCCATTCCCATAAACCCCGGTATTCGACGGCAGTCGCCCCGTGAACAGGCTGACACGCGACGGGTTGCACAGCGGCGCATTGCAATAGGCCTTGGTGAACGACACGCCCCGCTTGGCGAGACGATCAATGTTCGGAGTCAACGCTTGCGGATGCCCGCCGAGATGGCCCACCCAACTATTCAAGTCGTCGACAGGAATGAAGAGAATATTGGGCTTTTCCCCCGCGTTCGCAGACGCGAGAAACAGCAATAAGATAATGGTAGCGGGCGATC
>JANQSC010000054.1 GCA_028284235.1 Opitutaceae bacterium
CGGTCCGAAGCGAGAATGTTCTGGAGGCATTCCTCGCATCGTTCGACTTCAATTGGGTAGCCCCATTGGCTGCACAGTCGCGAGAACTCTCGAGCGTCGGAAACAGTCGCGGCGCGGACGTGGAATGCGGATTCGATTGAGCTCATATCGGGAAGCTAGCGCGCGTTGGGATCATGGCTTCTAAAGTTCGGATTAATTTCTCGCTAAGATGAACTGTCGGCGGAAAGGGAAGAGGACTTTTCCGTTGGACTGGACGGGATAGGCGTCGCGGTAGCCTTCCAGCGCTTCCGCTTTAAATGCGTTTCGCTCTTCTTCTGTTTTCAGAGCTTCGAGGTAGGGGCGCAGGCCGGTGCCGCTCGTCCATTGCAGGATCGACTCGGCGCTATCCATCACGTGGCAGTACTCGGTTTCCCAAAGGCGGAGGGAGGAGCACTGCGTTTCGAGCAATTCGTAGTAGTAGTCGATCGAATGGTACGTGAGGGGGTTTTTCGCCGCGGCGAGCTTGTGGGACCACTTTGGATTGCTGGCGACGCGCAGTATCACTTGGTGATAGGGCGACGATTCGTTGTTGGGCACCTGCGCCGCGAACACTCCATTGTTGGTCAGCGCGTCGACGAGGCAAGGGAGTAACCGGTCGTGGTTTTCGATCCATTGCAGTGCAGCATTTGAGAAAATCAGATCGTATTTGTCGTTTGGAGACAGGTCTTCAATATGTCCTACGATCCAATCGATACTGGAGTCGCTTTCTCTGGCTTTCTCGATCATTTCGAGGGAGCTGTCGAGTCCGGTGATCTCGGCATTAGGCCAGCGGTTTTTCAGCAGGGCCGTGCTGTTGCCCGAGCCGCATCCGAGGTCGATGATCTTCTTTGGCGACTCAATATCGATGGCCGATACCAAGTCGATGGCGGGTTGCGCGCGTTCGTTGCCAAATTTTAAATACAAATCTGGATTCCACGTAGGCATGGCTAGCGGGCTTGTTCCGGGTAGGCTTCGTCGATTGACTCGAACCAGGTTTCTCGTTCTCGGAATCGGGTCAGCTCTCGGTAGCCGGCGGCGTGAAGTTGAGACAGTCCGCGTTCAAACTCGTACAGGATGCGCCCGGGTTCATGGCCGTCGGCCGAGAGCGTGACGGGGATTTCTCTCTCCTTGCATTTACTCAAAATGTTGGGGGAGGCGTAGGCCTCCAAGCACGGCATGGAGTACCCTGCCGTATTGAGCTCCACAACTACATTGTGGGCGGCGAAGGCGTCGAGGGCGTCGCTGATCTCGCGATCGAGCGCTTGCTCTGGAAAGTAGCCGAGTCTCTTGGGAATGTCGATATGGGCAACGGTGTCGAACAATCCGCTTTCTGCCAGGTTTTGCTCCAGTTTCCAGTAGCGCTTCCATACTTCCAGGAGCTCGTCTTCTTCTTTGTCCGGAGAAAAGCAGGTATCGAACGGAATCTCGTCCACGTGGTGAAGCGATCCGATGCGGTAGTCCAAGTCAAGGGTTTCGATTCGCGGTTCGATGACGGATTCGTGATCGGTAAACCAGTCGATTTCAAGACCGACGCGAACTTCGATGCGGCCGTCGCTCTGATAGGATTTTATATCTTCGATGTATTCGCAAACTCGAGAGGGGTCCATCGACCAGTCTCTTGAGGAACCATCTGGAAAAACGCAGAAATGATCCGAGACGCCCAGCGCGTCGACTCCCGCTGCGATCGCGGCGGCGTGTATCTCGGCGAAATCGGTTTTCCCGTCGCTCCAGTTGGTGT
Organism: Opitutaceae bacterium; assembly: GCA_028284235.1. Lineage (GTDB taxonomy): Bacteria > Verrucomicrobiota > Verrucomicrobiia > Opitutales > Opitutaceae > Pelagisphaera. The sequence continues at coordinate 1,757 of JANQSC010000054.1, forward strand.
GGTTGTGGTACGTCGCTATCATGCGTTTGCATGCTCAGAGGTTAGGACGCTGGCAGTTGCGAGATCAGACAGGGAATCGATGATTCCATCGTGTTTCGTTGGCGGAGCGAAATGCGGGTTTCGCAACCAGACGGCTTTGAGGCCGGCGTTGATCGCCCCGAGAACATCCAATTCCGGATTGTCGCCGACGAAGAGGCACTCGTTCGGAGAGACAGCGAGATCGTCGGCGCAGCGGAGATAAATTTCCGGGTCCGGCTTCTTAACGCCTTCCTCCTCGGAGATTTTGATCGATTTAAAGAAAGACCGTATCCCGGATCGGTCGATTTTGGCGTTCTGGCCTCGGTTCCGTCCGTTGGTGACAATCGCCAGCGGGAAGGACCTCGCGAGGCGCTCGAGCGTTGCCCTTACGCGTGGGAAGAGGATGGGGTCGGAACCGTAGCGTTGCTTGAAGTCCGATACAAGGTGCGACGCGTCGAGCTGAAGGGAGAGTTCCTTGACGGCCTGCGGGTAGAGGATGTCCTTCGAGACGTAGCCGTTTTGGTCGTGTTTTAAAACGTGTGCAACGAAGGCCTCTTTCGATGTCGACGCCATGCCATATTCAAACCGCTGATACTGGCTCGTGAGAAAACGCGCAAAGGTCGCGGTCCGGTCAATCAGGGTTTGGTCTAAATCGAATAGGATGGCTCGAATCATTTGATATACGATCTTAACTGTTCGCGATTGCGAAGACCAGAGTCGAATAGAGTTTCTGGTCTACAGGTTTTTCTGGGCATCGCGATATTTGGCCACGCGGTTATTGGGCGAGGCCCGCTTTTTTGAGGTATCGCCATCCAGCGATAGGGTCCGCCGTTTCGATAATGAGGCGAGGGGTTGCGTCTACTTCATTGACGGCGCTGAAAATTCCTTCCCAGTTGAGGGTGCCGTTTCCGATCGTCCAGTGGTAGTCGTACTCTCCATTAGTATCCTGAAGATGGATATGGTAGAGCAGGTCGTTTGCTTCCGTTATCCAAAACTCGGGGCTGGGTCCGTTCCCGCAGCGCTCGGTGATTGCGGCGTGCCCGGTGTCTATGCTCCGTTTTAGGTAGGGACTGTTAAAGCGTTCGACGAGCGCTCGCAAGGGGAGGGGATTCCGGTCGAAGATGTTTTCGACGACGAGGATGCAGTCTCGTTTTTCCGCTTCCGAGACGAGCGGTTCAAGCGTTTGAGTGACCCGCTCGAGGGTCATTTCGAGATCGCGCGGAGGCGTGTGGCAGATCTGTCCGTCTCCGAAAAAGAAGAACGGGCTGTGGATCACGCAGCTCGTGGCGTTGATTGCAGAAGCGAATTCGAGGCTTTGAGTCAGGCGTTTTTGGACGAGTTCCCGGATAAGCGGGTCGGCCGCGCCGATTTGGATACCATCGTACTGACCGTGAATACCAAGTCGTCCTTTGTAGCTTTCGAGTTGCGTGTTTATTTTGCCGGCCACTTCGCTCCAGTCGGCGTCGAGGAACCCGGGAAGACATGGGTCTTGGATTTCCAGGTCGCGGTCGACCTCGAGTATCCAATTCAGAATTCCCTCCAGGCTGTCGCTTTTCGTAGCGGCTCCGACAACTGGCAATGTGTTCATTGCTGAATAGTATCCACGTCTTTGTTGGATTCGTATTAAATCGGAGTGACAAACGTGTCTATCGTCACGCGTTTGGCGGGGCTTCTTTACACGCTGCCAACGCATTTGAACGACGATCGTTGAAAAATCGCGCGTCTTTTCTGGGGGCGTCGCGTCTATGGGGGTGAACAGTGAAGTAGATTTCTCAATTTGGAGGACACAACATTATGATTAAGACAAGTGGTACATCTGCAGTGGAATTTCCCGGCCAAGCCCGGGTGCACGTCGGTTTGGCGTCGACAAATCTCGAGCAATCGGAGGCGTTCTACACGCTTTTGCTCGGCAGCGAGCCGACGAAGAAGCGTCCCGGCTACGTGAAGTACGAGCCAGCCGACCCTTCGGTGAACCTGACGCTGAACGAGGTTTCGAAGTCGGCAGACAGGCAGGGTGGTCCGACGCATTTCGGTATCCAAGTTAAGACGACCGATGCGGTTTTGAATGCGATCGATCGCTTCAAGGAGGCGGGCCACAAGGTGGATGTCGAGGAGTCGACTACGTGCTGCTACGCGGTGCAGGACAAGATGTGGGCGACCGATCCCGACGGGAATCGCTGGGAGGTCTTCGTAGTGCTGGAGGCGGATGCGGAGTTTCGAAAGGACCCCGACTCCACTTGCTGCCCGGAAACGGAAGAAAAGGCTTCCGAAGCGTCCGCCTGCTGCTAGAGTAGACACTATGAGCGAGCGTCTTTCAGTTGCCGAGGTGTACGCCTCTCTCGGGCAATCGCTCCGCGGGTTCATTCGGTCGCGTGTTTCGGACAGGCATGCGGCCGATGATCTGCTGCAGGAGACGTTTCTGCGTATCCAGAAGCAATTACACACTCTGGAGGATAGCGAACGCTTGGGGGCTTGGGTGTTCCAGATCGCTCGCAATCTAATCAATGATCACTACCGCTCTTTGAGTCGCTCGGCGGAGACAAGCGCGGCGGTGGAACCGCTCATGAGCGGGGAGGTCGAGCGCGCGAATCTAAACAAAGAGGTGGTCGAGTGGCTTCCCCGTTTCGTCGACGGGCTGCCGGAAACCTATCGTCGGGCGGTTCGACTCTATGAGCTTGAAGGGCTTTCCCAGAAAGCGGTGGCCGCCGAGTTGGGCTTGTCTCTTTCCGGAGCGAAGTCGAGGATTCAAAGAGGCCGCGAAGCGTTGCGGAAAGCGCTGCTCGCGTGTTGTTCGTTCGAGATCGATCGACTCGGAAACGTGGTGGACTACGCCTCGCAGCAATCGGATTTGGGAAAACGCGCGGTCGTTGGGGATCGTTGCGGTTGCTAGTTCGGCTTGGCGTGATGGGAGAGTTTGCGTTGCCAGACAGGTCTTTCGAGGCGACCGGGATTGTGTCCGAGGCGTTCGCCCGGCTGGGGGTCACGCGGTTTCACCAAGCGCTCCGTTGGCTGGGCGACCTGAAATATGGGGCGAACCGAAGCGACGGTCCGTTGGCCGTGTTCGAGGACGGACAGGGAACGTGCGCGACCAAGCACGGCGCGGCTGCCACTCTCGCGCTAGAGTGCGGCTTGCGGTCCGTCCACAAAGCTCTCGTCTATTACAAACTCGATCCGACGCGATTCAACGGCGTGGATTCGATTCTCTCTCGTCGCGGACTGCCCTATGTCCCCCATTGCCATTGCGTTTTGGCGGACGGCTATTCGATCGTCGATCTCACATTTGGAAACGACATGGGAAAATTGAGGGATGTCGACGAGTTCGACGTGATGATCCGGGTGGAGCCGTTTGTGTCTCGCGAGTCGTACGAGACGCTCTTGAAGCAGGCAATCGCTATTTACAGGAATCTCGACAGTCGTTTGAAAACGTCGACGGTAGACGAGATTCTCCAAACGCGTATGGATTGCTTGGATGCGCACCTTCGCGCCAACAAGAGTGTGCGACCGAAGGCGGCTTGTGGTTGCGACTAGCTCGTAGACCGGGAGTTTTGCCGCCGGTTCTGTCTGCATCCGGTCGTCGTAGACTGTTTGTGTTGATCTGACGGGTTGGAGCGGAAGCGAAGGATTTTGCGAGGCGTTCGCAAACTAAAAATTTATATGATCTTAATCTTTTCTTAATAAATAATTTTGTATCCAGAAAATTATAGAAATTTTGTGTAATTTTGGGAAACGTAACTTGACCGGCGCGGTTTTGACACGTAATTGTAACAATAGTTGAGCGCACTCGCAGGGCCGTCCTGACGATCTTTAAGAGAACCCCGCAATCGTTTTCCCAATGAATAGTCCCACGCTTTTTTCCACCGTTTTCTTCGTATCAATTGGCCTGATTCAGTCGCCACCATTGTTGGCAGGCGGGCTGGACCATCCTTCTCTGAGCAGCAGCGATTTTCCTGTTGCTCTGGCCGCGATCGAGAAGGGGAAGTTGCTCGAGATCGTTGCGGCGGACTCCTCCGGTCAGATTGCCCTCGATGAGAACGGAAACAGTATCGAGTTCCCAGATACGAAGCTGATTTTGGCCAAGGGTCAGGCGTTTGCGGAAGGCAAACTGGAAATTGCTGCGAGCTCGGCCCACATTCTGGACAACGCCCCTTCGTCGAAAGCGTCCGCCTACCGAAGCGGTCAGTCGGACGGGACCTTGGTTGAGGTCACGCTTGTTCCGACGCGCGACTACTCCAATGTCGTGATGGCGGCTGTGTTTTTCACTTTTGATGGAAGGCGGGAGATCTCTGCGGAGTCGATCGGGGATTTGCAGGCGGGACGCGAGACGCACGTGTCGCTGATGAATCCAGAGGTTTACGATCATTCCAGCCAGCAAATTGAGTACAGTTTGCTGTTTTTCTCGGACGAGGGAGAGATCGTGTCCGAGTTTAGGCGTCGCTCGAGCCTACTCGTTGCCCAAATGTTCGAGGAGTTTTATCGGGAGTTTGTACATGGATACGCGTTGGCGAACGAGGAACCGAATCGCCCCGTTTCACTGGTCCACCGCTATCCGATGGACTTTGAGGGAGTGGAGAGCGCGGCCTCGAAACAGAGCGGATCGACTTTCTTCACCTTGAGCGTAGACGAGACTGGGCTTGTTTCCAGGGTCGATACGGACGACTCCCTCCCCGTTGCATTGCGCGAGCGGTGCGAGCGCAGTTTGAACGAGTGGCTCTTCCTCCCGAAGATCAGTGAAGGGTTCGCGGCTCCGTCGAAGGTCCGCGTCCCGGTGCATTGGGACTGACTTCTTCGGGTTGAGGAAACAGTCAATTCGAGGTGACCGCAGATTAAATTAAGATCCGCGTTCATCTGCGCAATCTGCGGGCGAAAATAGCTCTTGAAATCCTAGGTTCCCTGGCGGTTCGGCATTTTGCCGTCGAGTATGCTCGGCCATTGCGTGAAAAGGGCTTGGAGCCTCCCAAGCATCTTCACGGGCTTGTAGCGCGATCTTCATTGATTGGTTGGGTTTCGCGGATAGCGTGAAGCCAGGAGACGTATGACTTTAGCAAAAGACAGGCTTACTCGTTTTTCCGATCGGGTGGAAAACTATGTGAAATACCGGCCAAGCTATCCGGATGGATTGGCGCGTTTTCTCGCAGCGCAGTTCGAACTGACGCCGGATTCGACCGTGGCGGACGTAGGCTCGGGAACGGGCAAACTGTCGGAGGTGTTTCTAGAAAGCGGCTTCCAAGTGACGGGTGTGGAGCCGAATTTGGAGATGCGGGAAGCGGGCGAAGGTCTCTTGTCGCGTTGGCGGACGTTCGCGAGTTTGGAGGGCGCGGCCGAGCGTACTGGCATGGAAAACGCCTCGGTTGATCTAATAGTGGCGGGCCAGGCGTTCCACTGGTTCGACCAGGACGCGTGCAAAGCGGAGTTTCGGAGAATTCTAAAGCCGGAAGGCGGGGTTGCGCTCGTATGGAACGAGCGGCGCGAATCGGCTCCGTTCCTGGCGAAATACGAGGCGTTTCTCCACAAGAATGCGAAGGAGTACGGAAAGGTTGCCCACCGCCGTATTGACGATGCGGTTTTCGAGCGTTTCTTCTCTCCAGGCGGCTATGCCGTTTTTGAAGATAGTTATTGTCAGGCGTTCGACTTCGAGGGGCTGTTGGGGAGGTATCTGTCTTCGTCGTATTCATACAAGGAAGAGGATGCGCGTTTCGAGAGAGCGAAAGCGAGTCTCAAGGCCGTATTCGACGAGTTCGAAGTCGACGGTGAAATTCGATTCGAATACGATACGCGAGCGTACTACGGGCGCTTGTAGCGTTTCGGGCGGAACGGATTGTTAGAGACTGTCCGAATTGCCAATTGCAGCGAGACCGTCGGCTTGAGAGACGGTATTCGACCCATGTAGAGTCGCATTCGTTTCACTTGGTCACCGGTAGTCTCGGGTTTTTTGACGAGACTGACGCGATACCCGGGCGACCCGGATCTATCTCAAAGACTTTAACTGGCGCTTCATCCGTTCTTAACAGTGGCGTGAGATCGTGTAGCCGAGAATGCGCTACGATACTGATTATGTACTGTGCGAGTGTCCTCTGGACTCGCTAAAAGGATTTGTGGAGTCACTGGAGAGCGACTACCCAGTGAGAGTGGTCAAAGACCCGGACGTCTGCCTGACTATGGTCAGAGCGGAAGACTCTCTAGAGAAACAGGAGTTCTACCTTGGGGAGGTCCTCACGACGGAATGCGAAGTCGAGGTCAACGGCGAGGCGGGCTACGGTCTCTGTGTTGGGGAGGAGCCGGTTCGAGGCTATTGCATCGCCGTAATAGATGCGTTGATACATCAGGGCATCGAAGATCCGCGCATCCTGGAGTTTTTGAACGAACAAGGCGATCGGGTGCAGCGATCGGAAAAAGAAGAGTACGCGCGAACACTGCAGACTCGTGTGGACTTTAAACTGATGGAGGAAGAGTAGCGATGATCCGAGAAGCGAGCTACGACGAAGTATTCGATTCCCAGCGCCATTTCCGGTCGATCCTCGATTCCATGGCGCGGCCTGGAAAGATAAATCAGATGAAGGATCTAGAGTTCGATCCCCCAGTGGGATTGATGAGGTCGACGGCCGCGGTTTGCCTGTCATTGCTAAACCATGACGTCTCGTTTTACCTTTCCAGAGGAAACCAGACGGAGGAGGAGTTCCTGAAGATCAACACCGGAAGCCGGCCCTCGTCGATGGAAGAAGCCGATTTCCTGATTGTGGACGAAGCCGAGTCTCCGGATATGGTGCGATTCGTTAAAGAGGGCCTTCTAACATACCCAGAGCAAGGCGCGACTTTCATCATTCAGACTCGCGGAGTGTCGGAAGAGAGAATCGAAGGCTATCTGGGGATCCACATGGAGGGCCCCGGAATAAACGGCGACAAAGACCTTTACGTTTCGGGGCTCAAAGCGGACTGGATTGATGTGCTCAAGGAGAAGAACTCCGAGTTTCCGCTGGGAGTAGATGTCATTCTGGTAAACGACGCCCCGGAAGGCCGCTTGAATATAGCGTGCATTCCGAGGAGCGCTCGAATTAGCGAAGTCGCGTGAGGAACTGAACTATGGGATACGTCGCGATAAAAGGAGGTGAGGACGCAATTGAAAACGCGTCGCGCCTAACTGAATACGAACGGGTTAATTCTCGGACGAAACCGCTCGAAATCGATCAAATCCGAACTCAACTCGGATCATTGGTCGACAAAATAATGGGGGAGGGGTCGCTCTACGCTCCGGAGCACGCGGCCCTTGCATTGAAACAAGCGCAAGGATGCCCCTTGGAAGGAGCGTTTATCTTGCGGGCTTATCGGGCGACGTTGAATCGCTCCTATTCTTCGGATATTGTCGATACGCGTTCGATGCGCGTTGTGCGACGCATCTCGTCCGCGTTCAGGGAAGCTCCGGGTGGACAGATACTGGGGCCGACGCGCGACTACACGGTGCGAATGCTTAATACGGACCTAGCGAGCGAGACAAAAGAAGATTTCGAACGATTCATTAGTGAGTTTGACTTTCTGGATACCGATGTTCTGGAAGAACCGAAGCCGTTTTCCAAAATCATGGACATCCTCATGGAGCAGGGCATGCTTCACGGCGTCGACGAGGACGAAGACCGCCGGGTTGTCGATATTACACGCGAAGCGGTGAAGTTCCCGGCCCCCCGATCCGCTTCGTTGCAGATGCTGGCTCGAGCGGAAACGGGCGGACTGTGCGCCTTGGCGTACTCTTCAATGCGCGGGTTTGGCTCGACCCATCCGACTATTGGTGAGCTGCGTGTAGGCAAGGTGAAGGTCGTAGTTAGCGATCGTCGCGGGCGGAAGCGCTGTATTGGCAATATCAAGGTAACCGAATCGGAGGTCATTTCCAAGCTCAAGCAGAAGAGCCGTGATCCTGTGCCGTACATGACCTTGGGCTATGGACTCTGCTTTGGGCACAACGAAACCAAGGCGATTTGTATGGGGATTTTGGATCGCGCGATGAGAGTCAAGGACGAGCATCCGGCAAACAGCCAAGAATTTGTTTTGTACCATACGGAGGGTGTTGAATCTTACGGGTTCACCAACCACTTGAAACTGCCGCACTATGTAACGTTCCAGTCGGGCCTAGACAACTTGAGGAAGGCGATGAAGCGCAAGCAGGATGCGATGAAGAGCGGGGAGAAACCACTCGCTGTTCCAGCGAACGCGGAGGATGCAGTGGATCCCGCGCCTGAGCTACTTTAGTTGTTACTCGCAGATTACGCAAATGAACAAACGTAAAGGAATATCAACTACAAGAGATCTTTTTGTTGCACAGACCAGTCACATCGGAATTCGAAACGTAGTTGGCAATGTCTATCTGTGTTCATCTGCGTAATCTGCGGGAGAACCATAACTATTTATATAATGATCGAAACGGAAAAATTCAGCAGGAGTTACAACTACGGATTCATCGACGAATCCACTAAGAAGGAGATTCGCCGAAAGATCCTGAAGGCGGTGGCGGTGCCGGGCTATCAGGTTCCCTACTCCTCGCCGGAGATGCCGATTTCGCGCGGTTGGGGGACCGGCGGGCTGCACGCTTCGCTCTCCCTTATCGGGCCTGACGATGTATTCAAAATCATCGACCAAGGGAGCGATGCCAGCGTGAATGCCTGCAATCTGCGCAACTTCGTGCGTCGCATGACGGACTGCAGAACCACGTTTGACACGGCGGAAGCGACGATCATCCAGACGCGCCACCGGATCACCGAGGAGGTGCTTACGGACAAGCAGATTATTGTTTTCCAAGTACCCCAGCCGGAGGTGCTGCGCAGCGTAGAACGCTATGAGTTCAAGACACGCCAGATGCACGCGGAAGCGGACTACGCGAAGATGTGGGTCTCGCTTTACGAATCGTACGTCAAGTTCGGCGCGATCATGCAGGGGGCCGGGTACCCAGTGAAGGTTAACAAGCGCTACATTATGACGCCTTCGCCCATTCCTCGGTGGGACGTTCCCAATCTCAGTCATAGCGACACGCTTCACGTGTTCGCGGCCGGTCGCGAGAAACGTATCCACTGCGTTCCGCCGCACACCTTGGTCGAACCGCTGGAGTTCGAAGACATCAAATTTATGGTCGAGAGTTTTGACGGTATCCAGTGTTCCGTTACCGGAGGAACGGATGCGTTCATGGACGAGATTTACGAGTCCGACGGGGACCGTAAGCACACCATCAACGACAGCAATTTCATGGACAAAGTGAGGGTGGGAATTCGCCCGCGCCAGCGTCTGTTCAAGAACCCTGCCTAAGGAGTACTAAAAATATGGTTACAGACAATTCAGACAACTGGCTGTTGAGGGTTCGCGGACTTACGAAAATCTACGGGGACCCGATATCCAACACGATCCGATACACAGGTCCGAAGTACGGGACGAATCAATGTCCGGAGACGGACGCGATCGTGGCGTGCGCGGAAATAGACTTCGATCTGTTTCACGGAGAGGTTCTTGGGGTCGTAGGCGAGAGCGGCTCGGGCAAGAGCACGCTCGTTCAACTTCTCTACTTCGATCAGGAGTCCACAGGTGGCGATGTTCGGTTTCGCGGATTCGAGAATGGCGATGTCAATTTGCTCACGGTTTCGAATCAGAAAAAACGATACATTCGAAATCATCTCATGGGCATGGTGTATCAGAACCCGAGAGACGGATTGAATTTCAAGTTTTCCGCGGGCGGCAACATTGCCGAGAAACTGCTCATGGCGGGCGAGTTCCACGTCGGACGGATTCGCGATCGATCGAGCAGCTTGCTGGAGAGAACGGAAGTGCCGGTCCCTCGAATGGACAATGCCCCGGGCTCGTTTTCCGGGGGAATGCAGCAGCGCGTGCAGATTTCCAAGGCGATCGCCAACAATCCGCCCCTTCTGTTTCTGGACGAAGTTACCACTGGCTTGGATGTGTCTGTGCAAGCCAAGGTTCTCGATTTGATACGCGGGCTGCAGCGTCAGCTTGGAATATCGATGATCGTAGTCTCGCATGACTTGAGCGTCATTAGAATGCTGACGGATCGCACGATGGTATTGAAAAACGGACGGATTGTTGAGGCCGGCTTGACGGATCAGATTCTGCAAGATCCACAACATGAATACACGCAGCTGCTCGTCAGTAGTTTGCTGTAGTAGGTGGAAGACAAAAGGAGTAAAAGATTATGAACCCGTTTCTCGAAGTGATTAACCTACGCAAGGAGTTCTTCCTTCACATTCTCAACGACAAGAAAATCGACGCGCTTGAAGACATTAACTTCAGCATGAACCACGGCGAAATCATCGGTTTGACCGGTAAGTCCGGGTCCGGAAAGTCGAGTTTGATGAAATGTCTATACGGCACGTATTTGATCAATGAAGGATCAGTAATGTATGACTCCTCCCAATACGGGAAGATCGATCTTGCCAAAGCCACCGAGCACGAAATTCTACGAATCCGCAAAAAGGAGCTGACCTATTGCTCGCAGTTCTTGCAGGTGATCCCGAGAGTGCCCGCGTTGGAGATTGTCGCGGAGCAACTGATCGCGGACGGAGTGGATGAAGGGGATGCTCTGGAGAAGGCCCGTAGTTTCCTCAATCGACTCGGTCTGCCCGAGGAGCTGTGGGACGCGTACCCATCGACCTTTTCGGGCGGGGAGCAGCAGCGTATCAATGTCGCCCAAGCCATCATTTCGGAGCCGCGATTTCTCTTGATCGACGAGCCCACCGCATCGCTGGACGTAAGGACCAAGGATGTCGTGATTCAGATGATCTTGGACCTGAAGAAGAGCGGTACTTCGGTAATTCTCATCACGCATGACGCCTACACGCTCGCGAACCTGGCGGATCGGGAACTGAAGTTGACCAACGGCAGAATCGAGGAAGCGGAAGTCGCCACGGCGTAAGAAGGATGAGGGGGCGCTCGAGCAGTTTGACCGTAGCGATCGGGTGCCTCTCGGCTTTTCTTTTGGCGTCTTGCTCGAGCAATCGCGAAGAGGTGGACGATCGGGGGTGGCCGACCCAGCTTACATTCGCCTACTGGGTGGACGACGAAGTCCCGGGGCTTCGACTCGAAGCCACCGACGAACTGGCGAACTATCTAGCGGAGCGGCTCGGGCTTGCAATCGATCTCAAGAAATCGACCCAGTACGGTCCTGTGATCGAGGCCATGCGGGCGGAAAAGGTCGATATCAGCATGTATGGAACTTTTGCGTACATTCTGGCGTCTGCGAAGGCCGGCGCCGAGTGCATTACCGTACGGGGCGACGAAGAAGGGCATGTGGTTTACCACTCGCTTATCGTCACCAAGTCGAACAGCCCGATCAAGTCGTTGGACGATTTGAAGCGCGATGGGAGGAAGTATAGTTTCGCCTTTACGAATCCGGCATCCACGTCGGGACACTTGATTCCGCGCGCCTACTTGGAAAGGGAGGGGATCGACCCGGAGAGCCTGTTCAAGGAGCTCGTCTTTCCCGGGAAGCACAACGCGACCGCCCTGTCCGTTATTTCCGGCAAGGTGGACGCCGGGTGCGTGAGCGAGAACACGTACAAAAAGCTGGTTAAGCTGGGGGCATTGGACCCGAATGAACTCCGAATTATTTGGAAGTCGCCGCCGATTCCGGACGGATGCATTGCGGTCCGAAGCGGATTGCCGGAGGATCTCAAAGAAGCGATCCAATCTTGTCTCGTAGAACTGTATACGGATTTTCCAGATACGTGGAAAGAGGTTAAGAAGATCTATACGTACTCGGCGAGTCCAGAGAGCTACTACGTGAGAGCAGGGGATTCGCATTTTGACGGCATTCGCGAGCTCGCATCGGGTATCGACAACCTGGATATGCTTAACTGAGAGAGCGATGATGCGTTGGATACCCCTCATATTAGTTGCCCTGCTAGCCAGTTGCTCGAGTGAGCGCGGGCAAGAGACCGATGAGAGGGGATGGCCAAAGAAGATTCGTTTCGCGTACACGCCGGACGAGGAGAATCCGGGCCGACGGGAACATATGTACCGCTTGAGGGCCGACTATCTTTCAGAGCAAATCGGCGTGGAGGTGGAGATTGTCCGGACCACCCAATACGGCCCCGTGATCGAAGCCATGCGCGCTGGGAAAATCGAGATGTCCAACTTGAGCACCTTCCCGTACCTGATCGCGTCGAAAAAGGCGGGGGCGGAAGCAATCGCCGCGATGAGCGATTTGGATGGAAACCCACGTCAATCGTATTCGCTTATCATTGCCAGGGCGGATAGCGAACTGAACTCGATCGAGGATGTTGCGGAGCGCGCGAACGCGATCACGTTCGCTTTCGTGAATCCCGCTTCTACCTCCGGGCATCTAATTCCTCGGTACTTTCTCGAGCAGCAAGGTTTGAGCCCTGAGTCCGATTTCAAGGAATTGGTTTTTCCAGGAAAACAGAATGCGACCATCCTGTCGGTGACTTCGGGGAAAGTGGACGCAGCCGCCATTTCCAAGTCGGTTTTGTATAAACTGATCAAGCACGGGAGCCTGAAGGAGGGGGAGGTAAAGGTCGTCTGGCAGTCCATGCCGATTCCTTCCAGTTGCGTTTCTGTGCGTGGCGATTTGCCGGAAGATCTTAAGGAGGCGATCCGCCGGGCCCATGTGGATTTGGCTGAAGTGAATCCTAAGCTCCTCGAGGAAATCAGGCAGTACTACGAACAGTACCGACCTGAACCGGTGGGAAGCTACATTGCGATCGACGACACCCTCTTCGATGAAATGCGCGTATTCAGTGGAAAGATACAGGAACTCGCGATGCTTCAATAACAACGAAAATGACAAAAGTATGATTCGGATTGATGGTCTATGCAAGAAGCTGCCAGACGGTAGGAGCCTTTTGAACAATATCAGTTTCTCGGTAAAAGCGGGCGAGTTCGTCGGTATTCTCGGCGGCAGCGGCGCTGGCAAATCGCTCACGCTGCGATGCGTTATGGGATTGGTGCAGCCGACCGCTGGCGACATTATTTTCAGCCGCACGAAAGCGAGCGGGGAAGAGGAGACGTTTTGTATTCAAAATCTAAGTGAGCGACGTTTGCGCGAGGCCCGTCGGGACATGGGCGTTATTTTTCAAGGAGGCAACTTGGTTAAGCGTCTCACCGCGCTGGAGAATGTCATGATGGGGCGGCTCGGCCATATCTCCCCGGTGCGGAGCTGGTTGTACGGATTTACCGACCAGGAGGCGAAGGAGGCCTACGAAGTGCTGAAGTCCATGAAAATGGAGGACTACGCGTCTCGGCGCGTTGGCAATCTCAGCGGGGGGGAACAACAACGGGTCGCCATCGCCCGAGCGATTTTTCAAAAACCGGCACTCTATTTGGCGGACGAACCCGTTTCCAGCTTGGACCCGAAGAACGCGCGAAAAGTGATGAAGCTCCTGAAGCCGCTTTCGAAGGACAAGCCCGTTATCGGCGTCTTTCATCAGCCACACTTGACGGCGGAATTTTGCACGCGCGTGATCGCCATTAAGGGTGGGGAGATCGTGTACGACGGAGCGCCCGATCTGGATGCGGCGACGTTGGCCATGGTGTACGAGGGCGAGCTCGAGGAGGTCGCGAGAGAGCCCGCGTCGGTCGCGGCGGACGCGTCTAGCGGATTCGCCGCCGAGGAGGTTGCGTCTTTGCGTCCGGGAACAATAACTCCGTAAGCGCGTAGACATGTCAGGAATCGACGGATACGATTTTCGCCGCTATCGTCGGCCAGCCGCCTATTTGACTTCGCTCGCGGCGCTGATCGCCCTCGCCGCGTGGCAGGCCGAGGTGGACTTGGGGATGTTTTTTCGAAATGCGGACAAAGGCGTCGCACAGTTGGGAGCCCACTTCCCGCCTGATTCGAGCGTCATAGGCATCATGGTGAAGGAGTCGCTCATCACGGTGGCGATGGCGTTGCTGGCGACTCCGCTGGGAGGGGCGATTTCATTGGTTTTCGGAATCGCGGCGGCGAAGAATATTTCGCCACCGTTCATACGTTCCATTGCCCGGGGACTGATTTCGATCGAGCGGGCCCTGCCCGAAATCGTCGTCTTGCTGTTTTTGATCGTGGTATTCGGAATTGGATACTTCGCCGGAATCATGGCCCTCGCTATCGGATGCGTGGGAATGCTGGGCCGCTTGCTCGGCGACGCGATCGAGGAGATCGACAAGAAAACGCTCGAGTCGGTGGAGCTGGTCGGAGTGACTCGGTCGCAACTGGTTCGATACGCGGTGCTGCCGGAAGTGTTGCCGGCATTTATCTCCAATCTGATTTTCCGTTTTGAAGTAAATATTCGGGCGTCGGTCGTGTTGGGCGCGGTCGGAGCGGGAGGGGTTGGCTATGAGCTCGGCAAGGCGATGGACCTGAGCGACTACCAGCAGGCGACGACGGCGATCTTGGCGATCGTGGTTCTCGTTCTCCTCTCCGAGCGACTATCTGACTTTCTGAGAAAGAAGGTGAATGCCAAGAGCGCGGCTCTGGCCTGAGGAGATGAGCGACGTCGCCAAAGTCGAAGTCCCCTACAAGCTGCCTTCCCGAAGTTTTCTCGAGAGGTTCCTGATTCTGAGCGGCATCCTCGCCGCAACGATCGCGTTGTTCGCGGCGCTGGACGTGGATCCCTTCGTTTTCTTCACTGAATTCTATCACGTGAAACGCCTGGTGGTGGACATGATGCCGCCGCGACTCGAACTGCTTTTCCAGTCAAAGGGCTTGTACGATTCGATAGGCGAGACGATTTCGGCCGCGTTTCTGGGGACGGTCTTTGGAGGCGCGCTCGCGGTGGGCTTCTCCTTTTTCGCGGCTCAGAATACGGCTCCGTCCAAGTGGGTTCGCTCGGGGATGCGGACCCTTTTGTCGGTGGAGCGGGCTATTCCGGAGTTTGCGACGCTGCTCATTATCATCTCGGTGGTTGGAGTTGGGCCCTTCACCTCGACCGTGGCCTTGACGATTGCCAGTATCGGGTTTTGCGGACGGCTTTGCGCGGATGCGATCGAGAATGTGGATACGAGACAAGTGGAGGGTCTGGACGTTCTCGGTTCGAGTCGGTGGCAAACCATACGGTACGCGATTCTCCCGCAGGTCGGTCCGAGTTTTCTCTCCGCGCTGTTCTACATGTTCGACGTGAATCTGCGTCGGGCGATCGTGTTGGGGTACTTTGGCGGTGGTGGGCTCGGCTTCGAATTGGAGCGCTCCAAAGGGATGCTGCAGTACAAGGACATGCTCGCCTACACGCTCTGCATAGTGGCCTTGGTGATGGTTATGGAGCGCGTTTCAGATTTCCTCCGAAAGCAAATTCTAAATGTCGATACGCAACTAAAATGAAAGATCTAATTATTACAAATGCGCGCGTGGTTCTCCCCGATCGCGTTGTCGAAGGCTCGGTTGTGGTGAGCGATGGACGCATTACCGCGATTGAAGAGGGCGGGTACTACCCGGACGAATACGATGCCAGAGGCCATTGGCTAATTCCGGGAGTGATTGATATCCACACGGACTACATCGAGAAGGAGCTGCACCCGCGGCCCAGCGCCGATTTTCCGATCGAGCTGGCGTTCCACATGATGGATATGCGGGCTCTGGCTTCGGGCCTGACGACGGTGCTCGGGGCGGTCCGCATTTCCAACGATCCTTGGAAGGGCGACAAAGATCTTCGCGCGAATTTCGGACTCGCCTTGGCGGACGAGTACGAGCGCATGGCCCGCATCGCTTCGGCGAGGCACCTGATGCATATCCGTTGGGATACGAACTTCGAACCGGTCGACGAAATCGTCGAGAAGCTGGGGACGTACCGGACGCTTGGCAATATCGTCTACAACGAGAATATTCCGGGGCAGAGGCAGTTTCGCAGTCTCGAGGAGGTTGCGGCCAAGCAAGCGGCGTCGAAGGGAATCACTTGCGAGAAAGCGTTGGCCTTGCTCCACGAGCGGATCGAAAAGAACAGCCAGATCAACAACCGCTCGAAAGTTCGCGATCGATTCTCCGGGTCGGTTTGCATCGGTAGTCACGACGACACTACGGTCGAACACGTGGACGAGGCGAAAGAGGCGGGAGCGACAATGTCCGAGATGCCGACAACGATCGAGGCGGCCCGCCGGGCGAAAGACTTGGGATTGTATGTTTGCATGGGGGCTCCCAACTACTATCGCGGGGGATCGCACTGCGGCAACCTTTCGTGTATCGACGCCCTCGAGGAGAATCTGGTAGACGCGCTGTGCAGCGACTACCATTTCCCCTCCATGCTGGGTAGCGTGGTCAAGATGATCGACGCGGGAATGGATCCTTCGCGAGCGGTGAATCTGGTGACGCTTGGCCCGGCGAAGACGATCGGATGGGAAGACAGGCTCGGCAGCATCGAAGTGGGAAAGATCGCCGACCTCACTTTGTTCGAAGCGCGAGCCGGGTATGGACGGGTAGAGGAAGTTTGGGTCGATGGCGTATCCAAATTCTCAATGAATAGTCCGGATCCGGCGCTAGTCTCCTGAATCCAAATTGGCGTGATTGAACAGCTACGAACTCGATATCGTTACGGAAGCGAATAAGACAGACCAGAAGGAAGAAGCGAAAGTCGGCAACTTGTTCTTAACGAACTGGATGCTCGGCCTTTGCTGGCAATTTCGCGGTCTCTTCGCCCTGGCGGCCCTACTGCAGGTCGCTCTGACGCTCTTCGCCGTGGCGGGACTCAATCTGGTTGGGCTAGGGATCGACTATCTGGGATTTGTTTCCGGCATGCGCGAGACCGAACCGAACTGGCCCATGGGCTGGTCTCCGCCGGAAGCGTGGGCTCCTTTGCAGGTCATTCTCGCGCTTGCGATAGGGGCGCTGGTCGCGGCCGTCTGTAACGGCGTGTTGTTCTTCGGGGCGGGGACGGCGACTGCTCGGCTCGTACATGGGCGTCTCGCGCCCCAGCTGCAACGCCGCGTATTCGCGAAACTGGAAGAAGGCTGCATGCGCTTTTACTCGAAGCATCCGAGCGGGACGATGATCAACCGCGCAACGGGGGACATCCAGGCGGTACGCTCCTTTGTCGATCTGGCCCTGATGGAGGCGGTTACGCTGACGATTACCATTACGGTGTACGCAGTATTCATGATCCGGATTCACGCGCCGCTGGCGATCGCCTGTCTCGCGTTCGTTCCGGCGATGGCGATTGGCTCTTTGATTTTTTCCCACAAAACGCGTCCGCTCTTCATGGCCTATCGGGAGTCGTTCGATAAAATGATACTCTATCTTTCCGAGGCGATTCGAGGGGCGGAGGTGATTCGCGGTTTCTCCATCGAATCTCAAGCGATGGGCCGCATGCGCCTGATGAATCGGGAGATTTGGGATCGCCATCTCCGCATTTTCCGCAGCATCAGTTTGTTCGCTCCGGCGATCAATCTGCTTTCGCACGCGAGTTTGTTCGCGCTCCTTGTATACGGGGGCTACCTAGTGACCGAGGGCGTGTTTCCGCTCGGGGCGGGATTTGTGGTGTTCGCAGGCTTGTTGCAGCAGTTCTCGAATCGCGTTGCGAATGTGGCCCAAATCGCGAACGCGATGCAAGAGAGTCTGACCGGCGCTCGGCGCTTGTACGGTCTCTTAAACTCGGAATCGTCCGTGCAGCAGCCGGTCGATCCGGTAGCGCCACAGGTTTTCGAAGGGAGCGTGCGGTTTGTCGACGCATCTGTATCCTATACGCCACGACGCGATGCGCTTTCTAATGTGAACCTCGAGGTCGTTCCCGGGGAGATAATCGCCTTGGTCGGCGAAACGGGGTCCGGCAAGAGCTCTTTGCTCAATTTGGTGCCGCGACTCTACGATCCGGACCAAGGGAAGGTGCTTGTCAGTGGCGTTGACGCTCGAGCCCTCGATCTGGATGTCTTGCGTCGCAATGTGGGCGTGGTGTTTCAGGACGCCTTTATTTTTAGCCAGTCGATTGCGGACAATATCCGTTTCGGAAATCCGGAAGCGTCCTTGGATTGCGTCAAGGCGGCGGCCCGCATTGCATGCGCGGATACGTTTATCGAAGAATTGGACGAGGGCTACGAAACCGTCATTGGCGAGATGGGCGTCGATCTTTCGGGCGGGCAGCGACAGCGCTTGAGCATCGCTCGAGCCCTCTTGCCGGATCCCAAGATTTTATTGCTGGACGACCCAACCTCGGCGATCGATCCGTCGACCGAGAAGCGGATTTTCGACGGGCTCCGGGAAGAGATGGCGGTTCGAACGACTTTTATCGTCGCCCACAGGATCTCCACACTGGCGAGAGCGGATCGCATTGTCTTGATGGAGAAAGGGCGTATCGAAGACGTGGGTACGCATGAAGAGCTGAAGTCGCGGTCGGCAAGGTACGCGGGATTGATCGAGGCCCAGTTCGGGGCGCAGCGTGAAAGCGAGGCCTTGTCCGCATGAGCCTGGCCCAAGCAGTTGGGATGCACGATGGCATCGGGGCGGGAAAGCGAGAGCGCCGCCGCCTCGATTTGAAGGTCATTTGGCGGATATTCCGTTACATGGATCCGTTTTCGCGTCTGCGAAATCTGTGCCTGCTCTTGTCGGCGGCGCGAGCCATCTTGCGCCCGATGCAGGGTTTGGTGATTGGCTACGTGATCAATGGGCCTGTGGCGGACGGGGATTTTGGCGGTATTCTGTGGGGAGCGATCGGGTTTCTGGGGCTGTCGATCCTGGCTGAAGTGACCTTTCACTACCGGATGATGGCGTCCTTGGAATTAGGGGAGCGCGTCACGCAAGGGCTGCGCAATGGGCTGTTCGAAAAACTGCAGGAGTTCTCGCTCGGCTACTACACGAAGACGAAGGTGGGCAGCATTCTCAGTCGCTATATTTCGGACATCGAGAACACGCGCCGAGGGGTTCACACGGTGTTTTTCTTCGGACTCATGCTCGTGGGGCAGATGCTCTTCTCGAGCATATTCATGGCCCTGAATAATCTGGCTCTGTTTTGCGCGGTGCTCGTGGTGGCTCCGGCGATCTACGGGATCAATATATACTTTCGCGGTCGACTCTCTCACTGGTCCATGGAGACGCAGCTCAGTCAAAGTCGCATGACGAGCAAGATCGCGGAGGCGGTGAACGGGATGAAGATCATCCAAAGCTTCGCTCGCGAGCAACGTACGGCGGACGAATTCGACACGCTGGCGATGAGACATGCCGACAACAATGAAAACCTGGCCAAGAACACGGCTATCTACTTGCCGCTCCTGGAATTCAACACGCAGGCGTTTCTCGCCTTGCTGCTTGCGATCGGGTCCTACGGAGCCCTGACCGGGAGTTTTCAATCGAGCGTTGGCGATTTCATTTCGTTCTTTTTTCTGGCGAACTATTTCTTTATGCCGATCCAGAATATCGGTCGAATCTACACTCAGGCGCTCGCGTCGGCGGCTGGGGCGGAGCGAGTGTTCGAAATTCTGGATACGGACCCGGAATGGAGCGAGGGTGAGGAGCTGCGAAAACTGCCCGCGGTGAGAGGCGAGATCGCGGCGGACGGGCTCCAGTTCTGCTACGCGGAAGGGAAGCCGGTATTGAGAGATCTCAACTTCCGTATTGAGCCGGGGGAGACAGTTGCTTTGGTCGGGCACACGGGTTCGGGCAAAAGCACGCTGGCGAACCTTATCAGTAAGCACTACCTGCCAACGAGCGGATCATTGACGATCGACGGGGTCCGGATAGAGACCTTGCAGGGACCGGCGTTGCGGGCCCACTACGGCATCGTTACGCAGCGGGCGTTTCTTTTCGAGGGAACGGTTTTGGAAAATGTAATGATGGGCTTGCCAGGCGCGTCAGTGAAAGACGCTCACTTGGCCATCGATCGACTGGATGTGCGCGACCTGCTCGAGGCGTTGCCCGAGGGGCTTGATACACAGGTGGGTGAAAACGGGAAGCACTTGTCGAATGGCCAGCGTCAGCTAGTCTGTTTCGCGCGAGCGATGCTGCGCGATCCGCGTATCCTGATTCTGGATGAGGCGACGAGTTCGGTGGACGCGATGACCGAGGCCCGGCTGCAAGCGGCCCTATCGCGTTTGATTGCCAATCGAACCAGCATCTTTATCGCCCATCGCTTGAACATCGCCCGACTAGCGGATCGGATCTTCGTGCTGGATCACGGGGAGCTGGTCGAAGTAGGGCCGCATTCCGAGCTGGTCTCGGCGGGGGGGGAGTACGAACGGATGCATCGGGAGTTTGCGGTGGATTGAGTGGGGGGGACCCACGAAGAGGCGCGAAGAGTTCGAGGGGTGTTTACCTCCGGTTACCTTAGTTCATAATCATACTCCTAATCCTAATCAAAATCCAACCCTCTTGGATTTTTGATTAAGATTATGATTAGGAGTAAGATTATGACTTATTGGGGGGGTCTTGTAGTTTAAGTTCCATTCTGTAGTTGACCAGTTTCTCGCCGCGGATAGGGGCTAGTCGCTCTTCAATTGTTTGGAATCCTTTCTTCTCGAAAACAGGCTTTGCGCAGATCGATGCTTCTACAAACACCCTTTGCAAGCCCGCGTCTACACAAGCCGCTACTGCATGATCAATTAGTCGAGAGGCGATCCCCTGTCTTGCGTAGTCTGGATGGACATACATGCAGTCAATGTGGCCATCGTTGTCTAGCTCGAGAAATCCTGCGACCGTTCCGTCGATTACGAACACGAGCGGCTGTTTTACAGTGCATCGCTTTTTCCAGCGCTCCGTGTTCGGCGTCTTCTCCGACCAAGCCTTGCACTGCTCTTGAGAGTAAGCCTCGGACGCAATCTCGTGAACCGACCTTGAGAATATCTCCGCAATCGCTTCGTAATCTTTGGGTTGGTAGCTGCGGATCATCTTTCTTTCAAAACGCAAGTACCCACTGAGTTGCGATTCGTGACATTCCATCTAGAATGCGTGCTAATCGCAACTTTGGAACGGCACAATATCGGCGCTGTGTTAGCGTTGTATTAATTTTTCTGTAGTGTGAGGCGGAAACCGTATTGGCGCTCGCGCTTGCGGCCCGGATCGTCCAATTTCGGTTCTATGGAGAGGATATCGACGATCGAAGCGCTGGAGGCGATCTACGGCATGCCTTTGGAACGGGCGAAGTGGAAGGAGATCGACTTTATCAACGAGGACTATCGCCGCTTTATCGAGGCGTCGCCTTTTCTGATTCTGGCGACTGTGGGCGAGAAAGGCGTCGATTGCTCTCCGCGCGGAGACCCTGCGGGGTTTGCGCGAATCGTGGACGAGAAGACACTTCAGGTACCGGACCGAAGGGGCAACAATCGCTTGGACAGTTTGCGAAATATTATCGGGAATCCGCAGGTGGGGCTGATCTTTCTGATTCCCAACGTGGGCGAGACGATTCGCGTGAGCGGCCGGGCCGAGTTGTTGGTCGACGAGGAGCTCTGCGCTTCGTTTTCGATGAACGGCAAACCGGCGAACTGCGTCGTGTCGGTTGCGGTCGAGAAGGTCTACTACCAGTGCCAAAAGGCGCTGGCTCGGTCGAAGTTGTGGGATCCAGAATTTTATGCGGATCGGGATTCGCTACCCACTGCCGGAGAGATGAATCGAACGTTCGCGTCGATGCATGGCCAGGCGTTCGACGGGGAAACCTACGACCGCGAATATCCGGAGTACATGAAGAGAACAATGTATTAAGGGGGTAGTTAGGTTTTTGGTGTTTAGGAATTTAGGGAGATTCGCGGCTATTCGCGTGCATTCGTGGTTTCAAATAATTCAGGCAAATGAAACGAATTAATATCGAGTATTGGAAAACCCCTTACGGGGAGTTGTTGTTGGGATCGCACGATGGGAAGCTGGCGCTTTGCGATTGGCGGTATCGCAAGATGCGATCGACGATTGATCAGCGCGTTAAGACGGGGATCGGCGGCGAGTACGTTGAGGAAAGCGATGACGTGATCGAGAAGGCGAAGTCTCAACTAAATGAATACTTCGATCAGAAGCGGAAGGTGTTCGACGTGCCGCTGCAATTTGTGGGGACGGACTTCCAGAAGCGCGTTTGGGAGAGTTTATTGAAAGTCCCGTTCGGAAAGACGGCGACCTATCTGAATCTCGCGGAGGATATGGGCGACAAGAACGCGGTCCGAGCGGTGGCTAGCGCGAATGGGGCCAATGCGCTTTCAATCTTTGTGCCCTGTCATCGGATCGTTGGAAGTGACGGGAAACTTGTTGGTTATGCGGGTGGACTTAGAGCGAAGAAGAAGCTCTTGGAGCTCGAGTTCGACTTGTTCAGCGATCTGGCGATTGCTGGGTGAAATTGAGTAAACAGTGATTCCTGCGGAATCAAATCCTCGCGCTGCTCGGAACATGATCCTGCCTGCGGCAGGAGCAGGATGTTTTGCTTTTGAGATTACTGATGCGGTCTAATTGAGTTCCTGAAGGTAGGCGACGAGGTCGGCGATTTCCTGGGCGTCGGTCAGTCCGAGGCTCTCCGGGTAGAGCATGAGCGAGCGTTCGTTGGGCTCGACGCGGCGGATTTCTTTCCAGGAGATTTTTTGTTCCACGCCGCCGGGGGTGGTCATTATTAGATACGAATCCGCATCCGCGATGTTGACGAAGTGCCAAGCACGCTCGGCTCCGCTCTTGACGAGGCCGTCGACGACTTGGTCGTTCTTCAGGAGCACGCGCGAGGCGTCGTAGCCATGGGCGATCCCGGCGTCGGGATTGATTATCGCGTCGAGAACGTCTTCGCGCGTACGGCTCTTGGCCCAACCCACTAATGACGGTCCGAACGAAGCGCCTTTGCCTCCAATATCATGGCACATGATGCAGCGCATGGCGGCGGCTTCGCCTTTGTGAGCGTCTCCTTGGAGAGCGAGAATGGCGTCCGCGGATGGCGTGGAGCGCTTGCTGGGCGGAGCGGGATGTTCGTAGGGAATCGCTTTGCCCGGCTTTACGATGCCGACTTTTTCTGCCACGAGATTCCGGTCAATCAAGCCGTCCCATTTGTTTCCATCGAGATTCATGTCGAACCACATTTCAGCGTAGGCTTGTTCGGGAGGCTCTTTTAAATAAAGGTGCAGCATCGCTTGCGGACCGGCTTTCCCGGGAACGAAGGCGATGGTGTCGATGGCGAATTTGCGCTCGGCTTCGGTGAGTTCGGGATCGCTTGCTCGTTCCATGAGTTGCGGAATCGCTTCTTCGGGATGCAGGCGCCAGGTGAGCCAGGTGAATTTCGGCGACCATGGACCCGGTGTCCTCGAATTTTCAATACGCTTCCAGAATTTCGCCTCGTCGTAGGTCAGGCTCAAGCCGAGCACTTCGAGGTAGGTTCGATCCTCGCCATCCCAAAGTTCGTAGCCTTTGGCGAGAATCGCTTCTTTCGCTTTGTACGGATGGTTTCTGAGGGAAGTCGCGACCTCGCGCCGCACCGCGCCGGATGGATCGGCAGCGAGACGCTTGGCGTAGGGCAGCATCTCCCGGCCCGCGCGGCGTAGGGCCTTGTAGGCGACCATTCGCGTGCTTGCGTTTTCAGATTTCAGGAGGCGTTCGCATTCCTTCACTCCTTTTTTCCCGAGATGGGGGAGGATCCAGATGGGGCGGGCGGCGATCCATGGATTGGGATCGGCCATCACTTCTTTCAAGTCCGGAATGATGGCTTCGCCCATTTGTTTCAAGGCTTCGACCGCGAGGAAGCGGACGTTGTCCGAAGGGCTCCGCAGCAGCTTGATCAACCCGGCTAGGCTTTCCGTGTCCGGCTTCAGTTCCGGAACCTTGAATCCTTTGGGCGCGAGTCGGTAGATAGCTCCGGACCAGGCGTCGTCGCGCGTGTTGTGCCCGCCGACTCCCGGGTCGTACCAGTCGCAAATGTAGAGGGCTCCGTCGGGGCCGATTTCTACGTCCGACGGGCGGAATTTCGCGGAGAATCCGTTTTCCTTCACGCCGAGCAGCGTGTTTCGATTCAGTTCGTATCCGGCTCCGTCGGGTTTTGGGAAGTAGCTGAAGATTTCGCGAATGCGGGCTTCGGCGGCGAGGTACATGCCGTTGTATTTTTCCGGGAGGGCTCCGTTCTCGTAGAAGGCGACTCCGGTGGGCGAGCCGCTTCCGTAGACGTCGCCCGGCGGCATGAAGCCGGGATCCTCCTGTCGCCAGTGGGCGACGGGTATGCTTTGTCCGGGGCGCCGGTCGGTCTCCCAAGACACTTTGCCGTTGTGGGAGAAGAAGCCGGCGTTTCCGTATTCGAGCAAATAGGAATTGCGGCAGGCGGGTGGGTCGTCGTTGTCGCTGTGAAAAATCTCGCCAAGCGAATTAACGGTGTGCTCGTAGGCGTTGCGAATTCCGTGGCCGATGATCTCGAGGTCGGTTCCGTCCGGGTTCATGCGCCCGATGAAGCCGCCGACCCAGACGTGGCCGTCGTCGCTCTTCGTTCCGGAGATGCGAACGGTATCCGCGGGCCACATATCGTTTTTCCCGCCGACGTAGGCTGAGCCGACGCGAAAGGTTTGGCCGGAGCGATCGGTCACTTCCGCTCCGCAGTTGCCTTGATTGATGTACCATTTGCCGGAAGGGCCGGCTATCACGGCGTGGAGGGAGTGGTCGTGGTTCCAGCCATTGAAGCCCGTGAGCAGAATTTCGCGTTTGTCGATCTTCGGGTCGAAGACGAGGTTTTCATCGACGTCCGTGTAGACGATCAACTCCGGGGGCTGAGCGACGAGTATTCGGTTCCCGAATACGGTTACGCCCAGTGGGGCGACTAAGGCTTCTTCCTGTACGAAAGTGTGGCTCTTGTCGACTTTTCCGTCGCGGTTGGTGTCTTGCAGCACGACGATGCGGTCGCCGTTCGGGCTGCGCATGTTTCTGTGGTAGCGGCGATAGTTGACCCCTTCGGCGACCCACATCCGGCCGTGGGCGTCCATGTCCATATTGGTCGGATTGTGTAGGTCAGGGCTTTTGGCCCAGAGCGTCAGTTCCAGATCGTCGGGGAGAACGAAATCGTCTTCTTCGATCCACTCGTAGGCGGACGGGCTTTCGGCTTCGAGATTGATTTCGTCTGCTGCGGCTTCCCCTTTTTCCTTTATCTCCCGCACCCATTCGTAGTGTTCTTTTTGAACGTAGTTCTCGGGGTCGCGAGGTCGTAGCATCGGCTCCATGGCCAGGATCGACTCGCGCGTGGGGCGGGTTAGAGGGACCTTTGGAACGCCGTCGAGGTTTTGGTTGAGCTGCTCGTCGGTGATCGGAGCGGAGGGGACTCCGTCGGCGGGAACGTCTACGCGGGCGGCCCAAGCGATGGCGTTGAGGACGACTTTTCGAAAGTCGTCGATGGCCCAGTTGCGATGGAAATGGCCGCCGGTAAAGCCGACGCCGCGTCCTTGCGTTTCCGAATCGCGGCACCACATGAGCTTGACGCGCTTCCCGATCAAGCGATCGCCATGCTGGTTCCAGAGGTTGTTGTAGCGCGTGATCCGTTTCGGGTCGAGATAGGAGTCGACGAGGTGATAGCATTCGTCGCAACTGCCGCCTGCGGGGAAGCGCATGTTGTAGTAGAACTCGTCGTTGGCGAGGATCGGTTCGTCGATGCCGTTGCTGATCGGGTGCCCCGCTTTCGGCGTGAGATCGGCGGTCCAGTGCGGATTGACGGACCAGTCGTCCTCGAAGAAGCCGCCCATCCAGGGGAGGAAATACTGTTCGCCGGTCTCTTTTTTCGGATGGACGCCGTAGTGGATGAACATGATGCCCATGCCGGCTTTCACCTTCTCGTCGAGCAGCGCGTATTGTTCGGCCTGATACCGCCCGCCCGCGTCCGCGTAGATGACGGCGGCGTCGATCTCGTCGAGCATCGCGGGGTCTTCGGGCCAAATATTGATGACGTCGGCCTGGATGGGCAGACCGCTCTCATTCAGCGATTTGGCGAGGAGCAGGCTGCCCGCTCGGTGCTCGTGGGCGCCGGGCCCGTGGCTTCGTTTTCCGGCGAGAAAGAGGATGCGTTTCGTTTCCGACTCGGTTTCCGAATGGGATTCCTGAGCGTTTAGCGGGGCGAGGAATGCCCCCAGCAATAGAAGGGTGATAGCGCGTTGGATCATTGGTCTGGCAGAGTATCTGCGAGGCTCGCTCGCAGTTTCGTAGAAGTTTGTAGCGAATTTCTATCCCTTCGCAAGCGCGGGAAAAAATTCGTCCAGATCGAGCGTGTCGTCCATCTCGACCTGCAGGTCTTTTAGTCTGCGGTAGAGGCTCCGGATCTGCTTCC
This sequence comes from Opitutaceae bacterium, assembly GCA_028284235.1. GTDB lineage: Bacteria > Verrucomicrobiota > Verrucomicrobiia > Opitutales > Opitutaceae > Pelagisphaera. The sequence goes on from JANQSC010000054.1 coordinate 27,910, forward strand.
AGTTGGCCGGGTTGCCGGAAAGGTCGTTCAGTTCGAGCGGGTCCGCTTCTAGGTCGTAGAGTCGCAGGCGAGCCGCTTGCGGGTAGAGGATCAATTTTAGGTTTCCGACGCGAATCATCCGCTGCTTGTCCGCTAGGTAGCAGCCGTACAGGGCATCGTAGGGGCTGGGCGCGTCCGGGTTCTCGATCAGCGGCATCAAACTGTTGAACTCGACGCGTCGCGGCGTTTCCGCTCCGGCCAAGTCGAGGGTGGTCGCCATGATGTCTTGCAGATAGACGAAGGCGTCGCGGGTTTCACCTTTGGGGATGCCGGGCCCGACGATGAAAAGGGGCGGCTTCATGCTGTGGTCGTACATGTTCTGCTTGCCGAGCAGCCCGTGGTGGCCGCAGGCCAGGCCGTGGTCCGAGGAGAAGATGATGTAGGTGTTGTCCTTCTTGCCGCTTTTCTCGAGGGCGTCGAGAATCCGGCCGATCTGCTCGTCCATGTGCGAAATGATGGCGAAGTATTCCTGGCGATTGACGCGTACCGCGTATTCGCTTCTTGGGAACGGCCCCAGCGCTTCGTCGCGGAGTTTCTCTCCCGACCCCATTTCCTCGCGGTAGGGATATTGCGGAAGGTAGCTGGCGGGGATCTTGATGTTCTCCTGCGGATACTGGTCCACAAATCGCTTGGGAGACTGGCGAGGGTCGTGGGGGGCGTTGAAGGCGAGATACATGAAGAAGGGATTCTCGTCCCGCGCCGCGTGTTCGAAAAACGCGTCCGCGTCGTCCGCGAGGACTTCGCTCCAGTGTTTGCCGCCTTCCCAGAAGCCGCCGAAGTTCTGGTCGAATGGCGACCAAACATCCAGCTCTCCCTCCTTGGGGCGATGGTAGCCGGCTTTGGTCTGGTTGGGCATGCCCGGGCGGTCGTTGACGACGTGGCTGAAAATCGCGGCGGGATCGATTTTGACGTGCCACTTGCCGGACAGGTAGGTCGTGTAGCCGCTTTGCTCGAGGAGCTGCGACCAGAACCCCTTTTCGGCGGCTAGGTCCGCGAGTTGCTTTTCCTGGGCGTGGGCCCGCCAGATGGAGCGCCCGGTGTTCAGCATATTGCGCGAGGCGACGCATACCGCTCCGTTCCAGGCGCCCATGTTGTAGGCGTTGGTGAAGGCGGTTCCGGAGCGAGCGAGACGATCGAGATTGGGCGTGCTGATCTCGTCGTTGCCGAGGGCGGCGACCGTTTCGTAGCTCTGGTCGTCGGCGAATATGAAGAGGAAATTGGGTTTCTCGCTCGCGCCGAGCGGCGCGATTTGGGTGCAAAGCGCGAATAGCGCGGCAGTAAGCAATGCGGGTTTCGAAGGTTGGGGGCCAAGACTCATTTAAGACTCTTCATCCCAGAGTTTAAAGGGTGGAAGCAATTGAAAAGCGTCTCACAGGACCCAGGTGCTAATAAATGATACCTAGTCACCAATTTTGCGCCGCTTTTGTAGATTAGTCTCGGCGGATTGAAGATAGACTTGCACTGCAATATTGTCGGATCTAGTGGTGCGTCTATGAGGATTCGACTGATCGGCGCGATTGCAGTTTTAGCTCTGTCCGTGGGTGTGAAGGGGCATGATCTGTTTCACTTGCCCGACCTGGAAACGAAGGGACGAGGGGCGCCGCTGGTGGGGGAAGCCGTCTCGGCTTCGCAAGGCGTCGTGGGGCAAGTAGACCTGGAGACGCGGCCGATGCTGAGAGTCGGCGAAGTACTCGAAACCATTCCCGGGATGATCGCCACTCAGCATAGCGGTTCGGGGAAGGCCAACCAGTACTTTATGCGTGGCTTCAATCTCGATCACGGAACCGACTTCGCGACTTGGGTGGACGGCATGCCGGTGAACATGGTGTCGCACGGGCACGGCCAGGGATACAGCGATCTCAACTTTCTCATTCCCGAATTGGTCGAAACGATGACCTACGCGAAGGGATCCTACTACGCGGGCGTGGGTGACTTCGCGTCGTCCGGATCGGCGAGCATCCGGACTTTGGGTGAGCTTCACGACGGGCTGTTCAAGGTGGATGTCGGCGAATACAACCACTATCGATTGCTCGTCGCCGACTCGATCGATCTGCAGAGCGGGACGTTTCTCTATGGGTTCGAGCGCGAGACCAACGATGGCCCCTGGGCATTGCCGGAGGGGCTCGACAAGAACAACTTTCTATTGAAATACACGCAGGGGGATTCGCAGGACTACGCGTCGATTACGTTCATGGGCTATGACGCAGACTGGAATTCGACGGACCAGATTCCGGAGCGGGCAGTGACGAGCGGCCTGATATCCGATCTGGGCTTCATCGACGACACGGTCGGAGGCGAGTCGTCGCGCTATTCGTTGTCCGCCGACTGGCGACGCGATCACGGCGCATCGGTCACGCAGGCGTCGGCTTACGCGATCTCCTACGACATGAACCTGTGGTCGAACTTTACCTATTTTCTAGAGGATCCGGTGAATGGCGACCAGTTCGAGCAGGCCGATGACCGGATGATTTACGGATTCGCCGTTTCGCGCGCCTTCGACGAGGTTTCGATGTTCGAGCGCGACGTTCGGCAGACCGTCGGGGTGCAGGGACGCTACGACGATATCGGCAACGTCGGTCTTTACCACTCTCAAGCGAGGCAGCGGCTTTCCTCTACGAGAGAGGACGTCATCGACCAGTTTTCTCTCGGCCTGTTCTACGACGCCCAAGTGGCGTGGTCGAACTCCTTCCGGACAAGTATTGGGGCGCGCGGGGACTATTACGACTTTAGCGTCGACAGCGGTACGGCGGCCAACTCGGGTTCGGGGAACGACTTTCTGCTGAGCCCCAAGTTCAATGCGGTCTATACGCTCAACGAATCGACCGAAATGTACTTGAGCGCTGGATACGGATTTCATAGCAACGACGCTCGCGGGACGACCATTTCGATCGATCCCGTGGACGGGTCGCCGGTGGATTCGGTCGACCCCCTGGTCCGCTCGACCGGCGCGGAGGTTGGAGTTCGCTACGAGTGGAATGAAAAATTGAATACGTCGATCGCTTTGTGGGAACTGGATTTGGATTCCGAGCTGCTTTACGTGGGCGACGCGGGCAACACGGAAGCGTCGCGACCGAGCGAGCGCAGCGGAATCGAAATCGCGAATTACTACCGGTTCAACGACTGGGTGTCCGCCGATCTCGATATCGCGTTTACGGACGCCTCGTTTACCGATCTGGATCCCGCCGGCTTTGAAATCCCGGGAGCCATCGACCGGGTTGTGAGCGCGGGCGTGAACTTCAGTAACGAGCAAGGCTGGTTCGGGTCGCTCCGTTATCGCCATTTTGGCGAGCGTCCGCTGATCGAGGACAGCAGCGTCGAGTCGGATCCTTTCGACGCTTTCAACCTACGAATCGGCTATCGAGCCGAGCGCTGGCGGGCGAGCGTCGACCTCCTTAACGCGCTTGATTCCGACGACCACGACATCACCTATTTCTACGAGTCGAGGCTCGCCGGAGAGCCGGCGCAAGGCGTCGAGGACCGCCACTACCATCGCATCCCGCCGCAAACGCTCAAGGCCAGCTTCGCCTGGCGGTTCTAGCGGTTTTGGAGAGCGTCTAACATACGGGAATTGTATGAGTTCTTTGGTAGGGCCTTCGCTAGCGAAGTGCCGCGTAGGTTCAATATCTGGTTGAATCCGCGGCATGGCGCGAGCGCCAGCCCTACGTTTTCGAATTTTTAGACACTCTCTTAGAGTGCTCGCGTTGTGACTCTTCCGACTCGGAGGGCGATAAAACGCAACTTGATTGCAATAAGAATTGACCTCGCCGCACGCCCTGCAATGAGTGTGCCTATGAGATTCGGCAAACGAGAATCGGTCCTCCAGGTGGAGGAAGGGAGCGTCCTCGCTCCGAAATTTGACGAAAACGGGCTGATCCCCTGCATTACTCAGCACGCGGCGACCCGTGAAGTACTCATGTTCGCGTTCATGAATGCGGAAGCGCTTGAGGCCACCTTGGACACGGGCTTGGCTCATTATTGGTCGCGGTCGAGGCAAAAGCTTTGGAAGAAAGGGGAGACCTCCGGAATGACGCAGCGCGTCAAGCGGGCGTTGATAGACGACGATCAAGACTGCGTGGTTCTCGAGGTCGATCTTGCGACCCCGGCGGCGGGGGGCGATGAAGCGTCCTGCCATGTCGGGTACCGGAGTTGCTTCTACCGTGAGGTCGAATTGGGCGAGGGTTCGGAATTTCGCGAATTGACTTTCGTCGAAACCGACAAAGCCTTCGATCCGGCGAAGGTCTATGGGGATACCCCCAATCCGACGCAGCTGTAGCTTTTCGCGAATTAAACCAAACGCGATTGGTACCGATATTAGCGCTTTATTGCAATAAGAGAAAATTACATGGATTCGAACACAATCAACGCGGACAACTGCGTCACACCCAATAGAGGTTGGTTGGACAAAGTGGCTATTATGATGGCGGTGGTTTGCGGTATCCATTGTTTGGTGACTCCCGTGTTGCTTGTTGCCTTGCCAATCCTCGGCACTACGTTTTGGGCCAATGGCGATTTCCATCTCTGGATGTTCGCCTTGGTCGTCCCGACCACCCTGTTGGCTGTCTTTTCCGGCTGCCGCAAGCACAAGGACCGAATGGTAGCGCTCTTCGCCGCCACGGGTCTGCTCATTCTCGGCTCGGCCACTGCCATGGAGAGCTTTGCGGGCCACGGCGAAACGGGCGATCTCGCAATGGCGGCGGAATGCGCGGAGGCGGCATGCTGCGCCGTGGAACCGATTCACGACGGCGAGTCGGGCGCGTCGCTGGTCTGGGCGTCTCTCTCTACAGAAGCGCTCCTCAATTTGACAGGTGGCTTGTTCTTAATCGCGGGGCATATTCGCAATTTCCGCTTGTGTCGGTCCAGACAATGCTGCGATGGGTTGAGCGGAGTCGCTTAACTGGATACGCAGCGGGCCGAGGTACCATTTCGACTGGTCGATTGACAGGGTCACTTCGTCGTTGATGATCGCTCGACGCTCTTTCCCGTCCCCTTGAAAGACGAGTTTCGGTTGTTCGCCCTCGTGCAAAACGAGCACGGTGAAGAAACCCTTGGACGATTCGGGCGAATGGGCGGTGAGATAGCGGGCCCCGGGGTAGTCGCGCTGAAATCCGGATGAGAACGTGCGCGAGGAAGGCGGGCCTTCGTGCGATTCGATCTCGTGTTGTTCGCTAAACCAACCAGAGAGCGTAGCGCCGGAAGTCGGGTCCGTTAGCGTGAACCGGCCGGAGCCGGTATCGAGTTGTAGCGACTGCTGGAAGCACATCGACCAGCTCCATTCGTTTTGCTCTTCGGATTTTTCGATAATTTCGTCCCAAATCCCGATGACCGCTCGCAGGCCGGGGGTGGGGGCGTAGCGGATTGCGAAATGCCTCCGGACTCGGGCGGTTCCGTAGACGGCGCCGAGATCTACGGAGATGCTCCCTCCGTTTTCGGTTGGAGCGTAGTAGCTGACTTTCCCGGCGCGCGCTTGATAACGGTTTGTCCGGTCATACTGGATACCGTTTTTCAGGAGAACGTTTTGGTAGTGGGCCTGCGGTTTCGCCTGGCCACCTGCGTGGGCCCAGCTGGTTCCCAGCGACAGGAACCGAAAACTCCCGGCGTCTTGTTGTTCGTGCCCGCCTCCGTGAAAGCTTTTCGCGTAGACGGCGAAGACCGAGTCGTTCTTGTCCTGGAAGCGGTCTCGGAAAACCGCGAGCCCGTTCTTGTGGTCGAACAGGTTCCGATTCAGCCCTTCGCCATAGTTGGGGGGTTCTGCGCCGAGCGGGTAGTAGAGGAGCGTCCACAAGGCGTGCCCATGACTGTCGTCGATCTCCAAATACGTTCTATCACCTGCGTTTCCACCTATTCGGTTGTAGGAGCCGAGCAGCGCGATCTGGTCTAGAGCGTTTGAAAACGGGAAGTAGAGACTGGCGATCGAGGGGCTGGGGAAGTTGCTGCCGTCGTCGTTCCAGAATACGCGCCGCCCCAGGCGGAGGCGTTCGTCGCCCTCGACTTGAGGACCGGGCACGGTCAGGCTGTGGACGTTTACACCCATTTTTTGGATACCTGGAGCGTTTTCAGCGATGTCGACGCCGAGCGACGCTCGACAGGCCAGAGCGAAGGGTCCCCACTGGGAGAACGCGTATATGCCGTAACCGGTGCCTTCGTAGTAGTGCCCGCCATCGCCGTAGTTCAGCAAGTAGCTCGCAACGCGTTCGCGTTCGTTGCGGAGCGGGGCTTCGACTTCGGGGAACGACGGTAGCGTGGCGAGGAGGCAAAGTCCCGCCGCGGACCGGGTGACTCCCCACCAGTTGTTGAAGGGGTTGTCTGGATTCCCTTTTCCAATCGTGGCGAATGACAGTCCGTAGTCGCGAATGGCTGAAGCGAGCCGCTGCCGCGTCGCTGGTTTTAAGAGATGCCGGGTGAAGGCGTAGGCAACGACGACGTTCAACGCGATCGAGGCTTTTCCCAGATCGGAAGTTTCGTATCGCAACAGCTCCAGGCTAATAGCCGCGGCTTCTTCGGCCTGGGCTCGGCTGTCGTTGAACGCGACCGATACGGTTAGAGTTTCCAGTCGACGGACGAACGCCCTGCGATCCTCGAGGGATTCGACTTTTCTTACTTTAAAAGCGCGAGCTGCTTCCGTTTGGGCGGCTTCGACGAGGTCGACTAGCTCCGACTTCAGTATCTTCGCTCGCCGTTCATTCCACTCGGAATCCGTGAGCCACAAGCGTTCGGATAGCGCTGCGCTTCCTGCGAGCGAAGGGATATAAAGGGTTAGGGCGAGTAGCGTCCAGAGGCTTCGGTTGGGCATGATCGAGTGTTTGTGGCGGGGCTAGTCCGCGAGTTTGAATAGCGGGGTTTTTGGGGCAACCGATTTCAGGGCCGAGGGGAATCGAACCGTTAGGCATTTGGCGGAAATCAGGCGAATGTTTGGAGCGGGCTACGCCAATGTTAACTGTTAGATATCTGGGGGCCTTTTCTTCGAAATTAAAACGGACCATGGTGTGATTCGATTTGAAAATCGACCGGTTTGGATTCGTTCAGGCCGGCTACCCCTGCTCGAGTTCGCTTGGATTCACTACTATCCCGGCGAGCTTTTTACTCGGACGGATTCGCGGCCCTCGCGAGTCGCTAGCAACTACGATAATACTAGAACTAATACCTCACTACACCATGACACATGTTGAACATATAATGAAATGGCCGCCTCGCATAGCGCTCGCCTGCGCTGTCGCGTTGGGCTCATTTATAGGTTACGCTCAAGACGACGAGGAAGTTTTCGAACTCTCGCCGTTTCGCGTCGATTCTTCTGACGACCAGGGCTATCGCGCGACCAATACGATCTCCGGTACGCGCTTGAATACGAAGATCAAAGACATCCCGCTTTCCGTTGAAGCGATTACGGAGGAATTTATCGAGGATGTGGGAGCCCTGGATGTTCGCGAGGCGCTCGAGTTTAGCTCCGGCGTTCTCTTAAGCAGTGAAATTGCAAACGATACGGGAGAGCAGCGAAGCTTCGACTTTTCGCCCTCCAATTCGGGAGGCGGATTCGCGACCTCGGACGATATAAATCAAGGAACGCTCAAGATTCGCGGTTACACCACCAACACGATGTTGCGGAATGGTTTTACCGTTCCGGGCAATCTCAGTTCGGCGGATTTGGGCCGTATAGAAGTGGCTCGCGGGCCCCAAGCCTTGCTCTATGGCGTCAATTCGCTGGGCGGCATTGTAAATACCATACCGAAATATCCGACTGCCGCTCCGCGGTATTCGACGAGTTTGACAGTGGGTGGAAACGATTTGTTTCGCACTATCTTCGACGCTTCTGGCCCGGTATCCGACACGTTCAGCTATCGCGTAATCGGCGAGTATCAAGAGCGAGGAATCGAGCTAGACGACTATCTACAGACGGATATTTCGCTGTCACCAAAGTTTGAATATCGGCCCACAGAAAAAACTTCCGTGTACTTGGACATGCAGATCAACGATCGGACGATTGACGGATACCAAAGCTCGAGCACGCAGAATCTAAGCGTGGGAGGCAATTTCGGAGTGAACCAGGACGGGCGGAACGATTTTCGCGAAAGCTATCGCCTGCGCGAAGTGTTGAATCTGCCCCATACCGCCAGTTTTCTAAAGGGAGACGAGTACAACGAGGATTCGTTCTTGGCGGCCGCAATGGTTGAGCACGAGTTTACCGAGAACTTCAGAATGCTGGTCGGCCATCAGATGATCGACGTCGAGAAGCAGAACGCTCGAACGAATGCGAGCGTCATCACCTACAACGCCTCCGACGAGCTGCCGCCCGAGGCGACCGTTCTTGATGGAAGCGGCAACCTCTACGCGATTCGCGGCGAGTCGAATCGCAACTTCGAGGATCAGCAGATCGACCAAACGCGCGTTGAGTTCAACTACAGTTTTGAGGTGGGCGAGACGAACCACAGCTTTCTTCTTGGGCGTAATGAACAGAAAACTACGCTTTTACAGCATACCACCACACGCGACCAGGACTACAACTTGGCTCCGGTTTCTCCGGCTGGAATCATGTACGACCCGAGCTTTCGCACTCGCGGATTTCGCGACATAGAGGACCAGCGTTGGAACACCGGCCACTACCTCGTTTACCATGGCAAGTTTTTGCAGGACAAGCTCAACGTGATTGCGGGCCTTCGAAGAGACCGCTATATGATTCGCAATCTGCGTTACACGTATGTTGACGAAGACGAAAACGGAACTTGGGAACGCTTCTCGGGCGGCCCCGATGGTTCATCCGAAGACGCCCCGGGGCGCTCGCGCGACTTCAACGCGGGCCCGGGAACGGCCGATCCGGATCGCGCTCCGGTGAGGGAAGGCTACCGTTTTGGCGGTGTGCCGAAAAAGGACACCAACCCGACGATCGGGTTGAGCTACGCGTTGAACGACAAGGTTACTGCGTATGTCGTATCGGCCGAAGGGATCGTGCCGAACCCCGGTCAGCGGAATGGCTTGTCGGAGAATTTCGACAACGAAACGACCGAGAGTTTCGAAGTTGGGCTGAAATTCGAGTTGATCGAAGGGAAGCTTTCCGGAGCGGTTGCGGCCTTCGAAATCGACCGTTCGAACGCGGTGTACTTCTTCTCTTCCGCGTCGTCTCCACGGAATGCGGGACCGCCTCGTGAAGAGCGTCGGAACCGATTCAACTATGTGTGGGATCGAAGCTATTCGGTGCCGATCAGCTATTTCGACGAAGGCTATGTGCCGGTTGCTCCGGAGACTGCGGACAACAATGGCGAGGGTTGGATGAACGTGAACCAGCTCATCGCGGATGGCGAAATTAGCGATAGCCGCTATTATATAAACTACGAAACTTTGGATCAGAATCCGCAATCGCGAGCGGCCATAGACGCTGCCATGGCGAATGGCGAGTGGCTCTACGGAGGCAATTCCCGTTACTTCAACGCGCCGTCGATGGCTCGCGGCTCGGATGTCCCGTTCGGCGACACGGCTGAAGGAGCGGACGCGCAGCTGATCTTCACGCCGAGCGACGACTGGCAGTTTACATTCAACTACGCCTATATCGATCGCGTGATCACGCAGGGATTCGAACTCGTCCCCTTCATTGTAGAAGGCCAGAGTTTCGGAACGGAGTACGACGTTTGGGTCCGGTTCCTCGGGGAGGAGAACTTTACCGATTTGATGGATCCGTCGACCTTCAACGGCAATGCCCTGATCGGGGCCAAGCTCGACGACTCGCCGGAGCACTCGTTCTCCCTCTGGTCTAAGAAGACTTGGAATGAAGGCCCGCTCGATGGCTTCAACGCCTCGTTTGGGCTCATTTACGCGGGCGAGCGTCAGACCGCGGTCGACGTCGCCGGAGGAAACCCTGCGGTCGTGGGACGCCCGACTCCGATGGTTCCCGACCGTTTCGAGGGGCGCCTCGCCTTTGGCTATCGGAAGCTGGTCAATGACAAGTACCTGTGGAACTTCCGCGCGAACGTATATAACTTGTTCGACGACCAGAAGGACGAAGCGATCGCCTCCTATCCTGAGGACACGGTCTACCCGTTCCGCCGTACGGTGCGCTACTACGCGCCGCGTTCGTTCCGCCTGACGGCTGGAGTTTCGTTTTAATAGAGTAGTTAATATAAACTGTAGTATTGTGCCTCGGGGTTCGCCCCGAGGCTTTGCTCTAGGGTAGTGTGAGAATCATGGTTCGACGCGGATTCGCGTTGAAGAACGCGCCGGGGATATAGTAATTTATGGATATGTTTGTGAAACGGCTTGTTGGGTCTCTGACCTTTGGGATATTGGTAAGCGCTTCCGCCGCTTCGGATCACGATTACATGCACGAGGCATACGATCGGCTGCACGAGTCGGAGATGCAGAACAAGTTTCGGAAAATCGCCCCGATGCCTGCGGGCGTAGTGTATATTCAACGACCGGGTGAGGAGGAGAAAGAGATCCGCTGGCACTTCCGCACCATGAAAGATCTCGGTTTCACGGCGTTGAAAGGGATCTATCCAGTAGGCGACTGGACGGTGGAGAAAATCCAGCTCATCGCCTTGGACGAGGGCTTGGTTCCGTGGTGGTACGGGCAAGGCGGATGGGTTCCGATAACCGATACCCTCCTTTCCGAATTGGGAATCGGGAGCGATCTTTCGCCGAAGGCGATTCGCGAGCACCCGAAAATGGTCGAGTATCAGCGAAACGCACTTGAAAAGCGAATACGTACAGCGATGGAGATTCGGGCGAGCGATCCCAACGGGGAGATTCCAAAAAGCAGCAGTCGCGCCTTTGATCCGACTGTGGGAGGCCGAGGGCTCGAGCTGTCGGAGAAAGGGGAGAGGCTTTTCGTCGAGTGGGTGAAGCGACGCTACGACAACATCGATGCAGCGAATCTCGCCTACAACCAGGACCACGCGAATCTCGCCATTGGCGGCGGCGGCCCGTTCACGGATTGGGTTGATTTCGCGGAACGGTGGAAGCAGTACAACCATCGGGAATATCGAATTCGTCGCGACATTTTCCGTTTCAAGGCGGACCACGCCTTGGAGCATATCCGAAACACGATTGCGGCTTTCCATGCGATCGACCCGAACGCTCCGTATCGGGCGGGCGGCGAGTTGAGCTTGTTCCGTCCTCAGGCCTGGTGGAATGTCGATTTCGAGGGGATCGCCGATGTGGCCAGAGACACGGGAACGTTCTATCCGTCCATCCACTTCTCCTGGCACTTTAACCATTCTGGCAACGAGATTCTGAAAAGCTCCTATATGCAGGCGGCTTATATGACGGACAATTTCAAGGGCGGCTGGTCGGCCGCTTGGGAAACTAGCGGAGGGCCGCAGCAGTTCGATGGCGAACAGTCGGGGGACCCGGACATGGGGTTCACGGTGGACGCGGGAACGCTGAATCAATTTTTCATGAGCCACTTGGCGGCTGGGTTCAAAGGCTTTGGAATCTGGTGCTGGAGCGCCCGGACAGCGGGCAAGGAAGCCGGCGAGTACGCGCTGCTGGACCGGCACAACAAGGTGACTGATCGGGCGATCGCGGTCGGCGGTATTGGCAAGGCGATGCAGCGCTATCGAGACGAATTGTGGCAAGCGCGCAAGGAGCCCATGGTCGGTGTATACGTATCTTGGGACAACGAGGCCATTTGGTCGGCCATGTCGGACCGGGGGCGACATGATTTCCGCGACCGGCCCACGCAAGGGCGTATCGGAATTTGCAATACGTTGATCGATCGAAATATTCCTTTCGAATTCGTGACAGCCGACGACATTCGCAACGGCATCGCGGGCCGCTATCCGGTTATTTACATGCCAACGGTTCTCGCGGTGAATACCGACGTGATGGAGTTGCTGGGCGAATACGTGTCGGAGGGCGGAAGGCTGGTCATGGACATGCCCGGCGGCTGGTACGACGAATACGCTCAATTGTACTCCACCGATGTTGGGTCGGTGTTTGAGAAAACCTTTGGAACTGTGATTGCCGACTACCAGTACGCGGGCCAGAACCGTCCTTGGAGTATCGAGGGTCAATCGCTGTTAGGTTCGATCGGCGTTTTGCAGCCCACTCGCTCGAAAGTGGTTGCGAGCTTCGAGAATGGGAAACCGGCCGTGACGGAGGCGTCGTTTGGGGACGGCTCCGCGGTGGTAATCGGTTTCGAAGCGGCTCGCGGCGCGTTCAAGTCGGAAGGCGAGGAACTCGCCGATCTGCTGGTCGAGTACGCCTTGGAAGACAAGCTCCCGCGGTATCGTTGCAAGGACGCGATCGTGTATCGGCTCGCGGCTCCCGGTGCGGACCACTATTTCTTCATGAATGACGGCCCGGCTCGGTCGGTCCGGCTTTCCACGGACTTTGACTACGCGAGCTGCGAAGACGCCGTTTCGGGAGAAAAGCTGTCGATCGGGGCGAAGGTCGCGCTGGACGCGTATAGCGCTCGTTGGCTGCGGTTTGCCAAGCGAGAAGGGACGACCCGTTGAAACGAGCGTTGCCTTTACAGGACCAGTCCCGAAGATAGCGAGATACCCCAATGGCATCCATCCGAACTATCTCCAAGGAGACGAAATTCAGCGTCGCCACTGTGTCGGAAGCGCTCCGAAACACCGGACGCGTCAAGGAGGAGACGCGGCAGATAATCCTCGAGGCGGCGGAGCGTTTAGGCTATCAGCGGAACCGGTTTATTGGCGACGTGATGTCGCGCATGCGGCGTTCGCAGGCGGTGCAGTTTCGGGGGACTCTCGCCGTGCTCGAGAGCGAGAGTTTTCATCGGGCCCGCGACTACTCGAGGTGGCACAAGGACTTGTTCAAAGGGGCGACTGACCGGGCGGACGAACTCGGCTTCAAGATAGAGTTTTTCCAGTTCAATACCTCCAAGAGATCGCTTTCCCATTTGCAGCACGTGCTTTATGCCCGGGGTGTTGAGGGCGTCTTTTTGCCTCCGTTCCTGCACAGCTGGAATTTCGAAGGGATCGACTGGAGCTGTTTTTCGGCCGTCCAGCTCGACTATGGCTTGGAAAACGTCCGGATGCATACGGTGATGCCGGACCATCATCCCTCGATGATCAATGCTCTGAAGCGCTTGGAGGGCATGGGGTATCGTCGCCCTGGCTTGTTTGTTGAACATTTTCAGGACGATCGTATTCTGATGAAGTGGCTTGCTGGATACACCGCATTCGAGAATAGATCGACGCGATGCAATTGCTTGCCCGTGTTTGAGCCTCAGGAATTAAACAAGGGCAACTTCCTGGATTGGTTCTACGGCAATCGGCCGGACGTCGTTTTGGGGCATCGAGGAGATGTGATCGACTGGCTCGAAGAAGAAGGGCTCAGCGTTCCTGGGGACGTGGGATTCTTCAGCTTGAATCTGCACCATACGGATAGGGAGACCGCGGGTTTCGACCTCTTGCCTCGTCAATTGGGAGCAGTCGCTATCGAAGTACTGATTTCGCAAATACATCTGCAGCAAAAGGGGGTTCCCCAGATTCCTCAGACGACTTCGTTGGAGGCGAAGTGGGTAGACGGTTTCAGTTTAAAGGCGAAGGCTGGGGCGGATTGACATTGTGGTTCGAGGCGCGGTTTATTGTTCTCGTTGTTATCCTGTTTAGCGAATTTCGACTATGACATTTCTTGGTCTCCATGCTCTCGATATCTTCGTCTTGATCCTCTATCTGGCGGTTATTCTTTGGCTGGGTAAGAAATCGGGGGAGAAAAACGAAAACACTGCAGACTTCTTTCTCGCTGGTCGGTCCCTGGGCAAGTTCTACCAGTTTTTTCTGAATTTCGGATCAGGGACGAATTCGGATCAAGCGGTTGCTGTCACTAGGGAAACATACCGGCAAGGAGTCGGAGGAATGTGGATACAGTTTATCGTACTCTTTTTGACGCCGTTCTACTGGTTTACCACGCTTCTGTATCGCCGGGCGCGCCTCACGACAATAGGCGACTTTTTCGAGGAGCGTTTTCGCAGCCGCTTCCTCGGCGGGGGCTATGCGGCGTTCATCTTGTTCTGGGCGTTTGTAAGCGGGGGAGTTGGCTACATGGTGGCGGGCAAGACGATGATGGCGATGACGCCCAAGCCCGCGGAGGTTCTTACCGTTGAAGAGCGGTCGATCGTCGCGGCGTTCGAGGAGCTGCAGGAACTGAAGCCGTTGACGGTTGCCGAGCGCGGGGAAGCGGGGCAAGCGCGTTACGAGACGCTGCGTCAGCGCGAGTTGAAAGGGGAGTTGAAGTCCTTCTACTCCTACACGGACCCGGTTGTCTTCTATATTATCTACGGGGTCATTGTCGCCGTGTACACGATGATGGGGGGATTTCGCGCGGCGGCCATAACGGATTCGATTCAAGGCGTGCTCATCATTGTGTTCTCCTTGATTCTCATTCCGTTGGGCTTGTCCCAACTGGGTGGATTTTCGGGGCTTCACGCGTCGGTTCCGCAATTCAAGTTCGAGCTTTTCGGTTCGGTTGCGATGAGCGACTACGCGTGGTACACGATCATGGCGATGGCGTGCGCGAACTTGGCGTCGATCATCGCCTTTCCCACATTCATGCAGACGGCGGGGTCTGCGACGAACGAACAGTCCGCCCGTTTCGGAATGATCGGAGGCATGTTTCTCAAGCGCTTCTTGATGCTGACCTGGATACTGGCGGGATTGATCGCGCTCGGGCTGTATGCGGGGCAGTTGCATGATCCTGATTTAGCGTGGGGCTATATGAGTCGTGAGCTCTTGGCGCCGGGCGCGCTCGGATTGATGTTGGTCGGCATTTTGGCGGCGAATATGTCCACGCTCGACGCGATCTCCGTATCCAATTCGGCTCTCTTCATCCGGAATCTCTACGAGCCTTGGCGACCCGGTCGCTCGGAGGGGCACTACTTGACGGTCGGTCGGATAGCGATTTGCGTTTGTCTCTTGGGAGGTATTGGGGCGGCGGTGTACGTCGACAACCTGCTCGAGCTATTCAAGTATTTCATCTCGGTGCCGGCGATTTTCGGGGCTCCGATCTGGCTGGGGTTTCTTTGGCGACGGCTCACCAAGGTGGCGGTGGTTGTCGAGGTCGCGTTCTGTTTCACGTTGTTCGCGATAATCCCGAATATCTTCCAGAGTTGGGATTGGGCCCGGACGAACCCGGAGTTTCTGATTCAGACGGACGAGTTCGTTCATGAGTACAAGCAGTCGGCAACCAACGAGGATGTCGCGTTGGGACGGGCGGACGCGGTCGGGGACACGATCTTGAAGGAGACCGTGATCGAGTCGAAAGGGATCTTTTTTGAAAGCGTTGTGCGCGAGGATCCGGAAGATCCGAATTCGCCGTTGATCGGGATTGGGCGGTTCGAAGCCGAGCTGTGGGCGATAAGCTGGTTTGGGGTCGACTTAACCGGGTTCAAAAAGTCGCAGCTGGTGGCGTTGCGCTTTTTCTTTAACGCAATCGCGCCTTTCTTGATTCTATTCATCGTTTCGTACATGACGCGTCCCATCGACAAGGAGCGATTGGATTATATCGCGGGGAAAATATACACGCCTGTCGATTTGGACCCGGAGCAAGATCGGCTCAATGTCGAGCAGGCGTCTCGCAATCCGGAGACCATTCTCCCCAAAAAACTGTTCCCCAAAAGCCAATGGGAGTTCGCCAAGCCGGATCGAACCGACTGGCTGGGCTTTGGCGGCAGCTGCGCGTTGGTGGGCGTGGTGATACTTTGTCTTTGGTTGATGGTGACAATCGGCTCATGAAGTGGGGCCGACAACTTGTATAATCTCGAATACGTTTATGAGCTGGAAATCAATCTGTATCCACGTTTCGCTTAGCGCGTTAATTGTCCTGGTATTTTCAGGATGTAGTGGCGGGGAACGAACGCAGTCCTACGACATTGTTGTTTACGGAGGCACATCGGCGGGGGTGACCGCGGCGGTGCAA
The DNA here is from genome assembly GCA_028284235.1 of Opitutaceae bacterium. Lineage (GTDB taxonomy): Bacteria > Verrucomicrobiota > Verrucomicrobiia > Opitutales > Opitutaceae > Pelagisphaera. Next base: position 43,819 of record JANQSC010000054.1, read on the forward strand.
GCCAAACGCATGGGCAAGTCAGTCGCGATTGTCGGGCCGGATGTCCATCTGGGCGGGTTGAGCTCCGGTGGTTTGGGATGGTCGGACACGGGGCAAAAGGAAGTGATTGGCGGCTTGGCTCGCGAGTTTTATCAGAGGGTATATCAGCACTATCAGAATCCGGCGGCCTGGAAGTGGCAGGATCGGGATGAGTACGGCAATGTGGGACAGGGCACGCCCGCGATCGACGGGGACGCGCGAACCATGTGGATTTTCGAGCCGCACGTTGCAGAAAAAGTGTTCGAGGATTTTGTGGGCGAATACGATATTCCCGTATTTCGCGACGAGTGGCTGGACCGGGAGGCGGGCGTGGTTCGCGCGGATGGTCGTATTTCGGAAGTTGTCATGCTCAGCGGGGCGCGTTTCAAGGCGAAGGTGTTTATCGACGCGACCTACGAAGGCGATCTGATGGCTGCCGCTGGTGTATCCTATCACGTGGGACGCGAGGCGAATAGCCAATATGGCGAGGAATGGAACGGCGTTCAGGTGGGCACGCTGCACCACAAGCATTGGTTCGCGTCGGACATCAGTCCCTACGTTGTAGCGGGCGATCCCAGCAGCGGTTTGTTGCCGCGCGTGTCGGCGGAGCCTCCGGGCGAGAAAGGCGCGGCTGACAAGAAGGTGCAGGCCTATTGCTTTCGGATGTGCCTCTCCAGCAATCCGGACAACCGCGTCCCCTTTGCCAAGCCGGACGACTACGATCCGTTTCAGTACGAGTTGCTGTTGCGCGTATTCGACACAGGACGACGGGATTATTTTCAAAAATTTGATCCGATTCCAAACAATAAAACGGATACGAACAACCACGGGCCGTTTAGCACGGACAATATCGGCATGAATTACGACTACCCGGAAGGCAGTTACGAGCGTCGCAAGGAGATCATCGCCGAACACGAGTCGTATCAAAAGGGTCTGATGTACTTCATAGCGAACGATCCGCGCGTTTCCAAAGAGATTCAGGACGAGATGAATCGGTGGGGGCTGGCCGCGGACGAGTTCGTGGACAACGGGAACTGGCCTCATCAAATCTACGTGCGCGAAGCGCGCCGCATGATTGGTGAGTATGTGATGACGGAGGGCGACACGCTGGGAACGATCAATCCGCCCCGTTCGGTGGGGATGGGCTCTTACGCGTTGGATTCGCACAATGTGCAACGCTATATAAAACCGGATGGCTTCGTGCAGAACGAAGGCGACATTGGCGTAAAACCAAAGCAGCCGTACAAGATCTCCTATGGGTCCATCGTTCCGAAACGGGACGAGTGCGAGAATCTGCTTGTCCCAGTTTGCGTATCCAGTTCTCATATCGCGTTCGGCTCCATTCGGATGGAGCCGGTATTCATGATTCTCGGACAGTCGTCAGCGACTGCAGCGGTAATGGCGATCGATGCCGAGAGCCCTGTTCAGGATGTTGAGTACTCGGCCTTGCGGGGTCGTCTGCTTGCGGACGGGCAGGTGCTGGAAGCGGCGGGAGGCCTTGGGGGAAGTTCGATTATTCGGTAAGACTTGCCTGGAAGGGAATGACGGAAACGGCAGAACGGTCTGCGTTTTCTAGCGTCCGGTTTTATCGAGGCTTAGCGCTTCGCGTTTTTCGGGTTCCGGGGCTTGCCCCTCAAAGTCCTGCAACACCAGCTTGTCCACGTCTTTCGTCGCCAGGGCGTGAAGCCAGTGGTGGCGCTCTTCGCCCTCGAATCGGATGGCGCTCTTCCGAATAGTCAAGCCGTCGACGTTGTAGGCGGTGATGCCGCTTAGCGCTCCCTTTTCCAGTCCTCCGTGCTCTTGCGAGTGCCGCGGGCGCATGTCGTGAAAATCGACCGGGAAGCGGCTGGTCTTTTTTATTGTGCCGTCGATTCCGTCGAGGGTGATGTCGCTGATGCACGCGTTTTCCGACCCGCAAATGAACACGCCGTTCTCCCCGCGAAACAGTATGTTCTTGCACACTACACTTCGGATCGTGCCGACATCGCCATCGTCGTGTCGTTCGACTGCGGTGAGGTAGATCGCTTCGCCGTTGCCCCAGTACTTTTGGTGAAACTGTCGCGTCTCGACGATGCAGTCTGAAAACATCACGTTTTCGATCAGCCCTTTGTCGCGCAACTGGATTGCGAGGCCGCGATGCGATCGCTTGATGATGCAGCCGGTCACGACCACGTCGCGAATGTCGCTTACCGACTCGGTGCCGATTTTTATGGCGGCCGACGTGCTGATGATGGTGCATCCGGTAATGGTAATATTCTCCGAGGGTCCGTAGGCGTCGAATTCTTGCGTAGTCTTAATTACAATACCGTCGTCGCCTGCTTCGATATGGCAGTCGCTTATCCGCACGTTGCGGCAATGGTCGGGATCGATGCCGTCGCAGTTGGGGACGTCCAAGCCATTGCGTATCGTAATGCCGTGTATCACCACGTCTTCGCAACCGGTCAAGTGGCAGGTCCACTGGGCGGCGTCTTTGATGGTAATTCCGGTGATGCGTATGTTTTCGCAACCCGTCAGGCCGATGATCCGTGTCCTGAAGTCCTTTGGTTTGCGGATGTACTTTCCGTCGTCGGTCCACCATCCGTCCATGAAAGCGTCGGCTTGCCCGTCGATGACGCCTTGGCCTGTAATGCTGATGTTGCGACAGTTGTTCGCCCGTATCAGAAATCCGCCCTCTTTGCCGCCGTACTCGCCCGCGATGTTTGCGACAACGTAGTCTCCTTTTTCGTGGCTCGCCTGCAGTTTCGATCCGCTTTCGAGGTGCAGCTCCACGCCGCTCTTTAGTTCGATCGTTCCCGAAACGAAAACGCCTCCTGCTGGAACGACTACTCGTCCGCCGCCGTTCTGGTGGCACGCGTTGATTGCTGCCTGAATGGGCGAGGCGTTGTTCGTTTCGCCGTCGTTCTTGGCGCTGAAGTCGGTGATGAGAATGTCTGGCATAGACGTTTCGCCCCGGCCGAAGAGATTGATTTGGCGATTTTGGGCGAATCTGGGTGTTTGGGCTTACTTACGAAGAATATTTCGTCGAATCCGGGTCAAATTGGCCATTCCGTTGCGTTTAGAACAGTTAGATTCGCTTCTTTTGTGGTGGAGTTTGTCGTTTGGAGGGCAGAAACTCTGAGAATGCGTTTCCTGGGACATCTGCCGAGCTTTAAGGCGCTGAGGATTCGAGAGTTCGCAAGCGCGAGACTGCTGCTGCCGATTGCGTTTCTAGCCTTCGCGAGCTGCTCGGATTCAACCTCCGAAACCGCGCGGAAGGATGTCGCAAAGACGGCCGCTTCTTTCGAGATCGCGTTGCCGCGCCTTGAATCCGCTCCGACTATCGACGGCGACCTGTCCGACTGGAAAGGCAATGCCTATCATGATGGCGTGTGGGATATTCATCGATTGCGGCATACTTCATGGTTCGAACCGCATCGAAACCGGCTTACCAAGCATGGAGACGAGCCGCCGACCGAGGAGGATCTACGCGCTCGCTACTACATGGCTTGGGACGATGACTACTTCTATATGGGAGCGGAAGTCCACGACAACGTGAACGACGTTAGCGAAGCAAAACACGAGCCGAAGCGATGGTACTACAAGGACGCTATTTGCTGGTTCATCGAAGCGCCGAGAGACGACATCCCGGAGTCGTTTGGGCAGGGCGACAACGCGTTTTGTTTCGTCGTTGATACGTCGCGACCGGATTACGGAGCGTGGTGGCGTCACGGCGCGGAAGGCGAGACGTATATTGAAGAACCCATTCCTACCGGGTCCGTCGAGTACCGTATTCAAATGAATCCATGGGGCGAAAACGAGGGTGATTTCATACTGGAGGCGAAGGTGGCGATGGCTGATACCTTTGGGCGCAGCGATCCGAATTGGAGGCCGCCGGTGGAAGGCGATGTTTACAGCGTCGAAATTGTGCATACCGACCCCGATGGAGGAAACTACGGAGGGCACTTTCTCATTTATGGAACCGGGGACGACGATGGGACTTGGGCCAAGATGATCCTCTCGGCGCCGAGCGGACCGATTGTCCGTGAAGAGAACTAGGCCGCGTGGCCTAGTTGCTAGAGACTCGCTCTACGTATTCTCGGAAAGGATACGAATTCGGGGCGGTTCGTCCTCTTCGATTTCCGGGTAGCGTCCGATGTTCGGGTCGACGAAGAAATTGTCGTTGGCGTCGTCGTTGGCGGTGGAGACTTCTCCTATAATACACTCTTCGCTGGTGGGCCAGAACGCGTGATAGACGCCGGGAACGAGCGTGACGCGCTCTCCTGCCTCGAGTTCCAGGACTCCGCCGGATTGAAACGAGCGTTGTTCGCGATTTACTTGTAGTTGGAACTCGGGTTCACTGGCCCCGTCGGGATGACCTTGCCACAGCTGCAGCGCGAGTCGGCCTGATCGGCAGATGATGTCCTCTTTCTTTTTCTTATGAGTATGGGCGGGGGTTTTCTGGTTTTTGCGAGCGTACATCAGTTTTTCGCAGTACTCGGGCTCGTCGGCGAGATTGACGAGGACCAGTCCGTATTGCTCGAAGGCGCCGAGCCCGAAGTCGGTAACGTCCCAGCAAGGGTTTGGCGGAAGGCGCCAGCCATTCGCTTGGAAAAAGGCCGTGGCGTGATTGACGGCGCAGTTGATCTGGGAGCGTTTCATGTTTGTAGCAATACTTCGGGGTGAAAGCGTTTACTTTACAGGCGATAGACGTATTCTGCGAACTCGAAATCGCTCGATCATTTTTATTTTCTATCAGTTAGGTTTTCGAAAAACAGTCGCAATTATGTATAGTAAAAAACTGCATTCTGGAGGGACTTTGCCCTCCATCGAACTTCCGCTTCTAGGCGGCGGCGAAACGGATCTGGGCAAACGCGCCGAGGCTGGTCGCTGGAGGCTCGTATTCGTCTACCGCGGCAACCATTGCCCTGTCTGCCACGCTTATCTGAAGCGGCTTGAGAGCTTGCGCGAGCGCTTCTTTGAGGCGGGAGCGGATATCGTGGTCGCTTCGGCTGATCCGGAAGAGCGGGCTCGCGCTATGGTCGAAGCAGAAGGTCTGCGATTCCCGGTCGCTTTCGGTCTTTCCATCGAACAGATGCAGTCGCTCGGTTTGTGGATATCCGAACCGCGTTCGCCTGCCGAGACCGATCGACCCTTTGCCGAGCCGGGGCTCTTCGCCTTGAACGAGGAAGGTCGACTTCAACTCATTGATCAATCCAACACGCCTTTCAATCGGGCCGATCTGGGGGAGTTGCTGGAAACAGTGGAGTGGATTCGAGAAAACGACTACCCGATCCGCGGAACCTACGGCCAAACTTAGTGTTGGGGGGTGGGGAGCGCGCACGGGTAGCAAAGCGATTCGTGTAACGATTCCATTCAGCAGAGGTTCCTATCGCTGCGATCGGGCATCAATCATGATGTTCGAATTGCTTAGCATCTTCCGCGGTTGTCTCGATTGAGACGCCAGTGGAGGAGACTTCTGTTGAGAACGCGCGGATTGCGCGGTCCGTTTACCCCGATTGAACTAGGCAGAGTGGGAAATGCTCCCTGCATTGAGTAACGGTAAACGACAGAGGAAACGGGACTAGAATTATGAAGAGAGAATCGCTGGCGGTATTGATCGGCTTAATTGCGTTCCCATGGGCGATGCACGCTCAGGATGCGGACTTTTTGCTGAACGAAGGCTATCAATTGGAGACATTCACCCACAAGGATCTGTTGAGTTGGGAGTCGCATGGAATCGGCGGAGCGGTGAACAGCCAGAAGCAAGTGCTGCTCTACGAGACCCCGGGATCGGAGGGGTACATGATCGTCAGCCCGAAAAGCTACGGCGACGATGTCGTTGTTTCGTATGAGGTGATGGCGCTGAACGCGTCCACGGTACTCGTCGCCCAGCTGGGCGTTCACAATACGGGCGACTATGAGTTTAATCCGGAAACTGGATACGACGGTAACGTGCACTATCTCATGGATAGCGTGAATTCGTATATGTTTGTGTTTCACAACGCATCTTTCAACAAGTTCGGCCCGTTCGTGAGGAAGTACCCGGAACCCGGAAAGGAACCGCTGCGGGCGGCAACGGAAAACGTTCTCGAAACCGGCAAGTATTCCCACGTGGAGATTGGAGTGGTCGGTGGCCGAATCCACTTCAAGGTGGACGGGAAGACCATCTGGCAGGTCACGGATCCTGATCCGTACAAAGGCGGGAAGATCGCTTTCCGCGTTCGCGGTAAAATCAGCCAGACGGGATCCTGCGTGATTCGGAATGTGAAGATCTACAGCAGGGACTGAAGGCGCGACCGGAATCCGCTTCCATCGCCCCGTCTATTCGCAGTGGGAGGCGCCCTGATGATCCGGATTACTGTAATGAAACTTGCGGGCTTGTAGAAAATCGGAGCGTCTCGTATGGGTGCGTGATGAGTACCCCGAAAAAGAAGAGGAGCGATTTTTTCAATGAAATGCGCGGCTGCACGCTGACGATGAAGCACGGGTGGATGCGCCAAGCAGTTAAGACGGAATTTCGAGGTGGTAGAGAGCAGGCCTACGTGCCGAATCCGGAGCATCCCATCGTGATGATCTTTCATGGCGGCGGCGAGACGAACCTCTGCAATCTGCACCACCGAACGCTGGCCGAGGCGATGGCCTCCCGACTTTATGAAACGAAGGGCTGGGTCAGCGCGATCGAGCCGGTCGCCGCGGTGACTGATGCAATTTCGATGGGTCATTCTTACGAGAGCGACCCTCGCATCGGAGCGATGGGGTTATCGCTTTTTTCACGCGAGATCTTCGCCAGCTCGATCGTGCAACAAGCGGAGATCAATCACGCGGACGCGGTGATCATCATCACGGGTTGCGACAAAACGGTGGCAGGCGGAATGCTCGCCGCGTCCTGGCTCAAGGATCTGCCGGTCGTCTTGGTGCACGGCGGTACTATTCGCACGGGGTGCAGCCTGGCGGGGAAGTCGATCCAGATTGAGACGGCGACCGAGGCCGCGGGAGCGTTGGCCAAGGGGAAAATCGACAAAGACGAGCACGACGACATCATCCTGAACGCCCTGCCTTCCCCGGGCGGCTGCGGCGTCATGGCGACCTCCAATACGCTCGCAGTGCTTGCCTCGACCTTGGGGATGTCTGTATTCAGCAGCGCCAGTACGCCGGCGATGGATCCGAACCATGAGGATGTGTTCGGGCCGAAGATCGACGAAGCGCGCGAGGCGGCGGACTCGTTGGCGGCGATGTGGGAACGCGGTCAGTCGATCGGGGACATTGTGGACGAGCGTTCGTTTGCGAATGCGGCCACGATGCTCCACGCGATTGGCGGGAGCACGAACGCGGTCATCCACTTGCCGGCGGTGGCGGAAGGGTTTGGGATTCCGTTTGGACTGGATGAGATCCGCGCGAAATCGGATACGCCTGTATTGCTGAATCTACTACCGGCGGGGAAGTTCGTTATGGTGGATTTGTATGAAAAAGCAGGCGGTTTGGCCCCCTTGGCCCGCTACATGGTGGATCTGGGACTGCTGGATGACGGAATACTAACCATCAACGGGAAGAGTTTGGGAGAAGTCCTATCGGAAACGTCGCCTCCAGTGTTCCAAAACCCGGATACGGACGTGATTCGCTCGGTCGATTCGCCTTTGAAAGCGAAGTCGTCGCTTGTAATCGTCAAAGGAGACCAGTCGACGAGCGAGACCGCCAGCATCGCGCCGAGTGGCTGCGTATTCAAGGTCAACGCGAACCAGCGGGTGTTCGAGGGGCCGGCGCGTGTTTTCGACATCGAAAACGATGCGGTGAAGGAAGCGCTGAGCGGGGGAATCAAGGAAGGCGACGTCATTGTGTTGCGCTACCAAGGAGTGTCCGTGGGGTGCCCGGAGTTGCTCCGCTTGACGGCGGCGTTGACGGGAATGGGGAACGATTCTCGAATCGCCGTGGTCACCGACGGGCGTTTGTCCGGCGTGTCGCGGGGAACCTTGGTGGTTCACGCGGAGCCGGAAGCCTGGAAATGCGGCCCGATCGCGTTGATCGAGGAAGGCGACGTGATCCGACTCGATGGCGACACGGAAGAGTTGTTTGTCCGGGTTTCCGCGGAAGAGATGGTTCGACGCAAACAGGCATGGAAACGGCCGCAAATCGAACTTCCGAGAGGTACGATGAGAATCGCTTCGCAGATTGTCAGGCCGCTCGAGGAAGGCGCCCTCTGGTGGCCGCGGGGGTAGAGTTGTTTCGCTATCGATCTGAAATCTACTTCGTCGCATTGCTTGGGTCATTTGAGCGATTCCAAGTAGGCGACTAAGTTGCGCAGGTCTTCCAATGAAAGGAGGGTGTCGAATCCGTCCGGCATCAGTGATTTCTTCATTGAATCGTATGATTCTATTTCGGTGAAAGACGTCTTGAATGTGGCTCCATCGAGGCCGTCCAGGAGAATTCCGTCGCTGCGTAGGTGGAGTTGCAGACCGATGAGCTTGCTGCCGTCGGTTTTGTGGATCTCCCATCCTTGATATTCGGGAGAAACGTCGTCGGAGGGATTGACGATTGACCGTATCAGCTGCATCCGTGAAAGCGTCGCTCCAATTCGGGACAAGTCCGGACCGATCCGGCCGCCTCGATTGTCGATGCGGTGGCAAGTGATACACATGCTCGCTGGCTCGTGAAAAACGCGATTGCCTGCAGCGGCGTTGCCACCTTCTGCTAGCGCTTCTTGCCAGCTACCCAGATCGGTCGGCGCGTTTGAGAGAGCTTGACCGAGGGCTCGGTTTACGTGCGAAGCGAGTTCAGGGTCGTTCGCGTTTGTTTGGGCGGCGATCCGAAGCGCGGATTCGACCGAAGGCTGTCCGGCGATAAACCTGAGCGCCCGAGCGGTTTCGCGACGCAAGTCTGGGGATTCGGAATCGAGTATTGGTAACAATTCAATGGATACGCCTTGGTCGACTTGGGTTAGCAAGCTAATGGCATCGGCTCTGAGTTGAGCGTTCACTTGAGGGTCGAGAGCGAGATTCTGAATCAACCTGGCGACGCCATCGGCTTGGGTCGCGACCAAGGTGCGGAGCGCTTCCCTGGCCAGTTCTGGCGAGGACCGTTCGCGCGCGGTGCGCTTGAGTGCGGCATCGACCTCGGGAGACAAGGGAGCGGAGAGTTGAGGAATGGCGAACGCCCGGTTTTTGGCGGGGATCGCGGAGTTGAGCACAACGCGTTCGATGATGTGGGGAGGAATTTCACGCGCGATTTGCGTTCCCCGCACACCGGCGGCGTAGAGTTCGTCGACGTTCGAATCCAATATTTGGAGCGTCGCGAGAATGGAACGGAACAGGCGTGGACTGATTTCCGGGTTTTCTAGCAACGAGTCGACCTGTGATTCGAAACTGCGGTCGACACGATCTCCAATCCATATGAGCGCTAGAATTTGAATATCTTCGGACGAGTCGTCGAGCGCGTCCGCGACCCATTCCGGATCGACGGGATCCTCCGTTCGTTCGCGTGCTTGCCACGCCACTACACGGTGGAGCGAATTTTCGGATTTCCATAGTTCCTCAAGCTCGACCGCTCCAGCGGTTTCCGCTAGCGCGACGGATGCGGTTGTGCGTACAAACGGGTCGGGGTCTTCGGCGGCCGCGACAAGAAAAGAGATGTCGCGGCTATATCGGATTGTGTTGAGGCGCTCGGTTCCGGGATCGGGCGATAAGGTTTGAGGCCAGTCGCAGAGCGCCGCGGACTCTTTCGGGCGTACCCGCCATATGGCGCCGCGCGAGTGGTTGGGGTAGTCGCTCAGCACCCAGTCCGTTATATAGAATCCGCCATCGACTGTTGGAGCGAGGTCCACGGGTCGAAAAAACTCGCCTCCGGTCAGCCATTTTTCTCCTTTGGCCTGGAAAGAAGTCCCGACAGTTTCCGGTCGATACAGTGTGACGTTGTGTTCGCCCCAAATCGTAACTGCGGAGGCGTTTCTATAGGAGTCGCCTAAATTCCATTGGGTGAGATCGAGCACGCCGCTCGGCGCTTCGCCTGTTCCGACAGCGATGGGCAAGACCGTGGGAAGATCGGCATTCCAGCCTGAAAAGGGATGAAGCCCTGTCGGACCATAACGGGCACGATAGCCGTAGTCGCCTCCTTCGATCACGTGCACGATGCGGTTGGGGCCGCGCGAGTCGGGATCGTTGTCGGCAGCGACGAGCCTGCCGAATCGATCGAATTGTATAGCGAATGGATTCCAAAAACCTGTGGCGACGACGCGAAGCCCGGATCCATCAGGTCCGATGCGGACGATGTCACCGCCTTCGCCGTATCCGTAGATGGTCTCGCCCGCTGCGCTGTTCCAGGCGAAGCGTCTTCCGCCGACATTGCCGCGCGTGACGAAGATCGATCCATCGCCAGCGATGGTGATCGCTAGCAGGCTGCCGTGCGGATTTGTGTTCTCGGTCTCGAGGCGCAGCAAAAGGGAACGTTCGTCGGTGGAAGAAACTCCATCGCCGTTTCGATCCGCGAGTTTGAAGACATCCTTGGAAGTGACGACATGTAGCACTCCGTCGGGTGAAAACGCTAAGTCGAGAGCCTCGGTCAGCCCATCGGCGAAAATTATGGACTCGTCGGCTCGGCCGTCTTTGTCCGTGTCGCGAAATCGTTTGATGCGGTCGAATTTTGGACCGGGATAGTTGGAAGCGGGACTGTGTGTGTGCGATTCAACTACGAAGAGGTCTCCGTCGTGGTTTGTGACTGCCCCGATTGGAGTGACGATTTCAGGGTCGGACGCGAAAAGAATCACTTCGAGTTCTAGATCGTCCACGACCGGCGCTTCATAGCGCGCCGCGATACTTCCTGCGCTTAATGTGACTCCGACGAAGAGAGCTATATGCGGTCGAAGGGTGTTAGCTTTTGACATAAGGGGCGAATAGCTTTCGAGCCGCCGTGAGATTAGCGACGAGCGGTTCTTTTGGATTGGCCCAGGCCATTTCGACGACGAGGAAGCCGCTGTAGCCTCCACCAATTAGATCGTTGAGAAACGTATCGAAATCGGTGACACCTTCGCCAAACACGACGGTATTGTGACCTGCTCCGAACGCGGCGCAGTCCTTGAGGTCGACATGGAGTATGCGCTCGCGAAACGGTCGCGTGACATCGCTCAGCGCTATCCCAACCCCTTCGAAGTGTCCGGTGTCGAGGCACATCCCTACGTTTGGAGAGTCGATGACCGAAAAGATGGTCTCGTAGTCTTCGAGATTCTCAAGGACGTTGCCTGCGTGGTTTTCCAATACGAGCGCGATTCCCAGATCTTCGGCGGCAGGGGCGAGTTCGCGACACGTTTCAATAATGTGATTTAGACCTCCTGCGGTGCCGCGCTTGCGGCCGGTGAACTTGACCACGTCGCAACCCAGATCCCGGGCGTTTCGCATAAGCCAGAGTTTGTGGGCGATATCCAAGTTGGCCGCGTGGCGATCACCGCCAGCGAAACTCGTTCCTTGGAGGCTGACTGGTTTCAGTCCTTTGTCGGCGCAGCGTTCGCGAATCCCATCCAGGTAGCGTGGAGTCAGTGTGGCCGGGTGCCAAAGATTGATCTCCAGATTTTCGATACCGACAGAGGGAGCGAGTCTAAATGTAGGTTCATGCCGCGCGTCGCCGAAACCGTCGAAGCAGATGGTCGCGATCGCCAGTTCGACGTTGGTCCGCTTCGCTGTATCGGCGCCCAAAGTGGAAGGGTGTAGGGCAGTGGCGGCGGAGGCGACGACGGTGGCGTTGCGCAGAAAATCACGTCTGGAAATTTGGGCCATGGGCGAAATGGACTTGGGTTCTTACTATCGGTCGTGGCCCAGGGCGAAAACCCTGACAAAAAAATGCGCGTCGAGTGAGTCGATTTTGGCTCATCGGGAAAGCGCGTCTTCGAGTTCCATTTCTAATATACTAATTTGCCCCGCATATGGTGTCGTTTTGGCGCGGTCCTTCGCTCCTTGGCGCACGGACGCGAACGCAATGTTGTTCGGTCGCGGATGGCAACAACCCCTTGACTATCGCATTCGCTATCTTACGAATGCGATCATACGCGTACCCGATTTCTCCCATGAAATCCCAAAACTACGAGATCACAGACTGGTTTCTTAACGAGGTGCAGGTCAACGAACCTGCATTGAGAGCCTACTTAAACAAGGAGGAATCGGAACCGGCTGATGTAGACGATATCATGCAGGAAACCTATCGCCGGATCATTGAAGTTAAAAAGAAGCAGCCGATCAAATCGACGAAAGGGTTGTTGATCACCATCGCCAAAAACGTAAGTCGCGATCGAGTTAGGAAAAAGTACGCTTCGAAAAAGTTTTCTGTAGCGTACGCGAATGAGTTGTCCGACCTAGATAAGGATAAGCAACCTTTGGATAACCTTGTTAGATCGGATGACATTTCCATGCTTGAGTCAGCAATAAGATCGCTCCCGCCTCGATGCAGGAAGGTAATGGTTCTGCGAACCTTCAAGGGGCTTTCCTACAAGGAAATCGCCGAAGAGCTCGGCGTATCCGTGAGCACCGTTGAAACACAGTTGGCGAGAGGGCTGCATAGATGCCGAAAATTCTTCAAACGCAACGGCTACTCGTTCGAGGAGGGGAAACGATGAAGAAATCCGGCAATAGCAATCGGTTTCGTTTTTCGGATTCGGACATCAGCGTCGACGAATGGGCGGTGAAGCGCGAACGCGGATTGAGCGATGAAGAGGCGGAGGTTTTTGCGGGCCTCGTGGCGGACAATCCTAAATTCGCTGACGAAGTTTTGGAAGCGGAGAGGGCGATGGAATTTATCAAGCGTGTGTCCCCTGAAATTTCGCCCGACTTGCTCGCCGATACGGATATTCGCCCGTTTTGGGCCCGTCCGGTTTGGCAAGTGTCCGGTATTGCGGCGGCCATTGTCGTGAGTCTGATTTTTCTGAATACACTGCGTATCGGGCAAACCGGTGAAAGCGAGACTGTCGAAGGGCTGATCGCGAGCCAGGTGGCGCCCACGACCGAGCGATTGCCGGACGGGTCTGTGGTTCGCGTCAATGCGGGCGCGGACATCTCCGTCAACTACAGCGAAACAATGCGGGAAGTGATACTCGCGAAGGGAGAGGCTCACTTTACCGTGGCGAAAGACGCGGATCGTCCTTTCGTTGTATACGTCGACGACATACAAGTCATGGCGGTGGGCACGGCGTTCAACGTTAAGAAAGAAGGGGAGAAAATCGACGTGTTTGTTACCGAGGGAACTGTCGCGATTGGAGGCGACGATTTGAAAAACGGTTCCGGCAGTCCGTGGCCCGGATCAGGCGAATTGGATTCGTTGGGGGAATTCGTCGGGTACGTTCAATTTGGTCAAAAGGCCGAGATTCAGTATTCGGAGCAGGATGCTGCGATCACTCTCAACGTTTTGCAGACGAACGAAAACGAATTGAAGGAAGCCCTGGGCTGGCGCGACTCGCTTTTGAGATTCAGCGGGTCGACCCTGGACGAGATCGCTCTCGAGTTCGAACGAAAAACGGGACTGAAGATCGTGGTTCGCGATTCGGCTCTAAACGAGTTGGAAATCGGAGGCAGCTATCCGAGCGGAGATCCGTTCGGGTTCTTGAATATTCTCCGAAACAACTACGGAGTCGACTGGTTTGAAGACGGAGAGCAGACAATTGTTCTCACGAAAAGCCGACAAGAGTAACGCGTTCGCTCGCCTGTAAATTTCATCGGTTCAAGAGCGAACTTAGAGGGACGCGCGCCGGTTGCGCCGAGGCGCGCGATTGGGGGTTCGATGAAGTTTGTAGATTTTTTTGTCGGGGTTTTTCGCCTGGGCCGCGACCCATTGTCGCAACACCTCAGTGACCCCATGGTAGAACCCCTCGAAATTCGCGCAGCTGATGACAAGGACGAATCGGCAAGTTTGCCTGACTCTTGTGTTTCAGCCGAATTTCAAAACTATGACCCTGAAATGTTCCGCACCCATACGCTAGCGTATCTTGCTTTCGCTTATTGCTTGGTTCCTTTTCAAGCCAATGCGCGGCTGGACGAGACGACTCAGCAGGACTTGGAGGAAGTGGCCGACTCGAAGATTCGAATCGATCTACGTTCCGGCCCGGCTGAGGAGAGGCTAGTGGAGTTTGGAAACGCGGTCGGAAAGCCGGTAGTCTTTCTGATGAGACATGTTGAAGGCGTCAGCTTAAACGCGGTGAGCGGGGACTTTACCTTAGAAGAGGCGATCGACGCGCTGGTCGACGAGACGCGGATCGACATACTGAGCGACCTTTCCACGGGCGCGCTGGTAGTCGTTCTTCGTTCGAGTCCGGCGTTCGGACGCGTCGGGGTCGTTGAGGGTTCAACCAAACCTAATGAACCTGAAACCACCCAAACTATGCCTTTAACTTCAAACAAAAAAAAGAAATGGCTGCCTCGCGCTCTCGCGAGTTTATCCGCTGTAGTGATCGTGGGAGCGCAAGCGCAAGACGACTCGGATGACCTTGACGAAGTGTACGAGCTCTCGCCCTTTTCGGTAACTGCCGCCGAGGATGTTGGCTATCGCGCTACATCGACGTTGGCGGGCTCGCGTATCAAGACAAACATACACGACTTGGGGGCGTCGATCTCTGTCGCAACGAAAGAGTTCTTAGAGGACACGGGCGCTACCGATGGAGAATCTTTGCTGAGCTATATTGGCAATGCGGAAGTCGGCGGTGTACTCGGAAATTTCTCGAACTCGAATACGAATAGCTTCAGCACGGAAGAGTCTCGAGTAAATCCCCAGAGAGCGCAGAGAATCCGCGGCCTCGTCAGCGCTACGCTCACCCGCGACTACTTTCAAACGGATCTCCCATTCGACGACTACAATACCAGTCGAGTCACCGTGAACCGTGGGCCGAACTCTATCTTGTTTGGCTTGGGGTCTCCGGGCGGTGTGATCAACAATTCCACGAACCGCGCGAGTCTCGGCTCGAATTTCGGCAAGGCAAGCGTCCGCATCGATGGCCAGGGAGGCCATCGCGAAACGATCGATCTCAACCGGCAGATAATCGAAGATCGGCTCGCGTTGCGATTCTCGATCTTGAATGAAGACCTGAAGTTCCGGCAGGACCCTGCTTTTGAGGAGGATCGCCGATTCTACGGCGCGTGGGAATGGAAACTTTTCAGTAATGAGGGATCGAATACATTCGGGAGTACAACGTTTCGTGGGAACGTTGAAACCGGGGAAATATTCAGAAATCCCCCCGATGTTGTCGCTCCTATCGATGGATTTTCGTCCTGGTGGAACGGAGTCGGAAGCCAGGAGGAGTTCAATCGTATCCTGAGCGTTCCGGGGGTTACTCTCGATGGGTTCCGTACCGGAGCGATTACTTCGCAAATGGTGCTCAACGCCATTGACGCGGGCCTCGTTTCGGTGCCGGAGGGGATGACCGCCCAGGAATACGCGGAAGCCGAAGGCAAGTTTATCCCTAAAACCACGATCACTCGTTTCCCGACAAGCGATCCCGACCGACCGGGGACCGCAAATGTCGTGGCGGATATCCCCTATTTTATTTTTCCTTCAATCAACTTCGACGACGTCAACGCCAGCCCGGGATTCGACGATCCGGCTCTCGCGGGGATCGACGGAATCATGGGTCGCTGGCGCCCGCGCGGTCTGCCCCGACATGACACGAGGTGGTCGTATTCACTTTATGAAACATCGCCTCTCAGAGGATTAGGATTCAATCAGCAGAGCATGAGCAATCGGTCGGTCTTCGACTACCACAAGAATCTTCTGCAGGGCTCGACTAATTACGTGGAAACGGAGTTCGATATCTATCAGCTCGTCCTCGAGCAGGAGTTTTTCAAGGGGAACGCTGGCTTGGAGATCGCTTTCGACAGTCAAAGCATCGATCGCGAACGATTCCTTCCCTTCTCCGGAGGCGAGCCGAAAACGATTAACATCGACATCACCGAGGAACATGGGCCCGCCGATTCGGACGGGGATGGCGTTCCGGATCGCTTGTTCAACGAGAACCTCGGCCGGCCGGTAATCGTCTGGCAGGACAATACAACTACCTGGAGCACCGCGGACCAAGAGACCATTCGCGCAACCGTATTCGGCAATTTGGACTTTGAGGAACGCTTCGAAAGTGGATGGGCAAGATGGCTGGGATCGCATTCGCTTACAGGGCTGTACGAGGACCGTCAGAACGACACTTGGAGTAGGAGTACCCGCCCGTACTGGTGGGCCGACCAAGGTAAGTCGCCCGGCGATCGCGCAATTTCAAACGGCTTGAGCGACCACTTCCGTTTGAATGTGAGAAGCTCCGTATACCTCGGAGCCGACGCCCGCGGCTTGTCTAGCCCGGACGAATTACGAATCGATGGAGGGGTCAATGTTCGGCTGCCGAAGATCGGAGATACCTACAATATTTGGTACTTCGACAATAGCGAAAAGGCGGACGTTCAAAACACCTGGAGATTGGCGGAGAACATTGTGAACGGCAATGTGGGCCGTATCGAACTGGAATCGAAGGCTTACAGTCTTCAAAGCCGGTTTTTCAATGATCACCTCATCACCATGTTCGCGAGTCGAACTGACGAGCAAACGGTGTACCAGCGTTTGCAGCACAATACTACTTATGGAAATCCGAGCGAACCAGGAGTGATTCCTCTACGCATCGATCTGGAAGGTGAAAACGAAGTCGATGGCACGTTCAACGAAGGCCTGCTTCGATTTCTGCCCGATCCCGCTAGTGTCGACGAGGACAGTACCACGACTTGGAGCATCGTCGCTCGTTTTCCTGAGGACCTTCTTTTCGAGCTTCCCTTGGGAATGGATTTGAGAGCCCACTATTACGAAGCGGAGAGTTTCGAGCCGGCGGGACTTTCCAACAACGTATTGGGGCAACCCTTACAAAGTCCGTTCGGTGAAACCAAGGAGTACGGCGTTACGGCCACGTTTTTGGAAGACCGATTCTCTATCCGAGCCAATTTTTTCGAAACCTCCAACGCCAATGACCGCACCGGCAGCATGAATGGTCAGCTGGGTCGAATCGCCGGTCTGTTCGATCTCTATATCCGGCGAATAATCGACACGGAAAACGATCCGGAGGTCGACTTGTTCCCGTCAGAGGCGGATAGTCTGCTGACTCCTGATACTGTCCCGAGCAACAGCGCTCGGACAAGCGGAACGGACGCGGATATTGGCGGATTCGGTTCCTGGGAAGACTACTACGCGGCCCTCATCGCCGCTGCTCCGGAACGAGTGCAAGCGGCCTACAATTTCCGAACAGAAATTCGCGAGGACGGAAGCCGTTTTGCATCGAGAAACGCGATTCCGGGGCTCAACTCGACCCGAGACTTTGTCGCCGAAGGAGTTGAAATCGATGTCACGGGTCAGCTGACCGAGAACTGGAGCGTGTTCTTCAACATCGCCAGGCAGGAGACGATAACGACCAATACGGGGCCGATCGCGATACCGCTGGCCTTCGAAATCTACGAACGGCTGCAGCAACCGCTCGCGAGCTCGCCTGGCGGGTGGTCGCTGGCTCAGCTTCGAGTCGCTCCTTCTTTGGGCGGTCCTAGCTTGTTGATTGGCGAATACGAGGAGGTGATCAGAGAGATGCGACTGCAGAGCGGTCTTGACGGAACTGTGTCGCAAGAGCAGCGCAAGTGGAGAGCGAATCTCTTCACGCGCTACGCATTCCATGAGGGCGCCCTTCGCGGTTTCACCTTTGGTGGCGGCTTGCGCTATCAAGACGAGATTTCGGCGGGGTATCCAAATCGTTTTGACGAGTTTGGGAACGTGCTTCCAGATTTGGACAATCCGTTTTTCGGGCCGGACGAGTTGAATGGCGACGCGTTCGTCAGCTATCAAAAACGCTTGGCGGACAAGGTCGACTGGAAGATTCAGCTCAACGCGCGGAACTTGTATCGCAGTAACGGAAACGACGATATTCCAGTCACGTTCAATCCCGACGGATCGATTTCGGTTCGACGGATTCCCACTGAGCAACAATATTTTCTCACCAATACATTCTCTTTTTAAAGTCCAGTAGTGTTCTGAAATGCCGTAGCCGTCGAGATATACTCTTGGCGGCTACGCGAAGGCTAGTATACGTTACATTGACCGACTAAATTAAAGCAGCTGCGCTGCATCTCTAACGTGATTGATCAACCAACATTGAATCGAATAACTAAGCGAAACCGGAGAACGTTGCTGCTGGCGTTCACTCTGCCAATTGTGTTATTCAATTTGGAGGCGGCGCAAAGTAGGCCCAATATTCTCTTCATTTTGGCTGACGACCACACGACCCAAGCCATTAGCTGCTACGATGGCTTGTTTGCCGATCAAGCGAACACGGTGAATATTGATCGTTTGGCTAGCCAAGGAATGCGATTCGCAAACGTTTTTTGCACTAATTCGATTTGCTCTCCCAGCAGGGCTACGATTCTTACGGGAACCTATAGTCACAAGAATGGAGTATATATTCTTCATCAGGAGTTCGACGGAACTCAAACGACTTCGAACCAGGTTTTGCGAGACGCCGGATATCAAACCGCGGTTTTCGGGAAATGGCATCTGAAGTCGGAACCTTACGGCTTTGACGACTACAAAGTTCTGCAAAAGCAAGGCCGCTATCAGAATCCGGAGTTTGTAGTCAAAGGGAAGGACGAACTAGTCACCTATGAGGGCTGGTCGACGGATGTCATAACGGAAATGACGACCGACTACATTCGAGAGCGCGACCCGAATAAGCCGTTCTTCGTGATGTGTCAGTACAAGTCTACCCACGATCCGTGGGATTCCCGGGCGCCTTTTGATACAGCGCTTGAGAATGTTGAAATGCCGGTGCCGGAAAACCTCTACGACGACTATCAGAGCCGAGGGTTGGCGAGCCAGCGAACGACTCTTAAGCTTGAGATGATAAATCAAGAGACATTTCCGCATACGCGATTGCAAAATGCTACAGATCACGAACAACGCCGGCACGTGTACGAACAGTACATCAGAGCGTTTCTCGAATGCGGCATGGTGCTGGACGAGAATGTCGGCAAACTCATGAAGTTTCTCGAGGAGGAGAATCTCGTGGAAAATACCATCGTCGTCTATACGGCGGACCAAGGTCACTTTCTTGGAGAGCATGGTTTTTTCAGCAAGCGCTTCATGTACGAGGAAGCGATGCGGATGCCCTTGATCGTGAGGTATCCTGGCGTGGTTCAAGCCGGATCTGTCAACGATGACTTGGTGGCGAATATCGACTTTGCGCCGACTTTGATTGAACTGGCGGGCGAGCATGTCCCTTCAAGAATGCAAGGAACGAGTATTCAACCCCTGCTGCAAGGTCGACGTCCTGAAAACTGGCGAACAGGGATCTACTATCACTACTGGCAGCACCTTCTCCATCGTGATGTTACCGCCCATTACGGAATTCGGACGCACACCCATAAGCTTATCTATTTCCATGGTCTTCCTCTCGGAATGACTGAGTATCCGCCGGTCGATCCGGACTGGGAGCTGTTTGATCTTCAACACGATCCAGCGGAAATGGAAAACCTCTACCACGATCCTGATAAGAGCGCCTTGATCAAGGACCTAAAAATTCAACTGATCGAATTGAAGCGACAGTACGAATGCCTCGACAGCGCCTATCCCGAATTGGTCGAACGGAACAAAATCCACTTCTGGAAATAGAATTTTATATTTCGAACCAATCGCAACGTTAGCCATAATCTTCGAGTGAGTATTTGCGTGTAAAACTTGACTCGGTCGTTCTTTCAAATCGCTTTCAAGCAATATCAATCCGCTCTTCCCTCGAGAACGGTAATCTTCACGTCATCGAACTTTGTGCCACGCTCGTAATGCATATAGATGCCGAAATAGCCACCGGGTTTTAGGTCGCGGGCGTAGGCGTCTATCACTTGATCGCCGCCCATGTACCACGCGATGCGCTTGTTAGAAACATCTACTTCGATTCGAACGTCAGTCCACTCGCGCCAATAGGCGCGGTCTTCCAGCACAAGCCCTTCACAGAGTGTGCCACGTAGATAGGCGTCACTCACGGTCTCGTCGGTTCCGGGGAGCTGATTCTCATATCCGATCTCGACCCCGTCACGCCCATTTTCATCCGCGCCAAGAACATAGTATATAGGATCGTTGTCGTGCTTGTATTGTTTGAGCTCTATCGTGTAGCGCGTAGCAGTTTCGGGGAGCTCTACGTCAGCCGTGATGCGGTAGGGGTCTTCGCCAAAGTACGATCCAGACCGCCCTGCTTGAGTCATGTGCGTCTCTCCGGGCGCGACCACATAGAAAGCCTGTTTCCAGTCTCCCTCCAAATATTGGTAGTCCCAACTATAATTCCATTTTTTTGGCAAGTGTCCTTCTTTTAGGGAATTCGTTTTATAGACTTTGTTTGTCGAGTTTGGAGTGAGCTCCAGATGAAAAGAGTCGCTGCTGTTGAAGTCGTCGAAAAAAATTAGTCTTGATTCTGCCAAAAGGCTGACAGGCACTATGATTGCTGAGCAAATTAAGGCGTTTTTCGGATGCATAAATTAATTAGCTAGAGGGTAAAAAATTATAGAACGAATCATTTTGATCTACGATAACGCTATATAGGATTTAATTGAGAAAACAATAAAAAAACTGCTCTTGTTATGTATGTATGAATTAACATTTGGACATCCAATCGATCAAATTTTTTTCGTAGATTTGAACGACGTATTCGTGCGTCACTGTCAATGCGTTTCCGAAATCGCGTTGGTGGCCGAGAGACCGTCCAGGGGAGTCCGACAAGTGTGGCCGAGTTGATTGCATTGCTACGTCAGGTAGACTTAAGGTTAACTCAATCATCTCTCCATGGGGTTCGGATCATCTCCGCCAGGTCATTTCTGGAAGTACCACCTGATACACCGAGATCAGGCGTAACACCTAGCTCGCGCTCGTTAGGCGCAACCTGAAGCACTGGTGATTTTTGCGCGTCTGGACTGTGCGCGTTTTATTCTAATTGACAGGTGCGCTGCTAGTGGGTTGGCTCCGTCAGCATTTATTAAACGCAAGTAATTTGCGATAAGAGTCCTAGTTTGTCTACTGTACCGTCGTTGTTGGGGAGAGAGCGCAAATCTCGATTCTTCTACGAGGTAGGGGTAGGGCAACGAGGACAATTGATAACAAAATCCAATCTCTCCTACTTTCCTATACTCTTAAAAACCGACCATGAAAAAAATGAAGTTCACGTTGTATATTCTAATGGGCATGATGCCTGCCATCTCTCTCAAGCCGGCTCTCTTGGCGGACGAGGAAGAGGACGAGTCCGGTCAAGTGATTGATTTGGGGGCGCTTACCGTCACGGTGAACAAAATCGAGGAAGACCTCGTTGATGTGCCCCAAAGCGTGTCTGTGGTTGGCGAGTCCTTGATCGATGAAAGAGGAATCAAGAATATTTTCGACCTTGTGGAAGGCATTCCGAACGTGGAGTTGTCTCCCGCTACTCCCGCCCGGCCATTGATCAATATCCGCGGTCTCAATACGTCCAATTTTACGAATAACAATCCCATTGTTATTTACTACGATGGAATTCCCTACAGCGACTCTTACGGGTTCGATCTCTCGCTCGCCAATGCCGAGCGCATAGAAGTTCTTCGTGGCCCACAAGGGACTCTTTACGGGAAGGACGCGATCGGGGGAGTGATCAACGTAGTTACAAAGGAACCTACGAATCATTGGACAACCAAAGCGGGTCTCGAGTATGGGAGTCTTAACTACAGAGAACTCATGGTCGATACCAGCGGGGCATTGGTCGAGGACACTCTCTTCCTTTCTTTGAGCGGGCAATACCGCGCTGACGACGGCTGGATTACCAACAATTTTCCCGGGAACGAACGGGATGCCAACAAGTTTGACGACCGGCGGTTAAATGCCACTCTCACTTATCAGCCTACCGACGCGTTTCGCGCGAAACTGGTGTACACGAATGATCACAGCGACAGTTTTGGCTTTGATGGGTATGGCATTCTCGGTGGCACGGGAGAGTTTTCGGACTTCAGCCGCGAGGACGTCGAGGATGTGAGCTACGAGTTCGAGACCCGTGAGGAGATCCGGGTTAATTCGCAGGCTTTCCAGGCCAGCTATGATTTCGATCGTTTCACTCTCAACTCGGTGACCACGCGCCGAGTACAGAAAATGGAGGCGCTCTACGATCTCGATGGCGGTGACAATCCCGCTCTGGCAAACGAGTTCCAGTTCGACAATCAGGATCGCGAGACATGGACGCAGGAGCTGACGTTGAGGAGCAACGCTGGCGAGGATCTGAAGTACGTTGCCGGAGTCTACCTGGATACCGAGGAGCGCCAACAGGGGCCGTATGGACAGGAGTTTTTCGGTACCAATTTTAATGCTGATTCCGTCACCGACTCCGAGACTTCGGCGATTTTCGGCCAAGTCATCTATCCCCTCTCCGACCAGTTGGACCTCACCCTGGGCGCCCGATACCAAAGCATCGATAAAGAGATCGATATGGATTTCATCGTGGAGAACATGCCCCTGCCTCCGGACTTCACTACGTTCTTTGACGGGGTGGTTTTTTCCCTCGAGGCTGAGAAAGACTGGACCAAGTTTCTCCCGCGGGCGGCTCTGAATTATAAGCTCGATGAAACTTCCAGCGTTTACGGGAGCTACTCCGTGGGCTACATGCCCGGCGGTTTCAATTTTTTCGCCACAGGCGGCAGCGAAGACGACAACAGCTTCGAGCCCCAAGTCTCCACCAATTTTGA
Source organism: Opitutaceae bacterium (assembly GCA_028284235.1). Taxonomy (GTDB): domain Bacteria; phylum Verrucomicrobiota; class Verrucomicrobiia; order Opitutales; family Opitutaceae; genus Pelagisphaera. The sequence goes on from JANQSC010000054.1 coordinate 66,522, forward strand.
AGTCGGCTATAAGCGTCAGATCGAAGACCTGTCGGTCGGGGCTGCCGTGTTCTACATGGATATCGAAGACATCCACGTCTTTCGAACCGACGAGTTTGGCAATTTCTTCACCGACAACGCGCGGGCGGCCCACTCGATGGGGGTCGAAGTCGAAGTTGCCTACCAAGTGACCGACGCGCTTGAACTGAGCGCTTCGGCCGGCCTCATTGAAGCGGAATACGACGACTACGACGCGGGGCTTTATACCTACGACGGGGAGACAATCGAACAAACTCCCGATTACACCCTGAACTTCGCGGCGGCTTATTACCATCCTTCGAGGTGGTATGCGCGGGCGGATTTGGATGTGACGGGCGCGACTGCCTATTACGACAGCGGTCGCCCCGACCCTGAAACGGCTTTTCCAACGCGGGGAGCCTACAGCAATCTGGATACGCGCGTTGGTTATTTCTTCGGAAACTGGGAGGTCTATGCCTTTGCCAGAAACCTAACCGACGAAGAATACCCGACCTCTTACCGATCCGCGAATCTGGGCTTCGGCGTCTTCTCTTCCGTGACCTTCAACGATCCCCGCACGTGGGGGGTTGGCTCGCGCGTTCGTTTCTAATCGGCAAGCCTTGCGTCGTCCGTGAAACTGGAAATCAAAAACCTGTCCAAGACCTACGCCAACGGTGTGCATGCGCTCAAGAGCGTGAACCTCTCCATCGGCACCGGGATGTTCGGCCTTCTCGGGCAGAATGGAGCGGGGAAGTCGACCCTAATGCGGACGATCGCGACACTCCAGGACGCAGACGAGGGCAGCATTACGTTCGGCGACATCGATGTGGCGAAAGACCCGGGCGAGCTTCGCAAGGTGTTGGGCTACTTGCCGCAGGAGTTTGGTCTCTATCCTTCGGCCACGGCCGAGGAAATGCTCCTGCACCTCGCCGATCTGAAGGGGATTGCGAGCAAGCAGGAGCGTCGCGACCAAGTGGATACGCTTCTGCGGAAAGTCAACCTGCACGACAAGCGAACCCAGCGGCTGGGCACTTACTCCGGCGGTATGAAGCAACGGTTCGGGATCGCCCAGGCCTTGCTTGGGGACCCCAAGATCGTCATCGTGGACGAGCCGACGGCCGGCCTCGATCCGACCGAGCGCAACCGATTCTACAATCTGCTCTCCGAGATCGGCGCGAGTATCACGGTGATCCTCTCGACCCACATCGTGGAGGACGTGAGCACGCTCTGTCACGATATGGCGATCATCGGCGACGGAGAGGTGCTGCTCACCGACGACCCGCGTAAAGTCGAGGCCAGTCTTCGGGGCAAGTGCTGGGTCAAGTCGATCGAGAACGAGGAGCTGGAGCGCCATTGCGCGGAGCACGAGGTGATCGCCAACCACTTCCATCTGGGTCAAATGCACATCACGGTGGTCGAAGAGAACGCGCCCGGCGATGGGTTCGAGCCCAAGGAGCCGACCCTCGAAGATGCCTACTTCCACACCCTGGCTCTGCATAGAGCGGGCAAAAACGGAAAATAGCGATGCTTCGACAGGTCCTGCCCTTTGAGCTGAGATATCGGTTCACGAGTCCGATCGCCTACCTGATGTTGGCGATGCTCGCCTTTCAAGGGGCATGGTTCACGATCGGGTTGCACGAGTATTACGAGAACAAGTCTGCCTTTCTCAATTCCGCGGGAAGCGCCTATCTTTGCCTTTCGGCGGGTGGCATGCTCTTCATCATTGTAATCGCGTTGATCACGGCGAGTACCCTCTACCGCGATATCGAGCAACGCAGCTCCGGTTTTGTCTACACTTATCCGCTGCGGGAGAAGTCCTTCTTCCTCTCCCATTTTATAACGGCCTGGGTGATCAACATCCTGATGATGTTCGGCTATTCAGTCGGGCTCGTGTTGGTTAAGTATGTCGGCGCCGTGCCGGACAACCAGATTGGGCCGGTCCCGTGGGCCCAGATCGCCCACGCGCTGGTCTTTTTCGCCGTTCCCAATTTGTTCACCTACAACGCGCTCGCCTTTTTCGCCCTCGTCCTGACGCGCCGGATGACGGCGGTCTACGCCACGATTACAACGGTCGTGCTCATCTTCGTGATCGGCGAGGGGATGAGCGAAAACACGCCTAATATCGATCTCATCAGCATCATCGATCCCTTCGGCTTTGTCTACGCCAAGCATCAAGTCGATCTGATGAGCGTGGCGGACAAAAACAGCGCGTTTCTGCCCTTGAATGGCGTTTACTGGGCCAACCGCGGAATATGGATGACGATCAGCCTCGTTCTGAGCGGGATCGCCTTCGCCCGCTTCAACTTCAAGCGCTTCTTCGAAGACCCGGGCGCGAAAAAGAAAACGGTCCAAAGCAGCGAAGGACTCCTCGCGGACAACCTGTCGCACCGGATCGAGATCCCTAAGGTGAACTTTGCCCACGGCGCCTGGAGTTCTCTCGCCAAGATTTGCCGGCTCGCCTGGATGGAGTTTCGCAATGTAACGCGACCGCCGGTCTTCAAGCTTATCATGGGGGTCTTGGTTGCGCTGATCCTTGGGCAGAACTTCGTTTGGAACTCGACCTACTACATCGGGCACCAGTACCCGATGACCTCCGGGATGACTCTTTGCCGGCTTGTTAACGGCTTCATCTTTATCATCGTCCTGATGATTCTCGCCATCGAGCTCTTCTTCAAGGATCGCAAGGCGGACGTGTGGCAAATCACGGGCACGACCTCGGCCAAGGTCTGGGAGCTGCAGTTGCCGAAGCTCTTCGCGATGTTCGGCGTCGCGTTCGTATTTGCTTCAACGATTTTCCTGGGTGGTGTATTTTCCCAATTGATACAGGGATTCACGGATATTGACTGGCTTCTGTACGTGACCGATGTTTTTGGATACATGTGGGGGTGGGTGAACTACGTTTTCTATATCTGCTTGGCCTTTGTCCTCGCCAGTCTGACGGGGCATCGCTTTCTGGCTCATTGCCTCGCAATCGGGTATTATGTTTTTCTCCTCATCAGCATTGAGCTCGGCTTGATCGAGGATATCCGTATCAGCTACGGTACGGTGCCCGGCGTGGAAGACTTTTCCGAGGTCAATCGATACGGCATCTTCTCGGTCGCGGGCTTCTGGTTCGCTCTGCTCTGGTTCTGCTTGTCGACCTTCTTTGTCTTTGTCGGACTTCACTTTTGGCGCCGGGGAGTGGCCCAGTCATTCGTCGGGCGATTGCTCGGGCGCGGGGGCGAGATTCCCTTGAGTGTGAAGCTCGCTGCCTTGGTTCCGCTGGCCGGCTTTATCGCTGTGCAGGCGGTGGTCGAACGCGAGGTTTACGAGAAACGAAATTTTATTCCCACAGAGCAGGAAGAGGCCGAGGCCGCCGATTACGAAAAGGCCTATGCCGATCTTCTTTCCGAGTACGACGTTCGGCCCGCCGTCGCGTCACTCCGGGTCGATCTCTTCCCCTCCGAGCGACGAGCCCTCGCCACGGCCTCGCTCGAATTGCGCAATGCCGGGGAAGCCGCCGTGGACCACCTCTATTTCAACCTGGATACCTTCTCCGAAATTACGGACCTGCGCATACCCGGGCGCGTTGTAGAGTTGATCGAACGCGAACGTGTTTTGGGAATGATGATCTACGCGGTCGCCCCTGCCATCTCCGCTGGCAGTGCGGTTGAGGCCGAGATTGCCCTGCGGCGGCAGTACGACGGATTCCCTCAACGCGGAGAAGATCCGCAAGGCGACCTCGCCTTCAACGGGCTATTCAACACGGAGATCATCCCGGTCATCGGATACGACGACGACAAGGCGCTCGATGCCAACCGCGTCCGCCAAGTCCACGACCTGCCACCTTTGGAATCTCGTATGGATACAGTGGAGACGGGCGACGCTAGCGTGTCGTTCCTCACCGACCTGACGCTCGCCGGGCAGGCGCTCGATCTCGTCGTAGCGACCGAAGCCGACCAGGTGCCCATCGGTCCCGGCGAGCTGCTTGAACGTTCGCTCGAAGACGGCCGCGAGACGGCCGTTTTCCGCCTCAGCGGGGAGGGCGCCCTGCAGGTATTTGTCGGATCGGGACGCTATGCGGAGCGAGAGGTCGAGATCGAAGGCGTGCATGTGATCTATCAGTTCCACCCGACGCATACCTATAATCTCGAGCATTTTGATCACGCTATCGGGGAAGGGCTGCGCTTCATCCGCGAAAACCTTGGCGCGTATCCTTATGAAAATCTTCGCGTCGTCGAAATCCCGTTTTACCAGGATGCGTCCTACGCAAGTTCTCACCTCATCGCGCTTTCGGAGAAGGAAGGTTGGTATGCCGACCATTCAGTGGGGGAAGTGCAAAGCGTCGTCCAATTCACATTCGGAAGGGAGCTCATCCGACATTGGCTCGACCGCCAAGGGCATATCGCGGACCTGCAAGGAGCCGGCATGTTGTGGAGCGCGCTCCCTTCTGCGCTAGCATTGCAAATCGTGGAATCGAGGCACGACGCGGAATCCCTCGATGCGCTCCTCGGAAAAATTCGCGCCAAATACGACAGGGACCGTCACAACGATCCGAATACGGAACCGCCACTCATTCAAGCTGACGATATCGATTACCTAGAAGATAAAAAGGGTACGCTCGCCCTGTATCGTCTTTCCAAGGCGATTGGTTTCGAAGCGATGAACGAGAGCGCTCGGGTCTGGCTTGAAAGCCGACGGGGCTCTCCGCTGATCTTTGCCGATCTCTATGCCGATCTCATAAAAGCCCACTCTCTCGAAGCGCCAATCCTGAGACTATTCGAGACAGTGGAAGTGAATCCGGAATTGTGAGTTTGCGTTTCCATTTCGCTCTTGAGACGTGCGGCGAGATTCTCTCTTCGGTCGATCCAGCGATGGGCGCGGTGTTCGGATTCATGCGCTAGCGATCCGGGAGGACAAGTTCGACTACGACTTTTGCGTCTTGGGCGATTTCAGGGCGCCCTTTGGCGGCCGCGGGGTTGAAGATTGCTCAGATCGGGCAAACCAAAATTGTGGCCAATGGAGATGTCCTGACTCACCAGTGAGTGAGCTTTGTGGAAACTTCTGTCGCTCGCATTTCGCTTGCAGCTTTTTTTGATAATCTCCAAGACGTCTTCCGACTCAATATCGGCCCTTTTTGAGCGAGTCTTAGCGTTACGCCTAACGTCAATTGGGCATCAATGTAATTATTCACTTGATACTATTCTGCCCATGTCGACTCCAATTCGGTTCCTGTTCTTGTTTGTTACCGCGACGGTAGGCGTTTCGTCGAGTGTGCTTGCCGCGTCCGAGAAGCCCAATATCCTCTTTGTTCTCACCGATGACCAGGGGTGGCCGACGTTGGGTTGCTACGGCGGCGAGCGCGTTCCAACGCCCCATCTCGACAAGTTGGCGAGCGAGGGCGCGCTTTTCAGCGACTTCTATGTGACGTCTCAGTGTTCGCCGACTCGGGCGAGTTTTATGACAGGTCAATACACAGCCCGTCATCGACTTTGGCACGTATTGCCATGGTACGGCTATCCCTGGGCGCGTACTGTCGAGGCGCCTTTTGCCGAGAATTTTCCTCGCGAAACATTCACTATCGCCAAAGGGCTACAAGAAGCTGGATACGTGACGGCGATCGTGGGGAAGTGGCATTTGACGGCGAACGAAGATGGGAGTTACCTCGGCTTGCGACCGGATGCCTCTCACTACTACGGATTCGACTACGCTCCGCCTCTTCTGCCTCAATCGGAATTTATGGAGGGGAATGACCGCGGCGTTGACGAGCTTACGGACCAAGCGATCGCCTTTGTTTCGAAAAACCGCGACCGTCCTTGGTTCTGCTTTCTTTCGCATCACATGATCCACGGCAATGTGGTCGCTCCGTCGTCGTTGGTGGGTCGCTATCGGGAAATGGGATACGGCGACGAAGGTCCAAATCGGGCAGTCTATCTTGCTGGACTGGAGCACATTGACCGCTCTATCGGGCGTTTGATGCAAGCGCTGCATGCTATGGGCGAGTCCGATAATACAATCGTCGTCTTCTCGAGCGACAATGGAGGGATCGACGAGAAGTTCGATTTCAAAAGCGCGATCAGCAACGCCGAAACCTTGCCCAAACTTTCAATACCGACAAGAGAGTATGACAATGTTCCCTTGAGGATGGGCAAGGGCAGCATCTACGAAGGCGGCGTTCGCGTACCATTCATCATTCGTTGGCCCGGTCGTGTCGCGCCTGGTCAGCGTATCGAGACTCCGGCCCACATTGTCGACATGGCGCCGACGTTCTTTGCCGTCGCCGGCGCGAAGGCCCCTGAGGGGCACGTCCTGGATGGGGCGAGCCTGTGGGAGCTGCTTGATGGCGATCCCGAGGGAGAGTTCGCCACGCGTCCAATATTTCAATACTACCCGTTCTACGATTTGCGCTGGGGGCTGACGCCTTCTGCCAGTATCAGATTGGGCGAATACAAACTGATCGAGTTTTTCGGCGACCGTGTGGCTGACGACGGGCAATTTCGTGAGGACTCGCTCTTGGAGCTGTACAATCTAAAATCAGATCTCGGGGAAAGCGAAAACCTGGCGTTGGCGAATCCCGAGTTGGCGTCTCGATTGAGGGAGCGCCTTCACGATTGGATCGCAGCTACGGGACGTGAAATTCCTCAACCCAATCCCCATTTCTCTCCTGAACGCCGTTTGGAAGAAACCAAGGAGAAGCCTAGTTGGCTTATGAGAAACTAGCATTCGGGGCGTTTCTCCAATTCATGGGGGGAGGGTTCTTAGGGGCGACCGCTGGAGCGGAATCGATATGAGCGGGCGCTAAAGCGTCGATCTATTCACGAGTTTTGCTTAATTGCCTGCGGGTCCGCATCTGCGGATTTTAATTGCAGTTCCTCTTACGCGGTTCGATTCTCCGACAAGCCCCGTCACCTGGATGAGAAACGAACTGCCCCGCAAGGACAACCGACTGAGTATTTCCAACGCCAGCGCGTGGTTCGATGAAGTCATAAAGCCGCTGGAGCCCTCGCTCCGGTCATGGCTTGTGCGACAGTTTTCGCTGGGGGCGGGCTTGGACGATGTTGTACAAGAGTCGTATATGCGGATACTGAAGGCTCGGGAAAAACGACTGATAACGCACCCAAAGACTTATTTGTATCGGATTGCTCGTAACGCTGCGCTCGACTTTTTACGCGATTCTAGAATCAGGTTAGCGGATCCGCTCGACGAGCGCGAAGAGGAGATTGCGTTGAGCGAAGAACGGGCGCCCAACGACATCGCTGAACATAACCAGGAGATTGGGTTGTTGAAGGAGGCGATTCGCTCGTTGCCGAAACGTTGTCGCGAGATATTCATACTTAGGAAAGTGGACGATCTTTCCTATAAGGAGATTGCCGCGCGATTGAATATATCGGAGCGCACGATTTCGGCTCAGATGAATATAGGTCTCAGGAAATGCGCAGAATATATTGAACGGAAATCGGATAAAGCACGCCCAATCAAGTAGTCTATGAAGTTTCCAAACCGAAAGACAGAGAAGAAAAAAGAGACCGCCGCAGACTGGGTTTTGAGAGGCGATCGCGGGATGAACGCTGACGAGAAAGCCTGTTTTGACGAGTGGAAAAAGGCGGATCCTGAGGGCGAGGCGCTTGCTGACCAGTACCAGGATACTTGGGATAGGCTCGATGCGTTGAAGGGGCTGCGAGACGATCCGGACGCGAAACGTGAACTGCTCTCGTCGACCTCCGGGTCGCGAGTATCCAACCTGTCTAGACGCTTGGCATGGACTGGCGCTGCGGCTGCAATTTTCGCGGTTGGTTTTTTCTTTGCCTTGTCCGTGTTTAGAGATGCGTCTCCAGGGACCGCGGTCGAAACTGTGGTAGCGGATTCCTCGACGTCGGATTACTATGAGTTGTCGGATGGATCGATAATGGAACTTAACGAAGACACGGAGGTGATCTACCGCTACACGCCCACAAGCCGGGACTTTTGGGTGCACCGTGGGGAGGTCTACTTTACGGTCGCGAAGGACAGCGCCCGTCCCTTCAACGTCATTGCTCAAGGGAGTCAGATTAAGGCTGTGGGTACGCGGTTTAATGTTAAGCTCTTTCCTGATTCGGTGGAGGTTCTGGTCACTGAAGGACTGGTTCAGGTCGCGCAGAGCGCTCTCTCGCCGCCGGCTGTCGACGGGGAGCCCTTTCAGGAAGTATCCGCGAACCAAAAAGCGACTGTGAGAATTAATGCCCAAGTAATGGATACTCAAGTTTTCTCCATTTCGGTGGAAGACGTGGGCGAAGCGCTTGCTTGGAAACCAGTCACGCTCAAGTTTTCAAACACGCCTTTGAGCGAGGTGGTCGAAGCGTTTAACGCTTACAATGAGACTCAGCTGGCGATTGCTGACCCAAGCCTAGACGACCTGAGGATCGATGTGACATTTCGCTCTAACAAGCTGGAGGGATTTGTACGTCTCATCGAGGCGACGAACAACATCGTTTCTCGAGCAGAGAACGGGTTTATTTACCTCAGCCAGACGCAGTAGAACGCCGTGCTTATTCGACAGGGTTCGTCCGGTCGGGATCGACGGGACAACGCGTTCCGGAGTCGCCCGTCGGCCTGAATTGTCTTGGGCAGAACTAAAAAATACGCCTTGGTAGATTTCCTTTTAGAGGTAATTTAGAAAAACGCAGTCTGTTCGTATGAAGGAACTATTATGTCGCTACTTCTATGCTGCCGCCCGTACTACTTCTGTGATTCTAGGATCGCCGATGCGTGGGCTGCGCCTAGGGTTGCTACTGGTAGCAGTAATGTCGAACGGACCGTTTGTAGACGCTCGCGAGCCGGCGCGTTTCAACGTTCCGGCGGGAGATGCAAAGCAGACTCTCAAACTTGCGGCGGAACAAGGCGAAATCGATCTCTTGTACAATTCGAGTATTGTCGAAGGCGTGAGAACGAAGCGCATCAAAGGCCGGTTTTCAGTATCGGAGGCGTTTGGAAAGATGCTCGAAGATACGAGGTTGTCGCTCTATGAGGATCCGCAAAGCAGTACTTACGCGATTGTAGCTACCGAGGATAGTTCCGCTCTTGAGCCCCCTAGCTCAGAGCAATCTGAACCTATCAAAACAGACTATCCCCAAATGCAGGAAATGACTCGGAATAAAACGCTCTTGAAGAAAATATCTCAAGGCGTTCTAGGAATTCTATTAGCAAGCGGCGCCGCCGCTCAAGACGACACAGATGAATCGGAGGACGAGGTTTACTCCCTGAGTCCCTTTGTCGTCGACGCCTCCGGAGATACTGGATACACGGCGGTCTCCACCTTGGCGGGTGGTCGTTTGGCCACTCGCATCGAAGATACTCCCTCCTCATTGCAGGCTTTGACTGCTGAATTCCTAGAAGACGTCGCTGCCGACGATTTCGTTCAAGCGACGCAATTCGCTCTTAATGCCACTCACGAGCACGCCACTAATGGCATTTCAATATTCAACGACTACGCAGTTAATTTCCGCGGATTAGGAAACGTTTTTCAGGCTCGAAACTACTTTCAATGGTACATTAATTCCGACAACTATTCTTCGGAGCGGCTTGAGTACGCCCGAGGTCCCAATTCGATTGTCTTCGGCGATTCTGGGGTAGGCGGTATTTCGAACATCAATACGAAGCGCGCCCATAGCAATCCAGCTTCCGAAGTGACGATCCAGTTCAACAGTTGGGGAGGGGGGAGATCGACTGTCGATTTTAACCGTCCGGTTGGGGAGAAGCTATACGTCCGTGTTGCCGGTATGTTGAATCACTCCGACAACTGGCGTAATCAATCGTCTTTCGATCGAGAAGGTTTCTTTTTTACCACGACCTGGCGTCCTTTCGAAAAGACCGAAATGCGCTTCGAATACGAAACTGGCAGCAATGAGCAGTTTTATGGGTCTGTCTTGCTTGATCGCGTATCGGAATGGGATGGCGTCACGACGATTTCGGAGCCAATGGAGAGCGGTACGGCTGGAGGCGGAGCAGTGCGCCGCCAGAACAACGACTATCTCGTGTGGACGCCAAGCGAGCCGGAACTGGGTATTCAAAATCTCAGGAACTGGGGATTCACGCGCGCCGCGGGCAACCAGCCTACTGGCTTTACCGAAGACAGCCCCTTTCAAAGCGCTCGCTACCCAGTTCTACTTGATCAGCGCTTCAATTTCCAGGCTCCGAATCGTAGCGTCGATATGGACTTCGACACCTACACCTTCTTCGTCGATCATCAATTTGGTGACAATTTTTTCGTTGAGGCCGCCTTTAACCACACAATCAACGAGCGAGATATCGACCGTGTTTTTTGGGATAACTACCAGATCGATGTGAACGAGTTTATGCCGGATGGCGTCACGCCGAATCCCCATTTCCTCGAACACTATGCCGATGCCAATCCATTTGAGGATATCCAGACCAACACTCACGATCACTACCGTTTGTCGGCCGCTTACATCCTGCGCCGCCAGAACATGAAGCACCGCTTCCTCGCATCGTGGCAACTACGCGAGGCTGACTTCGAGGGGATGGAGTTTCGTCATTCGCGTACTAATGGTTCGATCGCCCGCCTAGACAACTCCAGAAATCGGATACGTATTCGACGGTACGAGAGCCAATTGGGAGACGACTTTTCCTTCGGCACTTCGGATTCGATTAGCGGCATTGATGTAGAGCGTTGGAAACGCCGTCATTTCGGGAATGTGAAAGATCTGCAAACCTATCAATTCGCAGTGAGCAGCTCTTGGTTCAACAACGAGCGTTTCACGACGATTCTTGGCGCGCGGAAGGACGATCTAACGATTGACGGATATAGTCAGGTGGTCGACCCGGATACTCGCGAGGTAACCGGTTTGACTCCCTTGACGCGGGATAACGATTCCGCGCAGACGACTTACACCGCTGGAGGCGTTTATGATGTTAACAACTGGTTCAGTCTTGTCGCCAATTACGGCGAATCCTTTCAGCCCCAAAGCGGGGATCGGATTGATATCAATGGCGATCGCATTGACGTGTTGCTTAGCGAAGGTACCGATTTCGGTATGCGCTTCAGGTTTTTCGAGGGAAAGCTGTTTGCTTCGATCAGCCATTACGACAATACTCAGTTCAATCAAGACACCGGTGGAGCGTCTGGGAACATCAACGGAATCTGGAATATCATTGAAGACAATCTCGGTCAAGATACAGCTTCGCTTCGCGTTCCAGATGGCTACAGGAGCACTTTTATCCAGGAAGGCGACGGTTGGGAATTCGAGACGGCTGGCAACATCAACGACAACTGGCGTATGTTGTTCAATTACTCGATACCAGATACGGCTCAGAGAGACGCGTTTATCGGAACGAGGGCTTACTTAGAAGCCAATCGCGCTGCTTGGAGTGCCTCTGCGAGTGAATTGGATAATCTGGGTCTAGTCGATGAGGCTGCCGATATCCGAGATAACATCGGTGACATAGAAAACAGGCTACTCGGATTTGCCGAAGGCCGACCGCTAAATGGCGATCACAAGTACTTGGCGAATTTCTATACGCAATACAACTGGGCTGAAGGCGGCCTCAAAGGCTTCTATGCGGGTACAGGTGTGAACTTCCGCGGCAAACGTCTGGCGGCGAACATGCCTGGCGATGCGTTCGATTTCGTATATAGCCCATCGTATCACCTGCATAACTTGACGCTTGGATACAAGGGCAAGCTGTTCGAGAAGAACGTTACCCTTCAGCTAAACGTCGATAATCTCCTTGGTGAAGATCAGGTGCACGTTAAGAACAGTGCGCGAATGCGGACCGTGACGGTCGAGGGTGAGACACTGGTTCTCCCTCAACAGGTTTTCTTCACGGCCGAGCGTCGATATAGACTCACCGCGAGATTCCGGTTTTAGACTGATATTAAGTCCCCCCCTACCGCTTACTGCGTATGACTCGCTGTTCTATAAAGACGCAGTCGTAGCCGTTTTCCGTTTGAAAGGAATGAGAATGGAACGAGGCGGGGAGTGGGGCGATGCTGAGCTCGATCTATGCGTGGGGCTCGGGGCGTTGATGCCGATAGGCTTTCCTGACTTGTGACACGTACGCTTATTCAGGAACATGAGGATCTTGATATGAAATCCCTACGAATCGTCTTTTGCTTTTGACGCTCGTATCGTCAAGTTTCGCAACCAAACCGAATTTCGTGGTGATTTTTACGGATGATCAAGGCTATCAAGACTTGGGGTGCTTTGGGTCGACAGCCTTCTTTCAACGACCTGCGCTCGTCAACAACGCAGTGGGCGAAACTGGTGGAGGTCCCGGGCCCCTCACAAGTTGTTGATGCTCAGTGTGAATTGCGCTTCTTGATGTTTTGGCGCGTGGCGGTTTTTGTTCGAGCTGGAAGATGCAATTCGGGGCCTTTTCGGATTCAGCCGTTGACCGGAATCAGGAGTCCCTGTTGTTCCATCGAGACAGTCGGCGATTGTTGCTAAATCGCTTTTCGAAGAGTGACGCTCCGGCATGTTTTTTTTGCTGTTCAATTCACGGGATTCAGATGGTCGATCGTCTTATGAGATGAGCGACTGCCTAAGCGTGTATGCCCCGACGTTACGATAGCCCAGATGATTGGTTTCGCGAGAATCTCAGTCCGCATGAAGAGATGCTGCGGGCATGGTTGCATAGTCGATTCCAGACCTCAGTGAATATCGACGATGTCGTGCAGGAAGCCTTCTTCCGCGTGCTCAGGGCGAGGGAACAGGGAACATTGCAGTCCCCCAAGTCGTTCTTGTTCGCCACCGCGCGGAACTTGGCCCTTGATACGTTAAAGCATTCCAGTGTGTCGATGACGCGTTACATCCCCCACGAGGACTTGTCTGAATTCGAGGACGGTGGGATGGGGGTGCCGGAGATTGTAGCCCGAAATCAGGAGCTGGAGATCATGACTCGAGCTATCCAGTCGCTGCCGGATCGGTGCCGTCAGGTTTTCACATTGAAAAAGGTGTATGGAATGTCGCCGAAGAACATTGCCGAGGAGTTGGGGATATCGGTGAATACAGTGTGGACCCAGCTCAAGATAGGCCTGAAGCAGTTTACGCGTTACGTTGACGCGAGTTTAAACGAGAGGGATCGAAAGTTGTGAAAAACGAGCGGGATTTCGGTGACAAGTGGGAGCGCGTCGACGACGAAGCCGTGGACTGGGTGATCAGGCGAGAGCGGGGTCTAACGCCAAGCGAGCAGGATGCCTTTTTGGAATGGTTGGCGGCGGCCCCCATGCACGGCGAACGTTTCGCCAGACAGGGGAGCTCATGGCTGGATTCGAATCTCTTAGCGGAGTGGCGTCCAGAGCACGCGGACCGTCCCAACCCGGATCTACTGGCTCGGAAGTCGTCCCGGACTGCCTGGATTCGGTTCCTGTTGATAGGGTCGGCGACCGCGGCGGCGGCCCTACTGGTGTTTACTAGGATTCTGGTCGATTCTTCGGAGGATGCGTCGTCGTCCGATGCGAGAGACGTTACAAGAGTCTCGTCGGAGCGCTACGCGTATCAATCCCTTGAAGACGGATCAGAAATAGATTTGAACGACGGAGCGGAGTTGATTATAGACTACACCGAAGAGCATCGTACGGTTGAGCTGCGGGCGGGGGAGGCGCACTTCACGGTGAGCAGTGACCCCGATAGGCCGTTTATTGTAAAGGTGGGTTCGGCGGAGATCCGGGCGATAGGCACGTCCTTCAATGTCCGCCGAGAACCGGATCTACTAGAGGTGCTGGTTACGGAGGGTCGAGTGGCTTGGAGTTTTCAAGACGAAGAATCCGATGCTCGAATGGGCGATACGGTTTCAGCCGAGCCGACTTCCCGCGAAATAGCGGCAGGGCATCGTTCCGTCCTTCACTTCGATGGGGATGTCGTAAAACCGCCAAAGATCGAGCGCGTCAAACCTCAGGAGATCGAGCGACTCTTACGATGGAAACCGGTGATGTTGCAGTTTAAAGGAATACCTTTGGCGCAGGCCGTAGACGAACTCAATCGGCGCAATAACGTGCAGATTGTATTGAAGGACGAGGCGCTAGGCAGTCTCGCTATCGTTGCGTCTATCCGATCCAATCGTATCGATGATTTCGTTCGCCTCATCGAGTTGGCCTTGCATGTAGAGTCGAAAAAGTCAGACGACGGTACTATTCACTTGTACAAAAAAGCTATTTGATTCCCAAGTCAGATGACAGAAGAGGCGGATGGTGAGTATAGAGTCGTATTCATACATTGGGGATTCTCAAATTTGACCTAAAAGTGAACAAACCCTTCACAGAATTCAAAGAGTAACCCGTCTTAGGGTTCATGCCCCTTTTTGCTCCCGCGCGAAAACACAGTGCGACAACGTACCTCACGCTCAACCTCGCTGCCCGGCCGAATATCGGAGTTGGTCAGGAGACTAGTAGCAGCAGGGCTTTTGGGGATATTCGCTACTCCGCTTTGGAGCGACACTCAAGAAAGGCACTACAATATTCAAGAAGGCAAAGCTATAGACACTTTGCTGACAATTGCGGAGGAAAGCGATGCGGCCATTCTGTTTTCCAAGGAGATCGTGAAGGGCGTTCGCACACAAGCAGTTCGAGCGTACCTGTCATTGGAGCAAGCCTTGGACATCATGTTAGAAGGCACCCCACTCGAGGCCGTCCCGGTTAGCGAGACTGGCGCATTCGCGATAGTAGGTAGAAAGGAGGGAAAACCCGCAATTGCTGCGATCTCCGGCGAGGCGCAAGACTCAACATACAAAACGAAACCAGATAATTTAGAAATGAATACAAAAAAAAATTTATTGGCAGTTCTGCGAACCGCTTTAGCTACCGCTGTGGTAGGCGGCTCCGTCGCTGCCCACGCTCAAGATGACATAGATGAAACAGAGGACGAGGTTTACTCGTTAAGCCCATTTTTTGTCGATGCGTCAGGCGATACTGGCTACGTGGCTACGCATACCTTGGCGGGCAGCCGCCTAAATACGCGATTGGCCGACACTCCGGCAGCTGTGTCCGTGTTTACGAGGGAACTTATTGATGATCTGGCTATTACGGATACGTTCGATGCGGTTGAGTATGCGTTGAACACCGCGAACGATTTCGAAGAAACCACCGATGTACAAACCGGCAACTTTCTGGCTGGAGACGATATTCGCGTTCGAATTCGCGGTCTTCCCAACAGCATTAAGGCCCGCAATTTCTTTCGTTGGAACATTCGTAGCGATTCCTACAATACGGAACGCATCGACTTTTCCCGCGGGCCGAATTCCGTGCTTTTCGGTCGAAGCAAAGCGGCTGGTATCATTAATACCAGTACAAAACAGGCTCAATTTCGCGATTTCAACGAGGCAACGTTGCGCTTTGACGACCAAGAGCAGACACGGCTGGCCCTCGATCTCAACCGCGAGTTGTTGGAAGACAAACTGGCTGTCCGTATCAATCTGCTGAGGGATGACCGCGAAACCTGGCAAGACCCGTCAAGCTTCGAGTCTACGCGTGGGCACATCGCCACTACCTGGAGTATTCTTAGGTCGGACAATGCGGCGACGACCCTTCGAGCCGAGTTTGAGACCTCGGAAACCGATCAGATCCGCGTGCGTCCTTGGGGAGTGTTCGACGGCTTCAGCGTTTGGGAGGAAAACGGAAGCGTCCTGGATCCAGAAGCGCGCGGAGCGCGGCCTGGGGGAACGGGGACCGTCAGCAACAATGCGGCGATTGTATTTACCCAGAATGGTCCCACGGCAGGGTCGCTTGCCGATTGGGAAGACATGGCGCGAAGCAATGGATCCACTTCGCTAAGCAATGGCACCGGGATCGGCGGCAAGGCGAGTTTCGATTTCGAACAATTTCCCGCGGACAAAGCGATTTGGGGACCGGGATCGGTTATGGATCAGGACTACGAGACGTTCTCCGCCAACCTCGAGCAGCGCATCGGCAAGCTGAATGTCGAGTTGGCCTATATTTCGATCGCCCGGGACAATCTCAATACACGACCCATCAACTGGAATTCGCCGGTACGAGTCGATGTGAACGAGCAGTTGCCGGACGGATCCCCGAATCCGAACGTAGGTAGATTCTATGTGGAGGATCAGGCTCGTGAGAATGTGAGCCACGATTTCCGCGAAGGCTATCGCGCGACGGCAGCTTACGAACTCGACTTTAGAGACTCGGAAGCGAGTTGGTTGGGGACGCACCAATTCGCGGTTATGTTTCAAAACGAACAACAAGAAGGGAGGAACATCGCGTTTCGCGAAGCGAACTTGACGCCAATCAACACCACGCTGCGAAACGGCCGTAACCACATTAAAAGACGGACCTATCTCGACTTCGACAGTCCCGGCGGAGATACCTATCATCTCAACTACATGGACAATCCGGTTCCGACGCAGAGCATAACGATGTACAACAACGGGAACACGCCCATAGAAGGAACCGTTACTCCAGGCATGTACCAGCACAACTTCAGCCGGAGCAAGAGCGAGTTCGATACGCTTCTGTTCGGGTTGCATAGCTCGTTTTGGGAAAATCGCATTATCGTTACCTATGGATTGCGTAATGATGAAGTAGATACGTGGAGTCAAACTAGGCTCATAGCGCCGAGCGGCGAACGAGTCGGGTCGCAATTAAGCGACGGTCCGACCAGCCTCCAGGAAGGCGACACGTCATCCTATGGCGCTGTGTTCCACGCCACTCCCTCGGTGTCGCTCTTTTTCAATCACTCGGATACCTTCGATATTCAAAGTGGACGCGACTTGGGGGACAACTTGATCCCGAATATGGATGCGGAAACCGACGACTTTGGAGTTCGAGTGAGTTTGTTGGGAGACAAGCTGGTCTTTACCGCTACGGCTTTCGATACGGTCGGCAACGACCAGATCAACCTAAACAAAGGTAATGTTCGAAGCTTGATCAACGAATTGCTGGAGTCGGACGCGTTGATCGACGATCCAGCGGCGCAGGCGATCGATGCCCGGATTACTGATGAGAACGTTCGAGATACGGTCGATTCCGCATCGGACGGCTACGAGTTCGAGCTGGTCGGCAATCTTACGGATCGGTGGCGAATCTTAGCCAACTACAGCATTACGAACTCGGTCACCACGGATCGCGCCCCGCGCACGGTAGCGTTTGTGAGGGAAAACGAAAGTGTATGGCAGGCGGTTCCTGGAGATACGCCCACCACCGATCCCGATATGAACTTTGCTGAAAAAATTCAGGAGATCGAAGATGCGCTCTTGTTTGAAACGAACCAGAATGGCTTTCGCCAATTTGGCGACAGCAAGTACCGAGCGAACATCACCACTAATTATGACTTCGCAAGCGATTCGAATTTGAAGGGATTCTCGGTTGGCGGCAGCCTACGCTGGCGGCGTGGACCGGATATTTCGCGTTTCTTGGATGGGTCGGGACTTGTTACCGACGCTTACTCGAGAGGCGACGACACGTCTGTCGATCTCCGCTTGGCTTATAGCAAAAAAATCAGGAATGACAGTGTAACGTGGCGGATCCAACTAAATGTGCAAAACGCCCTGGATGACGACGACATCCTCATAACGCGTACCGATGTCGATGGAACTCCCGTCCGTTACCGCTTCAAGGACCCACGCAAGTTGATATTGACCAACACGTTCAAATTCTAGAACACCCTTGTATCTCGGACGAGTTTAAGGAGTCGTACCCCCATTGCTCACTCAAAATTTCAGTCTGTAATACACTGAGGAGTGTAAGCTCAATTGTGTCCAAATTTACAATACAACGCGTTTGGCCGAACTCATGTAGGAGGGGTCGAAGGCCACGCCGAGGCCAGGGCTTTTGGGGATCTGGATAACGCCGTTGATGCTCTCTAACGGTTTTCCGGTGCCAACCACTTCGTAGGGGATGCCATCTTTGTCGCCCTTGTATTCTTGGTATTCACTGGAATTCGGAACTACCGAGGCGTAGTGCAGCACGTAGAGTATGCCTAGTCCGAAACCGGACATGTGGGGGACGACCTTTTTGCCGGCGACTTCGGCCATCCGGGCGACTCGTATGCATCGGATCAGACCGCCGAAAAAGAGCAATTCGGGTTGGGGAATCTGAACCGCGTCGTTCTCGATTAGCCATCGAAAACGACGCATGCTCGACTCTTGCTCGCCGCCAGCGATGGGAATCTTCAATGCATCCGCGACGGCCTTCGTTTCCTCCGAATAGTCGAATTGCACGGGCTCCTCGAAAAACGAGTAGTTGTACTCTTCGAGGCGCTTGCCAATTCGGATCGCGGTGGGAACGTCGAAGGAGCTATTTGCGTCTGTGTAGAGAGTGGTTTCATCTCCGAGCTCTTTGCGGGCGAGCGGAATGAGGGCGAGATCTCGCGCGGTCGAGGCGTCGTCGAATCGCATGCGCGCGCCGAGTTTGAATTTGACCGCCCGCGCTCCGGATTTCTGGATGAGCTCTTTGAGTTGATCGACGACTTCCCCGGCGGAACTGGATCGGTCCCCGTTCGCGTAGTAGATGGGTGTTTGATCTCGGAACCGAGTCCCAAGCAGCGCGCCGACGGGCTGCTCAATCGTTTTCCCGAGCAGATCGAGTATGGCGAACTCGACCCATGCCACGCACATCCAAAAGGGAGCGCCTTGCCACTTGTAGTTGAGTCCCCGTACAAAAACCTCCTTGAGCAAGTCTTCCAAATTCCGAGCGTCCTCGCCGATAAAGACTGGCGCGACTCGATTGAGCAGGAGTGGGTAGACGGAATTGACGAGCGAGCGATTGGTCATGGCTATGCCTTCGGCTCCATCCGTTGAACGGACATGCACAAAGAACTGATCGTCGCGTCTCAGGAGGTCGATAGACTCAATCGTGACACTGCTTGTAAACAGCTCCTTTTTTAGGACGGGCGTTTCGGATGCGTCTATCAGCCTTTCTGTAAATTCGTCGGAACCCTCTCGCTGAGCGCGGCCAGTTTGCATGAGCGCTATCCCCGCCGACAGGCCTGCGCCGCCCTTTATAAACTGTCTGCGGTTAAATTGATTCAGTTTGTTTTTCATGGGTTCGTAATGACACTCTGTACGCGGCGCCCTTGCAACCATAAGTGGTTTCTTGCGGCAGCGCTGTTTTACGTTTTTTGCTAGGCTGATCTAGGGATTGGTTCGACTGCCGGTGTCGATCGCCGCGGGCTCGTATTTCAATTCGCGTTTCACGAGAACTGGCTTGAGAATGTCCTTCCAGATCCGGTATCCGGCCGGATTCATGTGAACTCTGTCTTCGATGAATATACCGAGATTGGGCTCGCCGTGTTCGTCGAGCATCCCGCTGGCTACGTCGATGTATTGCAAGCGGTCGTCTTGCTCGCAAAGCGCCATCATCATATCGTTGGCTTGATTTTCGATGGGGCGAAGCGCCCAATTTTTGACAGATACTTTTATGGATAGAATATAGATACGGCAGTCTGGTAAAGCGGTGAGCACTTTGTCGACGAGAGCTTTTAGGGTATCTACTGCTTTAGAAGGAGTGATGTTTTGCTGGATGTCGTTTCCGCCGCTGTAAACTACAATTGCTCTGGGTTGGTAGGGGATGACGAGGCGATCCGCGTAGTGCAGCAAGTCGTTGAAATTGCTGCCGCCGATGCCTCTTTTTATTGTAGTCAGCGGCGCCATGTCCGTTGCGAGCGAGTCCCAACGTCGGATCGTCGAGCTCCCGATAAAGAGAATCGCCCCTTCAGGCGGGCTCGATTCGAGATCGTGTTTCTCGAAGTTGCTGACCGCAGTTTCGAATCGCGCTGGATCCCGGTAGTCCGCAGTCCCTTGCCAATCAACGGGTTGCCCAAATGCCATTGCCCCGATCAATGCGACGAAGGGCGTGAGGATGGCGAATCGACTTGTTTGAGCTGGCAATGCGATGTCTGCGATCGAGTTGTTTTCCGGCGAGCGAGTGGAATGCGGTGGAGATTTGGTGGGGCTCATTTCAGTTTGCCAATAGATGTGGAAAGTGGGGGAAACAGCGACTGTTGTATCGAATGTGAAAATACATTGTTAGTCTATCGGTACGCTACGACGTCCGCCAACCGAAAATCCGTTATAGAAAAATTTATTTTTTTTCGAGTGTATTTGCGCGGGGTAGGAATGCTTGTTGGCGGGGCTCGGGTCGAGTATACAATCCTTGACTTGGCGTTTTTTGAACGGGTACAGTTGCGCGAGGTATGTGGCCCGAAAATCTCAGGCAGTCGGAATGGTTTGAAGCGGAAGTTAAACCGCATGAACCCGCGCTACGCGGATTCTTGCGAAACCAATTCGTCGATCTTTCGGACATCGACGACGTCCTGCAGGAGACGTACAAGCGTGTTCTACGCGTGAGGGAAACGCAGACGATAAAGTCGACCAAGAGCTTGCTATTCACCATCGCCAAGAACCAGTCGATCGATCTGTTCCGGAAGAAACGGCGTTCCCGCGTAATTCCCGTAGCGGAGTTGGAGTTGCTAGACGTCATTGACGATACAGACACGTGTGAAGAAGTCAGTCGAATCGACGAAGCGGCCGTGATGATCGAGGCAATTAAATCGCTCCCGGAGCGGTGCCAGCTCATTTTCAAGCTTCGGAAGTTCGATCAACTCTCGCACAAGGAGATCGCAGAACGCCTGAACATAACCATCCACACCGTAGAATCGCAATTGACGAAAGGACTAAAGCGTTGTCGCGCCTATTTTAAGAAGAAGGGTTTGCTCGAATGAACGAGGAACAGAGAGAAGACGGATTCGACCCGGCCGCATGGATTGTGAAGAAGGACCGCGGCTTGTCCGAGAGGGAAGCGGCTGCCTACGAGGAAGCGATCGAGGGAGACCCTGGATTGGCTCAGGACGATGCTGAGTATCAGGAAACTTGGAACATTCTGGACCGATTCCCCCAGGAGCTTGCGGCCGAGATTGACGGTTATAGCGCGGCCAAGCCGTTTTGGCGTCGTATCCATTGGCAAGTGACGGGTATGGCGGCGGCGCTCGCTCTGGGGGCTCTGCTTTTCGCGGCGTTTCGATCGGGCGGACTCGGCTACGGCGCTCAAGAAATAATCGCGGGCGCGACTCCAATAACGCATCGGCTTTCGGATGGCTCGATTGTTCGAATCAACGCCGACTCCTCGATCGAAGTGGCGTTTTCCGGGTCGTCTCGGGAGGTTCGGCTGCAGAGTGGCGAAGCCCATTTTTCGGTGGTCAAAGACGAGAGCCGGCCGTTCGTGGTGAAGGCGGACGAGTTCCTAGTGACGGCGGTGGGAACGGCGTTCAACGTTCGTCTCGATGTGGCGACCTTGGAGGTACTTGTGACGGAGGGAATCGTTAAACTCGACTCCCCGCTCGAGCGTCCGGGCGAGTCGATCGACGCGACGCGGATTGATGGCGTTAACTCTGTTCTTGGATCGTCCCGGCAGGTGTTCGCGGGTCAACGTGTCTTGGCCGCGCATGTTTCTGGCAGCGGCTATTCGACCCTCGAGGTTTCCGATGTGGCCGCGGAGACGATTGAATCGGCTCTGTCATGGCAGAGCGAGCTGCGAACATTGGGTGGCGAGACGCTCGCCTCCATTTCGGCTGAGTTCGAGAGAAAAACGGGACGCAAGCTGATCATCTCGGATGCGAGCATTGGCGGGAAGCGGATCGGCGGGCGATTTCCGAGCGACAATCCGACGGCGTTTCTGCAAGTATTGGAAAACAACTACGGAATCCCTTGGCGAGAGTTGCCCAATGGCGACTTTATTGTCGGAGAGTCGGAATAGTTCATTCGCATCTATCCGTGAAGACGAACCGGATCGCCCGAAACGAATGTGGCGTGGCCTGGGTGGAGACGGGTATCGGACCGGCCAGGATTGCAGAGATATCTAAAATATTACATCTTTGGATAACGGGTCATCTATTTCGAAGCGTCCCAGCAGTACTGAGCCTAGTTCATGTATTGTCGCGCCCGAAATTCTACCCTCGCAAAAGGAAACCCCTCGCATCGCCTTTGCGCCGTCCCGGCCGAAGCCCCGTTGCTGGGCGACCCCCATTCGGAGATGAAGTTGAATGAAGCACTTGTAGCGGCGACGCTTCTTTCGAAGCTCGCTTGGCTTCCTATAGGCGCTCAGGCAAATCTGGAAGCGGGATCTGAAACTGAAACGCGGTTTTATTTCGAGATCCCTTCTTCCTTGGCCGAGGTGGCTCTCGAACGCTATTCCGATTCTGTCAGACGACCGATCATCTACCTATTGGACGACATCAAGGGAATCCAATTGAACGAGGTGGTTGGATTGATGACGCCCGAGGAAGCGATTCGAAAGCTCGTCGACAATACGGAACTCATACTGGTTGAAGACGCGGTGCTCAACACCTGGGTGGTCAAGCTCAGGAACTCAGCAACGCCCGATTCAACAGGTGAAGGCTCATACGAAACGAAGGCCGGCAACCCAGCCGGCGACAAGCGATCCTCGGATCTCGAGGGGAACGCTTCTTCGGCAAACGAAAAACAAAAAGCCAGAACCAGTATGAATACTTCACCTAAGAATGGAAAGAACACGCTCGCACGACTTATTAAAGGTCTGGGCTCCCTTATTTTTGTAGGCGGCGCTGTGGATCTCGCAGCGCAAAGCGACTCGGAGGACGCCGAGGTCTTCACGCTCTCCCCCTTCGTCGTAGACGCTTCCGACGATACGGGCTACACGGCGCAAAGCACGTTGGCGGGAACGCGCATATCGACTCAAGTTCGCGAGCTGGGGGCTTCGATTTCAATTATAACCGAGCAGTTTCTCGAGGACACCGGATCCACCGACGCGCAATCGCTGCTGACGTACACGGCCAACACGGAAGTGGCGGGAGCGCTTGGCAACTACTCGGCTGGCAGCGAAGGAGGAATTTTCGACGCCAGCAACGCCCGCATCAACCCTCAGAATGCACAGCGCGTTCGCGGACTTTCCCGCGCTGAGCTCACCCGGGACTTTTATTCGACCTCGATTCCATTTGATGGATACAATACGAATCGTGTCACCATAAACCGCGGCCCCAATTCGGTGCTCTTCGGAATCGGTTCGCCGGGCGGAGTCATCGACCACTCGCTGAAGAAGGCGATACTCAACGTGACGACCAACGAAGTGAAATTCCGTCTCGATCACCGCGGCAGTTACCGGGCCTCGTTCGACGCGAACCGCTCTTTACTCGATGGTCGTTTGGCCATTCGAACCGCGGGTCTGTATGATCAAACGAAATACAACCAGGAACCGGCTGAAGAGGAGGATCAACGCCTCTATCTGGCCTTCGAGTCGGTCTTGTTCAAGAACGAAGGAAGCTCGTTCCTGGGGGGTACGAATTTGCGGGGCCATTTTGAGATCGGCGAAATTTTCAGAAATCCGCCGGATCCGATCCCTCCCATTGACGCTTCGCGGTTCTGGTTCGAGGGATACACGAACCTCGACTCCTTGCTTGCGGTTCCAGGGCTTGGGTTGGGCGACCTCAACCGGGATGTTCTATCCTCCGAGCAGAGCGAGACGGGTCGCTTCATTCCCAAAGTCGTGTATGACAATATCAACGACGTTGGCGACAATAACACCAAGACGAGAACCGCCTCGTTCATCAACATCCCGCTTTTCTATGAAAGCGGCGATCAGCAAGTCCCCGGTTGGAGCGACTCGCAGCTCGCCGGCTTGTCTGGCGGCATGAGCCGAATCCGGTGGCCTGGGAGCTCGGGGCGCGGCCGGCAGGACTTCCTGCTGTCTGGCAACGCGATTCGCGATCTGGTCGGGTTTACCGGCTACTCGCTGCAGGACACGTCGCAGTTCGACTATCGTAATCGACTCTTCCAAGGGACGATGAACAGCGTGGACTCGAATTTCGATGTCCAGCAAGTCGCGGTCGAGCAGAGCTTCTGGGATGGACTGGCGGGCGTCGAGTTGGGATTGAACCGACAGACGTTCAGGCAATCCGAGCGCATGCCGCTATCCAGCGGTTTGGAGAAAGAGCTCTACATCGACATTTCCGGCTATCTGTCAAACGACGTTCCCAATCCCAATGTTCAGCGTCCAGTGGTGAGACTCAACAATTTCACTACAAACAAAAGCAAGCGGATCCAGGAAACGTTGCGGGCTACCGCGTTTGTGGATGTGGATACGAGCGACTACAACGAAGGAGTCGGCAAGTGGCTGGGTAAGCATACGCTTACCGGGCTCTTCGAACAACGCGACAACGACGACCGGAGAACGCAAGACCGGTTTGTCTGGGACAGCGATACGATCGCCGTCGCGACGGACGAGGCGTTTGGCCAGACGGCGAACTCGGGTCGTCGATCGATATCTTCTTTGGTCTACGTGGGTCCGTCGGCGGCGGGCGCGTCCACTTTCGGCTCGGCGAGCATTACGGACCAGGTTAACGTTCCCTGGCCCGTGGACGGCGATCGCCATTCGGCTTGGTACTGGGACCACATCGCCAAGGAGCGCAGGGTCGGCGAGTTCATCGCAAGAGACGTCCGGCTGGGGGTCGACCTCGATCGGACCGAGCTGACTTCCGAGGCGCTTTCGCTCAAGAGCAACCTGCTAGACAATCACTTGGTGACCATTTTGGCGTGGCGTAAAGACCGCGAGAAGGCGTACGAAAGACTCGTGCCGACCGGCACGTTCACTGGCGATCTTCCACTGCGCAATCCGGATGGAACGGCCAACGCGAATCTCTTTCGGCTCCAAGACGACCCGAGCTCCGATTTCGAAGAGGAGACGATCACCAAGAGTATCGTCGGTTTTTTCCCTGAGGACTATCTGTTTGAGCTTCCGCTCGGCATGGACTTCGCCGTTCACTACTACGAGGGAGAGAGCTTCCTTCCGGCTGGATTCAGTCAGAACATAATTGGGGAGACCATTTCCGCCCCTGTGGGAGAGACCACCGAGTATGGGTTCACGTTTGAGTTCCTCGAGCGACGCCTTTCTCTACGGGTGAATTTCTACGAGACCAGCAACACCAATAATCGCACCAACGTGCAAGGGACGATCAACAACGCGACCGGCCGGATTGGCGACTGGCTGCGCGCTTTTCGTTCGGCCGAGGAGGAGGGCATCCCCTTCGCCGATCTCGACGCGGATGCCGCGGCCAGCTCCTACTCGGAGCTGTACTCGACGATCATTAACACGATCCCCGAGCCAACGCGCAGCTTGCTGAACTACCAAATCGATTCGGAGGGTCGTGTAGTTTCCGATGAAATACAGAATCTGACGTCCACCTTCGACTTCGTGTCCGAAGGCATGGAGGTGGAGCTTATCGGCTCCATAAAACCGAACTGGAGCGTGTCGTTAAACGTGGCGGAGCAGGAGACCGTTCGATCCAACACGGCCCCGGCGTTTAGCGACGTAGTTCTGCAAATCGAGCAGAATATCATGAATAGCGGGCTGTCCGATATACGCGACAATCCAACATTGGGAGTGGATATATCCATTCTCGAGCGCTATCAGAATGTAGTCTCGTTTCCGGTACGGGCGGAGCTTGCTAACGACGGGAGAAAATCGCTCGAGCAACGCCGTTGGCGCGTCAATCTCGTTTCGAACTACGACTTCATTGAAGGGAATGCGAAGGGCTTCGGAGTGGGAGGCGCCCTGAGATGGCAGGACCGGTCTGCAATCGGCTATCCGTTGCTTCTCAATGAAAACGGAAACCAGATTCCGGATCTCGACAATGCCTTTTTCGGTGACGACGAGCTCAATGGCGACCTGTGGGTTTCCTACAAGCGAGAGCTGAGGGACGGCCTCGATTGGCGTGTCCAGTTGAACGTGCGCAACGCGATCCGATCGGATTCGGACATTCCGGTCGTCATCAATCCCAACGGCGAGTTGGCGGTCGTGCGCACTCCGCCGGAGCAGCAGATCTTTCTCACCAATACATTTCGATTCTAATGGGTAGTTTAGCGCTCGGGCCCGTCCTCGTGGCGGGTTCGAGCATCCCTCCATTTCGAGAAGAGCTATGGAAGGCGCCCCAACTGCCTTGATTACGGGGGCCAGTGGCGGGATTGGCCAGGCCATTGCGCTTGGGCTGGCATCCGCTGGCGTGAATCTAATGTTGGCGGGCCGGTCACGTGAGAAGCTGGAGCGGTGTCGATCGAGCCTGAACGAAATGGAAGTTAGAGTCGAAATCGCCGAGATCGATCTCTTGGAATCCGATGCTCCTGAGCGACTTGTCGAGATGACTGTAAGCGCCTTTGGCGGGCTGGACATTCTGATAAACAATGCCGGCGTGTTTCATAAAGCTGCGATTGAGTTCACGGAAGAAAAGGACCTCAGGAACCTAATGCAGATCAATGCGTTGGCTCCATTCATGATCTGCAGGCGGGCCATTCCGTGTTTAAGGAGGTCGGGTCGCGCTGCCGTAATCAATGTGTGTTCCTCTGCGGCAAAAAAGGGGCATTTGAACGAGGGCGCTTACGTGGCGAGTAAACACGCTCTCTACGGCTTGACTAAGACCCTGGCCAACGAACTCGCCAAGGACCGGATTCGCGTTCACGCGTTGCTGCCCGGAGGCGTGGACACTGAGATGGCTGCGGTGGCGGGGTCTGAACTCGACAGAAACGAGCTTATCACTCCACAGGAAGTAGCGGATGTGGTTGTTTTTCTACTGCAATTCGGAGAAAAAGGAATGATCGACGAGATAGGATTAAGACGTTCGAAGTTTTGTTGAAAGACAGCTGCGTTTTTCTGTGTTGAGTATTGGAATATCGGATATGCCGATGCAAGACGCTGTCGAGGGAGTTCGACGACTATTTCGAATCGAGGCTGAGGTTTCGTTTTAGTTCGTCGAACGATTGGGCCCCTTCGTATTCGAACAGCTTGGAGTGGTAGCCGGGAAGGTGGACCGCAGCGTCTCCTTCGGGCAAGTACAGTGTCGTGCCGCTTTTCGGGTCGACGAGACGCGCTCCTCTGCCAAGTCCCCTAAGCTGGAGCGTGGTGGGCTCGGATTCCCAATTGAAAACGGCTACGACGCTGTCGCCAGTTCTTGCTTGGGCGAGGTAAAGTGTGGGAGCGTCTTCCGGTGTCCGAAAGCTCTGCCAGAAGTCGATGGGGATGCAGGTCGTGTAGAAGGGGCTGTCGAACGCCTGTCGAAGCATTCGGGTTTTCGGTTCGGTGAGAACGGACAGCTTGTCGCTGTTGATGCGTAGCCCGCCGGCAATGACCACGAAGTTGTTCCAAAGTTCGGTTTGATGGTAGTTGAGTGTCGAGTGCTTCCCGGGCGATTTCGAGATGGTGTCGTCCTCGTCTTCGGGAGAGCGGATGATGTGGTAGTCGACGTCGTTCTTGAATAGTCGATCGTGCATGAACCAGGCGCTAGCGTTTTGGGTGACGTTCCGCAGCGTCTCTGGGTATTGTGGCTTGATATCCTTGGAAGTGCGGCAGGCGTCTACGTGGCCGAGCACGCTCCCGAAAAGGGCGTTGCAGGCGAGAAAGTATGTGTCGCCCATGGCTTCTCGCATAGTCGCGAGACCCATTTTGAATCGTTCCAGTCGCGTGACGGGAAGATGGGTTTCACCTTTCGGGAGCATGCCTTGCGTCATAAAATCGATCTTGAAGTACTTGACGCCCCAATGCTCTCGAGCGTTTGTAATTACTTTTCGGATATAGTCTCGGGCTCCGGGGTGGGAATAGTCGAAGAACACGTTTCCTCCGATCGGATTGCGCGCGTTGTCGACGAAGAACTCGGGATGCTCTTTTACGATCTCGGCGTTTGCCGACGCGCGAAAACCGTCGAAATGCAGACCGGGAACGAAACCCGAAGCGCGGATGTACTCCATGACTTCGGCCATTTCCGGGAAGCGCTCGTTGGTGTGGTAATAGTCTCCGCGTTCGACCCACCAACTGCCATCCACTTGAATCAGCTCGATGTCGCGTTCGAGCGTCTTGTTGAGCGCTTGGGCGGCTTCCACGTTGTCGACGATGTCCTGAAAGGAAAAGTAGCGGGTGTAGTAGTCCCAGGTTCCCCATCCGGCCCAGTCTTTGTCGGCGAACCCGATTTCATGCGTCTCCGCGAGCAGGTTGGCGTAACGGACGAGGAGGTCGCGCCAGTCGCTGCCTCGAAGGTAGGCGAGACTTTCGAAGGGCATGCGTTCGCCTGGCTTTATTGGGCGTTGCTCGCCGTCGGCTCGGAGATGGATCTGGCCATTCTGGATCGACAGTTCGCAGATGAAAGCGTCCCAGCTGGTTAGGCCGACTAAGTGGAAGTCGCTCTCATCGACGGCTACCAGCAGGTACATGAGACTGGAGACTGAATCGGGCTCTCTCTCCGTTTCGTAACGCTGGAGATAGAGCGGTTCGACCACTTCGGACGCCATAATGTGGCTGCCAGTCATGTATGGCGTTCCTTCGTTTATGTTGAGGGCGAGACTGGCATTGACCCTACGAAGCAGGAGCGGTTGATCGGTGGAATTTGTGAGTCGGGTTTCCCAAGTAATTGCGTCGTTGTGCAACCGGCTCTCGACGCTCGACTCAATCGAGTGTTCGCTTGATTCGGTCAGAACTCGGATTTCGAGATTTGGGACGCCAGATGGGGAGCCTTCTGATGGGGCGGAATAGAACAGGAGGGCGCATGTGAATAGCGTTCGCAAAGTGTATGGTCTCATGAGGCGCAATGATGTGGGACATGCCGCCTGGAGTGAGCGGCCTTGTAATTGCATTTGCCGGTTTTTCAGAACCGACATTGGATGAACTGCCCTTTGCTATACTGTGACGCTGTTGACTGGGATACCCGTTATCGCAATTTGGAAATAGACTTGAGCCCATTGAAATAGCAACTTGGCGAATTCGCGTATCTATTGACTGCCGATTAACTGTGGCGATGCTCTTGCGGTAAGCAGGAGTGGGGGTTGCCCCCGATGTAAATGCACTCCCGGCAGTCCCCGGCTTTCTCAAAAGACCCTAGAAGGTTAGTCAATCGCTCGGACTGAATGGAGGGGGTGTTAGTCGCTGTTCTCGCTGAAGCAGCTCGTGAGTGAACTGAATCCCGACCTTGGCGGCATCACTTCCGCGAAAAGACTGTTGGTTGTCACTCCCGAGATTTTTCAAGATCGGTGATTCGTTATGCCCCTCTCATTTGTCCTAATCGAGTCCTCGGCGAATTGCTGTAGACCTCGAATTTTAGTCTCCGCCCTCGAAACCGTGCGAACTTGACATAGGAGCGGCTATCATGAGGGTTGCTCTGCAGCCCCAAAATTTTCTAGCGATGCAGGATTCTGATCTCAACGACTGGTTTTCCAGCGAAGTGCAGCCACATGAGTCGAAGCTGCGTTCTTATCTGCGTCGCAAGTTTCCGACCCTTGTCGACGAGGACGATATAGTGCAGGAATCCTACGCCCGCCTTATCAGGTCGAAAAAAAAGGGAGAGGTTGCCAATAGTAAAGCTCTCCTCTTCCGGATTGCCCGCAATGCGGTTATAGATCTTTTCCGCCGTCGTCGCGTGGCAAAGACCGACACAGTAGCCGATTTTACGAACTTGTCCGTCTTAGATGATGGGACCGCTATCACGGATGAGATTAGTAAAAAAGAGGACCTTCAGATGTTGACTGCCGCCTTGCTGGAACTACCCGACCGCTGCCGCCAGACGATGACGCTCCGACTGGTATATCAAATGTCGCACAAGGAGATCGCCCGCGAGCTAGGTATCTCGCCGCATACGGTGAAGGCTCAACTTGTCAAAGGAACGAAGCGCTGTGTGGAGTTCTTCGAGGCGAGAAAGTAGTCTCTATATAAACATTGCTCATGTGCCCAACCAACGACGCTATGCCAAACGACGACACTTCAAAAGTTGATAGTGAGGCAACTGAATGGCTCGTTCGCTTGGATGATTCTCCGACTGTGGAGACGAGAGAAGCCTATCGCGCTTGGTTGGGAAAAGACCCTGCGAATGCGATGGCCGCCGCTCGAATCGAGAAGCATTGGCAGACCTTTCAGGGCGCTCGGGCTCTCGCCTCGTCAGCGGAAAATTCAGAACGTCCAGACCCCGATCTGCTCCTTAAACTTGCAGGGGGCAAACGTTCCGCGCCCCGTTCGCCGCGACTATGGGTGACTGCGAGCTCGCTTGCGGCTTTGTTCGCGGTGGTGGTGTCGCTATGGGCGTTCTGGGGTAGCGATGAAAGTCAGCCTCAAATATTGTCCAGTGGAGCGGGCGCGGTTGCTCGATTCGCTCTCGATGATGGCTCGGTGGTCAAGTTAAATAGAAACAGTCGAGCGCTTATAGAGTACACCCCGGACCGTCGCGGTGTTACGCTCGTGCGAGGCGAAGCCCATTTCGAAGTACGGAAGGATGCCCAGCGTCCGTTTGTCGTCGCCGTCCATGACTACGCGGTTAGGGCAGTGGGGACGGCCTTTAATGTTCGGTTTTCGGATACGGATATCGAGATCGTCGTTACGGAAGGCCGCGTTGCTCTGGAACTCTCGAGCGATGTTTCGGAGACGACGCTCGAAGATTTCAGAGCGAGACCGGAGGGTGCGCCCGTTCTCGAGTCGGGCGACCGCGCTACCTTGAACGTACAAGACGCCGAGGCTCTGTCTTTGGAGAAGTTGGATCCGGCAGCGATCGACGATTATTTGTCGTGGCGCTCGATAAAACTCGAATTCAACGGTGAATCGCTCGCGGAAGTCGTCGCCGCGTTTAATCGTTACAACGAGAGACAGATCAGAATCGAAGATCCCGCTGTTGGCCAAATTCAAATCGGTGGCAGTTTCAATGCGGAGAATGTGGACGCGCTTGTCCATCTGTTGACCGACGATGGCAGGGTGCGAGTCGAGGAAGGACCAAGCGGAGTGATCGTATTGCGGGAAGCGGACTCGCCGCAGTGATACTCTCCAATACCGGAGTCGTTCTCAAGACGAGTATTTCCCCTTCGAAGAATGCGCTTGGCGCCGCTTGGCCCGATAGCCTGCGCGGATTACAACCTGTTGTGATTTCTCAAGATCTTAAATTACTGATATCCAAATTTTTAACGGGTAGGAAACCCTTCGGCGATACGGCATTCGATTCGCCGCGCTGATAGCGATAGCTCACTTAATTTGAAAATCTCTTGATGTAGGATAGCCCATTCGTCTGACGACGACGTCATTTATTGTTGGCTGGCTTAGCCGGTTTTCAATTATGACCCATCTATCATCATCCCAGTCCGATCAATCTAGTGTCTTATATTCTGCAGAGAGTACTAGCGGTCCTTCTGTTTGTCGTTTTGGCGCAGAGTGGAGTGGCGGAATCGGTAGACCTGAAGCGATTCGTGATCGAAAGAGGGCTCGTTACGGACACTTTGCGGGAATTCGCCGATCAATCTGGGGCGGAGATCATATACATGTTCGATCGTATCCAAGGCGTGGAAACGAATCGTGTGGAGGGAGAGTACACGACGGAAGAGGCTCTGGAATTGTTGCTGGCGGAAACCCCGCTCGTGGCCGTCCGGGTTAGCGGCCAGGATACGTTTTCAATCAAGCGTCGAGCGGAGAAAGGAGGTAATGAACCCGATCGCTCGAATGACCAACAACTTCAAGACACGACTACTCAAACTCAAATGAATCTAGAAAAGAAACGAAAACCAAAGACTTCCAAGAATGTATTCAAAAGCTTGTTATCGATCGCCCTTTTAGGAGGAGCCAATAGTGGAGTTGCCCAAGAGAACGATGAACCCTATGAACTCGAGACGATTGTTGTTAGGCCGCTTGCCGACCAAAGAAACCAGGCGATCCAGGCGAAGCGAGAATCGGAGAATATCAAGGACATCCTTTCTTCCGATCGCCTCGGACAGTGGGTTGACGAGGACATTGGCGACGTTGTGGAGCGCGTTCCGGGCGTCTACACTTCCGGCGCGGGCCAAAACGGCGGGGCTGGCATTTCGGTACGAGGGTTGCCGGGAGACTTCAACTCTCTCCAGTTGGATGGAAACCGTTTGCCATCGAATCAGGGTCAGACGCGAGGAGTATCCATAGACAACATACCGGCGGATCTGATTGGATCGATCGAGATTTCCAAGGCGGCTACGCCGGATATGGAAGCCGATTCCATCGGCGGCTCGGTCAACGTCATTACCAAGACGGGACTGGACTTGGATAGAACTCTGGTCAACGGCCGTTGGGGCTACGGATTCAATGACAACGCCAATGACGGGGGCGCCTACCAGCAGGCGTCGGTGAACTACGCGAGTCCCATCAACGACAAGCTGGGCATCTTCTTTTCCGCGAACCTTCGCGAAGAGAAATCGTTGCGGGACGAATACCGGTGGGACGCGGGGGATTTCGACTCGCAGGACGACTACCGGATCGAACCCTTGGGTGACGTAATCGAGGACGACCCCTTCTATTGGTTCGATCGAACCTCCGCCCGTCAGACGCAGCAAAATCAACGAAACCTGGGCTTCAGCTTGAATTTGGACTATCGGCCCGACGACAACTGGACGATTGGATTTCGCTCCTTTATCGCCGACTTCGAAGAATCGCGCGATCAAACGCGCAGTCGCTATCGATTCGATCGTTCCAACGGCTCCGATGATTTCGGCGAAGATGATTGGGTGCTCATCCAGGATAGCGTTGTCTATACGGGGGACGAAAGCCGTATTCGCAAGCGCGTGTCCACTCAGGATGAAACCGAGGAGATTCGCCAGTACCAGATCTCCTCAATCCACCGTGGCGACAACGCCGAACTCGACGTTTCTCTCACTTATGGGCAGGCGAAACGGGATCTGGTTAACGAGCAGTATCACTTCCGGTCGGACAAGGCTCAGCTTTTCTACGATATAAGCGATCGATTGAGGCCGCTAGTGGGAGTGGTCCCGGCGGACTCGCCGTTCGCATACGAGGGCGCTCCTTTGCCTGATTTGAACGACCCGGCTTCATTCGACTTCGATGACGACCCGCAATTCGAGCCCAGAGATCGGCGCAGCGATGTGATCTTGGGGGACGACGAAATCATCAATTACGAGGTTAACTACAAGAGATACCTAGACGGGTCCGGCAGCGAGACGACGTATTGGAAAGTTGGATTGAAGGGACGGAATCAGGACAAGAACAACGATCGCGATTTCGTGATTATCGACGGCGGATTCGACTTCGACGCGTCGGTTGCCGACTTCGTCGAGGTCAACGATTGGTTTGATCGTTTTGATCTCGGCGTTTTCCCAACGATTGAGACCCTGCAAACTCAAAATCCGATGAGACATCGCGAGTGGGTTCAATACACGTTTGATCAAGGAATGTGGAACGCCTCGGACGTTCGCGGTAGCACGCTGCAGGACATTGGACTGTCCGAGGACGTATACGCCGCCTACGGGATGTATTCATACACTCGTGACAGATGGAACGTGCTCGGCGGCGTTCGCTACGAACGTACGGACGCCACCTACCAGGGGTTTGCGAATGATCCCGTCGATATCGATAGCATCTTCCCGACAACGGGTGATCGTTCCTACGACGGGTTTTATTCCAGTGTTCACGCGAATTACCGTCTTTCCGACAAGTCCCTGCTCCGTTTCTCGGCTGGCCAAACCTTGGCTCGTCCTAGCTTTGAGGCGCTTAACCCGTCGACTTTCGTTTCGCTCAGCGAAGATGAGGAAGAGGACGAAACAATCGTCAACCTTGAGCGCGGCAACTTCAATCTCGAACCCACCGAGTCCACCAACGTGGATCTCGCGTTCGAGCACTATTTCGAGCCAGCTGGAATTTTCTCGATCAATCTCTTCTACAAGGAGTTGGAAGACTGGGTCTTCGAGTCCACGGAGATTTTCGATCCGTCGGCGTTTCCCGAATTCGCAGACATAGAGAACTTGGTCCAAGTCAATGTGGACAGTCGACTAAACGGGGAGACTGCGGAGATCACGGGTGTCGAACTGAATCTCGAGCGTGATTTGTTCTGGGGATTTTCCTTCGGCGTGAACTACACGGGGATGAGCATGGATGTAAACGAGGAGGAAGTCGGCCTTGATCGGGTTCCGGGGTTCGCGGAGAATCTTTTCTATTCGCAGCTTGCCTACGAAAACGACTGGCTAACCGCTCGTTTGAGTTGGCGCGAGACCAGCGAGATTTTGGACGAACGCTTTAGCAACGGAAACTTCGTGCCCGTTTTCGGAACTAATACCATAGGAGAGTTTGACGCGGAATCGGAGTCGCTGAACTTCACTGTGGACGTCACCCTTAGCAAGAATGTGAAGTTCTTTACGCGTTTCAGAAATATCACCGGATACGACAATCTCACTTACTTTAACAACGATCCCGACTACGCTGAAAGGAGCGAAAACAGATCGTGGACCGGTTTGGTCGGTCTCAAGTTCTCACTCTAAAGATAGGCTAGCGAAAACTGGAACTCGCGTGAAGGGTGGAAGCGCCACTGAGAATCAGCCGGTGATGCATTTGACTTGATGTAGTGAAAATTCTATGACATAAAATCGTATATCCGAATTACTATCCACGTCAGCTAGGGGATCCGATTGACGATCCAGCGATTCCCTGCACCCGCGCTGTGCGGAAGGCGATCGGCGATCACATTCCGCTCTATGTCGACGCCAACAATGGTTATTCGCCTCGGCGAGCAGTCATGGTCGGTCGATTGCTCCACGAGGAACTCGGCGTAGAGGTTTTGGAAGAACCGGTTGCTGCGCAAAACTATTACTCTCTCGCTCAGGTTACGAGCACAGTGCCCATGATGGTAGCGTGTGGAGAACATGAATACACGAAATGGATGTTTCGTGAACTTATCACTCAAGGGAAATGCCACATACTAAATCCTGACGTTAGCAAGCTGGCGGGAATCACTGAAGGTAAGAAAGTCGCTGCCCTCGCTGAGGCGTTTGATCTGCCAATATCAGTGCACAATGCTCGGCCCACGCTGCTCAATGCAGCGCACTCCCATTACATAGTGTCCTGCCAGGGCGCGCGCACCGATTCCAAGAGCACCCGGGAAACATTCGTTTGAGAGAGCTTTGGAAGTACTTTCACAACAAAATGGAAGTGGTCGACGGCTACGCTGCGCCGCTAGACAGGCCAGGCCTCGGACTCGAGGTCAACGAAGCCGCGGTCCACGCCGATCGTATCGCGTGAGTCTGGATAAACCGATGTTTCCGATCGAGGATAAAGAGTTGCGAAGTGGTTGTAGTTTTACAGAGTTCCCTCCGTGGATAAAAAACAAAGGGTGAGGCTGGTTGACATCGCCAAAATCGCTGGCGTTAACAAGTCCACAGTGTCTCTGGCGCTCCGTGTGGATCCGCGCATCAAGCCGGAAACGCGGGATCGCATTCTTGCGGTGGCAAATCGCCTGGGGTACCGACCGGATCCGCATCTGTCCCATCTCATGGGATACCTCAGGTCCATCGAATCGAGAAATCATGAAGAATGCGTCGCTTATCTGAAATTAGAGCCGTCCGAAATTCGAGATTTGGACCGAATTCCATTTTTCCGGGAAGTCCATAGCGGCGCCCGGTCCGAAATGGAGAAGCTAGGCTACCGTGTAGAGGTTTTTCGCCTGCGTGATTACGAATTCAATACGAAACGCCTTTCGGATGTGATCTCCCATCGAGGAATCCGCGGCTTGCTCGTGTCGCCCCCGGTTGGCATCACCGAGTTAACGGGGTTCGACTGGTCCCGGTTTGCCGCGGTCACCATCGGATTCCGATTGCGATCGCCACAGCTTTGCCGAGTCGTGTGCGATCAGTATATGACGATCCGAACGGCCATGGATTCACTTGCCAAAAGAGGATACACCCGCCCCTTGCTAGCTCACCTCAAAGGCAGGGACGCGCATGTCAATCGCAGGTGGAGCGTGGCCTTTCGAGGGAGTGCCCGCCTTTTCCCCTCATTCAAGAAAACAGAGGTCTTCTCCGGAAACCCTGATCGAGCGTTCGTAGACTTCGTGAAGGAGAGCCAAGCGGACTGCGTGCTTGGACTAGGTTACGGTTTTGCGGAAGCCCTGGAACGATCCGGTTTCGGAATCCCTAACGATATTGGATTTGCCTTGCTGGACAAGCACGATGGACCTGCGGGCATATCGTGCGTGGATCAGCAACCGTTTTTATTGGGCCAGATGTCCGCCCGGCAGCTCTCAGGATTTCTGGATCGCAACGAACTGGGGCTTCCCTCAAATCCATTCACTTTGACCATCTCGCCGAGTTGGTGCGAAGGGGGTACTTTGAAGCCCTACGTTGATTGCGAGAATCGGCGTCCCTCGGTCGGGGAGAAAGCCCACCACTGATTCAAGTCGACGTTCCCCGGGCCCCCCGGCTGAGACGTTTGCCTTCAGTGTGCAGCGGGAGAGGCCAAAGCCCTTGCGTTCGAGTGAAGGTAATCGTCGGTTTCCGAAAAAAATTCAACGGTTGAAATCATTCGAGATCGAAGTGTGTCGAAATTCCCTGAAGATTGGGCTCTCTGCATCGTCTCGCTACGATGCTCTCGAGCAAGAACGCGAATCGACCCACGGTTGTTGAGAGAAAGCGAACCCTCAATCCATAGTCGACAGAAGAATGTCTGCGGGAAGCCCGATTCTCAATCGACGATATACAGAACAAACTCACTAGATTCTCAAACTATGAACATCGCATGCGAATTTCGCTTTTATAAAACGGCAGCTCTAATCACTTGTTTTTGCTGGGCGTCGCTATCCGCAACCGGGCAAAGCAGCATGCTTACGCTGCTTCAAAAAATCAAAGTGGACGATCAGGGGGTCGCCGGCGCCTGCGACGGTTCCGCATTTAACAATCGTGGCGACATCATAGCCGCTAGCGACAATACGGGGCTGACCAAACTCTTTAGAGTTTCCGATGGTTCTCTGGTTTCTACAATTAGGCACAACGAAAACGAAGTTTCCGCAAAGGATGGGGAAACGAATGTCGTTCATTTCACATCAGATGACAGATTCGTGGTTACCGGAATGAACGAGACCGGCGCCAAGATCTGGAATGTAAAAACTGGGGAAATGGTAAAGAACCTTGGACATGGGCAGAATACAGACGGTGCTGCTTTTTCACCCGACGACAAGTGGATTGCCGTAGCCCATGATCGGTTTTGCGCGGTGTATACGTTTTCAGAATACAAGAAGGTCGCTGAATTCAGTGTGCCGAAAGGAGAAGTAAACGCCATAGACTGGGCAGAGGATGGATCGTTAATGCTGTTGGGAGGCGATCAGCACAGTATTCAGATTGTGGAGACTGTGAATTGGCAGGTGGTTCACGATATCAGATTTCCAACAAGGCGCGTCAAGTCGGTTGCCCTCTCACCAGATGGTAAATTCGCCGCCGTTTGCGGCCAAGACGGCATCGCCAACGTCTACAGTACCTCGGATGGGGAGTTGGTGGCGTCTCTGAAACACGACACAACCACCGCCGTCGCTTTGCCCGGGGACGATGACGATGGTGATCAGCCTAACGTAGAAGCCGTCGAGTGGTCGACTGACAGCCAGTACTTTTTCACCGGCGGAACCTACGATGGGATCGTACGCGTCTGGCGTGTCGCAGACTGGTCGCTGATCGCATGGGAGCAAGGCCAGCAATACAGCAGGCAGGTTGAAACGTTGTCTATGAGCCCGGAGAATATTTTGGCTTCCGGTGGCGATGAAGGCTATATCTACTTGTTCCAGTTCATTCCCCCAACGCGGAAAGAACTCATCCAACAGGTCGGCGGGAACTCAATATCCATCGAAGCGGAAGATTTCGATTCCAACGTCCAACAAGGAAGCCATTGGTGGTCGGTGATCGACGATGACACAGCGTCTGGCAAAAAAAAGGTACAGTGTTTCCCTGACTTGTCCAAAGACAGTGCCGGAGTCATTTCTGAATACGCAGTGCATGACCCGAGAAAAGACGCCCCGAAACTGGACTACCGAATCCAATTTGCTACGCCAGGCGTTTATCACGTATGGGCGCGTGGACAGTCTTATGACCACTACGGAAACTCCCTCCATATAGGGATTAACGGTCGTTCGTTAGCGACTTCCGATAAACTGGAGTGTCTTGGCGAAAATGACACATGGATTTGGGATAGAGACACAAAGGACAATGCTCCAGCGAGGATTGAAATAAAAGAGGCCGGCCCAGCTACATTAAATATTTGGCCGCGCGAGGACGGAATACAAATAGACAAGCTAGTGCTGACGCTGGACACAAATTTCACCCCTGCAGATCTAGGCCCGGAAGCGACCCGGAGATAGGATGTATCCAGTGAACTGGATATGCTCGTATCTCAAATGAAGGCCCTTCACTTGCTATCTAACGAACCGGACTTCGCCTTCAATGGGTCGAGGAGCGCTCGCAAGTAGACTCGTGGGAATTAAGCATTTGTGGTCCTGTCCAGTTGCGAATCGACGCGATCAAGTTCGAGAGCGGAATCGCGCTAGGCATTGAAAAAGAGAGTGATGGGTGCGAAAATCCGCGTCTTGTCGCTCGTTGTCATTTGGTGGAGGTTGTGGGAGAATCCACGGGTCGTCCAAGTCGTTGATGATCGGTACAAGTACGGGCGTCGAAGAATCGCCAGTCGGCGGGTTCAACTACGGCAGCTCTGAGTTTCTCGCTATGTGCACTACTCGCTGAGGGAATGGGATTTCGATCCCTTCTTGATCCAGCTTGTCTTTGATGTCGCGAGTAAGGGAGTTTTTGAGGTCGAGAAACTGTTCGCGAACGCACCAAGCTCCGATCATGAAGTTGAGAGAAGAGTCGCCGAATCCTTGGAAAACGATGATAGGGGGTGGTTCGTCGAGTGAAAAGGGGTTTTTGTCGGCGACTTCTCGGAGCGCTCGAACTACTTTATCAATACTAGAGTCGTAGGCGACGCCGACATTGATATCCAGACGTCGTACCGGGAATTTGGTTATATTCGCTACCTCGGTCTTGATCATCGTCTCGTTCGGAATCCGAATTAACTGGTTGTCGAACTGTCTTAGTTTCACTGAAAGCAAATCAATGGACAGTACAATTCCTGTCGTACCGCCCACTCGAATCACGTCGCCAACTGCAAAGGGTTTCTCTCCGTACAGAAAAATACCGCTGATGATGTTTGACAGACTGGTCTGCGAGGCGAAGCCGACTGCTACGGACATGATCCCGGCGGCTCCGAGCAAGGCGCCTAGATTGAAGCCTAATTCAAGTAAGATAGTTATGAATACAGCGATCAGGCCTACGTAGAGCAGAAGCTTCTGAATAAGAACGCCGGTATGTTCCCCGAGTTTCTTGCGAGACACCTTTCCGACTACGCGTGACAGGATGAAGCAGACCGGGATCGCGATGAGAACGAGCGCTCCGACTCGAAGGGCGATATCCCAGTTTTCTCGACCTATGATGGATTCGATAGAGTTCTCCAGGTCGGCGATAGCGGCGATTGTAAGAGTCATACGTTGTCGAGACCGAGTGGCCGGAATATGAGCCTGTCGAAAAGTCGGTTGCGATTGAATGGCGTTTGAGCTTCTCGAACGAGTCGCCCATCCAAAAGAAATTCGGGAGCGCCGGTTTGATAGCTGATCTCCGAACCTCGATCTTGTCCTCGGAAATCTACTGTTACGGAGCTTGTCCCGAGTCTCTCAAGGGACTGAAACAGCCCCAGGTGCTCGGGTAGAATTCGAATTTTCTCAATTGGGAGCGGATCGTTCGATTGGTTGTTTATTCTGAAAAGGCATGCCGCTCGGAGGGGATCGTTGTCGAGGTCCTCAAGCGCTCTGCGAGCTCGGCTTTTGATTGCGTAGCAAAGCTGCCCTTCAAAAAGAGTGCCGTACCAAGTGTTGGAAAGCCGGGAGGGTACCAGGTTGTCGAGAGTGTAGTATTCGTCGCCTTGAGATACGGATACCTCGAGCCAAACGGGTATATTGATATAGAGTTCGATGGAGGTATTGGGAGGTACAATTACTGGAATCTTAGTTTTTACCACGACAGGTTTGTCGGGAAGGCTGGGCCAGAAGCGGATTTCTTTTGCCGTTTGATTGAGTGCCCAGCGCTTCCATTCAAGTCCTATTGGAATTGAAAGGATTTTTCTGACTTGTTGCTCGGGTCGCGCTTCATCGCTTTCATCTCTAGCGAGCATCCAATCTCCGGATACGCGTTGCGCGTAGACGGTTACGTTTTCAATACTCCAGATGGCGGCTTCGTTTTCACCCAATGGAATCGACAGCCAATGTGTGTCGGAGGTTTTATTGATTATTTGGGAGGGAGGCCTCACTTTCCAATCCAACCTTTCCGATTGAAGTACCAGAGCAAGCCGCCCAACGATGCGAAGCATACGAGCCAGAAGACCGCGTAGCTGTACTTCCATTTCAGCTCGGGAATTACCTCGAAATTCATGCCGTACACGCCTGCCACGAATGTGAGCGGGAGAAAAAGACTCGCCATGATTGTGAGGGCTTTCATGACCTCGTTCATCCGGTTGCTCGAGGCCGCCATATAGAGATCCTGGAGCCCGTTGGCAGTTTCTCGATACATCTCTAAGGCGTCCGCCGCTTGCGATGCGTGGTCGTGGACGTCGCGGAAGTAGTTTTCAACCTCGGGCGGCAGAAGATCGTACTCGTCCTTGGCCAAGGCGGCGATGACGTTCTGCATGGGCCAAACGGCTTGCCTCAAGTAAACGAGCTCTCGTTTGATGGCGTGGATGCGCGCTTGTACTTGAGGGGAGGTGTCCGAGAGGATCTCCTCTTCAAGATTGTCGATCGATTCAAAATAGAGGTCGAGAAACGGGAATATGTGGTCGATGAGAGCGTCGATCAGCGCGTAGAGGAGATAGGGCGCGCCGTATTCGCGAAAGCGCGACACGTTCTTTTTGGTGCGCTGGCGTACTTTCTCCCAAACATCGCCCTTAGCCTCCTGGACAGTAATTACTGTGTCCTTGAAATAGAAGAAGCTAATTTGTTCGTTGATGAGCTTTTGGCTCTCAAAACGCAGCATTTTGAGAATGACAAAGAGAGAGTCGTCGTACTCCTCTACCTTAGGTCGTTGCGGAACGTGTAGAGTGTCTTCTGCAGCGAGTGGATGGATGCC
The DNA here is from genome assembly GCA_028284235.1 of Opitutaceae bacterium. Lineage (GTDB taxonomy): Bacteria > Verrucomicrobiota > Verrucomicrobiia > Opitutales > Opitutaceae > Pelagisphaera. Next base: position 107,373 of record JANQSC010000054.1, read on the forward strand.
ATAGTGCTCTTGAAGCTGTTTCAGCACGTAAGGGTGTATTCCTTGAATGTCGATCCAGCGGGCTGTGGACCAATCCGGTCTGTCAGCGTCTATCAGCTCTTCTACTGCGTCGAAATGGTTTTCTTCTCGATGCGCCTCCGAAAGATCTATCGTCGTTATGAGAACTTCTCCCTTTCCCGGGGGCTCATTAGCAGATTTAAGGTGCTCTATGCCGGGTGGAGAGCCGAGTTCGCCGTGTACCGATTTGCCTGATTCCCGCTCGCGAAAGAGGCCAATGAACTTGAATGGAGAGAGGATGGCTTTGTTGCCATTGCGCGAACTTGGCTTGTTTGTCGACATACGGGCAGTAGTGTGCTTCGTGCGGATCCAACCGCAACGTTATTGAATTTGGATCAAGTTTGAGGATTTGTGTAGGACCTTAATGAATAACCCAAATCGCACAAGGGCGCGTGTTCGAAGATTTTCGCCATCTCCATACGCTTGCCTACCGCCAAAAGTGCTTCTTAAAAAACTTTTAGTTAAAAATGGCGCCTGGGGTCACTGGTCGGTACAACTGGAGAAGTTGAATCGAATATGCCCCCTGAGAATTCAGAACAAGGACGATGGTTTACCGAAACGCTACAGCCTCATGAGGAGGAGCTGAGGGCGTGGTTGCGTGGCCGGTTTCCGCCGACGCTGGATTTTGACGATATTGTTCAGGAAGCGTTCGTATCTTCTTGGAAGGCCCATGAAGAAGGTCGATTGAAGTCGCCCAAGGCGTTTTTATTCGGCGCGGCTCGCAATCTAGCGCTCCGCTCGCTTCGAACCCGAAAAGTCCGGGGATACGACTCGGTGATCCCAATCGAGGAATGCGACATCTCAAATGGGGAGTCGAGTGTCCAGGAGACGGTTTCGCGTAAGCAGGAGCTACAAATTTTGACTCTGGCAATTCAGTCGCTGCCGGACAAATGCCGGCAGATTTTTACGCTGAGGAAAGTGTATGGAATGACCCAAAGGGAGATCGCTCGAAAACTAGATCTCTCTCCACGCACTGTTAACGCTCAAATCACGATCGGCTTACACAAGTGCGCTATGTACGTGAAATCGCACTGTAGAGAAGGTTTACAATGAACGAACGAGAATCTGATAAAAAACCGTCACCCGAAGACCGCGTAAGCTTGGAAGCGTCCGCATGGATAGCCAAACGAGACGAAGGCTTCACTTCAAAAGAGCAGGACGCTTTTTTCGAATGGCTCGCCGAAGACCCTGAGCACAAGGCTGTGTACGCGGAGCGACTGGCTCTATGGGAGGAGATGGATCTGATGACTGGTTGGCGACCGGACCACAGCCGCGAACCGAATCCAGACTTGCTCTCCTACCGGCGGAAGTCGCGCTGGAGAAACCCTTGGATTGCCGTGGGATCCATCGCGGCGGCGTTGGCTGTAGGATTGTTTATTCTCGGCCCTTGGAATGAACGGGACCGAGTTGAAACGCGCGTGTTGGCTTTCGGTGGGGCGGCGTCTTACGAGAACCACGTCTTGGACGATGGTTCGATCGTTGAATTGAATCGTGGCGCCGAGGCCTCGATTCAATATGCTCGCGACCGCCGCCTCGTTTTTCTACATGCGGGAGAAGCTCATTTCATGGTAGCGAAAGACTCGGCCCGGCCTTTCCAGGTTAGAGCCGGAGAAATGCTGGTGGAGGCGACAGGCACGGCATTCAACGTTGCCCTGGAAGAGGATGGAGTGGAAGTGCTCGTGACTGAAGGAAGTATTCTGCTCGACTCGCCCTCTCTGATCGCCAGCGATGGAAGTTCAGATTATATTAAACGACCCCCGAGCGCTCTGGTGGCTGGACAGCGTTCCAAGATCGTTAGCGACCAAGTGACGTCGCCTCCAGAGATTGTCTCTGTCACAGAAGATGAGATTGACCAGCGACTCGCTTGGAAGAGCGAGGATCTGGATTTCACGAGCTCGCCTCTGTCAGAGGTTGCAGAGGCGTTCAATCGTCGCAATCGGGTAAAAATTGTTGTGGGCGATACCCACCTACGCGATCTGCCGATCACGGCGAAGTTGCGTTCGAATAATCTCGATGGTTTTCTCGAGTTGCTCGACGTCACGATGAATATCGTTGGAGAAAAGGAAGACGTATTTGAAATAGTGTTACGCGAACGGTCTCAGTAGCGCGTGGCTGTTGTTTGGTCGTATCCGAATTTTTAAGATGTTTTGTGGATGTTTTTTTAGTCACAAAGATATACGAGAGTAACTCTGAGAGCGGTCAAACGCTCTCATGCTACACCAACCCCTAACTTATCAACACGAAAGCAATTTTGTTTCGTTGCCGACGCAACGCGCCGCTGAGCCTCGCGATGTTCATAACCGCGTGGACTGCCGTATTGAGCGCAGCCAACGAGGAGATCCATTTCGACATTCCCGCTGGAGATGCGATCGAAATGGTCAAGCTTGCCGCCTATCAGGCGGACGTGGAGTTGCTGTTCGCATTGGAGCTGCCTCAGGGGGCGCAGACCAACGCGGTCGAAGGAGTAATGACAGTAGACAAAGTTTTCGAACGAATGTTGGACGAAACCCCACTCGTGGCCGTCCCGGTTAGCGGAGGTGAGGCATTTGGAATCATGATACGAGCAGAGAAAGGAGGTAATGTCCCCGAGCGCTCTGAAAACGAACTAGAAACACTACCCTCACAAAAACTAGAGAACCCCGAAAAAATGGAACTTAACGAAGGAAAAAATAAAAAAGGACTACTCAAAGCGCTAACCGCAGTGTTCGCGATTGGAGTATCCGGCGCTCAAGGACAAGATAGCGCCGAAGATCAAGAAGTGCTCGTACTCTCACCGTTTACGGTCAACGCTTCAGACAATACTGGCTATCGCGCGACGACAACGCTGGCTGGTTCACGTGTACGTACAAATGTGCGTGATCTAGGATCGTCAATCGCGATAGCGACTGACGAGTTCATGACCGACCTTGGGGCGACCGATGGCGATTCCCTATTGCAATACATCGGCAACGCGGAAACGGGTGGCGTGTTGGGGAACTTTTCCAGCGCTGATATTGGCCAAAACACTACCAACGCTGCCCGACTCGCGCCACAGAATGCCCAACGTATTCGCGGACTAGACAGAGCCGTTCTCACACGCGACTACTTCACCACCAACATCCCCTTCGACAGCTACAACACCACGCGTGTGACGGTAAACCGCGGACCTAACTCCATCCTTTTTGGTCTCGGCTCTCCGGGGGGTGTCATCAACAACTCGACGCGAAAAGCCTCCACGAGCAAGAACTTCGGCGACGCCTCGATCCGTTTCGATCACAATGGCGGGCATAGGGAGACGTTTAGTATCAACCGCGTTTTGGTGGAAGATCGTCTTGCTGTCAGCTTTTCCGCGATGAACGAGAAACTGAAATTCCGTCAAGATCCCGCATTTGAGGAAGACACGCGGTTTTTCGTCGCCGCGGAAGCGGTACTCTCAAATAATGAAAACTCGAATGTCCTAGGAAAGACATCTCTCCAGGCGAGTTTCGAGCGGGGCGACATTTTGAGAAATCCGCCTGATGTGCTGCCTCCACGAGACGGCTTCTCGTCCTGGTGGGAAGGATATGGCGACATAAACGCTATCTTGCGAGTGCCCGGCTATGACATAGCTGGACTCGACAACGAAGGCGTCCTTCCGCAGCAGGTACGCGATGCGGTTACAGCTGGGTTAGCGACTGTGCCGGAAGGCCAGACTTTGGATCAATTCATCACTCAAGTGAGCGGTTTCGAACCTCAAAGTCTTCACGACGACCGCTTCACGGGTGGAACGCCGAGAGGCACGGGAACGATCGCTCGACAGCCGTACTTTATCTTCCCGGCCATCAACTTCAACAATGGCCAAGCCAATACTCAGCCGGGCTGGAATGATCCCAATCTGGATGGAATTGAAGGCATCATGGCTCGCTGGCGCCGCAACGGGTTTCGAGTGCAGGATCTCTTCTGGACGCGCGACCCCTTTGAACGCCTTCGTGGTGATTTCTCAGCGGCTAACATCCAGAATCGGGAGATTTTCGACTACCACAAGTTCCTTCTCCAAGGTGACACCAACCGGATCGACGAGAATTTCGACGCGGGAAATGTAATCCTGAGACAGGACTTGTTCGGTGGGAAAGGTGGTATTGAGCTCGCGTTCGACCGCCAGTCGACAGAACGGCGGTCCTTCCTCCCTTTCTCCACACGTGATAGTAAGCAGGTAAGCATCGATATCACTACCCACCAGGCTCCTGGCGATGCGGATTTCGACGGCGTGGCGGACCGCCTTCCGAATGAAAACCTGGGACGCCCCGTCATTCGCTGGGGCGACTCCGACAATGCGGTCGACAATGCTCGACAGCTATTGCGCACTGATCAGGACACCATCAGGGCAACCGCTTTCGCCAGCTTCGACTTCCGGGATCGCTCCGAATCTTTCTGGGCCAACATGCTCGGCAACCACACCCTCACGGGTCTCTTCGAGGAGCGCACTGAAAACGGCTATTTCGAAGATCGCCGCGGTGCCTGGTGGGCCGACAGCGGAGAAGATCCTGCTGCGGGCCACATCTCCAATGGCACAAACGATAACAACCGCCGCAAGGTTAAAGCCCAAATATACCTCGGCCCCGACGCCAGAGGTTTTTCGAGCCCTGACCAGGTCCGGCTTGAGCCTATTAATGTTCGCCTGCCTCAGGTGGGTGATACTTACACAATTTGGTATTTCGATAATCGAGGATCAGTAGATGCCGGCGGAGTCAACGAGTGGCGAATCATTGATCATCTCTTTGATGCAGACATTAGTAAGCGGCGGGTTACGTCCGAAGCGATCACTCTGCAGAGCTCCTTCTTTAATGACATGGTTAAGACCCTCTTTGCGAGACGTTCGGACGACATCGAGTCGTTTGCCCGTCTCCAAGAAGATGGTCCGTTCGTCACGGACGCCACACCCCTTGGACTGCGTTTAAGAGAAAACGAGGACCCGCTAGCCAATCCGACGATTACCGACGGCAATTTTAACCCAGCATTGCTTCAACTTAGGCAGGACCGAGAATTTTCCGAACCTACCACGACGTGGAGCGTAGTCGTCAGCTATCCCGAAGATCTGCTAGGCGAGCTGCCTTTGGGTATGGATCTTCATGCCCATTATTACGAGGGTGAGAGTTTCGAAGCGGCCGCGCCGGGGATTAACATCCTTGGCGAGGTCCTGCCCAACCCTACCGGCACTACCACAGAGTACGGTTTCACCGCCGAGTTTTTCGAGGGCCGGTTCTCAGTTCGAGTCAATTGGTTCGAGTCGATCCGCAACAGCGCAAGAGGTGGGGGCGCGACCGGACCCATCAATCAGATCGACTTCTGGCTGGAGCGCATAGCTGAGGCGGATAACGGTGGAACCTCGCTATTCCCGACCACCCCAGAAGATCTAGCTCTGGGACCCGTTCCTAATGAATTTGGTGAAACTAATATCAATCGTGGCACCGGTACGGACGCAGATATCATCGGCGTGTCGAGTTTTGATGAATACTATCAGGCGATCATAGACCTCGTTCCCGACGACATCCAGAGCATATATAACTTCCGCGTTGAAACGCTTCCCAACGGCGACCGGGTTAACGTCTTTGATACCCCTGACGGGAATCTCCAGACGACCTTCGACAACGTCACTGAAGGGTTGGAGATCGATTTGGTTGGAGAGCTCACTAATAACTTGAGTCTCTCGCTTAACGTCGCCCAGCAGGAGGCGATCCGATCAAACTCTGTGCCATTGGCTCTCGACGTCGCTCAGCGCGTCAATGAAAACGTCCAGTCCACGGGCTTCGCCCGTTCTCGTCGTTCGCCCTTCCAAGGCGGAACTGATGACACGGGAGCCGTTTACAACAACATTGTAACCGGGCTACTGGCCACTCGCGCTTTGGATGGCACACCTAGTGACGAGCTTCGCGAGTGGCGAGTCAATGCTGTTGCCCGCTACAAGTTCCTCGACGGAGCTCTCAAGGGCTTCACCATCGGTGGCGGTCTACGCTACCAGGACGCGGTGGCGATCGGCAATCCGCTGATCGTCGATCCTGAGATTGGTGAAATCGTGCCTGATGTCGACAACCCGTATCTCGGCCCCAACGAACTCAATGGCGACCTTTTTCTCCGCTATGGGCGCAAGCTTAATGACAAAGTCGATTGGACTGTACAGCTCCAAGCCCGCAATTTGTACCGGAAGAATGGCAGCGACGACATCCCGATTCACGCGAATCCGGATGGAAATGTAGCGCTGATTCGGATACCGAATGAGCAGCAGTACTTCCTTACCAACACGTTTAAATTTTGATAGGAGTCATTGAAAAAGAGTGCCCAATCATATCGTAGTAGACAATGCGATCGCCCGGAGTTCGTTTTTCGAATTGCCCGCTGTCCGGGCGGTCGCAGATTGCTGGGCGCTTGTCTCGATATTCGCCCGCGAACCCGCGGAACTCGTAGCTCGACTACGACGAATTGGGGATCCGTTTAGGTTGCTTTTGACCCTAGCGGGAGTGTCGCTCGGCATGGGCTGCGCAGCGATTGCAACTGACCGGCCCAATATTCTGCTGGTACTCTCGGATGATCTGACCTGGCACGACATCGGCTGCTACGGAAACAAGGAAGTAAACACTCCGAATATCGACCGGCTGGCGACCGAGGGGATTCGATTTGAATATTGCTTCAATTCGGCTCCGACCTGCGCTCCAACTCGGATGAGTTTGTATACAGGGATTCATCCAGTAAGAAATGGAGCCCATCCGAACCACAGCGTCGTCTATCCGACGATCAAGAGCATTCCCCACTATTTACGGAGGCTAGGGTATCGAGTTTCGCTGCTTGGGAAGCGCCATTACCAGCCGGAGGAGCAATTCCCGTTTGAATGGCTGGGCGGCGTCCACCATGATCCCGGTCCCGATAAGTTGGAAAACGACCTCGATCTGAGTCGCGTGGAGGAAACGATCAGTCGCGACGATCACCCTTGGTGCCTGGTAGTCGCGTCCAACCAAGCGCACACTCCGTGGAATCGAGGGGATGCCTCTCAGTTCGATGCAGGCACTCTGACGCTCCCTGCGTATTTAATAGATACGCCGGAAACGCGAGAGGCGATGACGCGATACTACGCTGAGATTTCCTATCTTGACGACCAGGTGGGCCAATGCCTGCAGATGCTGAAACGATCGGGGCAGGAAGACGATACTTTGGTGATCTATCTCAGCGAGCAAGGTTCGTACTTCCCGCACTGCAAGTGGACCTGTTACGATTCGGGTCTCCGCTCCGCCGCGATTTTTCGCTATCCCGGAGTGATCGAAGCGGGCGTGGTAACCGAAGCGATTATGCAGTACGTGGACATCGCCCCGACGCTTCTGGAGTTCGCGGGTGGCGATCCAGATTCCGAGGATTTCGACGGGCGGAGTCTCGTCCCGGTCTTAACTGGCAAAGCGGATACGCATCACGAGTATGCGTATGGTGTGCAAACGTCTCGAGGAATCCACTACGGGCCCGAGGCGTATGGGATTCGAACGGTTAGAGACAAGCGCTTTCGGCTCGTCTGGAACGTGAACTCGGAAAATCGATTCCAAAATTCAGTTACGACAAAATTCGAACCCTATTTCAGCTGGGGTCGCAAAGGCGTGGCGGGCGACTTTTCCGCTTTGGAGCAGTTTTATCGCTATCAAAAGCGCCCCGAATTCGAGCTTTATGATTTGGAAACGGATCCGTACGAAATGAACAATCTGGCGGGAGCCCCCGACATGGATCGTCATTTCGGCCGGCTAAAACAAACGCTGGACGCGTGGATGGCGCAGCAAGGAGACCGTGGAGCAGAGACTGAATGGGACGCTCTCTCCCGACAGAATTTGTTGCCTGGCCACTAGAAGGTCCCTAGATTGCCCGCTCGCGATAAAATCCGATTGCAACCCCTTACCCTATGTCAGAACGCCCCAACATACTCTTGATCATGACGGATCAACAACGAGGCGATTGCCTCGGTATCGACGGCCACCCCGTTTTGCAAACGGCGCATCTCGATGCGTTGGCGGCCGAGGGGATTCGATTTCGCCGCGCCTACTCCGCCTGTCCGCTCTGCATGCCTGCGCGTCGCACATTAATGACTGGCCGGACCGCAGCGAGCAACGGGCTCGTTGGCAATACGTCCAACATCCCACTCGAAGGCGTGACGCTGCCGGGAGAGCTCCGCAAAGCGGGATACCAAACTCACTTGGTAGGCAAGCTGCATTTGTTCCCGCTGCGCAAGCGCTACGGGTTTGACAGCATGGATTGGTCGGACGGTCCGTACAAGAGCGGCGGCGGCGACTACGCAACTTTCGTGCAGCGCGAAGCTCCCGGCATCCCCAAGGCTGATCGGGCTCACGGCGCCACCACCAATAGCTGGATCGGCCGGCCGTGGCACTTGGACGACCGGCTGCATTTTACCAATTGGGCGACTGATCGTGCGCTCGAGTTTCTGGATACACGCGACCCGACGACGCCGTTTTTTTTGAAAGTAAGCTACTTCCATCCCCATACACCGTGTACGCCGCCGGAGTACTATTTCAATCTCTATATGGACCAGGACTTGGGCGAGCCGTATATTGGAAGCCATAGTCGGATAAGTGAAGGCCCTATTCCCGGACTGCCGGTTCGCTCCAAACGCTGCGCTTTGTCCTATAGCCAAATGAAGCAATTGCGGGCGGGCTACTATGGCTGTATCCACCATTTGGATGACCAAATTGGACGTCTTCTCGCAAGTGTGCCAAGAGATACCATCGTGGTATTCACGTCGGATCACGGTGAGATGCTCGGCGACCAGCAGTACTTCCAGAAAGGTCAAGCGTTCGAGGGCTCGGCCCGGATCCCGTTCTTGATAAAATTTCAAGAACACTCGGATATCCCTCAAAATCAAGTGCGCGATGAGCCTGTTGAATTGATGGATATTATGCCGACTTTGCTGGAGGCAGTTGGATTGCCCATTCCAGAGAGCGTCGAGGGGCGGAGCTTAATTCCCTTGGCGCGTGGAGAGGTAAACGAATGGCGTGAGTATATTCATGGTGAAGCGGCCCACCGGAACGCGGGAACTGAATACGAACCGGATATCGCCAGCCATTTTCTCACCGACGGTCGGCGCAAGTATATCTGGAGATCCGATAGCGGACGAGAGCTTTTTTTCGATTTAGAGAAGGACCCTCATGAGTTGAAAGACCTTGTCGACGATTCGGATCGCCAAGCCGAGGTGAAGCGATGGCGCACGCGGCTGGTCAATGAGTTGAATGGTCGTCCAGAGGGTTTTAGCAATGGGAGAACACTGTCCCCCTATGGGGATACGCCGCCCGCGGTATTGGGTGGGGAAGGCGCGTGATCGGACTGGAGTCGAAGTGATGCAGAATGCAGGAAAACACTCTATGAATCGGAGGCGAGCGATTGGAAGCGTTGCGGGCTTCACTGGCGCTGCCTTGTTGGGGAATCCAGCTTTGGCCGGACAGGGCAGCAGTAGGAAACCGGGATTGTTGAAGCAATCCGTGGCGTTCTGGAGTTTGCGGCAGGGACGCAAGCTCCTGTCGCTCGACGAGGTCTGCGCTATAGCCAAAGAAGCCGGATGCCAGTCGGTTGAACTGGTTGCGTCGCCCGGGGAATTGCAGACGATTCGCCGCCACGGATTGGAGTGCGCTTTGGTAGGATTGGACTCTGGCGATGAACTTCCACATGTGAGGGGCTTTAACAACCCCGCCCATTGGGGGCGATTATTCGACCGCGCGAAGAAGAGCGTCGATATCGCTTCCGACTACGGGTGCGGACAAGTGATCGCATTTACGGGTGTATCGGCCCGGGATCCGGAATACGCTAACAGTCCACGAATTTCGATTGCGGAAGGAAAGCGAAACTGCGTGGAAGGACTGAAACTGATTTCTGAATACGCTCGTGAAAAGGGCGTGACTGTTCTCCTCGAATCGGTGAGCGATCTTGAAGACGATCCATCGGGCCAGGGCTTCGATATCGACTGTTGCGCCGAGATTGTCGGGCAGGTGGGTGCTGAAAATGTGAAACTCCTTTTTGATGTGTACCACGTCCAGCGCGCCAGTGGCGACGTGATTTCGAGAATCCGAAAGTATGCAAGTAGTATTGGGCATGTACATACCGCAGGAAGTCCAGGGCGAGGCCGGCTTTTGGGGAAACAGGAGATAGCCTATGGCCCTATTTTTGAAACTTTGGTCGAAATTGGTTTCGATGGATATGTGGGGCACGAGTTTCTTCCGAAAGACGATCCACTTGAATCGCTGCGCGAAGCGGTTGCGCTATGCAACTCCGCGGGTGAGGAATCGAAACCGCAACTGGGTTAATAACAACGAGGTGAAATGGTGAAGACTATTAATAGAATGATATCGATTAATCGAATGCAAACGTTGGGGATTGCTTGCGGGCTCGCTTTGGTTTTGTCTTCAAGTGTTCGCGGTGTCGACTTCGTAGCTGACGTGCTGCCGATATTGGACAATCGCTGCTTCCAGTGCCATGGGCCGGAGAAGCAGAAGGGCGAGTTGCGTCTCGATTCGCGCGAGATGGCCTTCATCGGCGGAGATTCGGGCGATCCGGCTATCGTGCCGGGTGACAGCCGCGCAAGCATGGCGATCGATCTAATCGAGTTTAACGAAATGCCCCCGAAAGGGGATCCAGTCACTGCTTCCGAACTGGATGTATTGAAAAAGTGGATAGACTCGGGAGCTGAATGGCCGGACGAGGCGAACGTAGTTGTTGTAGAGGAAGACAAAGACCGAGAGTTGGTCGTAACCGATTCCGATCGTGAACATTGGGCATTCCGGCCGCTCGCTAGAGTGGATTTTAAGGGGCGCGAGCAAAATCTGATAGACTCCTATTTCGGCGATCGAGTACAAGAGGAAGAGGCGTCGAAACGCGTGCTCGTCAGAAGGCTCTATTTCGACTTGATCGGTCTGCCGCCAACGCCGTCGCAGGTAGACGCGTTTCTCAACGACGAATCGCCTGACGCCTATGAGTCTTTGGTCGATTCGCTTTTAGCGAACAGGCATTTCGGGGAGCGGTGGGCGCGTCACTGGCTGGACGTTGCCCGATACGCGGACAGTAACGGGTACGAGGGGGACGCGGATCGCGACGACGCGTGGCCGTATCGAGATTGGGTGATACGGGCCATGAACGACGACCTTCCATTTGATACGTTTACACAGTGGCAGCTCGCCGGGGACGAATACGAACCGGAGAACCCAGACGCGGTTGTAGCCACAGGCTTTTTGGCTGCTGGGACACAACGAATTCCCGTTCCTTCGGACACGAAGAAAGCTAAATTGAAAATTCGATACGATGAACTGGACGACATTGTGGGCACGACGGGATCGGCGATGCTGGGTCTTACGCTCGCCTGCGCTCGATGCCACGACCACAAGTTCGACGCGATTCCCGCGCGAGACTACTACCGAATGGTCGCAGCGTTCTCCGTTACGGAGCGGGGTGTTTACTCGCTCTCTAAACCGCGTCGCGAGTTTGAACGCTGGAAAGACAACCAGAGGGTCGCATGGAGAGAGTTCAAAATGGAATCGCTCGAGTTGTCGGAAGCGGAAAAGTACTTGCTGAGGCAGCCATTGAACAAATCCGTCACCTCCCAAAGAGCGTTGTATGAAGAGTATGGCGACAAGCTTGAAATAGAGGACACGGAATTGCGGGCGTGGCTCCCGGACGATGAGAGAGCGCATTGGGATGCCCTGGAGAAAGCGGCGGACGAAATGGTACTGGATCCTCTCGCGCCTCAGCAGGCGTTTTCCGTCGTAGATCGCCAGCCCGAGCCGATTATCGACTATCTCCTGGACCGAGGAAGCGTCGAATCTCGGAACGAAGAAGTGACGTTCGGATTTCTGCAAGTGATGACCCGTGGGAAGTCGCCGGAAGACTATTGGAGCGAGGTGGCGCCTGAAGCCACTCGCGGCGATTTGTTCGACGAATCTGGGTTCGCCCATCCGCGGAGCACATTTCAGAGAAAAGCGCTCGCGGAATGGATAGGCGATGTGGAGCACGGGGCGGGCCCGTTGGTTGCGCGAGTTGTTGTCAATCGACTCTGGCACCACCACTTTGGTGAAGGATTCGTACCGACGCCAAACGACGTGGGCGTACAAAGCGAAGATCCAATACATATTGATTTGCTGGATACGCTTTCCGGAGCCTTGGTGTCGAATGACTGGCGACTTAAGGCAATCCATAAGGAGATTGTGATGAGCGCATTCTATCGTATGCCTTCGAGCGGTGTGGCTCGAGAAGGCGTTCCTGCTCGGCGCCCGATTCGATTGGAGGTAGAAGCCCTTCGGGACTCAATTCTGGCCGTGAGCGGGCGTTTGAATCGAAAGATGTTCGGCCCGCCATTTCGACCAATAATCCCGGTAGAAGCCATCTCGTCGCGCACGACCGACGCATACCCGACCGACATACAGGATGGACCCGAACTTTGGAGACGTTCGATATACGCGTTTACGAAGCGTTCGGTTCCCAATCCCATGATGGAGGTGTTCGACTCGCCCGAGCCCGACATTAGTTGCGGGAGGCGCAATACGACAACCGTTCCGACCCAAGCCTTGACCTTGATGAACAATCCGTTTGTGCGCGATAGCGCGGTTCAATTCGCTCAGCGTGTGATAACGGAAGTGGGGCTAGATCCTGTTTCGCAAGTGGATCGCGCGTACAATCTAGCGCTCGCTCGGCCTCCATCTTCGGACGAACGAGCCCGCGCCCTGGAGTTTCTAGGCGCCGCTTCGGACGCGCGTGGAGATCGGATTCCAGTAGAAGGTCTAACGAACCTTTGCCACCTTCTCTTCATGTTGAACGAATTTATATACGTCGAATAGCCCAGAATTTCTCAAAACAACTTTTTACTATGGATTACGCATCTAGATTTCCCTGTGGTCGTGTAGACGGCCCAAAACTGAACCGTCGGAGCTTTCTCAAGCAGGTGGGCGCCGGTTTTGGCTCGCTCGCTCTGTTCGACATGCTTCAAAACGACGGATTGCTTGCTTCGACAAGAGGAGCAAAACGATCGATTCCTCATTTCGCCCCGACCGCGAAATCGGTGATCTGGCTTTTTATGGAAGGTGGCCCCAGCGCTATGGATACATTTGATCCAAAGCCAGACCTGCAGCGATTCCATGGAATGGAGCCGAAGATCCCGATTGATGTGTTGTTCGGCAATCCGGGTCCTTTGATGCGATCTCCATTTGAATTCGCTCAGCATGGTGAAAGCGGTACGTGGGTTGCGGACAAGATGCCCCATATGGCCAAACTCGTAGACGAAATCGCTCTCATCAAGTCGTGCCACGCGGATTCGACCAATCATTCTTCCGCAATGTACCAGATAAACACGGGTCACACCTTTCCGGGATATCCCAGCGCGGGCGCTTGGATGGACTACGGGCTGGGATCGGTAAATCAGAATCTACCGGGCTATGTCGTGCTGCAGAATAGCAGGGGCACGAAAGGGGGCGCGAACAACTGGGGTTCCGGCTTTCTACCGAGCTCGCACCAAGGAACCCCTTTCCGGTCGCAGGGGACGCCCATTCTCAACTTGAACCGGCCAGAGGGTGTGAACGACGATTGGCAGCGCCGAATGCTCGACTTGGCGGTGGAGCTCAATCAAGAGCATGCAGACCGGCACCCGGGCGAGGCGGACCTTCTTGGCCGCATAGAAAGTTATGAGCTCGCCTACCGAATGCAGAGCGAGGCGAGCGAAGCGGTGGATCTGGATCGAGAGCCTGAGCATACCCGGGAGTTGTATGGACTCAATCACGACGTGACTCGTCCCTATGGCGAAAAGTGCCTCCTAGCTCGGCGCCTGGTCGAACGAGGTGTTCGATTCGTCCAAGCCTACTGCGATGATGAGTGGGACTCGCACCACTCGCTTCCGGAACGCCATGCGGCGCGGATGGAGGAGACGGACCAGCCAGTTGCGGCGCTCTTGACCGATCTCAAACAACGGGGTCTTCTCGATGAAACTCTAGTCGTCTGGGGTGGCGAATTTGGGCGAATGCCGGTCTCGGAGAAAGGAGACGGGCGCGACCACAATCCTGAGGGCTTCTTGATTTGGATGGCAGGTGGAGGGATCCAGGGAGGCGCCCACCACGGGGAAACGGATGAGATCGGCTGGAAAGCGACGGTGGATCCGGTAAGCGTACCGGACATTCACGCGACGATACTCCACTGCATGGGCGTTGACCACGAGCGGTTGACGTATCGACACAACGGCCGTAGGTTTCGACTAACTGATGTAAGCGGAAATGTGATACAATCTATTCTCGCCTAGAAAGTTTGAATCAAGTTCTCAATATCGCGCTAGGAGACACTGGATACAACTAGAAGCCAATCTTGATCGTCGGGTGGCGTGAATTGTTGGATATCCGATCGATTCTCGCGTTTTGCGGGAATCTCCGAACCTGTCCTGGGGTCGATCCAAACGCAGCACAGCGAATCGGCATCCCTATGGAGAAGCAGGGAGAGGCAACCTGGGCCGGGTTTGTAAACTACTACGAGAGATTCGTCTTCGGTTGCGGCTGCTTTTATAAAATCCTCTCCGTTCTCGTACCCGGGTTGGTTTGCCAGGAGGTGGTCAGCGGGTCGAAGTTCCGTCCAAGGCAGCGAGGTTATGATTTGTTTGAGCACGAGAAGCGATCGAGTGCCCTCGCTTTCCATCCATTCCAGCCAGGGGCCGGAGGTCCACTCCTCTGAATGATTCTCGGCTTGTTCGTCTTGCTTGCGTAGCCAAGCCCAGACGCTCGTAGTGCCAAAAGCGATACCCGAAACGGGAGCCCCAAGCACTGACCAGTAGGCTGCGCGTCGAACCCCAAGAGTGTTGCTTTCTTGATCAGTCTGCATGCGTTCATAGTAGGGCTCCGTATTCAAGAAAGGCATTTCCAAGTCGCGCCATCGACTCGTATATGGCCCGGAAGTCAGAAACGGGCAGGGGCCTTCTCTGTGACCGCTCTGAATCATAGCGACATTGAACCAAGGCTCTTCGGCAAATGAGTCGTTATGCCAAAACCCCCCACCCGGATGAATTGATGCGAGCGCATTGGGCTCGTTTTCGAAGATTTCGTTTGCGACGCGTTTTAATAGCCGGGTGAATTCCTGCCCGCGATAGTCCCCGTCCCCTCCGAAGAGCCATATCGGAGAGAATTTCCGCCACCGATGGAGCATGTCTTTTCCGATCTCGACCATAGCGCTCTCGCTAAATAGCGGGTTGCAACAAGTATCCCTCATGAATTCGTGTTCCGCTTGATGAAAGGGTTCAAGATTGTTCAACCAAAACATGACAGGAACGGGGACTAGTCCATGGTCTACAATTTTTTGGATACGGCTATCCATCGCGTTGAGCGCTGCCTCGTCTCGAACAACGCTGCCATCTATTTCCTCATACGCTTTGCCGAGCGGCGGCTGTGTGCAGCCCCGCCATTGAGTGGGAACGAACTGGATAGCGGTAAACCCCTGCGCTGCTCGCAATGAAAGATACTCGTCCCATTCGGATTCGCTCGCTTTCAGCGGGCCGTTCCAAGCGGTGTCCGCCAAAAAGAAATGAGGCATTCCATTCTCGTCGATGAAATGACGCCGGTTTTGGCTGAGAGACAACTTTCTCATTCAGAAATTGGGTTTCGGCGGTTATCGCTTGTCGGAGGTTAGACCAGGCCAATCGTCCGTACGGAAGGGGGCCAAAGGAAGGCGTTCTTTGCTTCGTACATTAGCAACCGGGTTGTTGGCCCAGCCATAGCGCGCGGCGACTGGGTTTGGCACGCGTCTCGCCCACAAGCGTATCTTGTTTTTCTCAATAATCTCCGCGTTCGCCCAGATGAAATCACGATTTTCGCCAGCGATTGCAAAACCGTGTATCTCATGGAAATCGTGTACGAAAAGTCCCTTTTCCGCGTTGTCAAACGAGAGGATGACTGAGTTCCCAACGATCTCCATCGAGCGGAAGGTCGGGCTTTGATAAGCTACGTCGATGCCGTAGTCGTTTGCGAGCGCCCATCGAGCCAGTCTATTGGCGATGGTTTGCTTGTCTTTTGGGTGAATATTGTTGGCCTCTCCCGCATCGATGGCGATGGCCTGCCCCAAGTTTGGCAATCTTCCCTGCGTCTTGCTTTGAGCTTCACGCAATTCGGCCCACTCGCTTTCTTTCGGCTCGTGTCTACGGCTCATAAACCCAGCGAGCTGGACATAGTAAAACGGGAAGTCTCCCTGACCCCACGCGTCACGCCAGCTTTGGATCATGAGGGGGAAGAGCTCTCTGTACTGGTAGGCTCTGTCAACGTTAGATTCGCCTTGGTACCAAATAGCTCCACGCATTCCGTATCCAATTATTGGATTAAGTACACCATTGTACAGGTTCGCGGGTCGATGGTGGCTCTTGCGTGGATCGAGAGGCGCTCGAGGACGGCTTCCTGTCTGCCCTCCGGTTTCCCACTTTTCCATTTCAAGATTGTACTTTTTGCGAGCGGCGTCTGGATCGTAGGTCTCAATTTGCTTATCCCATCTCGCCAGGAGTGGTTTGTAGTATTCGTCTGATTCGAGAACGTCTAGGGGCGTCCAGGCCTCGGCAGTGGAACCTCCCCATGAATTGTCGATCAGTCCGATGGGTACACCGATGGTTTGATGTAGCCGACGGCCGAAATGGTATCCGACGGCGGAGAATTCTCCTATGGACTCCGGATTGCATACCTCCCATTTCCCATTGAATCGTTCTAGGGGTGTTTCGGACGCGTATCGGGGAACAGTTATATGTCGAATCATCGGATAGTGTGCCGAATTGGCTTCGAGATCAGGGTCTCTCGAGTTCCTGATGTTCCACTCCATATTAGACTGTCCCGAGCAAAGCCATACCTCCCCGACGAGTACGTCTTTAATCTCAACGACTTGTTCACCTTCGATTCTTAACGTATAGGGACCACCGGTTGCGAGTGGTTCCAGGTATACCTCCCATCTCCCATCTGAAGCGACTACGATTGGCTTGCTCTGGTCGCCGATGTGGAGAGTCGCTTTTTCAGCGGGCTCCCCCCAGCCCCAGACGCGATTCGATTGGTTTCGCTGCAAGACCATATGGTCTGAGAACAGCGGTGATAGTGAAATGTCGGCATAGACAGTCTCTGAAGCCATGCACACTAGGACGACAAGTTGAGCAGATAGGAGAAACTTCATCGATAGATGTTCTTTGAATGCCGTGCCTGTTGCTCTCTTTAACTTAGTTAACGTGGTTAGATTGAGACCTGTGGAGCAATTGAAGGTTAAGTCATCTGGTCGAAACGCTTTAGATCGATGACTGAATCTAAGGGCTCTCCGGAAACGTATTTTTTGATGTTCTTTAGCGCGAAGTCACCACAACGCCATGCGGAGTCTCTGTGAGGTCCTGCGGCATGGGGAGATATGAAGACGTTTTCCAGGTCGCGGAGGGGAGATTCGGAGGACAGGGGCTCGGAATGGAATACGTCGAGGGCGAACTGAATCTGGCGTGATTTAGCTACGGCGACTAGATCGTCTTCATTTACCAATGCCCCCCGTCCCAGGTTCACGAATACGCCCCCGTCCGGAATCAGATTGAGTAGATGACGGCCGATTATGCCCGATGTTTTTACGGTCAACGCCTCTAGTTCGACAAGGACTTCGCTGTTCGCGAAGAGATCTTCGAGAGAGTTTGACTTTCGTACACCGAGTCTAGCGAAATCAGAATCGGGAATTGGTTCGGAATAGGCTGAAATCTCGGTATTGAATGACTTGAGCATTGGTACGAGCGCCTTCGCTACCGCGCCGAATCCGTGTATCCCGACTTTTTTCCCAACGAGGGATTGATGATCTAGCTGATCGACGTCCCATGAGCGATTTTTGCTCATAAGAACGGTCACGGACTTGCTTCTTCGCAGCGCGGACAAGGTCAGGTAGATTGCGGATTCGGCGACTACGTCGGAAATGGCGCTTCCCCAATTCGTGACCAGTCCGCCATTTTCGATAAAGTTCCGCGGCACGAATCTAGAGACTTCTCCAGTTATATTGCAGATGTATTTTACGCTGTTCGGATTGGCTGAAATCCACTCTTTTATGCAAATGGGAGTGTCCCAGCAGGTAACCAGGATTTCGGGCTTAGAGTCTTCAATCACCCTAAGAACTGAATCACCATCGGATTCGATTGCGGGAGTCAAAGGCGACAGTCCTGGGAATAGCAATCGGAGCTCATTTCGCGCGGTGTCATTGAAGAATAGCTCGAACCGGTCGGCTCCAGTGGCGAGAAAGCATGTTTTAGCTGCCTGTGTTTGAGTCATTAATATTGTTTTTTCTACAATGCCAAACCTATGCGGGAGTAGTGAAAACGCGTGGTCCTTTCGAAGGATATGAGGGTATACCGATTGCAGGCTCCCGTCCTCAATCGAAGTTTCGCTTACCGTGGTAGATTCCGTGAAATCCTAGTTGCGATCGATGTATTGAAAAAGCGGATCAATGATCTCGCGGACAAGTAGCGATTCGGTTGTAGGCCTGCTTGTGAGCAGGAGGTTTGCCGCTACGCTCTCGTTGCTCTTCTTCGAGATGCTGATTTGCTCGATCGAGTTTTGGCGGGAGTTTTCCTCGTCCGAATGGTCTTCCCTTCGCGCCAGACGCTTTTAATGAGAATCGTTTGTGGTTGGCTGGGAAGACCTTTTTCAAATTGGTGCAGCATGCGAATAAGTGTGCTTGCTGCGGTTGCTCCTATTCCTCGAACGTCTTCTTCGGTGTGCGAAACGGAATCGAAATCAAAGGAAGTGGGCACAGGGTTTTTACCGCTGAAACCAATGTCGTAAGGAGCGACGACGCTCAAGTCCTTGGGTATGTTCACACCGTGGTCTAGTAGGGCTTGAATGTACACGCGCCCACCTGAGATTAGTCCGTCGAACTGGTTTTTCTCGTACCATTCGATCATCTTGGGGATCTCTTTAGTCGGATGGCTGCGGACAAGAAAAACTGGGGAGGAACTTGTATTGCAATGGCGTGTTTTCGTCAAAAATGCGCCCAGGTATGCGTTGCTAGTACGGTTGTCTTGTTCCTCTTCGATCACGATACCTATTCGTTTGTGCCCCGTTTCTAGCAACTTGTCTACGCATTGCCCCATAGCGTGGAAATGGTGGTTCGCCACTCTGTGAATTGCGGGCTCCTTCATTGTGAGACCAAGCGCGACACACGAGAATTTGGACCAGTCCCAGTCGATCGTGTCACCCGGGTGGCGCATTGGCGGAATTAGTACGCCTTGAATACCTCGATTCACGAGGATGCTTTGTATGCGTTTCGTCGTAGAGCCCTTTTTAGCGAGAGAAAACTCCTCGAGTTTGTATCCAAGAGATTCGGAAAGCTCTTTGGCTCCGAGGTAGAATTCGTAGTACAATGGATTGTTGTCTCCAAAATGGTCGATCGGCCAATTGTGAGTGAACGCAAGGGTCCCAATGTCAGACTGCCGCACCTGTCTGTTGCGATAATAGTTCAGCGCATTGAGCGCAGGATCAGGACGATAGCCCAACTGGTCCGCAAGAGCTCGTATCTCTTGACGTCTTTTTTTGGATACCTGAGGGGAGCCACGCAAGGCGAGCGAAACAGTCGCATGGCTTACACCTGCTTGTTGGGCGATGTATCGAATTGTAACTGGCTTTTTCAAAGGGGAAACGAGCGAGGTTCAGGAACTTACTTACCAGCGTAAGTAGTGGGGCGCTTGATGGCTGTATGTCAAATTGTTTCATCTATTGGAAAACAAAAATTAGTCCCACACCTGCTCCGCTACTCGTATCCCCGCAACGCTTGATTCGGTCGTTTAATGCGATTCGCGAATCGCAATTGCGAAAACAGAACGGGCGCTGGTCGATCAAGAAATCGCCGACGCCACCTCGCGATGCAGGGAAGGGGAAAACAAGTTGGCAGCGCATCTGTCGACTCAATGAAAACCGACCCACAACTAGCAAACTAGATCAAAGAAATGAACTCGATGAAAAAACTGTATAGCGAAGTGTTGCGAGCAATGCTTCTTGCCTCATTTTTGGGGTGCGCATCCGTCGCTCTAGCGCAAGATAGTGATACCGAAGACGATGTATTCACTTTGAGCCCCTTTGTTGTCGACGCTTCCGGTGACACGGGCTATCGCGCAACGTCGACATGGGCGGGAACCCGCATACGAACGGACCTAAAGGACTTGGGCTCTGCGATATCGGTATACACATCGGAATTCATGGAGGACTTGGATTCGACTGATTCTGAAACGCTTCTGTCGTTCACGACCAATACGGAAGTGGGGGGCGAGCAGGGGAACTTTTCCGGTATTGACGGTGAAGGCGACGGACAAGATTCGCGAATCTTCAGTAACGAAGCGAGGACGGATCCCCAGAGCGCGACCCGTATCCGAGGTTTGGGCAAAGCAGCTCTGACTCGCGACTACTTTTTGCGAGATTTCGCGTATGATGCTTACAATACAGAACGTATCACGATCTCACGCGGGGCGAACTCGCTTTTGTTCGGTATCGGTTCGCCTGGCGGGGTCATAAACAACGCCACCAAACGCGCAATCATCGGTGGAGATCTTAATACGGTTTCGGTACGCATTGACGACTTTGGAGGCTTCCGGACATCGGCCGACTTCAATCGAACGTTGGTAGAGGATCGCCTGGCGATACGTGTGAATGCGCTGTATGACGACAAAGAGTACAATCAGGAGCAGGCATTTCGCGAGGATCGACGTATCCATTTTGCGTTAGATGGTCTCGTCTTCAAGAATGAGAATAGCCAGTTCTTGGGAGAGACTAGAATTAGCGTCAATGCGGAGTTTGGAAGCCAGGATGGATCTCCTCCGCAGACGACACCTCCTTCGGTTGCCTATCACAATTGGTTTGCTCCGATAAACTCGAACATAACGGATTTCACTGGCGAAACACCTGAATCACGTGTCATTGATCCTTCTCAAGGTGGAAGCTGGGAATTCAAGGCGACGTATAACCCGTTTGAAACGGGGGCCAATGAGAACTCGATCCCCACGAGCACCCGCTCCGCCATCTTTCGCCATCTCGGCGCTGTCTACAACGGTGGGACGCTCGTGAATCAAGCGGGCACGGGATTCGATGGTGTCGAAGGCTACTTGGGCCTTGTAATCTGGAACGGCAGTGATACGCCGACAAGCGCAGGACTTCTCGATTCAAGTGGGAATGTACTACCTGGTCCAGCAGCGGCGGGACTAGGACCGGATGATGGCCTAACGCAGTTTCGCCTATTCCACTCAAATAGTCCTTACGGAGCTCCCTATGCAGTCGGTTTTACCGTACCAACTCTTCAAAATCGAGAGGTATTCGACTACCGTAACAATGTTTACTCCGGGGATATTGACATGGCGACGCGTGACTTTTACGCGAAGAATGTGACTCTCTCGCAAGGTCTCTTTGACGACAAGGTCAATGTCAACTTAGCATTTGATCGCCAGCAGTATCGAACATTTCAAGACTACCTTTTCACCGGAGGAAATGGCACGAGCCAAACTGGGCCTTATGATATCTATATCGATATCGCAGAGTATTCGCTGAACGGACTCCCGAATCCGAATCTAGGTCGCCCCTACACTCGGGTCGCCCGTCCGGAAACGATATCCCGGACAATCGATCGCGAGACGATTCGATTGCAGGCGTCTAGCCAGCTAAACTTTGCGGAGAAAGACGGCTGGTTACGCAATTTCGGGAATCATACCTTCACCGGATTGTGGAATACTCACAAGCGGGACAATTTCTCCATAAACACATTCGACGCATGGGGATCTGCTGACCCCGCGAATCATCCGGTCGATCAAATTGTCAACGGAGCCTTGCTCAGCCACTTCCGCCGACCCGTCAACGTTCTCGTTTACAGTGGCCCTTCAGCGCTCAATGCAAATTCTGCTGACGATGTGCGAATCAACCCGATTAATATCGCGCGTCCCCAACCTGGGGATACATTCGACATTCTATATGCTAATTTTGGGGCATTCGGAATCCCGGGTGATCGCCAACTTGATGTAGGGCCTGCCGAAGTAGTCCGCTACGAGCGGACAGGTGGGATCTCTCGTCGGGAGATCGATTCTTGGGCGGCAAGCTGGCAGGGCAGCTTTTTCGACGACAATCTAATCGCTCTCTATGGAATCCGGAACGACCATTTGAACGCGTATGGTAGAGACGGTTCGCTCCCCATTACCACTGGTGGTATACTGAACCGCGATTCACTCGTCCTATCGGACGACCCGAATCTCAGCCAGGCGGGCGACACCGAAACCTTCAGCGCAGTGTTGCGGTATCCAGAAAACTGGCTCGGAGAGTTGCCTGGAGGGATGGACTTCCAGCTGCACTATTCGGAATCCGAGAATTTCGATCCAGTAGGCGCTCGCCGAGACGCGTTCGGCCAGTTTCTCCCGCAGCCGCAAGGGAACACGAAGGAGTATGGGTTCCTCTGGAGCTTCAACGAGGGACGCTATACGGTGAAGGCCAATTGGTTCGAGTCCACGGTGAGAGACGTGAGCATTACGACCCCCTTCGACATCCCGCGTTTTATTGTGCAACGCATTAACAACTATCGCGGCACCGAGGAGGACGAAGTCGACTTTAACGAGTTGCTAGAATGGGATGGGGTGGATCGAAGCAATCACCCGGTTCAATCGTATCAAGATTTCTATGCCGCGATGGAAGCGACGATCCCTCAAGAGATTAAGGATCTGGGAGATTTTCGCCTAGAGACGGATATCGCGGGCTCGACGCGCGCCGTGATTGATCGCATACCCGATTTAGCGGCGACTCAAGATCGCGACGCGGAAGGATTCGAAATCGAATTGACGGCGGATCTCACCAGCAACTGGCGCACTCAGGTGAACATAAGCCAGCAGGAGACAGTCAACTCGAACTCCGCGGGCGCGAATGGTCGTCTGTTGAGAGAAGTGCGCGCCGCTCTGGACGACAGTCGTTTGCTTGAGCTTGTATTCGACTACAACAATGGGGGCGCTCAAAACAGCTTGCTGTCGCGCTGGATTGCAGACGGAGCGGCGCGTATCGCTTCCGTAGCCGCTCGTGACGGTACAGTGGCGCAAGAGCAGCGCGAGTGGCGGATCGCGGGACTTACTCGCTATCTAATAAATGAGGGTCGATTCAATGGTGTGTCGATTGGCGGGTCATTCGCCTGGCAGGACGAAGCGGCCACGGGATATGTATTCCGCTACAATCCGGATCTCGGGGTCGCTGAACCAGATGTATCCCGCCCATTCCTCGACGACGGTATTCTCTCGGCGAGCTTGTTCCTGGGGTACGAGCGGACCATCGGCAACGATGTCGATTGGAGCATTCGGTTGAACTTCCGGAATCTGATTGGGAACAGCGACGACGTAGTGACTCGCACCAATCCGGATGGCTTGATCGCTGCAATCCGCAATCCCAACCCAAGCGGAATTTCTCTTACAAATACGTTTAGATTCTAGGCCACGTGGAAAATTCACTCATGTCGTCGAGATCGGTTCATTTTGGCCGAAATCGTGTTACCTCCCTTCGCAATATTTCAATATTACTCAGGTCGGAGCCCGCAATTTCGTCTCAAAACGCCCTCGATTCGACTCGTTCCGGAATTTGTCCACGCAGCCTAGTCGTTTACTGGTAACATAAAGTCGTTAACGGAGCCGCCTCCCTTAGTTATTGGGTTGGCGGTTCTTTTTACCGAATTCTAAATAAAATGAATACAGAAATTACTCGATCGATGAGACGCCTTCTTGTTTTTACTTACGGGCTGTTTCTTCAAGTTTCGCTTGCGGAAACGCATTCGGATCAAGGGGGTATCGTTGAGACTCTCGGTGAAGTGAAGGAGGGCAAGGCTTACTTTTGGCGCGAAGCCGAGGCGGGTGTCCGCCCTGAAAATGTCGCGTTGAAGATTGCTCAAGACGGAGCCGCGTTTGGGGATCAGTATATATTTGAACCCGATGGTTCGGCGAGCTGGCGTTTCGAGATTCCCAAAACGAGTGTGTACCGGCTTTATGGTAGGTTTCTGGCCCAGGGCTACAATGACGACGCGTTCTTTATCCGAATTTCCGATTCGTCCGGAAAGGAACTTCTCAGGGAAACCTGGAACAATATCAACGCTCAGTCTCAAAACGAGTGGGAGTGGGATATCCTAAAGGTAGGGATCGAGTCGACCGACGAAGTGTTTGAAATCGAGCTGAGCGCCGGCGAGTACGTTTTTGAGATTCTGCCTAGAGATGCGGACCGCATCAAGATCGACAGATTCATTTGGTTCGACGACCCGGACTTTTCGCCAGGAAACGCAAAAAATCGAAAGCGCAATTATGTCGAGTTCGAAGCCGAGAGCGGCGAGATCCGATCTCCGTATTCAGTTTCCAATGGCGAAAATGCATCTGGTGGAAAGTATGTTTCCATGATTCCGGCGGATGCAACCTACACGTTCCAGGTGGACCAACCGGGACAATACCGAATTTGGGGCTACCTGTATGGAGAAGATCACCACAGCGATTCGATGTTTGTGATGCTCAACGACATTCCAATAAACTCCTGGTCATTCGCGTTGGACAAACGTTGGGGTGAATGGAAGTGGACGCCGTATTCTCGTGAGGGATCCGATACGTTCTTTTTCGAAAAAGGCCCACAAGTATTGAGGCTGGCGCAGCGCGAAACGGGTTCGCGTCTGGATGCGATCTTAATCACCGACGACTTGGAGTTTACTCCACGAGATTCTCGCGAGTGAACACGCTACGCTTTTTGACGAGTATTCCCTGTTGGATATGGGTCGAATGAAAAATTGAAAAGCCCATCGAGACTCGAAAAAGTGTAGCCGCTAGATAAGAGATGTGCTCAATCTAATGCGCCTAAATGTAATCCATAGAGCGGACCCTGGACCAGACGCCTTGGAGGCATTACAGTTCCAGCTTGGGGAGGCGGAGCGATTCAAGTTAAAAGCGACCGTATTGGTTTCTTACGGAGCGTTTTTCGATGGTTCGACATTGGCGTATTTGAGAGGTTTAGGGAGGAGTGAGAATGTGGAATTGGGCATTCACACGCATGGGTTGGCTTGCGCTGACTATCAGGAGCGATTTCACACGCGCGAATCCGCGTTCTACTACCTCAGTCGGAAACGCAAAGCCGGTGTTCTGAAGCGTCTCGTCGAGTTGTTCCACGAGACATTTGGAGTCGAGCCCTGCGTGTTGGGAGCTTATCTGCTTGATGCCTGGACTCAGAACCACATTCAAGCCGCTCACCCAAACGTGGAAGTAGTGATATCAAGTTGTTTTGAAGAAGGTGTGAAGATGTATCACGGAAACAATCACGCGTGGTATCTATTTTGCGACGGTGGCCCTTGGGGACCGTTTTACCCTTCGAAGCAAAGCGCGCTTTGCCCTGCTCGGGATGAAAAAGAGTGGAATGGACTCGTCGCTTTGCCTCATCTGAATCGCGATATGCTGATGGCCTTGACGAGTCGCGACGACTACTTCTCGAGTCACCCAGTCAATTTGTTCCGCGCTCGAATAAACGAAGGATCTGACTGTCCGTATTTGTATCGGTTCATCGACGAGTGGTCTAGACAGACTGAGGTGAATGGATACGCGTACTACAGCTTCTTTGTCAGCTCGCCCTGGCTTGTGGATGGGCATTGGGCGGTTGAGGATGTCGCAGAGGCAAGGACGCTCTATACGTCCGCGCTGAGTTACTTGCGAACGAGGGTTGATGCGGGACTGGCTGTATCCGAGAGTGTACTTGAAACCGGTCGCGAGTTTAAAAAGCGCAAGCGAGTGGGCGATCACGACCAATGCCATTGGCAAGACCAGTTGCGGCAGTCCGGTCGTGAACTGTGGTGGCATGCGACTTCTGAATACCGAGCGACGATCGATCTCAACGCAGGCTCTAGTATTGTGGATCTGCGACCTTGGTGCGGCAGGCAGAATCTTGATTTGGGACCCGACGAGAACGCGCGTTGGAACGGGAATTACCCGTTTGTTGTGTCAAGCGAGCTTAGAGGGGGACAGAAGCGGTGTTCGCAGAGTTGCT
This sequence comes from Opitutaceae bacterium, assembly GCA_028284235.1. GTDB lineage: Bacteria > Verrucomicrobiota > Verrucomicrobiia > Opitutales > Opitutaceae > Pelagisphaera. The sequence goes on from JANQSC010000054.1 coordinate 133,427, forward strand.
ATTTGCAGGTCGGAGAGCATCGGATTGCATTAATTGAAACCGGTTTCAAAATTGCGTCTTCGGGTGAGGGGTTTTTCGAATCCGATGAGCGCGAGGTCGAAATTGGAGACACTGTTGTCGTGGTCAGGAGTCGATTTGAGTTTGCGAATGACGGTTGCATATGCGTGCAGCGCGTGCTTGTGGAGTCGAATAGCGACCTTCCCATTCGGGTGACGGAGACTTTTCGAGGATGCGTTGGGCAGACAGAGTATCCGGAGGATCTAAGCGGCATTCTACTTCGATTAAAATCCAAAGACGGGGTTGAGGTTGATGAACTCAGCTTTGCCTATGAGTCGCGCCGATTGGAGAGCGTTGGTATCGGTGAAGCGGAAGCCTGTATCCCATCGCTATCGACCCTAATTCGTCTGGAGTCGATTGACGAGCGTTCCACCCTAGAGGTTCAAGAGGGTGTGATGTTCGATCCGTTTTTCGAACTGAGTGTAACCAAGGAAGTGAACCCAGGAGAATCGCTCAAGACATGTCTGAGAATCGCGAAACTGGAAAGTTGATGATTTGCCCCAACTGTTTTGCGAAAGATATCGACCCGATTTTTTTGCAACAGGATCGACGGGACGAGAGTGTTTACTGTCTCAAATGCGACTATGTTGCCCAACCAGAGGAGGCTGCGCGTTACTTGCGCGAGCTACAGCGCTTGAAGTACGGTGTCGCGTATCGATACGAGGCGGACAAAAAGTGAACCCAAGCTCGCTTGCTAGATTAGGAGGATAGGACATTGGCGGATTCAAAAGAGATTACTTCTGCCTGCTTCGATGTTCGTTCCTTTGGCGCGAAAGGGGATGGCTTGAGTGATGATACGGATGCATTGCAATCCGCGATCGACGCATGCGGGAAAGCAGGAGGCGGGGAAGTGGTCCTGGATAGAGGAGTTTTTCTTTCGGGTTCTCTGATTCTGCGAAGCGGACTCCATCTGCGGATTAAAGTAGGCTCTGTCCTTAGATCCATAGGGGACATTGAGAGATTCAAGTACGTATCGATAAAACGTCGCTCAAGAATGGATACAGTCCCTTGGCGCGCATTTATTTTCGCCGAAAACGAGAGGGATATTTCTATTTCAGGGGGTGGATTGTTTGATGGTTGCGGTGGTCGTCGCGACGTTTTCACGAATCACCAAGACAATGATCCGAACCGACCCTACGGACTGTTCCTGGCCGGTTGCGAAAACGTACGTGTACAAGGCATTAAGATGCGTAACTCAGCCTTTTGGATGCAACGCTACCTTTATTGCGATGGGCTGCGGTTGGAAGGGCTAGATATTTGGAACCACTGCAACCAAAATAACGATGGAATCGACGTTGATAGCAGTAAGAACGTTCTAATCTCGAACTGCCTAGTCGATGCGTCCGATGATGGGATCTGCCTGAAATCCGAAGGGGAAGAGCCAGTAAAAAATGTTGTCGTATCCAACTGTATCGTCGCGTCACACGCTTCAGCGATCAAGTTGGGGACGGGGTCCGTGGGAGGGTTCGAAAATATAACGGTTTCCAACTGCGTTGTGCGACGTTCTTCGGCGACCGAGATGAACCACCCTTACGAGGCCTGGGGCGGGCTGGTCGGGCTAGACTTGTCTTCGGTGGACGGGGGCGCGATGCGCAATGTCCTGTTCAGCAACATAGCGATAGACGGTGTGGAGACACCCATTTTCGTTCGACTCGGGGATCGCTTGAGTGGAGACTTTAATCACAATGGCTACCGCAACCAAAAGCTGGTGGATCACCGAGGCGTAGATATTCCGGGAGGCGCGCGTATCAAGGGCGAAGGCTCGATGAAGGGAATCGCCTTTGCCAGCATAAAGGCATGCAACGCAGGGCCGATTCCGTGTGCAGTATCTGGATACGAAGGAAATTTGATTCGAGATGTGACGTTTCGTGATATTACTATTGAATCCGTCGTGGCAGGATGTGAAGCGGACCTCGCCGCGGAGCCCAACTGGGCGTCGAATATCTACCCGATCAACCGAGCGCCCGCCAATGGCTCTAATCTACCCGTTTACGGGTTGATCGTCAGATACGCCGATGGGTTTTTAATGGACAATGTTCGATTCACGCGGGCGCATCCGGATCCGAGACCCGCGTATTCAATAGAGAAATCCAAGGGCGTTGTTGTTCGCGATGTGTTTGAAGACTCGTCATCCCCGTTTGAACGCTCGTATGAAACTTAATGACCCGCTTCCCAGTATTTCGCCCTATACGTTTGGTACCGCCGAGCTGGGTAAAGCTGAAGCCAATTTAAAGCGCGACCTGCGCTTGACCCGCGCCGCGATGGAGAAGGGAATTTGGTTCCATACGAGCCGAGAGTACAATATGGGGTCGACCTTCATGGCGCTTCGAATGGCCTTTGACGAGGCCCGTTCGGAAAGACCTCGATTGATCGTAAAAATTCGAAGCGAAAGCGCGGCGCATCTTCGGTTCGATGTGGAAGACGCGTTGAGACGGCTTGATATCGACTCCATCGACGTCGTTCAACTTTGCAAGCGAACGCACAAGCGACGAGAGGTGGTTGACGATTTTCGCACAGAGGGTCCTTTGTTCGAAACATGCCGAATTCTGAAGGACGAAGGGTTGGTCAATCGGTTTGTTTTGGAAGTGTTCGAATCGTGTTCTGAAGATGCGTTGAAAGCGGTCGAGGGGAGTCTCTTTAGCGGGCTCGTATTTTATTTCAACGTGTTGGAACGCGAAGCGACACAGTCGCTCTACTCGAAGATCAAGGAGCGAAATTGCCGCGTTGTCGCATTGAGAACGTTGGCTAGCGGATTGTTCCCAGGCGTAAATGCTGAAGAGTTCAATCAGCATGCGGTAAAGATGAGAAATTTCAGACGAATGGAGGGTTTTTTAGATCTTTACGAGCAATCTGGCTGTTCATCTTGGCTCGAATTCAACTTGTCCTACCTTAAAAGTATAGAAAATGTGGTGACGAGTGTGGGCGCGACTTCTCAACTGTCGCATCTCAGTCTTTACGTGGAAACCGCCGATCGCTGCCCCAGGCTTTCCAAGAAGCTGTTGGACGAGATTGAAACGAGACAGTCTCATTTGATTTCATCGATCAGGTTACCAGGGTAATGGTCTGAGGGGTTGCATGTGGAAGGTTAGGTCGTCTTTCGTGTCAACGACGACAAAAGCCCCTCCGGTTCAATTGACAACCTTGTTGATGCCACTCAGTTTCAGACTGGGTTTCCAATATTCAACTACTGAACGTCTGCCAGCCTGCATCCCCTCTCCCGAGTATTAAATTCTTCGCGACCATGACTATCGAGTACATCACTTTGGGAGTTTATCTCATATTGATTTTGGTTTTGGGCTACGCGTTTTCGAAGGAGAATCGAGGCGTTGACGATTTCGTCCGAAGCGGGGCGCAGGGTACCTGGTGGCTTGTGGGTTCGAGCATGGTGATCTCTGGCGTGAGCGCGTTCACTTTTACAGGAAATGCTTCGGCGGCGTTCGAATCCGGTCCGACTTTGCTGGTTTTCTATGTCGCTAATCTTGTTGGTTTCGCAGTTGGCGGTCTTTTTCTTGGGCGATGGATGCGGCAGACTCGGGCGTTCACGTTGGCCGATGTATTGCGAGAGCGTTTCGGACCCGAAGTAGAGCAGTTCGCGGTGTATTTTGGGACGTTTCTCTACCCGTTCACTTCCGCGATACAGCTCTGGGCCCTGGCCGTATTCGTAAGTTCTATGTTTGGCTTCCCGATAGTAGGGACGATCGTAGTGATTGGCGCGATCGTGACCCTCTATTCTACGATGGGCGGGAAATGGGCTGTGCTAGCGACCGACTTTGTCCAGAACTTGATCATATTCGCGATTACGATCGCGGTAGCATTCCTCAGCCTGCGTGAAGTGGGTGGGATTGGAGCATTCTTCGACTATTTCAGCGATCCGCGATACGCTGAGGATTTCAAATTGATCAAGGATCCAGGCCAGTTCCCGGACGACAAGTTTTCCTGGAAGTGGCTGATCGTGGTTTTCTTCATGCAAGTCTACACTCAGGTGAGCCTGAATAGCGCGGGACGGTTTTTAACGTGCAAGGATGGTCGCGAAGCGAGCCGGGCAAGTTGGTTCGCGTTTGGTCTTATGGGGTTGGGCGCGTCACTTTGGTTTATTCCACCCATGGTGGCGCGCTTCCTGTATGCTGACGAAGTAGCGGCTACAGGATTGGACGACCCCGCTTCTGCTTCCTACGCAGTTATTTCGCGGATACTGCTGCCGCAGGGAGCGCTTGGAATCATGGTCGCCGCTATGTTCGCGGCAACTATGAGCAGCATGGACAGCGGGATTAACAGTCAAGCGGGGATGATTGTTCGAAATATGCTACCTCCTTTGAGGCGTAGACTGGGCATGCCGGAAATGGATGCAACGCAAGGACTGCGCGTGGGTCGCTGGTGCACGCTGCTGCTGGGCGCTTTCATTGTGGTGCAATGCGTCCTAATCAGCCAGCTCGGGAAGTTCAAACTGTTCGACGCCTATCTGATCATCAATTCGATCGTCGGCATTCCTCTGGCATTCCCGATTTTCGTGGCCCTTTATTTCCGCCGTATACCCCGCTGGTCCTATTTTGTGATTTTCGGGGCAGGGTGCATCCCTTCGGCCTACTCCCTGATCGATGCGAAGGTATTTGACAATCCTTGGACGATTCAGAGCCGAGCGGCTTGGATATTCGCGTCTTCGTTTATTGCAACCTTGGCTTGCGTGCCTTTTTTCAAGTATTCTGGAAGCGAATACAAAAATCGAGTGAAGGCGTTTTTTGACAAGATGAATTCACCGGTGAATTTCAAACGAGAGATTGGTGTATCCAAAGATGTAAAACAGGCGATGTTGGTGGGTCGGGCGTCGTTTTTCGTGGGCGGTATTACATTGACCTTAATGTTCTTGCCGAGCGCCTTAAACGGACGTCTTGTGATTCTGTTCGTTGGAGGATTTGTTATAGCGGTCGGGGCGATCCTTCGTTGGGCCGCGGGAATCGAGCGTCGAAAAAGTGAAGACGACGCGTCAATGCGAGAGACTAGCTCGAACGGGGAGTAACCCAGTCCGAGTCTAGAACCTATCCGTTTACGCTATTGTTTCGCTTGTTTGAGAATTAGCACCATTCCGGTATCGGCATTCTTGGTAGCGCTCAATACGCCGTCGCCTCGATCGAGGACCGCCGACTCGTATTCGTTCGAGGTCGGATTGAACCAAGCGCCCGAGTAGTCCATGTCACGGGCTATGCGAACCGATACAGTACCGTTTTTAGGTACATATAGTAGGATCAGGCTCCTGTCGCGTTTAGCCAGTGTTCCGACGAAGGCGTCGTACGCGTTGTCTCCGGGTTGCTCAACGAGCAGTTCCGAATTCGGGTACAGCTCCCACCAGTCTAGCCGACTCATAAAGTCGTGAACGTACTCCATTTCCCGACTAACGGGGAGCTTCAGGCTGTTTTTCCAGCTAACCGTCCAAGGGGCCGTGCGATGATTGAGAATTTGGTCGCCGTCCTTCCCAATCCAGGACCAGATCCCGTTGGCGCCATAGGTGATGCCGGCTACTGGAGTGGCAAACAAGCTCCACCATATAGCGTTGCGTACGTTTTCGGAAGTCTGGTGATCGTGGATATTCTCGTAGAGAGGCTCCATGTTGATATGCGGCATGGGTCGCAATAGAGACCAATTGTTGGCGACCTCCTGACGATTGATGAAGTCGACAACGTTCTGAGTATAGTTGTGGGAGGATTGGTAGCTCATCAGACCGTACCAGGATTTCCCGGCGTACAAGTCTCCAACGTATGACTGGCCGTGGGGATGCAAAGTCGCGAGAGCGTGATCGATGTCGCCGAAAACGGCGTCGCCAATCGCTTTCCATCTTCCCTCGAAATGACCGAAGTATCGCCCATCGCCCCCGAGACTCCAGACAACGTGGTTGCCCTGGTAGCGGGCGACAATGTAGCTCGCGAGTTTCGAGGCTTCATCTACGGGCAGATAGTAACCGGGGCTTAGATGGCGTCCGGTCACGCTGGGAAGCGCCCAAAGAAGGACCGGAGAGGCTACGAGTCCGAATTCGTTGATGCGATCGATTCGCTCGTCGAGTTCTTTAAAGAAGGCTGGGTTGACTTCGATCCGACCTGATCCAGTAAAGGCGACTTCGCCGCTTCTATTGGAATCGCCTCCGCGCCATTGGGTGGTGACGAATTGTATAGCGGAGAAGTTTCGATCACGACGGTCGTCAAGGTAGTGATCCCATTCTTTTTCCGTCGATTTCATCGCTCCGTTCCATGTCGTGCAGGCCATCCAGAAAAAGGGAGCGCCATCGGCGTAGCTCAAGTGGTAGCTTCCAGGGGAGTGTTGAATGGCGCCTCGTTGAAACAGCTCCAACGTCTCGTCGCGTCGTTCGCAAACGAAGCTTCCATCCAATCCGTGAAGACCTTTGTTTTCCTGATCTGAACAGGTGGAGGTCCACGACCACAACCCCACTTCGTCCGGTTGGAAACGCGCCTTCCAGTCACGCGCGCCATCCCAGAAGCCGTTGACTCGTCGTTCTCTGCCTGTCGGCGAGATAAACGTCACAGAAAACTCGCCCACATTGTAGAGCGCGTTCTCGTACTCCTTCTTACTTTCAAAATCTAGCTCCAGTTTGTGCCAGAGAGAGACTTGTTCTGATGCTGCAGACAGGTAGAAGCAACTGCAGTAGAATATAAAGAAGACAATTTTTAGATTTCTAATCATAATTTGAATATTTTTGTAGATGTTAATTCTTCGTGCTGGCCAATGCCCGGTACCACGTGGCGATCTCGCGATTCACTTTGGTTATCCCTTCAATGGCCGCCCGATCAGGGTTTTCCAATTCGTCGTATATACCTTTTTTTCGGACTCGGTTGCGAACGAATCCACCGCATAGGTTCACCCCAACGCACCAGGGATTGTCGCGCATGGATTCCAGTAGATTCCGATATCGATCCGGAGAGTGGCGTCCGCCGCCCAAACGCGGGTCAGGCTCAGCGGTGGTTGTTGCGTCGGCCACAATGAAAGGGAGACCCGTCCGTTCCGACCATGCCCTCATTCGACTGCTTACCGTCTCTTGCGGGGGTCCAAGCTGAAAGCTAATAGCGTCGACAAAGTCCTTCGCTGCATCGATTACAGGTTCAGGAATCGCTCTGGCTAGGTTGTAGCGATCACCGAAGATGAGGTGATTGGGGTCGTAGCGCCTGACCGCCTCGGTAGCCACTTTGTAGTATTGACGGGTTCTGGCTGCAATCTCCTCCCGTCCGGATTTTGAGTTCAACAACTCAGGATTAAAAATAGTCTCTTTGTCAGGATAGGCTTTAGAAAGTTGAACCAGCAGCGGCACATCCGTAAAGTAATACCCTATCAGGTTTGGGTCATCCGCCAAGGCCGCGCAATTCTCGCGCGCTACGTAGTCGCACCACCGCGCGAACTGCTCACTGAAAACATCGGGCCACTCTCGATTCAGCTTCCAGCGATGCGCCTCGACAAAAGGAAGTGTGTGGAAATAGGGAAGCCCAGCCCAGTTATAATAATCTCTAGTCCAATTCTGCGAATGCCAGTGGTAGGTTTTTTCGCGAAGAACTACTTCCTGCGTCCAACCTATAGAATTAAATCCCCAGGATCTTAGATCCGGCGCAACCCGTTCCTTTATCCAACGTTCGTCACTGCTTCCATAGTTCTCTTTCCACAAGTGAACATTCTCAGGGTAACGGAGCGCCGATGAATCAATGTGGTTAAATGAAACCGCAAAAAATGGATCGCCAGATGGCGTTTGCAACAGCCAGCGGTCGGACAATTTTGCGACCGTATACCATGTCTTGACGGATTTTTCGTCTTTCCTATTCGCCACCAATCTCGGCAAAAGGACCGTTCCCAAACCACAGGATTTGATGAAGGTTCGTCGACCTACTAAACGTTCTCTAGCATTCATATCAACAATGTATTTATATTTAGGGTACTTTTTCGACAATGTCAGTTCTCGCGCATGTAGAAAGGCGTGCGGGTCTCGCTAGACGCTTGAACCGTGGCTCGTGTGGTTTCGATATCGGGCGCCATCGTCTACGGGTTGGTTTGAAAGTCGGTGGGTCGAATCGGGCGTCTATGGAAGGACTCCAAGGCTCGAGACCGGATGCTGTCCAAGAGAATGGCAAAAAAGATGATGAGGCTTGTGATGATGGGGTACAGGTAGGGATTGGCGTTCAATATAACCAAGCCGTTTTCAACGGTCTGAATCAGAACCGCGCCGAAGAGTGTGCCGGGCAGGATTTTTCCTCGGCCGCCGAACAAACTCGTCCCGCCGAGAACGGCTGCTGCGATTGCTGAAAACTCCTTATTCTCGCCAAAGCTGGGGGATACTGCTCCTGTTTGCGTTAGGGCTAACAGGCCAGCTAACGCTGCGCACGCTCCGCAGATAACGTATACGATGAAGAGGTTTCGAGTGACCGATATTCCGGCCTTCCGGGCATGATCTGAGTTGTTTCCCACGGCATATATCTGGCGACCGAACGGTGTGCGGCTCAATGTTAGGTGGGCGGCGATGCAAACAACCGCCAGAACCAGAAGAGGTATCGGAATCCCAAGGACTGAGCTTGTTCCAATGGCGGTGACCTTGTCTGGCATGTTCATCGCTCGAGTCTGAGTAAACCAGAGTCCGAATCCTCGGGCGAAAAAGAGCATGGCCAGGGTAACCACAAATGCTGCGATCTTCATGCGAGTGACGAAGAAGGCATTGATCACCCCGGCGATGATGCCGACCACGAGCGCGGCGAGAAAACTGAGCCAGAGCGGTTGTCCGCTGTAGATCATTTTTCCCGCGACTGCCACCGCAACAAACATCACGCCGCCAACGCTGAGGTCCACTCCCGCAGTGAGAAGGACGAAGGTCATGCCGATCGCTACAATGGCGGTGCTGCTGGATTGAACTCCAATGTTGAGGAGATTCTGCCAGTCCAGAAACCGGTCGGATGCGAGGCCCAGTAATAGAAACACGGTTGCAAAAAGCAGCAAGGGAGCGTTGTTGAGGCACCGGAGTCCGAGTTTCTTGTTCATGGCTTAGTGGATGGCGGCAGCCAGGATCTTTTCGCGGTCGAATTCGCCTTGGTTGAATTGACCAGTGATTTCGCCTTGGCGCATGGTCAGTATGCGGTCGCAGATCCCAATCAGTTCTTCGAGCTCTGACGAGATGACCAGGACTGCCGCGCCTTCTTGAGTGAGCTGATTGATAAGCGAGTAGATTTCGTATTTGGCTCCAACGTCTATTCCGCGAGTGGGTTCATCGAGTATGATGAGCTTTGGCTGATTGAGTATCCATTTGGCTAATACTACCTTCTGTTGATTCCCTCCGCTGAGAGTTTTTACCTGTTGGGTGTTCTGCGCGCTTTTAGTCAGCCGAACCGCTTCTCGGTACCTTGTCACTTCCAGGGAAATCGACTCGCGATTTACAAGGGCCAATGGGCCTCGCTTGAAACGCGGAGCTGCAACCAGGGTCATGTTGTCTGCGATAGAGGCCTCCGCGCAAAGTCCTTCGTCCCGCCGGTTTTCGGTCAGGAACGCCATTCCTTTTTGGATACGGGCTGCGGGGCTAAGTTTAAGTATAGAGGTTTCAGCCAACGTGATGTTGCCTGAGTCTACTGGATCCAGGCCAAACAGGATGCGAGCCAGCTCCGTGCGTCCGCTACCGATGAGGCCTGAAATGCCAAGCACCTCGCCTTCGTGGAGAGTGAAATCGATGTCTTTCACGACTCCTTTGCGACCGAGTTTCTCTACCCTTAGAGCGGGTTTGCGGGTCGGTGTGTGGGAGCGGGGAGGGAAGAGGTGGTCGATATCGCGGCCGACCATGAGGGATATCATTTTTGACTGGGAAAAGGAGGACTTGGGCCCATTGCCAACAACCTCGCCGTCTCTTAGGACGAGTATGTCGTCAGACAGGTTCGCGACCTCTTCCAGCGCGTGAGAAATGTAAATCAAGGTGATGCCTTGTTGTTGGAGATCGCGGAGAACTTTAAATAGTCGACCGGCCTCAATGTCGGTGAGAGACGTAGTGGGTTCGTCCAAAATAATCAGGCGCGCATCGCGGGCAAGCGCCTTGGCGATTTCCACCATTTGTTGTTCGCCTGCAGACAAGCGATCCACGGGGGTGTCTGGTGAAAGGTTCAGCCCGACTTGCTTCAAAGCGGCAGAGGTGTCGTTGAACATGCGGGAGCGGTTTATGAGTCCCCCCGTTGTGGGAAAGCAATTGACGAACAGATTCTCGGCGATGCTCAGGTTGCCAAAGAGGTTGAGTTCCTGGTGCACAAAGGCGATCCCTGCAACCTCTGCGTCGGCGGGTGATCGCGGCGAGAATGGCTGGCCCCCGAACCACAAGCTACCCTCTTCCGGCTGCAGGTTGCCGCCTAGGATGTTCATCAAGGTTGACTTGCCCGCCCCGTTTTCACCCACCAAGCCCAGGGTTTTGCCTTCTCCGATTTCAAAGCTCACCTCCTTCAATACCCGTACGCCAAAGAACTCCTTGACGATGCTGTCGAAGCGCAGGGCGGTTTTGATGGATGGTTTACCTGTATTCATAAATCAATGATATTGCACAACTGTAAAAGCGTTTGTTTCGGATTTGCTTTTCATCCGTTCTCTCGATTTCTCAGAACGTCCAGCATCGCGGCGGCTAGTATGACGAGTCCTTTGACCATCATGATCGTGAAGTGGGATAGGTTGAGCAGGTTGAGACTATTGTCGATCAGGGTGAGGAACAATGCCCCGTAGACCGTCCACAGGACTTTTCCTTTTCCGCCATAGAGGCTAGTGCCGCCAATGACGGTGGCTCCGATAACGTCCAGCAAGTTGCGTTGCCAGTGGACGGGAGAGCCGCTTTCCATCCGGCTCGTTATCAGGATTGCGGCCACTGCGGCAATGAGCCCTGCGGCAATGTAGGCTCCGACCAGAACTTTCTGTACTGGAACCCCGGAGACAAGGGCGGTTTTCGGGTTGTGCCCAACGGCAAAGATCCAGCGGCCATAGAGGCTGCGAGTCAGCAGGATATGGATACCGCCGACAACGGTTGCGACGATTGCGAGCGTTACCCAGTCATTGCCTCCCAGGATCAGAAACGAGTGAGGGAGCGCGCTGATGGCCTTGGACTGGGTAGACCAGATCGCTAATCCGCTGAAGAACATCAAACTGGTCAGGGTGACAATGAAAGGGGGCATGCGGAACCAAGCAACCAGGGTCCCGTTGATTGCCCCGACCACGGCTCCGACCAAAAGCATGGCAACGATACCTATGGGAACGGCCAGCGGATTCCCAGCCAGCCAGCCCACATCTCCACTTATGATCATGGCTCCCACCACACTGGCCATAGCGATTACCGCTGTAGCGGATAAGTCGATACCTGCGGTAATCATCACCAGGGTTTGCCCGGTCGCCAGAACGAGCAGGGGCAGCATGGCGGAAAAGACATTGACTAGATTGTAGCTTGTCGCGAAGCCCTCGGCAAAGGGAGCCAAGGCGGCAAAGTAAAGCAGACAGAGCAGAAGAGGGAGGTGCTCGCCGAGAATGCGTTTCCTTAGCTTTGCGGTATCGAGACCCATGCGGTTATGGAAATCCAATCAGTTTCCAGAAGAAATCACTGCGCCCCACATCCGATCCTTCATTGCTTCCATGTTGGATTGGTGAATCACAAAACCGGGATCGCGGATAAGCTCGGGGACCTCCTTGCCTTCGAGCAAATCGAGAATGGCCTGAACGCTCGCCTCAGCTTCAAAGTAGACATCCTGGACTCCGGTCGCTGACAGGTAGCCATCCTGCATCATTTGCCAGGCGGTGGCGTCGCCATCGAATCCGCCTAGAATAACATGGCCCGGCTCGCCTATCTTGTGGTATTTGTCGGCCGCTTTAAGCGCGCTGACGATGGATGGAAACAGGAAGTCGGACGAGGTGAAGAGGAAGCTGATGTCGGGATTTGCCTGGAACGCGTTGACCACACCGGCCTGGGCCTTTTCCTGATTCCACTCCGAAGGCACGCGAGCAACCACTTCGATGATGTCCTCATTACCGTCAATCGCGGCAAAGAATCCATCGCGGCGACCAATGGCGTTGTGGTCTCCCATATCGCCCAAAACGACCATGGCCTTGTGTTTCCTGCCGGTCTCTCTCGCCTTCTCCACCATGTAGTCGACAGTGGCCTTCGCCAGGGCGAAGTTGTCGGCTTGCACTCCTACAAATTCGACCCCCTCGCGGTCGGCGATGCGGTTGAACAACACGATCGGTATGCCCGCTTCATTGGCGGCCTTGATGGCGGGGATGCTGGTCTTGGCGTCCTTGGGAACCATAATGATGCCGTCGACTCGACGGGTAACGAAGGTCTTGATCTGTTGGAGTTGTCGGTTGGAGTCGCTGTCGGCAATCGCTTCCAGAATGCGGATGTCTCGCTTTTCCAATTCGGCTTTGATAGCGTCGAATCCGGCCACCCAGTATTCGGTTTGCAGGGTTTCAAAGGCGACGCCTATGGTGATGCGGTCGTCGGACGAACCACCGCCGCATCCTCCCAGGAGCAAGCTCAAAAAGCAGGTCAGGGCGAGAAGGGGATTTCGAAGAAACGTCATCGTAAACAGGGGTAGGTTAAAGAGATGCCGTGATGCGCTTTACGCTTTGGCGGATGTTCTCGAGGTTGGTGATTTGTTCTTTCCAGTCGTCGCGCAGGAGTTTGGTCTGGGCCTGTTCGACGGCGAGCTGCGCGCCATCCGAAAATGGAAATCCCGCTACGCCAAATATGATGGCCAGTTCGACTCGCAAGTGGCCGAGCACGAAGTCTTCCGCCGCCTGTTTAGGGATGCCCATTTCGATACCGGCCTCCATGGCCTGGCGGCAGGCCAGGATGAGGCTTGCGGTGGTTGTTTCCACGATTGCCGGTTCCAGAATCGCCATTTGCTCCACCGTGATCCGATGCATTCGCAAGATGGGTTTAAACATCTCGGCCGCCAGGTCTTCGCCGCGCTGGTAGTCCTCGTCGCTGCCTTGGAAAAGGGCGCAGACGACGCTTTGCTTCGCGGCAACCCCGCCGAACCAATCGACTTGGGCTTCCCGGGTCTCTTCCAATTGAAAGAGTGGCGGGTGGCACGGGTGGCAAATGAAGTAGGCCAGCTCGTCGCGCAGGGGAATGACGTCGGCGTAGGCGGCCGCGGGATCGAGGGACACCACCATCGCGCCGGGTTTCATGGCCGGTACGATCGACGGGCAGAGTTTTCCTATGAGGCGGTCGGGCAGGGCGAGGACGACTACGTCGGTCGTGGCAAGCGCCCCCTCTTGCGGGGTGGCCCCCAGCCCTCGTTCAGCCAGATTCTGCAATCCAGCCTCGCCGACTTCCACGCAGGCGATGTCGTAGTCCGGATTGTCTTTTATGTTGTCGAGGATGCGGCAGCCCATTTTTCCGCCGGCCCCCATGATTGTGATATGTGTAGGCATAGATTGAATACACTTGGATTGCGTTACTCGTCCAGCAGGCGGACGATGTCTCCGTGGAAGTGATAGTCTCTTGAAGTCACTACGGTGATGGCCTGGCACTCCTCTCCGGGAATGGCGATGGCTGCATGGTCCACCCTTGAATTAAATAGGATGGAATCGCCTTCCGTCAGTTCGATGAGCTCTTTGGCGTATTTGAAGCGGCAACGTCCTTTGATGATATAGATGAACTCCTGGCCGCTGTGCGATTGCATCGGCATTTCTTTTTTGGCCGACGAGATGTCGAGCCAGATGGGCTCCATCAATTTGTCGCGCTTTTCGTCCGCCAGCAGCCGAGCCTTGATGCCGTGTCGACTGCGGAAGCGTATCTTCTTTCCTTCGCCTGCCCGGCGAAGGACCAGAGGGGCATCCTTTTGTTCAGACTCGAAGAAGCCCCCGAGTTCGACGCCAAGCGCGTGGGCTACCTTGGAGAGATTGGCGATGTTGATGGCTGTCTTTCCGTTTTCGACGCGGGACAAATAGGCGTCGGAAAGTCCAGAGGCGTCCCCGAGTGTTTTGAGGGTCATTCGGGAGTCCTTCCGCAGGTCGGCGATTTTCCGGGCGACATGCAATTCGGCCATGCTGGGCTTGGAGGCTAACTTGGGCATCGGGATTCAGTTTCGTCGAGGCAAAGGAAAGCTGGCAAGCTGAAAATTGCATATATGACAATTTATTGCATAATAAGTAATTTATTCTAGACATTGTCATCGCTTGCGATTTAGAGCTTTTGAACATGTCTACCCTTACGACCAGTCCATTGCCGCTTCGCGCCGGCGCGTTGACTGCGGAGTTTTACCCCGATGAATTGTTTCTCCGGTATGCGCGTGTCGGAGCGGAGGAATGCCTTCGGGGGGTTTACTTGGCGATACGGGACCAAGACTGGAATACCCCGGCTCCCGAGGTGGCGGTGAAGTCGCTCGACGAGGACGGCGATTCGTTTGAACTGGCGCTAGAGGCTCGATGGCGTTTTGGAGACATTCGGTATCGGGCGGATTGTCGATTGACTGGTGGCAATGATCGGATGGCGTTCCGATTCAGGGGCGTGGCGGAGTCTGACTTTCTGCGAAACCGACTGGGGTTTGTTGTGCTGCATGGAGCGCAGTTGGCGGGTCGAAGCGTTTCAATTGAACAGGTGAATGGATCGATCCTAGAGTCGCGCTTCCCCGAGGATATTTCACCGCATCAACCGTTTTTCGATGTGCGCGCCATGACCCATGAGCTTGCCGATGGTTTGCAGTTCAAGACGCTCATGGAGGGAGACACATTCGAGACTGAAGACCAGCGCAACTGGACCGATGCCTCTTTCAAAACTTACTGCACTCCGCTGGGTCTCCCGTTTCCGGTAGCGGTCAAAGCGGGAGAGGTCGTTGAGCAGGCGATCACGATTGAACTGTTGGGGGGCGGAAAGTCGCGAGCGTCGGACGCCCGTGGCGCTATTGTAGAGTTGAGTCCAGATCAGGAACGCAGGTCGTATCGCTTGCCAAGAATTGGAATTGAAACCGCGGCTGATTTGCCGCCTGAGGAATGGAGTGAAGCAACAAGTCGTCACCTGGAGCGGTTGAACCTGGATCATCTTCGGGCTGCACTTCATGCCCATGACTCTGAATCCCTAAGAAGAATCGAACGGGCTCAGCAGGAGGCAGAGGCTTTGGACTGTGGTTTGGAAGTGGTGTTGTTCGTTAAGGCTGGCGACGATGTTTGTGGTCTATTGGCGCAAGTCAAAGAACGACTTTCGAGGAAGGTCGACCGGTGGATCGTTTTCGATGTCGATGCGAAGGCGACACCGCCTGCGACAACCGCGGTTGTTAGAGCGGCGCTTTCGGACGTCGGTCTTTCCGGGCCCGCTGGAGCGGGCACCGATCACTTTTTTACCGAGCTCAACCGGGACCGCTCGGCTGTCGAGGGGACGGATTTTGTTTCCTTCTCCATGAACCCGCAGGTGCACGCGTTTGACGATCGTTCGCTTATCGAAACGATGGAGATGCAGGGCATTTGCGTGAATAGCGCTCGCTCGTTTTCCGAGGATCGTCCCATCGTCGTATCCCCTTTGACCTTCAAGATGCGTTCGAATCCGAACGCGACCGGCGCGGATGACGCGACGCTTGATCGTTCTGCCCGCGTCGACGAGCGCCAGCATCAAGCGTTTGGAGCGGTTTGGACTCTGGGTTCGCTAAAGTACTTAACCGAGGCTGAGGCCTATTCGGTCACTTTGTTTGAACTGCTGGGACCGCTCGGCCTAGTAGACCTCGCGGGAGATCCGTACCCCTTGTTTGAGGCCATAGCCATGTTTACCCGTTTCAAGGGCGGCGCTTTGAGTCCGCTGGTGTCGACGGATCCCCTCAAAGCGATTGGCTTTGATCTTCAGAGCGCAAATAGAGATGAGCGATTGCGGGTGTTGGTGAATCTGTCATCGAGCCGCCAGTCGCTCCGTTGCGAGGAGGGCGTGTTCGATCTGAATGCCTATGAATACAAAACCTGGAGGGTGCAGCGCGCATGAGTGAGAAGGCTCGAGATCTTAAGTTTGCTGTCGTTGGCGCCGGTTTCTGGTCGCGCTTCCAATTGGCGGCTTGGAAGGAGTTGGAAGGCGTGGAGTGTGTCGCTCTCTACAACCGTACCCTGGCGAAGGCGGAAGCGTTGGGAAGAGAGTTTGGTGTCGGAGCTGCCTATGACGACATCGATCAACTGCTCGACGAGCATGATTTAGACTTCGCCGATATCATTACCGATGTGGATACCCATGCTCATTTCAGTCTAAAGTGCGCCGAGCGAGGAATTCCTGCTATCTGTCAAAAGCCCATGGCGCCGGATTTGGAAACCGCACGCAAAATGGCGGGAGCCTTTGAAGAAAAAGGATTGCCGTTCTACGTGCACGAGAACTGGCGCTGGCAGCGGCCCATCCGCGTGCTCAAGGAGAAGCTGGACGCCGGGACCATCGGGCGTCCCTGGCGAGCTCGTATCCAATATTGCAACAGTTTCCCCGTCTTCGACAACCAGCCCTTCCTGAAAGAATTGGAGCAGTTTATCCTGACCGATATAGGTACACATATTTTGGATACGGCTCGGCTTCTATTTGGTGAAGCGAAGGCCCTGTATTGCCGCGTCCACCGGGTTAATCCGGACATTAAGGGTGAAGACGCGGCAACGGTGACGATGGATATGGAAAGCGGGCTTTGCTTGAATGTGGAGATGAGCTACGCCAGCAAGCTGGAAAACGAGTCCTTTCCGCAGACCTACGTGGAAGTGGAGGGGGAGCGTGGATCGCTTCAGCTGTGCAAGGATTATTGGGTCAAGGAAACCAACAAGGACGGCACCAGCGGCGATCGGTATGCGCCGCGGTCCTATCCCTGGGCCGATCCGGCTTACGACCTGATCCATTCCAGTATTGTGGATTGCAACCGGAACCTGCTGGCCGGTCTGATGGGCGCGGGTGAGGTGGAAACCACGGCAGCGGACAATCTGAAGTCCCTGCAATTGGTATTCGATAGCTACCGGTCCGCCGCCAACGGGGAGATTATTCGTTATTCGCTATGAGAATCGGGCTGTCCACCTACGCATTGAATTACTCCTGGGGAGTTCCCGGCTATCCGGTGAGCAAGCCGATGGCGTTTTCGGAGTTTCTGGATCTGGCCAAGCGATGGGGCTATGAAGGGGTCCAGATCGCCGATAATGCTCCGTTTGTCGATCTCGCGGATCAGGCGCGAAAAGACCTCTGGAACCAAGCCGAGGACCTCGGTCTCTTTGTCGAAATAGGGGGGCGTGGACTGGTCGACGAGAACCTTGAGCGGCATATTGCAATTGCCGTCGAGGCTCGGTCGCCAATTCTGCGTTTTGTCATCGACGGTCCTGGCTTCGAGCCCGGTCTCAAAGAGATTCCTGAGATTCTGGCTAAGGCTGCTGAGCGGTGCGGAGAGCAGGGAGTTATTTTAGCGATCGAAAACCATGATCGCTTTCAAGCGCGTCAGTTTGCGGACTGGTTCGATGAAGTGGACAGTCCATGGCTGGGCCTTTGTCTGGACAGTGTGAACTCGTACGGCTGCGGGGAAGGCTTTCGCGAAACGATCGACACCTTGCTGCCTTACACGGTCAATTTCCACTTGAAAGATTTCCGGATTCGACGTCAGCCGCCGCACAATCTCACTGCAGTTATAGAAGGGACTGCAGTGGGCGAGGGTTTCCTCCCGGTGAAGTCGGTAGTCGACCGGCTGAACGCCATCGGCAGGTGCCAGAGCGCCATTGTAGAACATTGGACTGCGCCTGAGGACACGGTGGAGGCCACCATCGCCAAAGAAATAGAGTGGTGCCAACTCAGTATCCAAAATTTGAATGCATTTCTTGTATGAAATAAACCTCGTGGATATCCCAGGATATTTCGAAACGAAACCATAAACGCCCTAATAAAATGTTAACAGTGAATCAGTCTCCAACTACTCTCCTCCGCGCGTCTGCAATCCGTAGGCCAACTAGGTTTATGCGCCTGCTGCTATTACCGATCTGCGTATCGAAACTTGCCGGGCTAACTACTTGGGAACCGTTTGAATTGTCCTTTGAAGCGAGCGAATCGCACAACGGGTATGCGTTTCCGGTGGAGGTTGAATTTGTCCACGAGGACCCTGCAGAATCGAAGTTGACTGTGAAGGCGTTCTGGGACGGCGGTCGGACCTGGAAGGCGCGGGCGGTTTTACCCGAGCCGGGTCGGTGGACGTGGAAGTCAGTTTCGGACGACTCCGGCATGAATGCGATCGACGGGACTTTGGATGTTTCCGAGCCGGGCGCAGTTCAGGTTGAGGCGAATCCCAATCTGCGCGGGTCGCTTCGGATTTCCGAGAGTGGCCGGTATTTCGAGTATGCTGACGGTACGCCGGTATTTCTGTTGGCGAATACACTCTGGGGAGGGAATACGGCGCGCTGCGGTCTGGGGGAAAACGAATCGGGTCCTTTTTTCCAGCATCTGTTCGATCGCAAGGCCAAAGGCTTCAATACCATGCTCATGCAGTATTTTCATGGCTATGGCGACTACCCGGATTCACCCGGGCACCGAAACGAAGGCGGAAAACCCTATCTGGATATCGAGACAAAGGAACTGAACCCGGCGTTCTTTCATTACCTGGACCAACGGATGGAAGCCCTTTGGAGAGAAGGGTTTATCGTAGCTATTCCAACGACTTGGTGGGGAAAGACGAAAAACTGCGTATTCACCCCCGAGGATGCCGAGCGTATCAGCGCGTATTGCGCCGTTCGATACGGGGCCTATAATTCGATCTGGAGTATCAGTGGCGAGTATCAATACGCTTTCGATGACTGTGGTTGGACCGAAGCGGACTTCAACCGAATCGGCAGAGTGGTCCAGCAACATAATCCCTTCGGGCGTCCTTTGTCCATTCACCCGAGCGGTCGAACCAACTGGGATCCACCGCACAATACCCAGTCTTCCTTGCCGTTCCACGATCAACCCTGGCTCGATCACCACTGGCTGCAGACCGGCCAAAGCCGCGATCGCCTCCACAATATGGTGAGCCGGTCGGTTGAAACCCGTTTGGCCCGGCCCGCGACCCCGGTGTTTTTGTCTGAAGCGTATTACGAGCGTTCGTTCGATGCGGAAGGGGCCTACACCTCGCGCTGGCAGGTGTGGACCTCCCTGGTTCAGGGCACCTGCGGATTTGGTTACGGGACATTCGGAATTTGGCAGTTTTACGATCCTGACGATCCGCGCGGCGAAACGGGTAAACACGCGAACCAGGTGGTTCCCTGGTGGGACGCGTTTGACCTGCCGGGGTCCCGGGAGGTGGGGCCTGTCCATTCTGCGCTGGGTCAACTCGACTGGTGGAAGCTGGAACCGGCCACGAACAAGATTCGGGTGGATGGCAATCCGGGTGTTTCCCCATCTGCGGAGGACATTTCTCCGCCGCAGGCTGCCAGGATCGGCGACCAAGCATGGATCTTGTATATTCCGCGTGGAAACGCGGGAAAACGCATCCAATTATTGGATACTTCAAAAGGAGACTGGACTGGAAGCTGGATCAATCCCCGCACCGGAGCTCGTTTTTCGTCAGCCAGTGTCTCCGTGCAGGGTAGGCAGCTAAGACTGCCCGACCTTCCTAAACCCCAAAACGAAGACTGGGTCTTTTTGGCCAAAGCGAAATGAAAAATATATCCATCTATCAACACTTGAGTCTCGTTTTCGCCCTCTGGGTTTTCAGCCTCCCAGCGGCGAACGTGGTCTATGCATCGAGCGCGTCACCCAATGTGCTGATCATCCTGGTTGATGATTTGGGATACGGCGATGTGAACCTGGAGCTCGAGGAGACCGGCAAGGCCTTCAAGAATCCCTACGTAAAAACGCCGCGGCTGGCTAAACTGGCGACCGAAAGCCTGGTGTTTACTCACTTCTATGCGGCTCATCCAACCTGTTCCCCGTCCAGGGCCGGATTGCTCACTGGCCGAGTGCCAACCCGTCAGGGAATTCACAAATGGATCAGTGATACGCGGGACAATGACCGAGTCTATCTGGATGGAGGGGAGGTTACCATTGCCGAAGCGCTAAAGTCGGTGGGGTATCAAACCGCGGTGTTCGGAAAGTGGCATCTTAACGGCGCCGATTGGGAGGTAACGGCCAATTGGACGGGGCCCACCGGTTCGTTCCCCAAGCAGCAGGGATTCGACGTGGGGTTTGTCAGCAAGGAGAATCCGCACATGAGCCGCCGCCTGCGGCACAATTCGCAGAAACATCCGGGCGACTTTTTCGACCTTGATGGAAATCCGCTTGGCACGATCAAAGGCTACTCCAGCCAGATCATCACCGACGCGGCTCTCGAATACCTGGAAGAGACGCGTGATCCGGACAAACCGTTTTTCTTGTATCTTCCCTACGACGCGGTTCACGAAACCATCAGCAACCCGGATCGCTTCGACGCCATGTACGACACCGGCAATCCCAACCGGGATCAATGGTATGGAAACATCACGCATTTGGATGAAGAGATCGGCCGCTTGATTGACGGGGTTGATCGCATGGGGCTGTCCGAAGAAACCATCATTTTCTTTTCCAGCGACAACGGGCCGGGGATTCTCAGCCAAGCCGATTTCACCGACCGCTACTATGGAACCTCTTACCCTCTAAAGGGCCAGAAACGCCAATTGCTGGAAGGGGGTATTCGTGTTCCCGGTATGGCGCGTTGGACCGGCAAGATCGAACCGGGCCTGTCAAGCGAACCCAACGGCGCCATTGATTATCTTCCAACCATTGCCGCATTGGCGGGCGTCACGGACCTAGGCGGCAAAACTCTGGATGGAACCGATATCAGCGAACACCTTCTGCGCGGCAAGGCCATCGCCCGACCGCGGCCCATGTATTGGCAGCTCGAAATGCATGTCAATTGGAAGGTCGTTGGGGAAGGGTACCTGCGACATTACCACGGCAAGCGCAAAGCCGATCCGACTGGCCTGCCCGCTGCGGTGGTGAGAGATGGCGATTTTGTCGTAAGGGGCATCCACACCGGTGTCTCGTTTAAACTCCCGGAGCGCTTCGAAATGTACGACGTGGCAAACGATCCGGAAGAGCGGCATGAGCTGTCAAAAAAGCATCCCGAAGAGTTTGCCAGACTCGTCGGATTTCTTCGCGCGATCCATGAAGACGTGAATACCGAACGGCGTGTGGTTGAAGCGGAACGTATCAAAGCCGTTTCAAACTGATCCCTTCTCAGATCCTCTCCAAAGCAGCGGCCGCCAACACATGACTATTAAAGGGAAGCGACGACAACGACGAAGGGACTACTCGCCATCGAAATGGCGCGTCCCGGTGGATTTGATGATGATGACGCGTTCCTCAAAAACGTGCGCCGGTGCGGAAAAAGGGAGCAGTTCGGTGATCCCAGCGGTGTTTCTAGTCGTTCTGGCTGTTTGTGTTTCAACGGCCCTTCATGGCCAGAGGGCCACCTCTGCTGAAAACCATCCTTCCGATGAAATGTGGAAGAAATGGCATCCTGTCACCCTCACGTTTACCGGCCCATCTGCGCATGAGCGGGACGCGAATCCCAATCCTTTTCTGGACTACCGGTTGAATGTCACGTTTACGGGCCCTCACGGTAAGCAGTACCGCGTTCCGGGCTATTTTGCCGGTGACGGTGCCGGAGGAGAAAGCGGGAACGTTTGGAAGACACATTTTACTCCGGATTTGGAGGGGACCTGGACCTATACGACATCGTTTCGCCAGGGGCATGGTATTGCTATCAGCTTGGATCCCGAGGCAGGTAACCCTATCCCTGGCGATGGTGAAACAGGGACATTTTATATAAACCCGCTCGAGCGCGATGACGCAGGATTCTATCGGTGGGGCCGACTGGAATATGTAAACGACCACTATCTGAAATTTCGGGACGGAGCCTACTGGATCAAGGGGGGCTGTGACTCGCCGGAAAACTTTCTGGCCTACGATGGCTTTGACAATACCCATCCGAATCCCGACAGGCCGGAATTTTTTCACGACTACGCTCCGCATGTCCGCGACTGGCGAGAGGGCGATCCGGATTGGGGCGATGGAAGAGGCAAGGGGATTATCGGGTCGCTCAACTATCTGGCTGCCAGACACATCAATTCACTATATATTCTGCTGAATAATATTGGAGGAGACGGCAAAGATGTATGGCCGTATGCCAGCAAGATCGATCGCAACGGACATCCGGACAATGACAATTTGTGCTTTGACATCAGCAAACTTGCCCAGTGGGAAGTCGTCTTTCGCCATGCCCAGCAAATGGGGATCACGCTCCATCTGGTTCTGGGTGAATCTGAAAAGGCCAACAAAGAAGAACTGGACAACAGCGCCCTGGGCGTTGAGCGCAAGCTTTACTACCGTGAGATGGTATCCCGCTTCGGTCATCACAATGCCATTCTCTGGAATCTGTGCGAAGAATACAATTTGCCCGGGGCGGAGTTGGCAGATGAACTAATAATCGAATGGGCTACTTATCTAAAACAAATCGACCCCTACCGACATCCCGTGACGGTGCACAACTCCAGCCGGGTATTCAGGCATTGGGATGAGACGTTCTATGGAGAGGAGTCGTTTGATTATATTTCCTTTCAATATACAAATAATCGGCGGCGCAACGTTCCCGACTACCAGTCGATGACTGAGAGACTCCGCTACGGCAGCGCTGCTTCCGGTCGTAAACTAGCGGTGATGATGGACGAGCTCCAGGCGGTAACGACGGTGGATGAAGATGCCTACAGTATTTCGGAAAACCAGGGCATTGTTCTGGTTGCTTTGGGACAGCAGAAGGTTCGCAAGGAAATACTGTATCCGGTCTTGTTTTCCGGAGGGCAAGTTGAGTGGTTTCTTGAAGAAGCGTTGAAGCTCAATGATTTTTCGCCCTACGAAGCATTGTGGGACTACACTTGGTATGCGCGTAAGTTCATGGAAGAAAACCTGCCATTTTGGGACATGATACCGGCCGACCATCAGCTGATCGATGCTACCGTTACCGAGATAAAACCTCACCCGAAAAGCATCCCGGTCCTCTTAAAGCCTCAAGTTCTGGCCAAGTTCGGCGACGTGTATGCCATCTACTACCCGCAAGCCATCCAAACGGGGAGATTGCGAATGTATCCTGACGAAGGAGAGTTTAGCGTACGGTGGTACAATCCTCGCAGCGGTGAATTCGAAGGGAAAACCCGCTTCCTCACTGGGGGTAACCGGGTTCCCGTTGGACCGGCTCCGAGCGATCCAAAGGAAGATTGGGTAGTCCTTATAGAGAAGATTGATAACGGGAATAACTGAACACGATGGGATGCTATTTAAAGAGGAAATGTCTTTGGACGGTCGCCAGCGACGACATCGGGCGGCTGCGCGGCCTGTGTGGCAGAGGGCGCTGCGGCCCAGGTGTGACAACTTAAGGATGATATAAATGAAATGAGAAATAGTTACGCGATACCGATTCTAATCTTTTTACTGATAGAAGGTGTGACTGCGCAGGTGGAAATAAACACCAACGCAGAACCTCTTGCTGAGCTGGAGGTTCGCGACGGCGAAACGGATATCTATTTCCCTCCGCCTGAATCACGAGGCGGCTGGCGAAAACTGAATCAGGCAGAGGACATTCGTCGAATTGCCGGCATGGATACGGACAAGTTGAACGAGTTGGCGGATTGGCTGCGAAGGTCGGACAAGCGCGACTTTGCCGCGGTTGTCATCCGCAATGGATATATCGTCCTAGAAATAGAACGCGGTAGGAATTCTAAAACCGATGTCGCGTTCATCAAATCCTGCGCCAAGGCGGTCTGCGCCACGGCGTTGGCGATTGCGTCCGAACAGAGTCAGCAAGGGAAGACGCCGCTCAAGATGACGTTTGACGATCCGGCATTTGACTTTATTCCGTGGGCGCAGCCGCTTAGCGATCCACGCAAGGCCCAGATCACGGTCCGACAGTTGCTCAACCACACGTCTGGCATCTGTCCGGAAGCGACTGGCGCATCCAACAAGGGTACGTGGGCCTACATCATGGGCCACACCGGCGATGAGCGCACCCAGAAGCTAGCGTTTGATCCCGGTACGGGATGCGGCTATTCGACGCATGCTTTGGAACATGCATCGTTGGTGTGCGAGACAGTAACCGGCAAAAGCTACGAGCAATTCATCGTGGAAGCGCTCTTCGAGCCCCTCGGCGTCTCGCGCTGGTGGTTTGAGACACGCGACTCCGGCGGAGAACAGTACGGGCAGCACACCGGCCAGGAGATGGGCCTTCCCGTGCGCGACATGGCGCGAATTGCTTGGTGTATGTTGCAAGACGGCCGTTGGCGGGATCAGCAAGTCATTCCGCAATGGTTTGTCCGGGAGACCGCGTCACCGACCCACAATGTAACGAGTCGGGAAATGCGGTGGGGCTACAATGCCGACTATTATTCTCACGCCTGGGAACTTCCCGCGCGGCTGCGGGGCGAAAACGCCAACCATCGACGTTCCGACGGCATCCCGGCAGACGCTCGCTACAAGCCGGGTTCCGGCGGCCAACTGATTGCCTTCGTTCCCAGCCTTGACCTCGTCATTTCCCGGCAGACTGGCGGCGGCGGGCAGTGGCCATACGATGAGTTCCTCCGCCGGGCGTGCGCCGCCGTATTGAAACGGGAATGACAGGGATCCGGGCGCTCCTAATAGTGTTACATGCCTTCTATAGAGTGTGAAGAGTAGGGCAAAATCTCTTTCCTATGGCACTTTCACTCGACTCGTAAGGCCATCATTGGATCAATTTTCAAAGAACGCCGCACTGGTATCCACGCTGACAATAAGACGACTGAAAATAAAACTATACCGACGAAGCCTAACGTGAAAAAGTCGTACGACTGCACGCCGTAGAGCCTATCCCCAACAAGTCTAGCAAAGATCGGCAATGCAGGTAATCCAATTCCGACGCCCACGGTAAAGAGGAAGAGAGCTTCTTTCAGGATAGGCCAGACAACGTCACCGCTTCGCGCCCCAATCGCTTTTCGAATCCCAATTTCTCTGGCACGCCGCGCAAGGTTGAAGGCCATTAAACCATACAGCCCAATACTGGCTAGTAGCAAAGCCAATCCGGCAAGAAAGGAACCTAGAGTTACCATAAATCGTTCCTGGTTGATGTTGTTCGCAAGCAGATTCTCTTGAGTCGTCAAGCGGATGACCGGGACCTCTGGATCAATATTAGCCACGAGTTTGCGTATGGAACTGGTGATCGAATTCGGCGCTAAAGAGGTCCTGACCATGCAACAACCTTCCTTGTAGAACCTTCGTTGCCGAAACGAGAAATACGCCGTAGGCAATATCGTTTCTTTGATGTTTGAATTTTTTATATCGTCACAAATCCCGACTATTCTCCAATCGTGGCCATAGATGCGCATCGTCTGCCCTAGAGCGGTTGATTCTGGAAAATATTCTTTAACAAATGCCTTGTTAACGACAACCACACGTGCGGACTCATTAGTATCGGAGGCCAGTAGACTACGACCCATCGCGATTGGAACGCCTACCGTGTCGAAAAAGGTTTCGCTTATAGTAAACCGGTTCACGTGTAATGGTTTCTGACCATCATCGCTACGATTGAAAATCGAGAATTCACCCACATTAGAGTTATCACTAAGTAGCGGGTGATCCATCAAAGTTACATTTTTTACTCCAGGTAACTCTGTGATAGCTGCTTGCATCGAATCATAGAAAGTGTCGAGCTGCGGTTCTTCGTATCCAGTCGCCTGTGGATTAACCTCAAACACGAGTAGCTTCTCTACATCGAATCCTGGATCAAGAGCTAAGAGACTAATGAAAGCACGAACGTAAAGGCCCACTCCAAATAGCAACAGCATAGAAAAACATATTTGAATAATGACAAGAGAGCGTCCCGCTTGTAGTTTTTGCTTACTAGAAGTTCCACGATCTTTGAGGTCGTTGACGGGTTCAGCTTTAGAAGCGCGCAAGGCAGGTAGTAATCCAAACAGAAGGGCTGTTGTTACTGCCAAGCAAAAACTGAAACCCAGAAATTTAAGATCAATCCCAAGGTCGTAATGAAACCCGTCTGTAGGACCAAATAAGAGACTCGCAATCGTTTTTTGAATCCAGACAGCCACCAAGATACCGGCCGCACCTCCAATCAAGGCGAGCAAAAGATTCTCGACAATAGATAAACGCACGAGCTGGGTACGGCTTGCCCCGATGGCAACTCGTATCGCCAATTCGTGTTGCCGTGCCGTCCCACGAAC
Organism: Opitutaceae bacterium; assembly: GCA_028284235.1. Classification (GTDB taxonomy): domain Bacteria; phylum Verrucomicrobiota; class Verrucomicrobiia; order Opitutales; family Opitutaceae; genus Pelagisphaera. Next base: position 159,659 of record JANQSC010000054.1, read on the forward strand.
CAGTGAAAGGCCAGCCAAGTTGGCACAGACCACGAGCATAACCAAACTCACGATCCCCAGCATCTTCCAAAGAGTGTCTTTATACAGTTGCCGATCGTAGTCCACGCCACCTCGCCCCGGCTTAACAAGAACGCGCGGTTCCTGCATCATATCCCCGGCACCATTTGCGAAAACAGCGTTGAGTTTCGAGGCGAACTGTTCGTCGCTTACATTCGGCTTGAGCCGTGCCATCAAACGTATCCACCAACGCCTGTCTGAGCTCAGCGCATCCCCTAAAAATTGAGCGCCAGGAAGAATTGGTACATAGAAGCCCCTCGGGTCGTTGGGTCTTATCCCGGGAAAGCTTTCTCTTAAGACTCCGGTCACCGTGTAGGCATTACCATTTAAGACCAAGGGCTGACCAATAACACCGACGTCTTTGTTGAAATGTCGATCCCACCATTCATATGTGATCACTACCGACGTCCCTCCCGTTGATTCCCTAGGAGCGAATAGCTGCCCCATATAGGGTGCCACTTTGAGGCCACTAAAAAAATTGTCCGAAACTATCATGCCCTTGGCATCGAACGCTGCCCCGCGAACTCGAGCAGCCACATCGTCGAGGGGCGCGAATCCAAATATATCCGCATGCTCCTCCATATCATCACGCATGCTGAAAAATAGAGATCCCGAAAATGACTCAGCCGTCATCCGTTTTCCAACCATGCGATTTCTGCCCGGAAGATTCATCACACGATGTTCAGTACCCGACCATTTCAGCACACGTAATTCGTGAGGCTCAGGAACCGCAAGTGATTCCAACAATACTGCATTCACAAGTGAAAACACTGCCGTACTTGCCCCGGTCCCCAAGGCCAGAATAGTCAGCACGATCAGCGAATAGGCCTTTCTTTGGCTGAGCTGAATAAACCCATATCGAATATCCCTCCATAGATTTTCGATCCAAAGCACGGATCGCGCCTCTCTGTGTACTTCACGTAATTGCTCAATTCCACCGAGCGAGATATGGGCTCGACGTCGCGCTTCCTTGGGCGACATCCCCTGCTTCTCGTATTCTTCCGAAAGCAGCTCGAGGTGATGCTTGAGCTCTTCATCCAGATCCACTTCCAGACGACGATTGTCGAACACCGCCCGGATACGGGCAAAGAACCTGTATACCCATCCCGCCATCAGAAAGCTTCTCCGTCGGAGGGATTAAGCATACGGCCAATAATGCCAGATAATTGCTTCCAGTTCGCTACGTCCTGAGCCAGGCGTTTTTTGCCCAGCTTGGTGATATTGTAAAACTTGGCCTTGCGGTTGTTATCGGAAGCTCCCCACTCGGCCGAAATCCATCGCCCCTGCTGTAAGCGGACCAAGGAGGCGTAGATCGTCCCTTGGTTTAGTATTAACGCATCTTCTCCAACCTGCTCAATGCGACGGGCAATCCCGTAACCATGTAAAGGACCCATTGTCGCCAGCGTTTGCAGCACCATGAGGTCGAGTGTGCCCTGCAATAAATCTAATTTCTTTTCCGTCATATCTTTCATGTGGTTTAGCCACATGAAGAACAGTTTTCCTGTGGGATGTCCACATAAAATGAAAAACGAGGGCCCTCTACATCTTATTTCTCAAATTCCCCACAGTCCTCCCCCTATTAGAGTCATTCATGCAACACTTTTGGCAATAAGGTTACGCGGCTATCTCACCAGTCGCTCGGGACTAGGTCATGAGTAACCATTTGGGCAGTGAGTCAAATCTGTTCGGCTTAATTGTGATGGAGCTTACTGATAACTTCGAGAAACTGCTGTTTGCCTGGAAACAACTTTTCCGGGTAACCAGCGAAGGAACGTAAAATATTCCGCGCGGTCATCGCCTGAGACGTGCCGTCTGTCGTGCTCTTGTTTGAGTTGGTCGTGATCTTGAATCCACCGTCAGAACTACGGATGTCTCGCAAGTTGCGAACACTGATTTCGATGATTTCTTTCCGGGCCTGGGCATCTATTAATTCAGGACTGCTTTGCGATAGCACTTCGAGAATGGATAGCGGGTTGCGGATGAAGCAAGCATGCGACGCTTCTTCCGTCCGCATAGTTTTCAGAACGTTCGTGTAGATAGTGTTGTAGTTGGGCATTGGTTTTCCCAGGGCATCATAAATCATAGAAACCTTGAACGCCCCCGATAGGCGGTTGTAGGGAGTACCATCCCACCAAAAACCGTCCGTCGCCTGACGCTCTTCCAGGTACGTCAGCATCCAGTCAAATATTTGATCTTGCTGTGTTTGGGGCAGGTTGAACACGGCATTGCGCTGACTGCTGACGGAGCTGCCAACCGTCCAGGCCGGACGAATGGCATCTATCCCGTCGATCCATGCGTATACCTGCTCTTTGCTCTGAAAGTGCTCGAGATCTGCGGAGTCCAAGCTGCCGTCCTGCCCAGGCAGCGGATACAGGGGCTTCGCGTTGAGCATTTCAAGACTGCGTGTCGCATAGCTCATGGCTCTTCCTAGGCGATTTTTTTCCAGCCTCTTCTCCTGTGGATCATCGAACCACCCGTCTGGTCGTTGAAAGCTTTGATAGTACTCGATCAATTGTTGTTTGAAACTCGGGGGAAGCTCTTCAAAGGCGCCCATTCGTTCTATCTGCCTCAGGACTCGACTCGTGCTTTCCAACCGAGGTTTTCCCTGATTTTTCTTCTTATCTTCGAGGGACTCCCAGAACCCTCCAGTATGAGGATCATACAAGGATGCGACAAAGGCTCCCAGATTGGAAAACATGGATTCAACCTCAGCCATTTGCTCATCCACCCCCAGCCGTTCTGGAGAACTGGCAGATAGTGGGGTGTAAAAGACGAAGATCAGGGTGGCAATGCGGATAAATGAGTTCATAGGGTCTACGATTGAAACGGTGCCTAAAAAGTTCCGTTTTGAAAAGAGAGGAAAGGTTCGCCGTCTTCAAACCAATTGAAGAACCAAATGATCGTTGATGACAGAAGTGAGAGCATCTCATTTACGTAACCCTTACGGCAATGAGGACACGTGAGTTGATGTCTTTGGGATACGGGAAATCTACTCCGCTGAACGGGCCAGGCGAAAGCCAAGGGTTGGAAGTCGTTGATCGGGGTGTCTTGCGTTGCGATCTCTCACACGAACGCTGCTGGAACGATGCGACCAGGATCCTCCGCGTAACACTCGAGAATCAAATACTTTACCTTCGGGATCGCAGGGGTAAGGGATTTTGAAATCACTGCACCATTCCCATATATTACCGCTCATATCATAGAGTCCAAGCGAATTGGGAGAGAGGCTTCCCACGGGATGAGGTCGTTTGTCTGAGTTTCCCGAATACCAGGCAACCTGGTTTGCGTCATCACTACCGGAGTATCTAAAGTCTTCCTCCGCATTTCCTCCCTTCGCTGCAAATTCCCACTCTTGCTCGGTAGGCAGTCGGTAGTTCTTTCCAGTCTTGAGGTTGAGACGCTCCAAAAACACCTGAATGTCATTCCAAGAAACCTGTTCGACCGGGTATGATGGATTCCCTCCAAACTTACTGGGATTCGATTCCATCACCGAGATCCAATCAGCCTGCGTCACCTCGTATTTTGCTATGTAGAAAGATTCGACCGTTACTTCATGCGGACACTCATCCGCGTTGGCTCCACCTGCGGGCCCGCCATCATCAACGTTGTCCTTTCCTCCCATCGTGAAGGTGCCGCCCTCAACGTGAACCAATTCGAAGCCAGACTTTTCGACTGGAGATTTACGGTCTTTGACATCCTGGCTATGAGAGGCACTCGGGGAGACAAGCGAGTAGGTTACTAGGATGAGCTTCGTTAATTGCATTTTGTGGCCGATAGGCATAGCAATCGAACAATCCGATCTCATGATTCCCTTAAGGTTTCCATTGGGCTAATTTTGGCAGCCCTTCGACTGGGGAACCAGGAGGCGCCAATGGAAACAATGAATAAAAGTACCATGGCGACAGCAACTATCATCGGGTCATGAGGCTCCACACGGTAAAGCTGATCGCGAATCATGTTCCCAAACGGCAAAACGAACACTATGCCAAGAACAAGGCCGATGCAGGTCACAATGAGTGAGGATTTGAGAATCGGACGAATCGCTTCAGTCGATCCCGCTCCCAGCGCCTTACGAATGCCGATCTCCGAAGTCCGGCGTGACACCGTGTACGACATTAGGCCGTAGGTGCCAATACAAGACAGAAATACTCCCAGCGAAGCAAATACAACTAGGAGTTTGGCCTGAAACTTATCCTTGAATATTGTTTCATTCATCTGCACTAGCTGCGTCTTAACACCAATAAGCGGCAAATCTGGATCAACTGTGGCCATCGACTTGCGAATGGAGGGAACCAATGAAAGAGGATCTAGATCGGTATTCACATAAATCCACGCTTGGAATATCCCGAATCCTACGCGGCTTGCTTGCGCCATTGGAACAAAAAGGATGGGCCGGGCATCTGCCTTAATTCGATTGTATTTTGTATCGGCGCACACACCAACTATTCTAAATACCCGGTCAGTACCTTTCTGAGTCAGGCGCTTACCGATTGGGTTTGCGTGGCCAAAAAATTTCCTCCCAAAACTTTCGTTAACAACCACCACAAGTTCAGACATTGACATGTCGGTGGATTGAAACGCGCGACCGCTAAGAATTGGTATTCCCAATGCTCCAAAAAAATCCTCACTCACGCTCATTGCGAGAACGTTTTCACCCATAAATTCAGGATTATCTGGCGCTTGAATAACTCCATACGTCCGAGAACTGTTTGCCAATAAAGGCATATCCGAGCTCGCAACCAATTTTACACCTGGTACTTGCCGAACAGCCGCGACACTTCGTTGATAAAGATCGAGTTTTCGCTCGTCCTCGTATCCCCCATTTCTTGCATTCAATTGGAATACCAGGAGGTTCTCCATATCGAAACCAGGATCTATCCTCTGTATATTCGAGACTGACCTAAGCAGTAGTCCGGCTCCCGTAATCAAAAACAACGCCAGCCCAACCTGCAAAGCGACAAAAACACGTCCCGCCACCCAGCCTCTCATTGCTGTTGTGCGGGCGCGGAGTACATCCATGAGGTTTATTCTAAAACTCTGAAGGGACGGAAATAATCCAAAGAGAACAGCCGCCAGTACAGTGATGAGGATTGTAAATATGAAAACTCGATGGTCGTTTTCTCCGCTTATCCCTTCTCCCTGACCCGCAGAGGCGAGTATTTTTAGAATCAGGCCCTTTCCAATAACAGACAACAACCATCCAAGCATAGCGCCTAAAATCGCAATAAGAAGACTTTCAGTCATTCCTTGCCGAACCAAGCGAAGTGAACTGGCCCCTAAAGCCGCACGGGTTGCTAAATCATTTTCCTGTGAAACAGTTCGGGCAATCAGCAAACCAGCGAGATTGGAACAGGCAGCGAACAAAACAATCATCGCAGCGCCTAACATCAAAAGAAAGGGAACCGCCATCGTAGCACTTTGATTTCGCGCTCCTCCGCTGCCGTCCAATAAAATGGACCGCATGTATGCCGTATATTGATCCGTTTGGTCCCTGAGCAGAACACGCCCGTCTTTCGGCATACTTTTCCGGTCTCTCATCCTTAATCGACTGTTCTGACCACCCTCGTCCGTCCTGAATGATGCCGGAGATATCGAGCGTTCCAAGGCCAAATCCAAAGACGCTTTCAGTTGCTCGTTACTGCTTTCGTTTTTTAAACGAGCCATAATCCAAATCCACCAAAGCCGCTCACTACTCGTCTCCTGCTTAATCACTGGAAGTGAAGCCAAGGGAACATACAAATCATCTTCTTCACCATGACGAGGTCCACGAAATCCCTGCGGTAGCACTCCGACAATTCGAAAACTTGACCGATTCAGCGTGACGATTTCGTTCAGTGCAGCAGGATCGCCGTTGAATCGAGTCTGCCAGTATTTGTAAGATACCGCCGCCACCGGTTCCGCTCCAGGTCGATCATCTTCCAACTGAATCGTGCGCCCCAAAACAGCGTGAACTCCAAGTCCATCGAAAAAATTACCCGATACCATCAAGCCGCTGCCCGTATACAAATCTCCGTGCGCTCTCACTTCAATACCATCAATAGGTGAAAATCCCACCACATCCGCATGGTTCACAGCTGTTCTCTGCATTTCCAAAAATATCGAATGAGGCACCGCATTCGTTTCTTTTCGCCCGTCTGGGAGGACATTCGAAATCCCATAGGAGCGAATATTTCTCAGTGCAGGTCCCTCAACATTGATCTCTCTCAACTGCTCGGGATTCGAAACCGAAAGCGGTCTAAATAATATGGAATTCAGCATACTGAACACCGCCGTATTTGATCCGATTGCGATACCTAAAGAAACTATCGCCACTGAAGTGAACCCAGGATTTCTTATAAGGCGACGAATGCTCAATTTCAGATCATTCATAAGATCGCTAACCAAACGAACTCCCCAGGAATCACGGCACTCTTCTTTGATTCGTTCGACATTCCCGAAGCGCCTTACCGCTTCCAATCGCGCCTCCTTTTCAGACATTCCAGCTTCAAGGTTCTTTTTCTGCTGAAATTCGATGTGGTGTTGTATCTCATCTGTCATCTCATCATCAAGGCGACTGCCCTTGAAGAGATATTTGATACGCCTCACGAAATCTTTCAGAAGAGCCATAGAATCGAACGTTTCTAAGAAAATTTGTGCCCAAGCACCAAAGCTGTTGCATTAGCCAGTTGTATCCAGTTTTTCCTTTCAGCCTCGTAGTATTTCCTTCCGGCAGCCGTCATCTCGTAAAACTTAGCCTTTCGGTTGAGCTCTGAAATTCCCCACTTTGCCCGGATGTGCCCCTTGCGCTCCATGCGGTATAGCGCAGGATACAGGGAGCCTTCTTCCACCTTCAGCATGTCCTCTGAAAGCAAATGGATCCTCTGTGAGATACCCCATCCGTGGAGAGAGTCTTTTTGAAGAACTCGCAGGATCAGCATGTCCAATGTGCCCTGCATCAAGTCGGAATTGAATGGTTTAGTCATACCTATAAGGTTTACCTAGATCGTCATAGTGATCCGTTTACCTAGATCGTCAAGGCAAATAAATTGAGTAAGCAAGAACTGGTCCCTCGTAACCCCGTTTAGTGCGATCTATGCAACACTTTTGGCAATAAGATTGCATACCATTTGCCTTGCTGAGGACGGGAGTCTCATTAGATTAATGAATCAATGCAGGTCTGTGATGGTGTTGTTGCCAAACGTCTCTTGAGCAGGCTGTTTCCGATATTGCTAATAGCCGTTGGTTGCACAGCTCAACGGAGCGACGATCCAGATCTTGGAACACCCAGGAACACGAATGATGGATGGAGGACATCTAGTCTGGAATCGGAAGGTCTAGATCCATTCAAATTATCAGATCTAATGCACTTCATACGTGATGACCCAAACGAAGATTTCTATAGTCTTGTCATTGCGCGAAACGGTCATCTCATCCTCGAGACCTATTTCAATGGTCATGATGGCGACACACTCCACGATATACGTTCGGCTACGAAGAGCCTGACATCGGCCCTCGTAGGGATCGCCATCGAAGAAGGACTCATTCAAGGAGTCGACTCTAACGTGATGGCGGCATTTGACGCTTATGAACCGTTCACAAACGATGGAGAGCAAAAACGCGAAATCACCGTTGAACATTTGCTTTCCATGGCTTCGGGAATTGACGCCAATGTGGATGATCCCTCTACACCTGGATATGAGGACAAAATGTGGGGGGCAAAAGACTGGATCCGATTCGCAGTCGACCTCCCAATGGCTCGGAAACCAGGTGAGGAGTGGTCTTATGCCTCTGTGAATACATTTCTGCTAGGAGTGTTCATCGAAGAGCTATCCGGGATGACGCTTGAGGCCTATGCAGGTCAACGCCTCTTTGAACCAATCGGTATCACTGACTACCAATGGGCAGAAACGCCAAACGAGAGAACGGTAGCGCAGGGGAACCTTTCAGTGAAAGCCCGGGACATGTTGAAGTTGGGCCAATTGTATTTGAATGATGGCCGTTGGGGGAACGCGCAGATTGTCCCTGAATCATGGATACGTGTTTCTGTTGAGCCAAGATACCCGGTCTACTGGGACGATTACGATTCATACGGCTATGGCTGGTACACTCATACCGTCCAAAAAGAAGGAAAAGAGTACAGTTACTATTTTGCATCAGGCAATGGCGGAAACAAAATCTATGTTTTGCCGGACGAGCAATTGGTTGTCGCCATCCAAAGCGCAGCCTACAATACGAGCTATGGCCAGAAGCGTTCTCTCGACGTTTTTGTACGATTGCTGGACGCTTTGACTGATTAGCCTAGGACACTTGAAACAATCCCCGAAAGGTCTAGGTAGCCCTTTGGGCAACGAGGTTACCTAATCGCTCTGGAGAGCTTCTAAAGGCGAAATTCGAGACGCTCGGAGAGCCGGTATCGCGCAAGCCATGATCACCGCAAAAATCAATACTCCAGACACTATCAAATAAGTAAGTGGGTCATTGGGAACGATTGAATAGAGCAGATTGGAGAGAACCCGGTTGACACTGAAAGCGCCGATGAAACCGACAGCTATTCCAATCAATGCTAAAACAACTCCTTGTCGTAGTAACAAATTCACTACGCGTCGGCGACGAGCGCCAAGAGCCAAGCGGACGCCAATTTCCCTGCGGCGTTGAGTGACTGAATAAGCAAGAATTCCGTAAACACCGATAACAGATAGTGAAAGGGCGATCGCAGCCGAACCAACAATGAGAATCATACTCATACGTTCGGAACTAATATTGGCACTACGGACTTCAGAAAGGGATCGTATATCGTATATGGGGAGTTGCGAATCTATCGACGACAGGTTTTGCCGGATCACGGGCAAAAGGTCACCACTTGCCAACCTGCTTTTCAGAATAAATGCCATGTAAGGGATAGGCCGTTGCGCAAAAGGCATGTATCCTTTCACCCATACCTGGGTGTCATCTTCTCGGAGCTTATTTTGTTTAACATCTCCCGCTACCCCGACAATCGTCATGACCGGTTGTTCGTCTCGAATCTCTCCCCAAGGAAACCGGACTTGCTTGCCAATCGGATCCTCACCGGGGAAATGCCGCCGGACAAACTGTTCGTCTACAATAATCACATTGAGCCCAGCCCAATTAGGTAATTCTTCTCTCTTCTCTAGATTGGCTGGGTAAGTATCCCTCGCATTGAACCACCGACCGCTAATCAGCGGAATACCTAGCGTTTCGAAATAATCAGAATCGATCATGTTGATCTCAATCGGTATTTGCTCGGAACGATGAGGGACAGGCCGACCTTCGATCAATACTGGCGTTCCCCATCCCCGATCATCCAAAGGGAACTGGGTTCCAAGACTCGCCAACTGTACTCCAGGGATCGATCGTAACCTCCTCAAAAGTTCTATAGAAAATTGATCGATAGCGTTCGCATCTGCGTATTTTGACTCGGGCAGATCAACTCGGAAGCTTAATACACCCTCATGGTCGAATCCTGCATCAACGCCTTGCAGATTGATAATCGTTTGGAGTAGTAGGCCTGACGCGACGAGCAGCACAAATGTCAGGGAAATCTCACCTACCACCATACATTGAAAGATCCTGGATCGACCGGAAGTCGAGCCACGGCTTGATTCCTTGAGAACACCAGCCAGAGCGTTTCGACTGGCAGCAAAAGCAGGAGCAAGCCCGAAGAGAGCTCCTGTTCCAAGCGCTACCGCCGCCGTAAACACAAAAACCGTTCCATCGATTCCAATTTCAGATGCTCGTGGGATAATTTGCGCCGCGACTCTTATCAAGAAAGGCAATCCCCCATAGGCGAAGAGCAAACCAAGGACGGAAGCACTGATTGCCAGGATAATGCTTTCGATCAACAGCTTGCCAATAATGTCACCGCTAGTCGCACCCATAGCAGAACGAATTGCCATTTCTCTTCGCCGGATAAACGCCCGTACAACCAAAAGATTGGCTACATTGATGCAGGCAATAACCAAGACCAAGGCCACCGCCCCGAACACGATCCAAAGGGTTTGTTTCACTCCCCTCACTTTCAACTCCACCAGGGGTACCAACCGGATCGGACGATCCTTGTTACTCTGGGGATACAACTCAGTCAAACGGTTGGATATCACCGCCATCTCTGCTTTTGCCTGATCGAAACTGATCCCTTGCTTCAACTTAGCCAGGACTCGATAGCTCGACTGGTTGTTTCTGTTTTGACGATCACCGTCCTCAATACCCTGCTCCACTGGCAAAAACAACTTTGCTTTCGGAATCAGTTGGAAATCTGCCGGAAGAACTCCAGTTACAACGTGGGAGGACCCGTCTATCTGGATGGTTTGGTTCAGAATATCCCGTTTCCCATCGAACTGACCTTGCCACAGACCATAGCTGAGCAGAACGACCGGCGGACCTCCAGGTGCATCTTCCTCCTCAGAAAACGTCCGACCTATTTCAGGTCGAACCGCCAAAGCAGCTAATACATCTCGAGAAACCAAGGCACCGTCTATGCGTATAGGATCAAACGAACCAGTGAGCGTGTAGCCCACTTCCTTGTAGAGGCCCAGATGTTCGAAAACCGACTGCTGTTCTTTCCAGTCTTCAAAGTTTGGGATAGCAACCGAACCTCCTCCATCCATGAGCTCGATCAACCTGTTCGAATCCGGATAGGGCAACGGCTGTAATAGCACTGCATTGGTCACACTAAAAATGGCTGCAGTAGCCCCTATCCCCAATGCCAGGGTAAGAAGCGCAACCACACTAAACCCTTTATCATTCCAATACGTTCGAAACGCCAATCGACTATCACGCATGCAGTTTTCGAATACGCGAGTCCCCCAGGCATCCTGACATTCCTCCTTCAATCGCTCGACCGCGCCAAACTCCTTTACAGCCTGTTTTCTGGCATCTTCAGGATTCATACCGTCAGCGATTTTCCGTTCGATCGTCATTGAAAGGTGATGCTCGACTTCCTCCGCCAAGTCATCGTGCAATGCCGCCGGTCTTGAGAGATTGGCGAACCAGTTGCGGATCTTGTTCAAGAATTCCATGGAGATCAGCTTTCCATCTGCAGGATGTTGGCGATAGCCTCCGCCATCGCTTCCCAGTTCGCCTGTTCAGTGTTTAGCTGCTTCAGGCCTAGTCGGGTAAGATGATAGTATTTGGCTCTCCTATTGTTTTCCGAAGTCCCCCAATCCGATTTAATCCAACCTTTTTGCACCATACGAGCCAGAGCCGGATAGAGCGATCCCTCTTCTACTTTAAGAACTTCATTCGAGATCAAATGAATCTTCTGAGCGATGCCCCAACCATGATTGGGTGCATTCTGCAGAACACGCAGTATCACCAGTTCAAGTGCCCCTTGCGGAAAAATATGTTTTGTCATTTTATTCCCCTCATGCAACTAGGGGTATGACTCTTCCCTAGTTAGTCAAGGGAAAACCAGGAGAGCCCTAAACGGCTGGATGCAAAAACCGTCATCGTTTTCCGAAACTCGGGCCAGAAAATGTAACCGATATGTCTTTATTCATTCCGCAAGGCCTGCATCGGTTCGACGCGACTGGCACGCAGCACAGGCAGCACGCTGGCGAATGCCCCTGCAGCGACCAGCGTCAAGCCGACACCGGCAAGAGTCGGAATGTCGAACGGACCGACGCCATACAGGAGAGACCCGAGCACCTGAGCGAACACGAGTGCCAAAGCGCCGCCAATGAGAACCCCTCGCCCCACGAGAGAAACTCCCTGCTTGAGGAAAAGCCCAAGGACCCAATCTCGTTGGGCACCTAACGCCATTCGCAGCCCGATCTCTCGCGTACGCTCGCGCACGGAAACAGCCAGCACGCTGTAGACTCCCAAAGTCGCTAGGAACAGAGCGAGCAGTGCTAGTCCTCCCAGAAGGAGCGTGGCGTAGTTCAACTGCCAAGTCGAGTCCCGCTCCAGATCATCGAGGCTCCGAGGGCGGTAGATAATCGTGCCGGGAGCGGCAGCCCGAACGGCACGCTCAATGGCCGGGGTCAAGCGGTAAGGATCCCCTTCAGTCGCCACGTAATACCAGCCGCTGCCGTAAAATTCCGTCTGCTTCTTGGAAAAGTAGACATACGGCTTCGCAGGCATATGCAAACCGTCTTCGCGAATATCGCCGCAAACGCCGATGATCTCATACCAGGACGACGGGTCGCGCCCAGGCCTCGACTTCAAGCGGAATCGCTTGCCGACGACGTCGTCAGATCCGAACAACGAGAGCGCGGCCTGACGATTGATCACAGCCACCGGACGAGTATTGGGCCGATCGTACTCGGTGAACGCCCTCCCTCGTAGCAGGGGAATTCCGATCAGATCGAAATAGTTCGGCTGGACCCGGCTTCTGATCACTTCCGTTGTCTCCGTTTCGGACGCCGCAGTCCGTCCCTCGGCCTCAACTTCCCAAAGAAAGTACCAGCCGGTCATCAGCCTCTCACTCGCAACGGTGACATCCTTGACGCCAGGAATACGTCGAATCTCACTCGCTAGCGCCGTTTCGAACGATAACCGGGCAGCTACTCGCCGCTCATCGATTTCTGTTTTCGTGGCAGTTTCGGCTTCGATTTGGTCGACGATGTGCCTCGGCATGCCAACCTGCATGCTCAGGACATCGTCGGAGTAGATGCCGGAGCCCTGAGCGTTGAGCGTCAAGAAACTCCGGACCAGGAGTCCTGCTCCGAACACCATGACGACCGAGAGCGCGACCTCCACGATCACCAGGGAGTTTCTGGTTCGTTGTCCGCGACGGTTTCCAAGGGCCCCGCGGGAAACATCGTTGAGCGACTGTGCGAACGATTTGCCGGTGACTTGAAGAGCCGGTAACAGGCCGAAGAACAAACCGGAGCCAATTCCAGCAGCGGCCGCGAAAGCGATGACTGTTGCGTCTACACCGACCGCCTCTGCCTGCACGAGCGATGTCCCCCACGAGTAGCGGTCCGGTAGCAAGGTCTGGAAATAGGCCACCAAGCCGTAGGCTACGGCTAAGCCTAGCACGGCGCCAGCACTGGAAAGGATCAAGCTTTCTGCCAACATCCCCCGGACGATCGCCCAGCGACTAGCGCCGAGGGCGCTACGCACGGCTAGATCTTGCTTTCGTGACGATGCCTGCACCAACAGGAGGTTAGCGATGTTCGCGCACATGATCAGCAAGACACAAAAAACAGCGCCCAGCAGCACCTTCATCGCCGGCATCAGTTCTCCAGCTGAGTTTTCCGCCACAGGAACCAGCACAGGCTTCCATCCCGCGTTGGACTGCGGATACTCTTCCGCCATGTGATCAGCAAATACGTTTGCCCGAGCCTGTGCTTGTTCCGACGAGAGACCCGGCTCTATCCGTCCGACGACGCGCAAGTAGCGCAGTTCTCGAGAGCGGTTCAAATCGGCCTCGGTAAACGGAAAGGGAAACAGCGCTTTGATCTGTCGGCTAGAGAAGACAAACTCGGGAGGCATCACGCCGACGATCCGAGTCGGACCGGCCCTTAGCTGCATCGTCGTACCAACGACGGATGGATCACTATTGAAACGTTTGCGCCAAAAATCGTACTGCAGGATGATCGCGGCGGGCCCGCCGCGCACCTGCTCTTCCTCGACAAAGCCGCGTCCGAGAAACGGCTGGACTCCCACTAGGTCGAAGAATCCAGCAGAGACTCGATAGCCGAAGAACTGCTCTGGGTTTTCATCGCTTTCGACGAACCCGAACCAGGACTGGAAGACCGCCAGGCGTTCAAAGACATCCGACTTGTCCCGCCAGTCGACGAACTCTTGAACGGACATCGATCTAGCACCCTTGCTCTGCTGCTCAAGCGTGCGCCCCTCGTTCGGGTTCGTGTTCCATACCATCACGAGCTTGTCTGGATCCTCATACGGCAGGGGTTTGAGCAGAATCGCATTGGCGACTGAGAAAGCTGCCGTGACGACGCCGATGCCCAAAGCCAACGTCACCAAGGAAACGAGCGTCGAGGTCTGCCGTTGAATCAGAGACCGAAACGCCAATCGGCTATCCCGTATGCAGTTCTCGAAAGCGCGAGTCCCCCACGATTCGCGGCACTCCTCTTTTATCCTTTCAACATTCCCAAAGCGCCTGAGCGCTGCCAATCGCGCCTCCTTTTCAGACATGCCTGCTGCAATGTTCTTATTCTTCTGGAAGTCGATGTGGTGTTGTATCTCATCCTTCATCTCATCATCAAGGCGACTGCCTTTGAAGAGATAGGCTAATCGATTAAGGAGATCTTTTATAAAAGCCATATTATCGAAAGTTCCTAAGAAAATGTGTGCCCAAGCACCAACGCCGTTGCCCTAGCCAATTGTATCCAGTTTTTCCTTTCAGACTCATAGTGTTTCTTTCCGGCGGCAGTCACCTCGTAAAACTTTGCCTTCCGATTGAGCTCTGAAATTCCCCACTTTGCCCGGATGTGCCCCTTGCGCTCCATGCGGTATAGGGCAGGATACAGGGAGCCTTCTTCCACCTTCAGCATGTCCTCTGAAAGCAAATGGATCCTCTGCGAGATACCCCATCCGTGGAGAGAGTCTTTTTGAAGAACTCGCAAGATCAGCATGTCCAATGTGCCCTGCATCAAGTCGGAATTAAATGATTTTGCCATACCTATAAAGTTTACCTAGATCGTCATAGTGATCCGCTTACCTAGATCGTCAAGGTAAATAAATAGGTAAGCAAAAACCGGTCCACCCGCAGGGCTTCTTTGGGATCTCCCTTTGAAGCCTGCCATGCGGAAGGGATGTGGCCGCCAGGGCAACGACTCCGTGTAGGCCGAAGCCTGCTTGGCTTGATTCAATCTCGCCTGGATTCTGGAGGCTCGACCAAGCGAGTCATTGATACGCTAGAGCCTCATTTCCCTTTTGGGAGGGGAGTGACAGGCTGCGTTGCGGTTGTTCACTTTTGGGAAGCGGCATGTCGGGCTTTGACTACTGCGGAGGACTTTTCCAATGCGGAAAAGCACGGCAGCAGATGGTCTTGCGAAGCTTCTCGCGCGGCCTGCTCGTCCCTTTTGGCGACGGCTTCAATTATAGTGGAATGGCGTTCCAGCGCCGCTTTGCGCACGGTCCGATTCCTTCCGAAACAGACCAGGAAATTGCGAATGTAAGGGGTGAGCGCCCTAAAGAGATACAATAGAAATTCGTTGTGGGCCATCGTCGCCAAATGATCGTGAAACTGGCTATCGTAGTCGGCGAACGCCTCCGCAGTGGCCGTAGCGCTGGAAGGAAAATTTGCGAATTGACCGAGTTCTCGTATCTCGTCTTCGGTACCGTGGATGGCCGCTTGCCCGGCGATCGCTCCCTCTAAAAACGAGCGCGTTTCAAACAGCTTTTGGCTCATATCGGGACGATCTGACAAAAACAAAGGCAGGAGCGCGTCGCTCAAGCCAGACGCTTTTACTTCGGATTCGACAAACACGCCTTTGCCCTGTCTGGACCGGAGAACGCCCACTGCCTTTAGTCTGGAGATGGCTTCCCGAATGGGCAAGCGGCTAACGCCAAAGGTCTCGCCCAGCGACTTCTCGCTCGGTATCTGAAGGCCTGGGGGGAAGGCTCCCTCCAGAATGCGCTCTTTGATTTGGCGCTCTACGGCGTCTACCACTGAGATCGTTTGAACAGTCATAATTATTATACTTGTCATACAAGTTGACTCTTCACTTAATGAACGCAACTCAAAATTGGATATGCGAATCAAGTTCTTTTCGTTTCTCGTTTTATTCTGGGCGCATTCGCCTTTGTTTTCCCAATGGTTGATGCACCGTGTCGATCCCGCGCCGGGCTCGTACAAGTATTGTGGGTACAACTCCTTGACCGAGGCGGACTTTAACCGAGACGGTTTTACCGACTACCTGGTCATCCACGAGTTCGGACTATTTAAGGGGCTGACCATCCTGCTTCATCCGGGAACTTTGGATCAGCCGCTTTACGACTACTGGGAGAAGATTGAAATCCTGGCTACCGTCACTAATGAGCACGCCAATGTTGGCGACTTTGACGGTGACGGGCGAATCGATCTCGTATCGGTGGAGGGATCGGAGCGGGAGGCTCCCAGTCAGATCAGAATTCTCTGGGGACCGGATGTAGATGAAATACGAAACGCCGATGCCTGGGAACCTTCAGCGTCCTTTGGGCCTCTTGACGGGAAAGGCAACCCGCACTTTAGCGAAGTGCGCGACATCGACCAGGATGGGGACCTCGATATATTCATCGGTGGACGAAAGAATCCCAGGAACGGAACTCTAGTGGGGATTCATTGGATTGAGAACCCGGGCGATCAGGCTCGGGCCATTGCGAATTGGAAAGTGCATCCGGTGGACGCGAAGCTGTGGAGTGGCCATGGGTTTCGCTTTTTCGACCTCGATGAAGACGGCGACGAGGACATTCTGGTCAATAATGCCGACTTCGATACACCGACGGACGAGATTGCTATCCTCTGGTACGAAAACACGGAAAACAAATCGAGCGGCGCTCCCTGGCCACGTCACGTTGTCGATACGGACGACGATTTCTTCTACAAAGTGAAAGTCGCGGCCGGCGACTTGGATGGCGACGGGTTGAGCGATCTGGTGTGCCCGATTGGAGACGACCGCATCGCCCTTTACCGGAAGCGACGGCCCGGTTCGCTGGACTACGAAAAAATCGTCATTCAAAAAACAGGCGATGCGGTTCAGCTCCAACGGTTTATTGAAGTCGTAGACATGAATGGCGATGGCCAAATGGACCTGCTCTGCGGGACGCTGCACTACTTTGAGCGAAACAAGGACTACGGCTTTCCGTATCGCGCCGGATTCATCGCGCCTGAGAAGTATCTCCTCTACTGGATGGAATACACCGGGGATAAGCCGGAGAGCGACAACTGGATCTACCATCCCATCAAACGGTCGTACGGTTTCGATACGGGCGCGGAATGGCGCGGAGAGAAGGTCGACAACGTCCAAGCCAAGGATATGGACGGCGATGGGGATCTCGATATCATCGTCAACTCCGAAGAGACCTTTATCAATCTCGAGGGCAAGTCGAACAACTGGACGCTGAGAAACGAGTCGAAGGCGATTCACACTCACTTCGGTATAGCCTGGTTCGAAAACGCGGCATCGAGAATTGTCGCCAGCGATGATTTCGAAAGCGGAACAACGGAAGGAGGCAAGGGATTTGACGGGTCCTGGCAGACTCGAGGTCCGGTCAGATCCGCGAGTGACGGATTGGAAGGGGAGAAGAAGCTTGTTATTTCACCGTCGGGCGCCGCTACCCGGAAACCTGAAAACGCGGTTCATGAGGGGCAGTTGGAGTATCGTTGGAAGTCCTCGGGGTTAGAGAGCACTCGAGATCAATGTCTGGTCGAGGTCTACGATGGGTCTTGGCATACGCTGCGCGCCATCTATCTCGATGATGAGGAGCCTGGAGTCGTTTATCGGAACGAAATGCTGGCGTTATCCAAGTTTGACGGAGTGACTCAGATTCGGTTTTCCAACAAATCCATGTCGCCTGAAGCTACCTTGAGTATTGATGAGCTGGTTGTGCGGTCGATTGACGATAAATAGCCATCGCGCTTTACGAACTTCGCCAGAAGACTATATATCGAATTGTGTTAACGCGAAGACAGCTTCTTAAACGTTCAGCATCAGTCGGTGTCGCCGCTAACCTGTTCCCCTTCCAGGGTGGGATTGCTCACCGGTCGTGTGCCAACCCGTCAGGGAATCCACAAATGGATCAGTGATACGCGGGACAATGACCGAGTCTACCTGGATGGAGGGGAGATAACATCAACGTCTCCTTCGGCTTGTTCCACTGCCGATCCGTAACAAACATCGTCGTTATAGTTGGCAAGTCGGATGACCTCAACTATCCGAATTGACTTTTAAAAATCGCTTGCGAAACGCGACCCTCGTTTAGGTCTACGCGCTCCGGGCGACCTTTGTGCGGATAGACGACCCGCGTATGGTCCATCCCAAGCAATGCGAGAATCGTTGCGTGGAGATCGTGAACGTGCACGCGATCCTTGACCGCATAGAGCCCCAGTTCGTCGGTCTCGCCAACTACGCGTCCACCTTCGACCCCGCCGCCGGCCATCCACATGCTGAACCCGGTAGGATTGTGATCCCGTCCATCGCCTTTTTCGCTCATTGGCGTGCGCCCGAATTCGCCACCCCAAATAACGAGCGTATCTTCTAGCATGCCGCGACGTTTGAGGTCGGTAATGAGTCCCACAATCGGCTGGTCGATCGCCGCGCAGAGTTCTGTATGCTCTGGTTCGATACGATCGTGACTGTCCCATTTGCTACCCGCTCCATGATAGAGCTGAATGAAGCGCACGCCGCGCTCGACGAGACGGCGAGCGAGCAAGCAGTTCCGTCCGAATACTTCGCTGTGCGGTCGATCCATGCCGTAAAGCGATTGGGTGGACTCGCTTTCCTGGCTTAGGTCAACCGCTTCTGGCGCTTCCGCTTGCATGCGGTACGCCATTTCATAGCTGCGGATGCGGGCTTCGAGATCGGTATTGGACTCGCGTCCCTGCCAGTGTTCGCGGTTGAGCTGATTGATGAAGTCGAGCTTCTTGCTTTGCCGCTCCCTCGAGAACCCTTGGGGCGAGTTCAGATTGGCGATCGGCTCCTCGCCTCCTTCGAGCAGAACGCCTTGGTGAATCGAGGGCATAAAGCCCGAGCCCCACGAGCGGGCGCCGTTTACCACCATCGCTTCGCTGTCCTTGATGACCACGAATCCCGGCAGATTCTGGTTTTCCGAGCCGATGCCATAGGAAACCCACGAACCCAGCGAGGGGCGTCCTCCGAACACCGATCCCGTATTCATCTGGCAAACACCTCCGGCATGATTGATGCCGTCGGAAACGCATGATCGGATCACGCACAATTCGTCCGCGATCTTGCTATGCTGCGGTAGCCAATCCGAGATCCAGAGGCCGCTTTTACCGTGCTGCTTCCATTGGCGACGGGACTCTAGCAAAGGGGAATGCGCTTCGCCCATTGCTGTGATCGGTGTTTCGAAGCTCGGCGGAAGCGGACTCCCAGCGAGTTTATTGAGCAACGGTTTTGGATCGAAAAGATCGAGATGGCTCGGGCCGCCTTCCATGAAGAGCCAAATGACGTTCCTAGCTCGAGCTTTGCGGTGCGGGATCTTGGCGGAGCCAGTGTTGCCCGTCGCCGCGTGAGCCAACTGCTCGCCCATCAATGCTGAAACGGCTAGAGAGCCGAAACCGCAACCGGCGGTTCTCAGGAATTCGCGTCGCGAAAATGGATTGTCGTATCGATGGCAAGGCATGATGTTCTAGTCTAGTGTAGATAGAGAAATGGGTTGGAAGTGAGAAGGGCGTGAGCGAAGTCGGCCACCGCCCCGTAGAGCGGATCGTTTTGCGGGTCCCAGTCACGGGGACGCATCCAAGTCGCTCCTTTCGGCAGGGCGGCCGCCGTATCATCGCCGTTGAAGATCCAGTCGAGTCGGCTCCTTTTGTTCGATTCCCTATTCAAGATCAGTTCCTCTTCGGTCAACGGATGGTCCGACAGAGCGAAGCGAGCGATTTGGCCGTTCCATTTGTGCCTGGGCCCATCGCGCCCTCCCAATGTAAACCTCGTATCCGAATGCTGGATTCCGCGCGCGATGGAGTGTGATACGGAGATCGTTTGCGCGGATGCATAGGGATCGTCGAGCTCCTTCATAAAAAACTCGACGGTCCCTCCTCCGCTTTCGTCAAAGTTCTGATTGGCGGTGATGGTAGCCGCGAGGTAGACGGGCTTGCCTAGCGGAACTCTCAATCCGGATGCCACTACCTCGTAGTCGGTGTTGCCGGCTCCGTTTTCGCCGATGAGCTGGACAATGAAATTGCGAGGCTCGTATTTCGAGCGCTCGCTAGTAACGCCCATGGTCCAGCCGCCCTTCTGGTAGTCTCCATCCCAGTGGGAAAGGATGGTATTCACGCTAGCGTCTTTGTGTAGGGCATCCAGCACGACGACGGCTTCGACAGTAAACGAGTCGCCCAAATCCGCGATCGGTTCTAGGGCAACGCTCTGGTACTCGGAGTCGGGAGCGAGCGACAACGCCACATTCCCCAAATGGATTTCATTTTTCGCGACAGCGAATCGCTCGGAAATTGACGAAAGTGGAGAGGTCGAGTATCCACGATTTGGTTGCGATTCGGTCAGTTCTCTTTTTGCCCGACTCGACTGGATATCGATAAATTCCAGAGCGAGTTGAGACTCTTCGGGAGTAGGCGGTCGGCCATAGGCTGTTTGGAAGGCCCATTCGACGTCGCCCGCATCGATGCTGTGGTCGTCTCCGAGAATTCGTTCGGCAAAGGCGGCAGCTCGCTGAAGAGGCCATTCGCTGTTCACGAGCAAGAGCGATTGGGTGGGGGTCGTCGTTTCCAGGCGTTCCGGCGCTGAGTCGAAGCCCATTGGCGAGTCGAAACTGTGCAAGAACGGTTCCGGCCGATTCCGGCGTTTCTTCACGTAGATGCTGCGAACAGCGGCGTCGCCATCCTCGGAGGGTCCTCCAATTCGATGGTCGATTTCGCCCGAGGCCACGAGCATGGCATCCCGGGCTTCTTCCGCGGTTAGGCGACGCGGAGGATAGCGCCAGAGCAACCGATTGAGCGGATCCGTATTCGATTCGAGCGTCGTTGGTTCGCGACGGGCTGTTTGCCGATAGGTCGCGCTCTGAAGGATCAAGCGGTGCATCTCCTTAAAACGCCAACCATTCTCTAGAAAGCGCAGGGTGAGCCAATCGAGCAGCTCGGGATGGCTGGGGTCCTCGCCGAGTTGGCCGAAGTCGTTCGGAGTCGCTACGATTCCTCGGCCGAAATGAGCGTGCCAAATGCGGTTTGCGGCGACGCGGGTAGCGAGGGGGTTGTCAGGGCGAGCTATCCATTCGGCGAGAGCCGCGCGACGACCTGTCGTCTCGGCGCGGGGTTTGATCTTTGGAGCCTCGAGGCCGAGCAGTTCCAGGAATGCGGGCTCCACAGACAGGGTCTCTCTTCGCGTCTTTAGAATGCTGGGCGTCGGCGTATTTGAGATATCGGTCGCGATAAAGGCCGAGATAGGAGGTTTGGGTTTCGATTTCTCGACATCGCTTAACTGTCGACGAAGCTCGTCGTAGCGCTCTCGGAGTTCAGGTTTCTCGTTCAGCCACGTATCGTACTTCACTCTCCCTAGTTGTGTATCCACTTGCCGCTGTACGAGCTCCGCCATCTGGCTCTCGTAGGGCGTCCGATCCTCCGGAGCTTTGTGGTACATCTCCTGTATGTCGGGTGGAAACTGGCCCACGGTGTATTCGAATTTTCCTTCTCGGGGTTCTTTGGTAAGCGCGTCGAACGCTTCGCGCACTGGCGCCGAGTCGCGCTTCCATTCGGCGAGCGCCGCTTTGTAGGCTGCGATCTCCTCCGGCTTGGCGAGCAAGCGATCGGTGGGCCAGTAGGTAGTAGACAGGAAGGCCTGCAGAGAGTAGTAGTCTTTTTGAAGGATGGGATCGAACTTGTGATCGTGGCACTGGGCGCAACCCATACTCAGGCCGAGAAAGACCTCGCCTGTCACATTGGTCATCTCGTTTATGATGAGTTCCCAGTGCATTCGGGCGTCCCTCTGATTCCATTCGTAGACGCCGTGACGCAGAAAGGCGGTTCCGATTACCGTGTCGGGATCGTCGGAGTCGATCTCGTCGCCCGCCAGCTGTTCTCTGGCGAATTGGTCGAATGGCTTGTCGGAATTAAAGGAGTTGATCACGTAGTCGCGATAGCGATACGCTGCGGGACGAAAGTCGTCGGCGCGGTAGCCGTCGGTTTCGGCGTATCGAGCGACGTCCAGCCAATGCTGGGCCCAGCGTTCGCCGTAGCGCGGGCTTGCTAGAAGCTCGTCAATCAAAGATTCGTACGCTGCCTCGAAATCGACGTCGGCGTCCGAGACGAACCGGTCTACTTGATCGGCGGTTGGCGGAATGCCATGCAGGTCGAAGTAGAGCCTGCGCGCGATTTCATGGGCATCCGCTTCAGGCGCCGGTTCGAGCCCCGCTTCAATCAGACTACGCAAGACGAAGGCGTCGATCGGATTGCGAACCCAGTCGTTCGAATCCAGCTCGGGAATCTCGGGCTCCGCAACTGGTTGAATCGCCCACCACTGGCGATCTTCTTCGGTGAATGCCTTGGCGCTGCTGTTCGCGACAGGGGTCGCCCCGGGGATTTCGGGAGAATTCCAAGCGGCGATCGCTATGGCGCCGATGCTGACGGCGGAAGAAACGTAGCTGGGTTTCATAGAGCGTCGTTTTCCATTTTCAGTTTTAAGGTGGGGGCTTGAGCCGTGGGATGCTCTTTAGAAGCAAACGCGTGGACGAGACCTTGTTTCTCTAATTCGCCCGTTTCTCGAATGACGACGAAGGACACGAGACCGTTGGGCTGATTTCGTATAAAACTGGATAGCTCCGGGGAACGCGCGCTCACTTGGCTGACGGGCGAGCCTTTCGGAATTTCGAATTCCGCCAGTTTCTCGACGCCTTCCAGATTGCTGGCAGGCGCGTTTTCCCAGAGCAAACTGCGCTCGTCCCAGCTGTTGTCGGCAATGCCGTAGACGGCGAATCGGGAGTCCGGCACGAGGGTGGAGAAACCCAAGCCGCTGCTCCGAACCTGAAGGGTGAGTTCTGCATCCGCAATGCTGCCTGGATTTGCTTGAGATATGTCGAACGCCAAGTAGGCGTGTCGCACATTTGTGGGTACAAAATCGGTGCTTTTTACCATGAGTAGTGGATGGTCGCCTGTTTCGTTGTCGCTGTCGCCTTGGCGGACGTATGCGTCCTTCCCGTTTCCGAAGGTAGTCGGGATAGAGAGCCAGCCATCTTCAGATTCGATAGGCGTCGCAATTCGCTCGACCTCTTGGTCGAGGACGGGCGCGTGGATTCCGTGGACCAGCGCTTCGCCAGTAACAAGTCGTTTGCGCGCCTCGTCTTCGCGCTCCACTTCGACGACTCCATCGAATACGTACAGATGCGTCTTGCCTAGACCGCTCGCGGTGAGCCCGAATCGCGTTCCTAGGTCAATGACCTCCATTTCCTCGGTATCGATGGTGAATCCATGGGCGGAGTCCGGTACGTTGGCGACGAGCGAGCCCTCGATCAGCCGGCATCTCATCTTCGAGAGCACTTCCAGAGTGGAGGGCGCTTCGAGGGTGATTTCAGCTCCGCTTTCAAACCGCAGCGTGGCCATGCCTTCTACGAGCGCGAGTTTGCCTTTGCCCAACTGCGCCCCTTCCGCGGTGGGGAGGTCGGAACCCGCCCACCGGCAGTCTTCGGCCTGAACGAGCGTGGCGACCCATTCTTCTTTTTGTTCATTCGGGGATATCCAAAGAGTGGCGACAATGGCGATTGCGGCGGCTGCGGCGGCCCAGTAAACGGTTCTCACTCGCTGTCTCGTTTTTACGGGCGATGTTGGCTCCGCATTTAATAGTTCGGGAAGCTGCGGACCCTCGGCAGTCAGCTGGGCGTGGAGCCAGGAACGCTCTACGTAGGCGGCACGAAGCTCAGGGTCGGCGATGATATCGGCTTGCAAACGTTTCCACTCGTCTGGATTTAAACGATGTTCGAGGGCGCGTTCGATTTGTTCTTCAGGTGTCATGATCCCGTGGTGTTGAGCGTTTTCGATATGCAGTCGTTAAGGGCGCTGCGGATGCGACTCAGGGCTCGGTAGACGGCCCCTTCGGTCCGCTTGGCTTTTCGGGCGATGCCGTCGATGCCATCGCCTTCGTAGTAGCGCCACAAGATGAGTTGACGCTGTGGGGCGGGCAGTTTTTTAAGGCAGGTTTTGAGGGCCGCTGATCGACGCTCGAGATGGGCTGCGCTGCGATCGATCTCAGCGGCGACCGATTCTATGAAATCGGGATCGAGTGGGTAAAGCGGGCGTCGCTGGCTTGTCCGCCGGAAGTTCAGAATTTGATGCAGGGCGATTTTTCGAGCCCAAGCCAGGAAGTTTGAGCCCGGTTTGAACTGATCGAATTTGTTCCAGAGAACGACCTTGCACTCCTGGACAATATCCTCTGCGTCCGCTGCATTGAGCACCAGTGAATGAACGTAGTTGGAAAGGCTGCGTTCGTGGGTGGCGAGCAGTCGAAGATAGTCTTCGGGCTGAGGGTCTTTTTCCTCTGGGGAGGGGTTCATCTAACCAGTTAAGGTACGCAATTCTGTCTTTTGGACAAAGTATTTTGCGGCATGCTATTCCTGATTCCGCCTATTAAGAGACTGTCTAGTAAGTCGGAATATGTGTCTCTAAGCTACGAAATGACTGTGATGCGCGGCAAGGTAGACATGATTCGGGTCTTGATATTGCGATAGGGTTTGTAGAAGTTGATAGTTACTGTGCCCCCAAACGAAGACCCAGAAGTTCGAGAATGGTATGAATACTATTTGATGCCGCACGAGTCCATGTTGAGGGCATGGTTGCGCAGTCAATTCGACCAAGAACGGGAAATTGACGACATCGTGCAGGAAGCGCTTCTGAGGGTATTGAGGGCTCGCGAAACGACGGAAATTAATTCGCCGAAGGCGTTTTTGTTTGCTACCGCGAGAAACGTTGCCCGGGGGAAAGCGAGAAAACGAGTCTCGCGCGGTGAATTCTCTTTAGGGGATTTCGACGAGTTGAACATCATAGATGACAAAGAGGACGTGGCCGAAGAGGTAGCCCGTTCTGAAGAACTCGAATTTTTAACCCGAGCCGTGCAACGATTGCCGCTTCGCTGTCGTCAGATTGTCACTTTACGAAAGATCTACGGAATGTCGCAGAAAGACATCGCCCGAGAGCTCCGCATCTCTGAGAAGACGGTAGAAGCTCAGAGCTCCATCGGTATGAAGAAGATAACTACGTATTTTCGAAAAATTCGCAAAGGGTTCGGAAAGTAGGATGAGCAAGGGATTCGAGAGTGAACCGGCATTTGAGCAGCCGGACCGAGAAGCGGCGATTTGGATGTCGAAGCTTGATCGGAATTTATCGGCAGCCGAACAAGACGCGTTTTTCGACTGGATCGCGTCGGATCCAAAGAATGCGGACGCAATTGCGGAACAGCGTCGCAATTGGAAACGGATGGACGGGCTTGGGGCGTGGAAACCGGAGCATAGCGATCGCGCGAATCCCAACTTGATTGGACCGCAACAGTCTGATCGACGCAAGGCGCTGTCGTTGATTGGCGCATTGGCGGCAGCCGCTTGCGTCGCTATTCTGTTTTTCGTTTCTACGGGTGATCTTAGTGAAGACGCCAGAGAGACGAGTTCCTCCATCGTGTCCCAGAGCGACAATCGCACGTACTTGGAAGACGGGTCCTACATCAAGGCGAAAGGTGGCGCGGGATTCAGTGTCCTTTTCACTCAAGACGAGCGACGCGTGCGTCTTGAGAAGGGCGAGGCGTTTTTTGTGGTGTCGAAAGACTCTCGACGCCCATTTATCGTCGAAACGCGTGGCTTGGATGTTACCGCGGTGGGTACCGCTTTCAACGTCAAGCTCGAGGTGGAGTATTGCGAAGTCCTGGTCACGGAAGGCATCGTGAGTATGGAATTCGAAGCGGGACCGGATCTGGCCTTTGAATCGCCTCCACTATTGAAAGAAAGCCAGCTTGCTATTGTTCCCTTAGACAGTGGTTCGTCTCTCGAAAGCGAAGTGAAGGTTTTGAGTAAAGACGAAGTGATCGAGCGGTTGGATTGGCAGCACGGCTTGATGAACTTTAATGACCGCGCTCTCTTCGAGATCGTTGAAGAGCTAAACAATTTAAATGACGTCCAGCTCCGAATCGCTGATCCGGAGCTCGGGAACATGCTGTTTAGCGGCTCCGTTCGCTCGGATAACGCAGAAGGTTTTGCCCGCTTGCTAGAAACGGGATTTGGAGCGAAAGCGGACTTTTCAGACGACGCCGAGATCGTCATGATTTTGGCGGATCCATAATTGTTTCAGTTTTCTTTAGGGGAATTTTTCGGGTTCTGCATCTTGCAGGGCGTAGGAACACGGAATGTCCCCATTATCAAACGAACTACCTCACCCCTTAAATGCGTCGGCGCGTTTATCCGAATCGGATGTTAACAAGATTCCTTCATCGCGCTTTAGCGTTCCTCGCGTTTGCGATTATATACTCTGCAAGCCCCTTCGCAGCAGCCGAAGAGGAGGTGATCGATATCGATATCCCAGCGGGCAAGGCCTCGGTCACGTTAAAGAAACTGATCGCTTTGACCGAGCTTCAAATTATATATCGCCCGAACGAGTTGAGCGAATTCCGGACGCGGGCCGCGCGAGGAAAGTTGACGCCGCGCGAAGCGCTCGACCGGATGCTTGGGGACATCCCATTCAAGGCCGTCCAGGATAGCGAAAGCGGAGCCTTCGCTATTATTCGCGTACCCTACGATACGAAACGCCCATCTCGGCGCGGCGGTACGCGGGAACTACAATCCCTGGATACTCAACCCGAAATGAACTCAAAACCAACAAACGAAAACCCGAAAACCTTTCTCAAAGCCTTGCTTTCGCTCGCTATTGCGAGTTCGCCTTACTATGCCTCCGCTCAGGAGTTGGACGAAAACGATGTCTACACGCTTTCCCCCTTCTCGGTGGACGCGTCAGAAGATACTGGATACAGAGCCACAAGTACACTCGCAGGAACACGTATCAAAACGAACTTGGCCGATGTAGGCGCTTCGATTACCGCCATCACCGAGCAGTTCATGGAAGACACGGGTTCGACAAATCTAAACGAGCTGCTCGTCTATACGGCGAACACCGAAACCGCGACTGTGGGAGGCAACTTCTCTGCGGGCTTCGAGCAAAGCGACGCTTTCGGGCGTGGTTTCCAGAGTGGCCAAACGTCCATCATCAATCCGCAAGGGGCCCAGCGTCTGCGCGGCCTGTCCTCGGCGGACGTCACGAGGAACTTGTTTCGCAGCAGCATCACCTGGGACAACTATAACGTGGACCGCGTGGAAATCGTCCGGGGCGCCAACTCTATATTGTTTGGCCAGGGCAGCCCGGCGGGCACGATCAACGTGAATCTAATCAAGCCGTTCTTCCGGGATGCCCACGAGGTCAAGATCCGTTTCGACGATCAAGGCAGCCTCAGAAGCAGCTTCGACTCGAACGTGATCGCTTTGAAGGACAAGGTCGCTATTCGCGTGGCGGGCTTGCAGGACAATTTCAACTTCCGCCAGAATCCCGCCTTCGAGGACGACGAGCGCCTGTTTGGAGCCCTTACCTGGAACATCACCGAAAACCTGACCCTGCGACTCAACGGCGAGGTGGGCCGCATCCGGGCCAATCGAGCCAATCCGTTTGGCCCGACGGATGGCTTCTCCGACTATTTAGGCCACGTGGGCGCGGCCACCTACCCGGTGGTCGGCGCCGATGAGCCTCGCATTCCCGAGTTGCTGGGCGGGACTAACATCCTCCCGGCGGGAACTCCCCGCATCTTCGTTCAGTACGGATTGAACTTGGAGGCAGACGGTTCGCTGGCCGGGAGTTCGCCTTCGACCAATACCGTTCGATGGGCCTTCTCCGGCAACAACGTCTTGCCAGACAATCCCGAGGGCATTCCCGTCGCGGGTCGCACGGTGCGCGCTTCCAGGGCGAACTACGAGCTAAGACGAGGTATTGGTCTTCTCCCTACAAGCCTCGAGGACTATTCGATCTTCGATTGGAAAAACAACTCACTTGCGGGAAACTTTCCCTTCCAGGATCAGGATTTTCAGACGAGCCAAGCGGTTTTGGAGTATATTTCGAAGGAAGGGCGTTTCGGGGTGGAGCTCGCTTTCGATCACCAGACGGAGGATCGCGAGACGCAACGAGGGCCAGTCACCTCCCGAGACTATGTCATTCGATTGGATGTCTCCCAGCAGACTTTCGATGGCACCCCGAATCCAAACGCTCTGCGACCCGTCACGGTCTTTACGCAGAACATCCAGGGAACGGCTACCAGCACTCAAGTGAACGAGGCGGTTCAGTTAAACGCCTTCGCAAAGCTCAACGTTTCCGAGGATTTGAATATGGACAACTGGCTGGGCCGCCTGTTGGGCAGGCATACCTTCACGCTCTATGCCAGTGACGCCGAGAACCGT
Source organism: Opitutaceae bacterium (assembly GCA_028284235.1). GTDB lineage: Bacteria > Verrucomicrobiota > Verrucomicrobiia > Opitutales > Opitutaceae > Pelagisphaera. The sequence continues at coordinate 187,763 of JANQSC010000054.1, forward strand.
TTCGACGGTCTTAACTTTGACGAAACGTGGGTAGGGGAGAACATCGCCAACAACGCCAGCAACGGCTTGTCTGTCAATCGTCCGTTTGGCCACAACCACCGTGATGTAGGGGCGGCTATCTATCTGGGTCCGGCCGTCTCCTCCATCGACGATATCAGCATCACGCCGATCGGCTTCTCGGCCAGGGACTATTTCCCCAACGGGGAAACGTACACCGTGAGAGTTTGGGACAAGGCGTCGCAAACCTTCCGGGATATTCCCATGCAATCGGTCCACAACATTAGCGGCGCTTCCGATGTCGATACCACGACGGAGACCTTGGCCGCGATTTTGCAAAGCAACTGGCTCGACGATCATATAGTCACGACGCTCGGCTATCGCGAAGACGACCTGTCCAATTCGCGCAAGGTCTTCGGAACGGCGCCAGGCACGGCCAACATGGTCGACCCCAACATCTTCACGATCGACGAGGTCGGGGGCACGGGAGACTACTTCAGTTGGAGCGTGGTGGCGAAATCGCCGCGCGGCTGGGAATTGCCTGGCAACACGCGTTTTAGTTTATTTTACAGCGAGTCTGAGAACTTCGACCCGTCGGCAACAGGGCGTATCGATTCTCTGGCCCGCCCGATCGCCGCCCCGACGGGTGTTACGGAGGATTATGGCCTTCGGATCAACACCTTAAACGACAAGCTCGAACTCAAGGTCAACTTCTTCGAGACCGGGCTAACCGGGCAGTCGTTTACGGGCGGCTTGACTGGAATAGCCATCACCGAGCTAGACATTCGTTTTCGTGAGTTGACCTTTGTTCGCGGGGTGGACGCCGGTTATCTGGATCCCAACGACCCGGTCTTGCAGTCCTTTGGAACGCCGCCTCAAGCCATTCTCGACGAGCGCAACGCGGTGCTCAATGAGGAAGGCATCTACGAATTCAGCGGTCAGGGGCGCATAACGGACACGACGGATACCGCTGCGGAGGGGATGGAGATCGAAGCCCTCTTCAGTCCGACGCCTCAGTGGCGCGTTATGCTCAACCTGTCCCGTCAAGAGACCGCGCGTACCAACAGCCTGCAAGGCATCCAGGACTATATAGCGCTGCGCCTTCCCTCGTGGCAGACCGCTTTCGACTATCCCTCTGGAGCGGTCAGCGACGAACGTCTCGCCGAGCCGGGAATCGTGGATGAGAATGGCATTCTCGACACTGCCGCTTTCGCCGCCGCCTTCCCTGATTCGACGCGCGAGGCGGACTTCAACACCCGTCTCCGCATTCCGTTGCAGGCGATTTTGGATACTGATGGCGGGGTGGTCGACGAGCAACGCGAGTGGCGTTTCAACGTAGTCACTAACTACACCTTCGGCGAGGAGTCGCGCATGACAGGGTTCAACGTCGGCGGCGCGGTTCGCTGGCAAGACGTCAACGCGATTGGCAACCCGTTCACGACCAACGCGGATGGCCAGACGATTGTGGATATCAACAACCCGTTCTTCGGACCGGATCAAACCAATGTGGATGCGTGGATCGGCTACCGCCGCCTCTTCGCCAACGATCGTGTCGATTGGAAAATCCAGCTCAACGCGCGTAACCTCTTTTCCGACGACGATCCGGTTCCAGTGACGATCGACGCCTTCGGAAACAATTCGCAGTATATACTGCCGCCGTTGACCACTTGGTCTGTCACCAACACGTTTAGGTTTTAGCCGGCCCGCGCGCTCATATATGCAGATCCGGCTCCCGAGAGCCGGATCGTTTCGTTTAATAGAAAGACGCGGCTTGTTCAGTTTATTGACGAAGACGCCGGCGCATGCGGCTCTTTCGCCGTTTTTTTAGAAGGGGCGTTTTCGCTATGAGTTCTGCGACCTCGTAGGCGACGCGCGTCATTCTAGTCTTGATAAGTTCCTTGCAGTTTTTGAGCGTGGGGGTGGTTCCTCTATTCACACGCGTTTTATGTCCCCTCAAGAAACCGATCAGACACGATGGTTTGCCGAGAAGCTGCTCCCTCATGAGGACAAGCTTCGAGGGTGGCTGCGGGCTCGTTTTCCTTCCATTCAGGACATTGACGACGTCATGCAAGAGGCGTACATCAAGGTCTTCAATGCGTATAGGAAAACGGACGTTGAAATGAAGGCGCCGAAAGCCTTCCTTTTTGCGACGGCTCGAAACGTGGCTCTCGATTTAGTGAGACGCGACAAGATCGTTCGTTTCGAGTCGATAGTTGAAAGCGAGGACTTATTCGTCTTGGAGAGTGAATCGAAAGCGAAGAAGGACGCGAGATATAGAGAAGACCTGGAGATCATGACTGATGCTATACAAACGTTGCCTGATCGATGCCGCCAGGTGTTTACCTTGAGAAAAGTGTACGGCTATTCTCACGCCGAGATCGCGACCCAGTTGGGGATCTCGACCAACACCGTCGCGGTGCAGGTCTCCAAGGGACTTCGCTTGTGCAGGGCGTTCATTAAGAGCAACGAGGAATTGCGGAGATAGGATTGGACGTGAGCGATAATCAGGCATTGGAGTTCGAGCGGGAACGCATTGAGAAAGAGGCCGCTGACTGGGTCGGCAAGCTCGATCGTGGGATCTCTGCAGCCGAGGAAGACGCTTTGTTGGATTGGATCGCGATTGACCCGCGTCATGGCGAATGCCTTGCGGAACTCAAAGGGGACTGGGACGAGTTTGACGCGTTGGACGAGTGGCGGCCAGTCGATAGCAAACTACCCAATCCGGATTTGCTAAAGCGCTCGCTCGGCCTTGCAAAGGGGGGGCGACTAGCTGCTGTCTGGATGGGGTCGGCCGCCGCGGTTGCGGTTGTCGGGTTTGTCGCCTTGTTCGTTTCTCGGACGAGTTCGATGGATGTGTCGCGTGATCTGGCGCCGGGTGATTTTGCCGTCTCGTACGAGCGGCACGTGCTAGAAGATGGTAGTACCGTAGAGCTCAACCGGGGGGCGCAAGTTGCAGTTTGGTACTCTGTAGATGAGCGGCGTCTCGAATTAGTTCGGGGGGAAGCCCATTTTTCAGTCGCCCGCGACCCGAATCGGCCTTTCGTCGTTGCGGCTCGAAATGCTCAAGTCGTTGCGGTGGGCACGGTGTTTAGCGTGAAGCTGGAATCCCGTTCGCTAGAAGTGCTCGTCACGGAAGGAACTGTGAATTTCGAGCCCTTGGACCGAGAGGCGCCGCTTGCGACGGAAAGTCCGGACACGGCGTTGAGCTCTAGTCTACCGGTTGCCCAGCTCGAAGCGGGGCAGCGCGCGGTTCAAAACTTGGACCAGGAATCATTCGATCCTCGAATATATACCGTATCGACGGCGGAACTAGCGACGCGCCTTGCGTGGAAAGACGGTATCCTTGACATGGATTCGAGACCGCTCAGCGAAGTTGTCAGCGAGTTTAATCGTCACAATCATACGCAGATCGTCATTGGAGACGACGAACTGCTCGACCTCAAAGTAACTGTCGCCCTGAAGCCAGATAATCATGCAGGATTTGTACGTTTGCTCGAAATGACGGCGGATGTTGAAGCCGACGACCGAGGCAACGGAACGATCATTCTTCGTAAAAAATAGGGAGCAGTTTGCAGGGGTGCATGCCGTCTTGCGGCCCGAACTACAAAATATTTTTTCTACTGTAATAGTTTTCGAGGCGAGAATCGTCTTGGGGGCAAGTGTTCCTCCAGATGCTTGCCTCAAAAACAGCCTTATACCCCCCGTTTAATGAGCCTTGCCGAGAGTTTGCGTGTCGCGTTGCTTGGGTGTTTGTTCGCGCTTGCGACGGCAGGTCTGGGGCATGCCGATTCGGGCGGCGAGAAACGACACTTCAATGTGCCTCGATCTTTGGCGGTCATTTCGCTCAAGCAAACGGCGATTCAAGGGAGTATCGAAATCTTCTTTACCGATGCGGTTGTAAAGGGAGTGGTCACTCCGCGGATTCGCGGAAACTACCGGCCCCAGGAAGCGTTGGAGCTTCTGCTGGCCGACACCCCACTCGAGGCCGTCCAGGATAGCGAGAGTGGCGCGTTTGCGATTGTACGCAGGAAGGAGGGTAGAGACGAAGACGCAGCGATCTCCAGCGAGAGACGAGATTCAACGACGAAAACGAAACGAAACAAATCAGAAGTGAATACGAAAAAGAATTTTTTTGCGGCTCTCCGGGCCGCTTTGACTGCCGCCGTAGTCGGCGGTGGCGCTCAATCGATTGGGCAGGACGACGAAGGGGAGAGTATATATGAACTATCACCATTTTCGGTCAGCGCCGATGGGGACGAAGGCTATCGCGCGGCATCGACATTGGCGGGCTCGCGCATCCGAACGAATTTAGGAGATGTCGCCACGTCGATCTCTGTGATAACCCGCGAGTTTCTTGAAGATACGGGGGCCACGAATTCGGAAGATCTGCTCGTCTATACCACGGGAACGGAAGTGGTGGGTCTTGGCGGCAACTACTCCGGCGGCGTTAATGTGGGTTCTGGTGGCGTTCCGTCGACAGGTCTCAACGGTCCGTTGACGCAGACGCGCGTTCGCGGATTGGCGGGGGCCGATCGAACGCGTAACTATTTTTCGTCCTTGATCGAATTCGACTCCTACAACACGGAGCGTATCGAAATTAATCGAGGGGCAAATGCGGCGCTCTTCGGACTGGGCAGTCCCGCGGGAATTATAAACAATTCCCTGAAGCAGGCGTCTTTTGCGAATTCCAACGAAGCGGAATTCCGCATTGGAAGTTTCGGGAGCGCTCGCGCGTCGTTTGATGTGAACCGCGAACTTGTCGAGAATACCTTTGCAGTGCGGTTTGCGGCGCTGAGAAATGACAGAGAATACGAGCAAGACGGCGCGTTTTCCGAGGACACTCGGTTTTTCGCCACGGCGACTTACCAAAAAGACTTTTCCGAAAGTAGTGACGCTTGGGGATTGACGAAGTTGAAAATCAACTACGAAGACGTGAGTTGGGATGAGAACCGCCCGAGGATTTTTCCGTTGAATGATGGGATTACGCAATGGTTCGACCCGTTTGACGGAACGGATTTCCCTGAATCCATTTTCGACCCCTCTGCTCCGGAAGGAGCGATCAACGGCGTCAAGCCGGTCTGGGACGGTTCCACGATGGGGACGGGATCCAACACGGCAGAGTTCGGCGGCGCGAGAAGAAGCTCCTTGTGGGTGATCAATCCAGTCTACCGCCATCCGATCGTCTCATACGAGAGCGCGACGGCGAGCGATCCCACCTCGCCCCCGGGCGGCGTGATAGGTCGGCAAGGGATCATTTCCGGTTTGCCCTCCGTTCCGGGTACGGGGCTCTTTGTGGCGCCGAATGGACTCAAAAACGCGATGCGGTTCACCGGGAACCCGGACAACGGGTTCTATGCGAACCCGGTGGTAACGGATTTTTCGATTTTCGACTTTCGGAACAAGCTAATCGATGGACCGACAAAGGGCGAGAGTACCGATTTCGACGCGTTTAATATTAGTTTAGAGCAGCTTTTCTTGGACAACAAGGCGGGTATCGAACTTGCGTTCGACAAACAGGAGCGTCAGTTCAACGCAAGCCGTCGCTTGCGCGGCGGCGCCCAGCGCGGCGAGCTGCACATCGATCCGAATGTGACACTGATGGATGGGACGCCAAACCCGAATTTTGGCCGAGCGTTCGTCGCGGACGAAGGCCTGGTCATCGATGAGGTCGCGGAGGTTGAAAGCTTCCGGGTCACTGGATTCGTTGAACACAACTTCGCCGAAAATAGCGATAGCTGGTTTGGAAGGCTTCTTGGCCGTCATGTCCTGACGGGGCTATTCGACAGTCGGGAGAGCAGTCGCTCGCGTTGGGAGGGAGTTCCGCTCACGGTGAACGATGACTGGGCAGGAATCTACGGAAACACCAATAGTCGCCTCAATAGCAACGGCCGGAAAGTCGTCTCCATCCATTATTTGGGAGACAGTCTCGCCAACCAGACCAGCGCCTCGGGCGCCAATCTGCCCGCGATTCAGGCGCTTCAAGTCCCTACGGCCGATCTGATCAATGGAGGACAGTTCCGGTTGAACGACTTCCGTAGCGGCGAGTTCGGCAACGTTCAGCTAACCGCGGACAATCGGATCAACGTTCAGCCGAACGCTACCCGCAAAACCCTGGACGAAGTTGATTCGCAGGCTCTGATTTTGCAGAGCTTCCTATGGGACGACATCTTGATCGGAACCGTTTCTTGGCGGGAAGACGAAGTGACTGCATTCAATGCCGGAACTGCCCCGGTGGATCCCAACGATCCAACGCGTTTTCTGATCGACGATGACGTGTACTCCGCCCGGATGGATTCCGATCCGTATCGAGAAAAAGGAGACGCCGTGAGCTACGGCGCGGTGCTCAAGGCGCCGCAATCGTGGATCGACCAGATTGACGGGCTCGATGGCATTAGCCTGCACTACAACGAGTCGGAAAATTTCCAGCCTGTTGGAGCGAGGCAGACGATCTTCGGCGATCCGCTGCCGTCGCCTCGCGGGGAGACGCAAGACTATGGTTTCTCAATCGATCTGTTCCAGCGCAAGATGTCTTTGAGACTGACTCGCTACGAAACCACTCAATCGGGTATCAATTTCGGTGGCATTACCAACGGGCAGACGATTGTATTCGAGCATGGGCGAGTCATGAATGTGACCTTGCTTGGCGTTAACTCGAACCTGGATAGCGACCCTTTTCCGGAGATCGACACGAACGACGACGGGATTGCGGATATTGAATACGTGGCTCCTCCTCAGGAGTTGCTCGACGCGTTTAACTATTCCTTCGATCCGGTAAACGGAGCGAATACAGGCGGCAATAATCTGATCCGAAATACGCAGGACTTTATCGCGAAAGGCACGGAAATCGAAGCGATCCTGAACCCGACTCCGAGTTGGAGAGTAATGTTCAACGCGGCAAAGCAGGAGACTGTGGTCGGCAATACGGCAAAGCCTATCATCGATTTCCTCAACGATCCCACGGTGATGACGCTTGGAGACGGAAGCCAGACATCGATTCTCGATGCATGGGGCGACCCAAATAAGTTGGGCGCATTTTACAATGTAGAATCGCAAGTAAATCAGCTTTCTGATATCGCTGGAACTATAAACAACCAGATAAACTTCGCCCAGTCGCAGGACGGGCTCGTCAGTCAAGAACTGCGAGAATGGCGTGTTAACGTAGTGACAAACTATCAGTTCCTTGAAGGCCGAATGCGAGGTGTGAACGTCGGCGGGGCTTATCGGTGGCAGGATGCGCCAGCCATCGGCTATCAGCTCCGAACGGGCGGCGACGGCGCCCGTTTACTCGATATCGCTAGTCCGATTTTCGGGGATTCCGACACGAAAGTGGACGCGTGGATCGGTTATGAGAAGTCGTTGCGGAACAATAGTGTGGATTGGAAAATCCAGATCAATCTGCGCAATGTTCTCGATGAAGGAGCGCTTGTTCCGGTGACCGCCAATCCGAACGGAACCATTCCTGTGTATAGCCTAGCGAATGGGCGCACCTGGGAGTTGACGAACACGTTCCGCTTCTAGGATGCGCAGGCTCGCATCCGAAAGTGTGATGCGAGCCTAAGAGACTGTCCAACAAGTCCATTCCTTCGTCCTTTTGTCCTCAGAAGTTATTTGCTCACGTCTAAATACCCTTCCGCCTTCGCCCATGGGCTACGGCGAGACAAGCGGATCGCAGCCTAATTTCTGATTCCCAAATATAACTTTAAGGTCTCGAAAGCGACTTATTGGACAGTCTCTAAAGAAATAGCCCGGCGACTCGTGGTCTGCTTTTGCGACTTACGTTGAGGCTTAATCGTTTAAGGACATTCGCCTGATTCTGTGATTCTCGCTGTCGCCAATGTAGAGCATTCCTTCCGCGTCGATGAATATGCCGTGTGGACGCGCAAGGGAACAGCTCAGAGCGGGCCCGTCTGGGCCATCGGCGTTCTCGCCGTTTCCTACCACCACGCGTAGTTTATTGTCCGATACGTCGATCATTCGGATTGTGTGACTTTCCGTATCGGCGAAGTATATGTCCCCGTTTGGGGCAACTGCGATGCCTTTGGGTCCCGCCAGTTTTGCGAGTTTAGGGTCGCCTCCATTGCCTGTGAAGCCCTTCTCCCCAGTCCCTGCGATGTGGTGGATAGTGCCTCTATCCATGTTGAGACGGTATATTTGGTTGCCTTCGCGCAGGGCGAGCCAAAGGTCGCCATTCTTGTCGAAGTCCAGCGTGCGGGGCCCATTGAGAGGCGCATTCGCGAATGGGCCCCCATCTGGAGTGTCGTCCCTTGATCCGTTCCCTGCTATCGTTTCAATACGATTGGTTTTCGCTCGAATGACTCGTAGGCGGTGATTGCCAATATCAGCGATGTAAAGGTCTCCGTTTTGGCTGAACTGTATGCTGTGGGGTTTGTTAAATATAGAGAGTTCGGGTTTGCCGCCGTCTCCGGAAAACCCAGCCTGGCCATTGCCAGCGATGGTGACGATTTCGTCTTTCTCCAAGTCCACCCGGCGTATTGCATGGTTGTTTTTATCGGCGATGTAGAGGCGGTTCATTGGCCCGAATCGAATCTCGTGAGGCTGGTTGAGTTGGGCTTGGATAGCGGGCCCTCCATCTCCGGAGTATCCGGCGGTTCCGTTGCCTACTATGGTTTCAACAACGCCGTCTTCCGTTATTCGACGCACCGTATGACCACCGTATTCGCAAAACCAGAGAGCTCCGTCGGGACCGCGTACGACTCCAAAAGGGTTGTCGACTCGCGCGGTCTCGGTTGGGCCATCGATGGTGGCGGCAGTGCCGTCGCCGACAACTGTTTCAACCTGCGGGGTTGAAAAAAGAGGACATGCAAAGAGGTAGATCGAGAGTAGGCAGGTTTTTGGGTACATACGATTTGCAGCGGAAGGCGAATCCTAATAATTATCGTTTTGGCGAGGTGTTATAGTATACTCATTGCGCCATCCGATAAAAGCGCATAATGCGTCCGCAGTTGGGCGGGGCGGATTTTGAAACAAGTTCCAGGAGATCGTTCGAACGGTTCAGGAGTTCAAACGCTTAGCAATTCTCCTTCGCCCTCGAGACTGTGGGATTTAAGATCGGAACCCGGGTAGGCGAAGCCGTTGATGAAGACGCGCCGGGATTGCTTCGAGAGATTGGCTTGGCTTCCGTGGATGGTATAAGGGCCAAAGGCGACCACGTCTCCGGACTTCAAGAGGGGAGCGACGGCGCTGTCGAAGTCGATCTGCTTGTGCTGCTCGAGCGGAGGCTCTAGATAGCCCAAGCGATTGCTCTTGGGAATGAATTTGAGCGGACCGCTTTCCTCGGTTGTGTCGTCGAGGGCGAGCAGTAGCTGGACATAGCTTCCATCGCCCCTAAGGTCGTCGAATCCGCCGTTGGCGATGCCGCGAAACTGGATGTCCTGGTGCCAATCGAACGCGATCGCGGAGCCGGGCTTCTTGTAGTGGGCCTGGTTGATGAGGTGGTTCATGGAGTCGGAACCGAGCAACTGCTGGGCGATCTTTAAGAGACGGCGGTCTTGGCCGAACGTGCGCAGCGTTGCCTCGGCGCCTCCGACCCAGGCGATGTGCCGGAGATTCCATGGGTCCTGCTCGGAATTCCGTTGGAAAGTAAAGAGCGAATTTTCCGAAGCGGCGCTGACGCGACCGTCGCTCTCCGTTAGCGTGTTGGCGACGGCCTCGGACTTCGCGTAGAGGCGGTTAAATGCGGCTTGCATTTCCGCGACTTCGCTTGCGTCGAATACCGCGTCGATACGCGTGAATCCTTGGTTGCTGTACTCTGCTATGTTGGTTTCGCTGAAGTTCATTCTATCGATATCGCGTTCTAATTCGCCTTTGGGTTTACGTTGGAAGTGAATGTGGAATTTTCGAATTCGACCTTGGCGGTGCCGACGGAGCGGTAGCTAAGGGGACTTTCCGAATAGAGAGCCGTCCCGCTCAAGCGTAGTCCTGAAACATTCTCGAATAGGGACGCCTCTTTCGATCGTATCGATACCTGTTCGATCACAAGCGATTCGATCGGGGCGGTATCCAGTCCTCGGATATAGATTCCAATTTGGGAAGATAGGCAGGTGACTCCGCTGATCCGAATATTCCGAAAGGTGGGTTCGAGCTTCTTACCAGCGGCGCGGCTATTGTAGTTCATATTCCGTTCGATGGGTTCTGCATCGTAATGCAAATTGGCGATAATCGCTTCGCCTTTTATATTCTCCATCGTAATGTTGCGGAGGACGACATTCTCGACGATACCGCTTCGACCCAGTCTGGACTTAAACCGTATGCCGCGTCTGGTTCCGTCGAAATGGCAGTTCTCGACGAGGACGTTTCTGACGTCGGCCGACATTTCACTGCCGATGACGAATCCACCGTGGCCCGCTTTGGTCTGGCAGTTTCTGACTACCACGTTCTCGGTAGGGCGTCCGATGCGCCAGGCTTCCTCGTCTCGTCCCGACTTCAAGGCGATATTATCGTCACCTACATCCAGATAGCAGTTTTCGATCAAGACGTTGCGGCAGCCATCGATGTCGATGCCGTCGTTGTTGGGGCCGTGGGACACAATGGATACATTCCGTATGACGAGGTTTTCGCACCAAACGGGGTGGAGATTCCAAGAGGGGCCGTTGACGAATGAAACGCCGTCAATAAGCGCGTTCTTGCACTCGATAAACTGGACGAAAGGAGGGCGCACGCCGTCTTCAGGGGTCCCGAATATGCGTTCTTCGATCGGCGTTTCCCGTTTGCCCATCTCGAAGAGCTCGACCATGCCGGGCTGATTTTGTTTCCATGGCCACCAAACCTGTCCTTGTCCGTCAATGACGCCTGCGCCCGTGATCGCGATATTCTCGCAGTCCTTGGCGTAGATCGGCGGGGCGTAATTATAGCAGAAGTAGCCGCCTCGTTGAATCAGGACGACTGGGAGATAGTCTTCGAAGCGATCGCTGAACGCGATGGTGGCGCCGCTCTCAAGGTGTAGGTTGACGTTGCTGCGGAGCTCGATGGGGCCGGTTTGCCAAACGCCGGCGGGAACGACGACCGTTCCGCCGCCGGATTCGTGACAGGTTTGAATGGCGTTTCGAAAGGCTTTTGTATTGGCTTCTTTATTGTCGGGTTGGGCTCCAAATTGCTCGATTGTGTATCGGGAATCTGGAAACGATGGCTCAGAGACTTCGAACGTTTCGAGCCAGTCCAGGCTCGTTTCGGCCGAGCACAGGAAGGGCGCTAGCGCGAGTAGGGCGGCGAACGGTTTCATTGATTGAAGTTTGAGATCCATTGTCTGGAGAATCGGCATTAATTTTTGAGCTCAGCGAGGACGTCCTCCGTCGACTGCTTGACCTGTTTCAAGTTCATCTTGGTATCGCCGCGGTACCAGTGCTTCCAGCGAGGATTGGCGGTTATCATAGCTTGGCCTTGCTCGAGAGTTTTCCATTCATTGAGGGACTGCTCTACGTGGCGAATCGCTGCGTTCCGATCGCCGTCCGCGAGCGCGGCAACCGCGCGTTCGAGCTCTAGGGCCCAGGCGTGCAATCCCCGAAGAATGCGCGATTGGGCGATGAGGTTTTCCTTGAAAAAGCGGGCTCGCGACGCGTCGCAATGCGCTTCGATTTCCTGGAGCGCTTCTTGCATCAGCTTATAGGATACATCGAGGTGGCCGATTTGGGTTTCGAGCATTCCCACGGCGTCGCCAGGCCCCGGCAGAGGCGGGCGCATATCGGCGAGATGACGATTCACCCAACTGTTCTTGGCGCTGTTTTCTTCCTCTGGCAGCCGACCGTTTTCCAGAATCGCGCGAATCGCGCCCATATTCCGGTACCCTCGTTGCCGCGTCAATCCATCGATAAAGTAGGGGACGCCTCGTTCGTTTTCGAGATAGCTTTCGAAGAAGGACTCGTAGGCTTTGACGGCGGCGTCGGCGGCGTCGCCGAACCAGAACGCGCATAGGTCGCGGGTGAACTGATAGGCGTCGAAGGCTTCCGTGTCGGTCAAAGAAGCCGCGGAGGCGGAGAGGCCGAAGACAAACTCGCGAATGCTGGACGCATTGAGAATGGCGTAGTCGCGAGCGTCGCGGTGATAGGCCTGGTTGAAGAGGTAGCCTTGTTCGTTGGCAGAAACGCCTTGAACCATGTGAGGACCGGTGCCCCAGAGCTGGTGATGGAAGTAGACGCCGTAGTTGCGCCTCGGATCGCGCGGCATTTCGTGGAAGTCGCTTTGCCAGACGCGCCCGGGCGAGTTGTCGGCGAAAATGATCATGACGTCTTCCGGAATCCGCATGAATCCTTCCTTGAAGAAGACGGCGCCCTCCGCCCAAAGGGTTGTGGTCATGACGGGGTTGGAGTCTTTGGAAACCTCGTCGACAATGCGTCGTTGGAGCGCGATGGCTTCGGTCATGATGGCGCCCCGTTCCTCGTCGGTTTCGGGCGTATTGGGATCGGCCATCCACATAGGGCGGTCGGCGATGCCGCGCAGGCCGAGCTGCCAGACGACGTTCGGATATTCGGCCCAGAGCTGGGCGTAGTAGCGCCAGGTCTCCTCCATTTGTTTCTTCGAACTGAAATAGGAAAAGAGGTGCTCCTCGCCTCGCCGCTTCCAGTAGTTGAAGAAGGTGAACGCGCTGACGCCTAGAGGCTCGATGTGGTGCATCGATAGATACAGGCCACGTTTCTTGGCTTCGTCGGCGAGGGCCCGTTCCGGGGCGTTGTCGATATCGAGGAAGCTGGCTGGGATGATGAGGTTGTAACCGAGTCGGACAGCCGTTTCGCATACTGCTGCCATGGCCTTCGGGTCGACTGCGTATTTGTAGTGCGGATAATCGATGTAGCGTCGGCCGCCGCTTTCAATCCAGCCTTGAAGCAGGTCTTCGTCGTTGATGAACCAGCCGCGAAAGCGGAAAGAGGGCTCGGAGCCGGAGAGTCGTGTTTGGGACCAGTCGAGGTCGGCGCGCTTAATCGGTTCGATGCCGGTCCAAAGATAGGTGGGGTCGATACCCAGAATTTCCTTGCTGAAGGTGTAGATGGCCCGCATGGCCCCGCGGGGGTCGCTGCCGACGAATACCAATGAGTTCTGGTGGGAAAGTATTTCGAATGCTTCGTCTTTGCCTTCGAGGGACTGGATTGCGCTTGCAGAAATTTTTTGAACCCAATTGTTGAATACGGAATCTTCGAGAGAACCGATGATGATTTCCCCGCCTGGATCGCCCCGCGTAACCGGGATGGACTGGCTAGTTGTTTTCTGTATGTCGGAGGACAGATCCTGAGCGGCAAGCGCCAGCCATTCGGGACTGTTGGAACCGACGCGGATTTCAGCCAGCAGGGTGGAGGCGGTGACGGCAAGTAGGGTGAAGATGGTGGCTGGGACTTTCATGAGCGCGTTTTGGGAAGCAATTGGCGAGGCTGTTTGCCTGCTGTAGGTTCGAAGGAGGGTCGAGTTTAGAGGACGCGGGAATTGGGTGTTGATATTGCAGGTTGCGAACCGGCGGGCGCTAGTCTTCCGAAATCCGGTAGTACCAAACCTCCATTGTTTCGTTGTCCGACGGGCGGTTCCAGTAGAGGCGCCGGCCGTTGTGGCTGAACGCCGGGTTGAGGTGGGTCTTCATGCCCCACACGATATCCGTGCCGTAGGAATCGATTGCGCGGCTGGTCTTCCGGGATAGGTCGTATTCGATGAGTGTGACGGGATCCGCGCCGTAGGGCGGATCTGTAACGATCCAGCGTCGATTCGGGGAAATCGTGGGGTGGTTGCCCGGCCCGGCTAGTGTTTCGATGACGTTTCTGTCTCGGTCCCAACGCCGAATAGACCAGTCGTTGGGATGGCCATCATCGATTAGGTTGTCCGCTCCAACGAGGGTGTCGCCGTCCCACCAGTTCACGTGCATCGGCTTGATTCCGAAGTACCGCAAATCGTTTCCGTCTGGGCGACAGGTAAACAGGTACCACGGTTGGTCGCCGGTGTCGAGTTGGACGGCGATGTTTTCGGTTTCGGGGGCGATGTGAATGTGGCGGAAGACCCATTCCTGCGGATCATCGCTTCCCGGGAGCGCGTCCGCCCAGTAGGCCAGGTCGGCCGTTTGGAGGATGTCCCTAGTGTTCCCTTCGAAATCGCTACGCCGAATGGGGAAGCCTTCGCCACCCCGAAGGAGGAAGTAGGTCTCGGTGTTGTCGTGTTTCGACTGGCCTTCGATCCGGGTCAAGAGATTGCCATCCAAGTCGACAATGTAGGTATAGCCGTCTGTGTAATAGAGGATGCGATCGTTGGCGATAAAGCGTTGGGACGCGCCATCGTGGGCCTGTGTCAAAAGGTCGGCGACTTTCCGATGACCGGTTCCATCGCTTCGGCATAGCCACAACTCGGCATCGGTGACTCCCCTGTCCCGGGGAGGCGTGGGGAAATTCACGTAGACGACATGTTGTCCGTCCGGGCTATCCGGCGGAGTGTCCCACGAACCGAGAACCGCCCACTGGCCGGGCAGGGAGATCCGTGTGCCGTTGGTGGGAGCGGACTCTCCGGTGGCAGAGGCTTCGGGTCTGCCGCAGGCCGCGAGGGCCAGGCAAAGTAGGCAGATTGGAATTGGACTAGGAACGTCGACTCGCATCGGGTAGTTTGGGTGGTTAGCGCGTGGTTATGGTTTGAGGGCGACTTGGTTCTCCGGGACTTCGTCGTCGATCTTGACGAGCTGGTCTGTTTCGGGGAAATGGTTGTCGAAGAGAACGATGTCGCGTGTTTTCCGTCCCTCGATGTGAAACGCGGTCGGAATGGGAATGTGGATTATATTGTTGAAAAAGGAGGCCTTGCTTGTGTCGATCAATCGGACCAGGGCGTCGGCTTTCTTTGAAGCGGAAGCGCGCAGCCCTGACAGCTTCAGCCCTGCGACGTTGTCTATCACCAATGCGGGCCGATCGTCATTTCTGGCGGTCCGGAGATGTATGTTTTCCAGAGTGATCGCGCTGGCGTGTCTGATAAAGAAACCGTAGGCTGGGAGTTCGCCGAAAATGAGGCCGTTTGGATACGCTGTTTCTTCTTCCGGCAATTTACGGTTCGCCTGCTCCCGAGTCCCGCCTCCTTCAAATTCCAAATCGATATTCCTTAGGAGTATGTTTTTAACAGGAATGTCCTTAGTGCCGGACACGATACAACCGTAGCCCGAGGAAATACGGGTGCCTGTGATGTTCTCGATGATTATGTCCTTGAGATGCGGCGTATTGATACTGGCGCCTTCACGGTAGGCGCGGAACCGGCTGCCCAGGCGAATGAAAATGGCTGACGTCTTTATGTTGCGAATACTTATGTTTGAAATTTGGATACGCTCCATGCGGGCGCCGTCTACAGTCATAATGCTCACCGCGTCTCTTCGGGTGTCGTAGACTACGCAGTTGTTGACGACGATGTCCTCGAAGCGTCCGCTGGATTCGGTCCCTATCTTGATTCCCGAGGCGTTGGAGCTGACGACGCAATTGGTGATGGTGATATCGCGGCAGGCTTCGTCGGGGGCTAGGCTCTTCAGGCAGATGGCGTCGTCGCCGCTGTTGATGACGCAATTGGATACCCGCACTCGTTCGCAATCGACCAGATCGAGGCCGTCCGTATTGCGGCCCGGGACATCCGCGTAGCGTTCTTTTTCGATGTCCTTGTTTTCCCGGCTGTCGACCGTGACGCTCTCGATGACGAGGTCCTTGCAGGACTGGTAGGACTGCACCCAGGACGCGGAGTTGTAGAGTGTGATGTCTCGGATGAGTATGTTCTCGCAGCCCCTGAAGTGAATAATCCGCGGCCGCTTGCTAAACGATGGAAAGCCGTAGGGCCCCTCTACCCAATGGTCGCCATTTCCGTCGATAGCGCCCTGGCCCGTGATGGCGATGTTCCGCGCATCTTCGGCGTAGAGGAGCATCTTGTTGGTCACCATTTCCTTCTGGTAGGCGGAGTGCGTGGAGGGAGTGCTGGGGAAGTCGTAAAGGTTGTCGCTGGCCCGGAGAATCGCGCCGGCCTCGATTTCCAAGGTGACATTGTCCTTTAGGTGGAGAGTGCCCGATCGAAAGACACCTCCTCGGATGTAGACCTTGCCACCACCATCCTCATTGCAGGAATCGATTGCGTTTTGAATGGCAACCGTATTCAGCGTTTCATTATCTCCGACAGCTCCGTATTGCTTTACATCCCAGACGTGCGAGGAAGCGGTCAATGATTGTATGGCGACGCCAACAGTCAGGGCGGAAATAAGCAAGGGACGTTTCATCAGACTAGGATCTGCTTGGAGGCTCGTTTATCACGGTATCAAATCGACGAGTGAGTGGTCGGTGATGATGATTGGCGCGTCCCAGATGGGTATGTCTCGTAGATCGGCCGCGGCTCCGTAGTAGGTGATCTTCTCTGGCGGGATCGTGTAGACCGCTCCGGAAAGGGCATCGATATAGACGGGATTTACGATGCGGAATTCGGGGATGGTCAGGCGTATATTCTGGCGCTTGGTAGACTCGCCTGGCTTGCTTGAGTTGTCCCAAATTGCGAAGGCTTGTCTGCCGTTTACCGCATGACCGAACGAGAATGCGGACAGGGTTGCGCGGGGTGACTCGATACCGTCGACTTTGCCCTTTGGAGAGACGCCGTCATTGAAGAAACTGCAGAGGTTTTGGTAGGAGTAGTAGGTCAATTTAGGTCGTTCAATCGACAGGTCTGGATTGGCTTTGAGTAGGCCTTTGGTGTTGAGCGTATTGTAGTCTCGCACCTTCTGCTTGTAGTACATGTCGGAGATCTGGAATTGGCTATAGGGGATGCCTCTGCCGATATGGGCGAGGGCGCGGCGGGTGTTCCACTTAGCTTGGCTCAGCTCGGTCCAGTCGAGATTTCTCAGGGCGAATTGAGGTTGGTTCTCGGAAGGCGCTCCCGTTTCGCCCTGCCAGAGGACGATGCCCGGATTGTACTTGTCCATGGTCGCGCGCAAGCGGGCTACGTGCTCGAAGTCGTTGTCCGGATTTTGTGGATACCCGTGGTAGGAAAACCCGTCTAGCAGTTGCACTTTGCCATGATTCGCAAGGTACTCCATGAAGATGTTTACCGTCTCGGGGCGTCCAACTCCCGCCAACGCGTAGCCGACAATGAAGCCGTCGGGGTCTTCCCGGCGAATGGTCTCAGCGGTTCGTACAAACAAGCGGGCGTAAGCCAGGTCCATTTCCTCGGTCACCTCGCCTTTTCCACGGTGATTGATGTCGGCTTCGTTCCAGACCTCCCAATAGGTGACTCGGTCGGCGAAGTGTTTCACGGCCTTCTCCACGTAGCGGTCCCAAGCCGCCAGGCCCTCCTCGGATTGGGGCAATCCTTCGCCGAGACCGGTGCCGCCGGCATCGGGGTAAATGAGGTTTCCGTAGGAAAGTTCGAGCCAGGGATCGAGTCCCCGTTCGATGGTTCCGTCTATGATGGCGTCTAACCAGGCAAAGTCGTAGACGCCTCGCTTTTGTTCGGTCTTAGCCCATCCGCTCTGCAGACGGAGGCGCTTGGCGCCGAGCGGTTCTAGATAGTCCTTGTAGGCGTGGAAATCGGCGAAGTCGCGACCCAGCGTCTCGCCGCCCACGCCGAGAAGTGAGTAGTTGATTTCGGTGGCTTTCTTGGGCTTGAGCATGCCCAAGTATTTCCAGTCTTGGGGAATGCCGGATTTAATTTTAGCGATGGCGGATTCAGCCTCTGGAGTATGGGGAACTGCGCGGCGCGAATCCGCGAACGCGAGAGAGCTGGCGAGGAGAATTGAAGTTAAAGCGATTTTGATTTTCATCGTGAAGGTTTTAGATTGCTCGAATTTAGAAGTAGCCGCCTTTGTCGGTGATTTCCTTGGCCCCTTGGCCTTCCGCGACCCAGCCGAAGATTTTCTTTTCGTTTTCGCGGATTTCCTCAGCTCGCTTGAGGACCTTGAAAGCGATGTCTCGGGGAACGCAAATGACGCCGTCGATATCGCCCATCAGCACATCGCCTGGCTTTATATCCACGGATCCGATACGAATGGGTATTTGGAAGTGAGTAATCAGACAACGTCCCAGCGAGCCATTGGGACTGCGGTACTTGTAGTAGACGGGGAAATCTTTCTCCAGGATTTGACGCGTGTCGCGAATGCAGCCGTCGATGCAGGAAGCCTTTACTTTTTTAGAGACCGCAGTGGCGGTCATGACGCCGCCCCACATGGTCGCTTCCTCATCTCGGCTCGTGTCGTAGACAATGAAGGCGTCCTCGTGCATGGCTTCGAGCATTTTGGTTCGAAAGTCCATCTCGCCTCGAACGAGGGAGCTTGGCGCGCTTTTGACAGTGAAGGCGATGCCGGCCACGGTGACATCGTCGCGGAGGGGGCGCAGATAGGGGGGGAGCGATTGGTTGAGCAAACAGAACTCGCGCAGGACATCGCTAATTGCGCCTGTGTAGAGCTGCTCGAAGCGTTGGAGCAGTTCCTTCTCGGGAATAGGAAATTCCAGAGTGGAAATACTCTCTCGATTTTCGATCAGCTTTTCGAGATTCATCATCCCGACTTCTTTTTTATATTGGTCTGTAGACATCTGAACAGGGGAGGAGATTGAATGGGTTGAGTAGTGAATGGTGAAGCGCCTTTCGCGGGGCGATAGGGTTACGTGTTTTCTATCGTATCCAAAATTCCTTTCAAGTAGCCGACCGCGAAGAGGCGGCCTTGGGCTCCGTAGCCGGGATCGTCGTTGCGCTCCCCAGCCATTGT
Organism: Opitutaceae bacterium; assembly: GCA_028284235.1. Taxonomy (GTDB): domain Bacteria; phylum Verrucomicrobiota; class Verrucomicrobiia; order Opitutales; family Opitutaceae; genus Pelagisphaera. Next base: position 206,445 of record JANQSC010000054.1, read on the forward strand.
AGGTACGTGGTCGACGCGTATGGGGCCGCTGAAGCCGATGTCGCGGTAGTGGCGGAGCAGGGTGGGCATGTCGGTCGGGCCGTTGTCGTGGAACGTTTCGCGGAAGCGCGTAGGGCTGCCGCGGACGTCGCGAAAGTGGATGAAAAAGAGTCGGTCTTGGCTCGCGAACTCGTTGGCGAGAGCTCGGACATCGGCTCCCATTGTAGTGTAGCATCCCTGACAGAAGGTCACGCCGTGCTCGGGGCAGTTGGAGAGGGAGAGCGCTCGACGGACGCCATCCGGCGTCGAGAAAATACGACCGATCCCTCGAAGAGGGCTGACTGGAGGGTCGTCGGGATGCAGTCCCATTTTTACGCCCGCGGATTCCGCCGCGGGCAACACTGCTTTTAGAAAATACTCATAGTGCTCCCACATGGCTTCCTCGGAGATTTCGCCCGCTTCAGTGAGCGGTGTCCCTTCTAGGTCCTTCGAGTCGAAGCCGCTAACCAGGGCGCCGCCGCGTTCGGGGATTCCCGTTTGCGTACGGAACCACCCGATTTCAGCCATGAAGTTGTAGCAGATCAATGGGATGCCCAGCTCTCCCATGTTGCGGAGCATTTCGCAGTAGCGCTCCAAGTCTTCGTCGCGGCCGGGCTTGCCTTGTTTGATGCGTTCCATGTCCATCGGGTCGCCTTCGAGGCCATAGAGTTCGAGACCGCGTTCGGCGAAGCGTCGCTTGGCTTCGGCCAGAGTGTCGATATCCGAGGGAGGGGCTCGTCCCGTTGTTTTTGGATGCAGCTTCACAATCGCATGGCGTATCCCCATCTGCTGGGCGAGGTCCCAGCGGATGTCCGGATCGAAGGGCAGGAAGTCTACGATAAACATGAGGTATTAGGCCTTTTTGCGTCGCTGGCTCTTGCGCTTGTGCGTTGGTAGGCGATCGTTCTCGCGGAGCGCGGGCGGCGAGCTGCTTTTTGACTGGCTGTCGATAACATCAACTCGTCGGACAGGGACAACCAGGATTCTGCTTTATCGTTAAGCCAAAAGATGGGTAGCCCGTTCGCGGATGGTCTGTTCTTGGGATTCACCTGGGATCGAGTTCGATTCCGCCACGGAGATTCGTAGCTTGCTTAACATTAAAGCATGGGGTAGTGCTGCAGTTGTGAAATCGGGTGAGCGGGGACGATCTAGAGGGAATTCCAATCGGCGGGTAACGCTGAAGGACGTGGCCAAACGGGCAGGCGTCACCACCGCGGCGGTCTCCATGGCGCTCAAGAACAATCCCCGAATTGGCGAGGCCACTCGAAAGCGCATCGCGAAGATCGCGGAAGAGCTCGGGTATCGCGTCGATCCGAATGTCGCCTCTCTAATGCGCTATCTTCGATCGAATCGACGACCGGAGTTTGCAGAGACCATTGGATTTGTGTACGCCTATGGTGACGCGGAGGAGTTCAAGCAGGCAATTGCGTTGGAGGGACTATTCCGAGGAGCGGTCGATTTCGCGGATAGGCAAGGTTATAAGATTGAACCGTTTTGGTTGAGGGAAGAAGGAATGACGCAAGCAAGGATGAACAGCGTACTCGTCTCTCGAAATATTCGCGGTTTGATTCTTCCACCCCTTCCCGAGAACCATGCGAAGCTGAAATTCGACTGGAACAGGCTGGCGGTAATCTCGCACGCGTTGTCTTTGGACGAACCGGAGATCGACAACATCACTAGCCATCAATACTACTCAGTGAGATTGGCGTTTGAGAAGTGTCGAGAACTTGGGTACAGGAGAATTGGTTTGGCTCTCAATCGAGTCCATTCCGATCGAACAGAACATCGTTGGCTCGCGGGATATCTCAGTTCTTCGCGCCTTTTGCCAGCGGAAGAGCAGGTGCCTGAGTATTTGGGCCCGCCGAATCGAGAGTTCTTGAATTGGTATCGGGACAACCAACCGGACGCGATCATCGTCGCCAAGATGCATTTCAGAGAGGCGTTGGACGAGTCGGGAATTCAAGTGCCGGAGGATGTGGCTATGGCCTTCTTGAATTTGGCGCGACATACTGACGACGATTCTCGATCCTCGTATGCCGTGCCACTGGAATTTTTGGATACGGGGTATCACGACGCTTACACGGCTCCCGGTGAAATGGCTGGCGTAGTCCATAACTTCTACGAGATGGGGCAAATGTCGGCGAGCCAGATAATCGCGGCCTTGCAACAGAACGTATTCGGGGTGCCCAAGTTCGCCAAGAACACTCAGGTGAAAGGCTCCTGGGTGGATGGGCGATGCGTTCCTAAAAGAAAATCGCGGAAAACCAAGGCGTAGGTTCCAGGCGGGGGAAAGGGGGCGACGCATAGGGCCGAGTGGTTTTGGCCCGCGCGTTTTGCTTAACTAATAAGCAGAATGTATTTTGATTTTTGGCGGGTCATTTATTGGGTTGGATGGGATCGAACGACGCCCCTTTAGAGATTCGCTCAGCCCCTTACATGCAGCAGCGCCTGGAAACGGACTTAGAGTGTGCGTTCGCTCGCTGACGATTTGTTTCCAAAAAATTGTTACAACCCTAGAAATCACAAACTTCTAAACCTACTACAAGACTATGAACATCAATCGATCTATTCGTAAAGCCGCCGTTTTCTCGCCGGCTTTGCTGCTACTTGGCGCATCCGCTTTTGGCCAAGATAGCGACGACGGAGAAGAAATTTTCGAGCTTTCTCCTTTCACTGTCGAAGCGTCCGACGCCACTGGCTACCGAGCGACTTCAACACTCGCAGGTACGCGTATTCGTTCGGAGCTGGAGGATATAGCGACGTCAATTTCGGTCGTTACTCAGGAGCTTTTGGACGATACGAACTCGACCAATGCCGAGGACATTCTCGTTTACACGACAGGAACGGAAGTCGCTGGTATCGGTGGCAATTTCACTTCCTTCGATATTTCCGGCAGCTCGGGCCAAATAAACGATCAAGCCACCCGCAACTCGGCTTTGTCGGACACGCGCATTCGCGGTTTGGCGGGGGCGGATCGGGCGCGTGACTATTTTCGGTCCGACATTCCGTTCGACAGCTACAATACCGAGCGCATCGAGATCAATCGGGGTTCCAACGCAGTTTTGTTTGGGCTAGGCAGTCCCGCGGGAATCATCAACAACGCTCTCAAGCAAGCGCAATTCCAGGACCGTAGCGAAGTGGGGATTTCCTTTGGCAGCTACGGTTCCTATCGGGGCACGATCGACCTCAATCGCGTGTTGATCGAAGACGAGTTCGCCGTGCGAATTTCTTCGGTTTACGACCATGAGAACTTCCAGCAGGACCCTGCGGAGCAGATCGACCAACGCATTTATGCGACGGCGAAGTATTCGAAGGACCTCTTCGATGCGAGCGACTCCAGTATTGGGAAAACCACTATTCGCGCCAGCTATGAAGGGGGAATCAACAATGCGAACAAGCCCCGTACAGTGCCGGTCACCGACTTGATCACGCCCTGGTTCGAGCCTTGGGATGTAGACGTTTTGGGGACGTTGAACCTGCCTGTCAAAATTACTTGGGATGGCGCTGCCCAGGGGACGAATGTCTGGCCGCGAGGACCGGTCGAGGATCCCAATAATCCTTACGTCGACAACGCTCGTCTCAGCCACCACGTTATTGACGGCTATTTCCGTGGACCTTCCATAATTTATGAAGGACCGAACAATGCGTCTCCAAGCGATCCGTTCGGCAATGGCGTCATCGGTCGGCAAGGGGTTTCCAACCGCGTCGTCCCCAACGGCAGTGGCGGGTTTTCCACAGGCGTGTTTATGGGTCCCACGAATTTGAATACAGCGCTGCGCGACATCCGCCCAGCTTTGCCCTATGCGGCCTTCTACTCGTCGCCCACGCTTTCAGACCGTTCCATCTTCGATTTTCAGGAACAGTTGATCGACGGCCCGAACAAATACGAGGACTACGACTTCGACGCGTACAATCTCTTCCTCGAGCAAATGCTCTTCAACAACAAGGCTGGCTTCGAGATCGGTTTCGCGAAGGAAACGATGAACCAGGACTACGCGGGACTGTTGCAGTCCGGCTCGCGCACCGGACTTTCGATCGACATCAACACGGTTCTAATGGACGGTACACCCAACCCCAACTTCGGCAGACCGCTTGTTAGCGGCTCCGGCTACTGGGGCGGTTCGGAAGCGGAGCGCGAAGCGATGCGGGCGACGTTCTTCGCCGACTTCGACTTCACGGAAAGCGACAACGGGATTGTTCGCTGGTTCGGAAAGCATACGTTTACGACGCTGTACAGCGATTCCAGCGAAGAGATTTTCTCCTTTAGCGGAGTTCCGCTCACTTCGGGTCGCGACAATATTTGGGGTCGTAGCCAGGGCATTGCGGACAGTCATGGCCGCCGCGTGAGCACCGTTCACTATCTCGGCGACTCGCTGGCGAGCGCTTCGACAGCGGCGGGCGCCAACATCAGTCGGATCGTCGAAGTTCAAATGCCCAATGCGGCGCTCGCGTCGAGCGGTCAGTTCCGATTGGCGGGCAACGGCCAAAACAACGAACTGGCTCCTCAAGGGACGTTCACGACTACGGGGCTGACCTTTATAGACAACCCGATCAATGGAGCGAGCCGTACCCGGCGGGACGTGGAGTCCTTGGCGGCTGTTTTGCAAAGCCGGTTTCTCAACGACAACTTGGTTGCCACGGTCTCGTGGCGCGAGGATGACTTGGACTCTCGAGCGCGCGGCGCTCCCGAGCGCGACATCGACGGGGTGATCATTCCCGACTTCCCGTTGACCGACGACGATCCGCTACTCAACAAAGACTCGACGGTCAATTACGGCGTCGTATTGAAGACCCCTCGGGGCTGGCTTGAAAATATGGAGGCCGTGTCCGGATTCAATCTCCACTACACGGAGTCCGAGAACTTCCAGCCTGCGCGTATCCGATTCAATCCGGATGGTAGCGTCATTGGATCGCCTACTGGAGAAACCACTGATTACGGGTTCACCCTCGGTTTTTTCGATGACGCGTTTATCGTGCGTACGACTTGGTACGAAACGAGTCAGGTTAATGTGGGAGCCTCCGGCGTTCCCAGCTTGAATCGCTTAGCCGGGATTCACGGCGATGTTCTCACGTTCACCGCTCAGGGAGACAATCCGAACCTGGACCCATCCGACCCAGGACCCGAGTTCGATTTCGATGAAGATGGAAACATCGATTTGGACTACCAGTCGCCGCCCCAAGAGTTTCTGGATCGCGTCGGTTTCACATGGGACCCAGTCAATGGCTCGCAGCTAACCGGTGGCATCCCCGCCAGCGCTGTGCAAGACCTGGTAACTGAGGGAGTTGAAATCGAGCTCGTGTACAATCCAACGGAAAATTGGAACATCATGTTCAATGCGTTCCAGCAGGAGGCGATTTCTAACAACGCAGCGGCGACCTTCCGGGAATTCCTCGACGTGCCCGTCTATGACTTGGATGGAAACGGATCATTGGAGTCCACTTGGGAAGACGCTTACCTCGGCACTTACAAGGACATCGTCGCGGGGACCAGTTTGAATACCGTCGAACTGAGCGCCCAGAATTTCTTCAATTCCTTGAAGCGGGTGGAAGCGCTCGATGGACAGCTGAATCCCGAGCTGCGTGAATGGCGTTTCAACTTCATCACCAACTACCGGTTTACCGAAGGCAGGCTGGCCGGTTGGAATGTCGGTGGCGCGATGCGCTGGGAAGACGAGGCGGCGATCGGCTATGCGCTCGCGGAGATCTCTCCCGGAGATTTCAACATAGATGTTTCGCGGCCGTTCTTCGGTGGTACGGAAACCAACATCGATGCATGGGTTGGATACAAGACCAAGATTCTAGACGACCGGGTCGACTGGGGTATTCAATTGAATATTCGCAATCTGCTCGACGAAGACGACTTGATTCCAATTCGCGCGAATCCGGACGGCTCCCATGTCGGGTGGCGCATTCCCACGCCGATGGAGTGGTCGATCCGCAACACGTTCAGTTTCTAGTCGACGAATGGCTTGTTCGTTTGCGAGTAGGTCGAGCCCGCTGGTTTGGTAGGGCGGGCTCGACTTCGCTTGCGGTGGGTCGCGGCGGTTGCGGCTTTACACGTTCCGCCGCTCAGCCAAGGTGACTTACCTAGTTTTCAGATGAACGAATTCATCAATAGCCGGTTTCTCCTTCGGTCGCCAAAGGCGATCGAACTCTACGATCGCTTTGCGAGCGCACTGCCCATCGTGGATTGCCATTGCCACCTCGAGCCCGAACAAGTGGCGAGCAACTGGGTCGCGGAAAACATAGTCGAGCTTTGGATCGCCAATGACCCCTACAAGTGGCGGGCTATGCGCATTAACGGAATCGAGGAGCGGTTCATCACGGGCGACGCGCCCGCGCGGGAAAAATTCCGCGCCTTCGCGGAGACGATGCCGCGACTCGTAGGCAGTCCGGTCTTCCATTGGTCGGCCTTGGAGCTCAAGCGCTACTTCGGTATCGACACGCTGCTAAATGGCGATACAGCCGACTCGATTTGGAGCGAGTGCAACGCTCGGATCCAGTCAGGCGAGTGTGGAGCCGCGGACTTGCTGAGGCGGACGAATGTGGAAACGGTTTGCACCTCGGACAATTGGATGACCGATTTGCAGCCACATTGTTCGACCCAGGACAATTCTGGTTCTTTCGTCATGCTGCCCTCGCTTCGAGCGGACGCGGCCCTTCGGGTGGAGGATTCGGGTTACGCCTCCTGGATCCAGCGGCTCGGCAGCCAGGCCAATCGCAGTATCGATAGTTTGGAGGCGCTGGAAGCGGGGCTTGCTAGTATTCTTGATGCATTCGATGGAGCAAATTGTTCCCTGTCGGACCACAGTTTCGAATCGGTGCGTTGGGTATCGACAAGCGAAGCGAACGCTGGGCGAGCGTTCGAAAAAGCGCTGAATGGAGAGCCTTTGGGGTCTGACGAAGCGGACGGGCTGCGCTGCCGCATCCTCGCGTTCCTGGCGGGGGAGTATGCGAGGCGTGATTGGACTATGCAACTGCACTTGGGCGCTCTTCGGGAAACGAGTCGCGCTCTAATGGGGCGCGTTTCGATTCCGGGAGGAGTGGCTGCGGTTGGCGATTCGATTTCCAGCGCCGCGCTGTCGACGCTATTCGACAATCTCGAACGCTCGGGTGGATTGCCGAGAACGATCGTCTACCCTTTGAACATAGGCGACTTCGAGAAAGTCGCCTCCCTGAGCGGCGCCTTTGTGGAAGAGGGTGTTTGGGGAAAGGTGCAGTTGGGGCCGCCATGGTGGTTCAACGATCACTACGACGGTATTGCGCATCAATTGAAAGTGTTTTCCAACTACAGCGCTCTGGGGCGTTTTGTTGGCATGGTGACCGATACGCGTAGTCCCTTGTCCATGGCTCGATTCGAGTACTTCAGAAGGGTTTTCTGCGATTTGCTTGGGGACTGGATAGATCGGGGCGTCGTTCCGAATGACGACGCGCTCCTAGAGCAGCTCGTTGAGGATGTGTGTTATCGCAACGCTGCGAGTATCGTAAACAACAAAGCTAAACGCTCTGGCAAGAGCAAGGTGGCCTAGCGAGGCTTCAAAAGTTCGCATCGTAAATTGAATACAAGAAAGCACGAAGGTAAGGTTGCGATCGTAACCGGCGCTGGTGGGACGCTCTGCCGGGAGATCGCCAAGAGTTTGGCCGGGCAAGGAGCTTGTGTGGTCCTGGTGGGACGTACCGTTTCCAAGCTGGATTCGGTTAAGGCGGCTATCGAGGACGAAGGGGGCGAGGCATTCGCGATCGGCGCGGATGTGACCCAACTGGATGACTTGAACCGAGCCAGGGCGAAGGTAGAGGAAGTGGTGGGAACCTGCGACATCCTCATCAATGGGGCGGGAGGCAATCAGGCGGCGGCCGTCACTAAAACGGTTGAATTCGATCCCGCCGAGTTGGACGATCCAACGGTAGGCGGCTTTTTCAACTTGGACGTGGACGCTTTTCGCAGCGTGGTGGACACGAACATTGCAGGTACCATGCTGCCGAGTCGCGTTTTCGGCGCGGGCATGGCGAGGAAGGGAAGCGGCAACATCGTTAACTTTCCCTCGATGACAAGCTACCGTCCGCTCTCCAAAGTCGGAGCCTACGCCTGCGCCAAGGCGGCGGTTGTCAATTTCACGCAATGGCTAGCGGCTTACCTGGCGCCGGCTGGGGTGCGGGTTAATGCCGTGGCGCCTGGTTTCTTCGTGAACGACCGGAGTCGCAAACTGCTGCTCGACGAGCAGGGCAATCCAAGTCCGCGCGGCGCCCAGGTCTTGCATCACACACCCATGAATCGATTCGGCGAGGCCAAGGAGCTGCTCGGCTGTGTAAACTGGCTGATCGACGACGAAGCGGCTAGTTTCGTAACAGGTGTGACGATCCCGGTAGACGGCGGATTTCTCTCGAGCCCAGGAGTGTGATGAGCGTTTCGCTCCTACCTTAACTCTACAACCCGATGAACCTCGTCTCCCTAGACTACGCTTTGATCGTCGCCTACCTCGTTCTGATGGCGTGTATCGGCGTATTCTTCGGTTGGTTTATCAAGGACTTGGGTTCGTATTTGAAAGGCGGAAATACGATTCCATGGGCGATTGCCGGCATCAGTAATTTCATGTCGATGTTCAGCACCTTCATTTTCGTAGCGTATGCGGGAATCGCTTACGAGCACGGGCTGATATCGATCGTCGTATTCTGGAGCACGGTCCCCGCCTGCTTGATTGCCGGGAAGTGCTTCGCGTCGCGTTGGCGTCGAGCCCAGATTACGACGCCTATCGAGTATTTGGAAAAGCGCTACAGCGCGGGCGTTCGGCAGATGTATTCCTGGTTGGGGTTGCTGAAGCGTTTTCTGGACAATGCGGTCCGACTGTACGCATCGGGTCTGTTTCTGGCGACGGTTACGCCGATTAGCATCGCGGAGGCGATTGTCGTGTCGGGCGCTCTCATTACGGTTTTCACGATGATCGGCGGGCTGTGGGCGGTGACTGTAATGGACACCATTCAGTTCATCGTGCTGATGTGCGCGACTCTCATTCTGCTACCCCTTTCGCTCAATGCGGTGGACGGGATTTCGGGGATCGCTGCCGGAGAACCGGAATTGCTGCACTGGTTTAACGGGCCGAAGGGGGCGCCTCTTTGGCTCTTGGTCTACTTCGCCATGATCGCTCTGAAATACAACGAAAATTGGGCCTTCGTGCAGCGCATGTATTCGGTGCGGGACGAGAAAGCTGCCAAGAAAGTGGCATATTGTTGCGCGGGGCTATTTCTGGTTGCCCCAGTGGTGTTCCTAGTTCCGGCGATAGCGGCCAAGGTTTATCTGCCGGGTTTGGAAGATCCGGAGCAGGCCTTCGTTGCCATGTGCAGCGCTTTGTTGCCGGCGGGTATGATGGGTTTGATGGTGGCCAGTATGTTCTCGGCGACAATGTCGGCCTTGAATTCCGAATTCAACGTAATGGCCGGCGTGCTTACGAATGACGTCTACAAGCGCTTCGTTCGCAAAGATAGCAGCGAGCGAGCTCAATTTGTATTCGCCCGTGTCGCGACGATCGTGGTGGGCGCGCTAATCACGACGGGCGCGGTTTTCGTGGGCCACTTTGGCGGCGCCTTTGAAGCTAACAAGTTGTTTACTGGCATTCTCGCCATTCCCTTGGCTGTGCCCATGTTGGCGGGACTGTTGCTTTGGCGACAGAATGCGGCGTCTGCATTTGCGGTCGTGATCGGTGGGGCCTCGCTTTCGCTGGTCTTGAATATAGGAGCATGGTTTGCTTGGGAGGTGTCGACTCTATTCACGATCGCGGCCTGTTTCGGGATCTATCTCGCGATGGGGCGCGGGGGGAACGAAGGCAACGAAGTAGTGAAGGCCTTTTTTAAGAGAATCGAAACGCCATTGAAGGCAGATGCGATCCCGGTAATTGACGCCGGATTCAAGAGAGCGTTATTCAAGCTCTTCGCATTTTCCCTCTTCGTCTCGGGTGGATTCTTCGTTCTTGTCAGTGTCTTTACGATACGCGAACCGAGCGGACAGCTAGCTCTTGCAAGTGGCCTCCTGTGTGCCGGAATCGGATTCGTGTTCGCAAAGTTCTCTCGCAAAAATGAAATTGCTGCCGAACAATTGACCGGAAGCGAACAATAGGTTTTCAGATTGACGCTTTGTTTGGAGCGAGCGATTTCAGGATAGAGCATTATGGTAGGCCGCAAAGAATTCATCAAAAGCACTGTGACGGCGGGAGTAGCGACCTGGCTGGCGCCGAGATTCAATATACTCAAAGCGACTGTTGAGCAGCCGCATGAAGTGGTTCAACTAACTACTGGTCTGAAGCAGCACTGGATGGGCTACTACGACAAGTGGCAGGTCGACACTTCGGGTCGATGGGCGGTTGGAAACCAAGTCGATTTGTTCTTCAGGTCCCCGACCCATCGGGACAGGCTTGCGATTGGGCTTGTTGATTTGCGCAACGGAAATCGGTGGAAGGAAATAGGATCCTCCACATCTTGGGGTTGGCAGCAAGGGTGTATGCTCCAGTGGATACCGGGCGTAAGTGACGAAGTGATTTGGAACGATCACGACGAAAGCGGAAACTTCGTTAGCCGGGTCTACAGTGTGCGCTCCGGCAAGACACGGACTCTTCCGAAGGCTGTCTACACGCTCTCGCCCGACGGCGCGTTCGCATTGTGCGTGGATATGGACAGACTACAATTCTATCGTCCCGGCTATGGATATCCAACGGTAGGCAAAAGGGATTTTCGCGAGATGGCTCCTGGCGACCAAGGCATCTATCGGATGGATCTGCGGACCGGAGCGACCCGGTTGATACTGTCTTACGCCCAGATAGCGGCGTTGCCCGGATTTCCAGCAAACGTGCAGGAGCACTACCACTGGTTTAACCACTTGCTCGTTAACCCATCGGGCGATCGTTTCATCTTTCTGAATCGGTCGCGCCCTCGAGCTTCGTACGAAGAGATGGCGGAATTTCTAAACACGCACCCCGAGTGGCGAAAGCCCGGGTTCAGCAGTCACTACGTTACGCGTGCCATAACTGCTAATGTAGACGGGTCCGACGTCTACGCCCTTAACGATAGCGGAACCTTTTCCCACTTCATTTGGAAGGGAAACGATGTGGTTACGGCTTGGGCAGCTACAGAGGATAGAGGCAAAGCCGCCTTCTACGAGTTTTCTGACAAGAGTAAACGCTACGCAATGCTCGACAACGAGTCGATGCCAGCGAATGGGCACAACACCTACGTGCCGAACACCAACTACGAGTGGATCCTCAACGACACGTATCCGAGTCGCCAAGACCGAAAGCAAACGCTCTACCTCTATCATACGCCGACGAAGAAGAAAGTGGTTCTCGGTCGTTTTCACTCGCCGGAGAAATTCACAGGGGAGTGGCGCTGCGATTTGCATCCCCGTTGCGATCAGCAAGGCAAACGGGTCTTTTTCGATTCGACGCACAACGGCGATCGCCGCCAAATTTATGCGATAAATATTGAAGCCATTGTGGGCGCGTAGCGCGGCTGTTCTCTCATCAAACACCCCGATTCGGAAGGCAGTAGGCGAATGGAGCGATTGATCCGGAACGCCTGTCAACACCTCACTTCTGGATGGCGGCCCAGGCTCCTCTTATAAAATCCCCTCGGGTTTCTGCTTGGAGAGCGTTTTGGCCCTGGTTTTGGAGTAGGCTGTTCCATTTTATGGTGAGCTCCGGGGTCATGGCAGTATCCAAGTCGACAGCGTGCCCGGGGAACGCCTCGCAATGCTGGCCGAGAATTGTTGCCCCTCGTATTCGTGAAGTCGGTTTCGAGTATAGCCCCATCAAGCCGCCGAGACTCGCCCACCACTGGACTGCTTGAAAATCCGGATGCTCGGGTAGGACGTCACTGACGTAGGTGGTCGCCGCGCCTGAGGTGTGCAACGCGCGTTGAAGGCGGGCGACATCGATTTCCTGTACAGGTATTCCCTCTGCAACAGCGATCGCGGCGGCAGCTCCGGCCGCATCTCCCAGACTGGACCAGGTGGGTTCGTATCGCAACGCGCACATGCCAATATGCGAAGAGGATGCCGCCACCGGGACAAGGAGGTTTTCAATTCCCTTCGGGACAATCGTACCGAACGGAATTTCAAAAGCGGGTATCGGGCTGTAGAACTCACCAGTGTGCTCCCCGATAAAGAGACCGCCTTCCCTTCCGGACCCATGGCTGTTTATGCTGTAGTCCCCGATGCCTATGGAGTCTGGCTTATGAACGACGCGCGCGTCGCCACCATCATGCAGGGTGTCGTTTTCGTTGAATACGCGCATTCCGATCATCCGGCGACCCTCGCGGACGTAAAGTTGTTCAGGCAAGTGCAGGTTGTCCGTGAATTCATCTCTGCAAAGGCCCCATTCGATTGCTTGTTCCCTAAACGTATCCGGAACAGCAGGATCGTTCTGCAGGAAGTAGAGCATACCGATATTGTGGTAAACATGCTTTTGGAAGAGCTCTTTGCGTTCAGCGATACCGGCGTCTGGCCAGTATTTGCTGTATTGGGGCAGCGACAGGCGAAACAGGCCTCGGCTGACATCGTTGACATCCCGTTTCCCGTTGGGGAGCGCGGGGATCATCGTCTTGTAGATGGAGTCTTTCGCGAGGCCAAATATGGACTGGATTTTGCCCTCTTTGAGAGCGGCTAGAACGGGCGCGAAGTCTTGGCTATCGTAATTGTCTGGTTGGGGGACGGGGGCCCGGTTTTCAGGGACGTTCGTCATCGTCAGCCTGAAATTGTAGCCCATAACCTGATCGTCGGCAGTTTCAGCAGCCAGGCGCTCGCCGTATTCGCTTTTCGCTTCTCTACCGACCCGATAGGGCGCTCCGGCAGCAGCCATAAGGTCTCCTTCGTAAGTCGCGTCTATATACGCGTCCGCCCTCAACTCAAAGGTAGCGCCTACGTTGTTTTGGACCTTGATGGACTTGATTCGCGTCCCTTCTTCGTTCAGCCGAGCTTCGAGCAACTCGAAGCGCGTGACAACCTCGATTCCCCCGTATTCTGCGATCATCTGATGGAGTAGCAATTGGGCTACATGCGGCTCGACGTGGGTGCCCCGGAAGGTGTCTTCGACTTGTTGGGAATCCTCTCCATATTTGCGGGTGTAGTAGTCGAGCGAGCGCTGCGTAAATTTGTAGTAGAAGCCGGTAATCGATTCGAACGAGCGAAAATCCGGGTGGTTCAGCCCGTTGGTGAGCATACCGCCAACGCGTGAGTAGGGCTCTACGATGAGCACGGAGAGGTCTTGCTCAGCTGCCTGTATTGCAGCTGCAATACCAGCCGGAGTGCCCCCGTAGACTATTAGGTCTGTATCCTTGGCTCCGAGCGAGAGCGGCAACACGGCAAGGCTGGCTAGGAGAAATATCTTGGGGTGTTTCATCATTTGATAGTTTGGGCCGTTCTCGAATGGATCGGGCAAACGAGTGGCCAAAACGTGTCAGGCCATTTAGGGCCGCGCGTGTTTTCTGCCAAGAGTTAGGTTTGATTGAAAGGAATTTCTCTTTGGCGATCGAAAGCGACTTATTTGACAGACTCTGAAGCGCTAAGCCCCTATGTCTCGCAAAGCTTGGGGCGCATTGCCTTCCGGTGGCCCGCTTGCTAGCTACTGGTCAAACTCCTAATCCACGAGTTCAAACTCATGAAACTCCTCTAGTAGCGTTTGATAAGCGTTCCTATAGAGGACTATGTCTGCGCTGTAGACGAGAAGTTGCGCCCCGATGTCCTGCATGCGCTTTGCGTGGTCCAAGTCGAAAACGAGGGTTCCGAATACCTTGCCGCTCGCGAGCGCGCCTTCGGCAACCTGCTTTGCCGCGAGGAGAGTTTCTTCCCCCATGACATCGCCGGCTCTTCCGGATAGCTGCGAGAAGTCCCCAGGCCCGAAAAACAAGCAGTCGACGCCTTCGACATTGGCAATTTCACATACGTTGGGGAGGGCAGCGGGCGATTCGATTTGAATGGTGACCCACGTTTCTCGATTCGCAGTAGCGGTGTAGTCACCTGCTGGGTACGACCCGTATCCGTTGTCCGCGCTCCCGCCGTCGAAACCGCGTTCCCCTAAGGGGTGGAACTTGGACCAACGAACGACTTCTTTGGCTTCCTCGGCTGTTTCGCATCTTGGATACATGATGCCCTGAGCCCCCGTTTCCAGCAGTCGACCCATCCGCATTGTTTCCCATCGAGCGGGCCGCGCCAATATGTCCACGTTGCCGATTCGGGACGCTCTACAGAGATTGGAAAATGTCTCTACGCTCTTGTCCGAGTGCTCCAAATCGTACCATAGGAAATCAAACCCCACTTGGCTTAGAACTTCGGTATGCACGGGATCAATCGACTTGACGAGAGTGCCTAGCGCAACTGCTCCCTCCTTCCATTTTTGTTTTACCTTGCTTTGTCGCATTCTGACTTTCGAGATTGGGCGTTGGATTCGCATTGATCGAAAATCGTTCGGGCCTCTGCAGCGATCAATTCGTCTTGATAGGTATACAATTCAAACAAGCGGTTGTGTATTGAGAATAGCAGATGGAACTTGAGGGTTGACGGATAGCGGGCTACCAATCCGTCTCTACTTTTCTAAACGCGCAGTACCTAATGACCTGGATAGATTGGACCATTCTTGTTTGCTATCTAGGGGCAATTTTAGTGATGGGGTTTCGCCTTTCGAGAAAACAGGAGGACGAGCAGTCCTTTTTCTTGGGAAATCGAGACATGCCCGGATGGGCGGTTACTACTTCGATTGTCGCGACTTCGTTGAGCGCGGGTAGTTTTGTCGGGCTCCCTCAGGTGGCTTTTCGAGGCGATTTGACCTTTTTGCTGATTCCGATTGGGAGTACGATTGGAGGGGTGATCGCGGCTGTGGTCGTAGTTCCAGTGCTCTATCGAGCCAATACGCTAACGATATACGGATACTTGAGAGAGCGATTTGGCGATAAAGCCGAAATGGCCTGCTCGTGGTTTTTTCTCGTAGGCATTTTGTTGGCGCAAGGGGCGCGCCACTTCATCGCGTCGATCGTTGTCGCGCTCATGTTGTTTGGAAACTCCGACACGGGCTACTTGGTGACCGCGATCGTGATTCTGGGAATCGTGGCGACGATCTACACGGCGGCGGGCGGTATCCATGCGGTCATATGGACCGATGTCGTGCAGGTGGTCATTCTCACGGGCGCGGCGTTGATTTGCATCGGGTTCTTGCTCGCTCAAGTGCCGGTGGGGATCCCCGAAATGGTCGAGGCGCTTAGAACCGCGCCCGAAGGAAACAAGCTGAGATGGCTAAATACAGAGTTCGACCTTTCGGCAACCTACACGGTCTGGACCGGCTTGATCGCCTACATGTTGATGAATGTCGCTCAGTATGGGTGCGACCAAGACATGGTTCAGAGAATGATGACCTGCAGGTCGACCTCAAGCGCTACCAGGTCGATGATATTCTCCCGGGTGATTTCGTTGCCCATTGTCGTTCTGTTCCTTGTCATCGGGCTGCTTCTCTACCTGTTTTACGCCCGGCCTGACATTATGGGAGCGTCCATGCCGTCCGACGTATTGACGGACAGTAAGAACCTCTTCCCCCAGTACATTTTGTCCCATCTGCCTAGCGGCATCGTCGGGCTTGCGGTGGCGGGAATGCTGGCGGCGTCGATGAGCAGCTTCGATTCCGCGGCAAACGCGATGGCCAGCACGATCCAAGGAAACCTCCGCAAGCGACAAGATGCCGGCGCCAGCGGCGCGGTGGAAGGGAGAACCCTCTCGCTCTTGCAATCCCGCCAGACTGTATACTGGATGGGGGGCGGCCTAACGTTGTTCGCGGCCTTGGCGGTGTTCATGCAGAAAGCGGGAGGGCAGGGGTTGATCGATTTTTCTCTGGGCGTATTGACGTTTGCCTATTCTGGGCTGTTTGGCGTTTTTATGACCGCTATTCTGACCAAGAGGGGAAACGAGCGAACCGCGGTCCTTTCGTTGTGGGTAGGGGCGGGCGTTGTGCTGCTCTTCCAGCCATACATTATGCCCTATTGGAGCTCTTTTGTATTTGGAAGAGAAATACAATTGGCGTGGCCTTGGTGGTTCTTTTTTGCGGGGGTCGCTAGTTTTCTGGTGTGCGTGTCGGGAAAAAGCGAGACGAGCCAAAGTCGTTCCGCGAATCCTTGATGGGCGACCTTCCCAAGGTTTGGCTCAATTTGAAACCGCATCACTCGGTTTTTGAGATCCTTGATGGGGAAGCGGAGATTATTGGCCCATTTTCAAACGGGAAAACGGGAGATCCGCTTTGCGAAATCGAATGCGCACATGCGGTTCTCGCGGGTTCGGACTTTCCAGCGAGCCGAGATACGCTGAACCGCGCTGGGAAGCTGCGAGTGATTTCTCGATTTGGAATCGGCGTGGACTCAATCGATGTCCAAGCGGCGACGGAACTCGGTATTTGCGTAGTCAATACGCCTGACGCCCATACGATCTCGGTCGCGGAGCACACGATCGGGCTAATTCTGGCGACCAGCCGAAACTTGTTGAAGTGGGACAGGGCAGTTCGGAGTGGAGAGTGGCATTTGAATGTTGGCCTCGGCGCCGAGATCCATGGGAAGACGGTAGGGCTGATTGGTTTTGGCCGTATCGCGAGTCAAGTCGCCGAGCTGCTCGCTCCGTTTGGGGCTCGCATCCTAGCCTATGATCCCTTTGTGAAGCCGGAGAAAGCCACGCAAGTTGGGGTCGAATTGAAGGGCGCGATGGAAGACGTGCTTTCTACGAGCGATATTGTGAGTCTTCATGTGCCGCTCACGCGAGAGAACGAAGGCCTGATAGGGGAGGAGGCGCTTTCCCTGATGAAGAAACACGCGGTCCTGATCAATGTCTCCCGCGGACGATTGGTTTGTGAAAAGGCGCTGGCAAACGCGTTGGAAAGCGGCGGGATCGCGGGGGCCGGACTGGATGTTTTTCGGGAAGAGCCTCCCGGTTTGGAGAGCCCCCTTCTAGGACTGGACAACGTTGTCCTCAGCCCGCATGCCGCCGCGTTTACGCGAGAAAGCAAACGCAGGAGCAACTCGGTCGCGGCTTTTCAGGCGCTCCAGGCCCTACGCGGCGAGTGTCCGCGTTTTCTAGTGAATCCAGATGTTTGGGAGAGCCGCCGCGTCTAGGCCTCACTCGTACAACCAGCTCGTTGGAAATCGAGTTAGTTTAAGTGAGCGGGGTCCGTCGAAATTGAATTCAACCCCCTCGCGCATTCGGTAGTAGGTGAGCAAGATCTCGTCATTGTAGAATGTGCAGCTGGGGTAGGAAAAACAGTCTTCACTTTCGTTTTCGATGACTTTGCGACGCTGAATTGGCCAAGTGCCGCCTCCGTCTTTGCTGATCGCGCAAGTCAGCCGCTTACGTTTTCCGAGCATGAAGTCCTTGTGGTTGTAGGTCCAATTCCAAATGAGCAATAGATCACCTGTATTTGGTATGCGGCGTATGATCGCGGGAGCGATGGGTGACGTGACAGCGGTTGGTCGGATATGGGTCCAATTCGCCCCTTGATCATGCGACTCTGCCTGGTAGAGGCGTCCGGTTGCTGTCCGCATGATCATCAAAAGGGAACCGTCGATTCGTTCGACAATGTCTGGTTCTTGGGCGCCCGATTCGGAGGCGTTTAACTTGGGAAGCGTGATTGGATCGCTCAGTCGCCATGTTCTGCCGTGGTCGTCAGACCGCGCCACTTTTATAGTCAAGTAGTGATTGTCCCAGTGGTCGGCGCAATGTAGAGGCGCAAGGACTCGACCCCTAGAGGTAACGGTGAGTCTGTCGTGAGCTCCGGTGTTGTAGCCATCGCCGGTTATATCAATTGCCGAACTCCACGTTTTCCCTTCGTCGGTGGATCGCCGAAAGAGTCGCTTGGCGTTTTTCTTTGAATCTCTAAAACTACAGACCAAACCGAGCGATCCGTCTTTCAATCGCCGAATCGCCGGCGACATTACGTTGAGGCCTGCTTCGTTGGCTACAAGGACCCGTTCCTCTTGCCAAGTTTGCCCGCCATCCTCCGAGATCATTCGAGCGACGTGCGCGTCGGAATTGTCGTGGTGACCTTTGAACTTCGACCAGGCGAGCAAGAGGAGTCCGTTGGCGAGTTCCACGATTGTCGCTTCGGAGTGCCGTGAAAACGACTCGTTCGATTCGAGAATGGTCCTGCTGATTGGAGTGGGCATTGTGTTTACTGAGACAAGTGGGTGAGCGCATGCCATGTGGATTCCTCCAGGGGGATGCCGTGCTGAATCCGGTGGATTCGAGTTTTGAATTCGGTTTCCCCCGGTATTAGCGCCTCGCTGCATCCTTCGACCGTTGGCATAGACTTCACGAAGTTGCAGAGTTCTTCAATGAGCCGTTCGAATCGCGGCCTGCTAGTGAATGCTTCTATATTCCAAGCGGTCATGACAACCGGATTGCCTCTTTTGTATTCGCGAGAAATAGCGGGCGCGAACCCGCATAGTAGGTTAACCATAATTTCGATACCAAATGCCAGTCCCCCTCCTTTGTGCGCTCCGAAGGGGACGAGCGCGCCTCCGCGGAAGAAGGCTTCGGGGTCTCGGCTGGGAACGCCCGCGTTGTCAAGCAACGCGCCGGACTCGATTTGAGCGTTCTGTTCTCTTGCGAGAGAAACTTTCCCTGCGGCAATCATTGATGTGGCCATGTCCAGGATGAACGGGAACTGCCCTTTGGCTCTTGGGAATCCCCAGGCAATCGGGTTCGTTCCAAATGCTCGGCGCGATCCTCCGTAGGGAGCGACGGAACCACCCGGATTGGCTCCCGAAGCGAGGATCAGCCCAATACAGCCTGCCCCTGCGATCTGTTCGCAGTATTCGCCAATGCGCCCTACGTGGTTGGCTTCCTCCAAAGTCACTGTGGCGATGCCGTTCTCTCGGGCCAAAGCGACGACGGTTTCCACTCCGAGAGACGCTCCGAGCTGGCCATACCCTCGATTGCAGTCGATTGTGGCAGTAGCGTTTTTTCTTCGCCGAGCGACTGGATTGGCCCCAGGATCAATCTCGCCTCGACGGATTTTCTCAATGTAGGCGGGGACCAATCGAGCCCCGTGGGAATCGTGTCCTACAAGGTTGGAACGAACCAGAGAACTCGCGACCTGCTGCGCGATGAGGTCTGGCGTTCCGTGACGTACAAGAATGCCAGCAATGGTGGACGTAAGCTCTGAAGCGGAAATCGAGATCATATCGGGTGTCTCTTCAGTGGAGAATCGCAGCGGTTGATTTTTCAACTTGGAGCTCGGCCGTAGGCTCGAGAACGGGAATGCTCATAGTTCGACGTGTTGTCCGGATGCGCTGCTCTTCATGATTGCGCGGATAACTGCAAGTGAGGAGATGCCTTCCGCCGCCCCGACTTTAGGGTCCGCTCCGGATC
The DNA here is from genome assembly GCA_028284235.1 of Opitutaceae bacterium. Taxonomy (GTDB): domain Bacteria; phylum Verrucomicrobiota; class Verrucomicrobiia; order Opitutales; family Opitutaceae; genus Pelagisphaera. The sequence goes on from JANQSC010000054.1 coordinate 225,835, forward strand.
GAATGCACTGGCCGAAATTCTCTAGTTCAGCCTGGAGAGCCGTAGTGAAATTCTGGGGACCCTCCCATTCCAAAGTTTCTACCTCGGACTTGACGTCTTTGGCGAATCGGCAATCCGGAATCTTCTCCCAGAGTAATTCCTGTCCAGCGCGTTTGTAGTGAGCGGCCGCTTTGGAGCCGTAGATTGAAAGATCGCTAACGTAGACGGATATTTGGTGGCTCATGAGGCTGGCCAGCGCTCCACTTTCAAACTCGAGGGAAGCGGTGGCCATGCTGGGAACGTTTGTTGGCGAACGTGCGGCGCTGACGTGCCCGCAAACCCGTTTGACGGGACCGAGCAGAAACTGCAGCAAATCGACTTGATGCACGGCCAGATTGTCCAGGGGCCCTCCCGGGATTTTCTCGACGTCGAGTTCCCAGTCCTGTCCGATCGTGTATTGCGGGACCAGGTTTGCGCCCAACGCTGCGGTCGCGGTGGCGATCGTACCCAGCTCCCCTTTCTCGATTAGGGACTTGAGCTTCCAGGCGGACCCCACCCAGCGGTTCTGCAGCCCGACGGCTAGCGTCAGGTTCCTGTCTGCGGCGGTGCGGCCCATCTCTTCGCATTCCGCGAGGGAATTGGCCATTGGCTTTTCCACGAATACGGATTTCCCGGCTTCCAGCGCGGCCATGGTTTGAGGATAGTGCAGGAAATGGGGTGTTGGCAGAATAACGCCATCCACTCCCGGATCGGCGAGCAGGGTCTCGTAGCGCTTGTAGGTTTTCCCTCCATAGGTTTTGACGATATCGCGCCGGTTTTCCGCGCTGCGGCTGAAGACGCCGGCAAACTCGAGGATGTCCGATTTTGCCAGCGCGTCTAATAATTGTCGCCCCCAGCGACCCGGGGAGACGATGGCTAAAGTGATTCGCTCGCGTTGCATGGTTCGTTGTTGAACAAATCGCTTTCGCTTGTTTGGGGGGATTAATAAGCGTAAGAGTATCCGGTAATTGGATATTTAAAACTATCTATCCCGCGATTCGTGCACATGATATTGGCGAACCTCTGGTTTAGTTCACTACAGAGAAACTTGTCTGATTTGTAGACAATCCGGATCTGTTTGACGGCGGGGCCGTGTGTATGAGGATGAGTGGAGGAATCCACCGGTCTGATTCCGAAACAGCCCCATGAAACACTCTATTCTGATTTGCTCCCTATTAGCGTTGCCACTCGCGAATGTCTCGGTTGGCGGCGAGCCGCAAGGCGTTGACTATGGTCAGCCGCGGCTGCTGGTCGAGGCTCCGAAAGATCTGAGATTCGCCCATCTCGCATGGCCCAAGATCGTCAAGGCGCCCGACGGGACGTTGGTCATGGCCTACAGCGCGGGGCGTTTCCATGGCTCCGGCGGGGAGGGCTGCCCTGCGGTTTCGATTTCCACCGACGGAGGCAAGAGTTTCTCCGCGCCGAAAATCCTGCAGGAGTTTGACCAAAGCATGAAGCTTAACAATTCAGCCAACACGGCTCTCGGGGTGGCGGAGGATGGCTCGATCGTGCTATTGGCGATGGCCTATACGGGCGATGAGCGCAACAGCATCTTCGGTTGGCGGTCCGAGGACTCCGGACGCTCTTGGAACGAGATCGACGTCTCCAATCTCGCAGACGGGAAAACCGGATCGGTATATGGGCACGTTTTTCCCGTTCCTGGGAAAGGGCTTGCGGTTACTGGGCACTATCGACTGGGCTCAAAAGGACCAGAGGAGGGTATTTGGATTGCCTACTCGCAGGATCACGGTCGCTCCTGGGGATCTCCAGTAACGATTACCGAAAAAAAACTCTATGAACCCGCTACGATTTGGACCGGGCAACGCTATGTTGGATTGTTTCGGGATAGTGGTACGAAGTCTCACTATTGGCAGGCGGTGTCCGACGAAAATGGGGAGAATTGGAGCATGAGCAAGTGGCCGGAAAAGAGGGGAGACGACTACTATTTGCCCAGCCCGTTTCTTGTTGCCTCTCCAGTAGATCAAACAACGCTCTACGCGTTTGAATCGAGGCGTTCGAAAGAGGGGAAATTGCCAGGCGCAGTCTATCTTTGGTCGGCTAGCGCGGACAAACTAGATTGGGTTCGGCGAGGAACGGTGGTCAGTTTTCCAGAGTCTCTCTCAAATCGAAACGACATTACTTACCCATGGATGGCGCATATTGATGAAAATGATTGGTTCGTCGTATTTTATTGTGGCGAAATACGTGGTCCGAGCGATCTCTATGGGATGAAGATCACTATACACTAGGCTAATGTATGGGCGGAGTAGTCAGTCTATTAAAGCCCATATAGTCGTCACCACTCACGAGTATACCTGCGTGCCCTTCAAATAATTTATCATGGTCGATTCTCACAATTGGAATTGTAAAGCGAGGCGCGATACCCAAACGACGCCGGTTGGATCGGTTTGGTTCAGAGTGGTGGAGCGTTTTTTCATTGAAAAGGACGAATTGCCCCGGCTTGAGGGGGAGTTGAATTCGCTCTTTCGCATCGAAAAAACGTGGATCCGCCTCTTCGTCAAACCACTTCCCATCCGCTTGTATATGTGGCACCGACTTCTTGTGGGAGCCGGGGATAATCTCAAGGCAAGAGTTTTCGACCGTTACGTCGTCAATAGCGATCCACGCTGTAATATTGATTATTGGTTCTATAGGCCAGTAGTTAAGGTCCTGGTGCCATGGGATTTCTTTTCCGCCGGGCATCTTGTTCCACATCGTGCCCGCCCACAGTATAAGGTTTGGTCCTAGAATACTCCCAACTCTTCCGAGTATCTCGTCATGTGTACAAAGATCGAATACAACTTTTTTATCCAAGTGCCTCATTGTTGTATTGACGTTCTTGTTTGGTCCGTCGGTCGTGAGAACCGTGTTCTCTATAGACTCGCGAACTGTCGCCATTTCTTCGGGGTTTATCGCGGTGAATGGTCCAAGAAAACCTTGATCGTGAAATTGTTTGGTTTCTTCTGCCGAGAGGATTGATTGAATGGTAGCTGTCATAGTGTTTAAATGTGATTCATGTGATCTCGAGGGTACAATTATCGCAGAATTGTTGATGAACACCATGGACTGAACGTGTAAATTGATGGACTATCCCTGTTATGATATCTCGATTGCGATCTGATCTGTACGAAAACTGGCTCGAGGGACTTCTTGATCCATCGTCGAGAGTCATTGTCGATTTCGACGGTATTGATGGGATACTTAGATTGCCCGAGCGTTCTTTCCAATCGCAGGGGTGTCTTCAAGAGCATCTATTTTGGTATATTGTTGAAGGTCAATGCAGCGGAGTCGTCGCGGGTGATCCGGTCAGCCTATCTGCAGGATCTGTGTTGTGGGTTTCGCCCAGCATCCCGTTTCGGTTTTCCTTTCCAGCTTCGGCGAAGCAACGAATTCTTCGATTTCGAATGCGAATCGAGAATGCGCTAGAATCTGTGATATCCCCTGGCTGGCCTTACAGGGCAGTTGCGAGTTTTTCAGAAGGAAGACTGTGGTTTGAAAAGATAGTTGTGGAGTCACTCAATTCAGACTGCTGGTCTAGCTCCAAAATTCGGGGGCTCGTATCGTGCTTGTGTTCGGACATATTTCGTCGAACGAGCGGCGATTTTTCAAACGGGAATCAAGAATCCAGACTATCCGCATCGCAGCAGTACAGCATCGCCGAGTTCTTGGCAAAGAACATGCGTGGATCGGTCAGCCCCCTCGATATCTCGCGACGCATGGGGTACTCTCACAACTATTTCACCAGATTGTTCCGTCAGACCTATGGCGTGTCTCTTAGAAAGTGGATACTAGAGAACCGGTTGCAAGTAGCTGCGAACTATCTTGATGAAACCGATGAGAGCGTTTCGAAGATCGGTGAGCTGTGTGGATTCGAGGACCCTTACTATTTCAGTCGTCAGTTTTCTAAATGGGCTGGAGCGAGCCCTAGCTGCTATCGAAAGACGCGATCCGTTTCCTAGAGCCTAAACACTATTTCAGTTTGTTTCTTATGAGTCTATTGTATCCAAAATATTGGTTTTTCGCTCTGTTTACTTGCGTGACTCTTTTTGTTTGTCGAATCGATGGATCGGATCGGCCAAACGTCCTGTTCGTCTTCTTTGACGACATGAATGACTGGACGGAGGTGTTGAGCGAATCGGGCCTTCCAACGCCCAACCTGGACCGGCTCGCTCAAAGAAGCGCTGTCTTTACGCAAGCGTACTGCGCCGCGCCAATATGCAATCCGTCCCGCGTCTCGCTCATGACGGGAGTGCACCCGTCGCGATCGGGCATATACCACAACGCCCAAGTTTACACCCAGGCGAACCATTGGATTGCCAACGTTCGCAATCTGCCTCAGCATTTCCGGGACAACGGGTATCTGGCTGCTGGATACGGGAAGCTGTTTCATCACAAGCAGCAAGAGCATTTCGAGCACTGCTGGTCGGAGGGCTATGTGAACTCCTTTAGCTGGGAGGAGGAAGACCGGTTGCCGGAGGTCGCGGAGAATAAAATAGAGATCGAGGGTTGGCCGGATCACTATGGCTATTTGCCAGATGATTGGGATCGGGACGATCCCGAGAAAATGTCTCAGGACACGAAGAACGCGGTGAAAACGATTCAGCTGCTCGAGGACAAACACGATCAGCCTTTTTTTGTAGCCTTGGGTATTTATAAACCGCATACACGTTACTATGCGGCCAAACGATACTGGGATCGCGTTCCAGAGGCATTGCTGGAAGGGCCTCCGGGGTACAAGGCCAAGGACTTGGAGGATGTGCCGCCGTACGGCCGTATGCTGGCTTTGTCGAATTTGTTTAATCGAGAGCCTCCCTACGGAGACGAGACGCCGTATGGGGATTATGGGGATCTGGATGAGGTCGACGGTACTCTTCTGAAAGCGGATCGGTACAACACGCAAAACTATCTCGTTGCGTCGGGCCACTATCGAAGCGCGGTCCGGGCCTATCTTGCGGCGTACTTGTATGCGGATGATCTCCTGGGGCGGGTGCTTGACGCGCTGGAGAGAAGCGCCTACGCGGACAACACGATTGTCGTGGTGTCCAGCGACCATGGATACCAGCTGGGGGAAAAAGAGAGCTGGCACAAATTCGATCTATGGGAGCGTTCGGTTCGGGTGCCGTTGTTGATATCCCTGCCCGGAGTGACGGACGGGGGGAGCCGCTTCTCGACGCCGGTGAGCCTTCTTGACCTGTACCCGACTTTGGTCTCTCTTTGCGGCCTGAGCCCGCCAGGGCACACGCTCGATGGGTTCGACCTGGCGCCCATTCTAAATGGGCTGGCGGACGAGCGTGGGAAACCCGTTGTCACCACCTACTATCGGAACTATCACTCCGTTCGAAACAGCCGCTTTCGGCTCATCTACTACCCAGACGGCACAGGTGAGCTTTATGATATGAAGAAAGACCCTTGGGAATGGCTGAACCTGTTTGAAAATCCTCGCTACGGAGGGGTTCGCCAGTCGCTCGTGCGCAGCTTGCCAGAGGTTAACGAGCCGTACTCGGTTGTACCTTGGAAGCGGTGAGGCGCCTCGTATTTTATGCGTTTCCCAGACAAATTCCTCTTCGCTTTCGTCACTCTCGCCTGCTCGCTCGGAGCGGAGAGCCGGAAGAACGTATTGTTCATTTCTATAGACGATCTGAGAGTTGAACTTGGTTGCTACGGAGCCGAGCACATTGTGAGCCCCAATCTGGATAGACTAGCCGAAAGTGGCTTGCTATTCGAAAACGCTTTCTGTCAAGAGGCGGTGTGTACGCCGTCTCGAGCCGTTGTCTTTACTGGCAAACGTCCAGACTCTCTCGGCGTGATTCACTTGCGGGACAACTTTCGCGAGCTCAACCCGGGCATTCAGACATTGCCCCAAGCGTTGCAAGCGCGAGGTTACCGAACGCAGAGCTTGGGCAAGACACTCTCGCCGAGTGACCCCGTGTCTTGGACAGAGCCAGGCATGCGGGATCCGAACCCGAGGAACTTGTGTAGCGCAGCGCGAAAGTATGCCAACCCGGATACCGTTAACGCTGTTCAGGCGGAGTACGATGCAGCGGTGGAGGCGGGGCTGACTGGCATAAAGTTCGAGCGGGCTGCCCGCGGACCTGTCATGGAGATAGCGGATGTGGAGGATGACGGTTACTTCGATGGGCGACTAGCCAGCGCATCTATCGAGGCCTTACGGCGTTTGAAAGAAAGCGATGACCCTTTCTTCCTCGCGGTAGGTTTCACGAAGCCGCACCTGCCGTTTTCCGCTCCGAAGCGATATTGGGACATCTATGAGGGTCGCGACCTTCCCACGCTGACCAATGACTTCCACCCAATGAAAGCTCCATGGTATGCCCTGGGGCGTAGCGCGGAGTTTCATGGTTACGACGGCGCTCCATCGGGAACCGCGCCCATGGATATGGCGATGGCGTATCGTAGGGCCTACTATGCGTGTATCAGTTATGTGGATGCGCAAGTGGGTAGAGTGCTCGATGCGCTGGATGCGTTGGGACTGCGCGACAGCACGGCTGTCGTTCTTTGGAGCGATCACGGCTACAAATTGGGAGAGCACGATGCTTGGGGTAAATCAACGAATGTCGAACGAGACATTCGGGTGCCATTGATTCTGCGTTTCCCCGGAGTAAGGGGCGCCGTGGGGCGATCTCCGGCATTGGTTGAACTGGTCGACCTGTATGCGACGGTTGCCGAATGGGTGGGCGCCGAAGCGCCGCACGAGATGGAAGGCTTGAGTCTGCTGCCTCTATTGGAAGACCCGGGTCGGCCATGGAAGAAAGCGGTCTTCAGCCAGTATCCACGAAGCGTGGGCGAGGATGAGCTGGAGAGGCATGGCTGGGACTTGATGGGCTATACTATCCGCACCGATCGCTATCGTTTGACGAGATGGGAATCGGTAAGCGTTCCGGGGCGAGTGGAAGGTTTGGAACTCTATGACCACCGGGTCGATCCGTTTGAAAACCTCAATGTAGCCCGAGACGCTAATAAGCGAAGCACAGTTCTCGAGTTGTCGGAGATGCTCGACCGAGGGTGGAGGGCGGCCGTCCCGAGCCTTTGAGAAAGAGTCTAACAAGTCCAATAGTTTGAATACAGTGGTATCGGTCGACCGTGGTTCGGCAACGCTCGCTATCCTGAGTCTCTCGAAGGGCCAGGCGTCCGCAGTTTGTTGAAAATGATCAGCCGACACGGCTCCCGCCGAGCGCATAGGCGTCAATTTAAACCCGCCGGGACGGCGGATTCCACCTTTATCTTCCTGAATCAAGGGGTGAAACGCGCCGTCCCGTCACAGACCCCGACTTGTCGGTGGGCGCGTTTTCTCAGGCGAGAAATCAATAGGTTGACGCCTATGCGCCGACCGGGATCGCGTTTTCCAACCCTACAAGCTCTTACGCTATCTAGCCGCTTGCATCGATCACTGGTACAGAAAATACACGAGCGTTATGAATTTGTCCGCCCGCGGCCGATTGGAGCATCGTTGGTTTCAAATAACCCCGTGCTCGATGCATCCTAGTCTCGTGGTGGGACGCGAATCGAAGCACAAACTACGAACACAACTACACAACGTAAGATGCATATAAGTACTCAAAAAATCCCGATATCGGCTATCTTGGCGATAGCGTTTTTGGCAGGTCAGATGGCGTTTTCCCAAGACGACAGCGAAGACTTTTATACCCTCGATCCATTTACCGTTTCCTCTGATTCGGACCGCGGATATTTTGGAACGCGCACAGTCGGCGGGCTCAGGACGAATACGCCGTTGCTGGAACTGCCGCTGAATGTACAGGTATTCAACAGCGACTTTCTAGAAGACATTGGCGCGTTGAAAATCAACGACGTGCTAGGTTACGTGAGCAATACAACGGGGGGCGACCAGCGCTCGGACGGCGGAATCAATATTAGAGGATTTGGCCCGACGATTTACCAAGATGGTCTGGATTTCGCTTTCCCGACCACCTTCCGATCGCTTGACGGAATTGAGAGAGTGGAAATTGTCAAAGGCGCGTCGGCCGCTCTATACAATACCACGGCTCTGGGTGGTATAATAAACTATGTTAAGAAGAGGCCGCTTCCCCAGAAGCAAACCCACGTGCGGGTAATCGCTGGAGAGAATAGTTTCTACAAGGGAATGTTGGATCACAACGAGCCGTTGTTGGATACGGAAGATCTCGATATCAACTCTCGGTTCGTGCTCTCTTATGAAGATAGCGAAAGCTGGCGGCCATTCGCGTTCACGGAGCGTTTGTACTTCGCGCCGTCCATAGAAATGCTCTTTGGAAATCACACGACGGTGACGACGTGGTTCGAGTATCAGGAAGACGATCTTTTGCAGAATTTCGCTCAGCCGTATATCTATCGCGGAACGCCCACGGACGAGATTCCAAGCTCGACGACTCAGACGCCGGACGGGTTGCTGCTCAATCTGCCGATTGGCTTTTTTCGAGGCGAGCCTACGGATGGAAAACAGACGGAGAGCTACACGCTGTCGGTTTCGGCGACTCATTGGTTCAATTCTAACTGGTCTGCGAAATTGGGATTGGTGGGACACGAGCACGATCAGGAACGAGTGGAGACGTTTATCTCCAGCCCGGGCAGCACGATACAAACTTGGCCGAGAGCCCAGCAATCGATTCCCCAGGACAATGACAGTTTTTCTGGCGATCTAGGAATGGTCGGTCTGTTCAACACGGGTGACGTGAGCCACAAAGTTCTATTCGGGTTGACGTACAACGCGAGCAATACCGGCAACGCGAACATTCGGCGCTGGCTCACGCCCGACTTCAACGTGTTCAATCCGGTCTACGGGATTGGCCCAGGGTTGAACCAGTTCAGAGACCCTACGGACGATGTAGGAGCGAGGCGTCGCAACACCGTGAACGCCAGCAACCGATCCTTCTACTTGCAAGACCAGGTGGGCTTTTTCAATGACAGGCTGATTCTCGTGCTCGGGGGGCGTTGGCAAGATGTGCGGGCATTGAATAATGTCATGAATCGCGATGCGACTGTTCCCACTCCAAACCGGTCGGAGGACAACCGGTTTTTCCCGAGAGTGTCCGGAGTGTACAAGTTTACGGAGAACGTTTCGGGCTATTTCGGCTTCAGCGACACCACCTCTCCTAGCTCGGGACAGACCGACGTCGATGGAGTCCCTCTCCCCGACCCCAGTACGGAGATAACGGAGGTCGGATTGAAATTCGATATTCTGGACGAGAAGATTTTCGGGACCTTGTCGCTATTCGAAAACATCCGAACGGGGATCATCGTCCCGGATCCGATAAATGTTGGATCGTTCGAATCGACCGGCGAGATCACGGCCGAAGGGGTTGATCTGGATCTAGGCATTCAGGTGACCGAAAACCTGCAGCTGATCGCTGGATTGAGCAGCATGTCGAATGAGATCACGGCGGATACCCGTCCCGCAAGAGTAGGGCTCGGGTTCCGGTCCATCCCCAATTTTACTGCGAGTTTCTATGCCAGCTACGACGTTACCGAAGGCTCGCTAGAGGGACTGAAGGTGGGATTGGGCATGATTCACGAAGGGGACCGTTGGGGAGACGCGAACAACAACTTCATCAACCCCGCGTACACGATCTTCAATCTAAACGCGCGCTATCCATTGAACGAACGAGACACGTTGTCGCTTCAAGTCAACAATGTTACAGATGAAGAGTATTTTGGATTTATGACGGCTGAGCGATTTGCCCAGGCCGGCGATGTTCGGTGGATAAAACTAACTTACGACGCTAGATTCTGACAACGGTTTTTGTAGGAAGTATTGTAGTTAGTAGAGCCCTGTGGGCGTTCCCGCAGGGCTCGCTTTTTGCGGACGCAACCTTAATTTGAAAAGTGGATACATCTATATGCGCGAGTCGATCGACTTGCCCATTCAAGCATTGTAATGAGATTCGATTATAAAACGCAGGTTTTGGTCGTAGGCGCTGGTTCAGCGGGCGTTGCCGCTGCGATCGCGGCAGCCCGCAATGGAGCGGAAACGATGCTGATCGAGCGCTCGGGATTCGTCGGCGGTATTTCCTCAACGCTTCCTTGGCTTGGCTATCATGATCAAGAGTATCGGCAAGTGGTGAAGGGCCTAGGGCAGGAGTTTATTGACGATCTGATAGACGCGAATCAAGCCGTAGCCCCTTGTTACGATCCGAAGTGCGGTTCGACGTTCAGCTTGAATTTTCACTATTGGAAAATCTTGGCGATGCGTAAACTAACCTCCGCGGGAGTGAATGTGCTCTTGCACGCGCTGTACGTTGATACGGTCCGGGAAGGCGACAGGCTTGCGGGAGTGATCATCGAAACGAAATCTGGGCGTCAAAAGATCGAAGCCGAAGTTATTATCGACTGCAGCGGGGACGGGGATGTGGCGGCGCGTGGAGGAGTTTCCTGGGAGAAAGGACGAACGAAAGACGGTCTTGTTCAGGCTCCCACTCTTGTGTTCTCGTTTTCCAATATTGACCGGGCGGAACTGGTGGAAGCCTGCAAGAATCCTGACTTGAACTATCGAGAATGGTTGGAGCCCTATCCCGAGATTCGAAAGAAATTTGTAGCTCAGCTAGATACGCTTCCATCATTCGTGTTTGGTGGATTTGCTTCGTTGATCGAGAAGGCGAGAGCGCAGGATGGTATTGAGTTTCCACAGTCCAGAGTGGTCGGCGTCAAACTGCATAAGGAGGACGAGTTCATGGTAGTGATGACTCGGGTTCTTGGTTTGGATCCGACCGACGCTAGAAGTCTGTCCGATTCGTACGTTAAACTGTACGAGCAAGTCGAACAAATCATGGTCTTTTTCCGCGAATGGGTGCCTGGGTTTCGCGAAGCGGAGCTCAAGGAGATTGCCCCTATTCTTGGAATCCGAGAGAGTCGTCGTATCATGGGGGACTACCTCTTGAACAAGGAAGATGTAATGGCAGGCCGCCGGTTCGACGATGGTGTGTCGATGGGAGGATACCATATCGACATTCATCGTCCATCGGGCTCATGGGTGGAGTCCTACAATGTGAAAACGTATTCGATTCCTATTCGCAGCTTGATTGCTCGGGATGTGGACAATCTTCTCATGGCCGGGAAGTGTATATCAGCAACTCACGAGGCCATCGCGTCGACGCGTGTAATCCCCATCTGTATTGGACAAGGCCAAGCGGTGGGAACTGCGGCTGCAATTGCGGTCGCGGCGAAAAAGTCGGTTAGGGATGTTTCCGTTCCCGGACTGCAAGACCGGTTGATTGAGCAAGGGGCTGAGCTTGGACAGTCGTTGGGCGAGCCGAATTACGAGGCGATCGATAGGTTTGGGCAACTTCCCCATGTAGAAGACGAGTCTACGTCTGGAGAGGGAGACGAGGTTACCCAAGGAGCTTGGTTGGAAAAGAAGAGCCTTTAGCGGCCTCCCGCGTTGCTTGGAAGATCGATAGATCTGATGGACATTGAATTCACACGAGCGAACTAGATTTTGGAACTGCAATAGACTGTCCCTTAATAGGCTTGGGCATTATGAAGTTGTGTTTTTGGAAATCGTACATGCCAGAAGACATCTTCAAGGCTAGATCCGCTAGCTTCTTCGCGAGTTGAACATAGGGGATCGCATAGTGATTGGGCATCGGATTCAGATAGGTGAGAGATGGGTCGCCGTAGCTCGTCACAATTGAGATATCCTCGGGGATCTGGAATCCGCGCCGTGGCAACGAAGTGAGTGCGGTTAGGCTATGGAGTGGGTTTACAATAAAAAACGCAGTGGGTGGTTTGCTTCTTTTCAAAGACGCCAAAATCGTGTTTTTCGCAGTGGTCGGGGAGTCGTCCCTCAACTTGATTACGGTTCCGTTGATTCCTCTGGCAGCTTGTTTGCGACAGGTATCTAGAAAAGAGTCTTCCATCGCATTCGCTCCCGGGGAGCTGAGATCTTCTCTGATCAATGCGATGTTTTTGTGGCCTTTCGCGGTAAGTTGTCCAATCGCATGAAAAACCATCGCTCTGCTGTCCGTACAAACAAACGGTAGTTCCACTTCGTCAGCTGGGTAGCCGGAGACGATCGCGGGAATGTTGTGCGCTTCGAACCACGATTGTATATAGGGAGTAGAAAAGGCCAGTATCCAGCAATCTGCAGGATGCGTTTTTACGAGCTCACTCAAGGAGCGCCCAGTATGCTCGCGGAAATACACGCGTCCGTGGTGCATTTGCAAACGATAGTCAAAGTCGTGTAAGATTGAGCGTAGCTCATCGATCCAAAACAGCGAATAGTGCCGCATCTCCGATAGCGAACTGGGAGTGAGCACTCCGATGTTTTTAGAGAGGGTTTTCTTCGAGCGTTTTGTCTTCGGCGCCTTTTTGACGATCCTGGTGGGGCTGCCTTGTTGTATCTGAATCCAACCCTCTGTTTCTAGTAGCGAAAGCGCCCTTCTCAATGTAGTGCGGCTGATCCCTATTTCAGAGCTAAGCTTGTGTTCGGAAGGGAGTATTTCTCGCCAAGCGCCTCGAGAAATCTCTTGTTTGATTTCGTGGGAGACTTTTACGGCAAGAGGAAGGCGTTTAATTCGCAGCATAGAATGGGGGTTTTTTGAGGCGAGCGTTATCTCAAGTTCAAACTGTAGACTATCTATGGCAGGCGCAAAATCCAAACCAGTCAAAACTTGTTTGTTTATTAGACAAGTTATTTGAGAGCTGTGGGGTTGAATGCCCGGTTGGCGCGCATTCAGATTGTGGATATTGCGGGCAGCGATTTTTTGTTCCGCGGTGGGCGCCGTGGCGCCGGTCACTCGGGCAAGGCGAAGCAGTAGAAGCTGTCTCCTGACCGCGTGAGTTTGGATGAATTGTCACCTCCGTATCTCGACTGCCTCGAACACAAGAAAGGCGCATTTGCTTCTGGCCAGTGCTACCGTAGCCAGTTTTAAGTCGGACTCAACGCTACTGGTTGCGGCGTAACTATGGAGTTTCCATGGTTCTGCCAGCGTCGCTTGTTTGTAAACGCTCTCCCGGAGCCTGATTTGAGGCGCTCTTCAAACGCCTTTATTTCGAAGCGCTCACAATAGAAGCTCTTACTGCGGAATAAGGCGAATCGACCGGTGGAATTTCAAGAACTGTCGTGTACTGTCTTTCGCCGTCATCACCTGAATACGACCTGAAAACTCAACATAAGGACGATGGTTTGCGGTTCGCATCCCTGAAAAAGAATGATGCGGATAGGTGCATCGCATCGAAGCGATCCCAGTAAAATTCAGCGAATCTGATGACCTCAACTATCCGAATTCGCCACCCCAAATAACGAGCGTATCTTCTAGCATGCCGCGACGTTTGAGGTCGGTAATGAGTCCCACAATAGGCTGGTCGATCGCCCCGCAGAGTTCTGTATGTTCTGGCTCGATACGATCGTGACCGTCCCACTTGCTGCCCGCTCCATGATAGAGCTGAATGAAGCGCACGCCACGCTCGACGAGGCGGCGAGCGAGCAAGCAATTTCGTCCGAATACTTCGCTGTGCGGTCGATCCATGCCGTAAAGCGATTGGGTAGAATCCGTAATACCCTCCGGGTATTCCTCGGATCGCAGCCTGAATTCTGCTTCCCAAATAAAACTTCAAGGTCTCGAAAGCGACTTGGACGGTCTCTTAGGGAGCGTTGGCCGGAGTTGGCTGAGGAATTGGGGATTTCGCTGTCGGGTGCGTCGGAAATGAAGACAAGGAGCGTGCTTAGTTTCGCGCTTACCCAGGAGACGGCACTGGTATGCGGTCGTTGAGGAAACGAGGGCTTGGCTTAGCGGAATCGGGTTGGTGGTTCGCGTTCATTCAGAGTTTCCCGTTGCTCATGAGGTAGGCGATGATGTCGATCAGTTGTTGCTCGTCTAGGCTGTTGAGCAGACCGGCGGGCATGAGGGACTGGTCAGCGATGTCGATAGAATGGATTTCCGACTTGGGAATTGATTGAGCGGATTCGCTGCCGATGCTGCGGAGCGAAATGCGGCGGTTGCTTTGGGCCTCGATGACGCCGGCCAGGGCCCGTCCGTCTTTGAGAGTCACCGTGGCGAGGCGATAGGCGCTGGGGACGATGGCGCTAGGATAAAGGATGTTCTCAATGAGATACTCGACCTCGGAGCGCTGGGACCCGGTCAGGTCCGGACCGATGTCGCTGCCTTCGCCGTAGAGGCGGTGACAGGAGGCGCAGAGCTGTTGAAAGAGCGTTTGTCCGGCTGCAAGGTCGGCCTCAGCAAAGGTGGCGCTTTGAGGTAGGGCCCGAATCGTGCCGGCCAAAGCCCGCGTTGCGGCGCTCTCCTCGGTTGAGTTGACTTCGCCCCAGACGTCGCCGAGCAGACGGGCGAGCTCAGGGTCGTCGAAGCGAGCGATCTGTCGGGCTTGGGCGGCGCTGATGATGGTTTGGGTTAGACGATTGTCTTTAATACGTTCGAGCAGCAAGCGAGTCCAATTGGGGCGGGTCACAATGGTCTCGACGGCCTTGGCTCGCTCCTCAGCGGTCATCATGGCGAAACGTTCTATGATGCGCTGGCCAACGGCATCGTCGTCGAAGCGGGCAAGGCCGGTCGCTGCCACGCCAACGAGCGCATTCTCGTCGATCCAGCTCATGAGATGCGCTTTCAGATCCGGGTAGTCGGAATTGACGAGCGAGCGGATGGCCTGACGTCGGGCGTCGACGGAAAGGGTAGCATCATTGGCCATCTGGAACAGCTGTTCGAGGGAACGGCCATTGCCGAAGATCGAGCCGAGGGCCAGCAAGTCGGGATGGCCGGTCGCCAGTTCCTCAATACGGCCCCATTGGAGAAGCGGACTGGCTCGGGGCAGACCTTCGAGAGCTTTGGCGATTCCGCTCAGGCCAGGAGCGATCTTGTTCGGCTGGCGTAAGAGGAGATCCGATACGAGCGAACGATTCGCTTCGTAGTCTTCTGCCAAGCGACGAAATACCAGGCTGCGTAGTCCGTCCAAGGCGCAGGTATCCAATAACGCCTCCAAAGTGGATCGATCCGCTTGGCCCACGAATCTCTCGATACTCTGCCAAAGGACGGGGAGGTAGTTGGCATCGTCTGCGTCGCTCTCGTGGGATAGCAGGTTGGCGGCGATGGCGGCTTGGCGGACACTGTCGAGCCGTGGCAAGAGACTGGCAATGGCGAGACGAACTCTCGGGGAAGCTCTGCGCGCGAGGTCCTCAATCGATTTCAACGCTTGGGAGCTGATCGATGGAGCGTCTCGCAACGCGTAGACGGCTTGGACTCGAATCGACTCGATCGGGTGATCCAATAGGGTCTCGGAATCGAGCGCTCCGGTCGCTCTCAGCGCTTGGAAGTAGCGCACGGCCAGTTCGGTTTTCGTTTGCGCTTGGAACGCGGAACGTAGGCGATCGATCCAAATTTCGGGCAAGAGTGAGCTTCCCCGTAGTTCGTGGATCATTAGGATGGCTTGCCGGGCGTACCAGACGTTTTCGTTCTGTATCCAAGATTCCAGGTCGTCGATGGATTGAGGGAGCGTGTCGGGGCCGGAGCCGGGGTCTCCATAGCGAATGCGATAGATGCGTCCGGATCCGCGATGCACGCCGTCGTGATCGTGGCACTCGCCCGTGTCGGACCAGTCCATGACGTAGGCATCGCCGTCGGGGCCTTGGATGATGTCGATACCGCGGAACCAGCGATCGGGGAACTGGACGAAGTCGGGGGCGTGGCGAGCGACGTAGCCGCTTCCTTCGCGGTGAAGCGTTTCGCGGTTGATGCGGCGTCCGTGGAAATTGAGGGCGAACACGTTGTCGCGGTAGACTGCGGGCCATTTGTCGGCTTGGTAGATCATCAAGCCGGCGTGGGCGTGTCCGCCGCCGAATGCGTCTTCCGCATCCACGTTTTCTCGGGTCAGTTTCCAATCGCCGTTGATGTCGAAGTGCCAGTGGTCGGCGTGCATTTCGACGAGCTCGTAGAGGTAAGGGCGATCGTGCTCGCCAAACATGCGTCGAGTAAAGGCGCCGGGGATGCCGTGCCAGAAGTGGCCGATGACGGTGTTGATGTAGAAGAGCTCGCCATCCTCGTTCCAGTCGTGGCCCCAGGTGTTTGTGCCGCCATGGGTCCAGGCTTCTATCTTGCCGGTGGACGGATGGAAGCGCCAAACGCCGGTGTTCATGAGGAGGCGTTCGTCGTTGCGGGTTCCCGGTTCGCCAAGAAAGGAAGTGCCCAGAATTCCATGACGTCCATAGAGCCAGCCATCGGGTCCCCACTTGAGTCCGTTGGCGATATTGTGGCGTCCGGTTTCGGCATCGAAGCCGTCGAGAACGACCTGCGGCGGGCCGTCGGGCACGAGGTCTCCGTCAGCGTCGGGAATGAAGAGCAGGGCGGGTGGGGTCAGGGCCCAGACGCCGCCGAAGCCCACCGCAACGCTGGTCAGTCGCTTCAAGTCGTCCGCGAAGACCGTTCGGGTTTCGAAGGAGCCGTCCTTGTCTTGGTCGCTGAATACGACAATGCGGTCGGATTCGGTCAGGTCGAAATTGAGAGTACGTTCCGCGTAGGTGAGGCACTCGGCCACGTAGAGGCGACCGTGGTGGTCCCAGTTGAAGGCGATGGGCTGTCGGAGATCCGGTTCGGCGGCGATGACGTCGATGGCGAAGCCCTCGGGCAGAGTGGCCTGGGCCGCGGTGATCTCGGCGGGCATGGGAAGCTGCGCGTTGACCCAAGCTCCGCCAGAGGCCTTCACTTCGGCGAGCAGGTGGGACAACTCGGCAGCCTTATCGGGATGGGAAACGTAGAGATTGTTCCGTTCCTGCGGGTCTTGGCCTAGGTGATACAGCTGGCCGGGAGGATCGATTTCTTCGAGCTCGCGGGGACGGGTGAATCCCCCTGAGCCCCGCCCCTCGATCAGTTTCCACTGATCCCGTCGCAAAGCGAACATACCTCGCAGGGAGTGGTGTACCGAAAAATTCCTGACACTCGATTCCTCGCCCTTGAAGATTGGCAGAAGGGAGACGCTGTCCATGCCTGAGTCGCCTTGCGCGGGTTCGCCAACGAGCTCGCTGATCGTCGCGTAGAGGTCGGTTAGCTCGACGGTCGCGTCGGATGCTTGTTTCTTGGCGATGGCTTGGGGCCAGCGAACGAGGAAGGGAACGCGGTGTCCGCCTTCGAAGATGTCGGCTTTGGTGCCGCGCCAGTGGGCGTTGCTGTAGTGATCGAAGCGGGCGGTTTCCTCGCCGCGCCGAGTGACCGGCGCCGCGCCGCCATCGTCGTCCGCCCGAAAGTCCCAGGAGTGGAAGAGTCCGCCATTGTCGCTGGTGAAGACGACGAGGGTGTCGTCGCTTTGTCCCGTTTCGTCGAGGGCTTGGAGAATGGCCTCGAGCGCACGGTCGGTGGCAACGACGAAGTCGCCATAGGAGCCGGCGTGGCTTGTCCCCTTAACACTGTCGTCCGGAACGACGGGCAGGTGAGGTGAGGTCAGGGGAACGTAGCAGAAGAAGGGCGTGGGATCGTTTTGGGAGTCGCGTATGATGGCCACGGTTTCCGAGGCGATGCGCGGAAGGACGTCCTCCATCCTGAAATCGTCCGTAGTGACGCCCGGCACTTGATTCATGAACATCCCGTCCTTGGTTTCCGGGTACTTTACACGGGGCGTTTCAATGACGCGATCGTCGCGCATATAGCAGTAGGGGCTCATGTCGAGCGAGGCGGATATGCCGAACCAGGAGTCGAAGCCGACGTCGATGGGGCCTCCCACCACGGGTTTGGAATAGTCCACTTCGTAGCCCGGGCGGAAACCGTGGACTCTTTCTCGGTCGGGCACGTGATTGCCGTCGAGATCGGTCCAAGTGAATCCGAGGTGCCATTTGCCGATGCAATGAGTCTCGTAGCCAGCCCGTTTCAGAAGAGTGGCTAGCGTGTCCTCTTCGGCGCCGATCAATGGAGGGTCGTAGCCGTCGAGCACGCCCGATTCCAAGCGTGTGCGCCAAGCGTAGCGACCGGTCAGGAGGCCGTAGCGGGTCGGCGTGCACACGGCGGATGGCGAGTGGGCGTCGGTGAATAGGATGCCTTCGGCGGCCAGCCGGTCCATTGCTGGGGTTGGGATTTTCGAGTCGGCTTGATAGCACTGGGGGTCGCCCCAACCCAAGTCGTCGGCGAGTACAATGATGATGTTAGGCGTATCGGTCGCGGCAGCCCTTGGGAGTATTGCGAATAGGAAAATGAAAGCAGCGAGGGTTCTCATAGAACTGAGGAATATCTACTCAAGTGCCGCAAGAAATGCCAGCCCCCTGTTACGCTACCGAATATTGGGTTGCCGGAGGTTTCTTGCAGGGCAGATTCAAATCCGCTCGATCAATCTAAGAGGCGGGCGTTGTATTGACGCGGGTCGGGATAGAATGACCAGGAACTGTCGGATAGGGCCGTTTGGTTGCCGTAGACGAAGATGAATCGATCCCATGGATTGTAGACGATGAGTTCGTCGCCGGCATCGCCTTTTATATTCGCGGGGATGCAGTGGTACCATCCTTGCCGGAAATTGCCGATTTCCGGAGGTAGCTCTGGTAGACGACCGAGGCTGCGGCCTTTCCCGGTCCAGAGCTCGCCGCCGTTGAAGAGCAATGCCGTACCGTTCGGACCTTCTGGATACACCGTTTCCATTCCGGTGTGATTCGGCGAGTCATTGAGACGAAAGCGACGGGCGATGCGACCCTCGTTGTCTACGAGCATCGTTTCAGGTTTGTGGCCGTTGTAGCGGATCATCATCTGAGGAGCGGGCAGGTCCGGATCGAAGACTCCCAGGCGCAGTTCCTGGCCATGTGGTACTACTTCAGGCCCAAGGTTGAGTATATGCTTGCCCTCGGCGTCGAGGATCTGGCCCGAACCGGAGCAGATCGCTCGCATTCGCCCCTCATCCCAGGGCGCGATAGCAACCGAATCCATGTTGGGACCCAGGAAGGTTTCCCAAAGGACGGAGCCGTCGTGATCGAGCAGGAAGTATCCGCCATTTACTTCGTCCAAGCCATCTCCGTCGATGTCGCCCACCGTTGGAATGTAGGCTGGGCATTTTTGGTATTCAGTCCATGGCGACGTATAGGACCATTTGATCTTCAATTCCTGGTCGATGGCGAAGAGCGTGTCGCCGAGCTTGATTACGAAGTCCTTGGCTCGGGGTCCGGGGCTGAGCTGGGCGACGATTAATCGCTGATGTACCCAGTTGGCCCCGGAGCCGCTCGGCGCGAGCAAGGCCTCCGGAGCAGTCGATTTGACTAACTCGCCTGTGGCGCCGTCGCGAATCTGAAGTTCGAGTCCTACGAGTCGCGTGGAGTCAGGATCGCTTTCTCCATCAAAAAACAGACAGATCAGTTCGTCATTTCCATCTCCGTTGATATCGTACAGAATCACCGGTCCGGGTCGCGCGGGTTGCGTTCCTCCGGAGCCGATCTTCCAGAGTACGTCGCCTTCTAGATTGAATGCTGCGATAAAGCAGGGTTTCAGAGCATCTCCTTCCGTAGAGGGAGTGGCGCAGCGGTAGACTACGAAGTCGGGTATCTGATCATTGTCTACATCGCCCACGCGAATGTCGCCGCCGTAGGCGCCATCTGGACCCATCGCTTGGAGCTCTGCGGGCACCTCTATTTTCTGCAGCAACTGGGGACTTGAGGCGGAGTAGAGAGTCGATGAGACGGTGAAACTACAGCTTGCTAACGCGTGGAGAGACTTGGAAAGGAGGGAATGGTTCACGATCAATCAGGACAGGTAGCAAACGTTCACCGTCCACCTGATTCGAGACTTTTCGCAACAGCATATTTGCGCCTTCAGGACGTCCACGACTGAAGTTCGACTATGTTCCCTTCGGGATCTCTCATGTACGCGAGGGTCACTTGAGCCCCGTTCGCGATGGTTAAGGTGACGCTCTCGCCAAGTTGGGAGCCGCCGTGACTCAAGAATTCCTCGATGGCGTCATTGACGAAGTCGACCTGGAACGCGATGTGGGCGAAGCCTGGCTGATTGATCTGAGGAAGGCCTTTGTCCTCGATCTCGTTGTATTCAAAGATTTCTAAAGTTGGCCCATCATTTCCGAAACCGGGAAGCTGCAGGTGCGCGCCCTGGATCCGAGCTCCCTTCACAACGGTTGCGGCTTCAATGGCGTTGCCGAAGTAGTCTCGTTGAGGAGGAATGGGAATCGCGCCGAAAACGTCCTCGTAGAATTTAGCGAGCCCCCTCCAATTCCGGGCAATTAGGTTTGTGTGGACGAATTTAGCGTTCTCGATCATGTCATCTTTGATAATAGTAAGTAGCGTCAATGAATGCTGGAATTCCGATTCTATCGTATACGTGACCGGCTTGAGAGGTCGCAAGCGCTGTGAAGGCGCAGGGTGGCGTTGCGTGATCAGTGACTACTGTAGAACCCCTACCTATATTGTAGCGTGTTCAAGCAAAACCTGAAAGACTAACCTATCCCCAACATGAATCTATCCCACTTGAGAATATGAACAAGCGCGCCTTTATAAAGACGTCTTCCGCATTGCTGGCAGGGGGAGCGCTCGCTCCGCTTGTCTCTTGCTCGCGCCGCGAGCAACGACCGGCCCGAACGAACTGGGCGGGAAACCTGACTTACAGCGCAGCGCAGTTGGATATGCCGCGCAGCGTTGAGGAGGTCTCGGATATTGTTAAGAAAGCGAAAAAGCTAAGAGCGTTGGGGTCGCGGCATTGTTTCAACGCGATTGCGGACAGCGGCTACGCTCAGATTTCGCTGGAGCGCATGAGGGCGGTCCTGTCGCTCGACGAGAAGGGAAGAACGGTCACCGTGGAAGCAGGCATTCGCTACGGGGATCTGTGCCCCTATTTGCATGAAAAGGGATACGCCCTACATAATCTGGCATCGTTGCCTCATATTTCGATTGCGGGCGCTTGCGCTACCGCAACCCATGGGTCCGGCGTCTCAAATGGCAATTTGGCGACTGCCGTTTCGGGAATGGAGCTCGTAACCGCTTCTGGAGAAGTGGCTACCCTATCGCGTGAAAAAGACGGGGACTCCTTCGCAGGCGCGGTCGTCGGGCTGGGGGGACTCGGAGTGGTAACGAAGTTGACTCTCGACATTCAGCCCACATTTGAAATGGGCCAGCGGGTTTACCTAAATCTACCGCTTGAATCGCTGCGTGACGATTTCGATAGTATTGTAGAAAGCGGATACAGCGTGAGTTTGTTTGCCGACTACCAAGCGAAAAATGTTAACCAAGTTTGGATTAAGGGCAAGGTTGATTCCGGAGCGACGCTGCCGGCGGAATCCGACTTCTTTGGAGCCAAGCCCGCGGACAGGAATGTACATCCCTTAATTGAGTTGTCCGCAGTGAACTGTACGGAACAAATGGGTACGCCAGGGGAGTGGTACGAGCGTCTGCCCCACTTTCGCATGGACTTCACCCCGAGTAGCGGGACGGAGCTCCAAAGCGAGTATTTCGTTCCGCGAGAGAATGCGTTGGCGGCCTACTTGGCTCTTCAAGATATGGGGAGCGAATTGGGGCCTCTCTTGATGATCTCGGAAGTAAGGACAGTAGCGGAAGACGACCTATGGATGAGTACCGCCTACGGTCGACCTACCGTTGCCTTTCACTTTACGTGGAAGCAGGATTGGGGCGCGTTGAAGCGATTGCTCCCCAAAATCGAACACTCGTTGGAAGCGTTTGGAGCCCGACCCCATTGGGGGAAGATGTTCACCATGACGCCGACAACGCTAGAGACGCTGTATCCAAAAATTTCGGAATTCCGACAGCTGTTGAATGAGTTCGACCCGTCCGGGAAATTCCGCAACGCGTATTTGGAGGAGTATATCGTCTGATTCTAGTCGGGATTCAGTTTGGGCACTCTTCTAGCCTTTGGACGAGTCGTGATTGAGCGGCTACGTTTGAGGCGTTACCGTGTTGCCATCCTGCCAGACGCCGCGAACGAGGGTGAGTTTCGCGTATTCCGGTTCTCCTTGTTCGTTTCGGTTGATCTGATCGATCACCAAGTCGATCGCCGCGGCGCCGACGTGTTTGCCGTCTAGGTAGACTCCTGCCATATCGTTGTTCGGATCCATATGTACAAGATCGACGTACCCAACGCCTTTAGGAATGGATACTCGCATGCGTCTCAGGAATTCCGGTACGAAATCATGGTAGCTCAACACCACGTCCGGCTGGTGCTTTTCGAACCAGTGTTTAAACTCGCCGTAGGCCGCCTCAAGGCCTTCCTCGGAGTGAAAAAAAGAGGTAAGAAGAACGGGAATTTGGTTCTTTTTGGGAATCCCCTGCTGGTAGGTAAGGAGTCCAGCCGACCAATGGCATTCGTTGAGATGTTCAATTTGCGAGGGTACGGCCAGACCGATACGACGGTAGCCCAGTTGAGTGAGTTTGTTGATCGCGGTTGTGATGTCTTTCGTGTAGTCGCGAGCCGCCCGATGCATTTGCGGGCTTTTGACGGAATAGCCCATAGTGGCGCAAGCGAATCGAGAGATGTCCATGTCCATGCGGGCGTTCATCTCAAACTGAGGTATGATTATCAGGGCGATGATGCCGCGGCTGCGCAGAATCGTGTTGAGGCGTTTGGGGGACAGGTCCGGCTGGCCGAGCCAAAAATGATCTAGTTTGTAGTTGAAGGCTTCCGCCCGTTCGCGACAACCTTGGATAAACGGCGGGAGGGACTTCCACTTTTTCCATCCGTTCCTTTGGGGAAAGAGATCGATCAAGCCTATGGTTCCAGTGGTCTGCGTCTTGCGTGTTCGCTTCAGTTGCGACATGAGAGCGGATACCATGGGACTGGGTCTGTATCCAATTTCTTGGGCTACTTTTTGGATGCGCTCGCAGGTCTCTCGGCTCTGCATTGGATCGTTGCGAAGGGCTCGGCTAACGGTGCTGCGAGAAAGCCCGGTCCGGTCCGCGATTGTCTGAAGCGTTGGCTGAATATCCGTCTTCATGGGGGCAGGCGTAGCGCGAATGCGGCGCTTTTGCAACGAATTGTGAAATATCTCTGTGGACGGCAGCGGTAGAGGGGCGCTTTGATGTTGGCGTTTTCTTTAGGTTCCCGGATCGACAGCTTGAAGTCGGATGAGCATTCGCTTCCTGCATCTCAGTTTCCAGATTTAAACTATGAAACAAACCGATAATTACAGAGGCATTTTTACGATCCCTTCCACGCCTTTTCAAGAGGATGG
The DNA here is from genome assembly GCA_028284235.1 of Opitutaceae bacterium. Lineage (GTDB taxonomy): Bacteria > Verrucomicrobiota > Verrucomicrobiia > Opitutales > Opitutaceae > Pelagisphaera. The sequence continues at coordinate 248,959 of JANQSC010000054.1, forward strand.
GCAAATTGATGTAGAGGGATTTCGTCGAGTGGTTGACTTTTGTATCGAGTGCGGGGCCCACGGGCTTGTCTACCCGGTCAATGCGAGCGAGTGGATTCATCTCACCGATGATGAACGCCTGAAGCTCACGGAGATTCTGGTCGAACAAAACGCCGGTCGGTTGCCGGTGGTGGTGAGCGTGACCTCCAACAGCAAGGAGGGGTCCTCGCGATTTGCGTCCCATGCTGCTAGTGTAGGAGCGGACGCCTTGATTGCGATGCCGCCAGTCGTACGGATGCGAGATCATTCGGAAAAAGTAATCTACGAGTATTTTCAAGAGATCTCGAATGTAGCGAAGCTTCCCATCTTCATACAGAATTGGACCGGTCCAATCGGAACGGTCATGTCGTCAAATTTCCTATTGCGGCTCTGTCGTGAGATCGAGCACGTCAGCTATATCAAGGAGGAGACAATCCCGAGCACGACGCGCTTGACGGAAATCGTGGAGGGGAATGATGGTTCGGTGAAAGGATTTTTCGGTGGTTCGGGAGGTCGCTATCTGATCGAGGAATACCTCAGGAAAACGGACGGCAATATGCCAGGCTGTCACGTGACGGATGTCGTCGTGGCCTTTTGGAACGCCCTGGAAAACGGGGACGATGCGCGAGCTCAGCATATCTACAAGGAGATGGCTCCGCTCTTCTTTTTCGAGTCGCAGCTCTCGGGTTGCTATAAAGAAGTCTTGAAGCGTCGTGGCGTGATTGACTGCGCGAAGAAAAGGAACGGGGACATGCCCCTGGATGCAATCGCATCCGAGTATCTCGACCGAGTTCTACAGGATTTAGAGCCGCTCATGACTTGGGGCAAATCGACCGGAACGCAATCGCAAGGAGATCAAGAGATATCAGGAGTAGCAGTTTAAAGACGTCGCGAACTGCCCGCTGCAGCGTTAGCTGCGATTGAGCGCGCCAAGTCGTTGGATCCGATTTACGAATACAAGTTCTACAGAAATGAGAGCGTTTCTAGGTGATTCGCTCCAGTGGTCTAGTGCCATCGAGCTGGTGCCAAAACGTAGTAAATAATTAAATACAAATGGATGTTCGATAAGACGAAAAGGAGATTAACACAACGAGTTGTGAAACGAGTGTGTCGCTCGAATTCGGCGAGAAGATTTCTATTCAACTATTTCCCGGATTACCCCTCTCATGGTTTAAGGCGTTGCCGCTTTGATGCCTCAAGCGCGGTAAATTGGGCTTGGACTACAAATGATATAACCCACCATCTTATGAAAACTGTATCAATACGCGAGTATTCACCGAAATGGGACCCGTTCAGGGTGGCTGTTTCGATTTTGGTTGGATTTGGCTTATTCGCAGCCGGTCTAAATGGCCAGGACGACGACCCGTCTGACGAAGTGATCTACGAGCTATCTCCGTTTACTGTCGACGCGGGCGATGCCGAAGGCTATCGCGCCACGAGCACGCTTGCCGGAACCCGCCTCAAGACGCAACTGAAAGACTTGGGGTCAGCGATTTCGGTTGTGACAGACGAGATGTTCGAGGACACGGGCGCCGTAGACGCCTCGACCATTTTAAGCTATACGCTGGGAACGGAAGTCGGAGGTGAGCAAGGGAATTACTCCGACGGCTTAGGGCGCAATCACAACGGTCGCGCAACTCAGGACGCGCAGCGCCTTGATTCCGAGAACTCTCAACGTGTGCGTGGTCTGGCCCAAGCATCGCTAACCCGGGATTTCTTTCTGACGGACATTCCCTTCGACTCCTACAACACGGACCGGGTTGACATAAGCCGTGGGGCGAACTCGCTTTTATTTGGTATCGGGGAGCCGGGAGGCATTCTGAACAACAGCACCCACCGGGCATCTGCCACAGGTCGAGATTTTGGCGAAGTTAGTTTTCGTATTGGGGAGCGCAACAGCTGGCGGGCGACAACGGATATTCACAAGGTCGTACTTGAGGACCGTTTGGCGGTGCGGTTTTCCGCAATGAATGAAGATTTCAACTACCAGCAGCGGCCTGCCTATGAAACGGACAAGCGGGCCTTTGTCGCTATGGAAGGTGTACTTTTCAAGAACGAAAATAGCGACAGTTTCGGACCTTTGAAAGTGCGCGTTTCTGCAGAGTTAGGAGAAATCGAGGGCACGCCGCCAAACATTATTCCACCGGGTGACAGCTTTAGTTCCTGGTGGGCGCTTCCTGATGCTAACGAACTTGCCCAAGTACCCGGGGTGGTCATCCCATTCTATCACCCGCAGGCCGGCTCTATTGATCCGAGCAAGGTCGAGAGCATTCCAGATCCCGACGACATCTTCAGCTACGGCCGCTACCACAACGATCTAACCGATCCGGCAACTGGCGCGCCGCTGGTAATTGACAGCTGGATGCCCAAAATGATTATCGATTCCCGCCTGGGCCTCAATCCCCACAGCAACATTCCCTTTATGGGGGACACTACGGGCAATCACGATGTTGGCATTCGGTTTCAATCTTCGAATGATCCGCTGAGCACTGTGGTATACGCATTGGCTTCGCGCAATGGAGATCCAACTACGCAACTCGATGGCAGAAGGCGTGAGCTGGTCAGTCAGAGTTTCTTTGCCAGCCAAAGAAACGGGCAACGTATCCCCAACTTCACAGTCCCCGTCATCATGAATCGGAACATTTGGGACAATCCAAATCAGCTCATTCAGGGAACCACTAATTTCGTGTCAAAGGACTTCGAGGCCTACAATGCTGTGCTCGAGCAGACCTTCCTGAATGGAAACTTCGGATACGAAGTTGCATTCGATAAGCAGCGCTTCAAGCGCTACGGTTTCCTGCCGTTCAATTCGCAAGAAGTCAATGGAGATACGGGCAGCTACGACGTCTATCTCGATATGGCGACGCACTATGCCAACGGGGAGCAAAACCCGAATTTCGGACGTCCCATGATGCTGAATCGCGATATTGGGTCTACCGATCAGAACGTGACGCGCAATCGCCATCGCGAAGCCTCTCGTGCAACCGTATTCTATCGCCACGACTTCGACGATCAATCCGAGCAGTTGGGCAAATGGTTGGGCGAACATACGTTCACCGCGTTCTACAACAAGCAGAAGGTGGACGTGCACAATACGGACTACTCCCACTACTGGTCCACTGGTGGCGATCCGGATTTCTTAAGTCGGAGCGCGAATGCTTGGGACCGTCGTCTACGTCAAAGAGTCTACCTCGGGCCCTCGGTACTTGGCTTGAACTCCCCTGACGATATCGAATTGCATCGCATCAACGTTCCGCTCATCAACGAGCCGGGCGTGAGCTATCAGGCCAATGTGTGGAGCAACTCCATCGATGGTGGATCTGCTCAGCAATACAATTACACGACGAATCGTCTCTGGGACAGCGTCAGCCGCGGCAGACAGGAAATCGATACCAACGTTCTTAGCTGGCAAGGTAGGCTGCTCGACAATCATCTCGTTTTGCTCTACGGCGAACGCGAAGACGATCCGACTGCGTACAACAATGTCACTCGCTCCCAGCTGCAAGCAATGGGCTTGGACGATCGCTTCCCGGGAGGCGGCCGCGATCCCGCAGCGGCTAGGCTGCAGGATACGCCCGTCGAAGGTATCGACAGTCGCGATACGAAAACCAAGAGCGCTGTTTTGCACGTGCCGACCAATTACATGCCTAGTGGAGTTGGTCTGAGCTTCCACTGGAGCGAGTCGGAGAACTTCGATCTCTCGACCAGCCGCGCCAACATGTACGGCGAACTGCTTTCGCCGCCGCTAGGCGAAACTCAAGAACAGGGATTCTCCGTGTCTCTATGGGAGAACAGTCTGATCGCGCGTTTCAATTGGTTCGAAACCGGCAGCACGGGTGTGTCTCATAGCATTAGCAGCGATGCCAATGCCTATAATGCCGGAGCGGGTGGGATCCGCTGGTGGCTGCAGCGTTGGGTTGATGCTTATGAAACCATGGATTTCGCGGACGCGGCCGCGGCCGTAACCCCGGAAGGAATGACCTTCCCGTTCTCTTCTTATGATGAGGTGTTCAATGAAATTACATCCTGGGTTCCGTCGCGGGTTCAAGCGGTTCGCGATCTGAGGGTGGATACGTCGGATCCTAACGATGTCGAAATTCGCCAGGAGCCATTAGGCGGTTCGGAATCGTATACGAGAGATACCATTTCCGAAGGTTTCGAAATCGATTTGACCTGGAATATCAGGTCCAACTGGCGTCTCGCTTTGAACGTGGCGCAGCAAGAGGCAATGCAGTCCAATACGACGCCGGTTCTCAAGGAAGTCTTCGACGATGTGCAATCCGCTTTGGAAAGCTCTCCGTTGATAGACTTCCTGGACTTCCCGACTGCTCCGGGACTCACCTATCGCTCGCGCTTCAACGGAATCAACGTCCCTGCGATCCAAGCGGCTCTGGCGTTCGACAACGCCAAGGTGCTGGAGCTGCGCGAGTGGCGCTATAATCTGATTACCAACTATCAGATCGAAGAGGGCGCGTTCAAGGGTACTGGTATTGGCGGCGCATGGCGTTGGCAGGACCAAGCCGCAATCGGCTATCCGAATGTTCTCGTCAATGGAGCGGTCGTGCCCGACGTGAACAATCCCTTCTTCGGTCCGTCCGAATCCAACATCGACTTGTGGGCGAGCTATGGTCGTCCGTTAAACGATGTGATCGATTGGAAGATTCAATTGAACATTCGCAATGCGATAGGCGATAGCGATTACATCCCCGTCATTATTAATCCGGACGGCAATGTTGCTGTCGTTCGCAATCCTAATCCGAAGGAGTTCTTCATTACTAATACTTTCAGTTTTTAAGGTAGTGACGTCTTAATTAGTAGTAGTTACCAGCCCCTGCTCCTTGGCAGGGGCTGTCTATTTTTTATAACGAGATCTTAGAGAGTGTTCAAAAAATCCAATTCCGTCGTGCACTTGAATCACACGTCGCTCACTCGAAAGCGACTTGTTGGACACTCCCTTAGATACTTATAGGCCCTCGAATGCATGGAATATAGAACTGGAGCTTTATTTGTTCGCGCTGCGATTGCGTTTCTAACGCTCGGCCTATGCCTTTCTGCCGAGGCCCGGTCGGAGCGTCCCAATATTCTAATTGTCGTTGCGGACGACCACTCCTATCCCCATGCGGGTGTATATGGAAGCGATTTGGTTGCTACGCCGAGTTTCGATCGGATCGCGAACGAAGGCGTTTTATTCCGCAATGCGTTTGCTTCCTCTCCGTCCTGCGCGCCCTCGCGAGCGGCAATTCTCGCTGGCATGCCCTTTTATCTGACGCAGAGCGCGGTCATGAATCACGGACATTGGCCTGCCGCGATTATTCCTTACCCGCGGTTGCTTAAAAAGGCGGGCTACTTGGTTGGATACACGGGCAAGACTTGGGGACCCGGATTCTACGACTACCCGGATATGGACAATGCGGGTGGGAACGCCTATAACGAAATTCGCCTGACGCCGCCCGACAGCGCTCTTAATAGCGTCGACTATGCGGCCAATTTCGAGGCGTTCCTGGAGGAACGAGATCCAGGTCAGCCCTTTCATTTTTGGTTCGGCCCTTCTGAGCCTCACCGTCCGCTAGCCGAAGGGATTGGAGAGCGCAACGGCTTGGATCCGTCGAAAGTACGCGTTCCGGCGTATTATCCCGATCTGCCGGAAGTGCGTATGGATATTTTGGATTACGCCTTCGAGATTCAATGGTACGATGCGCATTTGGGACGCATGATCGACCTGCTGGAAGCGGAGGGAGAGTTGGAAAACACCTTGATTATCGCCACCTCCGATCACGGCATGGCCTTCCCGAGGGCGAAAGCGGGTGTTTACGATGCGGGCATGCGCGTTCCGTTCGCTGCGATGTGGAAGGGGCGAATCCTATCTGGGCGTGAAGTGGACGATTTTCTGACCTTGGACGAACTGGCGCCGACTATCCTTGAGATAGCGGGAGTGGAAAAGCCCGACCTGATGATCCGCGAAAGTATGGCGGCAATTCTGTTTTCCGAAAAGTCAGGTCAAGTGGATCCCGCCCGCGATCACTCTATCGGTGGAATCGAGCGCCACACGGGAACGCGTTCCGGGGGACCGGACTTTCCCATGCGAACCTATCGGAATTCCGAATACCGGCTTATTAAGAACTATAAGCCCGAGAATCCGCCGGCAGGTCCGTTTCCGGGTGTGACTTGGCCGAGGGACGAGCCGGTTCGTGGATTTGGCGCGGTCGATGGCAGCCCCACTAAGACTGCAGTATTCTTCAGCAAGGAATCGCATCCGCTCCCTTACGATCTGTGTTTCGGTCCCCGTCCTATGTACGAATTGTACGACGTTCGGAAGGACGTGGATCAGGTGACGAATCTCGCCTTGGATCCGAATTATAGCGAGGTCGTCAGTCAGCTTGAGAAAGCGCTGGAAAACGAGTTGCGAGAAACGGGCGATCCACGAGCGATCGGGGATCCCGAAGCGTTCGAGCGCTGGCGCATGCTAATCAAAGCCAGATACCCCGAAGACGATTGGGAAGCGTATATGAAGAATCGCTAGAGAAGACGTCGGGCGAGAACTGTATTTTTCAATGAATACGAAAATCAAGGAAATCAGAATTCACACCTATCGATACGATACGCCGGATATCGGACTGGATCGAACGGGAGCAATTCCGACTTACAGGCCGGGCGACACCTTTACGCGCGCCGAAGGCGTGCTGGAGATCGAAACCGAGGGCGGTATCGTAGGGCAGGTAGCGGGATGGCCGCGTGTCGAAGGCGCCTTGTTGCCGGCGTTCAAGCATGCCTTGCTGGGCCGTGATGCACTGGATCGGGAAGCGATCAATCGCGATCTCAAACTGCTGTCCCGACACTATGGACGTCTCTCCATGGGTATTGTCGACGTTGCCCTCTGGGATATCGCAGGCAAAGTCTACGACGCGCCCATCTATCGCCTCCTGGGCGGAAGCCGCGAGCGCCTTCCATGCTACTCCAGCACAATGAACGGAGGCGATTCCGGAGGCTTGTCTACGCCGGAGTCTTATGGCGATTTCGCAGAGCAGTGCTTGGAAATGGGATACAGGGGATTCAAGATACACCCTTGGCCAGGACGACCGATCTCGGAGCACATTCGGGCCGTGGAATGCCTGGGCGAACGAGTCGGGGGCAAGATGGACCTGATGATCGATCCCTTCAGCTACTATCGCACTTTCGGCGAGGCAGTTAAGGTGGGCCAGGCTTGCGATGCGGCGGGCTTTTTTTGGCTGGAGGATTTGTATATGGATACAGGGGTGAGCGAGCCGGCCCACCGAAGGCTGCGTTCGTTGTTGAAGACGCCGTTTTTGCAGGGTGAACATCTGAGGGGGCTGGAGCAGCATATGAACCTGGTTTTCGCGGAAGCGACCGATTTCGTGCGGGGCGACGTGTTCTATGATGGCATTACCGGAACCATGAAGATCGCCCACGCGGCGGAGGCGAACGGCTTGGATCTCGAGATCCATAGCTGCGGGCCCGCCCAGCGGCATGCCATGGCCGCAATGGAGAACAGCAACTACTACGAAATTGTATGGACCCATCCGGATACGGACATTCCGCTGATCACCGATGAACTGTATTTGGATTTCAAGGATGGAATCGAGTCGATTGATAGCGATGGGACAGTTGGCGTGCCACAGGGTCCCGGATTGGGGGTTACCTTGAACTGGGATTGGATCAAGCGCCAGAGCATTGGGACGGAAACGCTTTAGGCCCAGTCGGAAGTCAACGGAATTTGAATTGTATCTATGAGCGGGCCGACGGATGATACCAATGTGGAAGGATCTAACGCCTCCAACGAAGCCCCTTATCCTGGATCCAAGCGGATGCCACGCTGGAATCTGGGCGAGTTGCCGAAGCCGCCCAAAGTTGGGTTCGGTAATGTACTGGGCATGCTGGGACCCGGTTTGCTCATGGGCGCTGCGGCCATCGGCGGCGGGGAGTGGCTGCTGGGCCCGGTCTTATCGGCGAAGTACGGCGGGGCGCTGCTTTGGGTGGCGACACTGAGCATTCTTCTTCAGGTGGTTTTCAATATCGAGTGCAGTCGCTACGCCCTCTATACAGGCGAGCCGATCATGAGCGGGATGATGCGGACCTTTGTGGGCCCGGCTTTCTGGATCGGGTTCTATCTGCTTTTCGATTTCAGCGGGTTCTTTCAATTCAAGGTATCCAGCGCTGTGGCTCCCGTTGTTGCATTGGGCACGGGAGAGATGCCTGATCCGAGCGATGAGGGCCTGCTCAAGGCGATGAGCTACGTCATTTGGGTGTTGTTGTTGATTCCGTTGTTTATCGGCGGGAAGATTTATCGTTCCTTGAAGGTCCTGATGACTGTAAAGCTGATTGTGGTCATCGGAGTCTTAGGCTCGATTGCGGTTTTCTATTCCTCGTGGTCCACTTGGGCGGAAATACTCCTCGGATTCTTCCAATTCGGAAACATCCCGCTTGAAAATGGAGAGGCCGCGAACGCCTTCGTTCATTTCTGGCGAGGATTGCCTATGCCGGCGGTCGAGCTTGAAACGATTGGGTTGTTGACTGCCTTCGCTGCGATTGCCGGATGGGGTGGCCTTTCGCAGATGGCGGTGAGCAACTATACCCGCGACGAGGGTTGGGGGATGGGCGCCAAGGTGGGAGCAATCCCAAGTATGATTGGCGGCAGAGGGATAAAGCTGTCGCACGTAGGATGCGTTTTCAAAGTGACGGCTGACTCGCTCGTCCACTGGCGAGGTTGGTTGAAGCGCGTGCAGTTCGACCAAATCTGGCTCTACATTCCAACTGCGATGATTGGCGTCGCCTTGCCGAGCATGCTCTCCATTGAGTTTCTTTCGGGGGTCGAGGTCGAATCTAACGACTGGCTGATAGCTGGTATCACAGCGGACGCGGTGAGAAGCGCTATCGGCGGCGGGCTGGGGGTATTCTATTGGTACATGCTCATGATCTGCGGCTTTCTGATCCTCGTTCCCTCGACCACCGTCGGAGTCGATTCTACGGTACGTCGCTGGGTGGATACGCTTTGGACGGCCATTCCGGGACTGAGGAAATGGGACCCGTCCGATGTCAAGAAGCTTTACTTCATGATTCTGCTGTTTAAAGCGACCCTCACAATGGTGGGACTCTCGTTTGGCACTCCGGTGGACTTGCTGCTCATTTTTGGTACGCTGTCGAATTTCGCCCTGGGAGTCGTGAGCTTTCATACTTTGTATGTAAATCTGACCTTGCTTCCGAAGGAGCTGCATCCTTGCTGGGCGCAGCGGATCGGGGTTGTCGTATGCGGTATTTTCTATTTGTTTCTCGGAGGACTAATGGCCTGGATAAAATTCGCGTAGCGAGATTATGAAAGACTGTAGTCAGAATCAAACTACACGGTATTCTGTTGTTTCCCTGGCCATGGCGCTTCTGGGTTTGTTTAATTGCGCCAATGCGGAGCGGCCGAATATTCTTCTATGCGTTGCCGACGATCACAGTTACGAGCATACCTCTGCGGTAGGGGCTGAATTCGTGAAGACGCCGGCATTCGACCGAATTGCGGAATCCGGCGTGTTGTTCAAGAACGCGTTTGCGTCGGCTCCTTCCTGCGCCCCCTCTCGAGCGGCGATTCTGATGGGCAGACCGTTTTTTCTAACTCAAAGCGCGGTGATGAATCACGGGTTCTGGCCCGTCGAAGTGGCTCCGTTTCCTAGTTTGCTGCAAGATGCCGGGTATCGGGTGGGTTTCACCGGAAAAGGCTGGGGACCCGGCCAGTACGAACGGGAGGATTTAGACAACGCGGCGGGGAACGAATACAACGATCGGAAAGCATCAGGGATTCCGTCCGGTCTGAGTTCGTCGGACTATGCGGCCAACTTCCAAAAATTCCTTGGGGAAACGGAATCCAGCGAACCCTTCTTCTTCTGGTTTGGTCCGTCCGAGCCCCATCGCCCCATAGAGGAGGGGATCGGGGAGCGCATGGGATTGGACGTATCTAAGGTGCGTGTGCCCGACTACTATCCTGATGTAGATGTTGTTAGAAACGACATCCTAGATTATGGATACGAGATTCAGTACTACGATGGGTACCTCGAACGCATGTTGGAAATTCTCGAGGAAAGGGGGGAATTAGACCGCACCATCGTGCTGGCGACGAGCGACCACGGCATGGCCTTTCCGCGCGCGAAGACCTCGGTCTACGATGCGGGCTTGCGGGTGCCGCTCGCCGTAATGTGGAAGGCATCGGTCCAAGCAGGTCGATCCGTTGACGACTTTGTGAATCTATATGATCTGGCCCCAACGCTCCTGCAGCTTGCGGGGATTGAATCGCCACGCGGCATGATAGGCCAAAGCCTGGCGCCCTTGCTCACCGCCACGGGTTCAGGGCGGATCGATCCAGAACGCGATCATTCCATCGGGGGCCTCGAGCGCCACGGCGGCGTGCGAACAGGCGGACCCGACTATCCGAGTCGGACCTTTCGAAACAGCGCGTATCACTTTATCAAGAACTATTCCCCAGAGAATCCGCCTGCCGGTCCCCCAGTGGGCACGACCTGGCCCCGAGATGATCCAGTGGGTGGATACGGGTATGTCGATGGTTGTCCTACCAAAACGGCATTGTTTGAACTTCGCGAGGTGTATCCCACAGAATTTCAGCTGTGCTTGGAGAAACGACCGATGTACGAACTCTACGACGTAAGGACGGACCCGGATCAGGTAGACAATCTCGCCTACAAGCCAAAGTACAAAGGCATCGTAAACGAGCTAGAAACTCGAATGGAATTGGAGCTGGTCGAGATGGGCGATCCGCGGCTGACGGGAGATCCCGGCGCCTTCGAACGTGTCCGGCGACAAATTCTGGAGCGACTTGAAGAGTAAGTGGTAGCGTTAGGGCAGTCCGTTTTGCCGAAAAGCGCTTCCCGACGAGTACGGGGTCATTGACGCCTCCTCGCTATCGTATGGACCAGAGATCGTGGCAGGGAGGAACTGGGCTAGGTCCTCCGATCCGGGGCAGCTGAAACCTTTTTGGACAACCTAGGTCGCCGCACCTTACGGGTCACTCACGGTCTCGAGGGATAGAGCAGTCGTGTCTTTGAAATCAAACGTCTCTATCTTCGGCTCAGAAAAGCAATCGTCTCCCCAGCAGGACGCCCTGCGATTTTATCGACGTTGTTACAACGAGTTGTGAAGAAATGGGCTCTTCACAAGGGAGCGGTTGCTTAGCTTAATCAATGCAGCGATCGATGCTTGGTTTCGCCTGCCTGCATAAACCGATAGCGGCGCCGGGAGTGATTCGCGAGCCGTGTCCCAATCGGAAACCCTGAGAACAAGACCATGAACCGAAACGAATTCATTAAGAAAGCCCTTCTAGGAACTGCCGGAGTTGCGGTAATGAACCAGCCTTTTCGCTCCTATGCCGCGCATCACCAGTCGTCTTCCGAGATTCTGCGAAATTTCGAGGCGATCGACAATGTAAGGATCGGTGTTGTCGGCGTCGGCAATCGGGGGAGCTCCCTGTTAAAGCAAGTTTTGCGGTTGGAGAAGTGTCAGGTGGTAGGGGTTTGCGATTTGATCCCCGCTCGGGTGGAGAGGGCCCAGCGCTGGGTGGTGGAAGCCGGTCAGGACAAGCCAGCGGGCTACTCCAAAGACGAGTACGATTACCGCAACATGTACGAGAAGGAGGACATGGACTTGATTCTCGTGATGACGCCTTGGGAGTGGCACGGGCCGATGTGTATCGACTCCATGAAGGCCGGAATTCATTGTTCGACCGAAGTGCCCGGCGTGCAGACGATCGACGAGTGCTGGGAACTCGTCGAGCTGTCCGAAAAGACCGGGAAGCACTGCATGTGTTTGGAAAACTATTGCTATACTCGGGAGATCATGACCGTTTACAACCTGATTCAACAGGGGCTTTTCGGTGATCCCCTGCATATCTATGCGGGCTATCAAAAGGAGTCGCTCTATTATAATTTCAATGCGGATGGTTCGCTCACGTTTTCCGGTGAGGGCGTGATGAATCATTGGGGCAATGTATACGCGAGCCACTTCGCGGGTCCGTCGGCCCAATGGCTCGGCATCAACCGCGGCGATGCCTTTGACTATCTCGTCTCCATGGGCGTGTGGGGTAAATCCTACCAGATCTATGCCGAACGCTTTTTTGGCAAGGACCATCCCTTTGTAAAAGACCCTCCCAAGATGGCGGATGTGAGCAATACCATGATCGCTACGAAGAATGGCAAATCGCTTTCGCTCATTCACGATACGAGATTGCCGCGTCCCCTGCGTCACTATTTCCGGTTGCAGGCGTCCAACGGTATCTACGAGAATATCGAAGAGCGGGTCCATATCGGAGATCACAGCCCGGGGGATTGGTCGGTGCCGCGGGGCCTCGTCGATCAGAAAACAGGCGAGCGCTCTAAGGGCGATTATCGTCGTCGCGAGTGGGAGCCCCTTGCCAACTATTACCAAGAGTACCAGCATATCGACTGGAAGGAGAAAGGTGAAATGGCAATGACGAGCGGCCATGGAGGCGGCGACTTCATTATGCTTTACCGGCTTGTGAGATCGATGAACCGAGGCGACTACCCGGATATCGATGTGTATGACCTCGGCGCTTGGAGCTGCATTCTTGAGACTTCCGAGGAATCCGCGCGCAACCGCAGCAAGCCGGTTGATGTGCCCGATTTCACTCGGGGCAAATGGAAAAAGCGCAAGCCCCTTGCGACTTACCTCACGTGATCCCTGTTTACCGCTCGTACATCTCGTATGCAAATCAAGGAAGCGTTGCCCCCTCGGTTTTTAGCCGGTCTGGTCGGTGTTTCTATTCTCACAGGTTGTGTTAGCAATTCAACTACGCTGCGAGAAGAAAATCGAATTAGTGAAGTCCGATTCTACCTCTTCCTAAACCGCGACGAGTACATCATGACCAATTGGGCCGAGCCACCGCAGTTTGCCATTTGGCTGGAGAATGATCTAACCGGCGAGATCCGTACTGTGTGGGTTACTCAGGATACCGCAACAGATACCTGGGATGGGCGGGTCGGTTGTCCAGTAGCGTTGCCGTATTGGGTTAGCCGGTACGGTATTGAGCGAGGTGATGGGATTGGACCTACCAACTGGAACCCGGTGCCTGATGCGCTGACCGGACCGACTCCCGCACACGCGCATGAATGCGTCGCGCGAATCGAGGAGGGTGAACAGTGGAGCTATTATGTGGAAGTGAATGTGTCAGGCGACTTTAGTGAGACATTCCCGCAGTATTTCGGATTTGAGGAAGACCGATTCGGCAACGGGCAGCCTTCCATCGTATACCGTGGAGAAATCGACCTCGGAACTGGGGTAGTTACCGAGGCGAAACTCATAGGACGTACTGAACAGGAATGGTCTGTGAGTGAGTTGAATTCCGATCTGAGCGGCCTTTCTTCTGCGCGCAACCTCATAACTCGTATTCAGGTAGCCTTATGATCCCTACGTTCGCAACTAAATCTACCAATACTTCTATAACTTGTTTCCGTGATATATGTGGCAAGAAAACAACCCGAAGTAGAAACGTTTCTAAAACGCGCCTGATCTTTCGAAGAATGTCCCCGGGTGGCTTGCGTCTTCTTTGCCTTACTTTTGTTGCGCTATTTTTTTCGGACCACTATGTGTCAGCTACCCCTCCCAGCATTATTCTAATCGTTACCGATGATCATGGATACGGGGATTTAGGCAGTTTTGGCTCTGAAGATTTGCGTACCCCAAATTTGGATGCGCTTGTCAATTCGGGCGCCAAATTAACCCATTGGTATGCGAATTCTTCCGTTTGCGCCCCTTCCCGAGCCTCTTTCATGTCGGGTAAATATCCTCACAATGCCGGGGTTCCCGATCTTTTAGCGCCGCGATCACCTGGGGTTTCTCTAAATTTGGTTACGCTGGCAGAAGCTCTTAAAACGAGCGGATACAGAACAGGCGCTGTGGGTAAATGGCATATGGGAGCCGCTGATAAATACCTCCCGAATCAGCGTGGGTTTGACGCGTTTTTTGGTCACTTGGAGGGTACGTTAGATTATTTTTCGCATATGTATTACCTGCCTCGAGCAAAGCGTCCCTTCCACGATCTCTGGAGAAACAACAAAGAAGTTTGGGAGGAGGGAAGTTACACGACCGATCTGTTTACTCGGGAAGCAAAGGCCTTCATTCGAAACAATTACGATCAACCGTTCTTTCTATATGTAGCGTTTAACGCCCCTCACTACCCACTTCACGTACCTCGCGCATACCTCGAGAGGTTCAGCCATTTGGACCCGCATCGACAGAGAATTGCGGCAACGCTTGCAGTTGTGGATGAAGGAGTAGGAAAAATCACAAACCAGCTCGAGGAACTGGGAATCCGTGATGATACAGTGATATTTTTTATGGGGGACAATGGCGGATCAAATGAACCAAGGAATTTCATGTCTGGCGAGACGGATCAGTTTTTCACTGGCTCGAGTAATGGCGGCCTTAAGGGCTTTAAGGGAAGTCTATTTGAAGGTGGCATTCGAGTGCCTGCCTGTATTAGTTGGCCTGGGGTTATTGAAGCCAACACCGTGATTAATGAAATGGGGGTTGGTATGGATCTTTATCCCACATTCTTGAAATTGGCCGGAGTCGAGCTCTCGAATCATGAACTAGATGGGTTTGATGTGATGCCGATGATCAAGGATGGCGCGGAATCTCCTCATGATTTCGTCTGCTGGGAATACGTCGGTCAGTTTGCTATCAGGCGGGGCAAGTGGAAACTGGTGCTTAATGGGAAACTCGACTTTTGGAGAAAGGCTCCGGAGGTATATTTGTCGGATCTCGATATCGACCCCTATGAGACAAATAACCTGGCAAATAAACATCCGGAAGTAGTGGAAGAACTAAAGGGAAAATTAAACGCCTGGTTTGAATCCGTAAGTTCCAACTAATTTTGGAAATATACCGGATGGCTGTTTAAAGACTTACTCTCTGATTCCGATGTTCAAGTTTTGCGACGTATTTATAGTAATGACTCTACTCCGCGATTTTGTCCTGGATGAACGATCGCGGCGTAAAACCGCTCCTGCATTTGGCCTCATCAATTATCTCAGTCTTTTCTGTTCTCTCTTTTGCCTGATAAACCTGGATTCCGCGAACAGGCCCAACGTCGTCCTTATTATGGCGGACGACATGGGATTTTCCGATCTGGGTTGCTATGGAGGTGAGATCGAAACGCCGCATCTCGACGCGCTCGCGGCCAATGGATTGCGCTTCACCCAGTTTTATACGACCTCCAAGTGCGTGCCGACGCGGGCGTCCATCTTGACGGGGCTTTACCAGCACCAGGTGGGCATGGGGTGGATGGAGGGAACCAACATGCGGTTTCCAGGCTACGTGGGCGACCTTTATAGCAATTGCGCGACCATAGCTCAATTGTTGGAGAGAAATGGATACAGAACTTATATGACCGGCAAATGGCACCTGACCTATTATCGCTACCATGGGCCAGATGGACCGAAACACAATTGGCCGAAGCAGAGAGGGTTCCAGGAATTCTACGGGACGATACATGGAAGCCCCGTGTACTTTAGCCTGCGCGGCCTGACTAATGGAAACCGTCAGGTTACGCCTCCCAAGGGCCTCTATTACACGGACGTAATCAGCGACCACGCGGTTCGCTACCTTCGAAAGCATCAGCAGTTTTTTCCGGATAAACCGTTCTTTATGTACGTTGCGTATACGGCTCCCCATTTTCCTCTGAAAGCGAAGCCGGAAGACATCGAAAAGTATATAGGACGGTATCAGGACGGTTGGGAAGCGACACGGAAGGCTCGCTATGAGCGATTGATCGAGATGGGCATCATCGACAACGAGTGGGCGCTCACCGAAAAGGACGCTCCGGATTGGGATTCGCTGACCGACCAGGAGCAGACGCTGTGGGACAAGCGAATGGCCATCTACGCCGCCCAGGTCGACTCCATGGATCAAGGGATCGGACGTATCGTCAGCGCTCTTAAGGAGACGGGCCAACTGGATAATACGCTGCTTCTATTTTTATCCGATAATGGCGCGACTGATTACATTCCGGATGACTATCGAACAGGTATTGAGATTCTGGGGACGGATTTGTCGAGCGATTCGCAGCAGGGTCCTTGGGCCAATGTGAGCAATACGCCGTTCCGGCGCTACAAGCGCCAGTCGCATGAGGGCGGTATCGCGGCCCCGTTCATTGCGCACTGGCCAGATAGAATCAAGTCTCGCGGCGAATTGACCCATAGCGTCGGGCATGTGATCGATATTATGCCAACGGCGCTCGAGATTGCGGGTGTGACGTATCCAGAGAAACTGGGCGATTACCCGCTTCTTCCGCTAGAAGGGAAGAGCCTCAAGAGTACTTTGTTGGGAGAAAACGAATACAAAGATCGAACGCTTTATTTCGAGCATCAAGGGAATTGGGGGATCCGTTCAGGGGATTGGAAGCTCGTATACTATGGAGCGACGGATAAACGCGAGCTCTTCAATATGGTGGACGATCGTACCGAGACGAACGATCTGATCGATATCCAGCCTGAAATCGCTGCCGAACTATTTGCGCAATGGGACGCTTGGGCGAAGCGATGCAACGTATATCCGCTGAGCAACTCCAAACCCTGGAACTACTCTCAAGATCCGTTTAAAGGAAACTACAATCTCAATTAGTCTAGGCGGAACATAGAAATTTATGGATAACGGAAAAGTAGCGTTAATCACTGGAGCGAGCAAAGGAATCGGAGCGGAGACCGCTCGATTGCTGAGCAAAGAATACGAGATAATCGTCAACTACAATTCGTCGCAGAAAGATGCGGAAGCGGTTGCCGACTCGATTATATCGGGAGGCGGGAAGGCTAGGCTTATTCAAGCCGATGTTTCTACGGAAGCGGGATGTCGCACGCTCTTCGAGTTCGTATCCGAAAATTACGACCATCTGGATGTTCTGGTGAACAACGCCGGGGCGATGGTGGCTCAGAAGACGGTCGAGGACCTCGATTGGCACTATCTAGAGAAGGTTTTCGAACTCAACGTCTATTCAGTGATGATGCTGTCGCACCTGTGCTTGCCGCTTTTGCGCAAAGGCGTTAAGCCTTGTATCATCAATTTAAGTTCAATCGCTATGCGCCACGGAGCTCCCAGAGCGCCCGTTTATGGGGGGGCCAAGTCTGCCGTCGATTCCTTTTCGCGCGGACTGGCGGGATACCTCGGTCCAGATATTCGCGTCAATGCGGTTGCCCCAGGGGTGATCGACACGCCGTTTCACGACGAGGTAACGCCGCCGGAAGTGAGGAAGACGATGATTGAGAAAACGCCGCTCAAGGCTCTCGGCAAGGCGGAGGATGTGGCATCGGCAATCGAGTTTCTCATCAAAAACGAGTTTATCACCGGAGAAACGATAGATGTTAACGGAGGGCTGTACGTTCGATGATTGAGAAATCGTACGACAGTCTTTCCAGTCCCCGTTTATGAGCGACTTGCTGAAAGGCAAAGTAGCGGTTGTCACCGGATCGACCGGCGAGCTTGGAGAGGTCATTGCCCGCAAGCTCGCGACTGCCGGCGCCTCCGTCGTAGTATGCGGACGGAATCACGCTCTCGGGGAAAAGATCGTCGAAGAGATTGGCAGCGCAAACGGAGTCGCCTGCTATCTGCCCGCCGATGTGTCGATCGCAGACCAGTGCGTGTCACTGATCGATCAAACTGTGGAGCGTTTCGGAAGTATCGATATTCTTGTGAACAATGCGGCTCACCTGGGCTCGTTTCTTTTCGAGGAATTGCAAGCCGATGATTGGGATTCCGTATTCGCTACGAACACGCGAGGTCCCGCTTTTCTGTGCAAGGCTGCGATTCCCCACATGAAGGCGAGAGGGGAAGGGTCGATCGTCAACATTGGGACCACCATGGTTTACCGTAATGGACCCGGGAGCATCGATCGTCTCGCCTACGTTGCTTCCAAAGGGGCCTTGCTCACCCTGACCAAGGCGTTTGCCAGGGCCTTGGCCCCCGAACAAATCCGTTCCAACTGGATCACGGTGGGTTGGATCGCGACGCGCGGGGAGTTGGATTACAGGGGGGAAACCGAAGACCAGCTGCTTGAGCGGGCTCGCGAGACGCTTCCCATGGGACGTTTGGAAAAGCCGGAGGAGGTAGCGGATAGCGTTCTCTATCTCGCGTCTGAGCAATCGAGCCACGTTACGGGCTGCGAACTTAATATATCCGGAGGGCTGCACGTGTAGCAGCGATCCGGCGGATCGACCTCGACAATTACGTCAACTATTAAACCCCGCACTTGTAATGATAGAAGGATTACAATCATTTGAGCTTCACTGGTTCGACTATACCCTGTTCACGCTCTATTTTGTGGCGCTATGCGGCATCGGTTTATGGGTGGGTCGTAAGGAAAAATCGGATTCAGGCGATTACTTTCTCGCCGGTCGAGATTTGCCTTGGTACGCGGTGGGCGGCTCATTCGTCGCTTCCAATATCAGCGCCGAGCACTTCATCGGCATGGTTGGAGCGGCCTTCGTCTACGGTATTTGCGTGGCCAAGTCGGAGTGGGGGAACATCTGGGCCTTTTCCTTCCTGATTTGGATCTTCATCCCTTTCCTCATGGCTTCGAAGGTCTTCACGATTCCAGAGTTTCTAGAAAAGCGATTCAGCTTCGCTATTCGTCAGATCTTCGCGGTGGTGACCATTATTTCGAACGTAGTGGCTTTTCTGGCGGCGGTTTTGTACGGCGGGGGAATTGCCCTGCAGTCGCTCATGGGCTGGCCCTTGGAAGTGTGCATTTTGGCGTTGGGAGTGGTCGCTGGAATCTGGGCGATCTACGGTGGGCTGCGGTCCGTGGTCTGGACGGATTTGTTCACTTTGTTCGTCATGCTCTTAGGGGGCGTTTTGGTTACTTTGCTCGGGTTTTATACCTTGTCCGGCGAGAGCGGATCGCTTTTCGAGGGGATTCGGGTCATGGTGGAACGCAACCAAGGAGGCGGGGGCGAAGCCTGGACAAGCGCCTTGCAGAAGGCGGGTCAGAGCATTTTGGGTACGGATGAGTACAATCGCATGTCGATCGTGCAGCCGCTGAATCACCCCGTGGCTCCCTGGATGACCATGTTCGTCGGGTTCATCACGATGGGGATTTGGTACAACGTCTTGAATCAGTTTATGATCCAACGCGTGCTAGCGGCTAAGAACAGCTGGCATGCTCGAATGGGGATCGTGATGTCGGGATACTTGAAGATCTTGCTTCCTACCTTGGTCGTGTTGCCGGGGCTCATCTATTTCGCCCTGCGGCCGGATATAGTAAATGACAATGAATGGGGCGTGGCTAAGGAACTCTCGAATCAGGCCTACGTGGATATGGTCAAGACCTTGATCCCGATTGGCTTGCGCGGGTTGATTCTCGCCGCCCTGTTCGGGGCCATCCAATCGACGGTCAACTCGGTTCTCAATTCCACTTCGACCGTATTCACGCTGGATATTTACAAGCGTTGGATGCGTCCGGAGGCCACTGAGAAGTCCCTCGTTCGAATTGGGATGGTATCGACCACGGTGATACTGATCATCTCCATTGTCATGGCGTTCTTCGTGAAGTATTTTGAAGGAAGTCTCTTTATCTACATCCAGTTGCTTTACGCGTTTTTCGCCGCGCCCTTCTCGGCTATTTTCATTTTGGGCGTGCTGTCTCGTCGGATCAACGGCTTCGGAGCGTTTTGGTCGGTGGTTGCCGGGTTCGCAATCGGCGTGTACCTGAAAGTCTATTACAACGCGAATCCTGTGGGCGAGATCTCGGGTTTTATGGAGCTATTCCGTCCCTTCATTATGCAGGCGACATTCGTATGGGTGTGCTCGGTTGTCGTCTGCGCGCTTGCCAGTCGTCTGCGACCGGCGCCCCCGCCAGAGCAGGTGAGCGATCAGCTTACATTGAACTTCTCTCAGCTGAACATCTTCAATGACCTCGGCGACCGCTGGTACCGCAATGTTGTCTTTTGGTGGGCCATATTCGCGTTGATCATCCTCGGGCTCGTAGCCTACTTCAGCGCCTGGTTCTTCTAGCGGGAGGTGGTATAGCAATAGGAGAGTAGGAGCGGCTTTATGCCGCGAACCGATAGAATCTATCGCGGCGTAAAGCCGCTCCTACGTTGAGTTCCTCAACAACTGCGCTCGGCGAAGTTGCAGTCGACGCAGGCGCCGGTGTCGCACTGGCTGACGCGGGCGGCATACAAGCCCCGCCAATAGCCCTCGGGTTCCGGGTGGACGGGCTTCCAGGCGTTTCGGCGTTTTTCCAACTCCTCCTCGGAGACGTGGAGCGTCAAGGCGCGTCCTTTCACGTCTAACTCGATTTCGTCGCCATCCTGTACGAGCGCCAACGGACCACCCACGGCGGATTCGGGCGAAATGTGCAAGACGACTGTGCCGAAGTGCGTGCCGCTCATACGCGCATCGGAAATGCGCACCATGTCCCGCACGCCTTTCTTCAATAAGCGGTCGGGAATGGGGAGCATGCCCCATTCGGGCAGGCCTCTTCCAACCGGTCCGCAGTTGCGCAGCACGAGCACGCTGTTTTCGTCGATGTCGAGCTCGTCCGAGTTCAAGCGGGCGAAAGCGTCTTCCCGATCCTCGAAAACGAACGCTTTGCCCCGGTGCTGTAGGAGGCGTTCGCTGGCGGCGGAGACCTTTATGATGCAGCCATCGGGCGCGAGGCTGCCTTTGAGGGCGACGATTCCGCCGCGCGGGGAAACGGGGTTGTCAAGAGGGCGTATGACATCGTCATTGAAGTTCTCGGCGCCCTCCAAGTTTTCCTTGAGCGTCCGCCCGTTCACAGTTTGCGCGTTGAGATCGAGACGATCCGCTATGCGAGCCATGAGGGCGGGAAGTCCGCCCGCGTCGAAGAAGTCCTCCATCAAGTATTCTCCTGATGGTTTGATGTTGGCCAGAACGGGTACTGCGTCGGCAATGGCGTTGAAGTCTTCGAGTTCCAAGGGAATGCCCGCCCGTTTGGCCATGGCGATCAAGTGGATGGGCCCGTTCGTAGAACCGCCGAGAGCGAGAAGGACTATCATGGCATTGCGAAAGGACGCGGGCGTAATGAAGTCAGAAGGCTTCAGGTCCTCCCAAACCAGGTCCACAACGCGTCGACCGCAGGCGCTGGCCATGTGGCGATGCCGCGAATCGGGCGCCGGGATGGAGGCGGCGCCCGGCAAGGTGAAACCCATAGTCTCGGCTAGCGAGGTCATGGTGGAGGCCGTGCCCATAGTTTGACAATGACCGGCGGAACGGGCGCCGGCGGTTTCCATTTCCTTGTATTGGGCTTCGGTGATGTTGCCGGCTTTGAGCTCGTCGTACCAACGGCTGGCATCGGTTCCGCTACCCAGCGTATGGCCGCGCCAGCGGCCTGTCAGCATGGGGCCGGAGGGGACGAAGATGGTGGGCAGGTCCATCGCGAGAGCTCCCATGAGCATTGCGGGCGTCGTCTTGTCGCATCCGCCCATCAAAACGACTCCGTCCAGCGGGTGGGCTCTCAGGTTCTCTTCCACTTCCATGGCGAGCAGGTCGCGGTAGAGCATGGTGGTCGGCTTCATGTAGGGCTCTCCCAACGACATGCAGGGGACTTCAAGAGGAAATCCGCCCGCGGCCCAGATGCCGCGTTTGACGTCTTCGGCTCGTTCGCGGAAGTGGATGTGGCAGGGATTCAGCTCTGACCAAGTCGAGAATACTCCAATCGCGGGACGACCCTCGTAGTCTTCCTTGCTATAGCCGGCTTGAGCGATGCGTTCGCGGTGAATAAACCCCGCTTTGCCGGGATCCGCGAACCATTGGGAGCTGCGAAGTTCGTTGTAGGTTTTTCGGGGCATGATGGGCGGCCTTATTCGATTGGGTGATTGGGAGTTAAACTGCGATGCTCCAAAAATCTAAGAGTTCCGGCGTTCGATACTCTCGGTGAACTTGGTAGCGGCCGATCTCCGAGCGGCCATAAACACTGACTGGGTGGCCGCTCGGAGATCGTCCGCTACCTTAATCGCCTTGCCGTCTAGGCTGATATGATTCCTTAGATTTATAGTGCTTCTAGCTATGATGGGTTGTAAACGATGGAGCGATATCAATTTCGCAGGATTCAGCGAGCTGGCTGACACTCTGCGTTTTCGAAGATGGATCGTGAGGTCGAAGGATCGCAACACAGTAGGTTCCGGTGATGCCAGCGGTAGACTGCCAATCCTCACAATTCGTTGCGAAAACTTGTGGAGCGAGAGGATCGCTTTAGATTGGGAATCTGACGGGCATGAGCGAATGCCAGCGGACCCTTATACATTGGCTAATGAGAACGATAGCGAACACTCGAAATAGGCGTAATGGCTGGACCCTCTGCTTAGGACTGCTCGCTTGTCTATGCAGCTTCTGCATTGCGGAGCCCTTGGACGAGTACGGAGGAAAACTTTCGGTTGAGGGCGAAGCGACTGGCGATTGGCATGTCGAGAGCATCGATGGGCGATTCTGGCTCGTCACTCCGAAGGGGAACGGATTCTTCGCGCTGGGTGTGAATCACTATGGCGACTTCAATGCGAAGGAGAGGGCGGAGACGATCTCCAATCTGCGCGCTTGGGGATTCAATACGGGAGGCCACAGCAGTCCGGATTGGCTCCGTGCGAAAATGCCGCATTTCATTTCGGTCACTCAGCACGACAACGAGCATTGGGAGCCGGTAGGCGGCTTTCGTTTCGACGATGTCTTCGACCCTGTTTGGCAGGATCAAGCGCGAGAACAGGTAGCGAAAGCGGCCCGTCAGCATCGAGACAGTCCTTTGGCCATAGGTATAAGCCTTACGGATACGCCGCGATACAATCTCGAAGCCACGCGGGCTCACCGGGTTTTCAGCTGGGTGGACTATATTCGCGCTTTGGAGCCACCGGCCCCAGGGTTCAAAGCCTACGTGGATTTTCTCAAGCGTCGCTGGACGGGCAATCTAACCGGATTGGTTCAAGCCTACCGACTGCCAGGTTTAGACAGTTTCGATCAACTGGATGACTATTCGTTTTCCGGACTCGAGATCAGTCGACCAGCGATTCGAGAGGATGACGAAGCCTTTCTCGCCGTCATCGCCGACGCGGTCTATACTACGGCCCGCGAAGCGATCGATGCCGAAGCGCCGGGCATGCTGCTTTTGAGCGAGCGGTTCAAGATGCACGACCATCCGGACGGCGTCTTGCAAGTAGCCGCGCGTTTCTGCGATATCATTGCGATCCAAGCGGGTCCAACCTACGGTCCTGATGTCGGCAACGGTCCGGACGAATCGGTACTCGACGCGGCTTACTGGGATCACCTCTACAAAGTGACCGGACGCCCGATCCTAGTTTGCGACCACGCTTGTTCCTTCTATACCGAAGAGTATCCTAGAACCCTGTGGCATCAATTTCCATCCCCTCGAGCAGCGGGTCAGTTCTATCGAGAATACCTATTGGGGCTGACCGAGTTTCCGTTTATTCTAGGGTATCAACGATGCCAATACAGAAGCCGCTTCGACCCGATACGAAATTTGCTCAAGCAAGGATTGCTCGACTTGGATGGGAAGCCCTACGCCGAGCTCGTTCAGGAGATCGCTCCGGCCAACAAAGCCGCGCTTGAGGCCGTTGCTCCCTAGATTGTCATTCTCAGCCCTTCGAATATGCCATGAAAACTTGGAACGTCGCTCGAGCAGGTCTGCTGGTCGTCGTTTCGCTTTTGTACGCGAAGGGCTTCGCTCAATCCTCTTCCGATTTCGACGCGATGGGCGGTTGGAAGCAGGTGTCCCGCCCGGCTACGGGATCGTGGGAAGTGGGTCAGGCCGACGGGCGCTACTGGTTCTTCACGCCGGAAGGCAACGCCTTCTTTCTGCTTTCGGTCAATCATTATCCGGATCCCTCGAAGACCGACATGAAGCAAGTGATGGATCACTTGCGGACTTGGGGCTTCAATGCGGCGGGTTCCGGCGCCCCGGAGCACTTGCGGGAGCGAATGCCCTACGTATCCGCTTTCATGTTGCACGATGCGTCTCACTGGATGCCGGGCGATACGTTCAGCTTTGTCGATGTATTCGACCCGGCCTACGCCAAGCGAGTCGACGAGACCATTGCCGCCCATTGCGCCACGCATCGCGACAATCCGCATCATGTGGCTTATGCGACTACCGACATTCCGCGCTGGGACTTGGATCGAGTGCGCCACTTTCGGGCCGACGATTGGGTCAGTTTCATTCGTCGGCAAAATAGCGCGACGCGGGGCAAGCAGCGGTACCTTCAGTTTCTACGCGAACGCCACGACGAGGATCTGGAAGCCTTCAAGCGCGCCTATCGCTTGCCCAGTTTGAGTTCCTTCGACGCATTGGCTGACTTCTCATTCGAGGGGCTGGAATTGCAGCGCCCCATGATCCGCGAGGATGACGAGGCGTTCTTGGCTCTCATAGTAAGGCAGTACTACGAGGTAGCCAGCGCGGCCGTGGAACGGCACGATCCTGGGGCGCTGTTTATGAGCGAGAAGTTCAAGATGGGCGAGTGCCCGCGGGAGTTTATGCGGATCGCTGCGGAGTATTGCGACATAGTCGCCTACCAGCCGGGGCCTCATAGAGGCCCGTTTCCCGGCCAGGGCGAACACGAACTGACGTTCTATGCGGATCATTGGCGGGCCGTGCACGAGGCGGTACAGAAGCCGCTCTTCAATCCGGATCACACCTGCTCCTTCTACACTCCGGGCTATCCGCGCACGCTGTGGCACCAGCTGGAGTCCGTGGAGGCCCAGGCCCAACACTATGACCGGTATTTGCGGCAAGTGATTCGCGAACCGTACATCATCGGGTATCAACGTTGCCAATACCGCAGCGTTTACGACCCCTACCGCGACATTCTCAAGCAGGGTTTGCTCGACCCGGATGGGAAGCCTTACCCGAAGTTATTGGAGGCGATGACCGAGACGAACAAGAAGGTTTGGGAGGAGCTCTACCGGTAGTCCTCGAGAGAATCTACGAAGGTTCTCTATTTTGGGTGACTGGCCTCGGTCCTGATCTAGAAGCAGAATGTATAGTGTCAAATGTCCATAGAAGTAGATCCATATAAACGGAGTGGCAGCGATGTCCAGGAACCGCCATTTGGATTCAAGCAGGTCTTTAAGACTCTGGGCCCCGGCTTTATTATCGTGGCGGGAGTCGTGGGGTCGGGGGAGCTGATTCTTACGACCAGTTTCGGGGCTGCGGTTGGATTCACCATGCTGTGGTGGCTTCTCCTAGCTTGCTGGACGAAGAGCATCGTGCATGTAGAAATGGCCCGCTACGCCATCGTTTCGGGGGAGACCTTCATGCAGGCGTTCAACCGATTGCCGGGAAGAATTTCGGTTCGGGGAAAACCGGTTTCCTGGTTTCTCTTTCTGTTTCTTTTCCTGCAAATACCGGGGATTCTTAGAGGAGGCGGCATCTATGGAGCGGTTGGGCAGGCTGCGGAGCTGATGCTGCCTTTTGGCGATTCCTTGGTTTGGACGGTTGTATTCGCAATTGGCGCTACCGCTATTGTTTTACTGGGGAAATATGCTGTCATTGAAAAGCTGTTACAGATATTAGTGGCGTTGTTTACCTTGATCACGCTCGTTTGCGCGATCCTTCTCCAATTTACCGAGTACGCCTTTAGCTGGCAGGATATCCGATCCGGTTTCACCTTTGCCTTTCCAGTGGCAGGGGTAGGGATCGCCCTGGCGGTTTACAGCGCGACAGGCGTTAATCCCGACGAAGTAATCAAATACACTTACTGGTGTGTAGAAAAAGGATACACTCGATCGGTGGGGCCGCCGGACGAGTCGGAATCTTGGGTGAAGCGCGCCCGTGGATGGATTCGCGTTGTGCAGATCGACTCCGGTCTTACCTTGGCGCTGCTGACGTTGGCCACCGTGCCGTTTTACTTATTGGGAGCCAGTGTACTGGCTCGCTTGGGCGAAAAGCCAGAAGGCTTGGAGACGCTCAACGTGTTGTCCAATATCTACACCGCCACGCTCGGCGACTGGGCGGCGTGGCTTTTTTCGTTGGGAGCCTTTGTCGTGCTCTATTCCACCTGTGTGGCGGGTTTGGCAGGCGGTTCCCGCATTATTGCCGATCTGTTTTGCATCTTCGGCTTTTTTGATAAAGGAGATTTCAAGACTCGCCAGCGCTATTGGAAAGGTTGGGCGATTTTCGCTCCGGTGGCCTACGCTATTTCTTATTTCTGGGCTCCCAATCCGGTATGGCTGCTGGTGGTATCCGGAATTATATACGCCGCATTGATACCCGTTGTGACAGCGGGGACTATTTATCTTCGTTACAAGCATCTGGATAAGCGTGTAGCGCCTTCGTGGATCTCGGATGGACTCCTTTGGTTTTCCTTTGCGTTTATGCTAGCGGTAGCTGGTTGGGTGGTCTGGCACCAATTTATAGCGTAGGCTGGGATGGGTCCGCGTCATTTTGAAACCGGGGCGCGTATTAAATAAAGGAACCGCGAATGGACGCGAATATACGCGAATGCTGATGAGGTAGTGCGAGTATTCGCGTCCATTCGCGGTTCCCAAACGGTGATGGCTCTGCGTAATCTAGAAAATCAACGAGCCACTTGAATCAGCCGCAGCCGGTCGTCATTTACTGCGGCGAGGATTCCTAGGTTTCCGTTCGCGAGCTGGATCGTTTGCAGGGCCTTAACATCGCCGTCAATGAGCAGGCCGCTTTCTCGGGCGGGAATGGGATGGAAACGGAAAGCCTCCGATCCGGCGAGGAACAGGCCGTAGGAGGCATCGGCGCGCACGGTCTCCACCTCCGAGGCATGCAGGTTTCCGGCCAGAGTGAGGTCGTCGATACCGTCTTTATTGAAGTCGCCGATGACGATCCCATTGAGGGTGGAGATCTGCGACATTATCGGCAGTTCATGAAAGCGGAAATCTCCGTCCCCTAAATTTTCGACCAGGGCGTGCGAGAATTGGGTGGCTCTATAGGAATTGGATTTCTTCAAGGCGATTTCCCCGTAGATGTCAGCTAAGGTCGCCTGCCCGAATTCGTGGAAGGTTTGAAATTTCTGTGTGATGAAGGGCATTTGCCCGGACGAGCACTCGCGGCCCCGGAGAGGCCACTCAGTTCCCTTTTTGGTGTAGCTGAGCACGATATCAAGTGTGCCCGTTCCGTCGAAATCGTCGGCGTGCACCCAGAAAGGGGCGTCTGGCGAAGCCTTGTATTTGTAATTCAATCCCAGGTTGCCGGCGATAAAATCCATGTCGCCATCCTGGTCGAAGTCGTGAGCTGCCAGGCTAAACCACCATCCTGGGGCGGCATCGAGACTAGGTGTATCCATTTTTTCGAGGCGTTCACCCGTGTTGCGGAAAACGGTTAGCGGCATCCATTCGCCGGTGACAACAAGGTCAGCGCGATCATCACCATCCACGTCTGCCCAGATGGCCGCGGTTACTAGCCCGAGTTTGTTGAAACCTCTTGCGTCCGTGGACGACACGTCGCGGAAGGCGCCCCCCTCGTTTTTCAGAAGATAGCTTTTAGCGGGTAGCGGATACCGCTGCGGCAGCACCCGCCCGCCGACAAAGAGGTCAGTGTCGCCGTCTCCATCGTAGTCGAAGGGAGCCACGACGCTGTTGCTGCCGTTGCTCGCCAGTACATGGCCTGGGGCGAAGGAGAAACGGCCCTGTCCATCGTTTAGGTAGAGCCGGTCCTCTAGGAACGGATTTCCTGGAGGAAATTCGTTGCCGCCACTGGCCACGAAGAGGTCCTGGTCGCCGTCGTTGTCCGCGTCGAGAAAGGCGGCTCCGACATCCTCGTGACCGATATGGGAGGCGAAGGCCGCCCCGGGTCCGCGGTTAAAGCCTCCATTTTCCTGCTGCACAAACAGCGCGCCGGACTGTCCGGAGGCTCCCCCGACGTAGAAATCTTCGAGCCCGTCGCCGTCAACGTCCGCCACGGCAAGCGCGGGGCCAAAGCGGGACATCATATGGGGCAGCAGCGATTCTCTGGCAAAATCGTTGCTGGGGTTCTCCTGGTGCCGGAAATCGATTCCGCGGGCGTCTGTCACATCGGTGAAGAGGTATTCCGGCTCTTTTTGGGGTCGCTCCTCGACCGATTCGCTCTCGTCGTAGTCAATGACCACCGTTTGGCCGCGCGTTATCGGCGCGATCGATTGTCGACGTCCATCGGACCAGACGACTTCCAGCGAGACCGGCTGTTCGGCGGGAATCCCGAAGTGCAGTTCGGGCGGGACAGCCGATTGGTAGCCGCGGGTGGGGTGGTTTTCCAAAACCTGGATAAGATCCCCGTTTCGTATTGTTACCTTGGCTCCAATTCCGAACGGGTTTTTGTCCGGCCCGTTGAAGCGGATTCGCGCGAAGCTTTCGGGACGCCGTTCGCTCGTTCGATTTTCCAGAAGGAAGGCGGGCTGATCGATGTTGTTTACTACTAGGTCGAGATCCCCGTCGCGGTCGAGGTCGGCATAAGCCGCGCCATTGGAGAACGAGTCGATGGCGAGGCCCCATTCTTCGCCCATTTTGGCGAAAGTGAGATCCTTCTGATTCTGGAACAGATAGTTCGGTAACTTCCCCTCGGTCATGCGCTGCAGCGCCTCCTCCATCAGTTGGGTTGCCCGTTCCAGGTTCCCGGCTTTCTGGGCCGCCAAGATTTCGGTTTCCTGCGACTCGTACCAGATGGAGAAATCGTTGTTGGCGTGCTCTCGGCGAAAACCATTGCTCACGTAGAGATCTTTCCAGCCATCGTTGTCGAAATCCGCCAGGAGCAGGGCCCAGCTCCAGTCGGTTTTGGCGATCCCCGCCAGCTGGGCGACCTCGCTGAAGCGTTCCTTGCCTCGATTCAACTGCAAGGTGTTCAGCATGTACTGGTGGTGCAGCCCCATGCGAACATTCTGATAGAAATTCTCTGGAGACATGCTGGCCATATTGGTCTTGGCTCGGTAGTGGTCTTCCGCCATCATGTCGCCCACTACGATGTCGGACAGGCCATCGTTGTTGTAGTCTGCGATATCCACACCCATTCCGAAATTGGAGATATGGTTGGTTGCTTCCAGGTTGACCTCGCGGAAAGTGCCGTCCTTATTATTTAGATACAAATAGTCGGGTTCGGCGTAGTCGTTGGCGACATACAGATCCGGCCAGCCATCCTCGTTTAAATCCCCGGCTGCGACTCCCAGCCCGAATCCCAGCCCGTTGCGCAGGATGCCGGACCGGCTGGAAATTTCGGTGAAGGAGCCGCCGTCGTTGCGGAAGAGCTGATCCCCGGCCCCCGGATCTACGGCCTGTCGGATTTCGGGCAAACCTTCGAGTGTGAGCCACTCCACATTGTGATTCAAGAGGAACATATCGAGGTCATTGTCCCGATCCATATCGAAGAATAGGGCCTGGGTGGAATAGGCTGCCGAATCCAGGCCGAGTTCCGCGGCGCTTTCGGTGAAGGTTCCGTCCTGGTTGTTGAGGAAGAGCAGGTTTCGCCGCGCCTTCTCGTCCAAGGGTCCGGATTGGCACACGTAGATATCGAGCCAGCCGTCCGCATTGACATCGGCCATCGTCGCTCCCGTTGTCCAGTTGCGTCCGCCGCCTGTTCCTGAAGCTTCAGTGATATCCTCAAAGCGCAAATCGCCCAGGTTGCGAAAGAGACGGTTGGATCCGATGTTGGCAGTGAGGTAAATGTCCGGAAGCCCGTCGTTGTCGATGTCTCCTACCGCAACGCCGCCGCCGTTGTAGTAGTATTCGTAGTTCATAATGTTCAAGACCGCGCTCACAGGGAGGTCGTTGGAAAAAAGGAGCCCACTCTGGTCCGCGTCCTGCAATTCAAACAAAGGCGACGCCTTTGCTCCATCGGGATTTTCCGCTGCTTGCGCGGGATAGGCGACGCAGACGAGGAGAACGATTTTTGCGGCCAGGCGAACTGCGGCCTGCGGAAACAACGGCTTTCTTCCTCTAGGACTTGGGGAAATCATGACAGATGAAAAGAGGTTACATTGCTTGTTCTATTGAGTTGAAGGGTTTAGATCCGTTGCGGCGCGTCAATATAGGTGGAAACGTCTTCTTCTCTGAAAATCCGGTCGATCTCGCTCTTGTCGGAATCGGTCAATTCCCAGCTAGCGGCAGACATATTGCTTTGCAGTTCCTCGTCGTTTCTCACGCCAACCAGGGCGACGGTGACCGCGGGATGGCTTAACACCCAGGCCATGGCCAGTTGGGCGACGGTGCGCCCATGATCAGAGGCGAAGGCCTTCAGTTTTTCGACGACCTTTAGTTCCTTTAAAAAATGTTCTCGCTCGAAAAGAGGGAGACCAAACGTGCTGCCATTGCGGCGCCAATCGTTGTCAGCGAATTCGGTATCCGGGCTAAACGCTCCCGCGAGGAGTCCGAAAGCGAGCGCTCCGTAGGCCATAAAGCCGATCGCTTGCGTTTCGCAATAGGGGAGGACTTCTTTTTCCATGCGCCGGTCGAACATGTGGTAGCCGACTTGGTTGGCGATGATTCTCCCGTGCGGCTCGCAGGCTCGCATCATTTCGACGTTGTAGTTGGAAACGCCATGGTGACGGATTTTCCCGTCCGCTTCAAGCTGCTCCATCGCCGCCATCGGCTCCTCGATAGGCGTGTCGTGATCGCGGTAGTGGATGAGCAGCAAGTCGATGCAATCCGTTTTCAATCGTTTTAAGCAGCCCTCTGCCCGATTGATAAGGTAGTCCCGATTTGAATTTCGGCCAACGTTTTTGCCCGCCTCGTTGTAGTCCCAGCCCACTTTAGTGACGATAGTCGCCTCGTCGCGTCGACCTTCGAGAGCGTTCCCGAGAGTCTCTTCCGCGACGAAGGGGCCATAGTCTTCCGCTGTATCGAAAAGCGTGATACCTTGATCGAGCGCGGATCGTATGGCCTTGGAGGCTTCAGCGAGATCCACCTTCCCGTACTGCGTTGTCGAGAGAGCCCAGGTTCCGAAGCCGATGGGAGAGCTTGCGAGTCCGCTGTTGCCGAAGGTTCGTGATTTCATGAATCAGGAAAGTTAAAGGGATACGCCGCGCTTCCAGGGGAGGAAGTCATCCTGTCCGAGCGCTACCGCTTTCGGGGTGTAATCGCCGCTGGCGGCTTGTACGGCGAGTTCGAGCAGCTGTTCTCCGAGCGCTTCGATAGTGCTCGTCCCTTGTATGATGGGGCCGGTATCGAAATCGATGATATCCGCCATTCGGGTCGCGAGCTCCGAGTTGCTCGCGATCTTCAGGGTGGGGCAAATCGGATTTCCCGTGGGGGTTCCCAGCCCCGTTGAAAAGAGGATTAGATTCGCTCCAGAACCCGCCATGGCCGTAGTGGATTCAACATCGCCTCCTGGAGTGCAAAGAAGATTCAGACCGGGACGCGTTACTGGTTCCGTGTAGTCAAGCGTAGCGACGACGGGGGATGTGCCGCCCTTTTTTGCCGCGCCGGCGGATTTCATGGCATCGGTGATAAGTCCGTCAGCGATATTTCCGGGAGAAGGGTTCATATGGAAGCCGGAGCCGACTGACTCTACGTGGGCAGCGAATCGGCGCATCAATGATTCGAAACGGGTCGCGGTTTCTGTATCCACAGAACGGTTAATCAATTCTTGCTCGACGCCGCAGAGTTCGGGGAATTCTGCGAGTATGGTGCTCCCGCCTGCGTGGACGATTAGGTCGGAGACTCTTCCGAGCGTTGGATTG
Source organism: Opitutaceae bacterium (assembly GCA_028284235.1). Lineage (GTDB taxonomy): Bacteria > Verrucomicrobiota > Verrucomicrobiia > Opitutales > Opitutaceae > Pelagisphaera. The sequence continues at coordinate 280,632 of JANQSC010000054.1, forward strand.
GCGGAGATCCCGGAGAATCCGTCCGAGCCGCCGCATTCCATCCCGACGACGAGTTTCGAAAGGGGAGCGGGCTCGCGTTCGAGTTCGTTTGCTTCGCCAAGGCCGACGAAGAGGCGTTTGAGCGCCTCGCTTAGCATGGATTTCTCTGAATGGGACTTTTGCTGGACACGTATGTCCAGGGGTCGACTGTGATTCGGGTCGCGGCGGGCGATTTCCTCTTCAAGTTTGGATACCGTCGCGTTTTGGCAACCCAGACTGAGAATTGTCGCTCCGGCTACATTGGGATGGGTGATGTATCCGGCGAGCAAGGCGCATAGGGCATCCGCATCATCGCGAGTGCCACCGCAACCCATCCCATGCGTGAGGAATTTTACGCCGTCGATATTCGGAAAAACACGCTGTTCCCGAGCGGTCTCGTTATCCAGCGATTCCGCGAGTAATTCCTCGATACTCTTTCCTTTGGAGCGGCGCTCAATTAGTCGTTTGACGAACTGGGAGTAATGGCTCGCTTTTGCGTATCCAAGATTCTCGGTCAGCGCGTCGCGCATTGCGTTGATATTGCGATTCTCGCAGAAAACCAACGGAGCGACGATCCAGTAGTTGGCCGTTCCCACGCTCCCGTTGGATCGGTGGTAGCCGCTGAAACGGGCAACGCTTTTGTTGCCGCTGGGTGTTTCCCAATCTAGATTGGCGATCCGTTTTTCGGATGAAAAGGCATCGCTTCGGTGCTCCAGATTATCGACCGTGAGCCTGTCGCCTGCTGCGATCTCCGATACAGCCGTTCCCACGGTAACGCCGTACATCGAGACGGTTTCGCCTTTTTTAAGGCGCGTTAGCGATACTTTGTGTTTGGCGGGTATTCTATCCCGCGTTTGAGCGTTGAACTTAAGCTGGGTGCCTGGGGTCAAATCACGAAGGGCTACTGCTACGTTGTCTCGCGGGTCGATCCTAAGAGCGTTTTTCACGTTTTCAGGAGACGCCGGTCCCGTTTCCTATACAAGATCCCGTTCGGCGCAACAGTTGTGAGATGGTTGCGCGAGTGCGGGGGTAGACTTTCCTTATTGATTCAGCTCTCGGAAGTGGCGTTCTCCGTAAGACTCAGTAGGAAAATGCGTACAAAACATACAAAAATGCAGTATGCTTGCGATGGATATTCAATTTAAGTTACTTATTATAAATAACTTAATTGGTGGAGGTGGCGGGAGTCGAACCCGCGTCCCTCTAGCCTTCTCGAAAGGCGTCTACATGTTTGTTCTCGTTATTAATCTCGCCGGCCGAGCCGCGACGAAACCGCGCTGCTTTGGCAAGCCAGCCCGCTGATTGAAGTACGGCTCGGGCGCAACAGACAGCCGCCCGGGCTATGCTCGCTGGTCGTCGCCCCCTCTATCTAGCGAGTATCAATGGAGGGGACGTAGCTGGCTTATGCAGCTAGAGGCATTTCTTCAGATGTGCCATTTATATGTGCGATGGATATTTTAACGAGGCCAACCATCATCCTCGACATGCAGCCAGACGTTCCAACTAAAGGTCGAATCCGGAACACCCCCTAGCGCGAGCGAAGCTCGCGAATTGCGAATGGTGAAGAGTGAATTGTGAAACGAGTTTCGAGATTCATTCTTCGGATTCGATTTGCCGGATGCCGAATGGGCATTCGTGACAAATCAAAGAACAGGAAGGGCTTATCGACGGTTTGGGCCGAGAAATCAAGTTGAATGAGCGCCGCAACTTCGTTTAGCCTTCCAGAATGCCGCTTTCTTCCTTCCCCGTAATCGGCGCTAGTGCCGGCGAATGGATCTCCGGTTTCTGGTCCCAATACCTGGCCCCCCATTGGGAATCGTTCAAGCAGCTCTTCCTCGGAGAGGACCTGCTTATCCAGCTGGCAAGCGTCTTTGGCGCGTTCGTCCTGGCCTATATCGTCACGCTCGGGCTGCGCCCGATGTTCCGGAAAATCACCGAGGCGATCGAGGAGCGCGACGACTGGATAGAGGAATCCATCGACTGGGTCAGCGACAATCTGTTCCGCTTGCTGGTAGTGGGGCTGCTTTGGTCGGTTTCGCTCTACTTGGACTCCGCGGCTCTCAAGTCCCAGGCCGAGCAGGCGGAAGCGCCGAAAGTGGTGGAGTCCGCTCCGCCAGTCGTGACCGCGTCCGAGGAAGGCGTGGCGGTCGCCCAGGGAGACGCCGTGGCGGCCAAGGAAGGGGCGGACGCGCCCGCAAAGAACTACATTCTGGTACGAGCGGTTGCGAGCGTCATGACGCTCTTGCTGGTCTCCGGAGCGCTTCCCAAGCGAATCAAGCAGCAGGTCTACTACAAGACTCTGTTTTTCGTGCTAGCGGTCGTGTTGATTCTCAACCTGCTGGGCATCTGGACGGTGATAAGAGGCGGGCTTGACGGTATTCGAATTTTCCCGATTTCGGAATCGGGGGAGACCAACGTCACCTTGCTTTCCTTCGTCAAGGGACTGCTCGCGATCCTTTTGCTCATTCCATTGACCGGTTGGTTGCTGCGGACGACGGAGTCGCGCGTTGGAAAGATGCAGGACGTCTCGCCGGCGTTCCAGGTCCTCGTGCTCAAGTTCATCAAAGTGGGAGTCGCGGTCGCGGCTGTCCTGTTCGCGATCAGCGCGATGGGGGTCAACCTTTCCACGTTCGCCGTGCTCGGTGGCGCCATCGGCTTAGGTTTGGGATTTGGATTCCAAAAGGTGATCTCCAACTTGATCAGCGGAGTGATCTTGCTCGGCGACAAGTCGATCAAGCCGGGCGACGTGATCGAGGTCGACCAAACCTACGGCTGGATCAACACGCTGGGCGCCCGGTACACGTCCGTCATCACCCGTGACGGGACGGAGCATCTGATTCCAAACGAGATGATGATCACCGAAAAGGTGGTCAACTGGTCGTTCACCGACGACAAAGTGCGCGTCAAGATCGGGTTTGGCGTTTCCTACACGTCGGACATCCACAAGGCGATGGAGTTGGCGCTGCGGGCCGCCAACGAGGACGCGCGCGTATTGAAAGAACCGACGCCGGCTGTAAGGTTGACTGGATACGGCGACAATTCGGTTGATTTCGAGATGCGAGCCTGGATTGTCGATCCGGTCGACGGTATCGGGAATATCCGAAGCTCGTTCTACATCGCGATCTGGGACCTGTTCAAAGAGCACGGAATCGAGTTCCCGTATCCGCAAAGAGACTTGCACGTCAAGCAGCTCCCCCCGGTGGATGTACGCGTAAGGCGTGAGGACGATTAAATTCGGTAGCGGGCGATCTCCGAGCGGCCACAACAGTTTGCCAAACGCATCCAACTGGCCGCTCGGAGATCGGCCGCTACCTCTATTGAAAGCTACGGCAGCAAATCGCTGACCAGCGACTTCTCTTCCAGCAGCTCGGCTTCGGTCGCCTTGATTTTCTCTGAACTGAAATCTCCAATAGCGAGGCCTTCCACTACGCTGGACGTCGATCCGTCGCTGCGCATGGGGAACGAGTAGATAAGGCCGGGCTCGATCCCGTACTCACCGTTTGAATGCACAGCGACGCTGAAGAAGTCGTCCTCCGCAGTGGGAGTTGTGAGGGATCGAACCGTGTCGATTGCGGCATTCGCGGCCGAAGCGGCGGATGAGAGCCCGCGGGCTTTGATGATGGCCGCGCCGCGCTGCTGGACCGTCGGGATGAAGCTGTCCGCGAACCAAGCCCCGTCGGTGATGACGCTCGGGACGGGATCGCCGCCAATTGTCGCGTCGAAGTAATTCGGATACATCGTCGAGGAATGGTTGCCCCAGATGGCGAGTTTCTTGACCGAATCGACGTCGACCCCGGCCTTGAGGGCGAGCTGCGTCTTGGCCCGGTTCTCGTCGAGCCGCGTCATGGCGAACCAGCGATCCTTGGGAACGTCGGGCGCGTTGTTCATGGCGATGAGGCAATTCGTGTTGCACGGATTGCCAACGACGAGCGTTCGAATGTCCGACGCGGCGTTGTCTTGGATCGCCTTGCCTTGAGCGGTGAAAATCTTGCCATTGATCCCCAAGAGGTCGCCCCGTTCCATTCCGGCCTTGCGCGGCACGCTGCCGACGAGGAGCGCCCAGCTGGCGCTGTCGAATCCTTCCGCGAGATCGCTCGTCGGGACGATTCCTTTGAGCAGCGGAAAGGCGCAATCCTGCAGCTCCATGACCACGCCCTCGAGAGCTTTCATGCCGGGCTCGATCTCGATGAGTCGAAGAATGACCGGCTGGTCGGGTCCGAGCAATTGCCCGGAGGCGATGCGGAAAAGGAGGGAGTAACCGATTTGTCCGGCGGCGCCGGTGACTGCGACATGAACGGGTGATTTCATAGAGAAGGGCACGCTAGGACTGTCGAAATTCGAATGCGATTAAAAACACGCGCCGAATCGCCGGAATTTCCCGATCTAATGCCCGGGTGAATCGACGGTAATGGCGTCTGTTCTCCGAAAAAACGTGCCGGGACGGCCCGTTCCACCTTTAGCGTATTTCGGATAAGGTGGAACCCGCCGTCCCGGCGGGTTTAGAGACAAGGTAAGAGGAGTGTTGTTGCTCAGCGCGAGGCCGCTACCCAGCTCCAGCAAACCGCGCCGCGAGGCGGTCGTAGGCTTTGAGGATCGACGCTTCTGTCGTGGCCCAGTCGATACAGCCGTCGGTGATGGAGACGCCGTACTGGAGGGAGTCCAGTGGAGCGGGGAAGGGCTGGTTGCCGGCGTTGAGGTTGCTTTCCATCATCGCTCCGATGATCGCGTCGTTGCCGGCCTCGACTTGGTCGATGATCGCTTCGAGCACCTCGGGCTGCTTCTCGGGCTGCTTGCTGCTGTTGCCGTGGCTGCAATCGATCATGATCGCCTCCTGGAGGCCGGCTTTCTGAAGATCGGCGGCGACCTGGGAAACGCTTTCGGCGTCGTAGTTCGGACCCGAGCTGCCGCCGCGGAGAACGACGTGGCAGGCTTGGTTGCCTTGGGTGGTGACCGCCGAGGCTTGCCCGTCGTGGTTGATGCCGAGAAATGTCTGCACGCCGCTCGCCGCCTTGATGGCGTTGATCGCGACTTTGCTGGTTCCGTCCATCCCGTTCTTGAAACCAACGGGCATGGAAAGCCCCGACGCCATTTGGCGGTGGGTTTGCGATTCGGTGGTGCGGGCGCCGATCGCGGCCCAGGAAACGAGGTCGGCGATGTACTGCGGCGTAATTGGATCAAGCAACTCGGTCGCGGTCGGGATCCCGAGATCGATGATGTCGCGGAGGAAGTTGCGCGCCGTCCGCAGTCCCTTGTCGATCTGGGCGGAGCCGTCCAAGCCGGGATCCATGATGAGCCCCTTCCAGCCAAGCGAAGTCCGAGGCTTCTCGAAATAGACCCGCATGACGAGGCAGATGCGGTCTTTGACGCGCTCGCTCAACGCGGCGAGTTTACGCCCGTACTCGAGCCCCGCGTCGATGTCGTGAATGGAGCAGGGGCCGACAACGAGCATCAGCCGCTTGTCGTCTCCGAATATAATCCGGTTCAACTCCAGGCGGGACTGGCTGATGAAATCGGACTGGGCCTCGGTAGCGGCGATCTCGCTGATCAGCGCGTGGGGAGCTGGGAGCGGGACGTTGCGAGCTACATTGATGTCGGAGGTTTTCTTCACGGCGGTGATAGTTGGAAGAGGCCGGAGCGAATTTCAATTGCGAATTCCGCATTTGCGCAGATTCGAGCGAATCGAGGGTAAAAATAAGGCGGGCAGCCTACCCCTAAGCTGCCCGCCATCTCGTTTTCTTAGTTACCCCAAAATCCCGCTAGGCGGGAAAGTGTTTGTTGTTGACCGAACTGAGTAGGGATCATCAGGTGTCTGTCAACAAATTTTTGAAAAATCTCTGTCCAAATTCCTTAACCTATTGGTAAATGGCGGTTTCCAAATTTCACTTTTATTCCCTCGAGGGGGCGGCAGTCATTGAAGGGTCAGATTCGGCCGAGTTTCTTCAGGGCCAATTCTCCCAGGATTTGAGGATTGCGCCCCGCTCTCGGGCGTATGGCCTTTGGCTGAATCCGAAAGGGAAGATCCTGGGGGACTCCTTTCTCTTGAAGGAGTCGGAAACCGCCTTCCGCGCATTGAGCTATTTCTCCGGCACGGAAGCGATCCGCTCGAATTTGGAAGACCGCATTATTATGGACGACGTTGAAACGCGTTCCGCGGGCGATTGGTCTGGAGTCTCGCTTTGGGGGGACGCGATCGATTGCGCATGCGAATGGGCAGGCGCCAAACGGCCTTCGGAGTCGGGTTTCGAAGTTGTCAACGATGTATACGTATTTTGGGGACGTAGAAGTATCGAACAGAATTTGGAGCTAGTCTCCCAAGATCGTTCCAAAATAGACGAGTTGAAACAGCATTTGCATGATTACGGTGTTCGGGAAATCGATACAGTAGAACTCTCGGGGTTGGCGATTCGAGAAGGTCGGTTCGAAATCGGAACGGATATCCTAAATTCGGACCTTCCTCAGGAAGTCCATTTGGGCGAAGACGCAGTCGCTTACGACAAGGGTTGCTACATCGGGCAAGAGGTGATGGCTCGATTGAAGTCGATGGGACGCCCGCGGAGGTCGCTCGAGTCAGTTTCGCTTTCGTCGAAACCCAATGGCGAGGGTCCATGGTCATTGAAAACCCAGGACGGCTCGAGAGCGGGCGAACTGCGTCGAGTAGTCGGATCGACGAACGAACTACTAGGTTCGGCGATGCTGAAACGTTCCGTTGCGGATCGCGTCTTCATCGTCGACGGGCAGGACGATCTCGTCGTTGAACGGGAGAGGCGTTGACTTCAGGGAATGAATACGGAAGAGGAGTTGCGCCAGATTGAGGCTTTGTTGGAGCGATTGGGCGCCGAGCCGCGTCAGGCCACGGTCATGGCGAAGCAACTGGTCAAACGCGCGGACCAGTGGGTGGAGGAGCGCGGACTGAGTCGCGTGGAGGCGATGAAGCAGCTTCTCGAGCTGGTCGTTTCGGGTCGTTCGGGTGAAACCCCGCCGGGGATCGGGGCTCAAAACGGAAGCGACAGCGATTAATTCCCACTTTCTTGAGCGAATACGAACAATTCGTTTGACGCTCGGAGGTAAGCTCATTCGATTCTTCCGGTTTCCTATCTGGAAACGATTATTAACCACATAAAATCACAATAGTATTCACTTATGAATAAATCTGAACTTGTTGCAGAAATCCAATCGAACCTGGGCGGCGCTTCTAAAGCGGATGCGGAAAAAGCGTTGAACGCGGTTGTCGCGTCGATCAAGACCGCGGTCAAGAAGGCCGGTAAAACTGTCAAGGTGAGCGATAAAAACGCGAAGGACGCAGTTGCGATCCAGCTCGTTGGATTCGGTACGTTCTCCGTAACCCGCCGCAACGCGCGCACGGGAATCAACCCGTTGACGAAGGCGCCTTTGAAGATCAAGGCGAGCAAGGCGGTGAAGTTCAAGGCAGGCGCGGGGCTCAAGGAGCAGCTCTAATTCGCTTGTTTTACCAGTCGATTTTTACGTCCCGCAGCTTTACGGCTGCGGGATTTTCGTTTTACCATCCCGCCCTATGTCCTCCTTGGAAATTCTGAAAGAGCGTTTTCGCGAGCGTTTCGACGCGCGACCGGAAGTGATCGCCGTGGCTCCGGGCCGCGTGGAAGTGGTGGGCAACCATACGGACTACAATCTCGGCTCGGTGATCGGAGCCGCCATCGACCGGTATGTTTACGTGGGACTGCGCCGCGTCGACGAGCCGGTTTTTCGTTTTTCCAGCAGCGGGTTCCATGTGGTAACGGTCGACGACTCGTCGAGCCGACAGTCCGGTAAATCCTCTTGGGTGAACTATCCGCTTGGCGTATACAATAGTTTGATACGAAGAGGGTTGAAGCCGTCGGGCGGATTCGAAATGGCGGTCGAGTCCAACGTTCCTTCGGGAGCGGGGTTGAGCAGTAGCGCGGCGCTCGAACTGGCAGCGGCGAAAGCGTTTTGCGAGGCGTACGGGCTCGAGCTCGGCTTGGACGAGCTGGCCATAGCGAGCCGCGAGGCGGAGAACGAGTTCGTCGGCGTGCCGTGCGGAATACTGGATCAAGGCGTATCTGCTCTGGGCAAGTCGGGGCACCTGGTGCACATCGATTGCCGCGAGTTGAAATTTTCCGTGATTCCTCTCGGCGAGTCCTACAGTATTTGGATATTCAATACACACAAGAAACACTCGCTGGTGGAGTCGCTGTATTCCGAACGGAACAAGGAGTGTATGCGGGCGGTTGAGTCTTTCAAAAAAACGGGGTTGGAAATCGAGAGCTTGTCCGAACTCTCGTCGTCGGAGTTTGAGGATGCTCGATCGTCGCTCGATCCGGTGGTGGGCCGACGGGCGGAGCATGTTGTGCGCGAGATTGAGCGCGTCGAACGCGTGCGGGAACTTCTCGAGCGGGGCGAAGTGGTCGAGGCGGGACGCTTGCTTTTCGCTTCCCACGCGAGTTCGCGCGATCTTTTTGAGAACAGCGTTGAGGAGCTGGACTATCTGGTGGATATTCTGGAGTCGATGCCGGGCGTGCTCGGCGCTCGTTTGTCCGGCGGCGGGTTTGGCGGGGCGGCCATGGCCTTGACCGGCGAGTCGTTCACTATGGACTACGCCCAGTCGGTTGCGTCCGCCTATCGCGGTCGGTTCGGCCAGTCTCCGGAACTGCTGCAATGCCAGGTGGCGGACGGGGCCCGCATTGTCGAAGTGGCCGGGGTCAAAACGGAGCGGATTGAATCGCCTCTTGGATGAGCGAGAAGTAGGCGTCTGCCAGGTCCTCGAACGCGAAGGCGTAGGCGAGGGCGCCCGCGGCGAGTAACGGCCCGAAGGGAATTTCACGGCCGATGAGGCCCTGCGATTCCTCGGTTTTGGGAGCCCGGAGCGCGGGGACGATCGCTTTGGCGACAAGCCAGAGCATAAGGCCGATTGTCCCGATCACCGCGCCGCCGAACAGGGCGAATACAGCGCCTTGCCATCCGAGGAATGCGCCGATTCCTCCCAAAAGTTTCACGTCGCCGAATCCCATGGCGTCTTTGCGGAGAACCGCTTCAGCGGCGAGCCCGATCCAGAGGATCAAGCCGGAGCCGATCATGGCCCCGATGGCGGATGCCGCGAGACTCTTGACGACTGCCAACACGTGTTCCGGCTCGACGATTCCGTGCAGGCTCGGCGTCAATCCCGACAGGGCGATCCCTACGAATGCCGTCCCGATGGAGAATCGGTCCGGAATTTCCATATGGTCGAGATCGATGAAGGCGGCGCACACCAGAAGGCCCGCCAGGACCATGAGGCAGGCTGCTTTCGCGGGCGCGTGTTGGGTCCATGCGGCGAGGAAGAGGCCGCCGGTCAGCAGTTCGACGAACGGGTAGCGGAAGCTGTAGGACATTCCGCAACAACGGGCTTTGCCTCGGAGGATGAACCAGCTTAAGATGGGTATGTTGTCGAACCACTTGATTGGCTGGCCGCAGGCGCAGGTCGATCCGGGGGTGATAATCGACTTGTTCGCCGGTATCCGATAAATGCATACATTCAGAAAACTGCCGACGATTGCTCCAAACGCGAACGCGACGGACGGGAGGAAGAGCGGAAAGGACCGATCGATGTACTGGATCTCGGAGAGCATCGGGCGTCGTCGTCAGTGGCTGGGTTCGAGCGCGGCGCGAGCGGCTCGGGCCATGGTTTGGGCCGAAACGGGGTGGTCGGACCAGATCTCGAGCGCCCGCGCTCCTTGATGGACGAGCATGGAGAGCCCGTTGGCGGCGTGGCCTCCGTTCGCTTTGGCGAGCGTCATGAGTTCGGTGGCGGGCGGGTTGTAGATCATGTCGTAGAGAAGCGGCGCGGACGGGAGTTTCTCTTTAGGCAACGGCAGAGGATCGTCGGAGTTGAGCCCGAGAGAGGTGGCGTTCACAATGAGACCGTTTCGCGGGAGGGAAAGCTCGGGGTCCTGCGGGGCGATCCCGGAGAGCGGGATAGATCGTTCTTGGGCGATGGGGCGAAGCGTCTGCAGCAGGTTTTCGAGCCGGTCGGGATTGCGGTTGATGATCTGGAGTGAACGGCAGTCGCTGCGTAGAGCTTGAACGGCGGCGGCGCGTCCGGCTCCACCGGCCCCGAGGATGACCACGTCGCTGTTCTCGAGCGAGCGATCCAGGTCCTCCCGGATTCCCTGGGAGAGGCCGTAGCCGTCGGTGTTGAATCCTTCGTAGCCGTCTGCCGCGCGACGCAGTGTATTCACCGCTCCGATTTCCTTTGCCGCAGGGTCGACTTGGCTCAAGGCGGGCAGAGCGATTTCCTTGTGGGGAACCGTCAGGTTGAGCCCGAAGAATCCTCTTTGGTGAAAGAGTGGCAAGGACTCCAGCAAGTCGTCAGGCTCAACCTCGAAACGAAAGTAGCGCCAGTCGGCGAAGCGTGGATCCTGCTCTGCCATTTTCCCGATGGCCGCGTTGTGCATCGCGGGGCTGATAGAGTGCCGGACTGGGAAGCCGAGCACGGCGAGGCTGACGCCGGGATAGCCCCAGTTCTCGAGATCTTCCAGGGTGTACGTGTGAGCAGGGCTGAAGGTCTCCATGCAGTGAGGAGGGAATTTGAATGAACCTGGCTGGGCGAGACAATTCTCGACGCCCGCGTACGCGACGGAGAGACGCGGAGCGGTTTAGACGCGCTTTTCGTAGGCTTCGCGAAAGTCCTGGAGGAAGCTGCGGAAGAGCGACGACATCGACTCTTCTCCGGACTCCGCGAAATGGGGGACGAGGTTGCGGCAGACGCGGGAGAGGGTTTCGTAGGTCGAGGCCGGGGCGAGTTGGCCGACTTGCGGGTGCAGCGTGGCCGTCTGGATTCGCTCGAGCATGTGGCCTGCTGTCAGGATTTTGCCGCGTTCGAAGGGGTCAATGTAGAACGGGGCGGTCTCCTCGAAGCAACCCACCACGAAATGCCCGGGCGCGCTGATCGGCTCGAGCGGGATTCCGAGCCGTTCGCTGACGAGGAGGTAGAGTAAGGACAGGGTGATGGGCAGGCCCTTTTTCGTCTCCAGAACTCGATTGATGAAACTGTTGTCGGGGTCGTTGTAGTGTTCGGAGTTGCCGCGAAACCCCAACTCGTGAAAGAGAACGCGATTGACGACCCTGCACTGGTCGCGAGGCGTGGCCGGCTGGGCGATCAGCTCGGAGCACCGGTCCGCGATGGCGTCGAGCGCGGCGTAGATTTCGCCCACTTCGAGGTTCGGGTAGGCGACACGGCTGATCATGATCCATCCGGATTCCAGTTCGTAGTGGAACGACTGGATGAAGGCGCGCAGCTCTTGCACTGGGTTCGCCGATTGAAGGTCGGCGAGGTACTGGTTGGCGTGCCAGCCAAGCAGTCGATTGGAGCCTTGGGCGGCTTCTCGCAGGATTTCCGATCCCCGCGAACCGATTCGGTCGAGAAATCTGAGGAGTTCGCGGCGAACAACGGGGCTGGGGTCGTCGAGGAGACTCAGGAGCGCGACTTTTTCATTGGCGGTCAGTTTGTAGTCTTCCACGAGCTCGACGATGAAGACGGATCGAATTTTCGCAATAGAGAAGAATCGGGGAGCGGCAGTTTTTTTCGATGTAGGTAATTTGTGGATTCCGCCTGGACGCGTATTCGACAAGGGGCTACTTTGCCCTCCCGCCGACTGGCTGCTAAGCAAGACACTCATATCGAGGTTTTCGTCAAAAACTTCTAAATGCCCACCATTAGTATGCGGAGCCTATTCGGTCGTTAGAGGCATCACTTTAAGGGAGGTAAACCACCGATTTTCCACAGGAGTTCGAACTTTTTTTCAATCTGTATCTCACTGTTTATGTGTTACTTATGCCAATTTTAAATTCATTGTAACAGTGGTATGCACAAAGTTTGTTAAGGTTTTGGAGAGTGTACCGATGGAGGGCCTTATAGCGTATTTGGCGCTTTACACGAATGGAATCAAATCACTACGAGCATGGAACCGCTCTATCCACAGAACATATTGGAACGCACGTTTCCGCATCTCCGCGAGCAGCGCGAGAAGGCGGAAAAGGAGTTCCTGACCAACTCGATCTCGGAAAAATCCGACGACATTCGAGCGGGTAGTCCTGTGATCGACGACGAGCTCTTGTATTTCGATGTTCCTTACAAGGGCGGGCCTGCGGGCAGAAACCTAAGCACTTTCGCCTGAGGACACGAGTTCACGCCGCTTGGCGACGCCGTTGGAGATCGTTTGGACGAGCTCGGACGATTGGAATGGCTTGCTGATGATCCCGTCGATGGGGCGATTGCCAATTCGCTCTTCGATCTCCTCGTTGAGGCAGCCGCTGATCATGAACACCGCCATGCTCGGGTAGCGTTCCGACAAAGGGACGAGAAAATCCTCGCCGCGGGCGTGCTCGAGATTGAGGTCGAGGAGGAGCGCTTGAACGGGTTCGTCCGCGTTTTCCAAAGCGTCCAGGGCTTCGCTGGCGCTGGCGACGCAGATTGCGTTGACCCCGGCGGCCTCGAGGATGAGCCCCAAGAGCGTTCGAAGGCTCTCGTCGTCGTCTACTACCAGGACCGTGTCTAATTCCGCGCTGCGCATCTATGCGGGCAGGGTTTAGAATCGTTGGGGGAAAAATGCAATGGGAAAGGTTTGGAATTGTCGCCGATCCACCACTACGGGGCGCTATTTTGTCGAATGCGCTTTTGGCTTTGCGTTTGCCTGCGACCGGGTGATTCTCGTGTGCGGTGATTTCAAATCGAAAGAGCGCGTTGATTGGTCTTGGCTTAGTTGCGGCGGCGCTTGGGGCCGCCCTCGTATGGCTGTTCCGCGACTCGCTGCGAGCGTACGACTATCAGGCGACGGTTGACTGGATAGCGAGTTTCGGCCCGCTGCCGTTTTTTATAGCGATGGCGATCTTGCCATCGCTGTGGGCGCCGGCTTCTCCGTTTATGATTCTGGCGGGGGCGTTGTACAGTGTGCCGCTCGCCCTTGGGGGCTCCATCCTGGCGCTGGGAGCGAACATGACGCTTTCCTGGCTGTTGGCGGGAAAGCTGTTTCGACCCTTGTTCGAGCGTATTGTGCTCCGATTCGGCTATCGCGTGCCGGAGATCACGCGCGGGAACATGATTACGGTCGCGGTGCTTCTGAGGATTACTCCCGGTGTGCCGTTTCCGTTGCAAAACTACCTCCTGGGCCTCGCCCGCATGCCGTTCGGCTGGTTTCTGGGGATCTCGCTGCCAATCAGCTCCGCTTACGCATTCGCGTTCATTCTGTTTGGAGACGCGATTTTGAAAGGAAACGTTACGGTCGTCCTGCTGGCGATCAGCTTGCTGATCGGGCTGAGCTTCGGCGTGCGGCTGTTGCGCGCTCGCTTGAAGCGCGGAGCGTTGGAAGGGGAGTCTCTATGAGCGACGCGTTCTTGTCGCAGTTTGGGGACGACGAGGCGAGCACGGTCTCGGAATTCACGCGAAGGATCAAGCGGTTGATCGAAGGTTCCTTCGGCCCGTCCTGGGTTAGAGGAGAAGTATCCAATTTTCGGAGACAATCGAGCGGCCATCTGTATTTTACGCTCAAAGACGCGGGCGCTCAACTGCCTGCAGTGATGTTTCGCGGCAACGCGGCGGGGCTCGAGTTCGAATTGGACAACGGCGCGGAGGTCCTCGTGTTTGGCGAGCTGAGCGTATACGAGCCGCATGGCCGGTACCAGCTCATCGCTCGGGCGGTGGTCGATGCGGGACAGGGGAGGCTGCATCGCGAGTTCGAGCGACTCAAGAAGCGGCTTTTCGACGAAGGTCTATTCGATTCGGAGCGGAAGAAGGCGCTCCCGCCGGCCCCGCGAAGAGTGGCGTTTGTCACTTCCCCGAGCGGAGCGGCCGTGCAGGATTTCGTTCGGATCTTGAAGCGACGCGGGTGGGCGGGATCTCTCACGGTGATTCCGGCGAAAGTGCAAGGTGTCGGAGCCGCGAAAACGCTGCTGGAGGGATTGGACCTCGCCCTTAGGATGGGCGGCTTCGACGTGGTAGTCATTGGCCGGGGCGGAGGGAGCTTGGAGGACTTGTGGAGTTTCAATGACGAGCGGCTCGCCCGGGCGGTGGCGGCGTCCCCATTGCCCGTCGTCTCGGCCGTCGGGCATGAGATCGACTTTTCTTTGACCGATTTTGTCGCGGATGTTCGAGCGGAAACGCCTTCGGCTGCGGCTGAGCTGATATCGAGCGCGTACATTGAAAGCCTGGATCGGCTGGAGTATGCGCGAGACTCGCTGGTCGATTTCGCGGAGGACGGGTTGGCGGATCGGCGTCGCCTTTTGGAACAATGGTCGTTGCGTCTGCAAGCGTCGTCCCCGCAGAGAAGCCTGGAATCTTCGCAGCTTCGGACGGACGAGTTAAGCAGCCGGCTGGACGCGGCGTTTAGCCAGCAGGCCGCTCGCTTGCGTAGACGGCTGAATGTCGCCCAAATCGGCTATAGCGGTCTGCGGCCGGATCGGGTCGTGTCGCGGATGCGGCAGTCGTTGTCGGATTTGAGGCAACGCGCGGAGCTCTTGTTGGAGCGACGGTTGACGGCGTCGAAGCATGAGCTAAGCGAAGCGGCGTCGACGCTTCATTCGATCAGTCCGAAAGCGACGTTGAAACGTGGATACACGATTCTCTCGAATGCGAAGGGCGACGTAGTCCATTCTGTCCAGGATATCAAGGAAAGCGATCGCCTTAAAGCAACCGTTTCGGACGGAGAAACTTGGCTGCGGAGCGAGGATTGAGCGTCGCCAGCCCCGGTCGCTATACCATTTCGAGCGCGCGTTTGGATTCCGAGGTTGACGAAATCTCATCGAGAACGCGGGCAGCGAGGGCGTTGTTTTCGACTTTGAATACGAGCCGGGTGGAGGCTCCCGCGTGATCGACCGACGCGTAGACGTAGTCGATGTTGATTCCGGCTTGGGCGAATGCGTGGGTAATGCGGGCCAAGCGGCCTTTTTGGTCGTTGAGTCGCACGGACAGGACGCGTTCGCAGCGCGTTTCAAAGCCGTTTTTCTCGAGCAACGCCTGAGCGTTTTCGGCGTGATCGGCGATGAAGCGGAATTGGCCTCGGCTCGACTCGCCAGTGGTGGTGAGGGCGTTGATCTGGATGCCGGCGTTCGCGAGCAGATCGCTGACTCGAGCGATTTCTCCTGGCTCGTTGGCGATTTCGGCAGTGAGTTGTGACTCTATCTGGTGTTCCATATGGGGTCTCAAGAAGATAATTGCGCCTCGATCGGTCGAATCGCGACCGTTGTTTGCGAGGCGTTGGAAAAATGAAAAACCGGGCCCTGAAAGGGACCGGTTTAGAAATTCATTTGTGAATCCGTTCGCCTAGTCAAGCCGAGAGTGCGTCAACGAGCGGGACTTTTGGAAGTACCGCGAAACGCGGTCGTGGGCGATCTGCCGTTTCAGCTTTGGACGCGCGAACTGGTAGTCCTGGGCGTCGATGGGAAGGGATTCGCTGGGCGGGGTCATTACTTTCAACGGCGGGTTGAAATTGAAAATGCGAATCTGTCTTTGGGTTGATTCCATTGGGGTAAATGGGGGTTGAGATTGTTGTTGAAAACGTTCTATCAAAAAGTGCCATCGGCGCGCTCGCGCGTTTCTTGAGTGTTATTTTCCCATTGGGAAACCCGCGCGGATCGGTGGTTCCGTGTTTGAGTTCAATTTGAGGGCAGGCGCTTTTATTGAATCCATAACTCTCTGGCCTATCGAACTAGGAGGTTGTAGAAGGGAACTTTGTATGGAATTTAAGAAAATACTCACAAACACCGCTCTCGCAGGTACCCTATTAGTTTTCGTTGCGGGTTGCGCCACGGGAGGATACGAGCGAGTGCCGAGCTCATCGGCTAGCACGACACAATCACTAGACGCGGGAACTGTGGTCGCTGCGCGAACAGTTCAGATTGAAGGAACGAGCTCCCAGATCGGACGGTATGGCGGCGGAATCATGGGTAGCGCGATCGGGTCCACGGTTGGACGCGGAGATGGTCGAGTGCTCGCGAGCGCTGGCGGCGCGGTTGCCGGAGCCATCGTGGGGGAAAAAGTCGAGAAAGCGCTGACAGCGAAATTGGCTCAGGAACTAACAATCGAGTTGGACGACGGCCAGACCGTGGTCGTCGTGCAAGAACTCAAAGAGCCGGCGTTCCAGACCGGCGACCGCGTTAGCTTGCTTGAAGCTCGCGGCGGCTACGCCCGGGTCCGACACGAGGATTTTGAAGTATCGCAATACTGAACGCGAAACGAGTTTACACTTTCAGTTGGGAGGAGAACAGAAAAGGGGAGGCGGTATTCCGTCTCCCCTTTTTACTTTGCTAATGAGCGCGGGCTGTGGCTGTCTGCCTCTATGGAGCCCCAGTCGTCTAGACCCTTGAACCGGTTGTCCCAAAGCCGGTCGCCGTACTTGCTGCAGCACGCGGACAATCCGGTCGACTGGCGCGAGTGGGGCGAAGACGCGTTCGCGGAAGCGCGCGAACGAGACGTTCCGATTTTCCTGTCTATCGGCTACTCCACCTGCCACTGGTGCCATGTCATGGCCCACGAGAGTTTCGAGGACGATGCGATCGCCGCGGAAATGAACGCTCGTTTCGTCAATGTCAAAGTCGACCGGGAAGAGCGACCCGACGTGGACCGCATCTACATGGCGTACGTGCAGTCTTTGACCGGAAGCGGCGGCTGGCCCATGAGCGTTTGGCTGACACCCGAGCTAAAGCCGTTTTACGGGGGGACTTACTTCCCGCCGGAAAACCGCTATGGACGCATCGGTTTCGCGGAGCTGATTGTCCGGATCAGTTCGATCTGGCGAGAGCGACGGGCGGAACTCGAGCAGCAAGGCAACCGTTTTTTGGATACGGTCAACGAATCGGTCCAGGGGTTCGCGTCGGGCGGGGCGGAGTTGGACGGGTCCGCGGCGGAGAAGTGCCTGGAGGAGCTTGTCCAGCAGTTCGACGACAAATGGGGCGGCTTTGGCGGAGCGCCGAAATTTCCGATGACGGGTTTTTTCAGTTTTCTCCTGGAAATGGGTGAGATTCACGGCTGGGATGAAGGCAAGCGGACGCTATTGGGCGTTTCGCTCGATCGACTTGCGGACGGAGGGATCCGCGACTTCCTCGCGGGTGGCTTCCACCGCTACTCCGTGGACCGTTACTGGCATGTGCCGCATTTCGAGAAAATGCTCTATGATCAAGGCCAATTGGCAGAGGTATTCGCAGAGTCCGCCCGTTTGCTCGACCGTATCGACGATTTGGCGACAGGGCAGGAAATTGTAAACTATGTTGACACTCAATTGCGTTCGGAAGCGGGTGGAATCTACTCGGCGGAAGACGCTGACAGTCCGCTTCCTGGGGATCCTGCGAACTCCGGCGAAGGCGCTTTCTACGTTTGGAGCGCAGCGGAGATCGACAACGCGCTGGACGTGGAATCCGCTAAGGTTTTCAAGGCTCAATTTGGTGTTGAGGAGTCTGGGAACGCGCGCGGCGAGTCGGATCCTCATGGTGACTTCAGAGGGCTGAACATATTGACGCGGACGCGGCCGATCGAAGCGATCGCGGAAGAATGCGGCCTCGACCGGCTTGCCGTTTCCGAATCGCTACGGGCGTCGATTTCGAAGTTGAACGCGATCCGGTCGCAACGACCGAGACCGCATTTGGACGACAAGGTTCTGTCCTCCTGGAACGGGCTCATGATTTCGGGCGCGTGCCGGGTCTTCCAGGCGGGCGGGGATCGCGCCGCGATCGAATTGGCAACCGCGGCGGGAGCGTTTATCTGGGAAAATCTCTATGATGAATCGGACAATTTGCTCTACCGCGCTTTTCGTATTGAACGAAGGGATACTCCGGGATTCGCGGAGGACTATGCGAGCTGCTGCCTAGCGTTTATCAATCTGTATGAATCGACCGGCGAGGAAATGTGGCTGGATCGGGCGGAGCGGTTGATGAAGCGCTTGATTGATTCGTTTTGGGACGACTCCAGTCACGGTTTCTTTGCCACGCCCGAAGGCGCGACGTCGCTGATCGCTCGATTGAAGGACGATTACGACGGGGCGGAGCCGTCGGCGAACTCGCTCGCGGCCTTGGCGCTTATACGCCTGGGAGCGTTGCTGGGAGACCCGAAGTACGACGATTACGCTCGCCAGACGATCGAAGCGTTTCGATACCAGTGGACGCGGGCGCCCCGGGCGATGCCGCTGATGCTGGTGGCGCTGACTCGATTGATGCGACCCGTACAGCAGATCGTGATTTTCGCCAATCGGGACGATCCCATGCGCGCTTTGTTGCAGGAAAGCGCTTTCGCGGGGCGGAAACTCCATTCAGTCATTCTCTATCTCGGCGACGGATCGAATTGGCTCGCGAATCGGAATCCCAATTTGGGGATTTTCGGGAACGAGGAGGAGCGTGCCACCGCGTATTTGTGTGAAAACTACACATGTAAACTACCTGCCTACGACGGAGAAACACTGCGATCCCAGTTGTCGGCGAGCTGAGAGAGTGTCCGACAGAACACTTTCCAATTCATACTCTTAATCTTATTCATAATCATACTCCTAATCTTAATCCAAACGAACGGTGTTTGGAGTGATTGTGATTGTGAGTAAGATTAGGAGTATGATTATGATTAGGACTGAGAGTCGCGTTAGTCGCCGGCTCGGGCGAAGTAGTCGGCGCTTTCATCAAGTCCGCCCGGACGATTCGACTCGAGCCAGAGCGCGCGATAACGGGCGGCGATAGAATGGAGCGACTCCTCGTGAGCCATGTCTTCACCTATAGCTCTCAGCCCCTTCCGGGCGGCGAATGCGAGCAGATCCGCGGCTAAGCCGATTTCCCGTGATACGCGGGCGGCGTGTTCGTTCATTGAGTCCCGTTCGCTTAGCTCAGTCTTTATTTCTGAAAGTTCACTGAGGGTTTCGTGCAGCTCGCTGGAGTTTGTTTTAGCGGATTCCTCGGGGAGACTTTCAGCGGTGGCGAAGAGGATGTCGTTGAGAACGGTTCGATTGTGAGGCGCGCGCGAAATTGGGCGTTGGGCGTTTGCGAGGCGAACGAGGAGGGTCGCGATTGTTTGATCGTCGCTATTTAAGAAAAACGTATTGATAGCGTGGATATCGTTCACTGAGTTTTTGGAACTGCGATTCCAGGAAAGCGCGGATCCCCAGATCAATCCGGGATAGGCGGTTGAAAGGAAGTGGTGATGGCCGAAGTCTCCCCAGCAGGTTAGGAGCATCCCTTCCGCGCCGGACTTTGTCGCCTCCTGTATGGCGGTTTCGATGTTGACGCGCATGTTGTCGTAGCGCCCGCCGATGGAGTTCCAGTTGGAAGTGCCGGGAGCCACGTAGAACGGTTTGCCGGAGCGGGCGTAGGCGGCGCATTGATTGGCGAACGGATGGTTCGCTTCGTAGCCCCAAATGATTCCGATGGCTTCGTCGGGAATCGAGCGAGCGAGTTCGGGCGATTCCAGAATAATGTCTCCCCAAAACTGCATGCGACGCCCTCTTTGGGCGACTTGCCGTTCGATCGCGAGGAGGTGTTCGAGGTAAACCGGGTGTTTTCCTTCTTCGGCGACGCGCGCTTTGCTCCAGCCTTGGCCGAGCTCCCAGGGTTCGTCTCCGCCAATATTTAATTGTTTGCTGCCGAAGTTGGGAAGCAGTTCGTCGTAGAGCCCGCTGACAAAGTCAATCGACTCTTGATTGGGCTTGAGCGTACCGCCCCAGGGGAGTCTGCCCAGGATTGGATGCTCGTAGCCTTGGGGGCATTCGGCGAGACGTTTGTAGGCGTCGTGCCGGAGCCACCGTTCCATATGGCCAAACGAGTTTTGGTTCGGTACGAGCTCGATGTATCGATCGTGGCAATACGAGTCGAGCGCTCGGATTTCCTCAGGGGTAAGCGGGGACGCATCTCGCCAGACTTCGGAGTGATCCTTGTAGGCGAAGGTGTGTTCGGTGTAGAGTTGGAGTTGATTGTATTTTAGCTTTGCGAGCTGGTCGATTAGATCGAAAAGCGATTCCTGGGTGGGCACGCGGCATCGGCTGATGTCGAGCATAAAACCCCGAACGGGCAGGTCGGGATAGTCTTCGATGGCGAGGCAGGGAAGCGCGTGTCCATATTCGCGATGGATTTGGGAAAACGTGACGAGGGCTCGAAACATTCCCATTTCGGAACGACTTTCCGCAATCGCTTTTTCAGGGTGAATTGTCAGCCGGTAACCTTCTTCGTTCACGATCGATTCGGTCTTGTGTAGTTCTATTTTGGCGACGCTGGATTCGGTAGTTGTGAAAAATACCGGGGCGAAGGTTTCCAGCGCGTTTTTGAATTGGCGGGTTGCTTCGAACTGGATACGCGCAGGGATGGGGCCTGCGACTTCGAGCGAGCCTTCGCGGGGCTCGGTCTTTTGGGGCAAGGGGAAGAGGTCCATGACTAGGCGTTGCTGCCTACGACGATAGTGTCGACGAGGTCGGGCAACTGGGCGATCGACTCGAGCTGGTAAAAACTGTCGTGCTCATGGGGAGTTTTCTCGACCCGCTCGTGTTCCCAGGTAATGCGGTAGGGTATGTGGATGCCGTGTCCTCCCAAATTCAATACCGGGAGGATGTCGGACTTGAGCGAGTTGCCGATCATGACGAACTGGTCGACGGGAACGTTGGCGCGTTCCAGAACTCGGGCGTAGGATTCGACAGTTTTGTCGGAAACGACTTCGCTGTGGTCGAAGTACGGGGCGAGTCCGGACTTGGCGATTTTTCGTTCCTGGTCGCGGAGGTCTCCCTTAGTCACGAGGATGAGACGAAATCGTGAGCTAAGTTGTTCGAGGACGGGTTCCACGTCGTCGAACAACTCGACGGGATGCGAGAGCATGTTGCGGCAGTGTTCGATGATGCGACGGATTTCCTCCGCCTTGATTTCGCCGTTGGTCAATGAAATGGCGGTTTCGATACAGGAGAGGGTGAATCCTTTTATTCCGTAGCCGAACAGCTCTAAGTTCTGCATTTCGGTCTCGTAGAGCACTTTTTCGACGGTGGACGCGTCGTGGTACTCTGAGAGCAGGTCGCAGTATTTTCTGTGGTGCGCTTCAAAGAGGTTTTCGTTGTGCCAGAGCGTGTCGTCGGCGTCGAAGCCGATTGTAGTGATGGGCCATTTCATGATCGCGATCAGTGGAAATGAGGATTGCGATTGAAGAGCGGTTTGTAAACGCGCTGTTTGCGGTTGGGGCGTTTTTTCCCGGGAACGGCTTCGGTTCTAGTGTTCTGTCAACTCTACGAGCGCGAGCGCTTTCTGAAAATCGAGCGAGAGCGGGGCGTCGATTTCGACAGGGGCGCGAGTGACTGGGTGTTCGAACGCGAGTCGCCGTGCGTGGAGAAACAGACGCCCGAACCCGAATCGCTCTCGGAAGGCGATATTCTGTTTGGAGTCGCCGTGACGGGTATCGCCGATGATGGGGCAATTGATGTGGGCGAGGTGGCGGCGAAGCTGGTGCCTGCGGCCGGTCTCGGGATAGAGGGCGACGAGGGAATAGCGTGTCGTCGCGTGTTTGCCGGTAGGGAAGGGCAGTTCGGTCCGTGAGAGCGTTTTGTAGCGGGTGCGGGCTTCTTGGGTTTGGTCGCTCTTTCTTTGCGGGCCGAAGTCGAGGAGTCGCCTGAGCGGTCGGTCCATCTCGCCGGAATCCGGGGGGTGCCCGCGAACGAGGGCCAAGTACTCTTTGGAGATCTCGTTCTCCTCGAATTTCGTTTGTATTCCCGGGAGGGCGGACTCGTCGAGAGCGAAGAGGAGCGCTCCGGAGGTGGGCTTGTCGATCCGGTGGGCGGGGAACACGGGTTTGCCGATCTGGTCGCGCAGGCGCTGTACGGCGAAACGGGTTTCCGTAGCGGCGATGCTGGAGCGATGCACGAGTAATCCGGATGGCTTGTTGATGGCGATGTAGTGGTTGTCCTCGTACAGGATTTCAAGCGGGGCTTCTGGCGGAGGAGTCATTGCGGGCCACAAGATGCGGGGCCCGAGCGAAGGCAAGAAAAAACGGCCCGCGCCCTCCCGAGACGCGGACCGTTAGGCATTCCCTATTGGATCAACACGGATCCACTTCCACTAGGTCGATGATAAATTACAGGTGGTCGACGCGAATTCCGCCGCCGGAGGAGTGGAGGTCGAGCCGGGGTCCGCCTCCGTTGACATTCCCTTCGGCGTGGCTGCGTTTGCGTTCGCCTCGATACTCCACGGGGAATTGCGTCTGCACGCCGCCCCCGCTCGTGTGGGCGTTGAGAAAGAAGCGTTCGTCTCGCGGGAGGCGAGCGGTGATGCCGCCGCCCGAAGTATGAAGCCGCGTATCGGAATCGATGCCGTTCGGGAATGTGGCGGTGATATTGCCGCCGGATGTCTTGGCGTCGAGCGGCCCTCTTACGTCGAGGGCCTTGATGGGCCCTCCCGAGGTTTTCAGCCGCGAGTTGCCGGCTATGGAATTGACGGTGATCGGGCCTCCGGAGGTGGTGAGTTCCACGCGGCCTTCGACGTCGGTCGCCCGAATGGGCCCTCCACTCGTGTGGGCCGTGATCTGCCCGCCGATTTGCTTGAATTGCATCGGGCCTCCGGAAGTGCGCGCGACGACTTCTCCTTCGACGTTCTCCACGTCGATGGGCCCTCCCGAAGTCTTCAGGTCGATATCCACGTTCGAAGCGCAGTCGACTTCAATGTTGAATGAGAGCGCTGGGCGTCTCGAGAGAAAGCCCCACAGGCTGCTTTCCTTTTCGTATTTAAAATCGACATACAGGACGTTCCCGCGAACTTCGAAGGTTCGCTCGATCTTCGACTCCATGGAGTCGGCTTCCGATTCGGAAGCGTTTCGAAACACTTTTTCGACGCGGACGCGTCCATCGTCCGAGTTCCCTCCGACGACGTTGATAGCGCCTCCCTGCGTTCTCACTTCGACTTTGTCGATGCGGGAGAAGTCGAACGATTTTTCTTCTATGCGGACAATCTTGGAAGCGGCGTGACTGAGCGCCGGAAGCGTGGCGGCCAGGAGCAAGCTGGCGACGATAGCGGTCTTAGAGGTCATAAGGCAATTGGGTTGTGTGTAGGTGAATACACAGTTCGACCCGGGTCGGTTGCGGTTTTTTCGCGGAACTTGAAATTTCCCTACGCGCTCGGCGTTTCTTCGACCGGGTTCGCGGGCTCGCCAGAGAGGATACGACCTTCCTCGATGCGGGTCCATTTGTAGAGGGGTTCGCATCGCTCCTTTTTGATCGCCTTCCATAGTGCCTTGTCGTCGCGTTTCTGCAATTCGTAGTCGTTGTGCCCGTTCGAATCGCAGGAGTAGACACGCGTGTAGCCTTTGTATTGCCGAGGACGCCCGAGGACGCGGGACACTCCCTCGAGAGCGGGCGCGGGCGGGAGCGCTCGGGAGTCGAGGGCGAGGAAACTGTAGGGGAGGCTGCGTAGGTCGATCTCCATCATTTTGCCGAACTGGGCCCACGCGCGGTCGGTAAACGCGACGACGGGCGGCCGGCCGAAAAAGTGGCACCAGTGCCGCGCGTTCTCCTCTTGATGCATCGGGCAAGGCAGGTCGCAGACGCAGGGGGCAACCGGATTGAATGCTTCGAGAAGCGCTTCCCGTTGATCGAGCAGAGCCCGGCTGCTGTCGTAGCTGCCCGGTTCGACCCAGAAAACCTGGCTTGCGGTGGAGAAAAGCTCGGAGAGCCCGTCGCGATCGGCGGCGGTCATTTCGTTGAGGACGTGGCTGGCGAGGCAGAGGTAGCCTTGGAGGGAGCCGGAGTCGGGGCGCTCCGCGATGGTCACGTTCAAATCCGGGTACTCTCGCTGCAGCGTTTCTCGGGCGAAACGCGTCGCAAGCGTGGAGTGGTCCCAGAGCGCGACTTCGTCGATGGCGTCGGCGCCGATGGCTCGGATCGCGCTCAGGGCGGCGATCCCGGAACCGCATCCCCAGTCGAAGAGTTTCCGGGAGCGGCAGCGCCAGCCGGCGTGGGCGGCTTGGGCGAGAGCGGCGTCCCATTTCCAGCCGATGCGCGCTCCGAAGAACCGGTGGTAGAGCTCCAAGTCGGACTGGGAATTCCAGTAAACGCCCGTCGCGCCGCTGGCGTCGAGGAATTCGGCGCGGAGGCGTCTCAGCGTTTCCCAGTCTATCGTTTCGCTGCTCATGTCGGTCGCTTTACATCGCCGGAAGCGCGCGGCGAGTCAATTCTCGGCGAACGCTTGGATGAGGCTCCTTTCATATTGGCTTGTCTTGGCAACGCCTTGGCCCACGTTTTAACTCAGCAATGAAGACCGTCTGGAGAGTTTCCGCCTACCTGTTCCGCTACAAGCCACTGTTTTGGCTGACCATCGGCTTGGCGATCGCCAGCACGACTTTCATGCTGCTGGTGCCGTTGGTCACGCGGCATGTGATCAACGAGGTCTTGCCGGCGGGCGAGTTGAGCAATCTCTGGTGGGCGGTTCTGGCGATCGCAGGCTGCTTTTTCTTTCGCGAGCTGTTTAACTCATTCCGTATTCGCGCAAACAATACGCTCGAACAGAAAGTGCTCGTGGACTTGCGCCGCGACTTGCACGACAAGCTAATGGATTTGCCGATCGGCTACTTCGACAGCCGCAAGTCCGGCGATATCGCCTCGCGTGTGATCGAGGACGTGCAGGATGTCGAGCGCGTGATTCTCGACGGAACGGAGCAGGGGAGCACCGCGATCCTGACCATACTCGGAACGTCAGCCATCATGTTCTATTTCGAACCGGTTTTGGCGACGATGATGGTGCTGCCGATACCGATCATGCTGACCATGTCTCGATTTCACTTTCGGGCCCAGGCGAAAAACTGGAAGAAAGTCCGGACGTCCGCTGGCGAGTTGAATTCGCTTTTGATCGAGGACATTCAGGGGAACCGCCTCATCAATTCGTTCGCATTGAAAAATCAGGAGAAGCGGCGATTCCGGGAGCGTTCGATGGAGTTGAAGTCGCTCACGCTGAAGTCGATGTTTCGCTGGTCGATCCACGGTCCGACCTCGAATTTCGTGGTCAGCTTGGGCACGGTGGCGGTTGTTGGCTACGGCGGCTACTTGTACGCGACGCAGCCGGATCGATTTCAGGGCGGGGATTTCATGATGTTCTTCCAGCTTTGTGCCATGCTCTACATGCCCTTGAGCCAGTTGAACGGGTTGAACAATTTGCTTGCTCAGGGCAAGGCTTCGGGGGCGCGGGTGTTCGAAATGCTGGACTATCCGGTGGATATCAAGAGTCCGGATACACCGAGGGCGTTTCCGGATGGTTTACTGGAAGTGTCGTTCGACTCGGTGGGCTTTAACTACGAGGGGCGAGACGAGTTGCTGTCCGAGTTTTCGCTGGAACTCTCCAAAGGGAAAGTCACCGCGTTGGTCGGGCACACCGGCGCGGGCAAGTCGACGGTGGCCAATCTACTGCAGCGCTACTACGATGTGACTTCGGGTTCCGTCTCCATCAACGACGTGGATGTGCGCGAACTCGATTTGCTCGAGTTGCGCAAGCGGATCGGGGTGGTGGCTCAGGACCCGTTCTTGTTCGACGGCACGGTCAAAGACAATTTGCTACTGGCGAAGCAAGAGGCGACCGACGAGGAGCTGATCGCTGCGTTGAAGGGCGCGAGCGCCTGGGAGTTCGTCTCCAGTCTTCCAGATCGATTGGATACGCGGATTGGCGAGCGGGGAATTCGTCTAAGCATGGGGGAGAAGCAGCGCCTGACGATCGCCCGCGTGATCCTGCGCAATCCGCCTTTGGTGATTCTCGACGAGGCGACTTCGAGCGTGGACACGCTCACGGAATCGAAGATTCAGAAGGCCGTGGACAATCTCGTGAAGGAGCGGACGACTTTGGTCATCGCCCACCGGCTTTCGACCGTTCGTCAAGCCGACCAGATTGTCGTGCTCGACAAAGGGCGGATTATCGAGCGCGGCGATCACGACGCCTTGATCCGTTCGGGCGGACACTACGCCCGGCTTTGGCAGACGCAGACGGATCTGATCGAGGAGAGCGCGTACTAGTCTAAGGATCCGCGGGTTCGAACGGCTCGGCTACAAGCCTTCTACTTCCTCTATTCGGGCGAGGATGCTGATGCCGTATCGGCCTTTGCGGCTGCCTCCGTTGTCGAGGTACTTTTTCACAAGCGGAAAGGCGGGCGGGCCGACCCAGTCGATGGTGTTGTGCAGCAGGGGCTCGTTTTCGGTTCCTTCCATCAGCAAGGTTTCGAGCGTTTCGAGGGCTCGCGTTTGCTGCCCGAGCTTGATCAGGGTCCATGCGGAAAGGATGCGTATTTCGTGCGAATCGTCTGCGAGCGCCTTTTTAAGAACGGCGGTGGCGGACCGGGCGTCGTCTTCCAGCAAGTTCAGTCCGACGCTGGCCCACCAGCGCATGCCTTCGTCGTTGTCAGTCATCCATTGCTTGAGCGTTTTCAGATTGGCCTTGTCGCGTTCGAGGGCGAGATCGGCCGCGTCCAAGTACTTCTCTAGTGGATACAGGTTCTTGTCGCGGGCCATTTCATAGATGGTGAGATTGTTGGCGGCGGCGCGGCGCTCGCGCATTTTCTCGGGCAGCAGACCCGTGTCGAACAGCTCGAGTTGCCGTTGGCGCAGTTCGGCGCGCAGCTCGGCGATCATCGCTTGATGTTCGGAAGCGTCGATCAAGTTGCGGACGTTGTCGAAGTCGGTGTGGTTGTCGAAAAACTCCTCCGACGCCCGCGGCTCGAAGAACTGGCCGGTGATTTCGTTGGTCTTCCCTTCCCGATGGTGGCGCTCCCAGGCGGGGGCCAACTGCTGTTTCCAAAGGTAGGCCAGGTGATGACCCGCGGGAGCGAATGGGTAGTAGTTTTTGTGATACGAGTAGCGAGCGGTTCGCATGACACGGACATGGTCCAGGCGCTCGTCGGCCCGCTCGCGAAATCCCAGATGGTACTTCGGTTCGGGTTCGATTCCCTCGCCCAGGAATACAGTTCCCTGGAAGGTGTCCGGGATTCGGGCTCCGGCGAGGCTCAGCCAGGTTTTGGGCATGTCGATGAAGCTGACGAGCCGGTCGACTGTCTCGCCGGGCTTTTCGGCGGGGTAGAGGTGTTTCAGTTTCTCGGGAATGCGTACGACGAGTGGGCAGTGGATGCCGCTGGAGTAGAGGAAGCGCTTGCTCCGGGCCATGACGCCGCCGTGGTCGGAGTTGTAGACGATGATGGTGTCTTCGTACAAGCCGTCGGCTTTGAGCGCGTCGATCGCCTCCTGCACCTTTTGATCCATGGCTTCGACCGCGTCGGCGTATTTCGCATAGGTCCCACGCACTTCGGGAAGGTCGGGGTGGTACGAGAAGAGCTTCATTTTGGCTGGATCGTTTCGAACGCCCTCGTGGCTTCCGTGGACTCTACCTTCGTGACTCTGTCCGATGTTGTAGACGCAGAAGAAGGGCTGCCCCGGCTCGCGCAGGCGCCAGCCGAACGGCTCGTCGCCGCCTTTGTAGTCCCAGCAGTCCTTGTCAGGCCGACCGCCGATGTTGTAGTCGGTTTTCCCCGGGTTGGAGGTGTGGTATCCCGCTTCCTTCAAGAGATCGGGGTAGTACTTGATCTGGTCGTGGGGAATCTCGTTTCGGCTTCGCATGGGCTGCGTTCCGTTGGAGATCCCGTACATTCCGGTAATCCAGACCGATCGAGTTGGGGCGCAGACGGCGGCGTTGTCGAAGCAATGGGTATAGCGAAAGCCTTCTTGCGCGAGCTGGTCGATCGCGGGCGTGCGGGCGTTGGTCCCGCCATAGCAGCTAACCCAGGAGATGCCGTTGTCCTCGCTGGTGATCCAAAGGATGTTGGGCCGCGTTTCGGCTCGCGCTGCGATGTTTAGCGTTAGGGCGAAGAGCGCGGTAGCCGCGGCGATGCGGGCGAAGCGCGTCGTATATACGAGGGGGATGGCGTGAATGGTCGGCATTGCGTTTTCGGGTTTGGGTCGACTATGGGCAGATTCTGAGGTCTGCAGTCAAATCGCGAGAGTTTTGTTCACTCAGTGTTCAGTTAGGAGGGTGCATTTTTGGGTGACCGGTCGGGAATTAGAAAAAAGTGCGTAGCGGCGTAGCGAAAAAGTGGCGCTGGCCCGTCTAGGGAGTTGGATTCTAACTCCAGCGTTTCGATGTCTATTGAAAAATCAGAACCAGATCGATGGTTTGCCGAGAATGTGCAGCCGCACGAGGATATGCTTCGGGCGTGGCTTGTGAGTCGATTTCCTGAGTGCAACGACATAGACGATTTAATCCAGGAGGCCTTTGTCCGGGTGATGCGGGCGCGGGAATCCTGCGCGGTGAAGTCGCCGAAGGCGTTCTTGTTCGCGACCGCCCGAAACCTAGCTCTCGACACGATTCGGCACACCCGGGTTTCGCGGACCGAGTACCTCGAGCAGAACGACTTGTGTGAATTCGAGGATCTCGGGATCGGCGTTCCGGAAATCGTCGCCCGCAATCAGGAGCTGGAGATTTTAACGAAGGCGATCCAGTCGATGCCAGACCGGTGCCGTCAGGTGTTCACCTTGCGGAAGGTGTACGGAATGCCTCAGAGGGAGATCGCCAAGAAACTGAACATATCGAGAAACACGGTTTCGGCTCAAATGACTACCGGGCTTCGCAAGTTTACGCAGTTTATGGAAAACTACTGCACTGAGAGGGACAGATTGAAGTGAAGAAACACCATCACGATAAACCGTACGACTGGAACCGAATCGACCACGAGGCGGCCCGTTGGGCAGTCCGGCAGGACGATGGACTTTCTGGACTGGAGCAGGACTTGTTCTTCGAGTGGCTGGCGGCGGACCCGTGCCATGGCGAGCGCTACGCGCAGCATATGCAATCATTGCGGGACGCGGACTTGCTTGTGGAGTGGCGCCCCGAGCACAGCGACGAGCCCAATCCAGATTTACTCGCGGCCCCCTCGAGTGGTCGCCGATGGTTTAAATGGGGAAGGAGTGGCCTGCTCGGGCTGGCCGCGTGTCTCGCGTTCTTTATTTTTATGGATTTCGATATATCGAACAAAGGTCGATACCGTATTCAAAATACTCATATCGCGACCGACTCGTACCGCTATGAGCGTCTAGAAGACGGAAGCCAGTTGGACATGAATCGGGGAGCGGAAGTGAAGGTGCTCTATACGCAGGACGAGCGTCGCGTGAAGCTGCTGTCGGGCGAGGTTTTCTTCACTGTTGCCAAGGAGTTGGAGCGCCCGTTCGTGGTTGAAGTTAACGGCACCGAAGTTCGGGTCCTCGGAACTGCGTTTAATATAGACTATCAGGCGGATTCTGTGGAAGTCGTTGTGGCGGAGGGGCGCGTCGAGTGGAAGCGAACTGCCACCGATTCGAGTCACGGGGACGAGGTGGCGGAGCCTTCGTCCTTCTCTCAGGAGATGGTATCGGGACAGAAAACACGGATTTTTCTTCAGCAGAGCGAAGGCGACGAGCTGGTTGTCGAAGCCGTCGACCTTCGGGAAATCGAAGACCTCCTCGTCTGGCGGCACGAATTGCTGGATTTCGAATCTACGCCTCTCTGGGAAGCGATCGAGGAATTCAATCGCCGCAATGGAACCCAACTGGTGATCGGGGACGCGGCCCTCAATGAAGTCCCCATCGCTGGCTCGGTGCGGTCGGACAATATCGAAGGCTTCGTCCTTCTGCTGGAAGTAATAGCGGATATTCGAGCAGACCGCGATACTCCCGGGCAGATAGTGCTGCGGCAAGGGTAACGTCTCAATCGACGGATTTGGCCGATTGAGTCTTCGCGATTCCGGTCTCAATCCAGTCAGATGACAACTCCTGTGAGGGCCCGTATCCCATGATCCACTACTTGTCCCTTGACGAGTAGCTTTGATTTCTAGTCCCCCCAAAAAAAGCGCGGCTCCCTTCGGGGCGTCAGATTGCGCTAGCATGCCACCACCTTCGGGTTGCGGTATCGTCTATTGGGGGACCACCCAGGGGATCGGAGAAGGAGTCTGGGCGAGAATCAGAGTTCGTTTGCTCACGTCGCAATACCCTTCCGCCTTCGTCCCGCTGAGTGCATTGGCGTCAACTTAAACCCGCCGGGACGGCGGGTTCCACCTTGATCTTCCTGAATCAAAGGGTGGAACGCGACGTCCCGGCGCGTTTTCTCACGCAAGAAATTCGATAAGTTGACGCGTGCGCGCCGAGCGGGACTACGACGAGACAGGCGGATCGCGGCGTGAATTCTGATTCTCGAATACGACTTCAACGGCTCGAAAGCGATTTATTGAACAGTCTCTAAACCGCTGGTCCAACGCGACGTAGCATTGTTCGTTCACCGCTCTTAAATGAATATAAGATTAATATAATATGAATATATAATTAGTGTGGGGAGTTTTTATCGAGTAACCGTTACACGTTGGACAGAATAGGCTTTCTCTGTGGGTCGCGGTTCGATCTAATGGCGTTTGTATCCAATTATCCCAACGGGCGTGCTGGCGCTCCGTTTGTACACTATGTTATCCAGTGTTTCCTTTATTCGACGATGGTTGCGCGGGAGGTGCATTCGCCCGCTTCGGGCGCTTTGGGTTTTAGCTGCACTTGCTGGCAGCTGTTGTCTTGCTAATTCCGATACACGAATTCTAAACTTTTCGATAAAAGAGGGCAGGGCCATGCGGACTCTCAAAGCGGCGGCGCGGCAAGGCAATGCGGAGATCCTTTACGACGCCCGGGCGGTCAAAGGGCAGCGCACGCGCGAGGTAGTGGGCAGGTTCACGGTCGAAGAGGCGCTGGGCTGGATGCTGGCGGGCACGGACCTCGTAGCGATTTCCATTGGCGAGGGAGCCACTTACGCAATCAAGAAGTCGTCCGACATTGAGGGGGCGAATGGACCGGCAGCGATTCGAAGCGGCCTGCCGGAACCCGGACTCGGCGATGCTCGATCGTCGATGCGCCCGCCCGCGGATAACGGTCACGGTTTGGCCGGCGTGTTGAAACGGCTTGTATCCATCGCGTTCGCGCGCGCCGGGCCTGAAGACGACGGGCAAGAGTTTTCAGGAAGAGTGTACGAGCTATCGCCCTTTGTCGTCGACTCGTCGAACGACGCGGGGTACCGCGCTTCGAGCACGCTTGCAGGGACGCGTTTGCGGACGAATTTGCGAGACGTCGGCGCGGCGGTGACGGTCGTTGCCAAGACCTATCTCGAGGACGTGGCGGCTGTGGATAACGAGACTTTGTTGTCGTACACTACTAACACGGAAGTCGGCGGCCCGTACGACAATTACGCGGGCGTGGGTGTCGACACCCGCGTGAGCGAACGCGGTAATTTTATCGATCCGAATCAGATCAACCGCGTTCGTGGCCTCGACGCGGCGGACAACTCTCGAAACTACTTTCTGACCGAGATTCCCTGGGATGGCTACAACGTGGACCGCATTGACATCCAGCGCGGGCCCAACGCGATACTTTTTGGGCTGGGCAGTCCGGCGGGGATCGTGAACGCGACGACGCGGGAAGCCCGCTTTCGCGACCGCAATCGGCTCGATCTCCGAATTGGGAGCTACGGCAGCGTTCGGGCCACGTTCAACGCGGACCGGGTGCTCGTCGAGGACGAGTTGGCCCTCGGCGCAGCTGTTTTGCGGGACGAGCAGAAATTCCGTCAAAGCCCGGCCTACGACAACGACGAGCGGGTGTTCGTCGCGTTCAAGTGGGTGCCGCGTTTTTTGAAGTCGGACCACTCGCTGCTGACGTTCAAGGGCAACTTCGAAGACGGAAGCGTGCGCAGCAATCGACCGCGCCTCTTGACCCCAGCCGACAATTTGACCGCGTTCTTCCGTCCAGTTCGGGATGAGAAGGGCGCTTTCCCGGCGCTTCCCGGAGTAGGCGGCCAGACCTTCGACCCGGCTCTCGTTCACGACAGTCATGCCGGTTTGGGCAATGGCCAGGATCACCCGGTGGTTTTCATTGACGGCGGGGAGGTCGAGAATCCCTACTACGTACCGGTTTTGGGGAACTACGGACATCTGTACGGCGGACCGCTTTGGGTATTCGATTCGGCCAGTGCCTCGACCCCTTCAAGCGTCTTTGTCAGCGAGCCGAACTTGAGGGGTGGAGTCAATCGCTACGGGGAGAGGGACGGGTCGCTCGATATCGAGTATACGCGGATGACATCCATCGGTCGGCATCACGAGTACGCGATCGACGTCGGGTTGCCGTATTCAAATTTTGGACAATATAAAGAGCAGCATCTGGTCGATCCGACGATTTTCGATTTCTACAACCAGCTGATTGACGGCCCCAATAAGAGTGAATGGGCGGACTGGGACGCGCTGAACCTCGCGATCGGTCACACGTTCCTGAATGGAAAAATTGGATACGAGCTATCGTTTTTCGATCAGATCCACGACAATGCCAGCGTCGGGATAACGGGGGCCAACGATTCGATCTTCATCGATACGAACAGCCACTTGGCCGACGGGTCGGTGAATCCGAACGCGGGACGCGCGTTTGTATCGGACGGATTGGACTCCGGAAACCGCTTTCACGAGTCGAACCGGGAGTCAATCCGGCTTACCGGATTCGTGGAGCACGACTTTCAAGCGGCGCGATCCGATCATTGGCTGACCCGATTCTTTGGGAGACATGTCCTTACCGCTTCGAAATCGGAGGAGTCCCATTTTACGGACACGCGATTCTTGATGAGGCGCCGAATGGAGGACGCCTATTATGAAATGACGGGAGTTTGGAACGCGCGGGACAATCTGAACGTTATCAACACGGCCCACTATTTAGGCGATTCTCTTTTGGGTCGAGACACGGCTTCCGGGGCCTACCTGCCCAATATCGGCGTCGTGCAGTTGCCCTCCGACGCGCCCGTGCGCTATTTCGATTCAACATGGAACGGCGGTTCAGTCGATCCCAGCGCCCCGTGGGTAGACAGTCGCGGCGTGGCCTCGACCCAGTCCGAGAACCCTGAAAACTACGTCGGATGGACCTCGCGGAATTTCGCGGTCCTGGATTCGCTCGTTGGCGACAACGGGAACACCATGGCGACTTCGGCGGGACTGGCGAGAAACGAGATCGAATCCGAGGCCATCATTTGGCAGGGGTATTTGTGGAACGACGCGATCGTCGGGACGTATGGATGGCGGGAGGACCGTCTAAACTCATGGTTGCATATGGCCCCGGACAAAGTGGTCGAGATCGACGGGGAGGCGGTCAACCTCGGCTACAAGGACGTCGACCCGTCCAACTACAATCTCGATTTCGAGCCGGCGGTCCAGGCGGGCGAGTCGCGCAGCTGGAGCGTCGCCGCGCACGTCGATCGGATGCTGGGCGGGCAACGCCTGCCGATCAACCTGAGTTTCTATTACAATGAATCCGAGAACTTCCAGCCTAGCGCCAGCCGAGTCGACATGTTCGGAACGGAGCTTGCCCCTCCCTATGGAAACACGATCGACAGAAGCGTCCTTTTGGAAAGCAAGGACGGGCGCTACTCGCTCAAGATCACCGACTACGAAACGTCGATATTCAACACGAGCGCCAGCTACATCGCAGGGACTTGGATGGTGGGCCGATTCGCTGCTTGGGGACAGAACTGGGCCAATGTTTTCGAGCACGACATCAGCTGGGGCTTCGACCTCAGCGGCGTTGCCGAACCCGGAGACAACCGGTCGTGGCGCTACGAGCTCAAGAATCCGGACCTCGTCTACGACCCCGAGTTTGAAGCGGCCGCGATCGCAGATTGGCGGGCCTTCATTTCCGCCATAGACGAAGCGTTCCCCACCTATTTCGGCGTCTGGGGGATGGACGGCATACAGACCGAGTTCAGAGACCACACGAGTTTGGATCCAACAGGTATCGCCTACACCTACGACGCGATTTCGAAAGGCGTCGAATACGAATTCACCGCTCACCCTACGGAGAACTGGCGCATCGCCGTCAACGCCTCCCGCACGAACGCGGTTCTCAGCGACGTCGGCGGTTCGGCCATGATTGAATGGACGGAGTTCGTGGACGGATGGCTCAACGATACCCACGCGGGCGACATCCGAATCTGGTCCGGTGAGGGCGTGACGATTCGCGATACCTGGCACAGCGTATTCCGGTCGAACTACATGTTGACGGAGTTGCTCGAGGGAACTGCCGCGCCGGAACTGCGTGAATGGAATTTCAACGCGACTTCGACCTACCAGTTTCGCGAAAGCGGCTTGAACGGGCTCGCAGTCGGTCTCGGCTATCGCTGGTCGGACAACGTGACGGCTGGCTATGAGCCGCTGGAAGACGAAAGCGGCGATGTCACCTTCGACCTCTCCAGCCCGTACCTGGGGCCGGAAAGCGGCAAGCTCGACTTTTGGATCAGCTACCGTCGCAAGCTACGCGATCGCGTGGATTGGAAGATCCAGCTCAATGTCCGGGACGCGTTCGCCAAGAAAGAGCTTATCCCCATTACCACCCAGCCGACAGGGACGCCGGCTGCGGTTCGTATTCCTGGATCCACTACGTGGACTTTGGCCAACTCCTTCGAGTTCTAGCTCACATTCTTAATCCTAATCTTACTCCTAATCCTAATCAAAGACCGGGTGGATTAAGATTAGGAGTATGAGTATGATAAGGGATTAGTACCCGGCGGCCTGGCCGTCTTTGCGGCTTTCGGAAGCGCCGTGATAGACGCGATTGGCTTCGTTCCACAGGATTGCCTGATAGCCGCCATAGGCGCCTCGCCCGAAGCCGACCGAATGCCCTTTGTCCATCAATCCGCGGACGGTTTCATAGGAAATGCCGTCTTCGACCTGGACGCGTCCTGTCCCTTGCCCGGGGGTTCCAGTAGGAGTGGGAGATCCCGCGTGTCTCCATCTCGGCGCGTCGCCGGCTTCTTGCAGATTCATGCCGAAATCGACGAGATTCATGACGATCTGCGTGTGCCCCTGCGGCTGGAAATCTCCGCCCATCACTCCAAAACTCGCGTAAGGTCTGCCGTCTTTCGTAACGAAAGCCGGAATGATGGTGTGGAAGGGGCGCTTGCCGGGCGCGTAGGTGTTGGCCTGGCCTTTTTCGAGCGTGAACAGATCGCCGCGATTGTGCAGCATGAAGCCGAGCTTGGGCGGCGTCATCCCCGAGCCCATTCCACGGTAGTTGCTTTGAATCAAGGAAACCATCGTCCCTTCCCCGTCGGCTGCCGTCAGGTAGATCGTTTCTCCGACGCTGATTTCCCCCGCTTCGTATTTTCCCGCCTGTTTTCCGATAAGCGCTCGCCGTTCATCGGCGTACGCGTCGGAGAGCAACTCGGCTAGGGGAACGTCGTAGAAGTCCATGTCGGCGTAGTACTTCGCCCGATCCTCGTAGGCCAGTTTCTTGGCCTCGATGAAAAGGTGCAGGTGCTCGGCGCTCCCGAATTCGATGTTCGAAAAATCGTAGCCCTCCAGAATTTGCAGCATCTGCAGCGCGGCGATGCCTTGTCCGTTGGGGGGGAGTTCCCACACGTGGTATCCGCGGTAGTTTACGGAGACGGGTTCTACCCACTCGCTCGTGTGCGTCGCGAGGTCTTCGCGGGAAAGGAAGCCGCCCTGTTCCTCAATGAAGGCGGCGATGGTCTCCGCGATCTCGCCCGAGTAGAAGGCGTCCCGCCCGCTTTCCGCAATGCGGCGGTAGGTGTTCGCGAGGTAGGGATTCCGGTAGATTTCCCCTTCGCCGGGCAGCGCCCCTCCGTTTTGCTCCAGGTAGGTTTCCCGGATGTTGGGATAGCCGTCGCGTTCGTAACGACTCACACCGCGTTGGAGATACCAGGCAATCAGTTCGGTGAGTGGAAACCCTTCTTCCGCGTAGTGGATCGCGGGTTGCAAAATCTCCGCCATTGGCAGCGACCCGAATTTCGTGTGCAGCTCGAACCATCCGTCCACCGCGCCGGGGACGCTTACCGGCAGCGGGCCGAAAGCGGGGATTTTCTCCATGCCCTGCTCCTCGAAGTAGTCGAGTGTAAGCCCTTTGGGCGAGCGACCGCTGGCGTTGAGGCCGTAGAGCGCTTCCGTTTCGCCGTCCCAAACGATGGCAAAAAGGTCGCCGCCAATCCCGCATCCCGTGGGCTCCATTAGGCCCAAGGCGGCGTTTGCCGCGATCGCCGCGTCAATCGCGTTCCCGCCCGCCTTGAGAATATCGAGGCCTACCTGAGTGGCGAGCGGGTGACTGGTGGCCACCATGCCGTTTTGTCCCAGCACTTCCGAGCGCGTGGCAAACGGGCGCCCCGTTATGCGGTCCTGAGCGGACAGCGGGAGCGCTGCCGCAATAAGAGTGAACAATAAGAGTGTTTTTCTCATAGCTGTGGTCGGAATCTGAACCCCATAGCGAATAGCTCGATGCAGAGGGCTTAGCAACCCTTTATCGACCCGCGGAACTGCGGTGTCGGCGAGCGTGCGGGTTGTATGAGTCCGGAGTTGACAGAGTGTGAAAAGTAGGTTCTTTTTCGTATGAATAAATCAGGAAAAATACCGTTTAATAAAAAATAAATCTTATAAAACTGAAAAAAACCTTTATTAAATGAAAGAATTGAGTGAATTAGGAGAGCGAATTCGGAGGCATCGAATCGCATTGGGGGTCAAGCAGAAGGACTTGGCGGACAAGGCGGCGGTGAGCGCGGATGTGATTTCGTCTTTGGAGAACGGGCGCTCCGTCGGGACGGCGTCGCTGGTCCGGGTGCTGCGCGCCCTGGGGCTGCGCGACGCGCTGGTCGAAATGCTGCCGGCCCCTGCGGTGAGTCCATTGGATTTGCAGAAGCTGGCGGGGAAGCAACGGCAGCGAGTTCGCTAAATGGCCACTTCAATCGCAGATGTCTTCTATCGGGGGGCGAAGATCGGGGCGGTGTTCTGGGATGCCGAACGCCGATATTCGGTTTTTGAATACACGCCTGAGTTTACTCGAAGCGGGGTCGAGCTGGCGCCGTTGAAGATGCCGCTTCGTTCGGGGGCGTACCAGTTCCCGAACTTGCACGAATCGTACTTTGGGCTGCCGGGGATGCTCGCGGACTGCCTGCCTGACGCCTACGGCAATACGCTGATCGACGCTTGGCTGAGGCAGCAGGGCCGGAACCCCTCCGACTTCTCTCCGGTCGAGCGGCTTTGCTACATCGGAAATCGAGGCATGGGGGCCCTGGAGTTTCAGCCGGGCTTGCGCGACCCGTCGTCGCGCTCCGAGCGTGTGGAGATAGACAAGCTGGTCGAACTGGCGTCCCGAGCCCTGTCCCAAAAGGACAGCTTGTCTACTGCGCTTCACGGCGAGGAAAACCTGCGGGAGATTCTCCGGGTGGGAACCTCTGCAGGAGGCGCTCGGGCGAAGGCGGTCATCGCTCTCAATCCCGAAACGATGGAAGTTCGCTCGGGTCAGGCGGATGTCGATCCCGGCTTCGAGCACTGGCTTCTGAAGTTCGACGGCGTATCCGAGTCGTTCGACGGTGTTCGGGATCCGCAAGGGTATGGACGGATCGAATACGCGTACAGTTTGATGGCGAAGGAGGCGGGCGTGACGATGTCGGAATGCCGCTTGTTCGAGGAAGGCGGGCGGGCTCACTTTATGACCCGTCGCTTCGATCGGTCAACGAGTGGCGAGAAGGTCCATTTCGCCTCGCTGTACGGGCTCGCCCACATGGCTTACAGCGCTCCGGGGACGCACAGCCATTCCTACGAAGACTATTTCGAGGTGATCGAGGAGCTGGATCTGTCGCCTGGGCTCAGACTGGAGGCGTTCCGGAGAATGGCCTTCAATGTACTCGGATGCAACCGGGACGACCATACGAAGAATTTCGGCTTCATGCTGGACGAGTCTGGTGAGTGGGGGCTCGCGCCTGCGTTCGACGTGACCTACGCCTTCAATCCGTTGCCCGGCAAATGGACGGCGACGCAGCAAATGTCGATCGGGGGGAAACGAGAGGGCATAACGCGAGAGGACCTTTTGACCGTTGGGCGTCGTTGCGGCGTCGCGACCTTGCCGAAGCTCAAGGACGCGGTTGACGTCGTGGTAGCCGCGTTGCGGAATTGGGATCGATTTGCCCAGGGCGCGAACGTGGGCGACGAGCAAGCGGCTCGAATCGAATCGGCGATTCGGTCAACCCTGTCCTGAATATAGGCCTATCCGATCGATTGAGCGAGGAATGAGCGAGAGCAGCAAAGAGAACTGGCGATTTTGGATAGACACCGGCGGCACGTTTACGGATTGCCTGGCTCGGATGCCGGACGGTCGCGAGCTAAGAGTGAAAGTGCTCTCAAATGGAGCGATTCGCGGCCGAGTGGTCGAACGCTTGGGACCGCGAACGGCGCGTGTAGAGGTGTCGGTGAAAACTGGAGACGGTTTTTTCGTCGGGTATTCGCTCCGATTGCATGGCGTGGAGGGCGAGGCGATGGGGATTGTCGACTGGTCGGGATCGGAGGGGGTCGTCGAGGTCGAAGGGGAACTACCGGCCGAATGCGCGGGGGGCCTTTTCTCCTTTCAGTCCCCGGAAGAACCCCCGACCTTGGCTGCGCGCCTGCTGACGGGAAAGCGCTTGGACGAGGCCTTGCCGGACATGTCGATGCGACTGGCCACGACGCGGGGGACGAATGCCCTTCTTGAGGGGAAAGGCGCGCGAATCGCGTTTTTCGTGAATTCCGGATTTCGAGACCTGTTGCGGATCGGCAATCAACAGCGCCCGGATTTATTCGAGTTGGGCATCGAGACTCCGCCGCCGCTGTACTCGATTGTATTCGAAGTTTCAGGACGAATCGATGCCGAAGGAAATGAGCTGAAAGTTCTCGACGAGGGGGAGATTCGCGCGTTTGGACGCGATTGCCGCAACGCCGGTATCGACGCGGTGGCGGTCGCGTTGCTTCACAGCTTTGCCAACCCGCAGCACGAGCAGCGAGTGGCTCGGATTTTGAAGGAGGAGGGTTTGAACGACGTGTCGCTCTCTAGCGAGTTGGCGCCTATGATTAAAATCGCGCCGCGAGCGGAAACGTCAGTGGTCAACGCGTACTTGGCTCCCATTATGGAACGCTATCTCGAGTCGGTGCAGTCGACTTTGCCGGACGACGCCCTCAAAATAATGACTAGCGCGGGCGGGCTTGTTTCGCGTTCCAGCTATCATCCCAAGGACAGTTTGCTCAGCGGACCTGCCGGAGGCGTGGTGGGGGCGTCCAGCGTCGGGGTCCGCGCTGGAAACGCCCGGAGTATCGCGTTCGACATGGGTGGCACGAGTACCGACGTTTCTCGATTCGACGGACGCCTTGACTACCGTTTCGAACAACGAATCGGGGCGGCCCATGTATTCGCCCCTTCGCTACGCATTGAAACGGTCGCTGCCGGCGGCGGCTCGATCTGTTGGTTCGATGGCTCCGCGTTTCGCGTCGGACCGCAGAGCGCCGGAGCCTCCCCAGGGCCCGCTTGCTATGGGGCAGGAGGGCCGCTGACCCTCACCGATGTGAATTTGTTGATGGGTCGGCTCGATGGCGAGCGGTTTGGGATTCCGGTATTCCCCGAGGACGCGAGGAGTCGTTTCAACGAGCTGCTCGCCGAGGCGGAAACGCATTCGGGCAAGCGGTTGGATGAAGCGAGCGTATTGGAGGGGCTACTAGCGATCGCCAATGAACGCATGGCGGAAGCCATCCGCGGAATTTCATTGCGGGAGGGCTATGCTCCGTCGGAATACGCGCTCGTCGCCTTCGGGGGCGCCGGAGGAATGCACGTGTGTTCAGTCGCGGATATTCTAGAAGTGGATACCATTCTCTTTCCGGCGGATGCAGGATTGCTCAGCGCTTATGGACTGCAACAAGCTAGGATCGAGCGAATTAGGGAGCGACAGGTGCTCGCTCTTCTTTCCGACTGTGTGGACTCGCTGGCAAGCTGGGTTGAAGACCTGCGAAAGGATGCGGTGGAAGCGCTTGCAGAAGAGGGGGAAGAGAGCGCGCTCGCTAATCTCTTGTTCGCTCAAGTCGAAATGCGGTTTCTCGGGCAAGAGACGAGCTTGCTGATCGATTTCTCGGGGGCGGGTGATGTTGAGACGGAATTCCGTTCCCAGTTCGAAACGCAGTACGGTTTCCAGCCTGAGCAGCCAATTGAGGTGGTGTCGCTTAAGGTTTCAGTAGGGATCGAGGTCGACGCGGATGAATCGGAAGAATTTTCTGAGCTCCGATTTCTGGATACAAACAGAGGCGAAAGCCGCCCTCGAGGCGACCTGGAAGCGGGAACGCGCTTGTCAGGTCCATTGGTGATTCAAGATCCGTTCAGCACGGTTTTCGTAGACGAGGGATGGAACGCCTTGGTGGGGTCCAAGGGAAGCATGCGATTGTGGCGGGAATCCAAAGCGGCGACTGCCACCAGCAGCGATTTGATCGCAGTGGACCTCGAGCTATACACCAATCGTTTTCTTTCTCTCGTTGACGAAATGGGAAAACTGCTGGAGCGATCGGCGTTCTCTACCAACGTGAAAGAGCGAAAGGATTTTAGTTGCGCTCTATTGGACAGTGACGGGTTTCTGGTGGCGAACGCGCCCCATATTCCGGTTCATCTGGGCGCCTTGGGTGTTTGCGTTCGGGCGGTTCGGGAGCATATGGATTTCGGCCCAGGGGATGTGGTGATTACGAATCATCCTGGATATGGAGGATCCCATTTGCCGGATGTCACTTTGATTGCGGCGGTGTATTCAGAAAGTGGGGAACATATTGGCTATGTTGCGAATC
The DNA here is from genome assembly GCA_028284235.1 of Opitutaceae bacterium. Taxonomy (GTDB): domain Bacteria; phylum Verrucomicrobiota; class Verrucomicrobiia; order Opitutales; family Opitutaceae; genus Pelagisphaera. The sequence continues at coordinate 321,238 of JANQSC010000054.1, forward strand.
GAGCTCATCATGCCGAACTCGGCGGAATTTCACCGGGTTCGATGCCGCCGGACGCGAAGTCGCTTGAAGAAGAGGGCGTGGTGATCCCGCCGATGTATTTGGTTCGCGGTGGCGAAGTCGATTGGGATGCGATTACGGCCGTCCTGACGACGTCGCGGTATCCGACGCGAAGATTGAAGGAGAATTTATCGGACATCGCTGCCCAATTGGGTTCTATCCGTATCGGGGCAAGCGAACTCCAAGGGCTGTCGAGCCGCGAAGGGAACGACGTCGTTGCCTTTTTCATGGACGCGTTGAAGCGCCGCGCGGCAGATGCGCTGCAAAGAGCGTTGAGAGGTTTGACCTTTGGGAGCCGTTCCGCGGTCGAGCGACTGGATAGTGGGGCGGAAATAGCGGTTCGCGTGAACGATTCCGGAGAAAAATGGCTGATCGACTTTTCGGGCAGCGCTCCGGTCCAGAACTCGAACTACAATGCGACGCCTGCGATTGTGACGAGCGCTACGATTTACGTGCTTCGCTTGCTTGCGAACGAGCCGATTCCGTTGAACGAAGGGTTTTTGCACTGGGTGGCGATTGAAACCCCTAGGGGCATGCTGAATCCCGAGTTTAGCGATGATCCCGCGGAGTGTCCACCGGTCGTTGCGGGAAACGTAGAAGTGAGTCAGCGAATAGTGGATACGCTCATTCGCGCGTTTGGGCTCGCCGCGGGGAGCCAAGGCACGATGAACAACCTGATTTTCGGAAATGAACGCGTGAGCTATTACGAGACGATCGCTGGAGGGGAAGGGGCGACCTCGGAGCGACCCGGAGCGAGCGGGAAACACACTCACATGACGAATACTGCGATTACCGATCCGGAGATTCTCGAGTGGCGTTTCCCGGTTCGGCTGGAGCGGTTTGAAATTCGAGCGGGTTCTGGCGGGTCGGGTCGCTATCGAGGTGGCGATGGCTTGGGGCGGCGTATTCGGTTTTTGGAGCCTGTCGAGGTGTCGCTGTTGACCCAGCATCGCGAATCGCCGCCACGGGGAATGGATGGGGGAGGCTCGGGCGCGGTCGGAAGCCAGCACAAGATTGACAGGCACGGGAATAGAACGCCTTTAGCGGGCAACGGTTCCTGTCGATTCGAAGCAGGCGAAGCAATCGAGATTTACACTCCCGGCGGTGGGGGATGGGGTGTTGAGGATTAGAGAAGGCTTGAAATTCAAACAATATAGATGGAGATGAGACGCTGGAAATCCGATTAGAATGAGTGTATCTGGAGTATCGTACTTATACTCGGCGCAGGGTCTTCAACCCGATACCGCCACCGGTTCACTTGCCGATCGACCTTGTTGTGGTCTTTGGCGGAAGCAAACCTGTCAATAAATTGAAGATCGCATAGTGTTTAACATGAGATCCTTGTCCCGCTTGCGGGATCCTGGTCTCGCGGGAGCGAGATTTGATCTCGAAGAGATCACTGTTAAAAAAGAAATTGGCTTAACAGTCGCCTTGCGGCGAAATGACGCGTCGCGTCACAATGATCCCGTCCTTGACGGGACAAAGATCTTAAGCGAGTTGACGGTCTATGGCTACGCTGCTGCTCTAGCGTTTGTCGAAAAGCGACTTGAGGCTGTTCAAGTCGGCTTCGGTTGGCTTGTCGACGGGTGGCGCGGATTTCTCGCTCGCGAGCGGGGAACGCGTTTGGATGGGGTTGTTCAGTGGTCGGGCTTGATTGGATTCCAGTTTTTTGAGTATGCGTTTTTCCGATACGGGAAAGGCAGTGCCTAGCGATTGAGCGTAGAGAGAAAGAGCGAATTCCTCGATCGACCAGTAGATGTCGTCGCGTGTGTCGCGATCGTGATCCTGGCTCGCCAGACGGGAGCGCAATCGCTCGACACGCTGTTCGCGTTCGGCGTCGCGGCTCGGGTCGCGCTGTCTCGATTGCAGGCGAATCGGAATCGTCTGCAGGTAGAGGGGCAGTCGTTGCAGGGCCCAGTTGGGGGTATTCTCCAGGAAGTCGGGCGGGACGAGGCGGTCTACCTGACCTTGCAGGTCGTCAGGCAGGTCTTTCCTGACTTTGAGCGCTTGTCGCGTATCCAGAATTTCCTGGATACAGTCGATGAGCTTGTAGACGAATCCGCGAGACTGGGCTTTGGCCTCGTCGCGTCTCGTTTGGATCGCGGCTTCGTCGAGCGAGTCGAGCCCGTGGGAGCAAAGAAAGCGCTCTACATGGGAGTAGGCTTGCTGTTTTAGGTTTTCTAAAGGGGCGAAGGCGACGGCGACCGGGCCCAGCTTGGTAAAGTCCTTTAAGTCCTCCTGTATCCAGGCCAGTTCTCGTCGCAACTCGTGTTTCAAGAGCTGCTCGATCCCGACGCGATTGAGTTGTTTCGCTTCGGAGTCGGATTTCGCGAGCGTCGTCTTCAGAACGCCTTTCCAGTCGCGGAGGGCCGGGTATCCGTAGACGGGGACGCCGTTGATTTCGCCGATGGGGATCCGCTCGGAATGCGAATCGAGGTCGTCGAAGGAGTCGATGGTTCGAGTCGCTTTCTTTTGGGCCGTTTCCCAAAGTGTATCCACGCTGCGAGGATCGTGGAGTTTGGCATTCGATTCGCGCTCTTGCAGTTCGCTTTGGATACGCTCAATAGAGCGGTCTTCTAGTACGGTATTGCCTTTGGAGTCGTGTATCCGCGCTCGCACGCGAAGGTGAGGGGGGATTGCGTCTTCGTTCCAATCGCTTTCGTAGGTTTCGATTTTGTAGTTCGATTTGAGGAAGGCGGCGAGACTTTTCCGCAAGCTGTTCTCAGAGGGAGTGAGCGCTTTGGAAATGCGGTTCGCCGTCTCCGCGAGTGGCTGTAAGTCGCGTCGAATGTCTTTGGGAAGCCCCTTCAGGAGGCAGAGAATCTTTGCCTCCAGATGTCCCGGTACCAGCCAGTCGAGCATGGGTCCCGTCAGCGCTTTCGCTTTTGAGTAAGGGATGTTCAAGGTCACTCCGTCGTCGGACTCGCCCGGTTTGTAGCTGTATTCGATCGGGAGGGCGGAGTTTCTCAAGACGGCGGATTCCGGGAAGGCGGCAAGATCGATGGGGCGGTCGTTGCGGGGTGTCAGGTGAGTCTCGTCCATGTGGAGACTCTTGGAGCCGTTCGCTTTCAAAAAGCGGTTGAGGTCGCCAATGGAGGCGATCCGCTTCAGGTGTTTGGCGTAGAATTGATAGGCGGCCTCTTCAACGCCGATCCAGCTTTGCATCTTCGCGATGGTCTGGGCGTTCTGTACCCGGTTCTTGAGTTTCCGATTTCGCTCGAGGAAGTCCCAGTTGAGCGGCGCCTCGAAGTCTTCGTCGAGAAGTCCTTCGCGAATGAAGATTTCCGTCGCTTTCCCGGGATCGACTTTCAAGTAGGAGACAGTTTTACGTTGGAGCTCCAATCCGTGGATACGAACGCTCTCGCGGCAGACAACGCGGCCTTGTTCCCGTTCGAATACGGGATCGCTGTAACGGCGTTTGAGAATGTGCTGCCCCAACTGGACGAGCCAGGCCGGATCGATGGCTGCGACGGTGCGAGCGTAGAGCCGATTGGTCTCTACGATTTCGGCAGCGAGAATCCATTCGGGGGACGGGGTTTTTCGCTCGAGTTCCTGTTTTTGCTTCTTGTTTTTGGCGAACTGGGCTTTGCGGTTGAATAGTCCGGAGCCGGGGAAAAGCATAACTTTTCGGTCGCCGGTGGACCGGTAGAAATTCGGTTCTTCTTTGCGGGCGGGGTTGGCGAGCAGACCGGAAGCCAAGCAACGGTGAATGGAGTGGTATTCAGCCCCGCCATACGCTCGCAGTTTCGCCTTTTCCTTGTCGTCATTGTATTTGGGGGATTTGTGGCTCGTTTTCGATTTCCGCTCGAAGTCGCGCAGCGCCTGAGCGAGCTGCTCTTTAACGTCGCGCCATTCCCGCATGCGCAGGTAGGAGAGGAAGTGGGTCCGGCAATACTTGCTCAGTTTGGACTGCGAAGCGCTCGTGTGGACGCCTTCCCAGATGTTCAGGAGCGTGAGAAAGTCCGACTGCTTGTGAGCGAACGGTTTTTGGGCGGCTCGGGCGGCTTCCTCTTTGCCGAGAGGCCGTTCCCGCGGATCGGGAATGGCGAGCGCGGAGGCGATTACCAGCATTTGCTCGACGACATCTTCTTTTTCGGCTTCCAAGAGCATGCGACCGGCGGTGGGGTCGACGGGAAGCGATGCGAGCTTACGCCCCAATGGGGTCAGTTTCCGATCGGCGTCGAGCGCTCCGAGTTCCTCCAGTAGGGCGAATCCGGATTTGATGGAAGCGGGGCTGGGAGGGTCGATGAATGGGAAGGTGTCGATCTCGCCGAGTTTTGACGCCTTCATACGTAGAATGACTTCCGCGAGGTTGGACCTTTGGATCTCGGGAATGGAGAATTCGCCGCGCTTTTTGAAGTCGTTTTCCGAATACAGTCGGATGCAAACGCCGTCTTGCACGCGCCCGCAGCGACCGGCCCGTTGATTGGCGCTGCTCTGGGAGACGTTTTCGATGGGGAGCCGTTTGGTCCGCCCGCGCGGGTTGTAGCGGCTGATCCGGGCGAGTCCGGTGTCGATGACGAAGCGGATACCTGGAATGGTGAGCGAGGTTTCGGCGATGTTGGTTGCGAGCACGATTTTCCGTTTCGACGAGCGTTCGAATATGCGCTGCTGATCCGAGTTGGAGAGTCGGCCAAAGCAGGGGACGATGGAGTAGCGGTTGCCGAGACGGCCTTCGAGCAGGTTCATGGCGTCCCGAATATCCTTTTCGGTGGGGAGGAACGCGAGGATGTCGCCTTGGCCGAATTCGTCGACGATCCGGTCGACAGATTCGGCGATCCCGTTCAGAAAGGTGAAGTCGTCTGACTCGTCGAGCAACTCGTCCAGGGGAGCGTAGATGATATCGACTGGATAGAGGCGCCCCGATACTTCGATGATCGGGGCTTGGTCGAAGGCATGCGAGAATTTGTCCGTGTCGATGGTCGCGGAGGTAATGATGATCTTCAAGTCCGGTCGTTTGGCGCGGAGTTGATTGAGGTGGCCGAGAAGGAAGTCGATATTGAGGCTGCGCTCGTGGGCTTCGTCGATGATGACGGTGTCGTACTCCCGCATGAACGGGTCGGACTGGATTTCGGCCAGGAGCATCCCGTCGGTCATGAACTTGATGCGGGTTCGCGGGCTGGTTTTGTCGGCGAAACGTATTTTGCAACCGACTTCGTTGCCGAATTCGACGTTCAGTTCCTCCGCGACGCGTTTGGCGATGGAGAGGGCGGCGACGCGTCGCGGTTGCGTACAAGCGATTTTCTTCGTTCGTCCCCGTCCTGCGTCGAGGCACATTTTGGGGATTTGTGTGGTTTTGCCGGAGCCGGTTTCCCCGGATAGTATAATGACTGGGTGTTGTTGAACCGCGGATACGATATCTTCGCGTCGTTTGGAAATGGGGAGCTCTTCCGGGTAGCGAATGTGGCCGGGATCCCATGTGGTGGCTTTGGAGCGTGGCGTTCGATCCATGGAGACTAGCGACGCAGGGCGGCCGATAGGAGCGTTTTGGCGGATTCCCATTCGTCGTCGCTCGGGTAGGCAGGGCAGCTCCAGAGGATTTGGAATTGGGAATCGACCAGGGCCATGCGGGCGTTCTCCGGGAGCGCGCTGGGGAGGACGGTGGAGCGGGATTTCAGGAATGGGCTTTTCAGCAGTCGGGCGGCCGCTAGGCGTTTGAGCGTTTCCGACTGCGGCCAGGCGAAATCGATGAGCCAATCGACCGTTTCCAAGCTGCCAGCGAGGCTGGCGCAGCGGAGGGTTTCCTCCACGTCGTCCCGGGAGCGGGAGGTGATTATAAATACCGGCCACCGACTGATTTCCAGTCGTTCTCCGTCGAGCGTTTCGACAGAGAAGCGAGCGGGCGCGTTGGCGGACGCGGTGATCCCGATCCAAATGGACAGGAGGAGAGCGAATAGGCCTCTGTTCGCTCGCAGGGGAGTCATGCGTTGCTCGTCTTTTGTAGTGAAAAATTGGAAACAGTGAAGCCGATTGAATCGAGCGATTCGGCGACGGTCTTTTCATCGATGCCGCTCCCTCCAATTCGGGCTTTGCCGGACTGAAGCTCGACTTGGGCGTGTTCGACGAAAGGCAGTTTTTGCAGCGCTTGTTGGACGGACTGCTGACAATGGCTGCAGGTCATTCCTTTCACAGCAAGCGTCGCTGTTTCTGGCGAATTCCAGTTTTCGTCGCTGGACTCATCACGGCTTCGATTGGCGAGACGGGACGCGATATAGGCGCTCCCGATCATGCCTAGCAGGACGATCCCGGAGAGGTGGTGCCATGTCGAAAGCCCCATGTCGTGAAAATGCCCCGTGGCGAAGGTTCCCGTATCCAGAAAATTGTGAAAGACGAGTGCGGCGATCCAGGATGCCAGAATGATGCTCGAGACGTAGAGCACGGTTTCCTTTCCACCGAGGCTTTTTCGCATGGTGGTGATGGTGGCGATATTGGTCGCGGGACCGGCGATCAGAAGCACGAGGGCGGCGCTGATGGGGAGACCGCTGTCGACCAGGGCGATCGCGAGGGGAATCGAGCCGGTCGAGCAGATATAGAAGGGCGTGGCGATCAGGGTGGTGAGAAGGATGCTGGAGATCACGCCTCCGGGGAGGTTGGCGAGGAGGTCGTCGGGAGCGAGAAAGCTGATGAGGCCGGCGAGAAGGAAACCGATTGTCAAGGAGGACGCGATGTCGGCGGGCAGGGTGACTACGCCGTAGCGGAAACTCTCTTTCCAAGTGGGCGGATTGTCGTCGGGATTGGATTGTTCAGGATCGGAAGCGGCGGGGCGGGCGGGTTCTGGGTTGCCAAAGCGTTCGACGATGGCTCCGACGGCGACTCCGGAGATGAAGGCGACGACGACTCGATAGGCCGAGAAGAGCGGCCCGAGCATGCCGTAGGTGGCGAGAATGCTGTCGACTCCCGTTTGGGGTGTGGACGTGAGAAACGAGGCGGCGGCGCCCTTGCTCGCTCCTTGATTGCGGAGACTGGCGGTTACGGGGATGACGCCGCAGGAGCACAATGGCATGGGAACGCCGAAAAAGGAGGCGGCGACGATTGACTTCAGCCCGCGCGCGCCGAGGTGGCGTTCGATCCAGTGGGCGCGGACCCATTTGTGGAGGAGTCCGGCGACGAGGAATCCGAGGAGAAGGTACGGCCCCATCTCGGCTATCAGATTCCAGGTTTCCCGCCCGTATGTTTGGATCGCGTTCATTGAACGGAGGGGAATCTGTCGGCTCGTTTGGCGATTGTCGAGGACTTCGGATAGGACCTATAAGTCCTATAGGTCGTATAGGTCCTATTGTCGCCTGCCTGCTCAGTTGCTCTTGGCGCCGTCCCGAATGGAAACCGGGATTCTGACTCGGGCGATGAGCCCGTTGGGGGAGGCCGGAACCATGTCGAGGTGGCCGCCTTTGAGGGCGAGTTGAGTCCGAATTTGAAACAGGCCGATTTTGTTGAGCGGGGCGTTGACGCTTTTGAGCGTGTCGTCGAGGCCAACGCCGTCGTCTTCGACTTGTAGGACCCATTCGTCCTCGTCGCGGAAGAGGGTGACGATGCACAGTTTCGCCTGCGAGTGGCGAACGACGTTGGTGAGGAGTTCGCGGAGTATTTCGAAGAGGAGGTCCCGCTTTTCCTCGAGCTCGATCGACTGCTGGTCGGCGATCGAGATGCTGGCGTCGAGACCGTGCTCTTTTCGAGTCATCGCGACCATTCGCTTGGCGGCGCTGATAAAGCCTTCCTTGGACGGGTTGGGCGGGCTGTAGTCGACCACCGGCTCTTGGGCGAAATCGAAGGGAAGTGATTCCTGTTTGGGAGTCGCCGCTTTTTTGCGGGCGACGGATTTCATGACTTCTTCGTAGGCCGCGTCTTTGTCGATTTTTAGAGATTCAGCCGCTTCCTCTTTCGCGAGCGGCTCCGCTTGGGTCGCTTGCTTGTTTTCTTCGATCGAATTGTCCGGGGCCGTCGCCTTCTTTTTTGCGGCGGTTTTTTTGGATACAATCTTGGTCACCGTCATTTTAGGCGGCGGGGCGTGTGTAGTCGCTAATTCTTTCGCAGGTTCGGCAGGCGCCTCGGGAGCGGCTGGACTTGTTTCCGGCGAGGGGATTCCGTGGAGGCCGAACTCGTCGGCCAGGGCTTTGAGTTTTTGGTCGGCCTTTCTCAAGGCGTCCTCGCGGGCTTGGAACGCTTCCTGTATCGCGGTATTGGCTTCGGCGATACGCTCGAATAGTTCGTTGGACTTAGGCGTTTCCCGGATGACGCCGATGAGGACGGTCTCCTCTTGAGTTTTGCCCGGCCAGATGCGACCGCGAATATCCATCGATGGGAGCGGCATTTCGTCGCCGTTCACGCGGAATTGGCAATGGAGCAGGTCGTTCTTCAACGGAAACCGATCCAGGGTTTCCGACAGGGCGGCTCGATCTTCGGGAAAGGCTTGGGCGAGGAGTTCGTCGAGGCTCTTCTCCGCTGGGCTGGGCGGAAGTTTGAGCATGGCCAGAGCGATGGTGTCTAGCAGGAACCGGTCTTGTTTTGGAAAGTACGTCCAGGAGCCCATGCGGCCGGTTTCGAGGGAAAGATGAAGACGGGATTCGAGGAGGGCCCGTTCGCCAGCGAGGGTTCGTCGGGCGATGGTAGATCGGATAGCGGATTCGACGAGCGAGGGGGACAGGTCGTCCTTGATGACGAGGTCGTCGATCCCGTTGGGTCGAATGAACTGAGGGCGTTTGACCGCCCGACGGGTGGTCAGTCCGATAACGGGGTTCTCGTATCCGGAAACGCGGAGGCGTTCGATCTCGCTTTCGGGATCCTCGATCGACTCGAAGTCGAGAAAGACGAGGTCGAAAACGCTGGATTGAAGGAGGTTGCGACCGTCGGCGATCGAGCGGCAGCTCTGAAGCTTGTATTCGCTCAGCCGTGACCGCTTCAGGTCGGCCCGGATTGTCGCCGCGTCGTCTTCGTCGCTTATGATCGCGAGCAGAGAAAGCGCGCCGCAGACTTCCCGAATTCCGGAGGCCGGAATTCTGGGTTCGTCATTGCAATCTGGAGACTCCGAATGGGACATTAGGGGGAGGCGGGCGCTCGATTCGTTGCGAGCGGGACGAAGAGAACGAAAAGGGAGGCGGGCGTGGCAGGCAGGTTGTTGATCGCGCGTGTGTGGGAGCGGGTTGTGGATTGTGTACTGGCTAGTCTCTTAAGCATCCTGATATCGAATACGCGTCGATGGGCGGAGAGAATTGCAAGGAGGAATACTCGGAAACAGGACGGACGGATCGGGCATTCTGGAGGGCTGCTTTACTCGCAATTTCATCAATTTCCAAATATAAGTAAAAACGGAAAAAGTTATTCACACGTTATTTACAGAGCAACGTTTTCATTCCGTTCTAAACCACTGGTTGTAGGAATTCTCCAATCTGGTAGTTCTTTTTGGCATACAGCGAGGAAAGGGAACTAGTAGGAGCGGATGACACGGTTGCGGCGCGGTCGTTTTTGGATGACCCGAGCGGCGTTTGCGGCGGTTTTGGAGGTCTCGGGCCTTCGTTTTAGGACTCGTGCGTGGAATTGGGGGGGAGCGGGACCTTGATTTGGAGCTGAAATAGGTGGATTCGACGTGGTTTGGGCGAATATTTCCCCATTTTGTAACCTACTGATTGACTGTGCAATTTCATGCGACTAATGCTCGCGGATAAATGTCTACAGAGGCTTCTGCAACCCCACCTCGCTCCGAGGAGCGCATCCAAGACGCAGTCATTCGACTCGCCGGCAATTCCCAAGACGGCATTCAATCCATCGGAGGATTCCTCGCTCGATTGGCGGGGCGAAGCGCCCAGGAGGTCATGACGTACATGACGATCCCCGCCACCATTTCGGGGGGGCCGTCGATTTTCCAGGTTCGGATGGGGACGGGCGAGGTGCTTTCCGCCGGCGACGAGGCGGATTTCCTGGTGGCCTTTTACCAGCACAGCTACGACAACCACATCGCCCATTTGAGGGAGGGCGGCGTTTTGCTGTACGATTCCGACCATGTCGAGCCGGTCGAATCGGATACTCACTACTTGAAGGTCGGAGTGCCGATCGCGTCCCTCACGGTCGAGGCGCTGGGCGGTTCGACGCGCGAGAAGGGGAAGAACATTTTCACTCTCGGGCTCCTCTCCCGGATTTTCCAATTGGACGTGGTCAAGCTGCGCGGCATTTTCGAAGAGCGTTTCGGAAGCAAGTCGGAGGACATCCTGCGCAACGCCAACCTGGCGTTTGATGCGGGCTACTCTTACCCGATCGACAATGTATTGGACCGGTACTATTCGTTCCTGGCGCCGGAGGAGTCGGGCGAGCCGCAGGTGACGATGGACGGGAACACGGCCATCGTGCTCGGGCTTCTCACGGGCGGCGTCCGCTACGGCGCGGGCTATCCGATCACTCCGTGGTCGACGATTATGGAGATGCTCCGCTCCCAGCTTCCCAAGTACGGGGGAATTTTCGTGCAGGCGGAAGACGAGCTGGCGGCGGTGTCCATGGCCATTGGCTTTTCCTACGGCGGGCGCTTGGCGGTTACCGGCAGTTCGGGACCCGGGATTTCGTTGAAGCTTGAAGCTTTGGGCTGGGCGTCGATGGCGGAAATTCCGCTGGTGGTCATCAATATTCAACGCGGTGGGCCGAGCACGGGATTGCCGACGAATGTGGAGCAGAGCGATTTGCTTCAGGCGATTTACGGCAGTCATGGCGATTGCCCGCGGGTGGTCTTGGCGGCCCAGAATGTCGAGGACTGTTTTTACACCGCGCTGGAGGCGTGCAAAATCGCCCGCGAGTACAGCGTGCCCGTATTTGTTTTGTCGGACATGTCGATGGCGTCTCGAATCGAAGCCTTTGACGAACCCGACTTGGACGCGTTGCAAATCGAGCCGAAACTGGACACGGAAGACCGTTCGGAGGATTTCAAACCCTACCCGCTGGACAAGATCACGCGTCACGCCCCTCCCGGAACCTGGATCGAAGGCGGGAAATTTCCTCAGGTAACCGGTTTGGAGCACGACGAGACGGGCCACCCGTCCGCCAATCCGCAAATGCACGTCGCCATGATGGCCAAGCGCCGCGACAAGGTCAAAGCGCTGGCGGACTCCCTGCCGCCATCGGAAATCTACGGGGCCCAGGAAGGCGACGTTCTGGTCGTCGGTTGGGGAAGCACTTGGGGGCCGATTCGCGAGACGGTCGTGCGCGAGCACAGCGCCGGCAAGTCGATCGGGCACTTGCACATCCGCTACGTGAATCCGCTTCCCAATGACGTCGACGCGATTTTCGAGCGGTACACGCATATCGTCGTCGTGGAGATGAACGACGAAGGGCTGTATGGCTACGGCCAACTGGCGACCTTGCTTCGGGCCAAGACCTGCAACCCCGGCATCAAGAGCCTGGCCAAGACGGACGGCCTCACCTTCAAGATTCGCGAGATTCTTAAGGGAATCCAGGATTTGACCCAATAGCGCGCGTCCAATTTCGACGCTGATTCGTTAATTTACTATACCCAATCCTATCATGAGCGCATCCCCTGCACCTGCTAAAATCGAACGCGGAACGATTACGAAGAAAGGCATCGCCGCCGACCACCCCACTTGGTGTCCGGGCTGCGGCGATTTCGCGGTATTGGCGGCCTTTTTCAAGACGCTGGAAAAATTGCAGTTCCCGCAGGAGAACATCGTGACCTTGGCGGGCATCGGCTGCTCGTCCCGTTTCCCGTACTTCGTGAACACGCACGGCGGCCATTTCATCCACGGCCGGGCCTTGCCGTTCGCGACGGGGGTAAGCCTCGGTCGCGACGACTTGCACGTGTTCGTGTTCGGGGGCGACGGCGACGGGTTCTCGATCGGTGGCAACCATCTCGACCACGCCGGCCGGAAGAACATCCGGCTCACGTACGTGATCATGGACAACTTCGTCTACGGTCTGACGAAAAAGCAGACGTCCCCCACGTCGCCGCAAGGATTCCGGTCGAAGACCGATCCCACCGGCGCCATCGACCGCCCGACCAATCCGATGCGAAAACTCCTTTCCAGCGGGGCGACCTTCGTGGGTCGCACCCACGCCACGCAGATCAAGCATATGATGTCCATGTACGAGCGGGCCATCGCGCACGACGGCTTTTCCGTGGTTGAATGCTTGAGCGAGTGCGTCGAGTTCTACAAAGGCGCCTTCGACGCCGGTATCCCCAGAAAAGGGGGGACCTTCGACATCATCGACGAGGAGGAGCACGACGTCACCGACATGGCCGCCGCTCTGGCCCTGGCGGAGGAAGATTGGCCGGGCAAGTTCGGCGTCTACTACCAGAACGAAGTGCCCACGAAGAACGCCCTCGAGCAAGACATCATCGGGAAGGCCCGGGAGAAAACCGGCGGCGCGAGCGACCTCGACCTGATCAAGGCGACCTTCGCGTCTATGAAATAGGCCGCGGCTCCATCGGCGGGCCAATCCGCGCGGGAACCTCTCAAAAGTGAAAGCCCGGCAACGAGACCGGGCTTTCGTAGTTAACCAACCAACTAAAAATTCAAGTGGATGGAGCGTGGTGGATAGGATGGATCGTCTCTCGACGCGACGCCGAACGGCGCCGTTCTGGGTAATCGTTTAATCGACGGCGACGGCGAGTTGCTTTACCCGAAATTCCCCACAAAACGGCTCCCTTAGAGGGCGGGACGGATCATTCGCTGAGCGCAATTACTCAATGGATACGCCGTTGCCGGCCGGCCCGCTTCGCTTGCAGGCGGCCGATCAGTCCGCGAGCGCGAGCAGTGCGTCCACCATTTTGCCTAGGCCCGCGTGGGCTTCGCTGATCCGTTCCGCTAGCATGTAGGCGGGCGTGGTGACGATCTTCCGCTCCGCGTCGACCACGATGTCGTCGACTGGGCAGCTGACGTGTTCCCCGCCCCATTTCGACAAGGCGGTCGCGGTTCCCTCGTCGGTCCCGATGGTATAGCGCAATCCCTCCGGACCAAACAGCTTGGCCGCGACGGCGGGAGCGATGCAGGCGAACGCGATCGGCTTGCCGAGAGCGTGGGCCTTAGTGAGAAAATCAGCTAACGTTGGATCCACTTCGAACGACTCCGAGTCGAAGGCGAATCCGCACAGGTTTTTGGCGGCTCCGAATCCGCCCGGAAGAGCGATGGCGTCGAAATCCGCGGGATCGAGCTGGGCCAGGTCGGCGATCGCCCCGCGGGCGATGCGGGCGGATTCCTGCAAAACGTTACGCGACTCGGATTCGCTGGTCGAACCGTCGAGGTGGTTGACGACGTGCGCCTGGGGTATGTTTGGAGCCGCGCAGTGAATGTCGGCGCCCGCCTGGTCGAGAGCCAGCAAGGTCAGAACGGATTCGTGAATTTCGGCGCCGTCGAAAACGCCGCAACCGGATAGGATAACCGCCACTTTTTTCATATGGCGACGATGCCTAGCGGGAACGGGCCCGAGAGTCAAATGGAGTGTGACGCGAGCCGCTTTGGCGAAGGTTTGAAGCGCGTGTCGGCCAGGCGCGGAGCCGGGATTGCTTGCCTCCGGCGCAGGGAAATCGCACAATCGAGCGTTGTTTTGGTAGGCCTGGTATCCACGAGTATATGAGTTGTCCCGCACAGAGATGGAGTTCGCGTTTCTTCCGCGCATTCGTGCTCGCCGGGTCGTTCGGGTTTGGCTCGCTTTGGGCTCAGCAAGAATCGACCCCTGCCGGTGAAGACATGCCGGAGGAAGGCGCTGCAAGCTCGGAAGTCGAGGAGGAACTGCAAGTGGAGCTGCCCCCGGCCCAGCCGCAGAGGCAGCGGCGCGGGCGACAGCGGACTCGCCTCGAAGACCTGCCGCCTGACGAGCGTATTCTGCGACAGATCCAGATGGGCGACGCCGATCTGTTTCTGAAGAACGGCGTGGCCATACGCAAGTCGTGGTCCTTTCGATCGGGCGTTACCGAGCTGTATCCGCCGTACTATGACGGATGGCGAAACGGGAAAACAGTCAAAGGCCTGTACGAAAACTATCTCGACCAAGGCGAGCCGGGGTATACGCTTTCGAGCGTCGTCTACAACGAGCGGTACTTCAAGCAGACCGGCGGCGAGTTCGTGAACTACTACTCGCTTGTCTGGGTGCCGGAAGCCTACGCTTTCTCGCTGTATACTCCTAGTAGCTTCAACAAGTTCAAGGAAACCGTGCGCGGGCGAATCCACGAGGCGCGACTGCAGTACGCCGAACGCGATCGGTTCGAGACCTTCCAGGACTACATGGCCTTCAAGTTCGGCCGAGACGAAGAGATGGAGAACTTCGTCGACGGCTACTGGATCGAGGCGATGGACAGCGACGAGCACTTGACCTTTTTCTTCACTTCGGAGTTCACCGAAATCCGGGGACGCAAAAAGAAGGTGGCCTTCGTCCGCCCGCTGATCGCGACGGCGACCTACATGGTGATCCGCAACAAGCTCCTGCGCCTGGATGTGGTGAAGGAGTTCGACGGCCAGGACGACATCCCGGCTTTGCTCGATTTCACCGATACCTTGAGGCGCGACATGAAGCGAGCCAATCGTCCCGGCGAAACACGGTGAAGGCGTACCCGCATTCTACGAATGCGAAGAAGTTTTTAACAGGATACGCTCTATCGAGCCAACTTGATCATGATTAATGAGGGTAAGATCTTGTTCGCGAAGCGATCTTGTCTTCGACCCGGCAGGGGAGAAATTTGATCTCGGAGAGATCACTGTTTCAAAATAATCGTTTGGGAAACATTGCTCCGTTGCATCCGCTTAGTCGTTGATTTTCTCGGCGGCGGCGGATGGAGTGGGGGTCGATGAGCCTGAATCGCTACGAGCAATTGCTTTTCAACTACCTGGAAAGCCACGACGAGGAGAAGCGCTACTGGGTGTCGCGCGTTCTCGAGATCGCCCGTCGCGGCGGACGGCGGGAATCGCAGGTCCTCGATCTCAATCGAGCTTTGTGGGAGTACTTCGAAGAACGCTCGCGCTTCGAGTCCCCGTTCCGCGAAATCGTCATCCACGAAGGCAGTCGCTCGATCAGCATGCTCAACCTCTCCGAATACCTGCTCCGCATGTGGGCCCCGCCGCCGAAAAAGAAGGCGAAGAAAGAGGAGTGATCCGTCTTCGCCCGATTGGGCTACGCCGCGACAAGGGAGTGAGGAGTAAGATGATCTGTTCTTATTGTATAATTTGTATCGAAAAAACTGATAGGCTCTTCGGACGGCCTGGCAGTCCGTCCCTACCGGGGGCGCCAAGGTAGGGCCCGACCGCCGGGCGGGCCGCGGTAGCCTTTGTCTGCATTCGCCGCTCTCTCGCTCCCTCCGTCCCTCAATCCCGCTGTCCCTCCTTCTCGTTCGCTTTGCGTTTGGCGTCGAGCTTCTCTTGACGCCAGACGGCGCGCTCGGCGGCGGTCATGCCGATGTGCGGGCGTTCGAGGGTTTTGCTGATCTCGACTTGGCGTTGCCGCTGTTTCACTCGATCGCGTTGCGATTCAGTGAGTGTATCATGACAATAAGGACAGCTGACTCCTTCTATGTAGTGAGGGGATCGCTTGTCTTCGTCCGTAATCGCGTGGCGACAGGCGTGGCACATCTCGTAGTCGCCCGGCTCGAGATTGTGGTTGACGGTGACTCGATTGTCGAAAACGAAGCAGTCTCCTTCCCATAGGCTATCGGCGGGATCGACTTTTTCCAGGTAGTTGAGGATGCCTCCATTGAGGTGGTAGACTTTCGTGAACCCTTTTTTTAAAAGCAGCGAGGTAGACTTCTCGCAGCGAATTCCGCCGGTGCAGAACATGGCGATGGGCTGGTCCTTCTTGTCGGCGAGTTCGCCGTCGACGTACTCGGGGAAGTCGCGAAAGCTCTTTGTATTCGGATTCTGGGCGCCTTTGAACGACCCAATCTCGACTTCGTAGTCGTTGCGGGTGTCGACGAGGGTGACTTCGGGATTGGATATGAGGGCGTTCCAGTCCTGCGGGTCGACGTATTCGCCGACTTGGTCGCTGGGGTTGACATCGGGTCGGCCGAGGCGGACGATTTCCTTTTTCAGCCGTACTTTCATACGGTAGAAGGGTAGTTCGTCAGCGGTGGCGTATTTGACGACGAGCGTTCCGATTCGCGGGTCGGACTGGATGTACTCGAGAACGGCGTCGATTCCGTCTCGAGGGCCGGCGATGGTCGAGTTGATGCCTTCTTCCGCCAGAAGGATAGTGCCTTTGACGTGGTTTTTTTCACAAACCGCGAGCAGGGGGGCGCGTCGCTCTGCGTAGTCGGGGAGGGGCGCGAATTTGTAGAAAGCGGCGACTGTGAATGGGTCCGTGCTCATGGATTGTGGAGAGTTCGTGGCGCGTTTGGGCGATAAGTAAACGAAAAAGGGCGCCCTGCCGCCGCGCTGATCGCGATCGAGGATTGACCGGAGTTGCCGAATGTTGGATGTAACGGCTCATGACAACGCTTTCGAGCAAGGAAAAGGCGGCATTGCGAAACGAGGCCCAGAAACTGAAACCCGCGATTCACGTGGGCAAGCGCGGGCTCACCCCGGCTCTTCTCCTGGAACTGGAGAAGGCGCTGTCGTCGGACCGCCTGGTGAAGGTCGCCTATAAGGGGACGCGCGAGGAGATTGGCGTTTTGGTCGAGGAGACGTCGAATAAAACCGCGGCGATTTGCGTGGGCGGCGTGGGCAAGCGCCGGTCGTTCTATCGGATCGAGGAAGCCTAGTTTGCATCGCGCAGCGCCGGAGCGCGGCGGGCGCTACCGCGCTTCGAGGGCCAGGAGAGTCTTGTCGTCCTGAGCGGCGCTTCCTTGGGAAAACACGGCGACGACGGAAAGCGCGTTTTCGGGGACGGCTTCGATGCCTTCCTGCCAGATCTCGGGCAGGCGTCGAGAAAACCCGTCGATCCCGAGCATTTCGCCGCTCGGGTTCTCCGCTTCGTAGATCCCGTCGGTGATAAAAAGGACGCGATCCCCCGTATCCAGTTTCAGAAGACACTCTTCGTAGATGTCGTCGGGGTGGATCCCTAACGGTAGGCCCTCAGCGGTTACTTCCTCCGGTTCGCGTTTTCCGTTGCGGGTGAGGAACGCGGGGCAGTGGCCGGCGCTAGCGAGCTTGAGCTGTCGGTCT
Organism: Opitutaceae bacterium; assembly: GCA_028284235.1. GTDB lineage: Bacteria > Verrucomicrobiota > Verrucomicrobiia > Opitutales > Opitutaceae > Pelagisphaera. The sequence continues at coordinate 338,373 of JANQSC010000054.1, forward strand.
TCGTACGAGAAGTACGCGGCCTGGGCGGTGATGAACATGTTCAAGTGCCCGAGTTCGTCGTGTATCTGGGTGTTGATTTGGGAGAGGAGCCAACCGGGGGTTTCCGCCAAGTTCAGGCGGGAACGAATCGCCGTGCGAAAAATAGTCGCGAGCAGAGCGGCGGGGACTCCTTTGCCCATGACGTCCGCGATGACCAGAAGCTGGCCGTGCCCTTTGATATCAATGGCGTCAATATAGTCGCCGCCAATGGCCATGGCGGACACGCATTTGCCGGTGACGCGACAGTATTCGTTGTCTGGAAACGACGAGGGGAGAAGGGAACGCTGGATTTCCGACGCGATCTCAAGTTGAGTCCGGGAGCGTTCGCGCTCTTTTTTCTGATCAACTGTGGTGGCGTTGACAATGGATATCGCCAGGAAATGCGAAAACACGCGGGCCATCTGCGAGAGGTTGGTCTCGATCTGGCTGGCGTTTTCGCTCGGCACTTGTATTGCGATAACCCCTACGCATTCGTTGTGGTAGTTGATGGGGGTTAGGAGGGCGCTGTTGACGCTCGAGTACAGCGGGTCGGATTTGGGCAAAACGCCGCAGTCCGATATGATTCGTTCGTTTTGGCCGTGGAATACCTGGGTGATCGAGGTCTCGGAGTTTCCGTCGATTGACAAGGCGTCGTCCCCGGGAGCGAGCGGGTTGACGAGGTGTTGGCCTTGTTTTACCCATACGTCTCCGAGGGGTAGGACGAATGTCGACTTGAGACGAGCCAGACCCGAAGTGACCGCGCCTGCGAGGTCGGGCGCTTCGCTCAAGTCGCGGGCGAATCCTTGCAGCGCGGCGGATTCCGCGTAGCTTTGGTTGAGTTCGCCGGTGACGTTTTCAAGCGCTTCATAGGTCTCCTGGAATTTGTCGAGCAAGTTTCGAGGTGGATGTATTCGTTTTTTCGCGACGAGTTTGTGGCCGTATTCGGTCGATCTGTGGACGACTGAATCGAAGCTGGACTCGATCAAAAAGCAGCCTCTGCCCGATTCGGCGAGAGGATCTTCCGGGAGGGCGACTGGTTTCTCCCCGTAAGGTTCGCAGGTTCCCGGATCCTCGACTTCGATCGAGAGAAGGTCGCCTTCCCAGGACCAGGAGATTTTGACGGTTTTCGCCGGGTCCTCTCTGCATCCATGTTCAACCGCGTTGTTGAGCGCTTCGCAGAACCCGAGCTCGATCGATTGCCAGGCTACGGGATCGATCAGCCGGTTCTCGCAGAATGTCTTCAGGAGAGCGGCCGCCTTGGGCACTTCGTCGAGGTCGCCGGCAATCTCGCAATAGGAAACGGTCTTGTGCGTCAACTTGGCCATGGGTTACGCGAAACGTTTCAGGGCGAGCCTCCAAAAGTTCTTCCGAATGAGCCGGATGATGTTCTTGTCGGCTCCGAGGGCTTGGTAGGAGGCGTGTACCCATTCGTTGGGGTCGTCGGGGCTGTGGCAGTCGTGCAAGTCGGAGAGCGAGAGGAATCCAGGAGGCGCTTCGGTCAATCTCTGTTCGAGCTCGTGGTCGGCCTCGATGCTCCATTCGAGGGGTCGGGGGAGAATGCCGATCAAACGCATGCGGCCTTTGACCACTTCTTTCAGCCAGTGCCAGCGGCGGGTGAGGAGGCATCCGTCGACTCCGGTTTTCAAGGCGAACGCTCCGCCTCTCCCGTCGTGGGCCTCGATGGTTGTCCAGTCCATACGGGAAAGGGCTATTACGGGGGCGACGAGGGCGAAGAGGAACATCGCGAATAGGCGTTCCCGGAGAGACGTCTTGTGCAGGCGTTTACTGATGTCGCTCAGAATAAACGTGTCTGAAATGTTGACACGGGAACCGTGCTTGGCGTCCATGAGAAGCCCGCCGTCGACGGCGACTTGGTTGAGCGAGGTGTTTCTTCCAACCATCGTGCCGGGGAGGACGATGGAATCTTGAATGGTTGCGTTGTCATCGATAATCGTGTTCTCGCAGATGCAAGCGTTGGGTCCGACTGTTACGTTTGCCCCGATATCGCATTTGCCCTGTATCCAGTAAGGGCTGACGAGACTGGCGCTTTGATTAATGCGCGATTGCGGTCCGATCCATCCGCCGGTACAGCGTTGCGACTCGATGTGGAGCTCGTGCTGGTCAATCCGGTTCAGCCATTCTCGATTGAGGTCGAGCCAGTGGCGGAGCAAGTCGGCAGGGTTGTCAAGTCTGGCCCGGATTTTGTTCGACTGGGGCAGGCCGAGGAGTGGAATGGCGTCCTCTGGAGCTTTTTCATCCGAAAGTATCGGAACGACGGATACGTTTCGGGACCAATAGGCTCCCCCGTTGAGGTAGTCGCGAACTTCGAGCGGCCGATCGGCGACGTGAAGCTCGATGTCTTCGATGGACTCGTCGACGGCTCGGTCCATCCAGTGGGCGATGAAGGGCTGGTTTCCAACGGGCCAGAGGCAGAACGGATGCGGGTTTTTCCACAGCTGATCGAGTTCCCCCCAGTCCGGGACGTGCAATTTCCATTTGCGTTTCATCGAATCGGCCGGGTGTCAGTAGGCCCCTTTCCCGAGGAGCACGGCGGGCACGGTGAGCAGCAGGAGTTTGACGTCGAGCCAGAGGCTGCGTGACTGGATGTATTCGATATCGAGTCGAACTTGGTTGTCGAAATCGAGGTCGGTTCGCCCGCCGACTTGCCAGAAGCAGGTGAGGCCGGGCTTGGCGAGCAGACGCTTGCGGTCGTCGACCGAGTAGTCGGCGACTTCGGAGGGCACGACTGGACGGGGGCCGACGATGGACATGTCGCCTTTAAACACGTTCCAGAATTGGGGGAGCTCGTCGATCGAGTATTTGCGGATGAAGGCTCCCACGCGGGTGATCCGCGGGTCGCCATTGAGTTTCATTTCCACGGTGTTCGTCGCTTCCTGCTGTTCGATCATTCGTTGGGCGACTGCCTCGGCGTCGAGCACCATGGAGCGGAATTTCCAGATGAGAAAGGACTCCCCTCTGAGTCCGATCCGGTTTTGCTTGAAGAAGACGGGTCCCCGGTCTTCGAGTTTGATCCAGGCCGCGCTGAGGGCGAAGATAGGGGAAAGAGCGACTAGGGCGACCGCGGATACGACCAAGTCGAAGGCGCGCTTGAAGAGCAGGGCGGAGCCGATGACGGCGGTCCAGGTGAAGCGCTTGATTCGGGCCCGCGTTTTCAGGCTGGCTTTGCCGGACGCGGTGGCGGCTTTCGCCCAGTATTCGGCGATTTCTGAATGGGGATCATGCGGGTTCGATTCCATTTTCGGCGAGTCTAGTTCGTAGATCGGCCAAAAACGGCGTTTCAAAAGAGGTATCTTCCTCGGGGGACAAAACGGTGTGTGCCATCGCTGCGGTGGGGGCTACGTGGGCTTGGTACATGGGTTCGGCGTCGCGCTTCCAGCTGGAGCGCACTTCGGAATCGGAGTAGCCGCGCGTATCGGTGTCGCGGCAGAGTCGGCGCCGCAGGCGTGTCGCGGCGTCGACGTCGATGAAAACGCGCGCGTCGAGCCGGGTTCGGATGGCGTCCCAATAGAGGGCGAACAGTCCTTCGAATACGAGAATTGGTTTTGGCTCGACGATGACGGTTTCCGGGAGGCGCGTGTGCGTGTCGTAGCGGTAGCGTGGGGCGGAAATCGACTTTCCACGCGCGAGTTGTTCGAATTGCTGGAGAAGCAAGGCGTACTCGATGGCGTCGGGGTGGTCGAAGTTGGTGGCCCGGGCCTCCGAAGCGGGGAGGCTTGAGAGGTCGCGATAGTACCAGTCGATCTCCATTCGAGCGACTTGGCCGGGGAACTGGGCGTCGATTTTGTCGGCGAGCCAGGACTTTCCCGAGCCGCTTCCCCCGGCGATTCCGATGATGAATGGGGATTTTTCCACGGGTGCTATCTACGGGAAAGCGAAGGGAGTACTCAAGACTGTTGCTGCTGGAGCCGTATTATTGAATTGGGCTCGCTGGGCGCGTTCTCGCTCGGTCGCCGCAATCCAATCCATCTATTCCACACACAATGAGCTCCGTAATTGAAGGACAGGTCGACGATGGCGTGCTTCGCGTCGAATTGGGCGTGAATCGCTTGGACGCTTCCGCGTCGCGTGATTTTAAGCAACAGGTGGAGGCGGTTTGGTCTCCGGAGGTGACTCGGGTCGAGATGGACTTTGGCAATGTGGGCTTTATCGACAGCTCGGGTGTCGGGGCCTTGCTGGGCGTGTACAAGCGTCTGCCCGCAAGCGACGGCGCGGTGCGTCTTACCCACGTGCAGGCTCCGGTGCAGTCGGTGATCGAACTGCTACGGCTGCACAAGGTTTTCGACATTTCCAATTAGACTTGATTTCGGCTAAGAGCGTCCCTTTTGGAGTCCGGATTGAGGACTCCGTTTCCGTCGGAATTAACTGATTTTTCTCAAGTGGCCCGTCTTGCGGGGGCGTCGCGCTCGGTTCCGTTCAAAAAAGTGACGCATCGGGGCAAAAATACCCCTTCTCGGCTCTGGTTGGGGCGTGGGCTGCCGATACAAAATTGAACGCAACCCCGCAACCGCCACCAAACATGCATCCCACAGGTATGTTCCAAGACATATTTCAAAAATCTCCCGTAGCTCAGCTGGTAACCAGAGGGGGACGTATTCAAATCTCAAATCGAGCGGCCAATGAGCTCCTCGTTCAATCGTCCGACAGCGAAGCCCTGATCGACGCCCCACTCGAGGCCTATCTCAAGAATTGGGAGAAGGCGGTGGGCAAGCGCAACAAAGCCACTTCGCTTTCGCTCGTTTCCCCGTCCGAGAAAGGACCATTCGCGGTGGAGGCTCGGGTAACGCAGCTGGGCGAGACGGAGCTGCTCTGGTTTTTCAAGCCGATCGGGTCCCAGGACGAGACGCGCGGCACCGAGGACGACGCGTTTCTGTCGGGCGCCTTGGATCGCTCCACGGACGGGATAATCTGCCTTTCCCACGAGCGCGTAGGGGAGGATGACGAGTCCGACGCGTTGATTCGTCTGTCGAACAAGGCGTCGCGGGAGCTTCTTGGGATTGAGCGGACAAACATTGTCGGGCTGCCTTTGAAAGCGGTATGCCCGATTTACGAAACGCTTGAACTGGAAGCGGGGATCGCCCGCGCTTCCGAGTCGCCCAAACCGCACCAGGCGGAGGTTACCTACACGATTGGCGAGGAGTCCAAAACGGTGATCCTCTCTCTGCAGCAGGCGGGGAGCTCCGACTACATCCTCAGCATCGAGGACGTGACCCACTCGCGCAACGTCGAGCGCGAGCTGGAAAGCAGTTCCATCGAGCTGGAGCGTTTGAGCGCCCAGGTGCCGGGTGTCTACTTCCATCTTAAGATTAATCAGGACGGCGACCCGTCGTTCCCGTTTATTAGCGAAAAGATCAAAGACTTGCTTGGCGTGGATGCCCAGGAGGTGATGAAAGACGCTTCCATCGCCATGGGGGCGGTGTTCATCGAAGATCTTGAACGGGTGTACGAGAGCCTGGCGGTTTCCTCCAAGCATTTGAACCCTTTGTATTTGGAGTATCGGGTCAATGGATCCAGCGGCAAGCAGAAGTGGGTCTCCACAAAAGCGATACCGGAAAAACGCCCGGACGGGACAATCATCTGGTATGGAATTTTTGAGGACGTCACCTTGCGAAAGGAGTCGGAAGAGCGGTTGCGGATGGTGTCTGCGGCGGTGGAGGTTTCAAGCGATTTCATATTGATGATGTCCACCGAGGGCGAGGGTATTTACCACAACAATTCCTTTGTAAGCGTTCTTGGATACGATTCGGTTGATCAGCTGAATAGTTCGGGCGGGGCGTCTATGCTCTTCGAGGACAGCGGCCTGTTCGACAAGATCGTGCAGGAAACCCAGGAGTACGGGCACTGGCAGGGGGACGTGCAAATGGCGACGGAGTCGAGCCGCGTGCTCGACGTTTATTTCCGGACGGTGGCGGTACGCGACGACAAAGGGCGCATCACCACCATCGTGGCGACCGGGACGGACGTCACCCACAACAAGCGCCGGCAAAATCTGCTCAAACGCTACAACTCGGTTTTGAAGGCCCAGTCGGAAGCGTCTACGGACGGGATCCTCGTGGTCAACGAGCGCGGGATCGTTTCCAACTATAACAAGCGTTTCCATGAGATTTGGTCCCTGTCCCCAAGCGTCATGGACGCGGGCGACCCGTCGAAAATCTGGGAGATGGCGGCGCAGCTCATGCCGGACCCGGAAGGGTTCCTGGAAAAGGCGCGTTCCGTCTCCGAGAGCGAGACGGAGACGGTGAAAGACGTTCTCGAGTTGCAGGACGGCCGCATTTTCGAGCAAGCCTCGTTTCCGATTTGTTCGCCTCTGGGCGAGTCGTACGGCCGCGTCTGGTTCTTCCACGAAATCACTGAGCAAAAGCGTTCTGAAGAGCGATTGCGGGCGGCTATGCGCGAGGCGGAGGAGGCCAACGAGGCGAAGAGCTACTTCCTTGCCAACATGAGTCACGAAATCCGCACGCCGATGAACGGGATCATTGGCATGACCGGTTTGGTGAGCGACACGGATTTGGACCGCGAGCAGCGCGAGTGCGTGGACACGATCCGGGCCAGTAGCGAGGCTCTGCTGGTGGTGATCAACGACATTCTGGACTTCTCCAAGATCGAGTCGGGCAAGCTGGAGTTGGAGAGCATTTTGTTCGATTTGCGCGATACTGTGGAAGAAGCGGTGGATACGCTGGCGTTGCAGGCGACCGAGAAGGGCTTGGACATTGCCTACGTCATCGACAAGTCTCTAGAAACTTCGCTACTGGGCGACCCGACTCGCTTGCGTCAGATTATCGTAAACCTGGTGGGCAACGCGGTGAAATTCACGGCGAAGGGCGGCGTGTGCATTCGCGTCGCGCAAGTCGAGGAGGAAGACGACCGCGTCATGGCCCAGTTCACTATTCAGGATACGGGAATTGGAATTCCGGCGGATGGCGTGGACTCGCTTTTCGAGTCGTTCAGCCAGGTGGATTCGTCCACGACGCGCAAGTACGGCGGAACCGGTCTCGGTCTGTCGATCAGCAAGAACCTGTCCGAGCTCATGGGCGGGTCGATGTGGGTCGAAAGCGTCGTCGACGAGGGCTCGAAGTTTCACTTTACCATCGACTTCCGCAAGTCTGCCATCGGCGCGATCACGTCGGAGGCGGCCGGTGTCGACGCCTTTGCCGGCAAGAAGGCGCTGATCGTGGAGCACAACGAGTTCAGTCGCGCCTCCCTATGCAGCCAAGTGGAAACGATGGGAGTGGAAGCGGTTGCTGTGAACTCCGTCGCGAAAGTCGAAGAGATCCAGCTGGATACATCGAAGTTGCTGATCGCATTTGTCGAGTCAGGTATCGACGGTTTGAGTACAGAGGAGCTTGTGGAGGCGACGCGTAAGCAGGTTGGCAAACTGGATCTTCCGGTTGTACTGTGCGGACGCTTGGGGTCGATGACTTCTAGCAACGGTCTCTCGGACCGGATTTTTACGCAGCTCAAGCCGAGCAAGCTCTCCAATACGAAACGCCATCTTCTCGAGTCGATTGGGAAAGTCGAGCAGGCGGTCAAAAAGGCGGAAAAGACCGGCGGCAAGCTGGGTGAATCAAAGCCGATGTCCATCCTTCTGGCCGAGGACAACGTGGTGAACCAGAAAGTGGCGACGCGCTTGTTCAAGAAATTCGGATACAAGATTGAAGTGGCGAACAACGGTCTGGAAGCGATCAAGGCCATCGAGCAAGGCAATTTCGACCTGGTCTTCATGGACATTCAGATGCCAGAGATGGACGGTCTGGAGGCGACCCGCCAGATAATCGAAAAATGGGGGGACGACCGACCTCGGATCATCGCTCTGACCGCCAATGCCATGCGCGAGGACCGGGAGAAGTGCTACGAAGCGGGAATGGACGACTATCTGACCAAGCCATTCAAGACTACGGAACTCGAGGAGGCGATCTCGACGACTTACGAGAAGCTCCATCCCGGCGAGCAGTCCGTCTCGTCCGGCCCCTTCGAGGACAATTAGGAGAACCGATCGCGTTCCACTCCCTGAAAAGACTTGGCGGGCAATTGGCTTGCGCCGTTGATCGCAATCAATGTGATCGCTGGGTGTAGATCCTGGCATGGCGGAACCGATTCAAGACGAGCATTCCAGCGGGAGCCTCGGTGGTGGTTCCGAGGGGGCGCCGCGCGTCTCTGTTGTCTTAGCCGTTCGCGACCCCCAGCGCCATACGGCGTGCCTAGAGTCGCTCCGCGCTCACTGTCTGGAGGCGGTCGAAATCGTGTCCCTCCCGGTGATCGAGAGTTGCGCGGCCGCTTGGAATGCGGGAGCTGAGGAGGCTTCGGGCGATATTCTTGTTTTTCTAAAAGACGACGTCCGTTTGGAAGCGGGAGCGCTCGAATCGACGGTGGGTTGCTTTGCTGGGAACGGTTCGATCGGCGCGGTGGGGGCGATGCTAGTCGACTCGGACGGGACCTTGCTCGAGGCGGGTTCGATCGTGGCGTCTAACGGGCAGTGCCGCGGAATCGGGCGAGGCTGGAATCCGGACGACTATCGAGCCCAGTTCCGGAAATCGGTAGCGTTCTGCTCGGGAGCCTATTTAGCGGTGACTCGGTCCGTGTTCGAATCGCTGGGAGGATTTGATCTTTCGTATCAGGAAGAGTACTACGAGGACGTGGATCTGTGCTTGCGTATTCGGTCTTCGGGCAAGCAGGTCGTCTACGATCCGGCGAGTCGCGTGGTTCGCCACGCCGAGAACCCGGAGGGCTGGGTAAAGGCCGCGGAGCGTATGGAGGCCAATCGCGAAACGCTGCTCCGATTGCGGGGCGAGGAGTTGGCGGCCCTGCCGGAAGGACTCGATACGGAAGTCGAACGTTTCTTCGAAGCGGTGGAAGGGCGGAGAATTCTCTGGGTTGAGGACGCGCCGGTTTTCGCCCACATGGGAGCGGGCTTTCCGAGGACTCGGGAGATGCTCTTAGCTCTTCTTGAAATGGGTCACCGGGTGACTTTGCTCCCCACGTTTATCACTGCGAGCGACTTTGCGGACGTCTATCGGGACACGCCTCGAGCGGTGGAGGTGGCTTTGGGAATCGGGACGGCGGGATTTGGGGAATTCTGGGCGCGCGAATCGGAGCGCTTCGACGCCGCCATCGTTTCGAGGCCGAATAACCTGAGCGATTTCGGTCGTATTTTTCTGGATACGAAACGCGCGAATCGGGGTTTCAAGTTCATTTACGACGCGGAAGCGGTGTTCGCCAATCGCGAAATCAGCGAACGTCGCTGCCAGGGAGAGACGCTCTCTGAGAGCGAAGTTCGATCGCTGCTCGAAGCCGAATTGAGTCCGGCCAAGGAGGCGGACGCGGTCCTTGCGATCTCGGAACAGGAGCGGCAGCAGTTTCGGATGCTCGGGTTCCCCAATGTCGCCATGCTGCGTCATCACTCTCGTATCGCTCCGACTCGGAGCGCGTTTGGCGATCGGAGAGATTTTCTCTTTGTCGGGGCGGTGCACGCGGATTCGGCGCCGAACGCCTTGGGGTTGATCGACTTCATCGACCATTCGCTTCCCTTGATCCAATCGGAGCTGGGGGCGGACGTTAAGTTGTATTGCGCGGGTAAATACAATTCCGAGGAACTGGATCGCCGGGCTTCCGACTCGGCAGTCTTTCTGGGCTTTGTCGAGGACTTGGACGAGTGGTACGACCGGTGTCGCGTATTTGTCGCTCCGGCGAAGTTCGCGGCGGGAATACCGTTGAAGATCGTGGAAGCGGCCTCGCGCGGGATTCCGGTGGTGGGGACGACGCTTGCAAGCGAGCAGCTGGGCTGGTCGGAGGCGGAGATGCTGTCGGCGGATTCGGACGAGTCCATGGCGACTGGATGCGTGAAGGCGTACACGGACTCGGCCGTGTGGGAGCGATTGCGGACGGGGGCGCTCGAT
>JANQSC010000066.1 GCA_028284235.1 Opitutaceae bacterium
CGGGTCGACCAAATGGCCGCCGCCGGGGCGGAAAACGGCGTCACCATCTCCGGAATCTTCAACCGCCGCTTCAATCCCGGACTCGTCGCCCTCAAGAACGCCGTCGACGCCGGTCGCTTCGGCCAAGTGTCGCTCGCCGACGCCTACATCAAGTGGTATCGGGATCAGGACTACTACGACTCCGGACAATGGCGCGGCACCTGGGAGCTCGACGGCGGTGGGGCCCTGATGAATCAGTCCATCCACGCCATCGACCAGCTTCTCTACGTCGCCGGACCCGTGAAAGCGGTCAGCGCTTCTGTCGCGACGCTCGCCCACGAGCGTATCGAAGTCGAGGATACCGCGGTCGCCATTCTCGAGTTCGAAAGCGGCGCTCGCGGCGTCATACAAGGGTCCACTGCCTGTTGGTCGAAAGACGGCCATTCGGCGGAAGTACAGATCTGCGGCGACAGTGGATCGGCGTTTCTCGCCGACGACAAGTTCCGCGTTTGGGAGTTCAAAGACGAGCAGCCGGAAGACGCGGACATCCTGGCCAACCACATGATCGTCTCCGGTTCGATTGGGATCGGCGCCAACGACCCCAGCGCCATCGATTTTTCCGGGCACCAGCTCAATTTCCAAGACGTGGTCAACGCCATTCAAGAAGGCCGCTCGCCGCTCGTGGACGCGACCGAGGCTCGCAAAGCCGTCGCCCTCATCAACGCCATCTACGAAAGCGCCCGCAACGACTCGAAGCGCGTTCTGCTTTAGGGAGCTCGAATTGAACCGAATCCGTAGGGCCTTCGCTTGCGAAGCGCCGCGTAAGCTCGGTCCGAGCGAATGTCGCGGCATGGCGCAAGCGCCAGCCCTACAAAAAGGCGAAGAGACAACCTCACCTTCTCTCTACCCCGCCGGCAACAACGTCCCCACATCCGGCAGCACTTTCTCCCGCTTCCCGTTCACCAATTTTCTCAGGAAGGGATCCCGATCGGGGTCGCCCGCGTCCGGCTCGTCTTCCTCTTCGTCCGGCTCTTCCTCCTCGCCCTCTTCATCCACGAAAACCCATTCGTCGGCTTCGTCGAACAGCTTGGAGATCCGTCGAGCCTCCGGTTCGAGCACGAGCGACGGATTCGCCACCCGACCCTTCTTCACGAACTCGAACAAACACGGGTAGTACTCTTTCCGATACCGGTCCTTAAACTCCTCAACCCACTTGTTGGAGACGCCATGCCGATTGTTCAAGAGCACGACATCTGAAAAATGGATACAACAATCGTACCATTGCAGCAACTTCGACTCTCCATGGATGCTCAAACAGTCCGCTACAGTGAGAATCCGGCCCAATTCGTATCCGGAGCCGCCCAACCAACTGAAAAACGATTCCACGAAGTCGGCGGGATCGGACAATCCATCCGCCACAACGAAGACCGTCTTCGCGGACGCCTCCAAGTCCAGACCGGACTCGACCCCGTTCCACGCATAGGTCGACTGCCCGCATCGCTCGTGCCGGACCGCCGGGAGCCTCCCCCAAGCGTCTACGTCCGTTTCCGATACGAATAGCTGCGACTCGGCTTCCCGCTCCAGACCGAAGTCGATCAGATCCGCTACTACCGAGGCCCGGCCACCCCCGCGGGATCCCAATATCAAATAAACCAAACGCTCCGACATCGAACGACAAACTCCGACTGCAAACGCGTTCGCGCTTAGAACGTGAATAAACGATTCTGAGCGTGCTGGCGCATCCAGTGGTCCAGCGTCACTAAGTTGGCCATGGCCTCGACGATCGGTACCGCCCGCGGCAAGACGCAGGGGTCGTGGCGCCCTCGCGCTTTCAACACGGTTTCATTGCCCTCCGTGTCCACGGTGTCCTGGGCTTGCAGGAGTGTGGCGGTCGGCTTGAACGCGACACGAAATCGAACCGCCTCCCCATTGGTAATCCCCCCTTGGACGCCGCCGGAACGATTGGTCTTGGTGCGAATCTCGCCGTCCCGATTCTCGAACGGATCGTTGTGCTGGGAACCGGTCAAACGCGTCCCTTCGAAGCCACTGCCAATTTCAAAGCCCTTGGTCGCCGGAAGCGACAACATAGCCTTCGCCAAGTCCGCCTCGAAGCGGTCGAATACCGGTTCGCCCAGTCCGACCGGAAGATTGCGTATCACGCATTCAATGACACCTCCCACCGAATCCCCTTCGCTGCGGGCTTCTTTAATTCGCTCGATCATCCGGTCCGCCGTTTCCGCGTGCGGGCAACGGACCGCGTTGGCCTCGATGCGGTCGAGCGACACATCCGCGTCATCCGGCATTTCGATGTCCTGGATCCGCCGGACGTAGGCGAGCGTCTCCACACTACCCGCGCTCTCCAGAACTTTCTTGGCGATCGCCCCCGCCGCAACCCGTCCAATCGTCTCGCGAGCGGACGAACGCCCGCCACCTTCCGGATCCCGATGCCCGAACTTGGTCTGGTAGGTGAAGTCCGCGTGCGACGGGCGAAACTTCTCCTTAATTTCGGCATAGGCCTCCGGGCGATGATCCTTGTTGTGCACCATCATCGAAATCGGCGTGCCGGTGGTTCTACCGTCGTAAACTCCCGAGAGAATCTGCACTTGGTCGGACTCCTTGCGCGGCGTCACAATGTCGCTCTGGCCCGGCCGACGCCGATCCAGCTCGACTTGGATCTCCTCCGCCGTGATCGGCAGATTCGGAGGGCAACCGTCGACGACCACGCCAACACCGCCCCCGTGGCTCTCGCCCCAGGTGGTGATGGAAAATAGCTTGCCGAATGAATTGGGCATGGCGACGACCCTACGAGCGAGCGCCGGTGAATAAAGTAAAAAGTAAGAATTAAGAAGTAAGAAGTACTCGATCAGCCGATCAGCGAGCCACTTCTTCATTCATAATTCTTACTTCTTCATTCGTCAAATACTCGGGTCGAACGAAGCGATGTCGCCGTTGCCGATCTGCTGGTTCATCCCCAGCGCCGGCGTCGACTCTTTGCAGGTGCCAATGCTCTTGGCCGGGACGCCCACGACGGTGCAATGCTCCTTCACGTTGCGCAGAACGACGCTGCCCGCGCCGATTTTCGCCCCTTTGCCGATCTTGATGTTGCCGAGCACTTTGGCTCCGGCGCCAATCAAAACCCCGTTGCCCACCTTGGGATGGCGGTCTCCTTGCTCCTTGCCAGTTCCGCCCAAAGTAACTCCTTGCATCAATGAAACGCTATCTCCAACCACCGCGGTTTCCCCGATAACCAACCCAGTCGCGTGATCGACAAAGACCCCGCTTCCGATCGTCGCCGCCGGGTGTATGTCCACGCCGAATACCTTCGAGATGAGACTCTGCAAATACAAGGCGAGCGTCTTCCGGTCTTCGTACCACAAGTAGTGAGCGAAACGATACGCTGAAAGGGCGTGGAAGCCTTTGAAGAACAAAAACGGCGACAAGTATCCGCCCGCGGCGGGGTCCCGGTCCTTCACCGCCTCGATATCGATGCGGACGCATTCCCGCAAACGGCTTTCCGACTCCAGAATCTCCTGGAAAAGATCCCGGAGAGTGATGCTCGGCAGGATTTCGTCCCTCAGTTTGGACGCGAGCATGTAGCTCAACGCCGCTTCGAAGGACTTTTGGCCCAAAACCGTCTCCTCCAGGTAGGCCACCAGGAGACGTTCCGTCTTCCCGGACTCGAGCGCTTCCTCTCGAAGCGCGTCCCAAAGATTGTCTTCTTTGCTGTTCATAGCGACCGGATATTCCGGATTTTGACTCGGAAAACTAGGCGGAGCCCCGGCGAGCGCCAAATAAAAACACCCAAAACGCCGAATTGTCCGAAAACTCGCCTCCGCAGTATTTGATTGCAATACCCCCGTTCCGCAGCACTTTCTAGCGGCCATTCAAGGGGGAGCCCCCGCTCGATCGAGCGAAATCCCGCCGGCGCCCGCGTTCGGAAACCCTTGGAGCACAGGGAAAAACGATCAAAACTAACACGAATCACTATGAATAAGCTCATCGCAACCTTCACCGCTGCGTTCGTTCTCGCCAGCGCCGCCTTCGGCGACGTCATCGTCACCAAAAGCGGATCGACGATCGTCGGGAAAATCCTCGGGATCGACGGCGGGAAAATCAAAGTTTCGACCGATTTCGCCGGCGAAATCGAGGTGGACCAAGCCCAAGTCGACCAGCTGACCACCGACAACCCGGTTTTCGTCTCATTCGAGGACGGGGCCGCCTACAGCGGCACGATCACCGGCGCGTCCGACGGGAGCCTTAAAATCGCCACCGCCAACGGCGAGCTCTCCACCTCGGTGGACAAAGTGAAGGAAAGCTGGCAGCCCGGCGAGAAGAGCCCAACCCAAGTTCGCCAAGACGCCAAAAT
>JANQSC010000081.1 GCA_028284235.1 Opitutaceae bacterium
GTGCATCGCTGAGGGGCAACCTACGTAGGGCCTTGGCTTGCGGAGCGCCGCATATGAAGATCCATTGGGCTAACGTCGCGGCGCTCCGCAAGCGAAGGCCCTACGATAATGCTACTCGTCCCTACAATTCGAATACACGCAGGCGAATAAACTCTGCGTCGACGTTCTCCAGCAGGGCGCTGAGCGTGATGCGGGTCGTGAGTGACTCCACTACTGTTTCGACTTCTTCGCTTTCCAGAGTCTGCCAATTGGCGAGATCGGTCGACCACTCAAGTTCGTAGTCGAGATCGGTCATTCCATTGGCCCAGGAAAATTCTATAGTGGCCCCCGTCACCACGCCGGAGCCATCCTTCACTAAGGTCGTAGCGTAGCGATCCGACGCAGTGGCCCGCAGCGGGTCGCCGTCGAAGGCGTATTCGAGCAGATTGCGGTAGCCGTCTCCGTCCGGATCCGCTTGCGGTCCACTGATTGACTCGTCCGCCAGCTGTTCGGCGGTGAACACTGCCGTCCTCCAAGCTTCGAAAGTGGAGACGTCGAGCACGTCCGCTGTCGCCGTGACTCCGGTCGCTCCTACCACGACGTCGATCTGCAGGCGGCTCGAGGGGATATCGTAGTTGATCGCCTCGAAGGCGCCCGCAATCGAGGTCGCCACGAAAGGCGTGTATTCCGCCCCGTCGGCCGGCATGTTGTCCTCGATGCACTGGATGAGCAGCTCGCCCGCCAGCGTCGCGGTTCCTTCTACGACAATCTGATCGTAGTCGTCGCCCGGGACCGTCCCGCCCAGTTCTAGAGCGAGGGTGCCGCCTTCTTCTTGAATCAAGTCTTCCTCGATGGTGATCGAGCCCGCGGAAAAGCCGGGAGCCATGTAGCCTTTATTGATGACATTTCCGCCCACGAAACTTCCGGTGCCGAAGACGCTGCCTTCGTTGCGGAAAAGCCCGTCGTTACCGTCGGACGCGACCATCTCGAAACGTCCTGGGGCCAGCCGCAGCGAGCCTGTATTCAAAAACGTATTGGCCGTCATCCGTACGGTCCCGTTCTCCAAACGCAGGTTGCCCTTGTTCGTAAAGTCCTCCGAGAAAAAGGGTATACCGCCAATCGTCCCAACCAGATCGAAATTCAGCGGGTCACCCTTGAGGGTCACGTTCGCTGACAATCCCAGCTCGGCAAAGTAAAAATCCGTCGAGTTGACGTCGGACTGAAAGTCGATGTCCGACTGTACGTCGACGATCCACTGCCCCTCCTCCAATGCTCCTTTAGCGCCATCTATGACTCTCACCGTTTCCGGAGCTGGATCCGTGAAGAAAAGATGGGTACGGTTGGTGGCTTCCACCGTGCCGAATACGCCATCGTCCGAAGCGTAGAATTGGGGTTCGATAATGTCCTTTCGATCGTCCGCGCCCGATCGCGTGTTTACCGTGAGGAATCCGGAGTTGATGAATTGAGTACCCAATCCGTTGTTCGTCGTAATCAAGCCCGTCAAGGGAGGCAGATTACCTGAAAGTAGCCCAATGTTGAATTCCCCTTCGTTGAGAATCCGCGTGTTGGCGGCCGTCATGGAAATCGTGTAATCCGATGGCAATGTGACCGTTCCTCCCGTCCCGTTGCGCAAATTGGACTCCAGATTGACCGATGACAAATTGTCGTTTGTAACGAATTCGAGCACGCCCTCCTTGTTGTAGATCTCGCCCCTGCGCAGGGTGAACGCGGTCGAGGCGATTTCGATCTTCGACCCCACATTCGTCAACGTCACGTCGTCGTCTTCGAATTCCAATACCTGGCCTTCAAACAAGAAAGTGCCTCCACCCCTTATTTCGAGATCGGATTCGATTGTGTGCGTTTCGATCCCCTCGGTTTCGGAGTTCGAAAAAATCAAACGCGCTCCGGGGGAAATCGACAAAGCGTCTACGCCAATCGCCCGCGTCCGCCAAAAGGAGTTCTCGCTGAAGGCCAGATCGCCTTCCAGAACTTGGACCGTTCCTTCGTTGACAAAACGCGCGTCCATCAATGCCGGCAACACTCCCTCTTTCCGCAAGGTTCCGCTGCTCGAGTTTCCAAATATAGCGGTCACTTCCGGATTCGCGATCAGACTAAGCGACTGCATCGTCCAGGTGCCCTCGTTGGAAATGATAAAATCCTCGTCCGTCACGCTGGGGGCCGTGAGTTCAACCGTACCCTCCTGCAATACGAGCTGCTTGTTCGCGAACGGGTTGATCGTATTCGTAACGGTGAGATTAGGCCCTGGAATATCCTTGGTGATCAATAGCGTGCCTGTATTTTCGAATACTGAAGCGACTTCGCCGCGCTTGAAAAGCATGCGTCCCTCATTCTTGAATACGCCATTCCCTTCGATCACCGCTTGCTCGGTAATTTCCATGGCTCCAGAGGTAATCGACATATTAAACCGGGCTACGCTGTCGTCTTGCACAGTGAATTTATTCCCTTTGAATTCGATGGTCCCGTCGCCTGAGCCTAACACATCTCCGTTCGCCCGTATTCCGATATCGAGAAAATCCGGTTCATCCGGATTTTCGAACACCATGCGAGCGCCTGATGCCACCGTGTAGCGGGAATTTTCGTGGGTGCCTTCGTTTTTAAGTATCAACTCTCCCGATACGACATCGAATACGCCCAGATTCGAATTCATAAACGGCTCGATCGTGAAGGGGTTTCCGCCATTCACGCCTTCCAGCCGAATTGTCCCGTCGTTGTTCATTCCCCAAAGGATGTTGTTCGTCGGGGCGCCGATCGTTCCGGAGTGGGCCTTCAGTGTCCCGCCGTCCTTCACGGTGAGAAAGCCGTTTTCTAGAATATCCAGCGAAACGCCTTCCGGCAGCTCGCCGGTTCCGAACAGGTTCGTCCGAACGCCGATCCCATGAAGGTCCTTGCCGCCGTCGGCGGCGGAGAGAAACGCCGCATCGGATCCCGCGATCACATTAAGCTCGCCCGGTCCCACAACCTGCCCATTTCTCAACTCGGAATCGCCTCCCAGGAAAAGGTCCTGATTGATGGTCAATTCCGAATTCAGCTCCAGTCCTTCGATGTCCGACTCCTCCTCGATCGTCAGCGACGCGTTGACGATCAGCGATCCCCCTGCATCGATCGTCTTGATATGCACCGGCTGGGAGATGGTGATCGTCGCGTTGGCCACGCCGATTGTTTCCGTGCCTTCCAGGTTGCCCGGCGCTTGAGTCGCAACAGTACCAGCCTCCTCGTCGTTCCAATTGGAGGCTTTGTGCCAGTCGTCGTCCCCGGCATTGCCGGTCCAGATGTACTTGTCGGTGGGATCGGGCGCGGCCATGGCGGTGAATATGCCCTCGTCGGTCCGGGTATCCGCGTCGGTTTCGCTGTCCTCGAACTCAGCCACAAAAACGAAATTGCCGCTAGCGCTGAATAGATCGAAGAAACGATGGTCGCCGAGCGTGGTCGCTCCGCCCGCAAAGCCCAGATTGGCGAATCCGATTACCTCCCGACCCTCCAGCATGTCGCCGACATTCACTACGTTCGTTAGCTCGCCTTCGGAATCGCGTACCCAGATTCCCTCTACGTTTTGGCTTTCTGCCAAAAAGAGCATATCGCCTTCGTCGCTGACATCCAAGAGCTCGAAATCCGTCAGCCCATTCTCGGGGTCCCGGGACACCAGTTGCGATATGCTGCCATCGATGATGCTGCGTTTCCAAAGGCCATTGACTACGGAATCGTCCGCCCGCCTCCCGATGGCCTCGAAGTAAATCTCGCCGACGAAATCGAGCTGTATCGAATTACTGTCTACAGACGTGAAGGCGACACTTCCCTGGTCTGTCACCGTGAATATATCGGGGTCGTTCAAGTTCGGCGTGCTGTCGACCTGCATAAACGGATCGAGAGTCGCCCCAAACGGGGTCCCGATCCAGTAGGCATGGGTCGTTTGGGAGCCCAGTTCCACCACTCCCGAGAAAACGATCGTCCGGTCGTTCTCGATATCCAGGTAGAGCATGTTGAGGCCGCCAGTAAGATTGATGATGTAGTCCGGTATCCCCGGCGCCGGGTCCCCTTCTCGCAGAATGAGAGTGAACTCCCCGTCATCCTCCATCCAGAGCGAATCGTTCGTTCCGGAAGGAGCGCCCGCTCCCGCCATCTGGGCGCTAAAGAAGGTATTCCCTCCCTCAGACTGATTGACGGAGTGGAACCCGAAGAAGGTCGCGTCCGCGATCCCCGGAACGTCCTCGCCGGCGAAGACAATCTTGCGAACGCCGTTCTCCGAATCCGCTTGGAAAATCCCCTTCGCCGGATCGATCTGGTCGTCTGCGAAAATGAAGGTCGAGCTGAAAGTCGTTTGCCCCGCCTCGTTCAGCGCCAAGGCCGACACGTCCACTTCGAAACGCCCCACGTTCATCGGATCCGCCGGCAGTAGATTCGCGTTCGAGTCATCGGCCGGCGTCAACGAGATCAGATCCCCTTCGAAAGGCTTGTTGGCGATTACGTTTTGCAGCCCCGAGTCAAGGGGCGCCATGTAGTCGAACGCGAATAGTTTGTCCCCATTGCTATCCATCCGGTTGTGAGGCAACCCGATCGAGCGGAACGCGTCGGCGTCGTCGAACTCCGCGATCACGCTCAGCGATCCTGGAACGCTCGCATAGTAGATCCCCCGCGGCAGATCGCGCAGAAAATCCTGCCCGCGGGTGGTGATCCCGGCAAAGGCCACCGATCCGTCTTCGAACATGTGCACCGCCCGGTAAAACCGGAATTCCTCTTCTAGCCCCGGGACGGAATCGCCGCTGATCGACACTTTTTGGATTTCGTAGGTTTCCGCTCGGAGCGAAAGCGCGCTGACAACCGCGACGGCAAATAAGGAGAACAAGAGCGACGATCGGGAATTCATGGGGCGAAGAGGTAGTTAAGGGCGCCTATCGAAGCTTTGCTAGAAACTGCGAGACGAGGCGAATTGAGAGTAGCTTCCAACCCGCGCGGGTGTCAATTGTCCAAAAGCTGCTCGACTCTGGGTAAGCTAAGTCTGTCACTTCGATTCATTTCGGGATAGTCACGCAGCCCAAAACCCTTCATACCGCTTGACTAACAAAAATCCTTCCATGCTAAAACCACGCTCTATTTCGCTGCTCCTGCTGGCAGTCCTGGCGCCGTCGCTCCGCGCCGAAGAACCCTGCGACACGCTCCAAACCATGGGGATCATCTACGATTCCAACGACCCGGCCCTCAGCCGCGTCAAGCTCTTCGGCATGGCCCAGTACCAGGTCGGCTACGTTGACGGCACCGACTCCGCCGGGAACGACTTCTCCGACAGCCAAAGCGAATTCCGCCGCATCTGGCTTGGAGCGGGCGCCAACTTCCTCAACGGCTTCACCTTCAAAAGCGTGCTCAGCGTCACCCAGGGTAAAAACGCCGCCACCGGCTCCCAGAAAATCGAGTTCAAGCACTTCCGAAACCTCTACGTCTCTTACGACTTCACGAAGAGCAACAACTCCTTCTCCGACTACGACAAATTCGAAGTCGGCTACGGCCGCCGCAGCCTCAAGCTCGTAGACGAGTGGCAGCGCTCCGCCACTCACTTCAACCCCGTCGAACGCTCTCCCCTTTCCAACAAACTCTGGCCCACGGACCAGGGCGGCTCCCACCCAGCCGGCCTCTGGATTCGAACCGCAAAGGACCGCAACGACTTCCAAGTCGGCCTCTTCTCCACCACCCAGGACGACGAATTTCCCGGATGGGAAGACGGCACGCTCCTCTACTCGCAACTGGAACACGATCTCACCGAAGGATCCTACTTCGACCTGAAGGAACTCGTTTTCAGCGCGTACGTCCAAGACGCCGACATCACCGACGACCAGCTCGCCCGCGGCAACGAATGGGGCGGCTCCGCCATCCTTCGCCTCCACAAAGGCCCGTGGGAAATACACTCGACCCTCGCAGCCGGACGCAATGGAGCCACCATCAACCCCGATCGCGACGGGGACTTCTGGGGACTCAGTTTCATGCCCATGTTCTGGCTGGTGGAAGACAAAGTGAAATTCGTCTCCCGCTACCAGTACCAGAGCGCCGACGCCCCCGAAGGCATCCGCCTAAACAGCCGCTACGCCCGGTCCGCCGGAGCCCGAGGCGAAGCCGACATATCCCTGACCGGCGGACGCGGCGACACCCACCACAACCTCTATTTCGGCATCAACTACTACTTCTGCGGCGACAACATGAAGATCGTATCCGGCATCGAATACGACGACATCGAAACCGCCAACGGCATCAACGTATTCAAAGGCTGGACCGCCGCCTCCGCCTTCCGCATCTACTTCTAGACGAGTGCTCAACGATTACTCTGATGCGCATTTTTTGTAGGGCCTTCGCTTGCCCGTTCGAGAGCCTCAGGGCCATGAGCTTCGTCGAATGGCGAAGCGCCGCGTCGTTAAATTCCAAGCGGCATTCGCGGCATGGCGCAAGCGCCAGCCCTACATTTTCCACTCACTTCACTCCTCACCATTCACCCTTCACTCTTAAAAAAACCACATGTCCGATTCCTTCCTCAAACCCACCACCGTCGAACAGTTGCAGCACCGCCTGCACTGGGTCCTGCGCGTCACCGTCGCCTGCTGCTTCATCGGCCATGGCGCCTGGGGCGTCATCACCAAAGAAGGCTGGCTGCCTTTCTTCCGCTCGCAGGGCATCCCCGACGAAATCGCCTGGAAACTGATGCCCATTATCGGGGCCTTCGACATCATCATGGCCATCCTGGTGCTGATCAAGCCGCGCCGTATCATTATCTTCTGGATGCTGCTCTGGGCCCTCTGGACCGCTATCCTGCGTCCTATCGCCGGCACCCCCGGCACCTGGGAATTCTGGGAACGCGCCGGCAACTACCTGCCGCCCCTCATGCTCCTTATCATGGGCGGAGCGATCGCTATGCGCTGGAAAGACTGGTTTTCTGGATACACCGAGCCGACTCTCAATGAGGACAAAATCGGCGTGCTCCACTTCATCTGCCGGACCACCATCGCCCTGCTCCTCATCGGGCACGGCGGCTTCGGGGCCTTCGTCGAAAAGGAAATGATCATCAACCACTTCGCCTCGATCGGCCTCCCCGCCGACGTCGGCTTCATCAACGTCGTCGGCTGGTTCGAGATTATCCTGGGAATCGTTGTATTCATCGCCCCGGTACTGCCCGTCGTGTGGGTGGCCCTCGTCTGGAAAGTCTTCACTGAGTTCCTCTACATCACCGACGGCGGACTAATCAACATCTTCGAGTTCATCGAGCGCTGGGGCGACTACGGCGTTCCCGTAGCCCTGATCCTCATCATCAACTACCAGGCCAAGCAAAAAGCCAGCGGCGCTGCCGTCGAAAGCCAAGCCGCCGCCTAGCAAAACACTCACCCCTCAACCAGGAGCGCGTTCGAGTTCGGCCCATTCAATACGGCGACGCTCGAACCCGCTCCTTTTTTATTAATGAAGACCGCCGCAATCATTGACGCTCTAAAGCTCGAGCCCCATCCAGAAGGCGGCTACTTCCGACGCATTTACACCTCGGACAAAAGCGCTCCCATCGGGCCCGAGCAGGCCGAACGCAAAACGCTCACCTGCATCCACTATCTCCTTACATTGGACGCGCCTCTCGGGGCGCTCCATGTCAATCAGTCCGACATCGTCCACTTCTACCAGCTCGGCGATCCCGTCGAATATACACTCGTCTCCCCCGACGGAACTATCGAACGCGTCACCCTCGGACCCGACATCGACAGCGGCCACCAACTCCACCTAACCGTCCCCGGAAACTGGTGGAAAGCAAGCCAACTCAAAACCGGAGCCTGGAGCCTCGTCAGCGAAGCCGTCTCCCCAGGATTCGAATACGCGGACATGCGCTTCATCGAGCACCCCGAAGTCAAAGAGAGATTCCCAGGCCTCTTGAGCGCACTTATTCCGCTTCTAGGTCGGACAAGGTAGGGACGGACCGCCGGGCCGTCCGATGCATGTTTTTCCGTCACCGTCCCGACACGGTCGGGACTAGGAGTCTCGTCTTCGCGAGACATTAAGGATCCCCGGCCAGCCGGGGAAATAAAGTTATCTAAAAAGAAACCTTATCTGCCGACCCAAGGGAGGCATCCTATTTCCGCAACGCGGATCCTAGCTCTCCCGCGCGGGAGAGCGGTGACCTAAAGGGAAGTCAGCTGTTCGGGTGTCGGGTCGCCGGGTTCGAGGAGGTAGAGGTAGAGGATGGCCATGACGTCTACCGGCTTGTCGGTCGTATTCAAATACTGGGTAACGAGCTCGTAGCGATGGTCCTCGTGGATGACGATCCCTTCCTCAGAGGCGATTTCCGTCATTTGCTTCACGCCCCAGCGATCGTCGAAATCCTTCGACTCGATCGACACCACCGTCTCGCCGGTGGTCAGGTCGACCAGCTTGAGCCACTCGCCGGTCGGGTGCAGGTGGCCGGTGATGTAGTGGGCGGAGGTCGTCCCGGGCAGCTTGAGCTGTTCGGTAACTTCCGAGCGGTACACATGTCGGCCAGGCGGGACCATCCAGTGGATTGTGTTGGCGTCCCCGAATTGCTGGATTATGCCGCCTTCGGAAGCGTTCACAACGCAACAGGACGCGCCCGGGTGGGTCGCAGCCGCGTTGTCGACCCCTCCGAATCCAAGACTTTCAAACAGGCTCGGTTTCTCCCCCAGCTGGTTGTCCGGTTCGGAGATGGCGCAGGCTTCGCCGGAATGGGCTTGGGTGGGAAGCTCGCAGAGTTCCGGCTCGGGAACTTCCTTGTGCTGCTGGTAGACGGTCAACCCCCGCATGAAGAGCGATTTCATCGGCCGCGTCTCGCCTCGATCGTAATGGACCGTCGTCTTCATGCGAATCTCCTTCGGGGCATTCCGGGGATTCTGGTTCAGGGCCATTGTAAAATTGTCGACGGTTGTCTGGCTACGGATCGGCACTCCGAATCCTTCCGGCAGCCGGATGTCCCACTTGCCCGGGACCAAGGTAAAGAGCCGCCACTGGGTGTTCGTGGGCGTTCCGAATCCCGCGTTGTGGGCGTCGGGCCCGCCGGTTTCCCGGCTAATCGTAAGATTGCTGTGACAGAAAAACTCTTTCGAAACGGCCTCTGTTAGGGTCTCGTCGTAGAGGTCCACCGAAAGCCCGGTCAACCAGATAACATCGTCCCCGCCGAGGGATTCCCGGAGGCGAAGCAACTGGTAGCTTGCCGGACCCTCCATCGATTGATAGCGTCGCTTCAACTCGTAAGGCAACGAGACCAATTCGATAGCCCCTTCGCCACTCGGCGACTCGTTGACCGCGGAGACGACGCCTCCAGTGCGGATGATGCTTTCGCCCAGGCGGAAATTGGGACCGTACAGAATCCACGCTTCCACGCCGACCCCGAGGGCCGCGACTGCTAGTAGTACCTTCAAGAGGGGGCTGCCTTTCAATCCACTCACCCTCCTCCTATCGGATTTCGGCCCGAGAACCTTACTCGACCGAGGAGAATGCCTAGTGGAGGGCGGGACAGGAGGCTACGCGAGAGAGTTAAACAGTGATCTCTTCGAGATCAAATGCCGCGAAGCGGCAACCACCGACTACGCCGGGGTCCTCGACAGGATTGCTTCGCGAACAGGATCTTGTGACTGCCATTGAAGGACGAGTGCTCGATCGCAGTATGGAGCAATGGCCCCACAAGAGTCCTGCCACTCTCGATAGAGAGAGATCCTGGCCCCGGCAAGGCCGGGGATCCAGCGCAGCGATGTTAAAAACTCTCTTTCGTCGCTACCCTCTCCCAACGAAGGGCATTCTCGTGGTCATGACCGTCATCGTCAGGACATTCGCGTCGAGCGGCAGGCCCGCCATGTAGAGGACCGCTTCGGCCACGTGCTCGACCGACATGGTCGGCTCGGGTTTCAGAGTCAAGTCGGCCTGCAGTACGCCCCCTTTCATTTTGGAAGTCATGTCCGTAGTCGCGTTGCCGATGTCGATCTGGCCGCAGGCGATATTGTATTTCCTCCCATCGAGAGCCGTGGACTTGGTCAGTCCCGTGATCGCGTGCTTGGTGGACGTGTAGGGGGCCGAGTTGGGCCGTGGCGTCTGAGACGAAATCGATCCGTTGTTGATAATGCGACCGCCCATGGGATCCTGGGTTTTCATGACCCGAAACGCGGCCTGGGTGCACAGGAAAGGTCCCGTCAAGTTCACGTCCACCACCGCCTTCCAGTCTTCGAAGGAAAGCTCTTCGAGCAAATCGGCCGAACCGAATCCTCCCGCGTTGTTGAATAGCACGTCGACTCGCCCGTAGGCGTCCACCGCGATCGCGAAGAGCGCCTCGACCGATTCCGGCCGCGTCACGTCGGTCGGCACCGCCAGGGCCTGGCCTCCGGCCTCCGCGATCTCCGCGACGACCGCATCCAACGGCTCCGGCCGTCTTCCCGCTACCACCACCTGGTAGCCCGTTTTCGCCAATGCCCGGGCAACGCTTTTCCCAATGCCCGAGCCGCCTCCTGTAATAATTGCAACGCTCATGTAATTCAGTTGTCTCACAACTAACACGCATTCACGCTCCCATTACAACACCAAGGTCGAACCACCCGACGAACCGAACCCAGCCTACCGTCATGAAACACTCGCCCATCCGCTTGCTCGCGCTCATCGCAGTCGCCGCTGCATCGCTGACAACCGCCAACGCCGACACGCGCATCGAGAACGTGTCCGCCACCGAGTTCCAAGCCCTTGCCGCTCAGCAGAACGGCATCATCCTCGACGTGCGCACGCCCGAGGAAGTCGCCCAAGGCAAGATCCCCGGCGCCAGCGTGCTCAATATCTACGACGACGACTTCGAGCGGAAGCTCAACCTCATGCAGAAAGACAAGCCCATCTACGTCTACTGCCGATCCGGGGGACGCAGCTCCCAAGCCGCCCGGAAGATGGTCGAACTCGGGTTCAGCGCCGTCTACAATCTCGACGGGGGGATCGGCGCTTGGAACAAAGCGAACCTGCCCACGCAAATCGCTCCCGCCGCGCCGGCAAAAAAGGCCCCCAGCCTCTCACTCGACGCGTTTCGCGGAAAACTCGGGGCGAGAGAAGTGGTTCTCGTCGACTTCCACACCCAATGGTGCGCCCCTTGCAAGCAGATGGAGCCAATTGTGGAATCACTCCGGACCGAAGTCGCCGATTCGGCGGATGTCCTAAAGATCGACGTCGACGCGAACCCCGAGATTGCCGAGGCCTACGCAGTCCAGGGCGTACCCGTCTTCGCTCTCTTCGTCGACGGCAAAGAAACCTGGCGTCACTCCGGTATTGTCGACGCCGATACGCTACGCCAGAAAATCGCGACTGCTAAAAAGTAGGGACTGTAGGCCCGACAATCCACTCGTGTTAAAACCCGCCGGGACGGCGGGTTCCACCTTCATGCGATTGAGCTTAAGGTGGAACGCGCCGTCCCGGCGCGTTTACTCATTCCAAAAGACTCTACACCATCACTTATTCTTCGGCGGCGTGATCATAATATGGGCGCGATGCGTCCCGGGATTCATGATCCAAGGTCCGCCCGGCCCCGTCGGCCCCAGAGGCAGTCCAGTACTCTCCGCGGTAGCGAACGGAATATAAAATACGTATCTCAAGTGTGAATTCTCAACTTCCTTTGTATCCGCGTTCACCTGACCGGTGAGCACGTAAAGCAAGGCCCGATCCGGCATCTCCAAGGCACCCGACTTCGCTTCCACCTCTCGAATCTGAAAAATCTCGTCCGCCGACTTCCCCTCGAGCCTCAACGCGCGGCCACGAGCCATGAACGGCTCCAGACTCTCGTGGTAGCACGCCACGCTGAATCCTTTCCGAGCGGGATCGTCCGCAATACAAATCAAGTCGTTGCTCCCTTCCCGCAGCGTCCCGAAGGAACCATCGCTTTTATATCCGAGCACCGTCGACGCGGCCCGCTCGTGCTCCGGGGCGGCCAGTGTCGCCGTCGCGATTTGCCAATCCACGGAAGGATAGGTTTGCCCCCATGCGAACGTCGCAACGCACGCGCCCATAAACGCAATTAAAACTCTCACGCCCGCAAGCCTACAGGTTCCGACCAGAAAGGCAACCCAGAGAGCGCCAATCGCCTAACGAGCCCGCTGTGACTCGTAAGTTTGCAGGTAGGCATCCACCACCGCGTCCGCGGAGAACAGCGTCTCCGCCCGCGAACGAGCCCGGGCGCCCATTTCCGACCGCAGCGACGCGTCTCCGGCCAATCGAGCGATTGCTTCGCCCATACTTGAAACGTCCTCAAACGGGAGCAGGAAACCCGTCTCCCCATCGGCCACCACTTCGGGGATTCCCCCGACTGCAAACGAAACGCTGGGCAAGCCATGGCGCATCCCTTCGAGAATCCCCAAACAAAAGCTCTCGTATTCAGACGCGTACAAAGTGAAGTCCGACGCCGCGTAGTAGTTGTCGACTTCATACGCGTCGTCGACGATGACCACATCGTCCTTCAAGCCCCGGCTTTCGATCTCCGGCAGGATTCGGGAAACGTCAGCCCCCGCTAAAATCAAGAGCTTCATCCGCTCGCCCAGTCCCGCCGCCTTGTAGCCATCCAGCATTAAGTCGATCCGCTTGATGGATCTCAAATTCGACGCGTGAATCGCCAAAACCTCGTCGCCAATATTCAATGACTGGCGAATTGCTTCCCGCGAAACCGTCACCGGTTTCGGTTCATAAAAATTCGGAATCACGTCGATCTCCGTATCCAAAGTAAACAGTTCCTCGGTGCGCTCCTTCAAATTTCGAGAAACGCAGGTCACCTTATTGGACGCGTTCAAGACATGCTGCAACAGCGACCGGTACTCCGGCATGGCCCCCAAGTAGACAATGTCCGTTCCGTGCAGCGTCGTAATGACGGGCGGCGCCGCCACGCCAATCAGTTCCTTCGCAATCCACGCCGCCGCCGTATGCGGGATCGCGTAGTGGGCGTGGATGATGTCGATGCGATGCTCGCGACACACCTCCGCAATTCGCGTCGCCAAGGGAAGCGTGTGGTCCGGGCTTTTGAACAAAGGAAACTCAACCGGCGTGGATTCGCAAAACGTCACGTTCGGGTGGTCGTCCTTGAGACGAAACGGCGGGCGCTCCGAGATAACAAACACCTCGTGTCCGCGGTCCGCTAAACGATGCCCCAACTCGGTCGCCAAAATTCCACTACCACCCACGGTTGGATGGCAAAGCAGCGCGATTTTCAAGTGTTCCCCCATGGATCGGATTGCGCCGACTAGAATCGCGGCCCTCGCGCCGCGCAAAGTTCCGCCATCGAGCCCAGCAACACGGGGCCTTCCGAATACAGGCGTACGGCGGAGTGGACGCCCGCTTGAATCCCCAGCGCCCGCGCTCGGGAAAGCTGCAGAGCGATGTAGTCCACATTCCCCGTCTGACTCTTGTGGCACTCCATCAGCTCCACCCAACGGTCCACCTGGTCAGACACGTCTACCAAGATAGGCGTCAAGCCCTCCGAGCCGACCGCCTCGCTCGATACGTCGTAGAAGAACAGCGCTTGGGACGCATGCGGGTCGAGCGTCTCCAAACCGGGCGTCTTTCCGTAGCGAGCGAGCCGATTCGCGTCCCGCGCGATCCGGCAGGTCTCCCGATGGTCCGGATGCTGGTTGGCGTGCCCGGTCGGCGCCAGGACGATATCGGGACGAAACCGGCGCATCATTTTCGCCACCTGCAATGTGATCTCCAGTCCCGCCCGCAGGCGTGTGTCCCCGGCGGTCGACGGGAACTGAATCGTCGCCCCCATCATTTCCGCCGCTTGGATCGCCTCCTCCTCGCGGACAGAGCGCGAACCATGCGTGCCGGCCTCCCCTTTTGACAACACCACGCACTCAATCGTCGCTCCACTCGCCGCGGCGCTCAGCAATGCGGCCCCGCACCCAAACTCGATATCGTCGGGATGGGCCCCGAATGCCAGGATCTTCTTACCAGTCATGGCTACACTCTGCATAGGCATCCCCCGAGTTTTCAATAAAATCGCGCTTCACGAACTCGATTTCCGGGGCGTCGTCCGTGTTCAAGTACTGGATCTCCCCTTCGCCCGCCACGTAGTGCGTGCATTGAACGACCGACTGCATCCAGCGTAGGCGCGTGTCCCGGGTCGGGCTGATCATCGACTTGCAAACCTCCCCGACCTCGACGTCGATGTAGCTCCCGCCTCCTTTGAACAAGGCGAAACCGTCCCCGCGAAACCGGGCCCGAACCGTCTCGCCCTCGTACGGCGTATCCAAAAAGTAATCCTCCACGTCGATCGCGCGCTCGCGAAACGCGGGATCGCTGGAGCGGACCAGCTCGACGCCTTCGAGAAGGCCCATCGCCCGGTACATTTCAACGCAGAATTCGGCTACGTTGTCCGACTCGATTGACTTGAACAGTTCCACAAGTTCGGGCGCCACCAAGTTCGGCAAGCAGCGCCGCGTCTTCTCTTTCCAACCCGGCTTGATTGTTTTGCAATAGAGCGGTGAATACAGTTTCTGCACTTTGTTCAGAACCTCGAAGTTGATCCGTTCGACTTTCCCCGTGTGCCGGTTGACCAGCGACGCGTTTGTTTCCCGGTGATCGTGGTCGCTGTCGTGGAGGAAGAAGACGATCCGCCCGCCCATCTCCGACTGCAGTCGACGGGCCGTCTTGATTTTGGAAAAGACGAATCGGTTCGGAAATATCCCGCAAGGCTGCTGCCCGAAGCAAATTACGGGCTCGGACACTAGGCAGTTTTCCTTCCTAGGATCAACTGCAACAAAACGCTCAACACAATCACAAGCGCGCAAGCGATCAAGTTGTACCAAAGATAACCAATATCATCCGAACTTGTTTTGTAGTGAACCAGCACCGACACCTGTGCGATCAGGCCCGCAAAGAACGCGGCGTTCGCTCTCACATACTTAATGAAAAACGCGGTTACGAACAATCCCAGCACGGTTCCGTAGAATAGGGACCCGACGATATTCACCGCCTCTATAAGGCTCTCAACCATACTAGCGAAGAGGGCGAACAAGATGGCCAGCCCGCCCCAAATTGCGGTGAGAATTCGGGACGCCTTCATGTAGTGGCGGTCGCTTCGGCCTTTCGAAAAGTGATTCTGGTAAAAATCGACCGTCGAGATTGTGGCCAAAGCGCTCAACTCCGAAGCGGTCGATGACATCGCCGCACTGAGAATGACCGCGATCAACAGCCCCACCAGCACAACCGGCAGCTCGTTTAGGATAAAGTGGATGAAGACGTAGTCTGTCTCCTTCATGCTCGCTTCGCCGTTAGCGGCAGCGATATACTCCTTCAACTCCCGACGAGAATCCTTGATCGCATCCCCCGCGCTTTGCACTTCTTGCTTAGCCGCGTCCGCCAGCGATTCATTGCCGTCGCGAAGGGCCTTCACGTAAACGCCCATCGCCGCCCGCTGCTCGTCGAACACCTCCGAAAACGCGTCTTCGTAGGACTGATACATCTCCGCGTCTTTCGCCTCCGCGATTTCCGTATACGAACTCGGAAGAAAGGTCGCCGGCGGTTTTTCCCATTGGTAGAAGACGAATACCAACACCCCCAGAAGCAGGATCAAAAACTGCATCGGCACCTTGAGCAAAGCGTTGAACATGAGCCCGAGGCGGCTGTCGCGCACCGATTGCCCCGACATGTACCGCTGGGCCTGCGACTGGTCCGTTCCGAAGTAGGAAAGCGAAAGGAAAAAACCGCCGAGCAAGCCGGACCAAAGTGTGTAGCGTTCGTCGATGTCGAAGGACAAATTGACCACATTCAGGTGTCCCAGCGCGCCCGCGACGCTCAAGTTCTCCTTGAAATCCGCGTATCCAGAAATCTTGTAAACGACGATACCAAACGCCACCGCCATCCCTGAAAGGATAACCGTCATCTGGTACTTGTGCGTTACGCTCACCGCGTGCGAGCCACCGGTCACCGTGTAGATGATGACCGCGAGACCGACGCCGATCACAGTCGTATTCATATCCCAACCAAGCACGCTGGTTAGAATGATAGACGGGGCATAGATGGTAATGCCCGCTGAGAACCCGCGTTGTATAAGAAAAATCACGCTACCTAGCGTCCGCGTCTTGGAGTCGAACCGATGCTCGAGAAACTCGTAAACCGAGCACAGCTTGAGCTTGTAATACATCGGGACAAAGACGACGGCGATTAGGATCAGAGCCAATGGCATTCCAAAGTAGTTCTGCACGAAGGCCATGCCGCTGTCGTAGGCCAGACCGGGCGTCGACAGGAAAGTGATCGCGCTGGCCTGGGTGGCCATGACCGAAAGGCCAATTGTCCCCCAGCTGTTCGAGCTGCCTTTGAGAAATTCGTCGAGCTTGCGGTCGTTGCGCGTTTTCCAAACGCCGAAAAACACGATAAGAAGAAGGGTCGCTCCAAGAGTGGCGATATCCAGAGGATTCATAAATTAAAAGTGTCTCGCTATTGGAAGGTCTTTGTCAGCCAGGCGAAAAACGCGATCTGGGCTGCGAGCGCGGCGACGACTATCAAGTAGAGTTTCGTCCATCCCTTGGAGCTTTCGCTCTTAACGGACTTTGCTATTTCGAGTTCATGTTCACTTTCCATGGCCAAGGGAGATTAGATTAACAAACAGACGGATTGCCCCCGGGTTGCCTTCGGGGAGTTGTCGGAAGAAAGAAAGACCCGTGTACGCGTACCAGCCTTTTCCGTACTGGGCGACGAGCAAGCCCCCGTCTCTGGGCGGCTCGCCTCGGTCGTTGGCGGAGAGCAGCGCATCGTAGTTCGCGTCCCAGGAAGACGCGTAGTAAAGCCCGCGTTCCTGTATCCAATTATCAAAGTCGCTTCGATTGATCTTGTTCGGATGATTGAATACCGGATGCTCCGGCTTCAAAATCCGCATCTCCACTTTCTCTTCCGAAACGCGTTCTCTCGACAGGCGAATAGGATACGGGGACGTGAAGCGCGACTTCGCCCGAAAACTCGTGGTATTGTACTGCGAAATCAGCGTCCCGCCCGCCTCCACGTAAGCCAGCAAAGCGTCGAACTTTCGATCCAAGCCTGTCAGGGAGTCAAAGGCCCGTGGTCCAATCAGCACCGTGTCGTACCCCGCCAAGCGATCGGCCTCGATTTCATCCGCTTCGATGAAATCTACTTCATAGCCGATTCGCTCTAGTATAGCGGGAACCGTGTCGCCCACGCCTTGGATACAAGCGATACGTGTTCCGCCGCGGGCCAGTTCCAGTCGAGCCACTTTCGTCTGCGGGGACGAGAGAATCGGATGGCTGCCGATGTGATCGTAGACAATTTCCTTGGAACGCGTTCCCAAGGTTCGGCCGTCTTTGTCGACCACGCGAAACGCGATCGCTCCCTCGGACGACTGGTCCGGTGGGCGGACTGTAACGCGCTTGGTTTGCGTCGGATTGTCCGCATACAGGGCAATCTCCGGTTCGTCGATCGCCACGCTCCACCCTTTCGGGGCGACTGCTTCGAGTCGACCGTTAAAGGAATCGACATTCGCCGTCACGGAAACGTCGATACGTTTCGCGCCTGAATCCTCGAATAGCGCGAGCGAGGCGTCGGGATTGATCACGATCTCGGGGCGAATGGCGACGCGTTTGCGGACCTCTCCTTCCACCGGATCGCTGATGACTTGCTCCACGCTCATTTCGAAGGGAACGAGACGTCCGTCAATCTCAAGCGTCGCCACCACCGACAAGGGAGCGGGAACGGTTTCCAGCTCGAGCAAACGATCATTACTGAAACGGTAGATCCCAGTCGTCGGCGCCGTCTCCAGCCAAAAGGGTTGCGTTAGCGGGCTGTCCATTGGCAATGCGAATTCGATCGAGACTAAACTTGAGGCGTCGCGATCGAGCAATTGATCCAAATTTTCAATACGATTCAACGTTTTCGCCCGAGGCCAGCTATCCGCGTGGAAAAGTCGCGCCTCCAGCGAACGAAGGCGAACGCTCTCCGGGGACCGGTTCACCAATTCCACCGAGAACGCGCCCGTCTGCCCGGGCACTAAGTAGGCTCCGTCCCAACGAGCCTCCAAATGCAACCCCAGCGACGCCACGACTAACTTTCGAATGGCCGCTCGCTTCGACCGCGTAAACCGCGACTCCGGCAACGCCGCCACGCGCTGGTCGAGGTCGAGCAAGGCCGAAGCAATCCGCCACGGAGCGTCGTAGTCGAACGTTTCGATTGTCTCCTCCAAAAGCGCGTCGATTTGGGCGCCCGTCTGAAATCGCTTCCAAGTCGTGTCGATTCCCGCAAGAAAATCGCCCTCCGCCGGCTCCCCGTCCAACAGCACCAGCCGCTCCGTCTGTGGTCCGCGGCGCGACGCCCGGCCGAAGCCCTGGCTTTTGTGCATGCTGCGGCTGCGGGCGGAAATCTCCGTATAGGACGCGCCGAGGTGGGGGTTGTATTTTCCGATTTCCAGAGAGACAATCTCCCGGCTTTCGTTGGCGGCGCTGTTTCTCCCTCTCGGACCGCCGGGGCCCCGTTGGCCATAACCGTTCCAGAAAATTCGTTTGGCTTGGTGCGTCCCAACCCTGTTCAGCTGCTCGGGAAACGCGTTCGGGTCGGCCGCGAGCGAAAATGCCTTCACCGCTAGCTGGGCCGAGACCGTATGGTGCCCGTGGGTGGGGCCAGCCGCGGGATTGAAGCGAGTGATGATCACGTCCGGCCGAAAGGAGCGCACCGCGAAGACGACTTCGCCGAGAATTTTGTCCTCCTCCCAGTTTTCCAGCGTGTCCTCCGGATTTTTCGAGTAACCGAAGTCACGGGCCCGCGTGAAAAGCTGCGTCGCCCCATCGATGCGACGGGCCTGGAGAAGTTCGTTGGCCCGGATCAAGCCCAGCTCCTCCTTCAGCTCCGAGCCAATCAAATTCTGCCCTCCGCCCCCGCGCGTGAGCGAGAGGTAGGCGGTTTCGAGCTTCTCCTCCTGGGCCAAATAGGAGAGCAAAGTCGTATTCTCGTCGTCCGGATGCGCTGCCACGTAAAGGACCGAACCCGTCACTTTCAGACGTTGCAGCTCGTGGTAAATCTCGGACGAGGTCATATTACTGCCGCCTGCCCGCGACGAGGCTAAGAGAAGCGCAATGAAGAAGACCGTGCGAAATGGGGTCATTTGAGAGGAGAAAGGAAGTCAGAATGAAAGAGTCTTTCGTCTTAAACCCAGCTCTACGAGCCAAGAGCGCGGATTACTGCCGATTTTTGCGCCTTTCACTACATTCGCTGCTCCGACCATTCCTTTGAAATAGAACCCAACGCCCATTCGTCGTTGAGAAGAGGGCCAGTCTCGCCCACGAATACCCAACCGCGACAGCCGGAAACTCGAACATGCGCCTCCCTTCAATTGCCAACACCAAATTCTGCCGATTCGGCGGCTTAATTCTTTTCAGCCAAGTAGTTACGCTAACGGTCGCGCACGCGGATTTCACCATTTCCGGAGTCTTCTCTCCCGCGAACGCCACTGCTCCTCTGCGACTCGAGCGCGAGAATATCGAGGACAAGTCGAGAAGCGTCGAAGGCGAAATCCCGCTCGCTGCCAACGGGGCCTTCCACGCCACATTCAAAGGCGAACCCGGTCTCTTCTCGCTCCTCCTTCCGGACCAACGGCGGATCGCCCTGGCCATCGACGACGGACAAGAACTCCACCTTCACCCTGACTCGAACGCCCCCGACGGCTACACGGTTTCCGGTTCGCCCGACACAGACGCCCTCCGCGCCTACGAAGCGTTTCGCAAAGACTCGCTCGTCCGGCTCGTCTATCCACCCCGAGCCGCTCTCAACGCAGCCAAAGACCGCGGCGACGCTCCCGAAACACTGGCCCCGCTTTCCAAGAAAGAGGTCGACGGCTATGCGGCCCACCGTCGCGAACTCAACGATTTCACCCTCAACCACGTCGGAACCTCGATCGCCCTCTACGCGACTTCCCTTCGCTGGGACCCCGACTATCGACTCGTCGCTCTCGACCGAACCGTCGCCGCATTCGCCAAAGAGCATCCTGATACCGCAATCGCCCAGAGGATGCGCGACCGCATTCACTCCTTTCAGAAAACCGCCCTGGGAGCGATCGCCGCTCCGCTCTCCGGACAATCCCTCGATGGGACAACCCACACTCTTGAGGATTTTAGAGGCCAGTTCGTTCTCGTCGATTTCTGGGCCTCCTGGTGTGTGCCCTGCCGCGTGGAAAACCGACTCTACACGAAACTGCTGAAGGAATACGCTGACAGCGATTTCGCCATCTTCGCGGTCAACCTTGACGACAGTCGATCCGCGTGGGGGACCGCAACCCGGCGGGACCGGGTTACCTGGCCCCAGATATCCGACTCGCTCGGCTGGAATTCTCCGCTCGCCGCCGCCTACAATGTCAGCGCCTTGCCCATGAGCTTCCTTCTCGATCCCGAAGGCCGCATCATCGGCCGTAATCTTCGGGGCGAAGCGCTCGAAGATCGTCTTGCCGAGCTTCTGCAATAGCGGGTCCAAACCCGCTCGCCACTTGCTCGGCCCTTCCCGCAAATAGAGATTGCCCACCGACCCGGGACCGTCCTTACTTCCGCCCTAATGAAATTTCCGTCCATCCAACCCCTCGCGGTCGCCGCATTGGCAATCGCCCTGTTTTTCTCCGGCTGCTCGAAGCAAGAGCCCACCAAATTGATCGCCCGGATGGAGACCAATCACGGAACCATGGTAATCGAGCTCTTCGAAGATAAAACGCCGATCACGGTCGAGAATTTCGTCGGGCTCGCCGACGGCTCGAAGACTTGGACCAGCCCCGAAGGAGAAGAGCGCAACGAGCCCTTTTACGACGGACTGATCTTCCATCGGGTCATCAACGACTTCATGATCCAGGGTGGCTGCCCGCTAGGCACCGGCACCGGGGGACCTGGCTACCAATTTCAAGACGAGTGCTACGCGGGCGAACTCGTGCCCCTTGAAGGCGAGATCACCACCCCGGAAATCGCCAACGAAGTCTTCGGGACGCTGATCCGCCCTCACCTCATCGAGCACCAGGGCCAAAGTCCCATCCCGGAAATCGCCGCGCTTTTCCAGGAAATGCAAACTTCGCAGAGCGCCGATCCGCTCGTCGGCAAAACCGTCGAAGAACTCCAGGCCTTGCTCGGTTCCACCGACGCCCTCACGCGCTTCAAGCCCGAGCTCAAAGACGTGACCGGCGAGATTGCCGACGAGGAGCAGGCCGGCGCCGTATTCCAGACCCTCTTCGCCCCGCATCTCCAGGAACACCAAGGCGAGAGTCCCATTCCGGAGGTGGCGGAACTGTTCAGCGAGATCCAAGCCTCCAATTCGCTCGCCTCGCTGGTAGGCCGGAAAGTCGAGGACCTCCAAACCCTGCTCGACAGCGACGAGCCGGTGCAACAGCCGACTCTTCTGGGAAAAGTGGAATACGGAACCCTCTGCATGGCCAATTCCGGCCCCAGCACCAACGGCTCCCAGTTTTTCATCGTTACCAAATCCGACGGCGCCAACTGGCTCGACGGGAAGCACACCGTTTTCGGCAAGGTGATCGAAGGCATGGACGTCGCGCTCGCCATCCAAGAAGTCGAAACCGGAGCGGGCGACAAACCCGTCGAGGACGTCGTCATCCAAAGCGTATCAATCGAGCGGATATAGGCTGGACAAAGATTGCCCAGGCAAGACTGGGAAATCCGCCAATCCGACCACCGTTTTCATTCGCAAGCCTTTTGACAGTCCGGCCGCGATCCCCTGTGATAAGGTCGGTTCCGAACTACGACCGATGCGATTGAACGCCCAGACCGCTATCGACTCCGCAACGCCCGCTCCCGCCTGGGTCGCCGCGATCGCTCTGGCGTTCGCCTCCTGCTCCGCTCCCCTCCCGGAAGGGACGGAGTCCGCCGATCCGATTGCAAAGGAAAACGACCTGGAACGATACCAGCGGGAATCCGTCGGCAAAAGCGCCGCCGACAAACCCTGGGTCGCCCACCTCAAAGCCATCGACCTCGACCAGGACGGGCGTCTCGACATCGTCGCCTGCGAAGCGAAAGACAACACGGTTTCCTGGCTCCGGCAGCTCCCCGATGGCTCGTTCGAGGAGCATTTCATCGCGGAGGGGCTGCAAGCCCCGGTGCACGTCGAAGAAGCCGACATGGACGGAGACGGAGACATCGATCTCGTCGTCTCCTGCATGGGCTTCGTCTTCCCCAACAACGACAAGATCGGCTCGATCATCGCTTTGGAAAATCTCGGCAACGGCGCCTTTCGCCAACGCGTGATCGCCGAAGGCGTCGACCGGGTCACCGACGCCCGACCCGCCGATCTCAATGGAGACGGCCTCGTTGATCTCGCCGTAGGACAATTTGGATACGACCAAGGAAAAATCCAATGGATGGAAGGGAAAGGCGACTGGTCCTTCGAGAGTCATGTCCTGCTCGAGCTCTCCGGCGCCATCAACGTCTGCGTGGCGGACTTCGACGGGAACGGGACCAACGACATCGCCGCCCAGCTTTCGCAGCAATGGGAGGAGATCCACCTTTTTCAAAACGACGGAAACGGCGATTTCCAACAGCGCATTGTCTGGGGGTCCACGAACGAGGACTTCGCCAGCAGCGGCCTGCGGGCGACCGACATCAATCAGGACGGAAAACCGGACTTGCTCTTTAGCAACGGCGACGGGTTTGGCCCCGCCGCGCTTCCCGGACCTCGGCCTTGGCATGGCGTCCAGTGGCTGGAAAACCTCGGCGACGCCCAATTCAAGTATCACCGAATCGGATACCTCGCCGGAGCTTACAGCGCAATCGACTTCGATCTCGATAGCGACGGCGACCGCGACGTGCTTGCTCTCAGCAACTTCAACGACTGGAGCGACCCCCAAGCCGACTCGATGGTCTGGTTCGAAAACCGAGGCAACGACGGGTTCGCCAAACGCGTGCTCGCCCACAGCCCAATCCAACTGCTGACCCTC
Organism: Opitutaceae bacterium; assembly: GCA_028284235.1. Taxonomy (GTDB): domain Bacteria; phylum Verrucomicrobiota; class Verrucomicrobiia; order Opitutales; family Opitutaceae; genus Pelagisphaera. Next base: position 22,889 of record JANQSC010000081.1, read on the forward strand.
GATATCGCCGATCTGGACAAAAACGGCGGCCACCGACTGATAACCGGCGGATTCCACGCTTACCCGCCATTCGAGCGAATGAGCCGCATCTCGATATGGAAACCGGCGACCGGAAAGTGAACGGATGAAAGCAAACTCGAAAACGCTCCTGATCGTTGCCACCGTCGTTATCGCCCTTCTCGCGGGCGGCTATTTCAAAGTTCATCAAACCCGCGTATCCGTCGCCCGAGCGACGCCCGCCATTCCCGATCTCGGCGCCCACCCTGCAGCCCTCGCCGAGGCGGTCCGATCCGTATATTCTGGCTTCGAGCTGGGACTCAATCCGAAAAACGCGGTTGGCAGACTCGCTCAATTGTATCACTCAAATGGATATATCGAGCCCGCTCTCGCCTGCTACGACCTCCTTCTCGAGCAACTCGATCCCGAAAGCGGCCGCTGGCCCCACTTGAAGGCCACCATTCTATCGGGATACGGGAGAACCGACGAGGCCATCGCGCTTTGGAGGCAGTCAATCGAGCGCGACGACGCCCACTTCTCCGCCTACGCCCAGCTCGGCAACGCGCTGATCAAACGCGAGGACTGGGACGCCGCCCGGACGGTATTCGACCGAGCGCTCGAACGGTGGTCCAAGGAACCCTACGCCCTCGTCGGACGCGGGCGCATTGAATTGGAAACCGGCAATCTCGCCGGCGCGCGCGGCTTTCTCGAGGACGCCGCTCGGGAGTCGCGATTCAAAATCGGTACTGATCTTCTCATTACGGTGTACCAAAAGCTGGGGGAAGACAGCCGCGCCCAATCGCTTCTGGGCGGCACTTCCATCGGAGCCTATCCTCAACTGCCCGACCCGTGGCTACTGGAGACCTACGACTATTGCTACGACAGCTATCAATTGAGCGTCGCCGGAGGACACGCTGCCCACGCGGGCGACGTCGACGCTGGGATTCGCCTTCTGGAGCGAGCGATCTCCTTGGATCCCAGCAATCAGATGATTCACTACCAAATCGGCGGATTGTATGTAGAAAATGGAGACTTAACGAGTGCCGAAAATGCTTTTCAGACCAGTGTTCGCATCGCTCCCGATTTTTCGGACGGATGGATCCAGCTCTTCGAGCTTCACAAGAGCAAAGGGGACCGATCCGCAGCGAATCGAGTGCTGGCTCAAGGCTACAAGAATTGCCCCGATTCTCCGGGCATCCTTCTCGAACTCGCTGACATCAGAAGCGAAGCGAAACAATGGGACGAGGCCATCCCCCTCTACCAGCGATCGATTCAACTGCGACCAAACGAAGCCGGCGCCTACCTCGGGCTGGGACGGGCGTACTCGAGTTTGAATCGCCCCCAGGACAGCATTCGGGAAATCGAGAAAGCGCTCCAGTACGAGCCCGCCCACCCCTTCGCCCTTTCATCGGTAGCGTTTTGGGCCATCGTGACCAACGATCGCCCCAAAGCCGAACGCTTCCTCAAGCGAATCGACGCCCAACCCCGCGTACCCAGCGCGGACCGACAACAGCTCCACCAAAAATTCCAGGAGCAATTCGGGACGCCGTACAGGCAACAGTAGCTCGTAGGGCTGGCGCTCGCGCCACGCCGCGAATGAGACTCGAAACCAAACCGATGCGGCACTTCGCCATTCGACAAAGCTCATGGCCCTGAGGCTCTCGAACGGGCAAGCGAAGGCCCTACTCCGACATGTCCAGCGAGGCGTCGCCCGTTTTCCGGAGGGCCAGCTCGCGTTCGATTTTCAGTCGCAACTTGCGGTCGATTCCATAGGTCAAGGTCACCAGGGCCGCCACCACCGCGATTCCGATCGGGATGAGAGAAATCATCAGTTTGAGTACGTAGAGCATTTCCGGGGTTTGCTCCACGTTCGCTTCGTAGCCGTAGAAACTCAGCAGCGAGATCGCCACAACCGGGCCGATCGTCCATCCGAGTTTCTGGGACAGGTTGCCACCCGAGAATACAAGCCCAGTAAAGCGACGTCCGTACTTCCATTCCGCGTAGTCCGCCGTATCCGCGATCATGGCCCAGAAAAGCGGCATTAACGGCCCTGAGAAAATTCCGCCGATGACTTGAATGGTGAAGATGAAAGCGATGTCCTCCGGCCCAGCGAAGTAATAGCCGAGCGACACGAACGCCACGCTCAAAGTGAGAATAATGAAGGCGTTCCTTTTGCCGCCCAGCACGCGCGTGTACCAACTGGTCAGGGCGACTCCCCCAAGCAGCGCGACCGTTCCCAGTACATTGAACCAAGTGGTCAATACGACCGTGTCGCCAATGTAGTACTTGAAGTAGTAGAGCACCACCGAGTCCCGAACCGCGATCCAAATGATGGTCACGATCCCCACGAAAATCATCGAGAGCCAGGGGCGGGTGCGGATGAGAATCTTCAAATCCTCCCGCGTATTCGACGTTTGCGACGCAGGGGGCTGAACCCGTTCCCTTGTTCCGTAGTAGGTGAACAGAAACAAGACCGAAGCCAGAGCCGCGTAGATCATCATCGCCTTCTGATGGCCGCCCCCTTGTTCGCCTCCGAAATTCGCGACGAAGATAAGCAGCGTGGAGGTAACGATGAGATTCCCCAGATACGCCCCGTAAAAGCGGAACGACGACAAGATTGTGCGTTCCTCCGAATACGGCGTCATCACGCCCATCAATGCGCCATAGGGTATGTTGATCGCCGTGTAGAACATCCCTACCAAAGTGTAGGTAACGTACGCATACACGAGCTTCCCTCCATCGCTCAAATCCGGCACGGTGAACAACGCTATCCCGGCAATCGCCAGAGGAATGATCATCCACCGCAACCAGGGCCGGAATTTCCCGTTTGGATTCTTCGTCCGGTCGGTGATGACCCCCATGAGCGGGTCGTTGATCCAGTCCCAGGTTCGCGTCACGAAAAACATCAGCGCTACCGCGGCGGCGCTGAGACCGAACGCGTCCGTGTAGAAAATCAGAAGAAACGACGAAAATGTCTTGAAGTACAGAACCGACGCCGTGTCGCCCGCGGCGTAGGCGATACGCTCCCTCAATCCAACGACTCGTTCAGAGCCGTATTGACGCGGGGACTGTGTATTTTCCGGCATGATACAGCGGTTTTCGGTAGCAGCAAAGACCGCGAGGATCCCAGGGTTCGCACCCCCGCTATCGGAAGACCGTGTATCACTGCCCCCACATTGCAAGCAAGCCTTTAAACCCGCTCCCGCTGTGGCGCATAGCCGTCAACTTAAACCCGCCGGGACGGCGGGTTCCACCTTTCTCTTCCTGATTCAAGGGTAGAACGCGCCAGCTTGCCTCGGCGAAGTCTCGCTACGAGAGACAAAGACGGGCCCCGGCGCGTTCGTTCGCATCAACCGCCAAGCGGATTCTAGTCCACTATCTTGTGGTATCGATTGATCGCCGGATTCTCCAAGCGGACGGATGTCCCGTCGGGCCAGGCCGCTTCTACGTACGCGACTCCGTCGACGGTTCCCAAACCGAAGTGCTTGATGGCCGAATGCTGGGCCTGGAACGAGTCGCCGGAGACGACCGTATCGGCCCGCGTCCGGCCCGCGCTGTCGACCACTCGGATCTTCGCGCCCAGCGGCGATTTCCCATTAGCGCCGTCGGTCAGGTTAACTCCGATCCAGTTCCCCGAGCTTCCCGATACGTTGCGGTAGATCTTAACCCAGGATGAATCCTTGTCCTCGCGGTAGTTGAGCTGGCTGACGAGAATGTCCATCAGCCCGTCGCCGTTGAAGTCCTCGCTGATAACCCGGCGGCTGTCCAGTTCGTCGGCCACGCCCATCAGGAACGAGATGTTGCGATAGCTGCCGTCCGGGAGCTGGCAAAACAGGAAGTTGTGCTCGAAGCCGTTCCAGGAGACGTTCCCCTCCATCATCGGAAGCACGCTCTTCTTGAAATACTCGTCGAGAATCGGGTTGTCGTTGGAGCTGCCGCGGTAGATGTCGTCGGTCCAGAAATTGGAACAGTAGTCCTTGGCCGACTCGCCGCTGAAGTGGCCATTGGCGACATAGACGTCGAGGTCGCCATCGTTGTCGAAATCCAGCGTCGACGTTCCCCAGGCCCAACCGGTACGGGCGACTTGACCGCTATTCGCGGCCTGGTCGAGCACGCCTTCGTAGCCGTTCAAGTAAAGTCGGTTTCCGTATGTCATGGGAATGCGCATACGATTGCGGTCGGGAAACTCTTCGCGGACGGCGTCCATGGCGTCGAGCCGGGAGGCTGTTGTGGAGCTCATTCCGGTCACGTATATGTCGACTTTCCCGTCGCGGTTGAAATCGCCGAAAGTGTGAGCCATGCCGAAGAGGCTCCGGTCTTCGATCGAGCCGTCGGTAACGTCCTCGAAATTGCCCTTCCCGTCGTTGCGATAGAGATCGACGCCGGAAAAGTCGCTGACCACAATCAAGTCCAAATCCGCATCTCCATCGTAGTCGTAAAAAGAATTCGAATACGTCCTACGATAGCGTTTTCCAGCCAATCCAGCGGCCTCTGTTGACTCGACAAAGCGGGTTCCCGAGCCGTCGTTTTTCAACAAGTAGGACGGATAGCCGTCGTTGGCGTCGAAATAGGGAGTGGGCATCGAGCCATTGACGTAAGTCGCCTTGTATTGAGAAATCCATACATCGAGATCGCCGTCGTTGTCGATGTCACCCGCGGCGAGGGCGGCGATGCCGTCGACAGACCCCATTTCGCCCTCGATCGCCACGCGTATCGGCTTCGACGCGAAGGCGCCTTCCGGACCGCCGGGCAGCAAGTAGACGCCCGACACGGGAGACTTTCCTGGGGCCGGCTCCACTTCGCCGTAGCACAGGTAATCGACAAAACCGTCCCCGTTGAAGTCGCCGAGCACGGATCCTTTGGTGGAGACAAAGGCGGTCTCGCTCATGGGCTTGCCGCCGTATCCTTTCGCTCCGATGTTCCACAGGACGACGTTGATGCCGGGCAGGATGATCTCGGGCAAGTTGTCCTGGTTGAGATCGTAGGAGAGGATTGCGCCTTCGCCGCGCTGGGGGATGTCGAAGTTGAAGGCCTCCATAAAGAAAGGGTCACCCTTGCGGCTGAGCACTTCCAGTTTCGAGGCGTCGATTTTCGACGGCGTGTAGCGCCCGTCCTCGTTTTTCTCCCGTTTCCACACGACGTCGATCTTCCCTTCGATCATGTGGCGGGTTTTTTCTTTTTGGTTGTACACGTGGAGAACGATGGACACCAGAGAGGTCGCGTCGCCAGTCGGGTTCGCGTTGAAGCGGGTGTGGTGCCATTCGGACTGGAACAAGCGATAGCCTTTGGCTTCCATGGCGTCGACCCATTGGTCCCATTTGGCGGCGTCGAGCTCGATCTTAGGCCCGTCGGTCTTCCGCAAGTCAACCGCGTGGTCGAGCGTCTGCCCGTCTTCTCCCAAGGAGCCCAGGGTCAGAGTTTCGAATTCGAAGTCCTTGAGGACCGCGAGCTTGGCGTCGGTCTTGCGGAGGGCGTCCCAGAGAGCGATGAAGGTCTCCTCGTGCTCTTGCGCTGCCACTTCCTGCTTCCAAACGGTTTGGTTGAGAAGATTTCTGTTTTCGATCACCGACAAGAGGTCTTGTCCGTTTGACGCGACGCTTCCGAAAGAGAACGCCGCTGACGCTAGCAAAGTTCCTGCAAGATATCGGTTCATAATTTCAGTACTCTATTCTAGTTTTCGCGATGGGATCAATCTTTGTCGGCTACGACTCGCGCTCCGTATCCAGAAAGCGGTTTTCACCTGCGGGTTCCCGCTAAAAAAATGCCCCTGGCGACTGCCAGGGACATCGAGATAGTTATCTAGGATCGAACCCCGAGCTAGAATTCAATCGTGTTCGTTAAGAACCAAGTCGTATCCGCTCCTATTCGGAACGCGGCTGGGCTTCCATCTGGTTGTACATCGACTGCGATCAGATCGCCGTCGGCCGTGATATCTCGCACATTGAGCTGGATCGACCAATTCATATCGTTCTGCAGCTTCATCTGATAACGCGCGAAGAGATCGACATGGGTCTCAGACGGAGCCATCCACGGGTTGTTGATATCGAACACGGCGAAGGTATTGCCAGACTCCGGATCAGTCGCTTCAGACTGGGGATAACCGATACCCACTTCATCCTCCCAGCGAACGCTACCTCCGACTGTGAATCCTTTGAATCTTCCTTCGGTGAAGCGATAGTTGGTCGTCGCATTGAAGCGCCACTCGCGGAGCTCGTCCACTCTTGTGCCTTCTTTCTGGATCGCTAGTTGGTATCCTGAATAGAAGTCGCGATTCCAGCGATCCGACAAGGTGAAGGTGTCACCCGCCCACCAGTAGCGGAGGTCGCCAGCGCGTCCATTGAACACCTCGTTCCGAGCGTCCACCCACTCGCGCAAACTGCCCGAGAGGTTGGTGTTGACTGATTCAATTTGCGCTGCGTTGACAGCGATGTCCCAGTTGTTGGTCGGCTGGATGTTGATTTCGTACTCCGTGCCCTTCGCGGTGCGGTCCGTGGTCGAAGTGAAGTTCGCAGGAACCGCGCCTGGGTCCGTGCCGGACCAGGGATCCCACCAACTGGACATCCAGCGCTCGTCAGACTGCGTGGCGCCCCAAGCGTCCCAGAACTCTTGCGGAGCGATGTTGGCCAGACCAGCCGCGACCACTTCCGCTTGATACTGGGCCGCCTCTTCCGCCGTCTGTCCCGGCCACGGGTTGTTGGCGTAGTCACGCCACGCGTCCTCGTATCCAGGCAAATCGTTTAATGACGCATTGTCGCGATTGGCAGCGACGAACAAGCTGGTTTCGATCGTTCCCAGCATCCAGAGATTGCCTGGATCGAATGAGGAAAATTTTGAATTGTTCTCAAACTTGTTCATCTTGAAGTTCACCTTCCCATTGAAGGCTTCGATCACAAAACCGTAGTCAGTCGTATCGCCACTCGGAGGACCCAAGGGACGGTTTAAGTGGTCAACACGTGTTGCATCCGGCTTGAAGTTTGAAGACTCATTATAGAACAGACTCACCCGTGCATTTCCGGGTAGATCGGTATTCGGAAAGAACTTTTCTGTATGTACCACTACACTCCAAGAGTCACTGGACTCGTCGACCGTGTTACCTGGAGTTGCCGGGAACACGTAGTCCGGGCTGCTCGGATCGGGTACTCGAAACGCGTCATTGGTAACCGGAGCATCAACGGAAAACGCATCCGATTTGTCCGTGCGATAGCCATAAGTCGGAACAATAGCGCCATCCCAAAGAAAGCCCTGCCAAACAAATGCCTGAGACTCTGTTTCCGTTCTGAACCTTCTAGCAAGCGTTCTAATCTGGTCGCGGTTGCCTTGTTCGTCGCTAAGAATCTGGATCGGGTAATCAACCCAGCCAATGTAGTTGTCGGGATTGTTCGCTTGAACACTCGGGTCGGCATCCGCGTCCCAGAAATTTGTATACGGAGACGAGGGGTCGAGACCGACATTGGCCCAGTGCGAATCCCAGATGCGAATCGAGCCTACGTTGTAAGGATTGAGCACGCGAGTCACCGGCGACAGATTTAGATTAGTGGGCGAAGAAACGCCGCGGAGATCGCCACCGATATATGCGGCGACCGCGATTTCGCGCATGTTCGACGCGATGGTCGTTTCACCTTGGTAGACCGAGTAGTCATTTCCAGGTACCCATTTCTTCCAGGTTTCTTCACCTTGCTCGAAACTGTCTTCACTCGCCATAGCGGTAAAATTGTGGTTTCCGAGAAGTTTGCCCAGGAATGAATCGCCATCCATAAAGTCGTCAGCGCTGACCTTTGCGAACGCAGTTACACGAGTGCTTTCACGATCCCGGGAAGTCGAGTTGTTACTGAAATTCGCTCTGTTGAGAATATACGGGCGGCCGACATTCGGGTTGGGCGACCCGTCTGGGTAGTTCTCGTTGAGATCCACGGTGATCGCTTGGCCCCAGGAAAACGGACTCGTCTGACCATCTGCGTAGTCTTGTTTGTCAATTGCCGCCTCTATACCGACGCGACCATTCAAAAACGTTTGGGCGATCTTGGCGTTGTAAACACTGAAGTCGCGCCACTCGCGCTTGTTTGGACCGTCCAACAGATGGTTTTTGAAGTCAAAGATGGAGCGGTCGGTAATGGACTTGTCATTGTAGCCGCCATATTGAGCGAGAGGCAGCCCGAGGTCTCTAGCCGTCTGAGGAAACCCTTCGATCTGGAATTGTCCGCGATAGAACGGCAGGTCGGTTCCGTTGTTGGCTTCGACCAACCCGTCCTCGCCGATTGTCCATAGGTCGGACTCATGCTCGGTTGGGACACTTCCATAGAAAGGGAAGGACTCGTTACCTTCGAAATAGAGAACCGGTCCCGCCGTGAAGAACTCGCCGAAGTAGGGATTCGCACTGAGGATAGTCGTCACTTCATTCGCGTCTGACTCAGTCTTTAAATGCCCGTTATTAGCGAAGAAGGGATCCGCTGTCAGCTGAGCCGGCCACGAGTCGTCGCCACTGCTATACGAGTTCCACCAAGGTGTGAGACGATCGAGCGGAGGACGCGAACGGGGACGATTGGAACTCGATTTCCCCTTTTCATAGTTAGCCGTAATCGTGGTAGTCGCCGAATCGGTCTTCAAGAAGCTCGGCTCGTACTTTACCGCGACAAACGTACGCTGGTCCTTGCTCCACGCTTCTTCCTGACGGAATTTCTTGTGGTCATCTACAGCGGCAACGCGAAACGCGAGTTCATCCTCCATGATCACTCGGTTCAGGTTCACCGAAACGCGTTGTGAACCGTAGCTGCCATAGCGATGAATCGCTTTGGTGGTGTCTCGAAACGTTGCACCTGTAGTCGTGTTATTGATTACTCCAGCGGAACTTCCTAACCCGAACAGAATCGCGGCGGGCCCTCGCTGCATGTCGACACGTTCGACATTGTATCCATCCCAGGGAAGGTCTGTGAGGAAGAAGTCTCGGGTATTGTCCGCAGCTTCCAAACCTCGCACGCGATTGTTGGTATTGGGTCGCAGCAAGTTGGTCGACTCTTCACCTCCGAAGTTTCCACCCACGCCGCCAGTTTCAGTGCTTGTTGTGTAAAGTAGCAGATCTTCGTTACCAGTAGCTCCAATGTCGTCGAGAAACTCCCTGGTGATGACAGATACCGCAGAACCCACATCACGAAGGCTCGAATTGATTCGCGTGCCCGCTAGCGTTGAGGTCGCTCGGTAGCCTCGGTCTTGCGACGCGTCGACTTCAAATGGAGACAGCTCAATTGTGGGTTGTTCATCGTCCTGGGCCGTCAAGAGCGGCGCCGCAGCAAGCGACAGTCCGAACCATAGGGGGAGCGGATATCGCTTAAGCCAGGTCTTGGCTTGGGTTAGTTGTGTAGTGTTATTCATGGTTTATCAATGACCTAGTTTGTATTAGTTGATTGTACGCCCCAATCAGAGTCAGGGCCGCGCGCTTAAGGGGTTGGGTTGAAGGGAAACAAGTAAAAGGAGCTAATTAGCTCCTCGTGAAAGGGTGGTTTGTTTAGGGTGGAAGTACGGCGGTTCACACAAATCAGCCGAAAGAGCGTCAGCGGAACCAACCAGGGTTTGAATGCCAATATACTGTTTAATTGAACGGGCGGAGTAATGCCTATTAACACTATTACATATGAATTTTGAAATTAGCGCTGCCTGAACAAAGTACGCCCCCGCGATTTAGCGCTCAAAACCTGTCCGCTGACCCGTTTCCCTGGCTCAAATCCACAAAAAAGAGGCAGAAACAGCCAAAAACGCTGAAACGTTTTTGGAACAAACGGAGTCTCTTACATAAGAATTGGCTTTCCTATTCCCCGATCGCCCTCATTCTCGATCGCACTACAAACCCACATGAAGCAAAAACGCGTCTTAATGAAGGACATCGCCGCGGAGGCCGGCGTCCATCAGACCACCGTCTCGCTCGCCCTGCGAAACCACCCCAGCCTGCCGCAAAAGACCCGCGACCGGATCCAGAAACTGGCCAAGGAAATGGGCTACCGCCCCGACCCCGCCTTGTCCGCGCTTATCGCCTACCGGCAGTCCACGAAGCAAAATCGCACGGATCAAGTCATCGCCTACGTGGTGAACTGCCACGACGAAAACGAATTCAACGAGTCGCACTACCACTCGCAATTGTTCGAAGGGGCCAAGGCGCGGGCCAACGAGCTCGGCTACAAGCTGGACCTATTCTGGTACACGCGGGACTACAAGAGCGGCAAGGCCCTGAACCGTGTTCTCAAAGCGCGCGGCATCCAAGGCGTCATCATCGCCGCTTTCCACAATCACGACACCGAAATCCAAATGGACTGGGACGCCTATTCGGTCGTCAAAATCAACATTCTCCCGGTCGAGCTCGCGTTCGACGCTATCCTGAGCAACCAGATGTTCGCCGTGCGCATGGCCATGGCTGAGCTGCGCAAGCAAGGCATTCGCCGCGTCGGTCTGGCCGTCGCCGACCACGACGAGGAGCACAATCGCAATCTATACACAGCCGGCTACTACGTCGGTCAAACGCACCTGGATCCGAGCGAGCGGGTACCGCCCCTCCTCTTTCATCCCAAACCGCGTTCCGAGCTGCTACCCGAAGTGATTGAATGGGCCCAGACCCACAAGCTGGAAGCGATCCTCAGCAACTGGAACTACTTTGACGACGCCGCGATCCACTTGACCAACCACACCGATCAACTCTGCCGCTACGTGCCCCTAGACGCGGACGAGCGCACTCGAGAATACGGCGGCGTCTACCAAAACCATCCGGTCATCGGTGAGCGCTCGATCGACATGGTCGTCGGTCAGATCAAAACGTTTCGGCGGGACCAGGAAGCGAGCGTCAGTTTGAACATGGTCCACCCCACTTGGCTGCCACTCACCGATTGGAAGAAAGGTATCCAGCCTCCTGAGACGGTAGCCATCCGCCCATAGCGACTGCCGGCTTGTTCTCTCCCGGCTCCACCACCCAGACTGCCAACGCCAACCGCTCGGCCCCGACTGTATCCACTTTCGGGATATCCATCAGCATCGACTTTCCCTTCAACGGCTCCTCCAAGTGACTCAGAGCGACGAAATCATGGTTTAACCGTCGCCCCTTGTTTTCGCCCCGGGAAACCTTAGTGTCCAACCCGACTCCCAGGATGGCGACGTTCAACACCGCTCTGCTGGCCAGCCCAGACTGGGTCACACGCAGCTCCCCCGATTCGACTTCGACCGAAAGCAATCCCGCGAATCGCTCTCCGCCACCCGAATTCAAGCGCTCCCCCTGAAACCAGCCGCGCCACTCCTTGCCATCGACCACGAACCCAGGGGTGTAGATCGACTTGACCGCTCCCTCGTCGCGAAGCCGATATTGCCGCAGCGTGTTGTCGCGAGACCCGAACCGGTCTTTCCATCCCAGACGATCCCAGTAGTCTACGTGGAACGCCACGGGTACAATCTCGCTCCAAAGGGCCGGGCTGTCGACAAAAGCGCTCAGCCATCGGTCGGCCGGCGGACAGCTGCTACAGCCTTCCGAGGTGTAAAGCTCGACTAGTTTCGGATTCATCTCCCCGCTTTTCAACGTAAACGGCTCCGCTCCGACTAGCGACGCGATAGACAACCCAACACCCAATCCAATCAACACTCGCTTCATACAAAAACAAACGAGCCAGGACGCGATTGATGGCGCTCGAGATCAATAATCGCTAGTGCTTGGCGTATTCAAGCTGCTCGATCGGCTCGGCCGTGTCGTAGAGCAAGGTATGCGGATTCACCCCGTCGCCGGGTCGCGGGCGCGTCGGGCCTCCCCAGCTTTTCGCAACCGAGGACGACCATGGCCGGTTGACCCACTGGGGGCCGCGAAAGGGGTCGCGCGTTCGGTTCATCCAATCGATAATCTCGCCGTGCAATTCGTCACGAATCGATGAATACGATTCGTCGTCGATGCAATTGCACAGCTCGTGCGGGTCCGCCTCCAAGTCGTACAACTCGTCCTTGTCCGTCAAATTGATGGCGAGCTTGTAGCGGCGATCCGTCACGCAGCGAGTCGGCGAAAAGGCTCCGAACCCGTCATGGTCCAATTCGAAGCGATTGAATTCCAGAAACGCCTTTTCGCGATTGCATCCACTAGGATTCTTAAATGTATCCAAAAGGCTCTCGCCGTGCAGAATTTCCGGTATCTCCTTCCCAAAAAAATCAATAAAAGTTGGATACAAATCGATGTGCGAAATGGGTCGATCGACAACCGCTCCCTCCGGAGCGCTCCCCTTCCAGCGAACCACAAATGGAATATTGGCAATCTCCTCGTACATGTTCGGCCCTTTCCCAAGCAATCCATGGGCCCCGAGCATGTCGCCGTGGTCGGACGTGTAGACCGTGAGCGCATTTGGTATCCATTTTTCAACGCCATCCAAAACGCGCCCAATCTCGTAGTCGCAATAGCTGTTGCACGCGAAGAACGGATCCAGGCGAAACACGTCCCCGTCGCCCATATGGCCGGCCACATGCTCTGACCAGTCGCGCTGCGACTGAGGCTTCCCCTTGAGGTCGTCCTTCCCGTTCGGACCGATCTTGAACTCGAAGCCCTCGAACGCTTCCAAGTACTCCGCAGGGCAGATAAACGGATGGTGCGGCTCGTCAATGGAAACGACCAAAAAGAAATCCTCGTCTTTGTAACGCTCGATAAATTCGAGGGCCTTGTCCACGCTCCGATGCGCCATCGTGAACGTCTCGTCCAGTCCGGCGCTACGCATATCCTGGGCAGTCGGCACGCGACGGGAGAAATCGCGCTCCTCCTTGCTGGCAAGACTCTCGAGATAGCAGCGGCCGTCGAACCAGTATTCCGGATCCCAGCCATCGGGGCAAATGCCGTTGCCGAAGTAGTCCGTCCCATCCAGATGCCACTTCCCGACGTAGCCTGTTCTCAGGCCGGCGGCGGACAAGCGCTGGCCCAGAGTGAGGGCGTCTATGGCCGGCGCCATGTCGTTTCCCAGCACGCCATTGGAATGCGGATACAGGCCGGTAAATAAAGCCGATCGAGCGGGACCGCAAACGGGCTGCGTGGAGTAGGCGCGATCAAACCGGATCCCCTCCGCTGCCATCCGGTCGATCCGTGGCGTTTTCATTTCGGGGCGACCGTAGCAACCCACTACACCGGCGCCTTGGGTATCCGTAAGAATGAATATCGCTTGTCTGGGCATCGCAACAAAAGTGAATGCCTGAATTGCAGAACTCAACCTGCAAATTCGTCCATTCGACCGGACCCCAATCCCGTACCCGCCAATCCAATCGGGAGCGCCATCTCCAGTGAATACCGCTTGCCACCCGCGAATCGGCGTCGAGAATCCACGCCAGCCCGCAAATGAAGATAGACTCCCACCAGCATTTCTGGAACTACCGCCCCGAAGAGTACCCGTGGATCACGGACGAGCTCTCCCCAATCCGACGCTCCTTCTTTCCCGACGACCTGGAGCCCTTGCTCGACGAAAACGGCCTATTCGGAAGCGTCGCCGTGCAAGCACGGCAGTCGATCGAGGAAACCCGCTGGCTGCTGGAACTCGCTAGCGAGCGCGACTCCATCAAAGGCGTCGTCGGCTGGCTTCCCCTCGAGTCGGACGATTTGAGCGACTCCCTAGACCGGTTTTGCGGCGACCCCAAGTTCGTCGGCGCTCGGCATGTCATTCAGGACGAAACCGACGACCAGTTCATACTCCGGCCTGACTTCAACCGCGGCGTCCGGGCTCTCGCCGCCCGAAACTTAGTCTACGACATTCTCATTTTCGAAAAGCACCTGCCGCAGACGATCGCCTTCGTCGACGCCCATCCCGAAACACCCTTCGTTCTCGACCACATCGCCAAACCAGTCATTCGCGCTGACGCCTTCGACGCCAACTGGGAGCGAAACATCCGGCTTTTGGCCCAACGGGAGAACGTCGCCTGCAAACTCTCCGGCATGGTCACCGAAGTGCGCGACGACAACTGGGACGCCGCGCTCCTACAACCCTACTTCGATACCGTCCTTGAAGCCTTCGGCCCGGACCGCCTTTTAGCCGGTTCCGACTGGCCCGTCTGTTTGCTCCGAGCCAGTTACAACCAGTGGCAAAAAACGCTTCAGGAGATGCTGGCAACGCTCAGCTACAGCGAGCAAGCGGCGATCTTCGGCGACAACGCCCGACGAATCTACAAATTGAGTTAGCCGATTAAATTTGCCGACCTGATTTCTCGGTAATTCTGTAGACTGAACAATGCCAGAAAAGTGTCCGCTCGGAGATCGGACGCTACCCAAAAGCGCTCGACCAGATGGTAGCGGCCGATCTCCGAGCGGCCATTGTCTCGCTATTTGCAAATCTCCGCATCGCGGGGTCGGCGTCTAAGGAAGTCGCGGCAAGTAGCCCCGATTGAGCCGACGCATCGTCGGCATCAGCGTTTCAACGACTTCCGGCTTGCTCCGAGCCAGATTAACGGTCTCGTCAGGATCCCGGTCGTGGTCGAAGAGCATGGCTTCCTTTCGCTCGCCATCGTCGAACAAAGCGAATCGATAGCGATCGGTCCGAACGCTCAAAGTGTGCTTCCAAAAACTGGCAACCGCTTCGTTGACCTTGGCTGAAGGATCATTCAAGACCGGCATAAAGCTTTTCCCTTCGAGCCCGTTCGGAGGCGACACTCCCGCGATGTCGCATAATGTCGGATACAAGTCAATCGAAGCCACCAACGCGTCGGTCTCCTTCCCCGAACCGCTCATGCCCGGCAGCTTCACGATCAAAGCGCTGTTGAGCGCTCGCTCGAAGGCAGTGTGTTTTCCCCAAACAGTGTGATCCCCCAAATGCCAGCCATGATCGCCCCAAACCACGACCGCAGTCGTTCCCGCCAAGCCCAGCGTCTCCAACTTCGAAATCACCTTTCCAATCTGAGCATCCACATAGCTGACCGCCGCGAAATAGCCGTGAATCACCTCGCGCGCGTACGCGTCGGAAACCCGTTTCCCCTTCCCTCCCGTCTCCCGTTGAATATACTGAGTAAAGAACTCGACGCTGCTGGAAAGAAACGTCTCGCTCACCCCCTCCGGCGGATTCGGATCGGGCGACAAGGGAATCTCGGAACGCTCATATAAATCCCAGTACTTCTTGGGGGCTCCGAACGGCAGATGCGGCTTGTAGAAGCCGACCGCGAGAAAGAAGGGCTCTTTCTTTACCGCCAGTTTCTCCAACTCAGCCACTGCCAGTCGACTCAATCTCCCGTCCGGATACGCCTCGTCCTCGAGAGCGTGCGACTCAAACGGCAGCCCTTTCTCTTCAAACTTGCTCTTCCCATGCGCATAGGCCGCGACCAAGCGGCTTCCTCCCTCCCACGGACTGTCCGGGTCGTTGACGAAGCGATTCCAACTATGCGGCAACTCGTGATCCAACGGGCCATCCTTCGCCTTGAAGAGGCCGTCGCCGGTATGGCTGATTTTCCCCATGCCGACCGTGAAATAGCCATTTCGTTTCAGATGGTGAATAAAGGTCTCCGGCTCCTCGGTTTCCGGCTGGCCCGCCAAACGATTGGCCAGCTTGTAGTGCCCGATATCGCTGGTGGAACGGAGATTCCTTCCCGTCAGCAAGCACAAGCGAGACGTGCCGCACGTCGGGGCCTGAACATAATGTCTTTTGAAGAGCCTACCCTCCGAGGCCAACTTGTCCAAATGCGGCGTATTCATATATTGATGACCATACGCTCCCAATTGAGGCCGCAGATCATCGATTGATATGAAAAGAATATTCGGCCGATCCGCTCCCCGCGACAAACTCGACATCAAAAGACTAAGCCCAACAAGTAACGCGATTCTAGGAAAACTCACCCAAACAAACACACCCAACATTCCCGCGCGCGCAAGAGCGATCAAAGAGCGCGCATAGATATGAGACAGAGTCGCCAATAATTGAGAATGAGAGACCGATTGCGGTCTGCGGCGTGACAGTCCCGCCTTGCCGGATACGGGGAACGGCATGCCGGGGCGTAGCCTCCAAGATGAGGTTACAGCTCGGCTTCACGCTGTTTCGCCGTGGCAGCCTCCGCCTAAACCAATGCCTCGCGAAGCCTGGTGCCCAGGGCGGGACTTGAACCCGCACGTCCATACGGACAACGGATTTTAAGTCCGCTGCGTCTACCGATTCCGCCACCTGGGCAGGTGTTGAAAAACAGAGGCGGAAGCAAACAAGCCGCTCCCTCAAACTTCAAGTTCGAAAACGTACGGAAATCGATTCAAGTCAATAGCGCGAAATCTCTCGTTCCGGTTAGATCCGCTCGAACCGCAATCGAGTCCGCTTGCAAACAAGCAGGCCTACTAAAATCTAACCATCACTGCATGCATCATTTTTTCGCCAGTAACGCCATTGAGAACGGCATAGACTTCAAAACCATCGCTGCCTGACTCGGCCACAAAGATGGAGGTCTACTCGTGTCCAAAAGTATGGGCATCTTAGAGACACGCATTCACACGAAATGGCAAAGCTAATGGTGTGAGTATGTACCATCGATCTCGAGTCTCACTAGGTTCCTTCGTCGTCCATCAAGAACCCTTTTGATCGGTTCTGCAAAAAGGAATCTGACGGAACCACGAGCAGTAGCAATATAGCCAGGAAGCCCAATCCCGGCACCAGCAGCGTCACGAAAACCCACGGTTTCCAGCCAATGTCCTTGGCTCTGGGAATGTCTGTCGCCACCAGCTTCAAAGCGATCATCAGCATAACCCAGGCGTTGAGAGTCCAAGATTTACCTGCTGCACCTTCGCCAACTGAAACAATGCCAAAATACATAGAACGAACCAAGTACTGGAGTCGCTTCAATTTCATCGGGAATACCACTGACATATTATTGCTCATATCGCCAATAACACGTACCTCTAGTTGTGCTCGTATAGAGGTGTTAGAAGCATCGTCTCAGGAATACCTGTACGAGCAAATGGAAAGTGCAGAAAGCGAGGTCTTCCATCCTCTATTTTCCAAAATTGAGCAGTGTAGTTTCGATTATGAGTACTCTTTCCATAGCTCAAAACCAAATAAAATCCGGAATCGTCAGTTTGACTAAGAAACAGCAGGTCCATAGCTCCAGGTTCCCAATCACTCAATCGCTGAGTAAACCAATCCTTGGGAATTTTCTTCTTAAATTTCTCACTGCCAAATTCGTAAGCTAAACCAAATTTTGCTTCAACAATAGCGGAGAAAAATAGTTGCATCTCGCTAGCAACTTCCTCCTCCAAGAAGTCTAAGCGATCGAGGTTAAAATGCGGGCTATTCTCCGATTGAGCACAAGAAACTGAGCATAGAGTCACAATGAATACGAAATAGATAATTTGTATTTTCATAGCACCAATAATTTAAGTGTGTTGTAAACTATGGGTTATACTCCCATCTGGTGGTTTGGACATCAAACCTCTTCTGTATTATTTTAACCCCGAGACCCAACGGGAGCAATTCTAACGATATACCTCCGTTCACGTCGAACTGATTTGATCTATTCATATCAACAGAAGAACCATTTCGAATAATTGTACTGTAAATATTTTCATCATACGTCACCCAGTCACTATCATCTGCCAGTTTAACAGCGTCGTCTATCAAGTCCTTCCTACTCTTTATATCATCAACGGTGTCGTAGATCTTGAAGCCAGTACCACTTTTTGTGCCTACGCCTATCGTAAACGAACGCTCTTGGTATCTTACCCTGACATTGGGAGCTAAATGAGTGTCATTGGTGGCAGTGAGAGCAGCGTCTAAGTGCCGCTCAGCTATTTTGTCCATACGATTCTCAGCATTTTTTATTCGCTGCTCTCTATTGTATTCAGGCGAGCCGAACGGGTGTTCACTTCCTGTCTGATTGCGATTAACCTCACCCCACCAAGGGGTGTCCGAGTCAACAGGACCGAGTGGCTTCGGTGGGCGAGTGCCTGATCCGAAATCATCGTCGCCACCGTCCCTCGGGAGGTTCGGCACGTTAGGATTTTTCTCCTGTTCTTCAAGGCATCGGAGGTAGTCTACCATCGCCTGGTCGTACTCCGCCCACTCCCATGGTTTGACGTAGTCGTCGTCATCGTCAGGGTCCGGTATTGGCAACAAGGGCTCTATGCACAACCCCCAAATATCGATGTTCGAGACCGGGTTGTTGTTCACAAACCGGTAAAGGTTAGCTCCGCCAACTTCAGCGACCGGGTCACGATTAACGAAACGTCCCAACTCGGGGTGGTAGAACCTGAAACCGAAATAGACCAGGTTTGTCTCACGGTCGGTATATTGGGTCGAGAAACCGATAGGGTTCTCGGTAGCGTATGGACCGTTTTGTTTCATCACGTTACCGAAGGAATCGTATGCGTACCACGCCTCCCAACCTCCGGTTGCGTTGAGCAGGCCGACCATATTGCCGTTGAGGTCATAGCTGGGATAATAGGGCTTACTACTATTGCTCCAGTCAACGAACATCAGCAAACCTTCTGCGCCTCCTGCTCCGCCACGGGAATCAGACTTATCTAAGCCCCAGTAGTAGGTTCGTAGAAATTTGTCACTGTCATTAGCGTCCAGCTCCGCAATCAGCTCCATTCCCTGATAGAGGAACTTCAGGTGGTCCGCCGGGTTACCCGTACCTGACGAGTTGTTCCAGACCTTCTTTTCAACACGGCGACCCATATAGTCGTACTGGAACTCCAGACGCTTGCCAGTCTTGTACATAGCCTTGACCCGGTTGTTAGCATCGTACTGGTAGGTCCATCCGTAGTAGTAGCTCAAATTCCCGTCCGCGTCGTAGTTGATATTGCTCCCCTGGTCGATCTGGTTGAGGGAGTTGACCGTGAAGGTGTCTGTACCGTTGGTATCGGTGGACGCCGTGCGGTTGCCAGCCGAGTCGTAGCTATAAGTGGTAAAACTGGGCTGGGACGGGAAGTTGTATCCAACCGTGTCCCACCACGTAAGTTGTCCGCGCTTGTCATAGTCGAAATCGTACTTGATGTTCGTTGAGGAGGCGGCCCCGTACTGCTTAGCGAGTGACTGATCGTCGTCGTTGACCAGTGTATAGTCCTCGAAGTTGTACTGAAATTCGTAGTTGGGTATATTGAAATTCACCCGTTTCTTATCACCGTAATGTGCTACCGAGGTAGCTCGATTTTCGCGCCACGATTCCCAAGTCCGCTCCAGCTTGTAGTTCTCGGTGTCCAGTGCGGTGGTAATCGTGTGGACATGGTTGCTGTCGGAGTCGTAGGCTACGTCGAACTGCTTGGCGCTTGAGCCGTAACCTGCCACGAACTTGTTGAGGCGGCCCGTGACAGCGTTGACACTCTCCTCCCAGTCCGCGTTGCGGAAGTCGCTGTATTCTAGGCTGCCTCGTATAGCGGTAGTGGTCGAAGTGTTGTGGTAGTGGTACTGGAGGTCGTCGACGGTTAGCGAGTCGGTATCTGCGTAAAAGCCGGGCAGGTCCTCCTTCCCTAGGGACAGTCCGCTGTTCTTGTCGTAGATGAAGGTCCGTGTTCCCGTGTAGTCGGTTACAGTCTTTAGGCGGCCCATCTTGTCGCGCGTGTAGCTGACATTTGGGGTTGTGGTGTCACTGTGGGTCTCCGTTAGGAGATCGCCCGTCACGTTGGAATAGCCGTAGGTCGTGTACACGCCTCGGTCCCAAGTGCGCCGGCTTATCTGTCCGAGGTCGGAGTACTGGAAGTCGGTGTCGTCGTAGGTCGACGCTGTCTTGTAGTGGCGCTTCTGGATCACGAGTCCCGTATTCTCGACGTCGTCGTAGACCCACTTGACCTTTGACTCCAAAGTCTCGCTGTCAGTGCGGTACTGAATCTGGTCAGTGCGGCGACCGTACCCGTCATACAGATAATCGATAGGATAAGTCCCGTTTCCATATACCTTAGTAATCTGACCGCGCGTGTTATAGCTGTAGTAGGTATTTTCGTCGCCCCCGGTATTTTTGCGAGTAACCCTCGAGACGCGGCCCGAGTCTCCGTATGCGTAGGTCTTGTAGATATGCTCCAAGGAGGTACCCACGATGATCTGCCGCTCGTCCTTGATACGGCGAGTGCCCGTATAGTAACTGACCTTGTTCTTGATCGCGTCGCGGCCGTCAACCTGCTCCTGCCTTCTGAGGTCGTCGTAGGCTACGATAGTGTCGACTCCGGCGGTATCGATAGACTTTACCAGCAGCCCGGTCTTGTAGACTACGGTGGAGTCGTTGTCGGGCACAGGGTCGAACTCGCTTGTAACGGTCACGCGGGCATCGTCGCGGACCACCTTGGCGTACGTGGTTTCCTTGTTGCCGCTTAGGTCGACGGTTTCGGTCCGGCTGAGCTCGCCCGCGCTCGGGGCGATTCGGGACCGCCTCGTAAGCGCGAGGACTTCGTTATTGGCAGAGGGTATCTGGTATGTCTCCGTCTGGGCCCACCAGTACCCGGACGCATCCCGATGTAGTATATTAGACGTCCGGGTATATCGATCCGTTGAAGAGTTGGTACCAAGGCCTCCACCGCCCGCGTCAAGACCCTCCATTGCAACTCTACCCATAGCGTCGTAGGTGTACTTGTACGGTTTGAGCCGTTCGGAAAGGCTGCCCCCACTCTCGGTCGCACTATGGGTCGTCCTGTCCGTCAGTTGTCCCTTTGTATTGTAGATGAATCCAATTACCAAACTTCCGCCATCATCGGTTGGAGTCCGCCGATGAATAGGCCTGCCAAGCCAGTCGTTTCGACTCATGCTCCAGTTGTCTTTATAAGGGGAGGCTTCCGTGAAGCTTTGGGAGGCGGTCCATATCTCCAGGTAGTCGGCGCTTTTGGCGAAGACCTTGCGATACAGAGGAGTTGTGGCAGTGCCTGAGCGCTGCTCTAGGGTCCCGTCCAGGTAGAAGTCCTGGATGATCGTGCCTCCGTCGTCGTTAGTCTGCGTGATCCGTGTGGTCGTGTACGCGTAGTCCACTGTATCGCAGCAGTCCTGCGTCCGACTCGTCATGCGTCCCGCGTCATCGTATTCCCAGGTTGAGGATATAGTCTCGCTCCCCCCGAAATCGGATACGTCCTCTTGAATAAGACGATTTGAACCATCGAAGGTAAACTTAGTCTTGATAGTGGACGTGGCCGAATAACCATCGGAGCCATCAACACCCAATTTGATGACTTCGTTTACTCGGCCCTGGTCGTCGTACTCGTACTCGGTACGCTCCCCGGTCTCGTCTTCCGACCAGTCCAGCATACCGTGAATGCTCGAATAGGATGCTTCGTATAAAGTCGTATAGCTATTGACCCAGGAACCGTTCGCGTAAGGCGTTCTGCGCACTTTTGTAATGCGTGTCGCGTCGTCATAGGTCCTCTCAGTCAACGAAGCCCATTGCGTAGAGCCCCCGCTGTGATTGACGGCCTGATATACATGGTAGGGCCTCGCCGCCATATCCACGATCGTGACGTCTGCGGTGGACTTGAAGTTGACCAGCTTGATATCCTCGAAACTCGCTCCGCCCACGTTATTGAGCGGATGGTAAGACTCTCCAGCCGCGTCTATAGTCCCATTGTATCCCCATATTTGAAAGGTTCCTCCAGCATCGTAGTAGTAGTAGCTGGTCTGTGTCTTGTCCTCGCGAGTCACTGAGTGCGGCCTACCTCTAAGGAACGGCTCGCTGGTGGTCTCCCGGTAGGTCTTGCGTATGGACTCCGTCTTGCTCCCGGCGCTCGAATACCGCTTGGTCACAACCTTCATGACCGGTTCACCGTAGAGCGTCTCGCTGGTGTACTCGTTGGTGACGCGACCTATCTGTTCCGAATTGGCCTTAGTGATCACTTCTGATCTAAAGTAGTTTTCACCAGTACCGTCTGAAGTGTACAGATGCTCCTTGAACAGACCTTCCTGCGTGTCCTGAAAAGGTGAATACTCGTATCGCCTCTGGCCCAACTTGTCGAAGTCGTTATAGTATACGTAACGAGTGTATCCCCCATCCGGCCTGGTTACTTTCTTGAGCTGTTTGTAGTTGCCGTCTCCGTCACCTGAGCTGGTGTAATATTCATACTTGGTCTCCCTGAGAAAGGAGGTTCCATTCGAATTCGATCCTTCTTTGACACTAAGCAGCTCCCTGCCCCAGGAATAATCGTAGTATTTTCTATAATCAGCCAGGGACTGTGTGAATCCGCCTGATGTCGTAGGCCTTCCGTACTCCTGGTGGTAGTTGTACGTGTAGCCGCTTGAGGTGATTGTAGTATACTTCGAATAACGAAGGCTCTGGCCAGATCCACTGCCTGCGGTCGAATTCTTGGCCCAGTCGTAGAACGTAATCGGATTGGGGTACGAGCTGGCGATTGACATTAGCGTCTCCCAATAAGTAGACCCCCTCGTCTTGCGCACGGCTACAGTCCAGAAGCTCGGCTTGCTCACCTTGTATTTGACGAATGGAGTCGGGCTTCCGACGAGCGTGTAGAGCCCGCCGCTCTTAGCTCCAACGTCCGACCAGTTGTAGAATCGGATCTCGAAACTGGTGCTGTTGATCGTAACGATGTCGGCCAGCCCCTGAGGTGCGTTGATCTGCCGGATCTTGCCCCCAACAGGGACGACGTCGATCTCCTCGGATCTCGTCGCGTAGATCAGAGCCGAAGTGTCGATGGTAGATGATGTAGCGTTGAAACCTCCAAGGCGAAGAGTACCGGCGCTTTCCCCGTTGAGCTTGGTTCCAAGCCCGATTCGCATAGAGCCCACTCCTCCGGAACCCCAGGTCGCCGATTCGCCAATTCCCATGACAGAAGTGTCGGCGGAGCCCTTCACCACCATCATCTTGAATTTCTTTATCCCCATCTGGTCGACGGCGTCTACGTTGGTGTGCTGCTCGCGCTCCAGAAGGTTGTCGCTGTTGTGCTCCGCTATGTAGAGGGTGTAGCCCTCCGGGTTCCGCGCGGTTATGGACACCGAGTCGACGTAGTGCTTGTCGACCCAGAAGTCATGGGACTCACCAAGTGTCATCGTCACCCTATGCGGATTGGAAGTAAAAGTCCCCGTGGCGTTGGGGTCGTCGACCCAGGTGGTCCAGGTATCTTCGAGAAACCACATGTTCACCTGTCCGGCACTGTTCGTGGTGTGGTATTCAACGACAATGTCTATCTCCATCGTCAGCGGGTCGTCGTCGAGCGTCGCTCCGAAGGTGGTGCTTGCGGATACCAATACTGATAGAAACGCGTATCCGATTTTCCCCAGGTGCCCGCTCATTTCCGGCCCCCTTCCATAGTGGGATCTATCACCTCGGGCTCATTAACGATGCCCCGTCTATGCGCCTCCGCCGCGTCGAGCCTGGCTTGTATGAGGCTGGCCCTGCGGTGCTGGTATTCAAGTTCCCTGGCGTTGGATTCGTCGTCCGGGTCGAGCAGCGTCGCGATTTCGAGCTGCTCGAGAGCCTCAAGCGTATTGCCGTCCATCGTTTTGGTGACGTCGTATATGAGCCGCCAACTTTTCGCCAAACGCTTGCGGTCACGTACCGTATCCCTCTTGAAATCGTGCGCCGCTATCCGGTCAATCGCGGCGGCTAGCCTTTCGCTATCTACTTCGCTGTGCTTTCGCTCGAGGAGGCGCTTCAGCGAACTCTCAACCTCGTACGAGTCCTCTGCGAATTTGCCAAAGCGGGCGACGTATCCCGCTGCGGCTTCAGGGCCTATCCTGCTAGAGAGACGGGCTCCGGCTTCGACCTCCTCTCGGCTTGGCGGGCCTGCAAGCCCAGGCGCTGTTTGCGCGTTCGCAATTGATGTAATACTAAGTACCGCTGTAAATAGGCACAGCGATGCCGTAACAAACACAGTAGTGATCAGCTTCATGAGTCGGGGGTATGGGGTTAAGATATAAGTGAGAGCACTGATGAATACCCTTTCGAAGGTCTTGTCAATAGTATTTATGCTTAAAAATTTAAAGTGATTGCATATATACCAAGTACTATCACTTAAATCAGTGGCGCTTAATAATTTGAAAGTATGCAGGCAACCAATTTGCTCTAAGAAAGAAAATCGATTGCGTAGAGTATTCTCTGGGAGGTCGGCGTTTGAGTTCATTTCGCCCAACAATTCCTTAGACACCCGAAGAAGAGGTCTTAAGAAATGACTTCTAGCCAGATACCTAGATTTTAGGCGAAAATTGGCTTTCGGAACTAAACCACTTACACAATTTCTCGCGGGACAATTTAGAGTCCAGCGACTATACCGATTCAGTCACAAATGGAAGGAGTCCAACCGTCGGAGAGTTTTGAATCGTATCTGTTGAGGGTCAGGAAGGCCTCAGTTAAGAGGTTTCCGGCTGAATTCTTCTATGCGAGGGACGGTGAGATTAACTCAGACTCTCTGAAAAACTTGAAAGCGTGCAGCTTGCCAAGCTCCGTAAAAGAGGGCTGGAGGATAAGAGTTTGGAGGAAACTAATCAATCGACCCCTAAAAGCGCTCACCAATTTGAAGCCAGACGATGACGTCGAAAGCCTAGGCAAGATGTCTGGAATTTTTGAACGGACCAAAGAGATCCGGGATTTGCAATCAGAGGGAGGAAATTCTCAAAGCGAACAAATTGAGCTTCCCAATTACATTCTCAAAGCCTTCGCCAATCTCGATTTAGAGGATGAGAAGCTCAGTCAAGAAGAGTTGGTGGCTCGCTTTAAGCGAGAGAGAAGAGCCGAAGTTGGCGAGTTGCTTTCCAACTACGGAAAAGGCCTGGACCTTTTGTGCACAGTCAACACCGAAGGGGACGTGATTTCGAGAAATCCTGATCCAAGCGTAGATGTCTATTGGTGCCTATTAAAATTTGGTGACTACCTCGAAACGTTGGATTCCAAGGCGGAAGTGTTCGATTTCATTTTCGATCGGGTTTTTGAGAGAAATGAGAACTTGTACAATTTCGAATCATTCAAGCAGCTCTGCAAACCCGGCGGAATCGGATTCAACGTGCCGGAGAGACGATGACAATGCCGTGTCAAGGTACAGAGCCATTGTTCGCGTACCCTGACAAATAATCTCTCCTCAGATATTCTGGCGGCACCATGAAGCCATCAGAAACCAAACCAACACGACTCGCGTACACTAGGGCTGAAACCGCTCAAGCTCTGGGAGTGTCCGCTCCCACCGTTGACCGCCTGACTAAAAGAGGTCTTCTCCGTCCTTCTCGGGCGACCAGGCGGCCCCTCTACTCGAAAGCCGAGATTGAACGTTTCCTCACGGAAACCTCGGACGTATTCAGCCTGTGAAGACGCCTGAGCACATATCCGACATTGTGGACCGACTGTGGTATCGACGCACACACAAGCGGGGTTGGAGCGGTGCGCGAAGCGTGCGGCTTAGCGTGAGCGGCCCGATTGACGCAGTCAATGTATCGCGGGCAAGCCGAGCGGAACGGGGCCCCCGCGTTCGCAAATCCAGGAAACAAAGAAGATGAGCCAAACCTACATCAAAGAGTTCATCCCAAACTCATGGTTCCACCCGAAAGGGATCGCCAAGGTACTCAAACGATTTTGGCACCGACTTCCCAATGTTTCTGGATGCTTGTTCGCGACGCTCACCATTGATCGCGAGGCAATGAGGTCCCAAGGTTACGGGCCTTCCGAGTCATTCGACATTACCCGAGACCGTGTACGGAAAATGTTCTACGAATTGAGAAGAGGCGTTCGATGGAAAGGCAGGCTTTACCGGATCGACGCCGAATACTGCACCAAGGTCGAATTCCATGAGGACGAGGAAGGCTGGCCTCACTACCATGTGGTATGGCTAACAAAGCGATTCGTCCCCGCGCAACTAATGGCGCACCTGTGGGGCTACGGTCGAACCAACGTAAAACGCATTAGGAATGAGGATTTTCAGTACCTCCTGAAGTACGTGTGCAAAAGCGGAAAAGTCCCTGAATGGGTACAGGATCGAACACGAATGCGAATACTCCAGCCATCGAGAGGATTCCTAACTCCAGATCCGGACAAACGTTCGCAAACTAACGCAACTAGCGAACCTAGAACTCGCCGTACAACGACCATTCGCGAGCGCCTAGTCAAATGGCAGCAACTTGCACTTATCGTGACCGAGTTAGGTGCCGGCGCTCAAAAACGGGTTCGAGAGCTTCGGCTTTTCGACTCCTTCAAATCAATCCTCGACCGCCTCGTTCTCGCCGTCGCGCTGGATGGTCGCTATCTTGGAGACGGCAAAGTCAAAATAGAGAAAGAAGAACACATATATCCATGGATACTAAAAAACCACAACCCGGACCCGTTCTAACCGAGAGCGGAATCTACATCAAAGGAGTCGTTATCTCGAGCAAGGCCCAGAAGATCACCAAAAAGGATGGTGGGGTGCTCGCGATCGTGAAGCACGAAATCTCCACGGACCCTGGAGTCGTTGTACTGCAAGAGTTTCTTGATCCCAAAGTGGATCTACACGTCAAGATCGAAGGTGATGAAGTCAGCACCTTCCCAAAGCTTGAACAATTCAAGTCGGTTACGGTGAAAGCCGAGTCAATCGAAGACAAACGAGGCCACGCAACCGTTTCCAAATGGAAACGAGTTCACTCCTAGACCAATGAAAAGCCCTGAGGAGCCTTCCCTTGTTTAAACAGTTAATAATTGTCCGATTATGCGTTGCGCCAAAGCCCAAGGACATTTTCGGTACAGAATTGTAATCAAAAGAGGTCGAAATTACCCAAGATACGACAGGAAGATTATCATGCATAGCGTGATGTTGGACTTCCCAATATCAACCCATTTGGAATGATATCAGATTAGATCCTGAACACTGAACTAAATGGAATCAATTAAATCGGGCTTGAAAAACTACTATCCATTGGGATGATATGACAACGTTAATAGAGCAACTTGTTCGCAGGAAGAGAATTGAAAGATCAAGAAAGCAAAGAGGCTTTGAAAAATCAGCTTCACAGAAACATTCGCACCCTTACATGGAAGGCATCCTTAGCGACTGCGGTTTCTCTCGTCGCCATTTGGCTTTTCATCCTGATAGTTCAAGAAGAAGAAAAGAGCCACCCATTCTTGATCACCGTCATTCTGCTGCTGCTCTACACCGGAATGTCATCAATATCTCACTACAAAAACTTAAGAGTACGACTCAAGAAACTCTCTGCAATAAAACGAACATAACCTATGCCGACCAAGCAGCTGAGGCAATGAGGGCTATCGGCCCGTCGCCTCGCATATGACGTTGGAAACGAAATGAGAATTCAGCTAAGCAACGAATACGACACTCTTTTTGTGAGAATAGGACCAACGATTCTAATCGGTCTCGTTCTCTTCATTGCATCCTCCTATTTCATTACCTTTAAAAACGAACCCGAAAAGTGGCCCATAGGCTTGATATTTGTTGTTCCTGTTCTGGTAGCACTAAGGTTCATAAAAAAGAGTAACAAAAAAAACTATAGAAGACTCGTTATGGAGGATGACTTTCTACTAATAGAAGAATTTCACACTAAGAGAAAAATACAGTACTCTGAGATTTACTCCGTATCATGCAGACGAACTAGTCTCTACGGGATCGCAAGCGTGTTGTTGATTACGGGCGAAAAATTGAGATTTAGCGTTAACAGGATGGAAAACGAACTATTTTCCGTTCGAGAGCCCGCAGTGATAAAGGAATTGAAAAAAAGGGTGGATTCCAACCAAGTGTTTCAGTCAACGAGGACAAGCCCTGCCGACTGAACTTAGCGTTGTTGTAAAACCTACGGACTCAGTGTCCGCTTAGTTAGGGATTTTGGGCATATATTGGCCGCAATTCTGTTCGAATTCCGACTTAACGTAATCAATTTTCGACCGATTTTTGTTAAAAGCGAAATCGATGAACCTCCATGAATCGGCACTTTTTTGCCAAGGAGTTTTGTAACCCGCACTTGTAACCTCACCACAAATTTTGGGCTAATTCGAGACGATCCAGGAAGATTTTAAGACCTCTCAAAAACTCGATCTCCCCTCTGTAGAGACCTACTGACAACTCAGGTTCAATCTACCCAAAAACGCCCCTCGCTCTTTTAAGTCCGCTGCGTCTACCGATTCCGCCACCTGGGCAGGTGTTGAAAAACAGAGCCGGAAGCAAACTAGCCGCTCTTCCAAAACTCAAGATCGAAAGCTGGCGGAAAGACGTTTGAAGCAATTCCTAGACTCGACTCGCAACTCCGAAAGGGAACTCAAATCCGTCATCCGAGTTAAATCCAATTTCCGCAACCCGCACGGCTCGCCCTCACGCGGAGAACCATCTCGCTCTGACAAACTCGCCTCGAAAAACTCCTGCAATCCCGCTCTCCGATTAAAATAGTCAACTTTTAGGTTGCATTCGTGAAATCTTATTGTACCCCTTGTAACCATGGTACAACTAATCCATAATCCGATATGGAAATAGTCATCGACATGGAAGACTCAGCCCCGCTGTTCGCCCAATTGATCAACCAGATCAAGGAGGCGGTCATGAAGGGCAACGTTCATCCCGGCGACGCGCTGCCGCCGATTCGGCAATTAGCGAACGACCTGGAGTTGAACAACAAGACCGTGGCCAAGGCCTATCGCCTACTGGAACGGGACTCGATCATTCAAACAAGAGGGTACCGCGGTACTTTCGTGCATCCAGATGCCAAGGACAACTGCGACTTCGATCTGAACGCTCTGGTAAGCGAACGTCTGTCTGAAACCATCAAACAACTGCGCGAATCCGGAGCGACGGATTCCGAAATCCGAATCGCCTTCGGAGAAATAATGAAAACTCGAAATCTTTAGTTATGGAGAACCTAGCATTTAACAACCTCATATTCTGCGTCCTATTCCTAGGCCAAGCAACGTTGATCTCGTTCTACTATTCCAGACGCATTGTCACTCGTATGGAACGTATATTGGAAGATTATCCACCTTCTGAATACCCGAAGCTCTACCCGCGACCAATACAGCGATACGAGAAGAGCCATCGGAACTTCCGTTTGCTAAACAACGCCATCTTCGCTACAGGGCTGATCTTAACCGCCGTGTTCCTCGTGGTTCCACGAAGCGGGGAATGGGATCACGCCTACTCGACGTGGTACTTTCTTCTTCAGATCTCGCCCGTAGCGCTTTTGGACTTTCGGGCAATGAAGGAGTTTCGACTCATGCGGGAGACTAACCGCAACAAGAAGCGCAAGGCTGACTTGCACCCTCGAAGCTTATTCGATTTTCTTACGCCACTTGCGTTTGGGGTCTCAATAGCGACCTATATAGGATTCATCGCGCTGATCCTTTACGTCCGCCAATTCAACTTCCCCTGGTTCGGCGGATACCTCAACATCGTGGGCATAACCGCGCTCAACTTGTTTCTAGCGATCTTCATCTATCGCCGTGTCTACGGGAAAAAAATCGACCCCTACCAGGCCCACGAGGACCGTATGGTCCAAACGACTACGATAGTGAATTCGCTCGTTTCCGTAAGCGTCGCCGCCACTTTGTTCATAGCCGTAGAGATAATTCTAGCAGCGTTCGAAATGCGTCATCTAAAGCCCGCTACGCAGTGCGTCTATCATTTGCTTATCGCCACGCTTTGTCTCCGAGTCTACCTGCCGAAAAAGCGGGATTTCGAGGTCTACCGACAGGATCTGGTCCCGAGGTGAAAAGCGACTGCGAGACAGCGCCATCCCGTTTCCGGATCGTAGTCCGAGCGACTTCTCTGAACTGTAGGGATCGTTCACCCACAAAGGGCAGCCATCCCATTCAAAACGACTCGCTACATCACCGGGTATTCTTAAACGGATTCTCCCAATTCGATATTTCGTCTCTAACCTCAATTAACTTTTTCAGCGAATAGTCGTTTCCGAGAAGAGTCACGAGATCCCATGCCCCGTTCCGGGTCAGCCGCATGTTAACCGGTAGCTCCCGTACATCGCCATCCAGTATTTCATAGGCCTTTTTCGAGCCCGTTACCTCGACTATATCCGTTCGAGAAGTAATTGAGATTTGCCCCAGTGGCTTATCTTTCTCAGACATACTCACAAAATAGTTCGGGTGCCATCGCTCTTCCTTGTTGTAGAACACAATATAGTCCAGTTTTCCGCCTCTGACACTGATAGCGACACTGCTCCCTCCATAGCTACTGTGATCAATATAGAAGTCGTCGGTAAATTCATTAGCCAATTCATAGAAATGTGGATTAAACACAATCGACCCAACTAAAACGACCATTATAAAGCCCACGCTCACGAGGTACTTCACAAACGCGCTCGGAGGCTTTTCCGGCGTCTCGTTTTCCCCTAAATCCACCCCCTCGGTAACAGGTTTTTGAGGCAACGCTTCCGCCTTTTCTTCAACGGTTCCGACAACCGCGCTTTCTCTGATTGAGGAGTCAAAACCTCTCCCAGGCTTCGCAACATTTGTACACGCAACTCGCATCAATCCGAGAAGGTAATCCGCATCGGTTTCCTTCATCCAATAAAGTTGCAACCGGTGGGCATCGCCAAAGCTCTTCCCCCACTCTTCAACTACGAGGTCACTTTGACTTTCATTGATTTCATCACGCCAATATACGCGAACGTTTTCAAAATTCAATCGCCTTACCCTACCGCCCTCGCGATAGGAAAAGCCGTGTTCGTCTACTTCGTATACCGTAACGAGATTCGAAGGCAGGATTTTCGAAAAATCGAACTTCAGTCCAATACGCCTCAAGGGGCTTTCCACAATCCGGTACTTCACAACGCCATAGGCCTTTCAAAGTCGTTTAGAAACGAGCAAGACGAAAACGGCCAATGCCGTGATTGACGCGATCAAGACCGCTCCAGCCGCAATATCCTTAACCCTCCTAATCCGTTCCCTGCGCTCTTCAGTAACTTCATTGGCGAGCTCTTCAATCGCTGTATTCATCGCTTCGGCTGAAAGTACAAAGCCGATGCAAATTGCAACCGCCATCCACTCGACAGCGTCAAATCCCAGCGCAAATCCGAAACTGAGGATTGCGATTGCAGCGACGACTTGAATCTTAGCGTTTGCTCCTAAGGAAACGAACTCCCGGATCCCGCGAAACGCGTTTGCAAACGAGCGGAACAGCTTCATGGCTCGCTCGTGTCCCCCGTTTTTTTCGTTTCGCTCAGCCGTTTTCCGGAAAACGTATTCGAAGGAACTGCAAGTAAAAGGACAACGACCAGCAGCCCCAGGCCAGGCACAAGCTGCAACAGTAGTATCCAGGGATTCCAACCCATGTCCCTGGCCCTCGGAATATCCAGGGCAATCGTTTTGAATGTGAGCGCCAAAACGCTCCAACCGATCATGGACCACGGCTGGACGCTTGGGAATAGCTCCAGCAAGGCCCCCACGGCAATCAATGCAACCGCAAATAGGATGAACCGAATAGCAAATCGCTTACGTTCTAGTCGGACGGGGAAGAGCATGCCGATTTCTGATTCAAAAAGAGGGAACGATACCACACCAAATTTGAAGAATTGGGACGCGAAGTACAATGGAATCCTGATGAACCAAAAAAAGCAAACGACCTCGTAGAGAGCTAACATCAAAGACAAATTTATTGAATAACGATAAATTTCGATTGACAGATCGATTTCTATTTATTGTTTTTCGATAAATGAAAACGCAATCTCGGTCTCTGAACTTACTTAAGCTTCTGCTCGCCATTGGATGGTGGGTCACGATTCTGGGCGCCGCTTTGGTGTTAGTGTTTGGAACTTTGGCGGTAATCAATCCGGGAGAGTTCCTCGACGTGAAGCTGACCGGAATCGCGGGCTCGGTCGACTCCAGCTCCTTGTCGGCAGTCACCCGCGACGGGCTGTTGACGAAAGTGGAGTTTCACGAACCTGTGCGGCTGAAAATAGAAGTGCCCGTCGAGCATTGGGAATCGCGACGGGTAATAGTCGCGCTTGGCGGAATCGTTTTTCTGGCCCAGCTCGCGCTCGCTCTATTTTTCCTGCGCTTTCTTCGTCAGATCGTATGGAGCGTCGAAGAGGGGGACCCGTTTGTGTCGCAAAATGCGAAGCGGCTTAGGATGATGGGAGTGATCATGATCGCTAGCGCATTCGTCGGGGCTTTGCTTAAATTCGCCGTGAGCGGCTACGCGGATGCGGTACTGCGGCCTACGGGCTTCAATCTGGATGGCCACTTTGGCCTAGACTTCAATACGATCATCCTTGGGTTGAGCGTGATCGCCTTGTCCGAAGTATTTCGAATCGGGACCCAGATGCGTGAAGAGCAGCAACTGACAATCTAGACGACGATGCCGATTGAAGTAAGACTGGCCGAACAAATGAAGGCGAAAGGCGTGAGCCTGACCGAGCTCTCGGAACGCGTGGGGCTTACGCTTGCCAACCTTTCCATTCTCAAAACCGGGAAAGCCAAAGCCATTCGATTCACCACTCTTGAAGCCATTTGCCGGGAACTCGACTGCCAACCCTCCGACATTCTTATATACACCAAGGATGAAGACTGCGATTCGTAACTCAGCCTCGCCACTTGTCGCTAGTTCATCTTTGCAGCGCCGATTGCGAACCCACGAGACACTTCCCCAAGGCTCAAGAGAGAAAGCGAGTCGAAACGCGTCATTATCGACCAAAAGGCATGGCAGCCTTACGGCAAGACCACGCCCACTCGAAAGAATGTCGTAGGTCCCGACTCTACCGGCAAACGCCAGTCGTGCGTATCGTAAATCGGGTCTTCCGTCGGCGACATCGACCTAGATGCGGTTGAACGATTCCAGTCTCCGCCTGCGAGATCTTGGGTCCACTCGATCACGTAGACAGCGCCCGCGTTATCGCTATTGAGTCCTGTATAAGAAATCACAATACCGCTTTCCTCTGCCGCTATGGTAGCGGCGTTCGCGAATTTCTCAGCATCCAAGGCGTCGCCTCCCAGCGCGAATTCCAGAAAGTCCGACTGCCCATCCTCGTCCCAGTCCGAATCGAGTTTGCCCGTGAGCCCTTGGCTGCTGGCGTACTGGTTCCAGTCATCGTCAGGAACGAAAATCGAAGTGGGTCTTCCAAAAAACTCCGCCTCCCACCCCTCCGCGTAGTACGTGTAGTGTACAGAGACGTTTTCGCCGAACTCGGGATCGAGCCCTACGGGTGGTTCTTCACCCAAGAAATAAACGTCGGCGAGCTGGGTGCACAACCGAAAGGCGCGACTGCCCAGCCAAAGCAAGCTCCTCGGTAGAACGATAGTCGCGAGCGAGGCGCATCCTTCGAACGCAGATTGCCCAATCCAAGTGACACCATGTGGGATGCTCACCTGCACGAGACTGGAGCAACCCGCGAACGCACCCCTGATGATCAGTTCGAGCGACGCTGGCAATGTAACAGACTCGAGGCCGACGCAATTGCTAAAGGCGTTCGCTTCAATCTCCTCTAGCCCATAGGCAAAGTCTAAATTCGTCAGCCCCACGCAGCCCGAAAAAGCGCCCTCTCCAATTCTCCTCAACGAAGCGGGAAACGCCACGTCCGAAAGCGAGGAACAGTTCCTAAACCCACCCCATTCGATCACCTCCAACGACTCTGGCAATACGATTGCCTCCAGTTGATGGCAATTCCCGAACGTTCGCGACTCGATTGTCCCTAGTCCCGCGGGAAGCGATACACTCACCAAATTACCGCACCACTCGAACGCTCCCCAGCCAATCGACTCGACGCTGTCCGGGATCGAGACCGAACTCAAACCACCGCAAAAGGAAAACGCTTCGGAGCCAATCGAAACTACCGAGTCCGGAATTGAAACGCTGGTCAAGCCGTTCAGTCCGGAGAAAACCGAATCCTGAATCGCTGATACGGTCCCGGGAATGTCATAGTGGCCGGACTTGCCGAATGGAAACAACACGATCGACCCGCCTCCGTCCGTAAACAAAACCCCGTCAACGCTATCGAAATTCAAATTGGGTTCCGCGACTGATATCTCCACTAGATTGTCGCAGTCATTGAAAACGCGTGATCCAAGCGTCGACACAGTAGTAGGAATCGTAATACTAGTTAAACTGTCGCAATCCCAAAAGGCGCGCTCTCCAATCTCCTCCAAACCTTCGTTGAGAGTCACGGACTGTAGCGAATCGCAGGCGCCAAAAGCCTCCAGGCTGACGACTCGAACGGAGCTTGGAAGCGCCACGGCGACCAGGCTGTCGCATTCCCAAAATGCCCCGACACCAATCGTCTCCAAACCCAAAGGCAGTGCAATACTCGCCAGTCCGACGCAATGCGCAAACGCGCTCTCGCCGATCGTCTCCAATGTACTCGGCAAGGTAACGCTCGTGAGGAG
The DNA here is from genome assembly GCA_028284235.1 of Opitutaceae bacterium. Lineage (GTDB taxonomy): Bacteria > Verrucomicrobiota > Verrucomicrobiia > Opitutales > Opitutaceae > Pelagisphaera. The sequence continues at coordinate 57,041 of JANQSC010000081.1, forward strand.
AGGACATTCGCGAATTGAGTCGTCGCCCAGCGTCACAACTCCTTCCGGTATAGCGATATCAGCGAGGACGGAGCAGTTCCGTATCGCCGAGGTTTCGATTATTCGCAGAGAACTGGGGAGGTCGAGCGTCTGAATTCCTTCACATCCCCAAAACGCCCCAATACCCAATTCAACGAGACCATCCGGCAGCTCGATTTCGGACAGACCACGGCAACCGAAAAACGCGTAGTCTCCAATCCGCTCTACGCCACTCGGAACCGAAAACTCCCCCGTTCTTCCAGCTGGGAACTGCAGCAATTCATCGCCTGTAATGTCGTACAGGATACCATCGACGCTTGCGAACGCTGTGCTCCCCGGATCCACATTGTATATCTGCATGGCATCGCAGTCCAGAAACGCAGACCCTTGGATCTCCATCACTGATGCCGGAATAGATATTTGGTCCAAGCTAACGCATCCATGAAAAACGCCGTGGCCGATCGAGGCGATGCCATTCCCTAGAGAAACATCGATCAGGGAATCGCACCCGAAGAAAACCGAGTCCACAAGCGATTGAACGGAATCCGGAATGGAGATGCTGAGCAGACTGCTGCACCTCCAAAACGCTCCCCATTCGATTGTCTCGACACCTTCGGCAATAGCGACTGTTTCAAGCGCCTCGCAATTCGCGAAGGCGGAGCGACCGATCGTCTCCACAGTTCCAGGGATAGACACACTCGCAAGGCTTTGGCAAAAATAGAAAGCATCCTCCCCAATGTATTCAAGATTTGGTGGCAAATTGACACTCGCCAGATTGTCGCAGCCCGAAAACGCCTGATTCCCGATTTGAGTGACGCTGTCTGGCAGCGTCACGCTCGTGATCGTATCGCAGTTGTTAAACGCCGAGCTGGCAATGACCACCGTCGGAAACCCCTCGAAACTAGCGGGGATCGTCACGACCGGCTCGCTGCAATCGTAGCCGAGAACGATGGCTTCGTTGTTGTCGATCGTATACTGAACACCATCGACCGTCCCCTGCCCGACTAGCGACACGTGAGACAAGGCAAACGCCCCAATAAACACCATCGACTTGACCAGCGGCTGCAAACACGCCGTTGGCCTCAAGAGGTGATGGATTCCAATTCCTACCTTCATCAAGTTTCGCTCTCAAAGCTACGGGACGTGCAACGAGAATTCAAATTTAAATTCCAAAACCAGCAGCAGGTAACCTACATACTCCGCGCCGCGTCTGTTCAAGCATGCCTACCAGACGACGCTTTCTCGCGTTCCTCGCCGCCCTCTTTCCGACCTTGGAACGCTCGGCGACCGGCGAACGCCATTCTTCAACTGAAACAGATGCTGAGGAGGGCTCCTGCGAGCTGACGACCACCGCGATCGACGGCCCCTACTACGTAGACGAAGCATTCGTCCGAACCGATATTTCGGAAGACCGGGAAGGGATTCCGCTTACTCTGAATCTCAAGATCATCGACGCGGAAAACTGCGCCCCGATTCCAGACGCCATCGTCGACCTCTGGCATTGCGACGCCCTCGGCAACTATTCGGGATTCCCGAACGCCGACCCGGACGAGTTTCCCGACATCAGAAACGGCGCGAACGCCACAAGCGATCTCAAATTCTGCCGCGGTCGCCAGACGACCGACTCGAACGGCATCGTTCGCTTCCAGACGATTTTTCCAGGATGGTACACGCCCCGAACTGTCCATATTCACCTCAAAGCGTTCCTCGACGACAAAGAAGTGATTGGAACCCAGCTCTACTTCCCCCAGGAGTTGAACGACGAAATCCTAGGTGGAGAGTCGCCCTACGCGCAACGAGGGAAAAGTCCGTATCAAAACGATGGCGACATGGTAATCAATCGGTCAGGGGGATCCACGAACGCCTGGCCCGCCGTAAAGCGAAGCGACGACGGCGCGATTCACGCCACCCATACGATCGTTGTGAACAAGTCCCCGGCCGGATGAAATTCGGCAGCCTGAAACCCTCCAGGCTGCCGAAACGCGCTCCCCGTTCGCGAGCGAACTAAAAACTCCAGGTCGCCCCAAAACTCCACAGCAGCGGATCGAGCTGGGCGTTGGTCAACTTCGCCCCACCCGCGGTCACGTCCGACTCCAAATCGATCCACTTGACGCTTCCGTCAAGCTTCCACTTCTCGTTCAAGTCGTAGCGAAACCCCGCTCCCAACGCCACTCCGACGCTGCTGTCTTCCAAGTCGAGCGGGATTCCCGCGACGCTCAAACGCTTGTTAGTGATCCAAGTAAAGTTCAATCCTCCCGAAACATAGGGCACAAACGCCGAATCATTCTCGAACTCGTACACCAAACTCAAAGTCGGCGGCAAGTGCTCCAAACTCCCCAGCTTGCCTACTCCAGACAAGAACACGCTGTGCTTCTGCGGAGTGGTCAAAACCAGCTCCGCCAACAGGTTCTCCGTGAACGCATACGTGATGTCGATCTCCGGTATCAACTTGTCCTCCACGGATACCGCCCCCTCCGCGAAGTCGATTCCCAGGGCTGAGAACGCGTCCGAGTCGTCCGCAGTTTCAAGAAAGGCCGCTCGAAGCTTGATCGACCAAGTCTTGGGCTCCGCCCCCTGAGCAAACGGAACCGATGTCGTGGCCGCTACCAACGCGGCAAGAACTAGAGTGAGTTGTTTTTTCATGAGTTGTGTATCTGATTTACGATTAGATCTACTAATTTAAATACTGCACAATATTAGCTAGTCAACTCGCTCACGCACTGCAAACGCAGGTATTCAGAACGCTTATCCACCTCATCAAAGAAGGTTCAAACACGACGATAATTCGCGTCCTCCACCGCTCATCTATAAACCCAAAGATCGATCGAGATAGCGACGATTTCGACAAGGCGTCGGCTAAGCCAAAGTGGACTTGCGGTTTTATCCTGAATGGGTAGCGTACTGGGAACAATCCCTCCCACCATTGAGCTCAGCCGACCGCAGTCCCCGCTCCCGCAATCGCCCCGCCCGCCCCGCCCGCCTCGCCGCCGAGGAGCGCGAGGCCGCCGCTTTGGTGGTGTCCCGGTTTCGCAAGGCCCTGGACGCCAGCCTCAGCCTTCCCGGCTGGCAAAGCGAAATCCGACGCGCGATGGAGGCGTCGGGCTTCCCCGGTGAGCGGCAAGGCGTCAGCTTCGCCCAATCGGTGTTCGCCCTTCCCTTGGAGTCTAAACGGGAGCTCGTGGCAAGCGTCTTCAAAACCCGACCGGCTCGTCTCCAGCGCCGCGCCGCCCAATCCCTCGCCAGCGCCTGGGGTATCGCCGCGACCCCGTCGGGCAAATCCGAGACCGCCCTGTCGCAATGGCCGCGCCTCAAACGTTCGCTCACTATTCGCCTCGCCGCCCGCTACCGCGCCTACAAAAGCGCTCAAAACACGTTGTACCGTAATTACGAATACATTTCGACGCAGTCCGCCCGCGAAATCTGCCGTGATCCCAGCCGATTGCAAGACTGCGAACAAGAAGCCGCCCTCGGACTTCTCCAGGCCATCGACCGGATCGAGCCCGGGCGCCCGTTCGCCAGCTACGCGTTTCAGTGGACCCAGCGTCGTATCCGAAATTTTCTGATGCGGAACAGCATCCCCATAAGCGCCCCGATCAACCAGATCTCCAAAGCGTCGCAATTCACCCCTCGAAACGAAAAGACTCTCGACGCTAAATCGCTCGCCCTCGCTCTCAACTGTCTCCAGCAGCCGTATTTGGAATTCACCGACGAACTGGCGGAACGATCTCGAGACTTGGATGAATTCACAGCGCCTTGCCCGGTCGCCGCCGCGATTAAAAGCGACCTCGCCGACTTCCTGGCCGCCGCCCTCTCCCAGCTCACCGCCAAGCAACGCGAAGTCCTCGCCCTTCGCTTCGGACTGCTCGACCGCGATATCGTCGACACCCTGCAAGGCATCGCCCGGGCGACCGGAATCTCCCGGCAACAAGTGTCTCGCCGGGAATCGCGAGCGCTTTCCAAACTCGAAAGCCTGTTTTCTCCCCTGCTCAATGAGCTGGCCTAAGGCGCCCACCGATCGCGACGCTCGCCATTGCAAGCGAGGCATACCCTGTTGATGAGCGCGGAAGCGGCACAACGCATCGGCCTATTCGGCGGAAGCTTCGACCCGATCCACAACGGCCACCTGCAAATCGCCGCAGCCGCCGTCCAGCAGTTCGGCCTCGCCCGAGTCCTTTTCATCCCCGCGGCTCGCTCGCCTCTCAAAGCCGGGCAGCCGACGATCCCAACCGACGACCGGCTCGAGCTCATTCGCCGGACCATAGCGCCGCATCCGAAGTTCGAGCTCTCGCTCGTCGAAATCGACCGAGGAGGAACAAGCTACTCCTACCAAACCGCCGCCCAGATCGCGTCCGAGCGCCCCGAGGCCCGCCTCTACTGGATTCTCGGCGGCGACCAGGCCCGTCAACTCGACCAGTGGCGGGAAATCGACACGCTCGCCCAAACCGTTGAATTCATCTGCCTGGACCGCGATGAAGCGACGCGCATACCGGATTCCCTCTCGGATCGAATCCGCGTTCACTCCCTCGAAATCCCCCCCATCGCGATCAGCTCGACCGCGATTCGAGCCGGCCTGAAATCCGGAAATCTCCCGAAGTACTGCTTGCCAGATCCCGTCTTACACTACATCAAGGCCCGAAATCTCTACGGAGACGACCTATCCGAACCATGAACTCAGGCGCCGAACTCACTCCCGAATACCGTCAGCTGCTGGCAATCTGCTGCCAGGCGCTGGACGATACCAAAGGCGAGGACATCGCGATTCTCAACGTGAGCCGGCAGTCGTCGATCACCAACTTTCTCATACTCGCCACCGCCAACTCGCAACCGCACCTGCGGGCGCTCAAGCGCGACTTGGACAAGGCTCTCAAAGACCACAAGGTACACATTCTCGGCGTGGACGAGGGAGACGAAAGCGGATGGTCCGTGGTGGATGCCTTTGACGTGATGATCCATCTCTTCACTCCGGAGATGCGCGAGAACTACGCCCTGGAGACGTTGTGGAAAGACGCGGACCCAGTCGACGTCGAGTCGATCATTTCAGAAACCGTCTAACGCGCCGAGAACGGAAATTAACAGGATGCGTTCGCCCGTTTGACGGGCTCACTCGCTTGATCCCGCGCCGAAGGCGCGGGAACTTGATGATCTCAGATTTCGAACGATCCTAGTTTGCAAACCCCGTCGGAAAAACCTTATCGGCTCCGCAGGAGACGCCTATTTGTCCGCAGGACATCCTAGCGAAGCGATGACAAAAACACGTCGCCGCTTTACTCAGAAGTCGAAGCCGATCGAGCTCACTACACGCTGGTCCTCGCGGCGGTCTTCCGGCAGCGACTTGTCATACTCCAGCTGATACCGGAGCGACATGTGAAGCGAGTCCGTGACCTTGCTCACCATCGCCGCCTCGAATTCGTACTCGTACTCGTTGCGGTCGTCCGGCGGCAGGGCGATGCGGAACTCCTGCGTCAGACGCACCCGCGAGTTCATCCGATAGTCCACGTCCTGGAAGACATCCAGCAGGTAGTTGGTGATTCCCTTCTCGTCGTTCTCGTCGCGATAGCGTCCGCTCATGCCTGCGCCCGTCGAGACCTTGAGGGCCTTCTGGTTGATGAAGCGGTAGCCCAGTCCGACTTTCTGCTCCAAGTTCAAGTCGATCTCCTTGATCGCATCCGAGCTGTAGGACGTGTCCATCTGGTAGAACACGCCTGGCGACAAGTCGCGCCGCCAGCGGAAGTTCGAAAACGACCGATCGGTTGTCTTGAGCTGATTGCTCTCCCCGTAGTAGCGCCGGAACTCGAATCGGTAGTCGTTCTTCTCGATCTTGCGGCGCATGTTGAAACGCGCATTGAAGTCCACCTTGTCGCGGCGGCCGTTCTGGGAACTCATCCCGAACTCGAATTGCCGGCTCCACTCCTCGAAGCTCATGGCCTTCGCCAGTCCTACGTACCAAGGAGGGCTGGTCTTCGATTCCGACCCGCTCTCAGGCGAGCCTTCGCCGCCCGCCGCCGGCTGCTCCGGCTTCTTGGCGGTTTGATTCGGGCGGGTGATCGCCTTCACCCCGCTCTTAGGGATCTCCACGTCGCCCAGGTACTTGTGCTCTATTAACACAACACTCCCTTCGCTGATCAGCCGCCCTCGAATCACGTCCCCGTTCCTAAGCGTGACCCGCACCTCCTCCGCCAGCGACTGCTCCGCCGCTCCCAAGGCCCCCAGGGCCAAGGCGGTCCAAACCGTTATCCGCATCCACTTTTTCATGTTAGTTCAACTCAGCCCCATCCCGCGGCAATCCTTTAGCCGGACTGCGGAAAGAACGCATCAGGGCAACCAAATTACGCGAATTACTCCATTACGCACGAATTCCAATCCCCATTTACATTTCGTTAACACCAAATCCCGCCGCCGCCGCTAAAGGGCCCAGAGGGTAAACCGTTTTATGAACCTATCAGTATCCTGTTCTCATTAAAAATTAATATAACAATAGGAATCAAATAATATGCATAAACACACATCTAAGAAGGGTTTTACCCTCGTCGAAATTATGATCGTGGTTGTCATCATCGGCCTCTTGGCTGCGATGGCGATTCCAGCCTTCCAACGCGTTCGCCAGAACTCTCGCGTTTCCGCGATGGACAATGACGCTCGCCAGTTGGCTTCTGCCGCTCAGCAGTACATGCTCGAAAACAGCACGACTACTGTAACGGTTTCCTACACGACCACTACTGGCGCGATCGGCTCTCCTTTGAGCGACTACGTCAAGCAGCTTGGCGTTGGGTACACGAACCTCAACTCAAGCGCAATCACGGTTGACGGAACATTTGCGTTCAACCACCCGCAGTCTGGATCGACTACTGATCTGGAGTACAATGCGGAAGGTCAACGATCCATTACCGTACCGTAAGCAGAGATCTCGCTTAAACGCGAAACAACTTTCAAGAGCCTTGCCCTCAACGGTGAGGCTCTTTTTATTCCCGCTCAGTTTTCTTCTCTTTCAAATGAAGCTTCTGCATTGGTCCGTCTTCATCCTACTGTCGATCGTCTCGGTCTATATCGGATTTCTACATTACAGTCCGCCTGAATCTGGACTAAAGTTCAGTGTATTCGGATATTGGAACATCCTGGCGCTAGTGGTTCTTTTCAGCGCGACCATTTGGAAGACCTACTCGAACTCCCTCAAGCAATGGGCATTCAATCGGGGCAATTGGATCGTCGTCGGAGTCGCTATCGTAGCCAGCCTCTTTCTCTATACGCGAGAAGGGGGAGGGTTCAAAATCACCTTCGACGAACACACAATCGCCAATACCGCCAAAAGCCTTCACTATGACCGCACGGCTGTTTACAGAGAGTCCTCGCTCATGCTGCTCGACGAGACCTCGGCAGTGGACAAGCGCCCGATCCTATTCCCTTTTCTGATCGCGACCGCCCACGATATCTTCGGCTACGACATAGACAATTCTTTCCGCCTGAACGGGATTCTCACCGTCGTATTTCTCATTCTGCTCTATACGCTCGGGCGAACGCTTTTCGACGCGCGAGCCGGCTGGCTCGCCATGGCACTCGCTGTAAGCACGCCGATCATCAGTCAGAACTCCAGCGGAGGCGGACTCGAGGTGACCAACCTCGTTGGAATCTTCACAACCTTTTTGCTCGCCCTTCGCTACGCGGAAAAGCCCGAATGTCTCAATCGATTTTCCTGCTTGATCGTCTCAGTCGCCCTGTTCTCGCACGCGCGCTACGAGTCTCCCATCCTTGTCGCGCCCGCTATAGCCGTGATCGCGATCAACTGGTTCCGGATGCGCTCGATTCAAATCAGCTGGATAGCCGCTGTCGCACCTCTCTTCTTCATCCCAGTCGCCTGGCAGCACAAATACGCGGACGCGCGCATTGATTTCAAACAAATCCAGAATGAAGGCGACACCTTTTTCGGCCTCTCATACTTGAGCGACAACCTCGGGCACGCGACCAATTTCTTTTTCACCCACAACCGGATGGTCGCGAGCACGCCTCTCGTCGGGGTCATAGGCATTCTCTGTCTCATTGCCCTCCTCGCATTGAGTCTGACCCGAAACAAAGAATGGTCCCAGCGCCTGAAAACGCTCTACGTAGCCCAGATATTCGGACTGACGCTGATTGCCCAATTTCTCCTCATCCTTGGATTCTCCCATGGACAACTCGACAACCCGATCGTTACTCGCCTAGGCCTCCCCTTTATTTCACTCACTATTCTGTGCGGAGGAATCGGCCTGAGTATCGTGTCTCAAGCCACTTCGACACACCGGATCGCCGTGTTCGCAACCGCCGCGATTTGCTTCCTATACGCGGTCCACAGATATTCAAATCCCCTTTACACAACCAACAACATGATCCTCAAACGGATCGAGTGGCTCGTAGATCGCCATGAAGCGCTGCCCAATGGGAACTACCTCTACATCAGCACCGTTTCTCAAGAATTCCAGCTCCGCGACATCGCAAACATCAGCGTCAAGCGCGCCGTCCAAAAAGCGGCCAATCTCGAAATGCACCTGAACTTGAAAACGTTCGACGAGATTTTTGTCGTCCAATTCTTCGGGGTGCGAATCGGCGACGACGAAACCGAGCGCTTCCTCCTTTCTGGAAACGACGTCGGGCCTTGGTTCGAGCTAGAGACCATCGACGAAATATCCATGCTTCCAATGAACTTCACGCGCCTCAGTCGCGTCGCCAGTATCCATTCCAGAACGGACGATAGAGAGGGTGACGCCGCGCTCAGGGAATCCCTCTCGCAGGAAGAGGTTTCGCGCGTCTACGACATAGGCCCAGAGGCATACCAGATCTGGCTCAAAACGCTTCCGTAGGTGTTTTTAAATCTCCAGACTATTTGAGATTCCCTGCATCAAGTTCTGGCTTGCTGAAATTAAAACCTCAGGGCTTTTCTCATGCCCCAACGCGGAGACTCCTCTTACAAGTCCTGCAATGCTACGAGAGCTTCGACCTGGCTAGACCTTCGTCCCGACCACGAGAAGATTCTTCCCGATCGAGGGCGCCCACTTTCCTTCCAGGAAACGCGTTATGGGAATCACCAGCTTGTCGTACATTGATACGTTTCCACTGTTGAGAGTCTTGTTGAACATTACCATCAGCAAGAACCACGGCATGATTCCCGCCATGTCAAAATATTTGGCTGTCTCAATCTCAAAGCCACGTTCCTCTACGAGACCGACCAAACCGCCTTTGCGATAGCGTCGAAAGTGGCCCAACTGGTTATCGAAGTCACTGTATAGCCACTCCAACGCGGGTACGAGAATTGCAATCCGGCCCCCAGTCCTCAGACTGTCATAGGCGTAGCCGATTTCGGCGCTATCATACTCGATATGCTCAAGGACATTTACATAAACAACCGTATCAAAACACCCCTGCATTTCGGGAAGGCAATCGCCAAAGTAACGCTGTGAAGTTCCAATTCGATCGTCATTCCCATGTCGCTCTTCCAGTATCGGAAACATGTTCTGAGACGGTTCGAAACAAGTAACCCGTTTCGCTCCTCTTTCGAGCAGCAAATGCGTAAAGTCCCCGCTGCCGGCGCCAACTTCGGCGACATTTTCACCCAGATAAGGAGCGAACTCGTCCGCGATCCACTCATGGTAGTTTTCTGCAAAGGACATCGCCTCCAGATCGTGGCCAAAATACGTTAGTTCTGCTGAGTTACCCATAGCGTGTTGAAGAGATGATTGCCGAACAGGCAACTATGGGGGGATCGACAGAATTCTAGGTTCTATTAATGTAAGTCGTGATTTTCTTTCGAAAAAGAGGTCATCCCTGCCTCCTCCGGGACGTCTGCTCCCAATCCAAGGGAGGCGGGTCGCGCCTTTCCCTCTGGGGCACAGGCGCGCCTAGCCTTTCGACACGACGTAGATGACTGATTCCGAATCTGACGCAGGCGGAATGAACTGATAGTCGCCATACACGGAAATTTCGGTAAATCCGAGCGAGCGAATCCGAGCGACCATATCGTAGGGCAAGTGCCACCTTATCGACATGTTTCGGTTTTCTTCCTCGACGACCTGGTTTTCGGAATCGACTCGCTGAAACCGATTCAACAATTCCAGCGATTGCTCCCGCCGGTCGATTGACCAGCCCTGCCAGGCGACAAATCGTTCACCCGTTTCTCCAAACGCCGCATCACGTCGCTTTTCAATCGGACTCTCATCGACGCCACTTTCCAGCATCTCCCATGGCATGTATGTCGAAACTACCAACTGCCCCCCAATTTCAAGATGTCGCCAACAAGATAGCAGGCAGCTGTCGATCTCATCAGGCTCCATTAACAACTGAATGGTAAAACCTGGGATGAGAATCGACTGGAAAGTCTCCTTTAAGTCGAATCGCCGGATATCTCCCAACTCGAGGCGAGGAGGGCTTTGCATCCCAGCCAGTTTTTCGCGGCATATTTCCAACATGTCTCGAGATGAGTCGAGTCCAACTACTTCGATTCCGTCTTCCATCAATCGCGCTAGAATTCTCCCCGTTCCGCAACCAAGATCCAGTACCCGACCAGGATTCGCTTCAACGAGAGATCGATAGAACGGATAGTCCTCGAAGTCCGACAACTCGTCCACCGAGTCGTACGACTCCGCCTCCAACCCGGAATAAAGATAAGGCGCTCGCATTCTGATCCTAAGCTGGCAACTCGGACAATTCAGACAACTTCGAAATACCCCTGAAGCTCGGCTAGGCGCTTTCCGGTTTCCCGGAACGGGGGAAAGCGCTCACTCCAATCGCGGCCCCCGCTAGGCGCAATCCTCCAACCACCCCGGATCGACCCGCAATGCCTCAAGCCCAGTTCCCTTCGCGCCGATCCCTAAAATCCCTAGGACTGCAATACTGACAATCCTTCAAATGACTCACAACGATACACGAATCCTCCTCATAGACGACGAAATCAACGCGCTCGACCATCTCCGCACCGCGCTGTCCAGCCACTCCTCCAACTGGACAATCGAGGTATCCAACAATCCCCAGCAAGCGCTCGCGTCCATTCAATCCAACCCGCCGTCCATCGTAATCTGCGACTATCGCATGCCCCAGATGAACGGAGCCGAACTCCTTCGCGAAGCAGAGCGACACCACCCCTTCATCCATCGGTTCATCACCGCGGACCGCGAAGAACTGGAAATCCTCGAGGACGGAATTGGCAGCGCATTCCACTACCTGCCGAAACCCTGCCCTTCCGAACGACTCGTCACCGAGATCCAGCGATGCCTCGCCATCGAGAAGTGGCTCGGCAAAGACCAAATCAAGCAAATCGTCGGCTCGCTCGGAGAACTCCCAAGCCTCCCCTCGCTCTACCAGAAAATCTCTGCCGCCCTTGACGACCCCAACAGCTCCATCGACGACGTCGGCGAAGTCATCGCGACCGACATCACCATCAGCGCCAAAATCCTGCAAATCGTCAACTCCTCCTATTTCGGATTCGACGAAACGGTGTCGAACATCACCGAAGCAGTCGGCATCCTCGGAATCGGGACCGTCAAGAATCTCGTGCTCGCTATCCAGATATTCGACGGCGACAGCGACAAGCAGCAGAAGGCGAAAACCGACAAGCTCTGGCGGCACAGCATGAACGTGGCCACCAGCTCGAAGAAGATCATGCTCTACGAGACGAGCGCCCCGGGCATCGCCGAAGGCGCCTACACCGCCGGCCTATTTCACGACATCGGCAAACTGATCATACAGCGGGCCGCCCCGGAAGCCTACACCGACGCCCTCGTCGCCGCCCAAAACAAGGGCATCCACCCATGGCAGGCGGAGAGCGAAATCCTCGGGTGCAACCACGCCGAAGCGGGTGCCTACTTGCTCGCTCGCTGGGGGCTGCCCGTCGGCGTCGTCGAGTCGGCCGCCCTCCACCACGATCCCGTCAACTCCTCCGGGTCCTCCTTCTCCGCCCTGGCTGCCGTTTTCGCCGCCAACGCCCTTTGCGGCGACAAGGATAGCCCGAAGGACTTCGAGAATTCAGATTCCCCCTACAACCATCCGTTCATCGCGTCCATCGGCAAACGCCAGCAGTGGAACGCTTGGGACAACATCATCTCGGGCGACGAAGAAGTCGCTCTAGCCGCGGAAATCGCCGCTCCTCACCCCACGAGATTCGACTCTCCAACGGATCACTCCCAATTGCAAATCGGGAATCGACCGGCCAAACCGGAAGATCCGCCCAAGTCCAACCGCAAGTGGATCGCCACAGGTATCGGCGCCGCCGCCTCGATCGCCTTTGCCGCCTTTCTCGCGCTCAACTCATCGAGCGACTACTCCGACAAGGTCTATGCCGATTGGGAGTCAGGGTCCTTTGAATCCAATCCGAACGTGGCTCAGGATTTCGAATACGATCGAGAAAAATCAAGTTTCGAGCCCATATCCGCCGAAGCCCTAATCGCCGAGTCCGTCCTCACCGAGTTCGAGCCGATCACCGCGGACGAACTCGTCGCCGAAGCCAAAATCGAACCCGTCGCGGAAGTCAAATTCCCCAAGCTCAACGTCACCCGCATCTATCACGACCTCCCCATTCCCACCGCGGACGTCAACAGCCGGCTTGTCCGTATCGGCGACCGCGTATCCGGAGCCGACGTCATCGAGATCAACCCCGAGAACGTCGTCGTCCAATTCGAAGGGGAAATAAAGTCCTACTCCCTGAAGTAGGCTCTATAAACCACTGGAATCCACGCTTTCAATCCAGTCCACGTAGGACTGGGCATCCCCGCCATCGATAAACTCGGTCGTCCCCTCCAAGCGACCGTCATCGGCGTAGAATACGAGGAACGGGATTCCCGTGATTCCGAAACGCGAGCGAATACCCTCCACGTCGTCCGACTTGCGCGGAATGCCGATCTTCGCCCCGAGAATTCCCTCCGACTCCAGATACTCGTCCAAGGCCGGGCTCTCCGCCAACAACCCCTCAAGCTTGTTGCACCAGGGGCACCAGTCGCCATTCCCTTTGAAAATCACTAGGAGTCGCTTGCCTTGCGATTCCCTCGACTCGAGAGCCTCCTCAATATCGGTTATCCAATCCATCAATGCGCAAAAGAAGTTTATAGAGACGCGAAGACCGGAAAAACTAGAAGACAAATTTCCCCTGGCAAGACCGATTCGGCGAAACGGCGGAGAAAAATGAATACGACGAACGCGGCGCCCGACCGTATTCTATCCATTCATACGCCAATGGGACAGGAAGATAGAAGCCGCCATAGCCGCATTCAAGGACTCGCCTCGACCAAACCGGGGAATCTCTACGCGGCAGTCCGCCAGGGCCAAAGCCGCCGCCCCGATCCCGCGCGCCTCGTTCCCGACTAGAAGAACCGCCTTCTTCGGCCAGCTAAAATCCGAAAGGGAAACAGGAGCCCCCAACGCGCTTGCAAACACCTGGAACCCCGCCGCCTTCAGCTCCGCCAGTCGCTCGACCAACGGGGCCGACGCGCAAACCGGCAGATGAAAGATACCCCCCATCGTGGCCCGGACAAGCTTCCCGTTCTCCCGCTCCGGACAGCCCGACCCCAACAATACCGCCGCCGCCCCAAACCAGTCGCACCCCCGGATAATCGAACCGCAATTGCCCGGATCCGCCACTCCGTCCAAAGCGACCACCAGAGCTTCCTCGCGCGCCGCGAGTTCCTTCCTCAACCCCCTCCAGTCCATTTCCATCCGGTCCACGATTCCAATCGCCGCCACGCTCGATCTCGTCTCGCTCAAAGCTTTCATCTGCGACGGCGTCGCCTCGCGCGCCACGCCCGCTAGACGCAACGCCTTGTCCCGCGTCGCCCGGTCGTTGTCGGCCAACGCCCGCTCCCCGTCGTACACAAGCTCGCGCAACGGAACGCCCGCCCGCATCGCCTCCTCCAGTAAATGCCAACCCTCGATCAAAAACCGATTCTCCAACTCGCGGTTCTTCTTTTGCTGCAGCTTTCGCAGCGCCGAAAGCTTGGCTTTAGAAAGCGGTTCTGCCATCGTTCCCATCAAGCAAGGTAGCCTCCGCATGTCCAGTCACAATCCTACTCCTGATCCTAATCATAATCTTAATCCTAATCCCCCTCCACCTTTCCACTGTTTTGATTAAGATTAGGATTATGATTAGGATTATGATTTTGAGTGAGATTATGAGCTGAAAGAAACGGAGGGAATCGGGACGATGGAGAGGAAAATAATTCATGTAGACATGGATTGCTTCTACGCGGCGGTGGAAGTACGCGACCGTCCCGAACTGCGCTCCGAACCCGTTGCCGTCGGCGGACGCAGCGCCCGAGGGGTACTCACCACGTGCAACTACGAAGCGCGCAAATTCGGTATCCACTCCGCCATGCCAAACTTCATGGCCCTGCGCAAGTGCCCCCATTTGATCGTGCTTCCCGTCCGGTTCGAAGCCTATCGAGCCGAATCCAAGCGAATCCGATCCATAATGAGCGAATACTCCTCGCTCGTCGAACCCCTCTCTCTCGACGAAGCCTACCTGGACGTCTCCCATAGCGAACGCGACGGCGAATCCATCGCCCGGGAAATCAAACGCCGCATCCGAAGGGAAACCGGTCTGGTCGCCTCCGCTGGAGTCGCCCCGAACAAGATGCTCGCCAAAATCGCGAGCGACTGGCGCAAGCCCGACGGGCTCTTCGTCATCGGAAACGAAGATATCCCATCGTTCATGCAAGATTTACCCGTATCCAAAATTTGGGGAATCGGAAAAAGAGCTGAAGAGAAGCTCCACCAAAAGGGCATCAAGACCTGCGGAGACCTACAAACGTTCAATTCTGTCGAGCTATCGCGATTGTTCGGCAAATTCGGCTCGGATCTCTACGATCTTTGTCGCGGCCGAGACGACCGCGCTGTCGTTTCGCACCGGATACGCAAATCGGTAAGCGTCGAACGCACATTCGCGAAAAACCTGGAAACGCTGGAAGAGTGCGCCGCGAAAGTCCAAGACCTCTTCCAAGAGCTCGAGGAGGATCTCTTCCGGCTTAAGTCGGAATCGCGCATCTCCAAACTCTTCGTGAAAATCAAGTTCGCCGACTTCACCCGAACGACCGTGGAACGTTCCGCTCTGCCCATCACGCTCCCCTCCGCCCTTTCCCTGCTCGAAGAAGGCTTCGGGCGCAAGGCCCTTCCCGTGCGGCTCATCGGGCTCGGCGTTCGATTCGCCCACAACGCCGTCCGACCCGCGCGTCAGCTCGAGTTCGATTTCTAGGCCACGTGGACAAATTCCGGAACGAGTCGAATCGAGGGCATTTTGAGGCGAAATTGCGGGCTCCGACCTGAGTAATATTGAAATATTGCGAAGGGAGGTAACGCGATTTCGGCCAAAATAAACCGATCTCGACGACATGAGTGAATTTGTCCACGTGGCCTAGCCCCCCGGCTCCCTCCAAGCTTGCTCTCGACGCCTTTTCACCAAACATAAGCGGCCACTTTTCGAACCATGCTTGAAGGCAAACGCATCCTACTGGTCATCACAGGCAGCATCGCCGCATACAAATCGCTCGAGCTGATCCGGCTTCTCACCAAAGCCGGAGCCTCCGTCGAAGCGGCCTTGACCCCTGGCGGCGCCCAGTTCGCCACCCCGCTTTCCGTAGAAACGCTCACCGGCAAAAAGGCCCACACCGAGCTCTGGGACGACGACGCTTTCGAGATGAACCACATCGAACTCTCCCGCCGAGCGGACCTCATTGCGGTCGTCCCGGCCACCGCCGACTTCATCGCTAAAATGACCCGCGGCGAAGGAGACGACTTGGCCTCCACTCTTCTCCTCGCGAAAAACAAGCCCGTCCTGCTCGCCCCCAGCATGAATGTCGAAATGTGGGAGAACCCCGCATTCCAGCGCAACCTCGCCCAAGCCGAGGCCGACGGCGCCACCGTCGTTCCGCCTCAGTCCGACGAGCTCGCGTGCGGCGAAGTCGGCATGGGGAAAATGGCCGAGCCAGCCGACATCCTCGACGCCATCGCGCAGCACTTCGCGCACGCCAACACCCTGGATGGGAAACACGCCATCGTCACCTCCGGGGGCACCGTCGAACGCATCGACTCCGTCCGCTACATCAGCAATTTCTCCTCCGGCAAGCAGGGCAACGCCATCGCACTGGCACTGGCCCGATCTGGAGCCCAAGTCACGCTCGTGCACAGCGTCAACAGCGAAACGGCGCCCGCCCACCCCAACCTAAGGCCAATCAAAGTCGAGTCCGCCGACGAAATGCTACGGGCAACTCGAGACGCCCTCCCTGCCGACATATTCGTCGCCTGCGCCGCCGTCTGCGACTTCAAGGTCGCCAATCGCTCGGACCGGAAAATCAAGAAAAACGAGGGGCTGGCGCTCGAATTCGAGGAAAACCCAGACATCGTCCAGTCCATCGGCACCCTCCCAGAACCCGAACGACCCGCCGTCGTCGTCGGCTTCGCTGCCGAAACCGAAAATCTCGTCGAAAACGCCCAGGCAAAACGAACAACAAAGGGATGCGATCTCATCGTCGCCAACAGCGTCCGAGACGGCGCCGTTTTCGGCCAGGCCGAGAACACCGCAACCTTCGTCACAGCCAACGAAACGCGGCCCCTCGACACTATGAGCAAGGCCCAGCTCGGACGGGAAATCGCCACCTGGATTCACGCGTATCTTCAAGATTGACAGCGATTAACGGGGGGAAACCCTTATTCACGCACGCCGTTCCACGGAGCCCGATCAACGGGTCGAAGTGTGAATAATTGATTAAAAGCCGCCGTGACAGCGCCTCCCTCGAATCGGGGCGCTTTTCTGCTCTCATTGGGGCGAAAAAGCGCGATATATCCTAGGGTAGGCTTAGGCCCGCATTTTTACGTATCCCCACAGATACAAACGAATGAGTTCCCACGGTAAGAAAGCAGTCAGCATACTGGTTGCTGACAAAGACAAACAATTCCTCGACTCGATCGCCGCCGATCCAACAATTCGAGGATCTGGCTGGCAGGTACGCGGCGTGCAAGACGCAGACGCCGCCCTCGAAGCGCTTCGAAGCGACCCGGCCGACGCGATCGTCGCCAATCTCGACCTGCCGAAGATGTCCGGCGACCGTCTCCTCGCGGAAACCAAGCGCGACTTCCCAAACTCACTCCGATTCCTCATTCACGACCCCTCTGACACCGGGTCCTTGCAAAAAGGTACCGGACTCGCCCACCTCTATCTGGAGTCGCCCGCCTCGGCTGACTCGCTCGCTCTCTCGATCAAGCGCGTCTTCAAGACCCAGCTGCGGATTCGACGCAAGGAAGTCGTGGAAACCGTCCGCGAAACCAAGCAACTGCACGTCAATACCCAGCCCATGCAGGAGCTTCTCAAGACAGCGGACGACCCCAATTGCAACATCGAGGATCTCGCCCCCGTCATCATGCAGCACCCAACCGCGGTGGCCACGATCCTGCAAGTCGCCAACACCGCCTTTCTCGGCGGCGGCGGACGCGTCGAGACCATCGAGGAAGCGCTGCAGATGCTCGGCATGGATTTCGTCCGCAACCTGGCCATAACGGAGCTCGCCAAAAAGCAACTGTCGCTCGAACCGTCGCTACAGGAAATCGCCAACGCGGTGCTCAAGCACTGCATCGAGACCAGCCAATGCGGATTCCAGCTCAAGCAGTTCGGCGTCAGCGTAAAACAAATCCAGACCCTTTGCAGCATCACCCTCCTGCACGATCTCGGCAAACTGGTCCTCCTCGCCCACAAGGGCGAGGAATACGCGGACCTCATGGGGCGCTCCATCGAGAACAACCGCCCGCTTTGGCGACTCGAGCAAGCCGTGTTCGGCTGCGACCATGCCGCGATCGGCGCATTCCTCTTCGCCATGTGGGGGCTGCCGGAGAATATCGTGCGCGCCACCGCCTGGCACCACGAACCCGAGTCATTCGCCGGCAACGAGTTTTGCTACGTCACCCTCCTGCACTTCGCCAACGCCGCCGCCCATGTGAAGAACGAAATGCCGTTCTACCAAGGCGACGAGCTCAACACCGAAGTCGCCGAGAAAGTCGGACTCCCAGTCGACTTCGTTCAAGACCTCGACTAGGCCACTTGGACAAATTCCGGAACGAGTCGAATCGAGGGCATTTTGAGGCGAAATTGCGGGCTTCAACCTGCCTGTCTCGCCGTATCGTAGAGAAGGCGGAAGCAATATTGAAATATTGCGAAGGGAGGAAACGCGATTTCGACCAAAATGAACCGATCTCGACGACATGAGTGAATCTGTCCACGTGGCCTAGGCCAAGGCCGCTCGCAACGCCGCGGCAATGTGCTCGCGGTCGTAGTCGCGACGCGCTCGATCGAGCGCCCCCGTCCGC
>JANQSC010000067.1 GCA_028284235.1 Opitutaceae bacterium
TGATTCAATCTAGCTAACGCGAGTTTTCCATTCGTGGCCGCCCGGAGGTCGGCCACTACCCAAAAATGTCACGGAGTTTGTTTGGACTGACTACTCGGCGACTTTCGCGGCTCTGAGCTGAGCGTAGCCGTCGCGCATGGCGACGTAGGGATCGATGGCGGAATCGGTGACCGTATTGTATAGGTCGATTATTTCCGGAAGTTCGTTGACGAGTTCAACGGCCCGCAACGCGGTACGGTCGGAATCGTCGTCGATTTGGGACCAGGGTTCCGAGATCGGATCGACGACGCTGTCGCCGAAGTTGCCGACGAGATCGCGCAAGCTGGAGGGGCCCACGAAGGGGAGAACGATGTAGAAGCCGTGCTTGACTCCCCAAGCGCCGAAGGCTTGGCCAATGTCTTCTTTCGGGGGGGTAAGACCGTCAAACTCCTTGGCCGCGTCCATGAAGCCGCCCAGTCCCGCCGTGGTGTTGACGAGGAACTTGCCGGTTTCCTGTGCCGCTCGGCCGAACTTGAATTGAAGGATGCTGCTGGTGAAGCGTACCGGATACTCGAGATTTTCGAAAAAATTGTGGAGCCCCTTGCGGGCTTCCTTCGGAACGACGCGTGTGTAGCCTTTGGTGAAGGGGTCGACCACGATTGTATAGGCGCCGTCGTTAAACGCGAAAATCGCCCGATTGACGCCCTCGAGCGGGTCGGCGATCGAAGCAGCCGTGGCGTTGGCCCCGTCTTCGGAAAATTCGTCGTCGTCGATGAGATCGCTCAAATCGACAAACTCCTGGGCGAACGAGAGCGAAGGGGCGGCCAGAATACTGGCGAAGCCCGCGTAGGAGATAATCCGTTTAATGCGATTCATGGTCACGCGTTCTCGAGTTTGGATTTTAGAAGGTCGATGAGATCGGATGCGTTTTTCTTCTGAAAGTGCTCGTCGAATTGCTTGCGGTAGTTGCTCACCATGCTGACGCCTTCCACGAGCACGTCGTACACTTGCCAACCTCTGTCTTTGATGTTGGCGAGGCGGTAGCTGAGATTGATCTTGGTGTTGTTGAGGAAGACGATGGAGTCGATCTCGATCTTGCTCTTCGAAAGGACTTCCGGGTTGCTGAAGGTCAGCCGGGGTTTTGGCCCGTTTTGCAGTTCCTGCGTGTACGCCTGGAGAACGAGGTCGGTGACCAGGTTGTAGACTTGCTCCTTTTGGGGGTCGGACAGCTTGCTCCAGTTGCGGCCGAGGGCGCGTTGGATGATGACGTCGAAGGAGAACTGGCGGTTGACGATTTCGATGATTTCGTCGCGTTTGGCGGTGAAAGGCATGTTCGAATCGTCCGCGTGGAGCACGTCGAGCAATTCGTTGATGGTCGATTCGAGAGCAGCTTTCGGCGCGTCTAGTTCGTTGGCCCGCAGGGGAGTTGCGGCGAGGAACGCGATGGCGAGCGTCGCGAGGAGGGGAGGAAAAGGAAGTTTCTTCATGGCGAGTTCAGTTTGAGTCGTTGAAGTTCAGTACGTGTAGTTTTGCGGGATGGATTGCGCGAGTATCGATAAAGTTCACTTCTGAATACGTTTCGCGCGCCTTTTTGATAGATAATTTTCAAAATTACCTACGATTTTCGGTTATTCCTCCGCTTCGAGGCTGCCAAAGGCGAAACGACTGATGAGGCTTTCAATGTCGACCGCGGACTCGGTGTCCACGATTGGCTCGCCTTCCTCGAGTTCGAATCCGCCGCCGCCGGGGTCGAGGGCGACGAATTTGTCGCCGATCAGCCCGTTCGTCTTGATTGAGGCGATGGCGTCGTCGTAGATGACCACGTCGGTGTCGAGGTTCAGCTCGACCATTGCTACGAGGTTTTCGGTGTCCAAGGTGATATTGCCGACCACGCCGACTTTGACGCCGGCGATCATGACGTTACTGCCTTCGTTGAGGCCGCCAACATTGGAGAAGCGGGCTTCGATTACGCGGGCATCGGAGCCGAGGAATCGGCTGCTCCCGATTTGAATGGCGAGATAGAGAATGGCGGCGATGCCGGCGAGGACGAAGAGTCCGACGGCGAATTCAGTCTTTTTCTGGTTCATACGGCAGAAGATTCGGTTGAAAGGGTGGGTTTGAGGAATCCCTCGAGCTCCGGGGGTGGCGATTCCATGAGGGGCTGGGGCGGTCCCCAGTAGGCGATTCTTCCCGCATCGAGCCAGGCGACTTGATCGGTGATCCCGAACACTTCAGGAACGTCGTGGCTGACCATCAATACCGTGAAACCGAATCGCTTGCGGTAGTCGCGGATCATGTCGAAAACGCCAAATTTACGCTGCGGGTCGAGGCCGGTAGTGGGTTCGTCGAAAAGGATGATTTCAGGGCTGGTGATGAGCGCTCGGGCGAGGGCGACTCGCTTTTGCATGCCCCCGGAGATTTCGGCGGGGTACTTGGACGCGGCGTCGACGAGCTCGAGCTGCTCGAGCAAGTCGTTCACTTTCTCCGCGAGGGCGACTTTCGAAATGCGCTCTTTCTCGCGGAGCGGGAGGGCGACGTTCTCGAAGACCGTGAGCGAGTCGAACAACGCGTTCTGCTGGAACATGTACGCGCATTGGGGAACGGCTTGGTTCGAGTGGCTAAATCTGACGGTTCCCGACTCGGGAGTCATCAAGCCCGAGAGGCACTTGAGGAGCACGGATTTGCCGATTCCGCTTTTCCCGATTACCGTCGTGTGCGATTCGAGTGGAATGTCCATGTCGATAGCGTCGAGGATCACTTGATCGCCGAAACGCTTGCTCAAACCGCGTATTTCTAGAAACGCCTCGCTCATTTATTTTTCTAAGAGGAAAGAGGTGAGGAGGTAGTCGCTGGCCAGAATGGCGATGCTCGACAGGACCACCGCGCGGGTGGTCGTTTGGGAAACGCCGCGAGCGCCGGGAATACTGGCCTTGGTGTGGGTGAAGTAGCCTTGAAAGGCGCAGATGGAAGTGGTGAGCAGGCCGAAGGTGAGTGCTTTCAGAAAGCCGTCGCGCACATTCGTGATGCTGACGCTTTCGTAGATACGATTCCAGTAGGCGCCTTCGTCGACGCCCAGCATGCTGACACCGGTCAGATGCCCGCCGAAAATGCCGACGATATCGAACATCGCCGTTAGAATGGGAAAGCAGATGAGCGCGGCGTACAGTCGAGGCGAGACGAGGAATGCGAGCGGATTGATTCGCATGGTCTTCAGGGCGTCGATTTGCTCCGCGTTTCGCTGGATTCCGATCTCGGCCGAGAGGGCGGATCCCGCTTGTCCGACGATCATGATGGCCGTGAACACGGGGCCGATCTCCATTATGATCGAGAGGGCTACCGCCTGTCCGAGGAGGCTCTCCGAGCTGAACTTGGTCAGGACGTAGTAGAGCTGCAAACCGAGAACCAGTCCCGTGAACAGGCCGACGATCAAAGTGATGGGTATGCAGCGGACGCCAATTTCGTAAATCGAGCGAACGAGCTTTTCGAAGTAGTGGCGCTGAAGAAAGAGCGAGCCAAGCGAAGACGCGCTGAACAGCGTCAATTCGCCCAATTCGCTCACTAAGGAAATCCCCTTCCTGCCGACTCTCCCGATCATAATGCGTCTCGTCGATCTAATGAAAAGAGCCCATTTGCAAGCTTGTTCGACGGCTCCCCGAATACTGTAGGATAAATCGGAAATCAGGTAGGGACGGACCGCCGGACCGTCCGAGCTGTCAATTTCGCCCACGCGTTTCGCGGCTCTCCCGGCGGTCGAGCCCTAGCTTTTTACAGTTTCAGAGGGCGAAAACCATAGGGTGAATTGCCTAAACAAGCGGTTTTGACAAACGGATTAGATTACTCATTGTACGTTGGGTATGAATCCAACAAGTAAAGTGATTGCTCTACTGGCCTTGGGCTTTTTCGTGGGTAGTCTTTATGGGCAGTCTCTGTCGGAGCCGAGGCGCCCGAGTGCCGCGCCCGCTTCTCCCCAAGGGGAGAAAATGCCGGTTTACGGCCCGTATGAAGCCATTGCCATCAATCGCGGGATTGTGCGCGACGTGAAGGTGGACGACTCGATGAGCGTCTACCTGCAGTTGTTTCCCGCCCACAAGGACAAGGAACTTGTGGTGAAAATTTCTGACGAACGGTTTGCGAAGTACCGGGAGTGGGTGCACGGCGGGCTTACGCTCGTTTCCCCCGCCAATTCGGGCAAGACGCCCTTTGGCTGGACGGACCTGGTACAGACGAAAGCCAAGTACATCGAATACTGGATGGACGGGGAGATTTTCCTCCATCTGAAACGAACGGACTTATAGTCCGCTCGCAGTGGGTAAGAAAGGGATGAAAATGAAACGTACGCTAAATCTGAAATGGCTGCGCGGGGTTGAGTGGGAAAAGAGCTCTCAGCGCGACCTTGCTGTTGTAATCGCGGGAGCCTGTCTCTTGTTGATCGTCACCTCGATCGGCTTGGACTCTCTCTTGACCGAGGAAGAGCGGGAGATGCCCGACTTCGCGGCGATCAAAAACGTCGACGAGCGCAAGTCCGCGTTTTTCGAATACATGCTGCCGTTCGTCGAAGAGGCGAACTACCAAGTCCTGGAGCAGCGGGATCAAATCAAACGCATCCAAACGTCCTTCGACCGCAAAGGAAGCGTCTCGAATCGCGACAAGGGGCGGATCGACTCGTTCCTGGAGGAATACAAATTCGACCCGGTGGAAACGGTGACGGACGAGACTTTCCAGCATCTGCTCGCCCGAGTGGACGAAATCCCTCCTTCGCTGGCCCTGTCGCAAGCGGCTTTGGAAAGCGGCTGGGGAACGTCGCGTTTCGCTCGCGAAGGAAACAACCTCTTCGGAATGTGGTGCTACGAGCCGGGTTGCGGGCTCGTTCCGCAAAAGCGTCCCGCCGGCAAGACCTACGAAGTGGCGAGTTACGATACGCCAAAGGACTCGTTCGCTGCCTATTTCAAGAATCTAAACACCAACCGCTACTACCTGCAGATGCGGTCGATTCGGAAGTCGATTCGCGGCAGGGAGTTGGCCTTGAATGGTATCGACCTGGCGGAAGGGCTCGATCGATACTCGCAAGAGGGATATCACTACATCTCCAAGGTCCAGAGCGTGATCCGATCCAACGAATTGACGCGTTTCGACTGAGAGCGGCGTCTTCGAGAGAGCGAATTCGCGCGTTTTTATCCTTCACATATCGTTGTCTTTCTCTTTCGTAGAGGGACGCCGAAATGCGTGTTCGCGCCGCGGTCTTGTACGGGAAATCGGAGCGTCTCCGGACAGCCGGATTTGGAAAGCGATGCGAGCGGACTCACGACGGCGGTTCGATTATGAATATCTACAAGGTTTTGCCTGATCTCAGCAACGAGCGCCAAATGCGCTTGTGGCACCAGGGGATCCGAAAGCAATGGTCCGCGGAGGACATCGACTGGAACGCCCCGCGTCGCATCGGCGGCGAGAAAATCCGGGATCAACTGGGGAGGGTTTTGACCCCGGTGCTGACCGGCGAGCAATCCGCATTGTATTCAGTTTCTGGATTAATTCCGATTTTGGGGCACGAGTCGAAAGTGCCTGCCCAATTCTACCTGACGACCTGGGCCGTGGACGAGGCTCGACACACCGAATTGTTCGCTCGCTATTTCGGTCGCATCGATCGGGAGCCCTTGTCGATCCGAAAATTCCCAGCCGGATTTCTTTTCCAAAGCCGCATCATTTCCAAGGACCCATGCGAGTGGTTGACCGGCGTCCTAGCGAGCGAATCCATGGCTCAAGTCGTTTCCCACGAACTGCGCGATCTGGATCTGGATCCGGTTCTCAGCGATATTTGCGCCGGCATCATCGAAGACGAGTCCCGGCATCTCGGGTTCAATCACATCTATATTGAAGACCAGTTCCGCGATATGTTCGCCGCCGATCCGGAAGGAGCGGAAACGAAGGCCGAGAGTCTTCGGGCCCGAATGGACCACGTGCTGGAGGGAGTGCCGCCGATCATCAACGCGATTCGCGACGACATGAAGGACCTGGGAATCGATATGGATCGGGTTCAAGATATCCTGGATCGCGTCGCCCGCCATCGACTGGACAAGGCGATTTACAGCGGGAAAGATCGCGCTTTGGGCACGAAAACGAGTCTCGCCGAGCCGGAAATCGAAGCGTCTCTGCAGTGAGCTCTGGAACTGCCGGAAAAAAGAAAGCCGCTCTGGTCGGGCGTCAGCGAACCAACAGTATCGAGGGGCTACCCTTCACGATAGGCGAGGCGCTCGAGCGGGCGTCGGCTGACTTTTCGGATCGAGGCATCCAAATGTGGGACCGGTCGGGACGGCGATTCGAGCGGATGACCTACGCTGAGTTGCTCGAACTGACGCGTTCGTATTGCGCCCGATGGCGTGCGGCAGGCGTGCAGGAAAAAGACCGCTTGCTGATTTGCTTGGGGACGTCGCTCGACTTTGTCGGCGCGTGGCTGGGAGCGATTTGCGCCGGAGCCTATCCCGCTGCCATCGCTCCGGCGGTCGGCGGTTTGAAGGGGTCGAACCACTTTGCCGCCAAGCTGGAGACGTTTCGGAACGTGATCGGCGCGTCCCGGCTGCTCATCTCGGAGCAGATGGTAGGCGACCTGCGCAAAGCCCATCCCGATACCCTGGGGGCGATCGCGCTTTCACTGGGCGAGCTGCAGCAAGGCAGCTCCGAAAACGGGACCTTTGCCAATGCCAATCCGACGGAGCTCGCGTTCATGCAGTTTACCAGCGGCAGTACGGGAACGCCGCGGGCAGTGATGATCAACCATCGGATGGCGACCTCCAACGCCTACAACATCAACGAAGGAATCTACGTTAAATCGGGTCGACCGGTGGGCGACTATCCGATTGTCAACAATTCGTGGCTGCCCATGCACCACGACATGGGCTTGATCGGCTGCTTGATCTTCGCGATTGGCTGTGGCCTGGAGTTGAGCTTGATGAATCCGACGACTTTTCTGGCCCGCCCTTTGCGGTATTTGGAGGCGGCGCATGGGCGTGAGGCCCTGATTTCGGGTCCGAATTTCGGGTTTCAGTTTTGTGTCGACCGGCTGACTCCCGACGACGTTCAGGGGTTGGATTTTACTCGGGTCGAGTCTGCGATGACCGGATCAGAGATGATCCGTCCGGAAACCATGAGCGCGTTTTGCGAGTTGATGACGGGCACCGGTTTTCGACCGGAGAATATGGCTCCTTGCTACGGGATGGCCGAGGCCACGCTCGCGGTCACATTCGATCGTAAGAGAAAAGGCATCCGCACGCGTCCAGTTCCCAAAACCTCGGAGTTCGTCTTCGAGGATCAAGAAGTGGTGTGCGTCGGAGAACCGGTTCCCGATACCGAGGTGATCATCGCCAACGCGGCGGGCGAGGTGATGATGGAGGGCGAGCTGGGAGAGGTACAAGTAAAGGGATCGTCGGTATTTGATGGATACTACAACGACGGTGCCGCTTCCGCAGAGAGTTTGCGCGGCGAGTGGCTGAAGACGGGGGATATCGGTTTCGTTTACGATGGAGAGCTGTACATCGCGGGGCGGTCCAAGGAGATTCTAGTCATTCGCGGCGACAACGTTATGCCGCACGAAATCGAATGGCTCGCGGAGGAAGCCCGAGGCGAGAGTCAAAGCGCGGAACGCGTAGCGGCCTTTTCCGTAACGACGGAAGGCGTTGGCGAGGAGATCGCTCTGGTGGTGGAAACGACGCTGACGGACCCGCCGGCGCTGAAAGAACTGGATCACGCCATCCGCAGTCGTATCGGTCGAGGCTTATCCTATCCGGTCGCGGATCTGGTTTTTGTCCGCAGAGGTCGGATACCGCGGACTTCGAGCGGCAAGGTCCAGCGGGGAGCGGTTAAGGAACAATATTTGAACGGCGCAATTGACCGGCTCGAATTTTGAGTTTTAGTTGGGCCCATTATTTCTATGGACGACAAAAACGACAAGGTACTGGCGGTAATCAGCCAACTCGCGAACGTGGAGAAAGACACGTTGAAGCCGGAGACGGAATTGGTCGCGAATCTCGGGATCGACTCGCCTAAAGCGCTTCAACTGCTCGTGGATTTGGAGGAGACGCTCGACATCGAAATTACGGATGAAGAAGCGGCTAAGCTCGAGACTGTCGGCGACATTCTTGAATTGTACGCGTCGAAATAGCGAGTTGTCTCGCTTCGATTCGGCAACGAGATCTCATCAATGGGCGACGAATCGAAAACTCCTTTCAAGCTGCGATTCTATTCGTTTCTGCTGCACTGTCTGGCCCGGGCCTTGATCGCCACTTGCCGGACGCGAATCGTAGCTGGCGAGAAGCGCCTGGACCGCATCGCCGAGAATCCAGTTATTTTCGCGGCGTGGCACAATCGCATCTTCTATTTTTCCGTATTCGCCCCCAAGTATTTGATATCGCGTGGAATCAAGCTGGCCATGATGTCCAGCTTGTCCAAAGACGGCGCAATCGGAGCTTCGCTGGGACAGCGCAGCGGCTTGCGTGTAGTGCGGGGATCCGCCCACCGTGGTGGGACCGAGGGATTTCGTCGCTTTTATCGCGTGATGAAGAAGGAGTCCTGCTCGACGATTCTGCTGCCAGACGGATCGAGGGGTCCAATCTACAAGGCGAAGATGGGAGTGGCGATGCTCGCGAAACTGACCGGAGCGCCGGTTGTGCCAATCAGCTACCAGGCGGAACGTTGTTGGCGCGTTCGTTCCTGGGACCGGCTGATCATCCCGAAACCGTTTTCTCGAATCGCAGTTGTGGTGGGCGACGATCTCGCGATTGAGCGAGACGCCGATGACGAAGCGCTCGAACGAGGGAGGGCCCGGATCGAATCGGCCTTGAACGAAGCGGGCGCTCGCGCGGCGGAAGCGATAAAGGGGAAAAACTAGATGCGCTTTCGTCCCTGTATTGATCTTAAAGACGGAAAAGTCGTCCAAATCGTGGGCGGGTCGCTGAAGGATGGCGACGCCAACGCCCTCACTAATTTCGAAACGGAGCAGCCGCCGAGCGCTTTCGCTCAACGGTATCGATCGGACTCGCTGCCCGGTGGACACGTGATCGCTCTCGGACCCGGAAACACGGAGGCGGCCCTCGAGGCGCTAGGCGCCTATCCGGGTGGGATGCACTACGGAGGCGGTGTGAACCCGGAAAACGCGTCTCGCTTCTTGGACGCCGGAGCGAGCCACGTGATCGTGACTTCCTATGTGTTTTCACAAGGGGAAATCGACTGGGCCCGTCTTGTGAAACTGGTCGCGGAAGTGGGCAAGGAGCGTTTGGTTTTGGACCTGAGTTGCCGCAAGCGCGACGGGGTTTATTGGGTGGTGACGGATCGTTGGACGCGATTTACGGACTTGCCGGTCGACGCGGAGTCTTTGTCCAAACTCTCTGAATACTGCAGCGAATTCCTCGTGCACGGTGTCGACGTGGAAGGCAGAATGTCGGGAATCGAGACGGACTTAGTCGCTCTCCTCGGCCAAAAATGCCCCATCCCGGTCACCTACGCCGGCGGCGCCCGAAGTTTGGAGGACCTGGAATCGGTCAATCGCATTGGAGCCGGGCGCGTCGATCTCACGATTGGAAGCGCCTTGGATATCTTCGGTGGCGATTTACCCTACGCGGACGTAGTGGCTTGGAATCGACAGGCCTGAGAGTGGACGCGAACGCGTTTGGCATCAGATAGGGAATAGCGCTTATCAGCGAGCGTCGGGGATTATGCTAAGGGCCCACGCTTCTCTTAGGCGCTATCCTGAACATAGCGCGGATGGCGTATGAAATCCTTATTAATCGAGAGCGTATGAAGTTATGCCCGTTGTCTATCGGGGGAGTCCGTACGATAGTATTAGGCATACCATTATTATACCATTATTCTCATGTGTTCTATCTTAAGTCGCAGTCCTCTATTCACCTTTATTATTTCGAGTAGAGAATTGGGACGTCTTGACTTCATCGCCTATATGGCTTCGGCGTTAGCGATCGGTTCTCCGGTCGCTATCGCCGACTCTCTTAAAACCACGCAACCTTGGAGGATTTTCCGTTGGCATCGAGCCGCGGGTGATCATCGAGTGTTGTGGCAGCCGAGGCGAAGCTCACAAAACGAAAGTCATGAACGAGAACGAAACCATAGCGAATTTAAACCCGAAATTGGGGAAGGTACTGGCGCGACTCATACGCACCCAAGAGTGTTTCCCGGTTGGTGAAAAAGGAGAACCGGACCACGGCGGAAAACCTCCGATCGGCATGATGCCGATTGACGAAGCGCGAGGAGACGAGTCGTCTGTCTTGGAAGCGGACGTCGAAATCGACACGGTCAAGCAGACCTACTCGGTCTAACCACTCCCTGCCGACTCAGGATTTGAATGCGGGCTTTTCGCCGGGAACGGGCGAATTTTCGAAAAACCCGTGCTTCCGCAACGCCTCGCTCCCGCCGTACGATTCCACCAGGGCTCTTTGGTCTGCTTTCGCTTGGGCGTCGACCGCCTCGGGATCGCAGATCTTGAACAACTCCGCAACGAGCCGCTCCCGTTCGGCAGCGTATTCAGGATTTTGGGATAGATCGTTGACTTCGCTGGGGTCGGCGGCGAGGTCGAATAGTTGAGGCTCTTGATGAGCGTGGTAGATCAGCTTGAAACGGTTGTCGGTGAGCAGGAAGGATCCGTTTTCACTGTTCAGCGCGTGGTATTCGCCGAAGACGATTCTGGATTGCTCCGTCTGATTTGCGAGTTCGACAAGTGATCGGGCGTTTTGGTGCGGCGGCGTATCGAGTCCAAAGTTGTCGTACATCGTGGCGTGTACGTCCAAAAGGGATACGGGAGTTGAACAGGCATTCCCAGCGGGGATACCGGGACCAGCGATGATCATGGGGACGCCACCTGATTCCTCGTAGTGGGTGAATTTGCCAAAGAGGCCGCGGGCGGAAAGACATTCGCCATGGTCGGTCGAGTAGAGGACACGTGTATCGTCTTCCAAGCCGCAACGTTCGAGCGCTTCGAAGACGCGGCCGATTTGAGCGTCGAGAAAATGGGTGAGCCCGTAGTAGGCGTGGATCAGGTTTTTGATCTGCGCGTCGGTGTGTTGTTCTTCCGCGTCGAAATAGCGTCGCATGAACTGGTAGTGAGGATGCTGGGGCCAGTCTTCCTGACGCCATTGGGGCGGTCGAGGCAGGTCGTCGGGATTGAATTTATCGAGGTATTTTTGCTCGACTTTATACGGCGGATGCGGACATACGAGCGATAGAAACAGGGCCCACGGGGCGTCGTCGTTGGAGCGCGACTCGAGCCACTCGATGGCTTTGTCGGCGTTGGAAATGTCGTATTGCTGATACGTGGTGTCGCCCACGCCTGCGTTGTTGATGCCGTCGCGGCGCTTGCGCAGAGGCGGATCGTCGCGTAGGCAGCCGAGCGGGTCGCCAACGCCTCCGACTACATGGAGCGGCTGGATTTCCTGGGAAAAGCCGTTGTCGTCCTCCTCACTACGGTAGTGGAGTTTTCCGATGAGATCGATGGTGATTCCATTGTCCCGCAGCTCGTGATGCCAGCTTCGTTCGCTTCCGTTGTAGGGGAAGGCGTTGTCCCAGTTACCGATTTCGTGGACGTATTTTCCGGTCGCGAGCGACGCGCGGGCGGGCACGCAGATGGGGCAAGTGGTGTAGGCTCTCGAGAACACGGTTCCGCGACGGGCGAGGGCGTCGAGGTGGGGCGTGACGTTTTGGTCGCTGCCGTAGCAGCCGGCGACGTGTTTCTGGTGCTCGTCCGAGAGGATAAAAAGGAAGTTCGGTTTTTTCACGAATCGGAGGGGTGGTGGAAGTGGGGAGCAGAGTTGACGAATGCGACTGCAGGTCAAGCCCCGGGGCGGTTTGGGCCTCGGTGGATCTTGACCCGCAGCGGTTCCCGGGCTTGGATAGCGGTCTTCCATGAAAGAGTTCACCCTGAAAAACGAGAATGGAATCGAAATGGTGGTTTCGGATTTCGGGGGAATTGTCCGGCAGCTGCGCGTTCCTGATCGCGATGGGCGGTTTGACGATGTCGTTCTCGGATTTGACGCGATCGAATCGTATTTCGACGGGTCTCCCTACTTCGGCGCTTTGGTGGGGCGCTACGGGAACCGCATTGCCAAGGGCGGCTTTTCGCTCGACGGTCGCGCGTACACACTCGCGAAAAACAACGGGGAAAACCACCTTCACGGGGGAATCCAAGGGTTCGACAAACAAGTTTGGAAAACGGAGAGAATCGAGGGCGAAGGGTTTACCGGATTGGTCTTGAAGTACCGCAGCGAGGATGGCGAGGAAGGGTATCCAGGAAACCTCGACGTGGCGGTTGCCTATAAATTGACTAACGCGAATGAGTGGATTATCGAATACAAGGCGGTCGTGGACCAATCGACTGTCGTGAATTTGACCCAGCACGCTTACTTCAATTTGCGAGGGCATTCCGCGGGAGACATTTTGGGGCACGAACTTGTTTTGGAAGCCGACGGATTTACGCCGACAGACGACACTCTCATTCCGACGGGCGAAATTCGCTCGGTCGAAGGATCGCCCTTCGACTTTAGAACGAGCTGCGTGATCGGGGAGCGTATTGACGATGCGGACACGCAGCTCGAGCAAGCAGGTGGCTACGATCACAATTTCGTTCTCAACAAGTCTTCGTCGGGGGCCTTGGAGCGGGCGGCGTTGGTGTACGAGCCGGAATCGGGCAGGACGATGGAAGTGCTCACCACGGAGCCCGGCGTGCAATTTTATAGCGGGAACTTCCTCGACGGGTCGGCGATTGGAAAGAGGGGAACCGCGTACGCCAGCCGGAGCGGACTGTGCTTGGAAACGCAGCACTTCCCGGATTCCCCCAATCAGCCCCAGTTTCCATCGACGCGACTCGATCCGGGCGACGTGTACGTCTCGACGACCGTGTACCGCTTCGGCAGTCGCTGAGCGAGTCGATTTGAGAATTCTCCAATCGCTGGAAATAATTTGGCGGTCTCGCACGTCTTTATGGACATGCGTTTTCCAGTGTTCTTCTTTCTTCTGGCATTGCCGCTCGCGGCCGGAGTCCCCGTGAAACACCAGAATTTGAGCGATACGATCGCGTTGTCGGGATACGATGCCGTTTCGTACTTTTCCGGCGAGCCGGTCGAAGGGAAATCGTCTATCGAGTTCGAGCACGCGGGGGCGCGTTATCTGTTCGCTTCCGAAGCAAATCGCGTCGCGTTTCAATCCGATCCGGAAAGGTACATTCCAGCCTACGGGGGCTGGTGCGCCTACGCGATGCTCGACGGGGACAAGGTCGAGGTGGACCCTGAGAGCTTCAAGATTATCGACGGAAAGAACTACCTGTTCTACAATGGTTTTTGGGGCGACACCTTGAAACGGTGGAACAAGAAACTCGCGAAAACTCCCGAGAGCGAACTGGTCGGCGAGGCGGATCAGGAATGGGAGGGGATTCTCGCCAAAAAGTAGGGAAGCCGGGCCGCTTTTTGGAAGATCGACCGGGAGGGGCGCTCTTCTTGGTTTTCGTGGGAAGAAACGGCTTGCGGGGCGAGAGCGGAGGTCTCCATACTCCGCGCTTGAATCCTAGCTGCCTAGACTCCTCGCTCCATGACCGATCCCTCCCCGGAAAATAAACCCCCGAGTCGCTCCCGATCGTACGACTCGAACTTGAAACGCTTTTGGACGGGAAACGTCCGCATAATGCTCGTGTTGCTCGCCGTTTGGGCGATCGCCGGGCTCGGCTGCGGCATCCTGTTTGCCGATAAATTGAACGAGATCCATATTGGCGGATTTCCGCTCGGATTTTGGTTCGCCCAGCAGGGGAGCATCATCGTTTTCGTAGCGATCATCGCCGTGTTCTGCGTGGTCATGAACAAGCGGGACGACGAGCACCGCGAGATTCTCAGCGAAGAGGACAATCAGTCGGGAGGTGGCATATGAGCGTCACCGCTTGGACTTGGGTATTTGTCGTTCTGAGTTTTTCGCTCTACCTCTATATCGCATGGCGTAGTCGCGTGAAAGATACAAAAGGGTTTTACGTAGCGGGTCGCGGCGTGCCGGCCCATGCGAACGGAATGGCTACGGCGGCGGACTGGATGAGCGCCGCCTCGTTTATTTCCATGGCTGGGCTAATCTCGACGATGGGGTATTCGGGCGGCGTCTATTTGATGGGTTGGACGGGCGGCTACGTTCTGCTGGCGTTGCTGCTTGCTCCGTACTTGCGCAAATCGGGTCGTTTTACCGTGCCAGATTTCGTGGGGGATCGATACGAGTCGAACGTGGTTCGGGTCATTGCCGTTCTCTGCGCAATTTTCGTGAGCTTCACTTATGTCGCCGGGCAGATGCGCGGCGTTGGCGTGGTTTTCGCCCGTTTCTTGGAGCGTGACGTCAACGAGGGCGTGGTGATCGGAATGCTCATCGTTTTCATTTACGCCACGCTGGGT
The DNA here is from genome assembly GCA_028284235.1 of Opitutaceae bacterium. GTDB lineage: Bacteria > Verrucomicrobiota > Verrucomicrobiia > Opitutales > Opitutaceae > Pelagisphaera. Next base: position 14,391 of record JANQSC010000067.1, read on the forward strand.
GGAATGAAGGGAATCACCTGGACGCAGGTGGCTCAATACTGGGTGTTGATCACGGCGTTTCTCGTGCCCGCGATCGCCATCAGTATCAAACTTACGGGTACGCCGATTCCGCAAATAGGGTTGGGATCGACGCTGAAGGAATCGATCGCGGGCGAGAAGGGTGTCTACTTGCTCGAGAAGCTCAATCAAATCCAGGCGGATCTGGGATTCCATAGCTACACGGATACTTTCGTGGGCGGTTGGGATAAGGCGAATGTGTTCTTTGTCGCTTTGGCCTTGATGGTCGGAACGGCGGGGCTGCCGCATGTCATCGTTCGATTCTATACGGTTCGGAATATCAAGGCGGCTCGCTGGAGCGCGTTTTGGGCGCTTCTGTTTATCTCTTTCCTCTATCTCACCGCTCCGGCCATGGCGGGATTCGCTCGGTACTACATGATCGACAGTCTCAACGGCAAAACGGAGGCGGAGATTCCGCAGTGGTTCGAAAGCTGGCAAGAGACCGGACTGGTGATGTGGTTCGACGATGGAGACGGGAAGGTCCGCTACAGCGACCGTGAGGACAACGAGATTTTCAATTTTAAGGGAGCAAGCCCAAGCGAAGTCCGAGACGTGATCGCCCAGCACGCAGCCTGGAAGGCGTCCGGAGGAACGCAAGGCGTCGATGGGCGAGAGGTAATGCGCGAGCGTGGAATCGCCGGTCCCGACCGGGACATTATCGTGCTGGCGACTCCAGAGATGGCGGGGCTGGCGGACTGGATTATCGCGTTTGTCGCCGCGGGTGGATTGGCGGCTGCGCTGTCGACGGCAAGCGGACTGTTGTTAGTGATTTCATCAAGCGTGGCGCACGATCTCTATGCCAAGATTATCAATCCGGAAGCGGACGAGAAGAAGAAACTCCTAGTGGGTCGAGCGACCATCGGCGTGGCGGTAGTCGTGGCTGGAATATTTGGCATCTATCCGCCCGGATTTGTCGGACAAGTCGTGGCCTTCGCCTTTGGCTTAGCCGCCGCGAGCTTCTTCCCGGTGCTAGTTTTGGGAATCTTTTCGAAACGTGTCGGGACCATTCCTGCAGCAGCCGGGATGATTGTAGGCATTGTATTCACGGGAGCATACATTATCGCGTCCGTTTACGGCGGCATGAAACCATGGACCTTCGGTTTGTTTGAAAACGGGATCAAACCGCAGGGAATCGGGTCCATCGGCATGGTGTTGAATTTCGCAGTGACGCTGGCGCTTTCGCGCGTCTGCCCGCCTCCGGGAGAAAAGGCCCTCGATCTGATCGACTCCATTCGCGAACCGGAAGGCGTCGGCCCCGCCGTGGATATCGAGCGCGCCATGGACCACTGATTCGATTCTGGCTTTCCAACTCCAATTGTCTTCAAGAACCCTAAAACAACGATAAATGAAACGAATGATCAAAATTGGTATTCTCTCGCTGGCGACCGCCTTGCTGGCGTCCTCCTTCACTTTCGCTCAAGATCGCGGCAACCGGAAGGCCCGCCCGAGCCCGAACGCGGCGGTCAGCCAGACGATCGGCACGACGATTGTATCCCTCACTTATGGTCGTCCGGGTTTGAAAGGGCGCGCGATAGAGACCTTGGTCCCGGCGAACCAGGTGTGGCGCACGGGCGCCAACGAGTCGACGACGATCACGTTCTCCGACGACGTTGTCTTCGGCGGCAAAGCGGTCAGCGCTGGTACTTACTCCCTTTATTCCATGCCTCACGGTGAGAACAGTATGACGCTCATAATCAACTCGAAGCTGTCATGGGGAACGCAATACGACGAGTCGCAAGACGTCGTGCGCACCGATGTTGCCACACAGCAAGGGGACTTTGTCGAGTGGTTCACGATGGATTTTGATTCGCTCACGGACACGAGCGCGCAGCTGAATCTGCGCTGGGGAATCTATATCGTCCCAGTTACGATCGAGACGAAATAGACGAATCGAGTCCTTTCCGCCGCGAATGCCTGGACAGGGTTCGCGGCGTTTTTGCGTCTATTGGGGACCGGTTTAAGGTGACAATTCCATGAACTGCGCTATAGTTCTTGGATCATGAGCTCGTTTTTGTGTCGGGGTTTCGCGTTCGCGGCGGCTGCAATGGTATTCGCAGCGCAGGGTGAAACGTCGCTCGATGGAGACGAGACTGAGCGTCCGGTCTATTATTTCGTCAGCGGCAACTTGAACGCGAAGTCGGGATCCGGGCACTACCCGATGGTCACTATGACCAAGCGGCACATTGTAGTGCAGCGAAGTTCGAAACTGAGAAAAATCAGTCGGGACGCGCCAATAATCATCCAACTGCGTCCCTTGTACACGGATACGGTCGTGGAAGCTCGCAACCTGGAAGTGGATTTCAGCTCGTCGCTGCCGGCGCGGGCCGAGGCGGAGGCGATTTCGCAGATGTTTCGCTACGAGATTGGCACGGAGCAGGAAATCGCGTTGCTGGAAAACGTGGCGAGCGGCAATGGCCGGTTTCGCCGCAACTACGATCAAATAGAAGAGTTGAAACAAGATTCGCTCGAGTTTCAGTCTAGTGTCGAAGATCTCACGCTGAACCGAACCTACGATTTGGAGGACCGATCTGATACGGTTTTCCTGTCGTTCGAGCTGTTGCCCGAGTACGACTACGAGGACGCGTACCTAGCGGTCGCGGTGAGCTGGACGCCGCGGGGGCAAAACACGGACGGAGACCGCAGGACGCGTACCCAGGTGTTTTCAAAGTACATCGGCACTTTAGAGGCGAACAAAGTTAAGGAAGTCAAAGTTCGCCATAATCTCGAACGAATCGTGCCGAAACATGCCGAATGCGAGCTATTTCTGTTTCATGGGGAAGGGCAGGCAATTGCGACGACTTTGTCACGCGGATTGCGCGAGGTCGGTCACGAGAAGGCCGACGAGATTCGCGGACAACTGAATCCGTAATTCGGATACGCGCGAGTTTTTTTATAGTCGCCTTGCGGCGAAATGTTCCCGCCTAGCGGGACCACAAAGATCCCGTCCCTCGATCGGGACGGGACAAGGATTCCTCGAAAAGAATCCCATATTGTCACCCACTAGAATAAGTTCCCAAAGAAATCCTGTTCGCGAAGCGATCTTGTTCTCGTTCCATCAGGGATGGGACGAGATTTGATCTCGAAGAGGTCACTGTTAATTATAAACTACTGCTTGGGGATGATGTAAGGGCTCGCGCTAGAGTCTCACAAATCTCTGTTCGCGGTACGAGGTGTTTCCAGCGTGGCAAACGGCCGCCGCTTTGACGCCTTCCGATACGGGGTCGACCGGATCGCGCCCCTCGCGAATCGCGGAGAGCCAGTCGCCTAGGTGAAGCGCGGCGCCGTCGTAGTCGGAATAGAAATCCGCCCCAACGGGACCTTCGCTGCTGATCATCGAATCGGATACCGGAGCGATCGGCTCGCTGTTGGGGCGTTGCGGAGTCACCTCGTAGCGACCGCGGTCGAAGTAGAGCGTAGCGTCGGAGCCCATGACGCTAACCGATGCTTTGTGCAGGTTGTTGCTCCACGAACTGACGTAGTTCATTTGGAGGTCGAGCTCGGGGTACTCCATGATGCAGTTGGTGATGTCGGGAGTCTCCATAGGGCCTTTGCGTTCGTACTTTCCGCCGGACATGACCACTTGACTCGGCATCGGCAGGTCCAGCAACCAGTTGGTCACATCGAGCCAGTGGACCATCAAGTCTCCGAGCGGGCCGTTGCCGAAGTCCCAAATCCACCGCCATTGACGCATGCGAAAGGCGTCGAATTTCTGCTTGGGGGCGTTGCCGAGAAAGCGCTCCCAATTGACTTGCGATTCGGAAATTCGGTAGTTGGGAACTTTATACGGGCCGACATTGCGGCACCATTGCATGTGTACGCGAGTGATTTTCCCCAAGTCGATCTCGCCTGTGTCGAGCTTTTGCTTGAGCACGACTAGATGCGGCATGCTCCGTTGCTGGGCGCCGACTTGGACGACTCGGCCCGTGCGTTTTTGCGCTTCGACCAGTCGCGGGCCTTCTTCGAGTTTGTGGGTGACGGGTTTTTCGACGTACACGTCCTTGCCGGCTTCGATTGCGTCAATAGTGATAGGCGTGTGCCAGTGGTCCGGCGTAGCGACGACCACGGCGTCGATGTCTTTACGATCCAGCAGCGCGCGATGGTCGCGGAATTGGGCGACATCGCGATCGCGACCACCCACTGTGGCATGGGCGGAGCGAAGAAAGTCCTCGTACACGTCGCATACGGCGACGATGTCCACGCCGGGAATTTTCTGGAGCCCTTGCACGAGCTTTCCGCGCATCCGGCCGCCGCAACCGATCAAGCCGATGGTGAAGCGTTCGTTCTTGGCGAACCCTTGGGCGGCGCCGCGATAACCGCCGAGCGTTGTGCCGGCTATGCCGATTCCGAGGAGTTTCATCGCCTCGCGGCGCGTCATTTGGTGAGTGGGGCGAGTATTCATGAGTGGGGTAGAGACGTGCTCGAAAACGAACTACAGATTATTCGATCGAATGCTCGATTGTCGAGATTTGAATGGGGGGTGTGGTGTACGGTTTATCTCAAAAGGTAGGGACCGACTGCCAGGCGGTCCGCGGAAGCATCAGACAGAAACCAGTATTCGGACGGCCCGGCGGTCCGTCCCTACCTTTTTACCGTGTGCATGGACAGTCGCTCAGCTCGCCCGCTGGTAGACGCTCCAAGTGTGGGAACCGAGGAAGACCATGATCGCGAGGTTGAACAGCGATTGAGTCATGATCCACAAAATCGTCGCGAGAAAAGCGAGTGTGATGAAACTGATGATACAAGTGGTTTTCAATCGACTCGGCCCGAGGGCGTCGCGAAGAATTTGCCCGCCGTCGAGCGGAAGAACGGGGAAGAGATTAATTATGGACCAGAAGATGTTGATGGTGACCATGACGTTGATGAAATAGGCCACGAGGGCTTGTCCATAGGTTTCCACTCCTTCTGAGGGGAACAGAAACAAACCAATCAATATGAAAACGATCGCCAACCCGATGCTGGCTCCCGGACCCGCCGCAGTCATGATGATCTTCTGCGCGCGCGTCAATGTTCCCCCGCCAAAGCGAGCGAGTCCCCCCATGCCGTGGAGATCGATCTGAGCGGCCCGAGCGCCAAACTTCAACCCGGTCAGCGCGTGACCCAATTCATGGATGAGAATTGAAACCAAAACAGCGGCCATGAATATCAGAACTTGGTGCCATTGCTGGGAAGTCTGAGCGCTCAACCCGCCGCCGAGGAAACCGGCCAGCAGCCAGAACATCCAGTGGATAGTCACCGGGATCTTGAATAAGGAAAATCGAATCATAGAGCGTGGTGCCGATTGGCAGCTCCGTTTGTGCGCGCCGAGCAGAGTGAAGCAAGCAATGATCAAGTGATTGACCTCAACGCCCAGGTTTCTAGCGTTAGGCTTTTCAATCTTACCCCTTATGAAACGACGCAACTTTCTTAGAACCGCGGCCGCTACGGGTCTTGCCGCTCCGTTTTTATTTCAGTCCAAAGCGTTTGCCCAGTCGCGATCGCCGAAGCGCAAGATGACTCTCAACCTCGTCTGTGGAGCGATTGGGGTGAAGGCGAGTCAAACGCGGGCGATCGAGTTGGCGGCCCAGTATGGATTCGAGTCGGTAGAAGCCCACGGCGCTTATTTGTCGGGATTGTCGGGAGGAGAGATGGACGAACTCCTGGCCGATCTGAAACGAAAGCGGCTCGTCTGGGGCACATGCGGATTGCCCGTGGATTTTCGCAAGGACGAAGACACGTTTAAGGAAGACCTGAAGGCTTTGCCGAATATCGCAGCCGGTTTGGAACGCGCCGGCGTCGAGCGAGTGAGCACGTGGCTGATGCCCGCCCATAATGAGCTCACGTACAATCAAAATTTCAAACAGCACGCGAAGCGGCTCAAAAAGGTCTGCAAAATTCTCGCCGACCACGACTTGCGGTTCGGTATGGAATACGTGGGGACAACGACGTTGCTTATCTCTCGCAAATATCCCTTCGTCCACACCATGGCCGAGGTTTTGGAATTGGTGGACGCAATTGGCACGGGCAATGCGGGGATTGTGCTCGACAGCTGGCATTGGTGGCAGGCAGACGATTCGGTTGCGGATATTGAAGCGCTTCGTAACGAAGACATAGTCCTTGTGGATCTCAACGATGCCCCCAAAGGAGTGGAAAAACAGCAGCAGCTCGATGGGAAGCGCGAACTGCCGCTCGCAACTGGAGTAATCGACGTCGGTCCATTTTTGAATGCTTTGAATGCCATTGGCTACGACGGGCCGGTTAGGGCGGAGCCGTTCAATCAGCCCTTGCGTGATCTCGATGACGACGCGGCGTGCCGAGCGACGGTCGATTCCCTCAAGAAAGCGTTCGAGCTGATTCGCTAGTGTGATGTTTGGAACCGCGAATACACGCTAATGCGCGCGAACGCGTGTCCAATTGGGAAGATTCGCGTCAATTCGCGGTTTCTCGAAAACCCGCTTTTTTGAAACGCTTAGGTTTACTGAGCCGAGTTTCTATGGCCGACCACTAGAACCGAAAGGTGTACTGGAATTTTGTCGAAACTTTCGTGTCTTGAGACTGGAAGCGAAACCCGCCCATCGGGTCCTGGAGCCAGCCTTGATTGAAGACCACGAATAGATCGCGGCCTGGCGTAATCGTCCAGCGAATACGGCTTTGCAGTCCTAGATTGTCCGATCGGTTGTCGTACTGTACGAGATTGGTAAAGGAGAGGAATGGGGAAATCGAGTAGTCGATATTGGATGTGAGGATGCGGGCGATAAAATCGCCTTCGGGCAAGTGGGCGAAGGTTTGGTTGGCGGCGATAGAGAAGTTGAATTTCGGGGGGAGTTTGAAGGTGAAGGTTGCGGAAATTTGCTCGGCTGTGCCTGACCAGAAGTCGCCGTAGCTGGCGTTGACGAAGCCGACAAAGTTGCGTTTGCGGGCGGAGGCGACGGTGGTTTTCCAGCGATTGTTATGATATTCGCCTGGCTGGAGGATGACGCCTGGCGCGATTTGGAAGGGTTCGAAGAGGCGCTCGTAGGTTCGGTCGTAGTCGAAGATGGCGTGGATGGAGTCGCCGGAATTGAAATGCCAATCCAGTGGAGTTATGTGAAGTTCGGTACTCTCGATGTGCCCGTTGTCGAGTCGATTGAACTGGGTGTAGAATATGTCGTGAAACATCTGCTGGATATCGAGGAAGTTTTTGGGGCGCGGATTGTAGCTGGCGCCGACGCGGTACATCTCGACATTGCGGCGCTGGACGAATCCGAGGGCGGGATTGAAATTTTCCTCGATAACGCGATAGACGAATTCCCCCACGTATTTGTCGTTTGGGTAATGAGCCGATAGGCCGTAGGAGCCGTCGTCGTCGGACACGCCTTCGTTGTCGCTACGCAATGCGAAAGCGTTCACCGCCAAGTTCTGGGAATTGCCCATGAAGCTGGACGTGGAAAGTCGGGCGTCGATTCCGTAGGTTTGCGACGAAGGCCCTGACGCGGCGTTGCCACTGGTGAAGATGCCGCCGATATAGGATTGCTCGAGGACATTTTGTTTGAGGCGGACTACGGCGAGCGTTTCGTCGTCTACCAAGTCTGTCGAACCGGTCTGCACGGCAAGTAGGCCGATATCCGTATTCCCGGTTTTTCCTGTGAGCTTGGCGCCAATGTCCAATGGGACTTCTTGTCCATTCACGAGTCCGATGCGCCGACTGAAAAACGGATAGACATCGGCTCCTGCGGAAGGGATGCCGCCTGGCGATTGTGGTCCCGTACTGGCGAACGTGAATACGCCCGCGTCCTCGAGGAAGAACGAGCGTTTTTCGGGGAAGAAGAGTGAAAACCGGTCGAGGTTGATTTGCCGCTCGTCGACTTCTGTCTCGCCGAAATCGGTGTTGAGAGTGCCCGTGAGTTTGAGACTGGGCGTGATATTGTACGAGATGTCGAGTCCGGGTTCCGCGTCGAAGCCATCGTAAGGCGAGGTATCGGAATCAAGCCAACTGGCGGCGACAAACGGGCGAACATCGAGCCCGATTCCCTGATTGAGCCCGGAGAGGCCGGTGATTCTGCCCGCTTCGGAGATTTGCAGAAAGTTCGTCTCCAGACGAGCTCCGGTCCACCGCGCCTGCTCGAGTTTACGCACCACGTTACGCTCAATATTGAATCCCCACTCGGACGACTCGGCTGGAAAGTTCAGGCTTTTGAAGGGGATGGCGATTTCAGCGATCCAACCAAAGTCGGTTCGTTTTGTCCGGACTTCCCAGATCGCGTTCCAATCTGTATTCAGCTCCTCATTGCCGTACGCGAGGCCGTCGACGAATGCCCCGGAAGGATTGGTGGCGAAATAGAAGGCGTTGCGTTGATCCCGAAAAGTGTCGAGAATGATCTCGAGGCTGTCGTTGGAGGTGAGCGACGCGTCGCGCTCCATGTCGGTGCCGATGACTTTATCGGGTTCCGAGTCGAATGCGACGATTCCGACGTAGAGGTTGTTGGCGTCGTATAAAAGAACGACGTCCGTCCGCTCGGTTGGCGCTTCACCCGTGTCGGGCTGGCGTTGGACGAGTTCACCAATCTTGGGAGCCTGAGCCCAGATGGCCTCGTCGAGAGCGCCGTCGACAATTATGCGGTCGGTGGTTTCCGTGACGGTCACAGAACGCGTTTGCCCGGGAAGCTCGTTGGTAGCGATTGCTGCGACAAACAGAGGGACGATGCCGAAGAGTCGACTCGGCGGGCAATGGGGTTTCATAGAGGAGCTTCTACTAAAAGAGTTACGGTAGTCAGAACAGAGTTGGACTGTGGGGCGGGGAATAGACGGCCTCTTAGAACTTCATATCCTTGATCGCTTGAAAGGACTCTCTCCATTCGGTGACGACTTCCCGATGGATTTCAGCCGTAAAAGCCCGCTCCTCCGCGCCGGCATTGATGATCTCCGCTCCGTGGGGGTCGAACAGGACGGACTGTCCGGGATAGTTCCATTTGGGGTCGCTGCCGACTCGATTGACTCCGAGCGTGTAGCCTTGATTTTCGATGGCCCGAGCTCGGAGCAAAGTAGTCCAATGGTCGATACGGGCTTCCGGCCAGTTCGCAATGACGAGGAAGAGCTCCGCCTCCGCCTTCGTTCCGCGCCGGTAGAGTTCCGGAAAGCGCAGGTCGTAGCAGATGCTGGGGCAAACCAGGATCCCTTGCCAATCGAAGATTAGGATGTCGTCGCCCGATTCGTAGTTCTCGTCTTCGCCGGTGTAGCTGAAGCAGTGGTTTTTCTGGTAGTGGCCGACGAGTTGTCCTTTCGGATCGAATACAGAAAGTTCGTTGCTTCCTTTGCCATCTTCACTGGAAAATACGAGTCCGCCCAAGGTCCAGGCGTTGTATTCTCGGGCGACTTCTTGCAGAAACGACTCGGTTTCCGAGGGTACTGACTCCGCCACGCGATCTACATTCATGCTGAATCCGCTGGAGAACATTTCGGGAAGGACAATGAGGGCCCCGTCCTCGATTTCCACCTGCGAAAGGAGGCGGCGCACGGTCGCGAAGTTCGCTTCGCGATTTTCCCATTGAATATCGAATTGGCAGCCGACGAGTTGCATGGTGTACGGTAGTTATTGTGTTGAGCGAGCGTTTGGTAGCGAGCCGAGAATGAAGGTGAGGGCGACGCCGATGAGCATTGGCCATTGCCAGGCGAGATTGAGAAATCCGTTTTCCGAAAGCAGCAGCAAGGTCGCGGTGCTGGCGCTTCCGAGAAGCATGGCGAGCAGGTTCCATCGGTCGTTGCCACGACGGGTAAGGAGGCCGACGAGGAACACGCCTAGGAGTCCGCTGTAGGTCACGCCGGCGATCTTGAACGCGAGCCAGATGAACTGCCCGCCGTTTTGCAGACTCCACGCGATGGACACGAGCGCAATGGCGACGACACCCATGAATATGCGAGCGATCCAGACCTGACGCTGAGGGTCGTCATTCCCGCGCAGGAGCGGACGGTAGAGGTCGACCACGACGGAAGAGCTCAAAGCGGCGAGAGCGCTGTCCAAGCTCGACATGGCGGCGGCGAGGACGCCGCAGAGCAGCAGTCCTTTCAGCCCGTTCGGGAGAGCCGTGGCGATGAAGTGGGGAAAGACCTTGTCCGAGTCGACCGAGGAAATGCCCTCGGCGACTTTCATGGGAAGCGTCGCGTCGGGGAACTGCTGGTGGTAGGCGAAGAGCCCCACACCGATCATGAGGAAGAGGGCGGCGGTCGGGAGCGCCAGAAATCCACTGAGAATGATGCTGCGCCGAGCGTGCGTGAGATTGCGGCACGTGAGCATGCGCTGGGTGAAATCGTGATCGGTCCCTTGCATGGCCAGCGTATTGATGAACCCGAATACGATTGCCAGGGCGATCCAGTTGCTGTCGGCCCAGAATCCGGCCTCGGGCGTCCATTGGAAAATTTCCAGACGACCGGTCTCACCGCCGACTTCCAAGATTTGCGACCAGCCGACAGCGTCGTGTAGTACCCAGATCATTACGCTGCCGGCCGTCAGAAAGATCACGGCCTGCAGGCAGTCGGTCCAGATAACCGCTTTGATGCCGCCGATTCCCGCGTAGACGAGACAAAGGACCGCGAATCCGATCAAAGTCCAGCCAAAGGGCAGTCCGAGGATGACGTGCAGTCCGGTGGAGGCGATCATGAGACGCACGGACGACGCCATGACGCGCGATAAAAGAAAGAAACTGGCGGCAGTGTAGTGGCTGGTCCCGCCAAACCGGTCCGCCAGGTATTGGTAGATCGAAAGGCAGCGGAGCTTGTAGAAGGCGCCCAGAAACAAAAAGGCGATGGCGAATCTGGCCAGCAGGGAGCCGATGCCCATCTGCAGGTAGCCGAGATTGTCCGCGTAGCCGACGCCCGGAGTGCCGAGGAAGGTCGCGGCGCTAATTTCCGTGGCGACGATCGACCCGAGCACGGCCAGCCAGGGGACTTGGCGGCTGCCTACGACGTAGGACTCCATCGAATCGCTCCTTTTGCCGAAGCGGATCCCGATCGTCAAAACGGCCGCGAAATAGGTGAGAACGATGAGCGTGTCGAAGAGGGACATGGAGGAGTCCAACGGGAAGGCGATGCCTAAAAACTTGCCAATCGCGGGGGAGAGACAAGCTATCTTGCAGAAAATTCTAAGAGAATTCGCGAGTCGCGACTGATTTTACGATTTCTTATTGTCCGCTCCGGGGTATTTCCGGTAACTCTATTACATTACCCCTAACTGGTGTGGATCGAATGAATATTACTCCTAAGGCGCGCCTTGGCATGGCGCTGGTTTGCGGATTGCTCGCTTCTGCGGCGGCAATGGTCGCGGTTTCGCAGGAAATCGACTTCGACGAGGAAGTCGCCCCGATTTTGGATTCGCTCACGGAGGAGCAGAAGGCGACGTTGCTGCGGTGGGCGGAGTCGGGCGCTCCCATTGCCGACGACTACCAATTCCCGGCCGACCCCGAGGCGCCGCTCCATGGCGAAGAGTTGTTCGAATACGAGATTGCCCCCCTGCTAGCCCGTCACTGTTTGGAGTGCCACGACACGGGACGAAAAGAAGGCGCTCTGGATCTATCGCGAAAAGCGGCCGCGTTTAAAGGTGGCGACAGCGGCGATTCTATCCATCCGGGCGACGGGGAAAACAGTTTGATTTGGGAGCTCGTCGATACGGACGACATGCCCGAGAACCGTCCGCCGCTCTCGGCTAAGGAGAAGGCGCTTTTAAAGCGATGGATCGACGAGGGCGCCGTCTGGAGCGTCGATTGGATTGATCCCGCAACCTACGAGCACGAAGGAGGCGGGGAACAATGGGTGCGACGATTGACCCTTTCCGAGTACATCGAAACGGTCCGGGCCTCGACCGGCGTCGATATCGAAGCGGACGCGATCGCTCTGCTGCCAGCGGATTTGCGGGCGGACGGGTTCAGCAACACGGCCTACAATTTGAACGTCGATATGGGTCACGTGACCGCCTACGCCCAGTTGGCGTCACTCATCGTGGAAAAAATGGATACGCTGGCGTACGCCAAGAAATTCTACGAGAAACTCAAATTCACCGACAAGGACATGGGAATCCTCATCGAGCGGATGGGGAAGCGATTGCTGCGCGGACCGCTTGAGGAAGAGGAGGTTATTTTGTTTCGCGGAATTTCCACGACGGTGGCTAGCGCTGGCGGCCCGATCGAGGAAGCCGTCGGCTATCTGTTGGAAGCGATGCTGCAGTCGCCGCGTTTTATTTATCGTATCGAAGAACAGCCGGAGGCGGGCTCGAGCCGCCGTGTGGGCGACTACGAACTTGCGTCGCGACTGAGTTACGCCCTCTGGGGCGGCCCGCCGGACGAGCGACTGCTGGACGCGGCGGAGCGGGGAGACTTGAATCAGACCCCGGTTTTGCAGGCCCAGGTCGAGCGCATGCTGGGCGACGACCGAGCGATTGATCGTTCGATTCAATTCGCCTACGAATGGCTCAACCTAGGACGGATGGACAACCTGCGTCCGAATCCGGAGAAATTTCCCAACTGGGACAGCAGGCTTGCGGCGGACATGCGAGCGGAAACACTGGCGATGTTCGAGGAAGTGGTTTGGACGCAAAACGCGCCGCTGGCGGATCTGCTGAATGCCCAGGTCACTTTCTTAACGCCGGAGCTCGCGGCTCATTACGGGATCAAGTTGAAAGGGGCGGACAAAAAAGCGGACGCGCTGATCCGCCACGACTTGACCTCGAACCCGAGTCGCGGCGGTTTGCTGACGCAGGGGAGCGTTTTAACCATGGGCGGCGACGACGCGTCGATGGTGACGCGCGGCTTGTTCGTGCTGCACGACTTGTTGCGCGGAATCGTGAAAGATCCGCCGCCGTGTTTGGACACGACACCGATCCCTTCCAGTCGCGGTCAGTCGCAGCGAGTGATTTCCGAGGAGCGCATCGCTAACAACTCCTGCGGGGGCTGCCATTCTAAATTTGAGCCGCTCGCGTTCGGTTTGGAACGATTCGATGGATTGGGTGGCTACTTAAAGCGTGATGTATTTGGGAATCGACTACGACAAGACGGTGAAATCTTGTTTCCGGGCGATGCGGATCCGATCCCTTATAAAACGTCTGCGGAGTTGATGGATCTGCTGGCGTCCAGCGATCGCGTTAAGGAGACAATCACCTGGAAGCTCGCCCAGTACGTCATGGGGCGCCCGCTCGGCGGTCGGGACGCGTCCCAGGTTCTCGACATTCATGCCGAAGCCATGGAAGGAGGCGGCACCTACCAAAGTCTCATGCGGGCGATTGCCACCAGCGATTTGATGCGACGTCACGGGGTTTCCCGACCGACGTCCGTCGCCTTGCACTTTTCTCAGAATTAGTTAACGTAACGAATCCGTTTTTTACCCAAATGCCCTATGAAACAGAAAACGATTAGCCGCAGAGCCCTATTGAAGGGGCTAGGAACCGTAGCGATTGGCCTCCCGTTTTTAGAAGAAATGGCGTTTTCTTCTACCGTCGGTTCCGCCTCGAAAAAAGCCGCCTTGAAAGCGATCCCAACGCGGTCGTTCAACGTGTTTTTCGGGCTGGGAATTCCGGCCCCGCTGCAAGCGGAGGGAATGGACGGCGTGCTCGAGCCACTCAAGGCATTGGGCGACAAACTCTTGATAATGCGGAACATAGACCACGTCCGTTGTGACGAGTCGGGCATCAACGCGCATTTCGACGGGGCTTCCGCCGCCTTCACCGCCGAACCTCCCGACGGGGAAGCGAAATCGGGCGGCCCCTCCATCGACCAGGTGATTCGCCGCGCCCACTATCCGGACGGATTGCCGGAGGGAATGGTGTCGACACTGGTCGGCGGCACGTTTTTCCGAAGAAGCCGCGTGAGTCGCTACGTGCACAGCTACAACGCGGACGGCACGGTTGCCGCGACGATGCAGGAAAAGCCGCGCGATTTGTTCGAGCGCGTTTTTGGATCCGTATCGATGTTGGACGACGCCAGCGCTCGGGAACGTCATTTGAAGCGAAGCGTTCTGGATTCCGTAGTGGGCCAGTACAAGTACTACACGGGAGAACGTTCGCCGCTGGGTTCGGTTTCGAAGGGCCGCGTGGCGGATCATTTGGACCGGATTCGCGAATTCGAGCAGCGGGCGTTTTCGTTGCCCGACATTTCGGGAGGCGGACCGGAGTTGCCTCCGGCATCGCGCATCGCTCACGGCGGCGAAGCGGATCCGGGCGGCGAGGGAATCGACATGGTTCTCGACGATCTGGTTCGCGAGTGGCGTTTGATGGCGGATCTGTACGCGCTTTCGATTCAAATGGATCGGGCTCGTTTTGGATCGCTCACATTCTTGGCCGCAGGCGAACGACTGCGCGTAAAAGGTGAATACAAGTACAACGGCCGTTCCATTTACACCTTTGACGATGCGGCCCAACTAGACGCGTCGGGATCAAAAGGCTGCAGCCACGAATGGTGGCACCAGTATGGCGAGGAGAAAGCCAACGAAGCGCTGCGGGCTCACGCTCACATGAAGATGCGCGAAGTAGCGTATTTCCTCAAACGTCTTGATGGAAAGGACTCGATCGAGGCGAACGGGAAGAGTATTTTGGAGAATTCGTTGTTCACGATTTCGACGGAGTCCGGAGACGGGCGTCATTCGGATGTCAAACGCGAGTTGTCCGGCGTTTTTCATGCAATGACCAGCGCCAATGGTCGGTTCAAGACGGGTCAGATGCTGGATGTTGGCGCGGAAGGGCTCGATGTTTACAACACGATCCTGGATGGCATGGGCGTATCCGATCGAATGGGACCGAATGATCGTGAAGGGCAGTACGTAGACAAGATTCGGGCGTAGTTGATTTAACAGGATGCGGGAGCTATGCTCCCTCGCAGGATTTCGTCTCGACTCCGACGTTGTCGGAGATCTCGCGAAAGCAGGATCGTGTGTGAATGTTGGTTATCCTGTTGGGCCCGCGTGCGGGGCCATCCTGTAGTCCCGCCGAAGCGGGACGTATCCCGTAAAATGAGAATTCTGTAGGGCCAGCGCTTGCGCTGCGCCGCGTTGTTAGATTCGGACTGGGTTGATAAACTCCGCGGCACAGCGCGAGCGCCGGCCCTACAGGTAATACGTTCCGCGTTAGACCAATTTCGTGCGTCCGGGGACGGCGACGGGGGCGAGCGGGTAGTCGGTGAAGGCCCACTCTTTCGGCGTGATGTCGAGTTGAGACGCGTTCATGGCCCAGTCCCAGCTGAGATTGCGGCCGGTGTAGGCGGCCATGCGGCCGAGTATCGCGGTCATGGTGCTTTGGGCGATGCGTTTGCCTTCGTTGATCGTGTTGCCGGAGCGAATGGCGTCGAGCGTGTCTTTGTACTCTTGCACGGCGGGATTCACCCGTGGGCCGGTGTATTTGAAGGGGTGTTTGCCTTCGATGCTGACTTTGGCGAAGCTGAGGAACAGCTCTCCTTCGGTTCCGGAAATCCGCATGTCGTTGCGAGAACTGACGCCGTCCATTTGCGATCCCAGGTGGGTGACGCGGGCCCCGTTCAGATACTCGTATTCGACGAGAATGTGGTCCCAAACGTTGGGGTAAATGGAGTCGACACGGTTTTGCCGTCCGCCTGTTCCGATCGCTTTGACTGGGTGGGAGCCCATAACCCAGTCGACGAGATCGAGATTGTGTACGTGTTGCTCGGTGATGAAATCGCCGGACGCCCATGTAGTGAATAACCAACGACGGAGCTGCCATTCCATGTCGGACCAATTGCCGGAGCGGATCGCTTCGGATTGTCGCCATGCGGACAGGGCGCCACCGATGCGGGTCGATTGTCCGGAACGGATTTCGCCGAGAGCGCCTTCGCGGATTTTTTCAATCCCGGCCATGATGTGACGAGCCCGGCGCATTTGCGTTCCCGCGACGACTGTGAGACCTTTCTTTTCAGCGAGTTCGGAAGTTTTGATGATGTCGCGGACGCCGACCGGATCGACCGCGACTGGTTTTTCAATAAAAACGTGTTTGCCGGCATCGACCGCCGCTTTGAAGTGGAGCGGACGGAAAACAGGTGGAGTGGTCAGGATGATGAGATCGACGTCGCAGGCGATGACCTGTTTGTAGGCGTCGAATCCGGAAAACATGGTGTCGGGCGTGACTTTATAGATGTCGTCGAAGGGCAAATTGCGCTTCGCCATGTTTTTCTTGATCGTCGCCTTGGCCTGCTCGAGGTGATCCGGGAAGAGATCTCCCATGGCGACGAGTTCGATGTTGGAGTCGGCTTCGGCGCAGTCGATAATGCCGGCCCCGCAACCGCGTCCGCCGAGCCCGATAAGCCCGATTCGGACCTTGTCGTGAGTCCCGTTGGCGTGGAGATTTTGCTTTCCCACTAGTAGGGAGGCGACGCTGGCGCCGCCGGTGGCTTTTAGAAAGTTACGGCGAGTGATAGGATCAGAGCTCATGGTCAGGGTAGGTTCAGATATATAGTTTATCAAATTCGACGGTCTATTATACGCTAATCGAATTGGTAGATACTTCCCAGTTTTACCAACTAACTTTGCTTTTCCGATAGCAAAGTTGATGGTGATTGAACCGATTTTTGGGAGCTAGGCCGCGTGGACAAATTCCGGAACGAGTCGAATCGAGGGCACTTTGAGGCGAAATTGCGGGCTCCGACCTGAGCAATATTGAAATATTGCGTAGGGAGGAAACGCGATTTCGGCCAAAATGAGCCGATCTCGACGACATGAGTGAATTTGTCCACGCGGCCTAGTTTCGGTCTTCGCGTTCCGCGTTTTTGAGCTCGTGGATGAGCGACTGGAAGCGGCGGGCGACGTGGGGCTCTTCGAGGAGTTCGCGACGTTTATCGGGGTCGAGGATGAACTGCTGGGCGATGACGTCGGCAAAGGCGACGGGGCTGGCTTCGACTTGCTCGAGCGACGCGTTGAATTGGTCGACGATGGCTTCCGGAAAATTCCTCAGGGCGAGAAAGACGCAGTTGCGCAGTTCGGAGAGGAGCGGGTCGATTTCGGATTCTGGAATGGGGACCGACTC
The DNA here is from genome assembly GCA_028284235.1 of Opitutaceae bacterium. Taxonomy (GTDB): domain Bacteria; phylum Verrucomicrobiota; class Verrucomicrobiia; order Opitutales; family Opitutaceae; genus Pelagisphaera. The sequence goes on from JANQSC010000067.1 coordinate 31,408, forward strand.
GACCGGCTCGATCTCGGCGAACGGGTAGTCTTTACCGGAGAGCCATTGCTTGAAGGCGACGCGGATGACGCCGTGGAGGATCAGGTTGGAGCGACCGTCGGGCTGCTCCCGGGAGGCGCGAATGAGTCCGATAGTTCCGACTTCGGCGACGCATTCGGCGGGTTCGTCCGTTTCATTTTGGAAAAGCGTTCCGACGCAGATCATGCATTTGTCGGCGAGGGCGTCGTCGAGCATCTGCTGGTAGCGCGGTTCGAAGATGTGCAAGGGCATGACGCCTTGCGGGAAGAGGGTCGCTCTCGGCAGGAGAATCGCCCCGCATTGCTCTGGAATTTCGATCCCGGCCATAGACTAGACGTCGCATAGGTTTGCGGCGTGTCGGAGAGCGGCGATGGGGTCTGGCCAGGTGGGGATGAATTCTTGGGCGACGTAGCCTTGGTATCCGGTCTTCAGAATTTCTCTGAGAATGGGCGGGTAGTTGATTTCCTGCGTGTCGTCGAGTTCGGCCCGGCCGGGATTGCCGGCGGTGTGGTAGTGGCCGATGTAGGGGTGGTACTCGCGAATGCGGCGGATGACGTCGCCGTTCATTACGGAGACGTGGTAGATGTCGAAGAGGAGTTTAAAGTTGTCGGAGCCGACTCGCTTGACCAGATCCACGCAGAAGTCGACATCGTCGCCGAAGTAGCCGGGATGCCCTTTCATGGGATGGGTGTCGTCGCGGGAATTCAGATGTTCGAGCACGAGGGTGATTCCTTGCGACTCGGCGTAGGGAACGACTTCCTTCCACGTGTCGACGCAGCGTTGGGCGGCTTCGGTGTCGTCCATCCCGTCGTAGCGCATGCCTGTAAACGTAATGACATTTTGGCAGCCGACTTTCTTGGCGAGATCGATCCCGTCTCGAAGTCCTTTGACGGTGAGGTCGTGGAATTCGGGATTGCAGGGACCTTTGGCAAATCCGTGATTTCCGGATACAAGCGAGATTTCCAGTCCGAGCGCTTGAATCGCCGGGTAGTCGTCGGGCGAAACGCCTTCCATCGCGACGAGTCCGATGTCCTTGCAATGCTGGGCGAGCGTTGGCGCGTCCATGTGGTCGCGAAAACACCAGCCCATGATGGATTGGCGGATACGGCCTTTGGTAATGGGGCGTTCATCGTTTTTCGTTCCGCTCGCGCAGGACGTGAGCGCGGGGGCGGCGACGGCTCCCGCAACGATGCCGCTCGCGCCGCGTTTGATCAGTTCCCGGCGGTTGAGTGCGTTGGTTTGCTTCACAAGGAACGACCTTGGATTAGCTTCCCGGAAAAAGCGAGAACTAGAATTGCAGGTCGCGCTGTTACGCGGATTTTTCTTGTCGATACTTTCGGATGACGGGGATGCCGAGGACGCAGAACGCGACGACAACGCCAAAGGCGATGTATCCATATTCTATGGTTTTTTCGCGGTCGGAATCGACGAGACCCAAAGGCGAAAGGAGCGCATACGTGCCGACCATCACAAGGACGGCGATCACGCTGATGAGCTTGAAGTGTTTCCAAGGAGTGAGATCGAGTCCTTCCACGGGGGCGTCGCGGAACGGGGGTTTGATTTCTCCGGGGAAGATGCGGGAGAGAATCAGCGCGAGGGAAATGAAGAAGACGAACAGAATCGTCATGTAGTGGAGATAGTGCATCTCCGGCTTTATGATGAAAAGCAGAATGCCGTAGGTCGTGACAAAGGCGGCAATGCAGATGTTAACGATTTTAGGCGGGGTTCTCCGGGAAAAATAGCCCAAAAGCAGAGCCATCATAATCGGAGCGCCGAAGAGGCTGTCGACTTGGACCATGAAGGTGAATATACCGGCGGGAAAATACAGGATAAAGGGGGCGATGATCATGGTGATTCCCGCCATGACGAGGCCGACGCGACGGCTCTTTTTGATCACTTGGTCGTCGTCTTGGTCTTTTCCGAAAAGCGGTTTGTAGACGTCGAGCGCGAATATGGTGACTGAGCTGTTGAGCACGGAATTGAAGGTGCTCAGGACCGTCCCGAAAATGACGGCGGCGAAGAAGCCGACGAACACGCTGGGCATGATGTCGCGAATGAGGGTCGGGTAGACGAAGTCGGGGTTGTCGAAGTTGTTCGCTCCGTAAAGGTGGAAGGCGATGATGCCGGGAAAGGCGATATAGAAAATGTTCAGAACCTTGAAGAAGGAGGCGAGCATGACTCCTTTTTGGCCTTCCTTGAGACTGCGGGCGCCGAGCGTTCGCTGGATGATGAACTGGTTGGTGCTCCAGAAATAGAGGTTGTGAAGCAGCATGCCGGTGAAGAGCACGGAGAAGGGAATGCCGTCGGTGACGTCGCCCACCGCGTCGAGGATCTCGGTGTTCTTGGTGAGAATGGTGCTCACGCCTTGCACGAAGTTTTGGTCGCCGACTTGGTAGACGCCGATGACAGCGACAAGGGCGCCGCCTATGAGCAGTCCGATTCCGTTGAGCGTGTCGGAAATCGCGACGCCTTTCAGGCCTCCAAAAAGCGCATACACACTGCCGATTGAGCCGAGGAGAATGACGACGACCCAAATGGCGGCTTCGTCGCTGAGTCCGAACGCTTGAGGCACGTTGAACAAGTGGTTGATGGCAATGGAGCCGCCGTACAGCGCTACCGGCATCGCGCTGACGATGTAGGAAAAGAGGAACATCACTGCCACGATGCGCTGCGTGGATTTGCTGAATCGATTTTCCAGAAACTCGGGGATCGTGGTGAAGCCGCCTTTGAGGAAGGTTGGCAGCATATTGGCGCAGAAGTAGATGAGGACCGGGATAACCGTGACGGTCCAGGCGACGGGCGAGAGGTTGCCCTTGTAGACGTTGGCGGTCATGCCGGTGAAATTGGCGGCGCTGAGATTGGTGAGCATCAGCGAACCCGCGATGACCCAGCCGTTGAGACTGTTTCCGGCAAGAAAGAACCCCTTGGACGAATGAAGATTGTCTCGGCGAGTTTTGAGAAAGGTGATGAGGCCAACGAGGCCGGTAAAGAAGAGAAAGGAGAGAAATGTGCCCATTTACGGGGAGAGGTTGTGCTATGCGGTTGTGAGGGGTTGCGGCGGGTAGGACAACGTTTTTGTTGGGGCGAGCGTGAATCGAGAAGTCCTTTCGCCAGTAACTGTTGCGCTCCCGTCGCCGTTTCGACCGCCAGAATCGATTTCTTGCTTTGCGCGCGCAAGCGATTCTCTGCTAGGGATTTGTGTATGAACGTCAATGGGGTTCCCTATCGCACGATTTGGCTCAAGGAGGAAGATCCGTCGTTGGTGCAGATCATCGACCAGCGCAACTTGCCGCACGAGTTCAACATCGAGGACATTCGGGACGTGACCGCAATGTCGGCGGCGATTCAGGAGATGCATGTACGCGGCGCGGGATTGATCGGGGCAGCCGCAGGATACGGCATGTACCTCGCCGCTTTGGAGGCGTCGCGGGCAGCTGATTTTGACGCGTCGTTGCGAGAGTCGTACGATCGATTGAAAGCGACGCGTCCAACGGCTGTGAACTTGGTGTGGGCGCTGGACCGCCAGATCGAGGCGATGTCGAAAGTGGATACGGTGGCGGAGAAAGTAGATCGGTCTCTCGAAACCGCTCGCGCGATCGCCGACGAGGACGCGGCGTTTTGTCGCTCGATCGGCGTTCATGGATTGGAATTGATTCGCTCGATAGCGGAAAAGAAAAACGGATCGGGACCGGTCAATATTCTCACGCATTGCAATGCGGGCTGGCTGGCCTTCGTGGACCACGGTTCCGCCACGGCGCCGATCTACGCCTCTCACGACGCGCGAATCGACGTGCACGTGTGGGTCGACGAAACGCGGCCACGCAATCAAGGCGCTCGTTTGACCGCTTGGGAGTTGGGCCAGCACGGCGTCCCTTACACGGTCATTCCCGACAATGTGGGCGGGCACCTGATGCAGCACGGACAGGTCGATCTGGTGATCACTGGAACGGACCGCACCGCTGTGTCAGGCGACGTGGCCAACAAAATTGGCACCTACTTGAAGGCGCTGGCGGCCGCCGACAATAATGTCCCGTTCTACGTGGCACTGCCTTCGTCAACCTTCGACTGGGAGATTCGCGACGGGGTCGCGGAAATTCCGATCGAGCAGCGCGGTGGCGACGAGGTACGCTATGCTCAAGGAACGAGCGAGGGTCGTTTGACGCGTGTCTTGCTCACACCGGAATCTGCGGCTGCGGCGAACTACGCCTTTGACGTGACCCCGGCGCGATTGGTGACGGGGTTGATCACCGAACGCGGGATCTGCGAGGCGAACGAGGAGTCGATTCTGGGCCTGTTTCCGGAGAAACGGCGATGACTTTTTTTCACAGGATGCGGTCACCCGTTGCTACGGGTTCCCTCGTTTGATCCCGTGTTCGGTGAATCTTGTAGGGCCAGCGCTCGCGCTGTGCCGCGCATCTTAAGTTGAAGGGGATTGAACTTCGCGGCACGGCGCGAGCGCCGGCCCTACGGATCGCTCGATGTGATTTTCTAAAGGGAACGTAAATTCGACGGCCTGCGATCTGCTGCATTGCCATGGAGCCCGAGTTTGGGCTCTAGTACTATTCATGTGTACCCTGAGAGGCCAAGTTTGGCGGCGTTTTTCTCGAGCGATCGTGTGGAGCGCGAGCGGCGCGCTCTCATCGCTGTGTTTCGCCGAGCTGTCGGATGCGGACTTGCGGGCGCTGAGTCAGGATCCGCTCGCGGTGGCGGCGGGCAAGGCGACTTACCAGTCGATGTGTTTCAGTTGTCACGGGCAGCAGTTGGAAGGGGGAACGGGATTCGACCTGCGCGACGGGGAATGGAAGCACGGCGGAAATCCAAGCCAGATTCTGACGAGCATCCGAAACGGCTTTCCGGACAAGGGGATGGTCGCGTTTGGCGCCGTATACGACGAGACGACTCTGAATCAGCTGGTCGCCTATATTCTGACGGAGCAAATTGGATTTCGCGGATTGAGCTACCGGACGTACGAAAATCCTCCGACTGCCTTGAAGGTGTCTCAAGTCGCTAAAACGCGAGCGAGCAAAGGGGGCGACTTGCCGATGGGCTACATCGATGTGTCGCTCGCGGAATCGGAACGATACGCGATGGTCTTCGAAGGGGCCTTGCTGGTGCCGAAAGAAGGCGAACATGTTCTAAAAGTCGTCCAGGCGAAGGAACCCGAAATATTTGTCGAGATCGATGGAGCGGTCCAAACCCCGCGAGACGGCGGCAACGCTGAGCTTCACTATCCGGTCGCCAATGGGCAACGGGCCATTCGGCTCAGCTACCTGAAGCGGAATGAGAAGTCGAAGATCCAAGTCTTTCTGCAAGGGGAAACCTTGCTTCTCCCGTTGTCGGAAGTGGCGCGCAAGCGAATGGCGGCTACACTATTTCCAGTCACTGTCGCGGAGCGGCCGGTGGTGGTGCGCAAAAAAATCGACAATCTTCCTCCCAAGAGTATTGCGGTGGGGTATCCGGGCGGATTGAATTATGGATACAGTCCGGTAACGAATTCGATCGTCGGACTTTGGCAAGGGGAGTTTCTCAATATCGGCCCGAACATCGACGGTCGAGGCAAGGATCCCAGCCGAATAATGGGTTCGTGGATTTTCTTTGACTCGCCGGGAATCCAACTGCTGGCCAATGGAGAGCCGGTCGAGGGCGGATTTAAAAAATACGCCGTCGGCGATCGACCGACTTTCGAATACGGCGAGAAGAAGCGGCGAGTCGTCGTGTCCGCGGAACCTGCCGGTCCGAGCGTCATGCGCTTTCAGTTCGAGTTGAGCGGGCTCGCCCGCCAGCGTATCGTTCTGAGGATACCGGAGGGAATCACGATTGAATCCGAGGACGGAGCGGTTCTTGCCGGGCGCTTGATCGTCGACCGCGCGAAGCGTAGTCGATTTAGCATTACGGTTTCGAAATAGGAGTGGTGGCATGTTGAAACTCAAATTTGAGACGAATCAAACGTCAGCGAGTCATTCTGTTCGTCGTTCCGTTTTAAGAATGGCGGGCACGGTTTTTTTGCTCACCGCCTCAGTCGGCAGTAGCATTGCGTTGGCTCAAGAGACGATTGCTCCGGAAGGATACTCGATACGGACTATCGAAACGCCGGAAGGTGTTCGTTTTGGAGTGACGGGGCTGGACATCGACACGGACGGCGTCGTTTGGGTGGCGACGCGTATCGGCGATGTATGGTACAACCAGAATGGCGAGTGGTCTCAGTTCGCCTCCGGATTGCACGAGCCAACCGGTCTGCTGCGCGATGACGACGGTTCGATTGTAGTCGCCCAGAAGCCGGAACTGACACGGTTGGTGGATGTGGATGGCGATTGGAAGGCGGACGAGTTTCATCAGATTACCAGCGGCTTCGAGTTTCACGACAATTATCACGAATACCACTATGGTCCGCTCAAGGACGCTCGCGGCTATTACTATGGCGCTCTCAATTTGGATCACCGAGCTCCGGGCACGTTCAGCCTCGGAGCAATGGGGAGTTCGGGAGGCTACCGCGGCTGGACGTATCGAGTTCATCCGGACGGGACCTTTGAGCCGTGGGCTTCCGGCATGCGCTCGCCGGCGGGGATGGGAATGAGTCCGCGCGGCGAGTTGTTCTACATCGACAATCAAGGCGACTGGGTCGGAACGTCGAAGTTGCATTTGATCGAAAAGGGGAAGTTTTTCGGTCACCCCGTGTCCTTGGTGGATCGTGGGTTTTCGGTCGAACATATCCGTGGAGCCACTACCGACGATCTCGATCGGCTGCGTCAGGAACCGGTGGTTTGGATTCCTCACAACGAAGTTGCGAATTCCCCCGGAAATCCGGAGTGGGATACGACTCAAGGCGGCTTTGGGCCGTTTGCAGGGCAGATTTTCGTCGGCGATCAGACGCAGTCGAATATTTTTCGCATTTCACTGCAAAAGGTGAAGGGCGTGTATCAGGGGATGGTCGTGAATTTTATGAATGGATTTCAAAGCGGAAATATCCGTTTGCGATTCCACCCGGATGGCAGCCTTTGGGTTGGTCAAACCGGACGCGGTTGGGCGTCGAAGGGCGGTCGCCCGTACGGAATGCAAAAGGTGGTTTGGGATGGAACGAATCCATTCGAAATTCGGGATATCAAGCTAACGGATACGGGATTCGCCATCAGCTTTACCGAGGAACTCGATCGTTCTCTGATCGATCTGGATACTGTGAGCGTTTCCCGGTTTCGCTATCCGTATCGTTCCGACTACGGGTCGCCGAAGACTGATGTAGAGCATCTCGATGTTCAGTCGACCCATTTGCTGGTCGACCGCAAGACGTTGTCGGTCAAGGTCCCGCTGATGACGGGGCGTGTCTACGAGTTCGAAATCAATCGGCTTCGGAGCGCGAGTGGGCGGAAGGTAAGCGTATCACAGGCGTTCTACACGGTGAACAATCTTATTTCGCCTTAAGAAGCTCAACCTACTGTCTCCCATACTCATAATCCTACTCCTAATCTTAATCTTAATCCCAACCAAAACTACGACGAGAGGTAGAGAGGGATTAGGATTAAGAGTATGATTAAGATTAAGAGCTGAAGCGAAGAATACCCGTCGCATTCACTCGTTTATGTCGAATCGGGCGAGCCGATCCGTAAATCAATTAGCCGGCGCTTCGAATTTTGCTCGCGTCGGTCGGAGGCCAAATCAGAATTTCCGATCTAAGGCTGGGCCATCGAAATGAAACCGGAAGAAAAACAGAACACAGTCGAATTGTATTTCATGGAGGCGCGGGCGAAGCTGATCGACATTGCCGCGTTCATGGATCGCGTCGAACGGGACGGGCTCACCGACGATTTTCGCTATATCGCCTTCAAGGAAGCGCTCAAGGAGTTGGATACGGACAAGCGGACGGAAAACGTGCTTTTATCATTGAGTGATCCGACCGATGAGCTGATTCCGAAGGCGACGACAAAAGCGGCCTGCGGCGCTTGGCCCGACAAACCCCAATGAGATACATAGAACCGCATGCCCACATGGTCAGTCGGACGACTGACGACTACTTGGCGATGGTTACCGCTGGCTGTAAAGCGGTTTGCGAACCCGCTTTCTGGGCGGGATTCGACCGGAGTTCCGCTAACGGATTCTACGACTATTTTTGCCAACTTACCGACTACGAGCCCAAGCGCGCCGCCAAGTTCGGCCTGCCGCACTATTCGTGGCTGTGCATCAATCCGAAGGAGTCCGAGGATGTTGCTTTGGCGGAGGAAGTGATCGCCATGATCCCCGATTTCCTTCCGCGCGAGAACGTGTTGGGAATTGGCGAGATCGGGTTGAACAAGAACAGCCGCAACGAAATGGCGGTCTTGGAGAAGCACGTCAATCTAGCGGCGGAGAACGACCAGCTGATTCTCGTGCATACGCCCCATTTGGAAGACAAGCGCAAGGGCACGCAACTGATCGTCGATCTCATAAAAAGCGACTCGCGCATTGATCCGGGAAAGGTGCTCATCGACCACGTCGAGGAGCATACTGCGAAATACGTTATGGACGCCGGCTTTTGGGGCGGGTTGACCTTGTATCCAGAATCGAAATGCACGTCGGCCCGGGCGATCGACATTTTGGAGAATTTCGGCTCGGAGCGACTTTGGATGAATTCCGCTTGCGACTGGGGCGTCAGCGTTCCGCTGGCCGTGCCTTACGCGGCCCAGGAAATGCGTCGCCGCGGCTACGGCGACGCCGCCATCGACGAGGTGTTCTACCAGAATCCAGCGCGATTCCTCAGCCAATGCCCGAATTTTAAGATTCGCTGAAAAAGCGAACGAACTTGGAACTTAAGAGCATTCAAGGTAGCGGCCGACCTCCGGGCGGCCACTGAACGATGAAGTCGTTCAGCAAGAGCGGATTCATCATGGCCGCCCGGAGGTCGGCCGCTACCTGATTTTGAAAAGACTCGCAGATACGAGCCGCCGGCGCAGTTTTTTCGTGGCGCTCGTCTGGTATCGAGCTAAACCGTCGAGTTGCCACCCCCTATGAAACTAGCGAACCAAGGTCATTTAGCCTATTGCACGAACATCCACCGCGGGAGTTCCTGGGCGGAAACGCTCGACTCGCTCGACCAATACACGATGCAGGTGCGCGAACGCGTCTGCCCAGACGATCCCTACGCGATCGGTTTGCGCTTGAGCGCTTCGGCGGCGCGCGATCTTTCCGATCCCAGCGCGCTGTCGGCGTTCCGAAAGTGGCTGGACGATCGAAACTGCTACGTCTTTACGATCAACGGATTCCCATACGGCGATTTCCATGGCACGCGGGTGAAGGAGGAGGTCTACCGGCCTGATTGGACGACGCCCGAGCGCGTGGAGTATACGAAGACGCTCTTCGATTTGATCTGCGCCATCGCTCCGGAAGGGATGGAGGCGAGCGTGAGCACCGTTCCGGGCTCTTTTAAGCGTTTCATTACCCAAGAAGCAGAGCAGCGCAAAGCGATGTACGCGAATCTGGCCACTTGCGCTGAGTATATCGAGACACTCAGCGAACGGACGGGCCGCGATTTGCATCTGGGCTTGGAGCCCGAGCCGCTGTGCTATTTTGAAACGAGCGCGGAAACGGTTTCGTTTTTCGATGGTTTGCTGGATTCTCGTCCGAATGAACGGGAGCGCTTGTCGCGTCGATTGGGCGTGAACTATGACGCCTGCCACTTGGCGGTCGAATACGAATCGGCGGACGAATCACTCGAGCGCCTGGTCGATAGCGGGATTCGCATCAGCAAGCTCCACTTGAGCGCGGCTTTAAAGGTCGCGGATTTTTCTGCGCCAACGCTGGAGACCCTGGGCGGGTTCTGCGAGCCGGTTTACCTGCATCAAGTAGTGGCTCGAACAGGCGAGGCTCCGCTCAAGCGCTACGAAGATCTCGACGCGGCGTTGGAAGCGCGAGCGAGCGGGGAGGACGACGCGGACGAGTGGCGGATTCATTTCCATATACCACTGCATCATTCACCGGCGCCGCCACTGAGCTCTACGAGCGACCATATTGCGGGCGTATTGGATTTCTTGAAAGAGCGACCGGAAATCTGCCGTCATTTCGAGATGGAAACTTATACTTGGGAAGTCCTGCCGGGCGAAATCGGCCAGGTAAGCGTCGTAGACCAGCTCTCTCGCGAGTACGAGTGGACGCTGGAGCAGTTTGCGAATAGGGGGCTGCTCTGAGGAGGCTGGCGTAGGGCCGGCGCTTGCGCCGTGCCGCGTTGTTCGAGGATAAGGGTATGTGATTTTGATACGCGGCACAGCGCAAGCGCTGGCCCTACGGAGCGGGGTAAGATGCTCTGTATCACGCCCAATCACCCCGATTTCGTCCTATTTCCCCGACTTTCGTGAAAAATCCACGTCACTGGATGTGGAATCGAGTCACTCGACGGAGAATCCTGCCGTCGTAGGAGCATTCCCGCCACCATTGTGTATTTACGACAGGACGGGTAGATCCGCGACACAGCAGGACATTCGCGTCATTGGGCGGAAAATCGCGTCGCTATTGTAGTTTATGCACCCTCGATTGTGTAAATCGATGCTGCTACGGGGCTTATAGAGGCGAATTTCGATGAAAATGTGCTCGCAGGACGCTCGGTTTCGCTTTCCTCTAGTGGGGATGCTTCCTACTCGGGCACTGTTGGTATTAGGCAGGGTATCAAACCTCTCCACGGTTTGGGCGAATTGTACGTGCGCTTGGCTCCTGGGCTACGGGAATTCGCCTGTTGTGTTCGTCTCCCTGCTGTTCGGGACAAGTCTGATGTACGTCGGCGGGATGTACTTGAACGACTACTGCGACGCGGAATTCGACGCCCGCAATCGTCCTGAACGCCCCATTCCATCTGGTCAGGTGACGCGTGATCAGGTGCGTTTGATCAGTATTGGACTCCTTGGTGGCGGCTTTTTGCTGGTCGCCTGGACCGGTTTTGCCACTGCCCTCTACGGCGCGGTGCTGGTTGGTTTAATCGTGGCGTATAATCTGGTCCACAAGAAGACTGCTTGGGGCGTCCCGATCATGGCTGCCTGCCGGGCGATGCTGTACCTTGTTGTCGGCTCCGCCACGGCTTACGGAGTCGATGGGGACACGAAGTGGGCGGCGGCGTTGATGTTCCTGTACGTTTACGGAATCACAACGTTGGCTCGAAACGAATCGACCTCGGAGGCGATTCCAGTTTCTGGAGTAATTACCCTTGCGGCTCCGTTCGTCATTCTGCCAGTGATCGGGTTTTCGAACGATGGCTTTCTGGGTTCGTTGCTAGGAGTCGCGGTCGGTCTCGGCTGGGCTCTGTTCTCGTTTTGGCGGGCGAATTCGGGAGATCGCGTTATTGTTGGAAAAACGATTGGGCCCTTGCTGGCTGGAATCTGTCTCGTGGATTGGGCGATTCTCTTCAGTATGCGCTTCTTTTCGCTCGAGATTGCCTTAGCGTTTTTGGCTTTTTTCGTGATCGCTTTAGTGGCGCAACGACGTATTCCTGCCTCCTGACGCTGTTCCGATGTCCGAATTTTCCCCTATCGAATATCCCATCAAAATCCCGTATCTGCTGCGTGTGTACTTTACGAAGGGCGCCTTCGATACGAGCAATCCGCTGTTTCGCGATCTCGCGTGTTCGCGAGAAAGCGGGAATCGGCGCAAGGCCTTGTTCTACGTGGATGAGGCTGTCTCGGCCGCTAATCCGGATTTGTCGGCAAATATCGAGTCCTACTTCGCCCATTATAGCGAAGAGCTACGCCTGATGGGGGTTGAAACGCTTCCGGGAGGCGAATCGCTCAAGAACGACGACAGGTGTTTGGACCGAATTTACGCTGACATTGAGAACCGCAAAATCTGCCGGCACAGCTACATCGTAGCCATCGGCGGAGGCGCCTTGCTCGACACGGTGGGATTCGCAGCGGCGACCGCCCATCGCGGAATTCGGCATTTTCGTTTCCCGACGACTACGCTTGGTCAGGCCGACGCGGGCGTGGGGGTGAAGAACGGGGTGAATTTCAACCGAAAGAAGAATTTCGTCGGCGCTTTCGCTCCCCCGTTTGCGGTCGTTAACGATTTCAGTTTTCTAGAGACGCTGCCTGAAGTGCATTTGCGCAATGGATACATCGAAGCAATCAAAGTGGCGCTCATTCGCGACGCGACATTCTTTGATTGGATCGAGACGAACGCGGAAGCGCTCAACCGGTTCGACACGGAAGCGATGGAGACTTTGATCCATCGTTGCGCTGAACACCATGTCGCTCACATCGCGACTTCGGGCGACCCGTTTGAAATGGGTTCGGTGCGTCCATTGGATTTCGGGCATTGGGCGGCTCACAAGCTGGAGCAGCTTTCGGAATTTGCGCTGAGCCACGGGGAGGCGGTCGCCATTGGTATCGCTATCGATACGCTTTATTCGGAAGAAATGGGCTACTTGGAAGCGAAGAGCGCCGAACGGATTCTGGCGCTGCTTAAGACCCTGAACTTCGAAATTTACTCGGACCACTTGGAGCGTCGAAACGGGAGTCGATTTCCCTATGTTCTGGAGGGGCTCGAGGAGTTTCGCGAACACTTGGGGGGACTGCTGACGATTACCTTGCTCAAACGCGTTGGTTCGCGCTTTGAAGTACACGAAATGAATACCGACGTGGTGCTGCGGGCCATGAGTCGGCTTAAAGAGCTGAGCGCGTAGCTATGAATCGCGTAGCGGTCATCAACGTTGTCGGGCTGACGCCCGCTTTAATTGGAGAGTCTACGCCGAACATTCGTCGATTTTCCGAGCGCTACGCGGTGACCGCCGTGAAGCCGGCGTTTCCCGCGGTCACTTGTACCGCTCAGTCGAATATGCTGACCGGCGCCCCACCGTCCCGACACGGCGCCGTCGCCAATGGCTGGTACAATCGTGAATACAACGAGACGCATTTTTGGAAGCAGTCCAACCGGCTCGTGCATGGGCCGAAAATCTGGGACGAGTTCAAACGGGAGAACCCGGACTTCACCTGCGCCAAGATGTTCTGGTGGTACAATATGTATTCGTCAGTGGACTACTCCATTACGCCTCGTCCGATGTACCCAGCGGATGGCCGGAAGTTTTTCGACGTGTATACGCACCCCATGGAGATGCGTTCCGAAATGAAAAAAGACATCGGCGAGTTTCCATTCCATACGTTTTGGGGGCCGCGCGCGGGAATCGAGAGCTCGCGCTGGATTGCGGAGTCGGCCAAGTGGGTGGAGCGCAAACGGGAGCCAACGCTCAACTTGATTTACCTGCCGCATCTCGACTACAACTTGCAGCGACTCGGCCCGTCTCATCCCGATATCGCCCAGGACTTGGGATCGATCGACGAAGTAGTCGGGGATCTGATCGAGTTTTTCGAGGGACGTTCGATTCGGCCGCTGATCGTTTCGGAGTACGGGATCAGCGACGTGGATCGCCCCGTTCATCTCAATCGCGTTTTTCGAGAAAGAGGTTGGATCACAATTAAGGACGAACTTGGTCTGGAACAGCTCGACTGCGGAGCGAGTCGGGCCTTCGCTGTCGCGGACCATCAAGTGGCTCACGTCTATGTGAACGATCCTAGTATTTTGGACGAGGTAAAAGCGACGCTCGAGTCGATCGACGGCGTGGAGCGTGTACTGAGTGCGGAAGGGAAGCGCGACGCGGGAATCGACCACGAGCGCTCGGGAGATCTGATCGCGATTGCGGATGCTCGGAGCTGGTTCACCTACTATTACTGGCTCGACGACGCGGTCGCTCCCGATTTTGCCCGCTGCGTCGATATTCATCGAAAAGTTGGATACGATCCCGTCGAGCTGTTTGTGGATCCGAAACTGAAGGCGCCCGCCCTGAAGATCGGGGCCTTTTTGTTGAAGAAGAAACTGGGATTACGAGGTCTGTTGGACGTAATCCCCCTGGACGCGACCTTAGTGAAAGGATCCCACGGTCGCATCCCGGAGAGCGAGACCGAGTGGCCGGTCTACATCGGACCGAGAACATCCGGCAAGATCGAAGACTCGACCGACATTTTCGGAGTAATTAGAGAAGCCGTCGCAGGCGAATAAAGGGTCGACCTGAAAGACGGCTGCACATTTAGACAAAAACGTTTTTGTCTAAATGTGCAGCTGTTTACGTAACTCTTTCGGTTGTAGACCGGGCTTTTGAATCACTAGGAGAGAGCGTTTTTTGGAAAGGAGCATTGCTCTTGATGGAGAATAGTAGAGTATGAATAGGCGTCAGTGGATATTGGGTACAGTAGCGACAATTGGAGGTGTTTTGGGAATTCTCACGAGGCCTAGTTTGAAGGGCGTTGCGGATTTTCGAAGCAAATCTCGATTCTTTACTTTAGAGAGACGCAAAGGGCGGTGGTGGCTGATTACCCCGGAAGGCGATCCCTTTTTCTCGATCGGTCTCAATCACGTCGATCCGGCTTCTCTGCGGTATCCGGAGAATGTCCACATTTGGCGAGAAAAGTACGAAGGCAGTACTACAAAATGGTTGCGGGAGTCGGTTGGGGTTAACTTGCGTAGTTGGGGATTCAATACACTGGGTTGGGAGCAGGAGGTTACGGTCAGGCAGTGGGCCCACTCGCGTTCGTTTACCTACGAGGAGTATCAAGCCCTGGGACTGCCGTACTGCCATATGCTGCCGTTTACGGAGTTTCATCAATGGGAAAAGCACACGCGGCATTTCGATTTCTTCGATTCGGAATGGGTGGATTGGTGCGACTACGTGGCTCGTTCCCGATGCGCAGAGCTCAGCGAGGACCCGAAACTGATCGGCTATTTTTACAGCGATTGTCCCACTTGGATACACACGCGTCCCCAAAATCGATGGCGAGGACCTGTATTCGATCCCGAAAAGTTGAATACGGAGTCGGGGCGAACGGATCTCACGAAACTAGCGACTCAGTATTACAAAACCATCCACGACGCGATTCGTCGCTATGACCCGAATCACCTGATTTTCGGGGACCGCTACGAAGCGAATGCGCCGATCGCCTGGGAGGTGATTGAGGCAGCTCTTCCTTACGTGGATGTCTTGAGCTTCCAGGATTTCAGGGATCCGGTGAATCACCTGGCGGAATGGCACGAGAAAACAGGTAAGCCGGTGCTCCTCGCCGATGCGGCTCGGATTAAGTGGCAGACGCAGCCGGGTGAGTTTACGCCGAATGATGGCAGCTGGTACGCGGAGACTCTAACGGAATTGAGCAAGAATCCCGGCTGTATCGGATTTCATTTGTGCGGCGCTTATCAACGAAACAAAGCCCGTCGGTACGGGTTGTTGGATGAGATGGAAAATCCGGATACTGAAAATCTCGATCCCATGATCGCCGCCAATCGAGCGATCCAGAAATGGGTGGAAGAACAGCGGTAGAAAGGTATGCGAATAAACGCGCCGGGACGTCGCGTTCCACCTTTGATGCGTTGTTTTTAAATAAGGAGTTTGGCTGATGAAGGACTTCCGTATATTGATCACCGGTGGCCCCGGCGCAGGGGCAAGCGCGACGGGGCGATTGCTAGCGAAATCGCTGGATGTGTCCCACATCGAATCGGACGACTTTTTTCACAAGCCCACGGATCCTCCATTTCAGGAGCAGTACGCGAAAGAGGAGCGGAACCGTCTTATTTTAGACGCCTTTGACCGGGCGGGTTCCTGGGTGTTGAGCGGGTCGCTTTGCGCTTGGGATATCGGTTCCGTGCCGATGACGCATGCGGTTTTGCTGAACGTGGGAGCGGCAGTGCGGGAAGAGCGCTTGCGCCAGCGAGAGGCCGAGCGTTTTGGCGAGCGTATCGCGCCAGGAGGAGACATGCATGCGGAGCACGTGAGCTTCCTAGCTTGGGCGGCGGGTTACGAAACGGCAGCGTTGGACGAAGGGCGTTGTTTGGCTCGGGAGCGCGCGTTCATCGAGACAAACGCGGCTCGTTCCCTCGAGATCGAATCGGTTCTGCCGCTTCCAGACCTCGTATCCAAAATCAGACGATTCATCGGTTTACCGTAAATAGCGGGGCGCGAAGTTCGAAGATTGCGTCGGGGAGCGGTTTGATTCTCAATGCGACACGTGAAAGCGGTACAGATTACAGCTCCTTGCCGGGCGGAGATTATTGAAGTTGAGATGCCTACGCTGGAGCCGGGAGAGGTGCGGGTGCAGTTGCAGAAGACCTGCCTGTGCGGATCGGATATTCCGTTTTTCGCCTACGACCAACAGCGTTTGGCGAACGAGGGAAAACTGAACGCGTCGGGGCATATCGACTATTCGAAGTCGAGCGTCTACCCGCTTCCAGTCGGCTTGTCGCTTCACGAGTGCGTCGGCGTGGTAGCGGAGTCCGCCTCGGACAAATTCAAACCGGGCGACTTCGTCTTGGGCCTGCCGTTTAACCAGTACGGTTTTTTTGAATACTTGACGCTTCCCGATTGTCGAGTGTTTCCCTTGCCTGAAGGACCCGTTTCGAAAGAGGAGATCTTGCTGGCCCAGCCGCTGGGTACCTTGTTGTACGGGTTTCGAATGATGCCGGACATCACTGGAAAAACGGTGGCGGTGCTGGGGCAGGGGCCGATTGGGCTTATGTTCAACGCGCTCTTGAAACTGAGGGGCGCCGCTCGCGTGATTGGCATTGATCGCCTCGAAGCTCGATCGGAAGTCGGCCGAGCCTTGGGCGCGGATCACTGCATCAATGCCAGCGGCGAAAAGGCGTTGGAATCGGTTGCGAACCTCACGGACGGCAAGATGGCGGATGTCGTGATCGAGGCCGTGGGGCACGGCGAGTTGGCGTTCAACGAAGCTATCGATCTCACGTGCCAAGAGGGGCTGCTGTTCGCGTTTGGCGTTGTGGACACGGAGTACGTGGACCACTATGCATTCGGAAAAGCTTTCTACAAGAATCTCACGATCAAGCACACGGTCGGTGCGAAAGACGAGGGCTACTTCGTGGAAGCGGCCCGATTAATCGCAGAAGGCGCCGTGGACCTAAAGCCGCTTCTGACCCATAGCCATCCCTTTAGCGATGCTCAGGGAGCGTATGAACGCTTCGTGGACCGCCAGGATGGCGCGATCAAAGTGGTGATCGACTTCGAGGGGTAGCGTCTTCGCCTTATTCGGTGTCGAAGCGTTCTTCGCTCGGATCTTCTAGATCCGGCGTTCCGCTCTCTTTTTTCTTCCCGAGATAGTGTCCCGTGGCGGCTCCCGCCAGTCGGTACCAATAGAGTGGCGCGAAGAAGCCGTATTGCATCAGAGAGGCAATGATCAGCCCGCATACGTTGAACTTCGTTAGGCGAACGGATCCATCGACACTCGATCTGAAAAGCCATCCGAGCCAATGCAAATAGAGGTAAGGCATGTAGGGAGTGTAAGCGCCGCCTGGGTACCCGCATTTATTGCAAAACCATCGTGATCGGGATTCGGGGTGGGAGCAATTGACGCACAGTTCCATTTTACTCGCGAAAATCGCCTCGATTTCTTCCTCGCTCAAGACGTGTTCCCATGGGTCTTTTTCTCGTTTTGGGATGAGTTTTTTGAGCAAAACCAAAAGCGGACCGTTGTATCGTGGAGCCATTGAGGAGGATTCGCGTGGTTTCCTAGAGGTTCAGGTAACGACCGGCGCGTCGGCGAGGACGCGGGCCAGTTTACGTTTGAGGCGCTTCACGTCGCGCGGATCGCAGTGAGGACTGTATCGCAGGTTTAGGGCTTGGCGCCGGAGTGGATCGAGCAGGTCGCGCAGCTGCGGGACGCGTTGGCGGCGGTCGATCTCATGAAGGATCTTTCCGGCGAGGGCGCGTTCGCGCGATGTTTTCAGAGGGGGTAAACCGTCTTCGCTAGATTGGGGCGATCGTGTGAAGAGAGCGCGCAATTGAGCGAACACGAATCCTGATGCCAAGAATATGAATACAAAGGTTGCAATGCGTTTGGGTGTAAGAAATGGAGTTGATTTAGTTGTTACGGTTCCTTGTTCGGGAACAGCGGTACTCGGATTCGGATTCGTTTCGGGCGTCGCGATCCGAGTATTCGTCTGCTCGATCGGTGGCGCAGCAGCGACTGCAGGTGGAGCGGGTTCCGGGCTCGGCGCAGGTTCAGTTTCTACTGCAGTTGGAGACTCAGCTGCGAGCGTTTCGCTGATCTCGGGGTCGGTCTGAGAGGAAGGCTCCACAGCTAGATCGGGTTCGTTGTCGAGTATCTTGTCGAGAATGGCGAGCGTGCTGGGGATTTTTTCACGCAATTCGCTCGTGGTTTCGTCGTTGGGGCCGGGGTCGTTCGGCTGGGTGGTTGGGGAGTCCAGAGCCGCGATGGCGTTTTCGCTGGGAACATCGAGCGTGTCGAGCGCGGTGGCGATGCCGGTTTCGAATCCTTCCGCGGACGCAGCGTTCTGGGCGAAGCGCGGGGTGTCGTAGGTAAACGGGGTGAGGTCGGCTCGTACCCATTGGTTGTCCTCGTCGAAGTATTCCGCCCAGGCGTGGGCGTCGCGATCGCGAACAATGAACTTGCGTTGCTTGGGATCGTATTCACGCGAGAGCGCTCCGATAACGACGCGAGCTGGTATCCCCTGGGCTCGAGCGAGCAGCGTGAACGCGCCCGCGTAGTAGCCGCATATTCCGGGCGAACGCGTACGCAGCCATGCGATGAGCAGGTTCTCGTCGTCCGAGGATTTGAACGCGAAATCGAATCGGTAGGGGTGCCGGCGCTGGAAGTAGCGGCCGGCTCGTTCGGCAAACTGATCGGGCGTGGCGTTGCGACCCGCGATTTGGGAACTGAGTCGACGGAGGAACGCCATTTCGTTTCTGTCGAGATCGAGCGACGTTAGCAGCGTTCGCTCGGATTGGGAGAGTTTGGCTTCGTTCGCGGGTCGCGTATCGGAAAGTTGGATGCCTCTAAAACGGTAGGCGAGTGGTCCCGAACCGGAGGTACGGCGCATGGAAAACTGGGCGGCGTTGAAGGTGAACTCGGTGTCTTTGGGGATCTGCAGGGATTGGAAGGGTCCGAGAAGCGGGGCTTCGCTGGACCAATTGGAGGCGAGGGCGAGCGTCCAGATGTCGTCTGCATCGGAGTTCGATTGAAAGGGCTCCGGGGCGCGATTCCAGCCGGTTTGGGAAAGGCGATGGTCTGGCTCGCCCGCTTGCGGGCGTTGGACGAATCGGTCGCGCCGGAGGGTTTCCAGGGCGTTGAATCGGAGGTAGAGTTTTTCGGGACGGCGGATCGACTGCGGCAGGTAGACTTCGAGGACGGGACGCGTTTTCAGTTGCACGCTTACGTTGTTGGCGAATTCGAGTATGCTGGCGAAGCCCACGGGAGCTTGAACGTTGCGCGGCTGGCTCGCGGGTGCCGTAGAGCGATCGGGCGTGGGGCTATCGGGCGTTTCCGGTTCGCTGAATATCGACTGAGTCGGTTGGGTGGGGAGCGGAGCGGATACGCGGATCGCGTCGCCATCGTCGGCGTTGTCCTGGATGTTCTCGATGCCCGGGATGAAACTGGGTTCGTCGTCGGGGGTCGTGTCGAAGCCGATTCCGAGTGAAATCGATCGGGAGGTGTCGTCTGCAGTCGATTCCGTGACAAGGGTTTCCGGCGAACCGGTGTAGCCGGGGAGCAGCGTTGGCGTCTGCGGCGCGGATAGGTCCAACGCAGGTGGCGAATGCGACATGCGACTTTCCGTGGGCAGTCCGGAGTCTCGCTCGACGTTGAGATAGCCCGAGTCGCTTTCGTCTTCTCCGACGTGGCGGACGATCACCCTTCGCTTTGGTGGGGGAGGCGGTTCGTGGTTGTCGTCAAAATCGCGGCGCTGCGCGGACGGCCTGCTCGTGTCTTCGGGAGTGAGTAAATCGGGAGTTTGGGTCGCGTCGGCGATTTCCGCGGCTCGAATTTGGGCGGAACGATCGCGGGTTTCGACTGCTAGGGTTTGGGCCGGCAAATCGAGCGAAACGAGAAAGGGCTGAGCGGGCGTTTGCAGCGACAACGTGTACGCCGTCGCGAACAAGCCGCCGAAGCCTGCGAGCGCTAGGACGCTGTAGGCGATTCGCCGTTTTCGAGGTGTCTTGGGGTCGTCGGTGTTTTGGACTGATCCAATGTAGTGGTATTCTGGACTCTCGGAATGAACCCGCATGGATGACGCGATGAAATGCGCGATCAGCAATGGGGCCAGACTGGCCAAGGCGATGGTGAAGTCGGCGGTTCGGTAGTAGTAGAGCAGGAGGAACGCGAGGGCGCTTCCCACTTCGAAGATCGAGGGGGAATCCCGTTTGGACACGATGGGAGCTGAGAGCAACTCCCAGGCGAGTACGAGGAGCAGCCCGTACTGAATTTCGTTGGCGAATCCCGACTCATGCCCCGGCTCGATCAGGTGGAAGCCTCCCAGTAGAGCGAGCACAGCGAAAGAGGCCATGGGGAGTCGGATTACTGGGAAATAGAAATTGATGAGATTGAGCCCGATGACCCAGACGAGGGTGAGCGCAATCAAGAGCGCTGAGGGATTGGCGTAGAGAACGGCGTTCCCTCCTTGGATGAAGAGAAGGACGCAGACGCTGGCGGCAATGGAAAGCTGGATACGAACGCTAGGGAAGCGGATCGATCCCGTCGCTCGCGCGAGCAAGCTGAATGCGGCGACCCCGATCATGGGCCAAGAGGCAAGCGGGTCGCCCGAGAGCGCGTGGAAGTAGAACAACCCGATCAGAACAACGAGTGCTCGCGGGACGATCTTGAGGACGGCGAATCGGCTAGGAGCGCTCATCACGTGCCTACCTTTCGTTCTCTCCAGTCGACGATAACCGGACCGTCCCGATCCCCTTGCACGAGGAAGTCGCCTTTTTCCATAAAGGGCGTTTCCGGATCGACGGAGAGGTTCATGCGGAGATCGCTAATGTGGTCGAGCGCTCGCTCTAGGTCGGAAAAGCGCTGGATAGGGAAGGTCTCGCCGTCAATGCGTGCCTCGGCAAGCATCTTGCGGGCGAAACTGGTTTGCAGCGCGGAGGCGAACAGCCGTAGGCCGTTCTCGAAATCGACCGGGCGATTCCATCGGCTGGGATGGGTATTAAGGGCGAGGGAGATGAGCGAAATGTATCCGACCGGATTGTCGAGGACGACGAGGTCGCCGGATTTCGCGGAGAGTTTCCAGTGGATGCGACGTTTTGCGTCGCCGTTAACGTAGGCTCGAATGTAGTTGGGGTCGAGGGCGTCGGTGAACTGCCGGCGGATGGCGGGACGCTCGACGGGGCGGCGGTTTTCCGCGCTCCGGAAAAGGCCTTCGGGAACGGGAGCGGCTTGGGGCCAGATCGTCACGGTTTCCGATTCCACCGGCGTTTTGAGGGTGGCTTTGGAGAATCCGAGCGGAAAATAGGTGAACGCTTCCACCAGCCGGACGCGATGGGCGCCGCGGCGTCCGAACTGAGGATAGAAGATCAGCGACACGGTTTCTCCGGGGGAGAGGGACTGCGGAGTGAGGACAGTGAGGGATTTGCGTTTACCGGACTCCTCGACTTTGAAACGCGGGAAGTAGATGGGGAGCCAGCGACTGTGATTGTGGATGCGGGCTTCGAAGGGAATGGGGTCGTAGGCGCGTCCGCGTCGGGCTTTGGGGCGGAACACGATCCCAAAGGTTCGGATACAGGCGTAGGAAACGGCGACGTGGAAAAGGAACCCGAAGAGGAGCGTGTATCCG
>JANQSC010000006.1 GCA_028284235.1 Opitutaceae bacterium
CCTGGTGACCAACGACGACTGGGAGGACGGCGCGGGGGCGGCCGAGCTGGCCGCGGCGCTCGACGATGCGGGGATCTTCCCCGCTCTGGAGGCCGGCTCTGCGGACGCGGCTCTGCTGCTGACTCTCAACGAGGGGGTGTACACGATACACCTCTCCGGCGTGGGCAACACGACCGGAGTCGGGCTCGTCGAGCTCTTCCTGTTCGAATAGAGCGAAAAGCCGCAACCGAAGCTCAAAGCCCCCCGAACAAGTCGTCCAGCGAACGGGTCGATTTGATCGGGACCGCTTTTTTCTCTTTCGCGGAGGTGGCCAGCGCGTCGAGCATTTTCATGAGCGTGAGCCCTTGCTTGCCCGAATTCAGCGGTTCGCGCTCGTCGCGAATCGCTCTCACGAATTCCTGGGCTTGAGCGAAATACCAGTCGTCTTCGTCGCCGGGAGACGCGTAGGCCTCGAACTGCGCGTTCCCGTCGCTCGACACGATTCGCTGGCCGTTGACAAGGTCCAAAGTCGCGTCGGTCCCGAACAGCCGAATATCCCGTTCGGTCGGCGCGCCCCAAGCGGAGGCCTTGCCCGAAACGTGACTAAACGCCATGGCCGAAAGCGAGAGGCTGGCCCCATTTTTGAAACGGATCATTCCGAAAACCGAGTCGTCCGCTACCGAGTCGGGGTCGGAGACGATGTCCGTCAGACGCAAATTGTGGCTCGCCGCCATCGCTTCCACCGGATCCGGGCAACCCATGCTGTACCAGGCGGAATCGATCAACGCGGTTCCCATCTCGAGCAGCGCTCCCCCGGCCCTGTCCCGGTCGCCCCGCCAATCGTCACCCGTGTACGGCCACCAGCCCCATCGCCAAGCCGCTTCGGCCCGATACACGTCGCCGATCGAACCGTTGTCTACCAGCGTTCGAGCGGTGGCGACGGTGGGCGAAAAGCGTTCGTGCCGTCCCCACATGTAGGTTTTGCCGCAAAAGCCTGCGGATGAAACGATGCGGGACATCTCGCTCTCGTTCGCGGCGGGCGGTAGCTCGCACAGGACGTGCAGACTGGCGTCGAACGCGTCGCCTACGGCGCGTTCGCGCGCCTCCGTCGGGAGGCAAATGACGACCGCGTCGATCCCGCCGGACTGGACGAGGTCGCGGTGCGAGTCATGTACATTCGAAATACCAAATGTATCCGCCAATTCCGTACGCGTCGATTCGTCGGAGTCGGAGACGCCCGCCAAAGTCACCCCTTCGATCCGAGCGAACGCTTTCGCGTGTTTGTCCGCGCCGGGGCCGCCGGTAATCCCTAGTCGTATCGATTCGCTCATTGCGCCTGATTAGATCAAGAAGTCGACTGAAGGCAATCGTGGGATGGGCAGGGACCGCTTGCGAAGCGTCAATCATTTCCGTTGCCAGAAGATTATGGATCGGGTGGAGTGGCCGTCGATCGCTTCAATGCGCCAATGAGTCTTCAAATCCGCAATTTCAGCTTCCTCGACTGGACCGGCCTCGACCTCTCGGTCGATCCGAAAGAAGCGGTTTGCATCATGGGCGAATCGGGTTCCGGCAAATCCCTCCTCCTTCGCGCGATCGCGGATTTGGTAGTGAGCGAAGGCGAGGTTGACCTCGACGGGACGACGCGCGAGTCGCTCCCGGCCCACGAGTGGCGCTCGCGGATCGGCTACTTGCCAGCGGAAGTGCTTTGGTGGGAGGAAACCGTCGGCGGGCACTTCCTCGGCGAGGTGGAACCGGCGCGAATCGAGCGACTGCGGCTTCCGGCCGATTGCATGGAATGGGCGCCGAGTCGCCTGTCTATGGGAGAGCGCCAGCGACTTGGGATTGTGCGGATGCTGGAACGCAAGCCATCCATGCTGCTGCTGGACGAACCGACCGCCAACCTCGATGAAGCGAGTTCGAACGTAGTGGAGAAAGAACTACTGGACTATCTCGAGGAAGCGCCCGCGGGAGCGGTGTGGGTAACGCACAGCCGGAATCAGGCGACTCGAGTCGGGAGTCGTGTCTACACGATGTCCGAAAAGCGATTGACCCGCATGGAAGAGGAGGAAGTGGGCTGATGGGCGAGACCGTTACGCTGAATCACTGGAACATCCTGTTCGCGGCCGCGATGGTGGTTGGACTGGGAATACTGCTGGCCTACTACCGCCTCGGAGTGACGCGGACGCTGCTGGTTTCCTCGGTTCGACTGGTGGTTCAGTTGTTGCTGATCGGCTACGTGTTGACCTTTCTCTTTTCGGGAGGGCATTTGGGCTATGTCGTGGCTATGGCGGCTGTAATGCTGCTGGTCGCGGCTCGCGAGATCATGGCCCGGCAGAAACGGAGGCTCAAAGGCTGGCGGTCCTTCGGCGTGGGCGCCGCGACGCTCTTCGTCTCTTCATTCGCTATCGCCTTGTTCGGGCTCCTGGTGGTGGTTCGACCGGAGCCTTGGTATCTCCCCCAGTACGCCATCCCTTTGCTGGGGATGATCATGAGCAACACCATGAGCGCTATTAGCCTGTCCATGGACCGTCTCACGGAGGCTCTCCACGACAATCGCGGCATCGTCGAGCAAAGGCTGGCCCTGGGCGAAACAGCCCGCACTGCGATTTTGCCCTACAAACGTGACTGCATTCGAACAGGGATCATGCCAGTGGTGAATTCGATGGCGACTGCGGGTATTGTCTCCCTTCCCGGGATGATGACCGGCCAGATATTGGCGGGAGCCGATCCGACACAAGCCGTTAATTACCAAATAATTATCTGGTTTTTGATCGCTGGTGGCGTGGGTTTTGGGATGGTCGCCGCCTTGCGAATGCTGGAAGCCCGGCTTTTCGACGAACGGCAGCGTCTGCGACTGGATCGATTCCAATAGTGAGTTCAGAGGGGAGATCTGGCTTAAAAATGAATCCAAAGAGTACTGGTCAACGAATTCATTTTCGCTAAGATCGATCCCGTAGCGGGCCGGTCGGCTATTTTGATGATGAAGACGAACATGATGAGATTCTTTTTGGCGTCCCTGCTAGGGCTGGGGCTCGCCGTGTCGGATCTTGGAGCGAAGAAGCAAATCCCGTTCATCTACCTGAACTCGGAGCAAGTCTTGTACATCACGGTAATCGACAATGTTTACGACGACGGGCTCATGGCGGACCGATTTTACGATGTGGAGGAGAGCTTAATCGAAGTGCTGAAATTGGCGGATTTCCCCATGGAGTACAAAATCGTCCGTTTCGGCTCCCGAGTACCGAAAGACCAGCCCGAGTTGCAGCTCTTCATCCACAAGTGGGGGAGCAACGGCGTCGGTGAGATCGAGGTCCGTCTCAACGCGTCGCTGAAGGAGACGTCCCAGGGGCGCAGCCGCAACAAGCTCGGCTACTTTCGTCACGCGGACGGGCACTTCCCCATGGGGTCGCAGACCTGGACGACTGCGAAGTACAACGAAGTACTCCGCAAGGCGCTGGTTAAACTGATCGGGGAACTGAACAATCACTTCGAGGTGGATTTCGGAGAATCAAACGGGCCGAGCAACACGCTTTCCCCCAGCTTGGGTACTCCTGTTCCGGATCAATGAGACGGGAGCGAGCGGGGCTATGAGCGGTTCGATGGATGATGCGAGTATCGAAGCCGAGTTGATTCGGCGTATCGCGGCGGGCGAGCGGGGAGCGTTTGACGAGCTCTACGCCCGTTACTCGCGGCCGCTCTTCTCCTACGCGTTCAAATTTCTGCGGGACCGAATGATCGCCGAGGAGGTGCTCCAGGACGCCTTCGTCAAAATCTGGAAAACGGCCCCCCGGTACAATCCGGCTCTGTCGCGTCCATTCAGCTGGGCGGTGCTGGTGACCAAGCGGCTTTGTATTGATCGGCTGCGCCGGCTCAAGCCCGAGTCGATCGTGGAGGACCCGATGGCCCTCCAATCCAACGAAGCGGTGCTTTCCCAGCAGAGAGACCCGTCGGAATCGGTCGCGGTGAACGAAGAGATCGGGCGGATGCGCTCGATGCTCGAAAAACTCCCGCAGGCCCAGAAAGACAGTTTGTCCCTGGCGATTAGCAAAGGGCTTACGCAGCAAGAAATATCGGACACGCTCGGCATGCCCTTGGGCACCGTGAAAACGTCCATGCGCCGGGGGATGCAACGCCTTCGGCAACTCATGTCACATTGTTATGAATAACGAAGAACTACAGGAAAAGGCGCTGCAATACGCGCTCGGAACGCTCCCTTCCGCTGAAATCGAGGGCATTGAAGCCCGTCTCCATTCGGACGCCGCGCTGCAGCGGTCGGTACACGAATGGCAACGCGTGAACGAAGCAGACGCGCTCGAATGCGAGCCCGCGGAGCCGTCTTTCCACACCTTTACCCAAATCATGTCGCGGATCGACGCAGAGGAGAAGACGGCGGAGCCAACCCCCACTCGGAAAGGCGTGGTCATCCCGTTCGTCACCTGGAGCGGCTGGGCTGCGGCCGCGTGTGTCGCTGTCGTGTTCGGACTGGGAGTCCTCGACGATCCCGCCGGCGAATCGGCGAACATCGACGGAGTCCGGGGATACGAAAGCGATATCGTGCTCAGCGATCTAGGCGGGCCCGACGACGCGTTGGTTCTTGCCGGCGACCAGGACCAAGACGTGTTTCAAGACCGGCTTCTGGAGCTGACGGGTCTGGCGGAAGCCTACTGGTTCTCGCGCGAAGGGCTCCCGCCCGAATCAGGAGACGGGGTCGAATCCGAGGCGTTTAGCGGAGGGTTTTCCATCTACGATCGGAAAATCAAGATCGGGGTAATCGGTATCGAGAACATTCCGGAAAGCCGCTTGGGCACCTACTACAACGTTTGGGCGAAAGCCTCCGAAAACAGCGAACCCGTTTGGGCCGGCATGCTCAAGCCGGGCGAAGCGGGAAGCCGCCTCGCGTTTTTCGACCTGTCGTCCAACGAAGCGATTCGAGACATGGACGCGGAAATTTCCTTCTTCGTGACCGAGGAAGACGAGAAGCGTCCCGCCCAGCCGGAAGGCCCGGTCGTTCTGAGCGGCATCTAGGGCCGGGGCATCCGGGAAACTCGATTTTGAGCAGTTGCATTCTCACCGCCGCCAGCTAGGTTGTCGGCCGATGAGTTTGAAAGTACTTTCCTGCGCCCTAGTCGGGGCGGCGGCGCTGGTGACGAGCAGCTGCTCGATCAAGCAAATGGCCATGAATCAAGTCGGCGACGCCCTTTCGGGAGGCGGAACCGTGTTCGCGTCCGACGAGGATCCCGAGCTCATCAAGGACGCCCTGCCTTTCAGCTTGAAGCTGATGGAAAGCGTGCTGGCGGAAACGCCGGAACACGAGGGCTTGCTCGTGGCCCTCGCGAGCGGGTTCACTCAATACGGTTACGGGTTTGTCCAACTGGAGGCCGACGAGATCGAGGACGACGACTACGACCGGGCGCTCGAGCTGCGCCTCCGGGCCAAGAAGCTGTATTTCCGTGCCCAGCGCTATGGGCTGCGGTCTTTGGATGTCGCCTATCCCGGATTTGCCCTCGAGCTGAAGTCGGACCAGGAAAAAGCCCTGAGCCGATTGGGCGCGAATGACGTGGAAGCGCTCTATTGGACCGGTCTCGCCTGGAGCGCGGGCATCGCTCTTGCGCTCGACGATCCGTCCGCGCTGGGGGGCCTCGGTCTGGCGGAGGCCTTGATGGAGCGCGCTCTGGAGCTGGATCCGGACTGGGATTCGGGCACCTTGCACGGGTTTTTCGTGACCTACGAAATGAGCCGCATCGGGGGCGAAGGCGACCCCATCGAGCGTTCGACGGGGCATTTCCGCAGGGCGAAAGAACTGTCGAACGGCATGCTCGCTTCGGTTTACGTCGCCTACGCGGAGTCGGTAGCGGTGGACAAGGATGATAAGGAACTCTTCGTTTCCCTGCTAAACGAGGCCCTCGCCATCGACGTAGACGCTCGTACCGAGTGGCGACTGTCCAATCTGATCTACCAGCGGCGGGCCGAATGGCTGCTGACGCGGCTGGATTGGCTGTTTTTCTAGAGTGCATAGGCAATTTTTAAGTTGCTTGTAACAAGCGACTTAAGAATTTATTCGAATTGTGGAAACCGCTCCGTCGCGCTTATTGATGAAACGATTTGCCCGTTCTGGTGTTCCACATACTGTTGAACCTTGAATTGCCTGAATTCCGTAGAGACTGTCATTTCCCGATGATTATTACATCCCGCTTGTTCCGCCGCCTTTCGCTCGTCGCGACGGCCGTTTTTATTATTTCTGTCGCCGCCCTTTCGGCGGCACCGCTGCGCTTAGCGACACTGGCGCCGAAAGACACTTCCTTTGACAAGACGCTTCGCAAAATGGGCCAGGCGTGGAAAACCGGCACCAATGGCAAGGCGAGCTTGATCGTCTACGCCGGCGGCAGCCAGGGCAGCGAGTCCGAGTTGATCAACAAGATGCGGATCAATCGGCTCCACGCCGCTTTGCTCACGGGGATCGGATTGTCCGAAATCGACGAGAGCGTGGCGGTGTTTCAGAAAGTGCCGCTGCTCTACCGGAATTTCGACGAGTTGGAGCACGTCATGGAGAAAATGACGCCTGTATTGGAAGAACGAATACTGGAAAAAGGCTTTGTAGTGCTTTCTTGGATAGATAGCGGATGGGTCCGGATTTTCAGCAAGCAGGAACTCATCACGCCCGACGACATGCGCCAGTCGAAGCTGTTCACTTGGGCGGGCGACCCAAAGCAGACGGACTTGCTCAAGAAAATGGGATTCCGGCCCATCGCCATCGACAGCACGGAAATTGTATCCAGTTTAACCACCGGCTTGGTCGATACCGTTCCCATGCCGCCGTTTTACGCCTTAGCCAGCCAGACCTACAGCACCGCCCCGTACATGCTCGACTTCAACTACGCCCCGATCACCGGCGCGATCGTCATTACAAAGCGAATGTGGGACCGGTTTACGCCCGAGGAGCAGGCGGCGATGAAGGCGGCGGCCGAGGAGGCCGGAAAAGAAATGACTGTCTCGGGACGTAAGGAGAGCGAGGAGTCGATTCGCGTGATGATCGACAATTGGAACTTGAAAACCCACAAGCTAAACGACGCCCAGAACGCGCAGTGGCAGGCCATCTCGACGGAGGCGTACGGCCATATTCGCGACAACACCGTGCCTGGGCCGATTTGGGACCAAGTGACAGGGATCCTCGAGGCGTTCCGATCCGGCGCGAACTAGGCGAGACCGCAGCTTGGGATTCCCCTTGCGTTTAGAGAATCCGTAGCTAGCAGTTTTGCGTGGACAAGGCTAACCCCTCAACGTCGCCCGAACCGATCGAATCCGGCCTGATGCGAACCGCCGCCCGCGTTCACTCGATTTGGGCGAGCGTGGAGAACTGGATGATCTCCGCCGCGCTGGGGATCATGATGGTCCTCCCGCTTCTCGAGGTCGTTTTGCGTCGCTTCAACTCGGGCGTATCCGGTTCGGCGGAAATGCTTCAGCACCTCGTCCTCTTCGTCGCCATGGCGGGCGGGGCCATCGCCGCTCGCGAGAGTCGGCTCCTCTCGCTGTCGACGTTCACCGCGTTTCTCACCGGGCCCTGGGCGGTCGCCGCCCGAACCTACAGCGCTTCGGTGTCTTTCTTCGTCACGATCGTCATCGGCATCGGCTGCTATTCATTCATCAAGACCGGCGGCATTGGCGACAGTATCCTTTTTATGGGGATACCGGGCTGGGTGATCATGTCGGTCATGCCGATCGGTTTTGCCTTGCTCGCCGCCCGGATACTCTGGCTCAGTAGCGAAAAATGGTATCTGAGGCTAGTGCCGGCGGTTGTCGGCGTCGCGCTATACTTCTTTCTTACACACCCGTTCGAAGAGGTGGAGTCGTTTGTATGGCCTTTGTTGATACTGCTCATCACGGCGACAATCGCGGGAGCGCCGCTGTACGTGGCCATTGGAGGGATGGCCTTGATTATGAACTGGGGTTGGAGCGGCCTTTTCCCAGAAGAGCGCGTGGGAATCACGATCGAAACTCAGGCCCAGACGCTCTACGGCTTCATCAGCAACCCGCTTTTGGTGACGCTGCCTTTGTTTACACTGGCGGGCTATTTCCTCGCTCAGGGCGATTCGTCCAAACGATTGATTCGCCTAATCCAGACGATTTTTGGCGGCGTGCGTGGCGGGGCGGTGATCGTGACCGTTGTGGTCTGCGCGTTTTTTACGACATTCACCGGCGCCTCGGGCGTAACGATTTTGGCCTTGGGCGGACTACTCATGCCCGTGCTGCAGTCGGCGGGGTACAGCGAGCGATCGAGCATTGGGATGCTCACCGGCGCGGGCTCCTTGGGAGTTCTGTTCCCGCCGTGCTTGCCCTTGATTTTGTACGCGGTGGTAGCAACAAATACCAAGCTGGTGAGCTTGTCCCTCACGGACGTGTTCCTCGGCGGCGCGATTCCCGGAGCTTTGCTCGTGCTCATGACGATTGGCTGGGGCATTTGGAAGCAGCCGGTGGCGAATGTGGACAAGGCGCCCATCGACTGGGTTCAGGCGCGCAAGGCGTTGGTCGCCGCTTTGGGCGAGCTCTTTTTGCCGGTGGTCGCCCTGGTGGCGCTCTTCAGCGGCTACGCCACGCCAATCGAAGCGGCGTCGGTGTCCGCGTTCTACGCGTTCCTCCTCTATCTGGTGGACGCCCGCTGGGTACGCGGCGCGGACATCCGCTCGGAGCTTCCTAAAATGATGTCCGAGTGCGGCTTGCTGGTTGGGGGAGTTCTGCTCATCCTTGGGGTTGCGATGGGGCTGACCGACTACCTCATCTTCGCCATGATTCCGGACCAGATGGTCGAGTGGGCCCAAGCGACCATCGAGTCCAAGTTTGTTTTCCTGCTGGCCCTGAACGCGGCCTTGATCCTGGTCGGCTGCCTGATGGATATCTTTTCGGCGATTATCGTGATCGTTCCGCTGCTCGTCCCGCTCGGGGTCGTTTTCGGGATCGACCCGGTCCACCTCGGGATCATTTTCCTGGCGAACTTGCAGCTGGGCTACCTGACGCCGCCAATCGGTATGAACCTCTTCCTCGCTTCCTATCGATTCGGGAAACCCATGTCGGAGGTGATTCGGGCGGCGCTTCCGCTGCTCGCGGTGTTCGTCATCGGCGTGTTGCTGATCACCTACATCCCGTTCCTGACCACTTGGCTGCCGGGGCTTTTTGCCAAGTAGAGAACAATGAACATCGTTCTGTTCGAAAGCAGCGAGCGGGCGGGCCCACTGCCACGGGAGGACGAGCGGGCGAAGCACATTTTGGAGGTACTCGGGCGCAAAGTCGGGGAGGCGTTCGACGCCGGCATCATCGACGGTCCGCGAGGCCGAGCGACGGTTACCGGTGTGGACGACGTCGGGCTCTCGTTTCAGTTTGAGGAGACCGATCCGGGGCTGGAGTTGTATCCGATCGACTTGATCGTTGGGCTATCGCGCCCGCAAACGAATCGGAAGATTCTGCAAGAGGCGACATCGATTGGGGCTCGAAGTATTCACTTTGTCGTGACGGAACGAGGGGAGCCGTCCTACGCGACGTCGAAGCTCTGGACCACGGGCGAATGGAGGCGACACCTGGTCGCTGGAGCGGCCCAGGCCTTTTCGACGCGTCTTCCGGAAGTGCGATTCGGCGAATCGCTCGCGGACGCGCTCGCCCGTGTGGGTGGGGAAAGCGGGAAGATTGCTTTGGACAACTACGAAGCGCCGGAACATTTGATGGATGCGGACGCGGGCGATCTGTCGATCGTCTTGGCTGTGGGTTCGGAACGCGGTTGGACATCGCCGGAACGGGCGCTTTTGCGCGAGTCGGGATTTGCGCTCGCCCATTTGGGGGAGCGCCCGCTACGAACCGAAACGGCTGCGTCCGTTGGGTTGGGCATTCTCGCGCGGCGGTTCTTGTAGGGCGCTCGCGTTGGTTCAAGCGTCAGCGGGCGTCTGTTGAAAAACGCAGGCAGTTGGCTGGCCTTTCCCTTTGCCGATGCGCTTGATCAAAGTCCACCCGTCGGGAGAGAACTCCAAGCGTCCCGGCATTTCGAATACGACTCGTCCATTCTTCGCGAGTATGCGGGACAATGTTGAGAAAATCCGAGGCGCGCTCGCTTCGATGATTTCGTAGGGCGGATCGACGAATATCAGATCGAATTCCCCGTCGGAGAGGCCGTTCGACTTCAGGGCGTCGCCAGGAACAACCGTGGCGTCCAGACGTTCACGAGCCATGCTCTTGGCGACGATGCGGATATTCTCCTTGATCATCGCGCAGGCGTTTCGATTGAGCTCGACGAAATGGGCGGACTGGGCTCCGCGGCTGAGCGCCTCGAGTCCATAGGAACCGGTGCCTGCGAATAGATCCGCGACGCGGGCGTTCTCAATCGCGGCGCCGATACTGGAGAAAACTCCCTGGCGAAGGCGGTCCATGGCCGGTCGGTGAACGGCGTTTTTGGATACGCGCAGGGTGACGCCGCGCGCGGTTCCTCCGGAGATTCGCATTCGGCTAGGGACGTTCCTCCGATGTGCCGAGGCACTCGCAGATCGCGTTCGCCCGCTGGGCGTTTTCCACGAGCTGATTGTTGAGCCGATTATTGAAATAGGAGTGGGCGACCATGGCGGGGATTCCGATGCAGAGCCCGGTCGCGGTGGTGATGAGCGCCTCTCCGATGTCGCCCGCGAGCAACTCGGGTCGTCCCATTCCGCCCGCGGACATCGTTTGAAAGGCCCCGATCATCCCGCTCACCGTTCCGAGGAGGCCGATCATGGGGGAAACCGTTGCGATGACATTGATATAGTGGATCCATTGTCCGACGGTGTGCTCTTCCAATTCGAAGCGTTCCTGGATCGCTTCCTCCACGCGCTCCTTGCTGGACTTCGCATCGCTAACGTCGAATTTGGGAAGCCCTGCGGCGAGCGCTTGTCCGAGGATGGAGGGTTCGGGCTTGGCGGCGGCTTGGGCGTCTTCAAAGCGGTTGTTTTTGCACAGCGACGCGATGCGATCGCTAAAATAGTCCGTCCCGAATTTCGCGGGACGCGTTTCCCGCAAGCTGTGGATGACCAGATAGATCAGGGCGAGCGAGCAGAGCCCGAGTGGAAGCATGGCCCAGCCACCTTGCGAAATTAGATTCCAAAGGGTGGATTGGGAACTGTCCGAAGTCGCGCTGTCCTGAGCGAAAATCGGGTGGAGAGTTGAAAACGGAAGAGTAGTAAGCGCGATTCGGATTGGAAGTTTCATGAGTGGATTCGTGGTGATTAGGGAGAGCCTGTGATTCGGTTCACGCTGCGCGAATTCGATTCGCTCGAGGCGATCGGGGACTCGGGTGTATCGGCGTTCGCGTCGTTCATTGAGGAAATCTCGGCGACAATATGAGATCGTTTCGACTCGATAGGCCAGTGTAGATTTCGATCGCGCATGTCGGCGTAGAGTTGGCGAGAAAGGCGACTGCGGCCGAGTTGATGGGCGCTCGTGATTGCCACTTCGTAGGCTCGATCGAGAAAGCGCGGCGCGTCTGGATACGAGAACTCGATTGGATTTAAGGACAGCCAGAGGGCGTCTTCGTCTCGCTCCTCGAGGAGGGCCATCTCCGCGAGGACCACCCAGGGGAGGGCTGTTTCGCGGGCGGTTTTTCCAGCGTCGATCCATCGTTTGCTGTAGAACGCGGACTCCTCTAGACTGCCGAGATTCCAGGAGGCGACGATCTGCAGTTCTTCGATTTTGCTTATCTGGGCAGGCGATCGCAATTTCGTTCGCCAGAGCTTCGCCCGGTCAAGCGCGTCCTGCGGCCGGTTGGAATCGATCAAGGATTCGACGAGGCGAGGAAACA
This sequence comes from Opitutaceae bacterium, assembly GCA_028284235.1. Classification (GTDB taxonomy): domain Bacteria; phylum Verrucomicrobiota; class Verrucomicrobiia; order Opitutales; family Opitutaceae; genus Pelagisphaera. The sequence continues at coordinate 11,783 of JANQSC010000006.1, forward strand.
GCGACTCGTCCGTGGGCTCGAGCAGTTCAATATAGGGAAGGCGAACTCGAACCAGTCGTTCGAGGGTAGAAAGGGATTGCGGCCTTTCCTGGGTAGGCGAATCTGAAAACTGAATACGAGCGATCTCGTCGGGAGCGAATCTCAATTCGATTTCGCCCGGGCCATCCTTGATTCGAAGCGCGACGAATGCGGCCACGCGACCGGAGAGAACGCCGGAATGGGTTTTTCCATTCGTCAGCTCTACCGTGTCCCTCTGTCCTGACAGGGAAGCGGTGGCGAAAAGCAGCGCGATTGCGAGCGGGCGAAGTCTCATTGCCGAGCGGGGGGTTCGAGTTCGGCGTACAGCGCTTCAGCCTGGTTGTATTGGGCCGTGCCGCGGTACTCGGGCCGCCCGAGAAATTCTGCCAGCGTGGCGCGGGCTTTTTGTGGTTCGTCAATCTCGGCCAGCCGCAGCGCGGTTTCGAAATAACCCTGCGCGGATGCTTCGATTTCGCCCGGATAGAGTGTAAAGACGCGCTGGCAATAGGCGATCGCGTGTTTGAGATTGCCTTGCTGTTGGCTCAGGCGGGCGAGAGCGAGCAGGCTGGTCGCTTTCTGCCGGCTGGTCGCCCAGCGATAGGAGAGAATCGAGTTGTATGTGTTTCGAGCGGCGGAGAGTTGGCCGAGCGCTCTTTGGGTGTCTCCTTCGAGCTGGCGGGCGTCGAGATAGACGGGCGAGTCGAAGTGGGTTTCCCCGATTCGATCGAGCCAGCCGAGGGCGGCTTCAAGCTGATTGGTCTCTAGAGCGTTCTTGGCGAGTCCGTAGTGGGCGTAATGAGCGTACTGACTTTCAGGATACGTCTCGAGCAACGTTTGGTGAAGTTCTCGACCTTGTTCGAGTTCCGCCTCGATCAGCGCCAAGCCAATTTGGGCGAGACACTCGGGCGGGAGCAAGTCGACGGGTATCTCGTTGGCGACTTGCAGCATGACTTCCTGGCTCTGGTAGTCGCCCCCTTCGCGACGCAGAGCGAGTGCCTGAAGCAATCCGAGGCGGGCTGCTAGCCGGTATCGTTCGCGGTTTATGGCGTTGTCGAACCGTTCGGCGTAGTCAAAGCCATCGATTTTCTGCAGCTCTTCTAGAATGTGGATCATTTGGTCCGCTTCCTGGGAGTCGCCATGCGTTTCAATTGCTTTATCTAGCCAGCGGCGCGCGTTGGTCGATTGTGAGAGGCCAGATTCTATTTCGTACGCGGCCCAGTGGACTTCGGCGAATTGGGATGGGTTTGTAGTGATTCGAGCGCGACGTTCGAGAGTGGCGATTGCGTCGTCGTGCCGATCCATCTCTACGAGCGCGACGGTTGCTTGAAGGGCGGCTTCGTGGGCGAGTTGCGGAATGTCCGCTGGAATAGACTGGTATCGTTGCAAGGCCTGGGAGAATTTTCCTTGAGCAAAGTAGCTGTCGCCGAGCAGCAGCTGAACCTCGAACTCTCTCTGGTGGCCGGGGTAGTCGGTAGAAAAATTCGCCAATTGTTTTACCGCGGTCTCGTAGTTTCGCAATGAATACTCGGAACAGGCGATTCGATAGAGCGCCTCGCCGCGAATACCGGGCGACTCGACTTTGTCGTATAGATCGCTAAACGCTTGTTTCGCTTCTTCGAAGTCGCGTTCCAGAAACAGGCTGATTCCAATCCAAAGCCGGGCATTTTGCTGGAGCGTTTCCGAGGACTTGATTTGGGAGGCTTGAACAAAGTCGCTGCGAGCGGCGGTGTAGTCACCTAGCCGAATACGGCATTGTCCGCTCCGATAGCGGGCGGAGGCCTGACTCTCGGGGTCGCTCGCGTCGGCGCTCAAGCGGGCTAGAACAGCCAGAGCGCTCGCGTAGTCGCCCGCGTCGATGTGGGTGTCAGCGATTAGCGACAGCGTATCGTTCAGTGATCGGGACTCCGGATAGCGCTTCAGATAGCGGTCGGCGATTTCGAGCGCCGCGGCGGCGCGCCCGAGTTCTTTCGCGGCGAGGATCCAATTGAAATGGGCGGTTTCGGCATGCGGGCTCTCCGCGTTCGAGGCGACCCGCTCGAATAAAAGCCAGGCTTCGAAGAAGCGATTCGACAAGAGCAGGGCGCGCCCGCGACGGATTAGGAGCGGATCCGAGTAGTCCGCGGCATTTTGGAGCGCGGCGAGCTGGGCGCTGGAAGACTGGATCAGTTGTTCGTAAAAGTCGGTCCACATAACGCCCGCCAGACCGACTTCGCTTTTTCGATCCAAAACGGTCTGCTTAAGACGAGCCAGCTTTCGCGCTTGCGATTCGACGAGTGCCTTTTTGGAAGGGACGAGGCGATAGGCCCGGAGCGCTTCGGCGCTGCGGTTCGCTTGAGCGAGCAAATCGCCCGACTCAATGGCGAGGAAAGCGACGAGAGCGAGTTCCGGCATCGTATCCGTATTCCATCTACGCTCGAGAAGCGTATCGGCGATACCCTCCAGGTCTTTTTGTTCCAGCCGCATTTGCAGCAATCTCAGTCGGGCTTGCGTTTTCACGCGAACTGCGGTGTCGCTACCGATGACCTCCGTGAGCGCAGACCGAGCCTGGTCTGGTTCGTCGATCTTCAATAGAATATCGGATTCGTGGATACGGGCGATTCCTCTCTGGGATTCGGAATGGGAAATCGCTCGAAAATTTTCAAACGCCTCGAGGGCCTCCTCGTGACTGCCCTTCCGCTTGTGGGCGAGGGCAAGCGTATAAGCGACGAACAGTTCTTGACTGTAGGCAGCTCCGTCCTCTTGCAGCAGGATGCCGAGGGAGTCGATGGCCTGGTCGTACAGCCCAGCCTTTAGGGCAGCGTAGCCTGCGAGCGGGAGCACTTTTTCACCGAGACGCGCTTCGCGCCATTGCGGCTCGTTTTTATAGGTGGATTTTAGCTTGTGAAAGGCTGCCGACGCTTGCGTGTAGTCTCCCTGCGCAAACGCCTGAGCGCCGCGATCCAGAAGTCCTGAGAGGGTTTCGAATTCGACTTCCTGAGCGGAAGCGAACGGCGCGATCAGGCAATATAAGACAGCGAGTCGGCGACCAAAGCGTGGACGCGTTGGCGGGAGCGGTGACGGTGATCGGGAATAGTTGGCCACGGGTCAGTGCTCGCCGAACGATAGGCGTGAATTTTGTTCTCCAGCGTGCGTGCCCTTAGATGAGCATTGAGAACATGTTTTGTCGGTCGTTGAATTCGAAGCGAGTTTCATCGACGAGCGACGGTAGATCGTCTTCGCGGATAGCGAGCTCGCCAATCGCCCACTTCAGGTTCGGAGAGAGTTTTTCGTCCCGATCGTAGCTTTCGAGGTTGTCGGCGGCCCAGAGGGAAAGCGTGAGGATTGCGGTGGAGCGAATGGAGTAGGCGGCATACTGCGGGGATTTTTGTTGTCGGATGGGGCGCCAGATTTCCGTTTCGAACTGCCAGTGCTTCAGGAGCTCGTATCCGGCTTGACGGCTGGAGAGTCCGAATGCGGCGGTCTCGGCGGCGTGGAGCGCTTCGCGGCCCTTTCCGTAGACGAGGCGGAAATCGCAGTCCAGTTTCTCTAGGTAGAGATTGATGGCAAGTTTGCCGATTCCGTTGAGCAGCCCGGTGATGTAGGGGGAATTCATGTCGGCCCCGACGCGCTTGGCGACCACCTCCGAGGCGACGGCCGCGGCGATGCACTCGTCGGCGTAGTCGGTGGCGGTAACGTCGTACACGGGCAGGGCCTGGTAGAACGAATCGTGCGCGATGACAACGCTGAGGACCTTGTGCACTTCGTTGAAGCCGATTCGGGCGATGGCCGATTCGATGTCGGTGAGCTTGATCGCGCTTCCGTAGTAGGCGCTGTTGGTCACGCGAAGAATATGGGCAGCGAGACTGGGGTCCATCTTCACGATGGACGCGACGTAGTCGAGGCCGGTGTCCTCGTTTTCGATCAGCTTTGAGAGTCGCGAGAAGATCCTTGGCGAAGCGGGGAGGTGAGTCGAGAACTCGAGGAGCAGGGGTATGGAAATCTGAATGTCGTCAATCGGCATACTTAGTTGTTGGAATTGAGAGACTGGCGCCATGTTGCGGTGTTACGCAATGCCTTAGCGTGCGATTGGGGTCGGAAACCCGAAATTTAATCCGTGTTTCAGACGGGGTGTTCCGCTTCCCCCAGCAGTAAAAGATCAGGGCGAAAGGATTGGTTGGGCACTGCCCAAGTCCCCTGGACTCATGCTTCGCATGCCCCATCTCCGTTCGCCCGTTGTTCGGGCTCTCTCCGTCAAACCTTCTGCCAGGTTCTCATCCTTTCGCGTGGAGACGTTTCCTCACATTGATCGTCGTTTCGCGGAATACCCACCTTCGTCGATGGAAAGTGGTCGGGGCGAGAGGATTGAGTGAGGCTCCGCCTCAGGTCTTCGACCCGACTCTTCGAGTCGCCCCCTCTCCGCTCGCTCACTCGCTCCGTCGAACCTTTTTCGGTTCTCATCCTTCCGCGTGGAGACGTTTCTTTTACTCTAATCGCTCTAATCGTTGTCTCGCGGATCACCACTCTCTGTCGTTCAGAGATGGTCGGGGCGAAAGGATTCGAACCTGCAAGGGAAAAGCATTGAAGATGTTGTAGATGAGATAGATAGGAAGATTGCTGAGCAGGGGTGCTCATCAAATAACTCACAAGATTTAGTCAGCTCCTGTCCAGACTTGGCAGTCGTGTTGTTGAATTGGGACCATCTTCCCCGCGAAACGAAAGACGCTATCCTAGTGTTGGTGTGCCTTGGGAGGGGCGCGCCTGCGTGAGCAGGAAAGAACATTTTTCCGGTTTTTGCCCAAAGAATGACCCTACCCAGGGTCAAGGTGGAGCGCAGCCGCAGGCGAGCAATACCTTGGCGCAGGGTAGGAGAATGAGGAGGGCAAAGGACGGATGCCGTCAGCGTGGTTTCGCGGGAGAATTGGATGAGAATATCAATTTCATCAAGCCCTACACTCCGAATTCTTGGTTTCATCCAATTGGAGCATACAAGAAGCGAGCAGAGATCTTACCTCGATTACCAAATCTAAGGGGCAGTTTGTTTTTAACCTTCACTGTAGATCCAAAGTATTTCGCGGGCCCGTCGTCTGCATTTGATTCAAGTCGAAGAAAGCTTCGAAAAGTGTTTTTCGCCCTAAGAAAGGGAATCCCGCATTTGGAGAGAACTTTTCGGATCGATGCCCCCTATCTGACCAAAGTGGAGTTTCATAAGAGTGGTTTCGCCCACTTCCACGTCATTTTTAAGACCCGTTCGTATCTCCCTCCGAAAGTGATCAATCGGCTTTGGGGATTAGGGAGAGTCAATGTGAAACGCATACGAACGAGGGGATTGGAGTATTTACTCAAGTACGTGACTAAAGGGGAAAACCTTCCTGATTGGGTAAAGGATAGGAAAAGGATTCGGATTACTCAGCCTTCTAGGGGATTCTATCTCAAGACAGCCGCACCAAAAAACGGAGCGAAAGAAGAGCAAAAAACCGAAGATTCGAAGAAGGGAAGATCCTCAGAATCTACAATAGGCGAACGTATTGCGAGATGGAGAAGGACGGCGGTACTGCGAATTGATGGGCGATACACCACCTTAATTCTGACTCGACCGTTTTTCGAAATCCTAGCGGAGATCATCTACCCCATTGCTCGAAGCTATCGATACCTAGGCAACTGGGTCGTTCGATTTGATCAGATCTCGGACCTCCTAGATTGGGAGCTCCTTAACTAAAGAAATCAAATAATAAAATGGAAAAAGAACTAACCAATAAAAACACCAACGCACAAAATTCGGTCTCTGGTATCTTCGTCAAAGGAAGAGCCATTTCTTCAACAGCAACGTCATTTGATCGAAAAGACGGTTCTGGAAAGGGAGTGATCGTAAAGAATGAAATTGCACTGATGCCGGGGTTGGCAGTCATGGAGTCTTTCTTCGATCCGTCTGAAGATACAGAAGTAGAACTTCGCGGGAAAGAGGTCGTGAAATTTCCTCGGTTTGAGGAATTCCAGGAAGTGCATCTTCGAGTTTTGAAATTTGATGTTCAGAACGAGGTTTTGCGTATCAAGAAAGCTGAGCTTGTGGTTTAACTAGTGGCATATCGGCCGTCGGCGTTCGCGCCGGCGGCTTTTCCTTGTTCAATTTCTCGATAACTGTCCTTCACTATTTTTGAAATGGAAGAACATTGAAATGGAAGAACAACTTGAAGAATTGATTTTAACGTTTTATGACGTAACTTTGTGATTGAAAATGAATCCTTCCCAGAATGGTCGAGTGAACGACAGATCGTTCTAGGCGAAAATCTTCCAGCCATTCCCGAAACGCTACTTCTAGACCAGTCTGAAGGTAAAGTATTGTTTGTCGCGGGTGCAGGTGTCTCTAGCCCTTCACGTTTGCCTAGCTTTAGAGAACTAGTGCTCGAGATATACAAGGAGATGGATTGGAGTGCTTACCAGATCTTAAAAAATATAGAGAATGGAAAAGAATGCAAGTCGTCAGATCTTGGTGACATTGATCTCAATCCCGAGCAGAAAGCTGAAGTAATTAGGTATTCTAGATCAGAATACGATGTTGTATTGGGAATGCTGGAGAGGCGAATTGGAAGAGTTTCTAATCAAGTAAATAAGTTTAGGCAGGTGGTTAATGACTACTTCAACAAAAAGAAGGTTAAGCCAAGCTCGTTACACAGATCCTTGATAAAACTGTCTGATCGTGGTGAGTCTGTAGCTATCGCCACGACAAACTTTGATCATTTATTCGAGGCTGTGCTTAGAGCAAATGAGAAGGAGGCAAAGAGCTACACCCAAGAGAATTTACCTCGTCCTTCATTGGATGGAAACCTCTACAGTGGAGTTTTCCATATTCATGGTGCCGTTTCCGAAAAGTTGCCTAGTGGTTCTGAGCTCATCTTGACGGATCAAGACTTTGGACTGAATTATCTGAGGCACAGAAGTGTTTCGGATTTCCTTTTTGATGTTTCCAGATTGTTTACAATAGTTTTCATTGGCTATAAGACGGGTGATCCGCCGATGAAGTATTTACTTTCCGCAATAGCTGCGGATTCTAATCGGTTTAATGATATACGACCGAGATACATTTTCGTCGGTGAGCAGAGTAGTGAAGAAGCTGATATTTCACTAGCCGATTGGAGAAGCCGAGGACTAGTACCAATTTTCTATGATAAAGAGAATGGTCATAAGAATCTCGAATTACTACTCAAGAGATGGTCGGATTTAGCGGCTGTTTCGAGCGGAGAAGATAAGATTTTGAAAGAGCTAGTTGGAATCGCAAAAAAGCCTAGAGGCGAGGTAGAAGAGTCTAAACGGGATCTTTTTGATCATCTAATTCGTAGAAGTTCACACCGATTCCGAATAGATGTAGCTGAAAAACTTGCTTCGAGGAAGGCAGCGTACAGTTGGCTTGATGCGATTGTTCGTGTTTCGCGTGAAAAACACAGAAGTTCTAGCGAATTCTCTGGCCGAAGCCGTGAAAGATATTTGAGCAACTTAATCGATGTTTTTATATCTAGTAGGCTCCAAGATGCGGAAACAATTGATTGGATCTTAGAAAAGCAGTCCAGCGAGAAGCTGGAAAGATTGGCAACCCTTGGAAGGTTGAAGATTGATCGGGGCAATCGATTAGAGGAACCTTGGGTTAGTGTCTGGGCAATGATAGAGGAGATGTGGCGTTCGGAGCGGTCTTTCCCTTTGGATGCTAGTCTTTCTAAAATACGCATACAGAAAAGACTTAACGCTGGAGAAAGATCACTAGCTCTTATTCTGAGTATTTGTGAGAATGCACTGCCAGTGATAACGTTGGTTTCAAGAAATAATATATATAAAGGTAGGAGAAGAAAAAAGAAGATTAAGGGCTTCAGGGATTTGTTCTTGGTGAGTGTATCGGATTGTTCGAGCTTTGAGCCGGAGTATTTATCTTTGAATGAAATAGATGGGGTAGATTTTCTTGTAGAGCTGTTTTTGAGGCTAGAATCAGGTTTGCGTAATTTGGTTGATACAACCAAGTACTATGGTTTAAATGACCGAGAAACGAGCCAGCTATTTGGTGGAGTGAATAGAGTAAATTTCCTCAAATCAAATGGTAACAGTTCCAGAAGCGTAGACCCAGACAGGTTTTCTTCGGGTGTCGCACATGCTTGTAAGTTGATGTGCGCGATTCTGGAGAGGATGATTGAGATTGAATCTGCGGCAGCAAGTAACTGTGCTAAGAAACTAGACGAGCTGGATATTTCGGTGTACTTAAGAATAAAGGCATTCTTGTACAAAAATGATAGCTTCGCCAATACTGAGACATGTGAAGATTTTTTATTATCTTTAGGAAGCGAGGAGTTTTGGAGCACTCGCAGGTATCCAGAAGTAACGGAGCTATGGGTTAAGCGATTTAAAGAGATGAACCAAGATGTTCAAAGTGTCATCCTCCGAAGGATACGTAAAGGACCGCCTCTTAGTTACTTTAATCGAAAGTTCGAAAGAGATAAAAAAGTAAAACTGTCGAAGAGGTACTCTGCGATTGCTGCACAACGGTTAAAACTGATCGGGGTTGATTTCTCTGATAACGATGAGGACTGGTTTTCAGAGATAGTTATAGCTAACCCTGATGTTTGTAATATAAATACTTGGGATTACGACTTCCCTATAGACGTAATAGCAATAGGCGGTAGTACGAAAGTTGACCCAATTTTAGATAAACTATCTGGCTTAGAACGTATCGAAAGACTGTATGATGGTTTTAAATCGTGGAGATTCGATGTAGACGATGGTGATGAAGCTTTGGCGTCAAACTGGATGAATATTAAAAATAACCACGAGAAGGTGATTGAAGATTTAAGCAGTGTTTCTGCATTCACGGATGAGTGTTATGAGATTTTTGATACCTTACTCAATAGAGTGGCTTTCAGTGCAGAAGGCGAAAGAGACACTGTTATAAATCGACGTATTAGAAAACTCGTGAAGACGATAGATCAATCTGGTTTAATTCGATCAATAGGTGGGATTTCAGATTGGTTTGAGCAGAAAAGTGGTTTCAAGTTATCTAAAAGGGCTGATTACGATATATGGATTAGTCTTTGGGGGCCGGCTGTAGAATCGACTAATAAACAGCATGCTAAACGGGTTAGGTCAGAAGTTTATCTAATTGGAGCTAACGAAAGTCGACCTGAAATTGATACAATTAATGGCCCTGTAGCGAAGCTTGTAGAACTGTTCATAAGGTCCTGCCCGAAGATTGGTCCTGGTAAAAATCCGTTTTCAAGAAGAACAAGACTTCGTGAAATGAGAGACCTTATCATAGATGCAAAGGGCCACGCGGGTGCGATTTGTAGGATAAAGTTGATAGAATATATTGGCTATTTTATGGAGGCTGATAGCGATTGGACTAATGAGAAACTGATAAGTGAATTGAAAATAGATAAGGAATTTTCCTTAGACTTATGGGTTGGGATCTCAAGAACCTCCTTTACTGACAAATTTTTAGAGAAGGCAGGAGAAGATTTATTAAAAGCTTGTCGTGTTAGTAGATTGGGTAGAGAGCATCGTCGAAACTTGATATACAAAATAGTGTGGCACTGCTTGTTTGCATTTCGTGGCGATAGAGAGCCGTCAATCGATACATCAAGAGTAATGCAGATGATCAGGAGTTTAGGAGATGATGTGCGACGTTATCCGATTGATGCACTAGTTAAGTTCTTTCGAGACCTTACTGCTGCGGAGAAGCTAACTAGTAAAGATGATGACCTTAGGTTCAGGGCAAAATTATACGATCAAGTGTCTGAGCGCTTTTTTTCTCGGATTTGGCCTAGAGAACTGAGCTACAATACGAAAGAAATTAGTGCAGCGATATCATGTTATCCAGCGGAAACTGGGTTTCGATTTTCGAACGCTGTTTCTGAAATTAGTCAACTAGTTATCCCTTTTGATTGCTGGGCTGTACATGATTTTGGGTTTTTCGATGAAGATACTCAAGTTCCGTCATTATCACAGATCGTTAAGAAGTCAGATGCGAAGAGCTTACTGACAATGTTGAACCTAGGCGTTGGAAAGTCAGTAGATTCAATAGTGCCCTACGATCTGGATACGGCGTTGGTAAAAATTGTAGAGGTTTCCCCAGATCTAGAGCAAGATCCTCGATTCGTTCGTTTAAAAATAGCTGCAAGAAAAAAGTAGCTATATTGCAGTTGAGGGTTGACAAAACGTGAACCGCATTGCAGATTCACGAAATGTCAACTAATGGCACCATTCAGATTCCTGAACGCCTTCATTCCGTATTTGGAATACCGGAAGAAGAACGACCCAATGTGTTCTTGCAGAGGGGCAGTTTGCATCATGCTCAAGGCTGGTATTTGGCTCTACTCAGAGTAGTAGGTGACGTAGTATCCGTACCGAATGTGTCGCTTTTCGTTCCTGTTTCGCGAAATGCGATACACAAGAGAATAAATGAAGGCAAATTGTCCTGTTTTAAGTTCCAAATCGATGAGCGTGACGCAACTATTTCGGAGAGTTTAAGTCGTGAAAGGCCGCATGCATTCGTTCCGGTATTTGAATGTAAACTTTGGTTTCAAGAGTATCACGACAGGCTGACATCGAAAGTCGGCGGAGAAGCGCCAGATTGGATGATTATGGATAGCGATCACTTCGTGAAAAACAGCTTTATGGGACTCCATTCAAAAGGTTACGATGGGCTTGGAGAAAAAGAGTATGATCGTTTAGTAAAAGAGTACTTTAAAAACCGAAAAGAAAAGTACGGTTGGTGAAATAAAAATAAGGAAAACTAAAATGAAATTAACCGAAACAGAGAATTTTTTAACTTATAAACAAGTAGCTGAAAGACTTGGCATGTCTGTTCGTGCTGTGTATCGACTAGTCGCGTCTCGACAACTTAAGGAGCCAGTAAAAATTTCGAATCGATCGGTTCGTTTTCCTGAAAGCGAAGTCTCTGCATTTATTTCAGAATTAAAAAATAAAAGAGAAAATTTTTAAAATGAGTGGTTTTATTTTTAAACCAAAACGAAAGAAAAACGGTAAAATCGTTTGTTCGAAATACTATTCAGGAAGAATTCGTTTGGATGGAGAAAAGAAACAAAAACAAGTTTCATTAAAAACGACTGATAAACAAGTCGCGGAAAAGCGATTACGAGAAATTGAAATTGAACTACAAAAAGAAAAAGAAGGAATAATTCCTCCCAAAAGTACAAGATACGGAATTAAAACGCCCTTAATTGAAATGCTCCCCGATTTTATTTCCGAATTAAAAACGCTGAGAAGAAATTCGAGATACGTTGATTCAACAGAGTCAAAAATAAGGAAGATTCTCGATGAATGCGATTGGGCTACATTTCTGGACGTTTCAGAAGACGACTTTTTAAAATGGAGATCGGAAAAGGAGATTAGTTCGAAAGCTCTGAATGATTACTTGGCTACGATTTCCCAGTTCTTCAATTGGTTGAAACGAAGGAAGCGAGTTCCCGAGAATCCTGTGATGGACGTTCGAAAGATCGATACGAGAGGGGAGAGCGAGGAAAACCGAAGAGCCCTGACGGAAGCGGAGCTAGTTAGGCTTTTGGAAGCGAACCCCAAAAGGAGGCTCATTTACCTGATGGCAGCGTACACAGGATTGAGAGCGTCAGAATTGAATCGGCTCGTTTGGAGCGACGTTCGTCTAACAGAGCGATCTCCCTATCTATTAGTTAGAGCGTCCACGACCAAGAACAAGAAGTCGATGTCGATGCCGCTCCATCAGGATTTGGTGATGGAGCTAGTTAAGGAGATGCCCTCTGACGGGACGAACATTGATTCTGTCCCAGTTTTTGAAAGGGGGGCTCCTCGAAATCGCCAATTCAGAAAAGACTTGGAGAAGGCGGGCATTCCATATGTCGATTCGATGGGCCGGAAAACTCCTTTCCATGCCTTGAGGTACTACTTCGCTACGATGATGGCTCGAAGCGGGATCTCTCAACGGCTGGTGCAGGAGCTAATGAGACATTCGGAATCGAGATTGACCGAGAGGGTCTACACTGATTCTTCCCGCCTTCCTACCTTCGAGGCGATAAATTCATTACCCCGAATTGGTGCTGATTGCGTCGAGAGCAGGCGAAAGGCCGAGGATTACCCATCAAATAACCCACAAGAACCAGTCAAATGGAGTCCGAAACTGTCAAGCGGTGGCAGAAAGCTGAGGCTCCGCAGAGACGGCTTAGCCGTTGACCATAAGTGCAATAGGCGAGAATTGTCACCATCTGACAACAAAATCAGATGGTCGGGGCGAAAGGATTCGAACCTTCGACCTCCTGGTCCCAAACCAGGCGCTCTACCAGGCTAAGCTACGCCCCGCAAAAAAAGAGGGGTCAAAAGACGTCGATTCGGGTTTGCTGTCAAGAATATCTTGAAATCCGTCGCCATTGGCAGAACAAGTAGTGGGTGGGCCGTCAAATCCGCGGTTCGCGGGCCCCAATCAGCCCCTATTCGATCGCCTTTCAATCTCTTTCAATTCGTGTCATGGACAATCTCTCTTCCGCCGATTTAGACGCTTCTTCAAAAACCCCCCTGTTTATCGGAATAGCGGCGGTGATCATCGCTTTGACTGGAGTGGTTATCGGTTGGCTGGGCCTGTCGAAGGCGAGCTCCCTCGAAGCGCGTTTGGCCGAAATCTCTGGCGCCTCCGAGTCGATCACCAAACTCGAGTCCACCGTGAACTCGAACTCCGAGACGTTGCGCCGCGCGGCCGGGAAAATCTCCTCCATTGAATCGAGCCTAAGCAAGGTCGCCAGCGACGTGCAAAAGGACGTTTCCGATGTCAAGAAGAGCATGCGCTCCCTGGCGATTCAGGCGGGCACGGCCCTTAAAAAGGTCGAGGCGCTCGAAGAGAGCGGAGTCGCCGCCGCCCCTGCACCTTCGCCTTCCTCGCCCGCATCCTCGTCCTCCGACAAAGGGACGCCGGCTTCCTCCTCCCCGGGCAGCGCCCAAACGCACACCATCGCCTCGGGCGACACCTACGAGAAACTGCGAGTTCTCTACAAAGTCACCGTCAACGATTTGATCGACGCCAACCCCGGAGTCGATCCGAGACGTCTGCGTATTGGACAGGAGATCGTGATTCCGGCTTCCAACTGATTTCGGGCGAGACGCGTCCCATCGAATCACTCGTCGCGGCAGGCGAGCGCGCTAATCGACACCGATCATGTCCGACAACTCCCGAAGCGATCCAGATGACGAAGTTCCTCACTGGGAAGAGCTGAATTCCAAGCCCGTCGCCGATTGCCGCATATTCGACGTGGTTTCGAAGCGATTCCGCCATCCGGTTCGAGGGACGGAAGGCGACTTTTACGTGATCCGCACCCGCGACTGGGTCAACGTGGTCCCGATCACCTCCGACTATCGCATGGTGTTGGTGAACCAGTATCGATTCGGCGTGAAACAAAACTCCTGGGAAATCCCTGGCGGGGTGATGGAGGAGGGCGAAGACCCGATATTCGCCGGTCTCCGCGAATTGAAAGAGGAGACTGGATACACCACAGATCGGGCCCGAGTGCTGGGAGCCATTCGCCCCAACCCGGCGATACAGGCGAACACCTGCCATTTGGTCCTTGCCGAGCGCGTTTCCCTTACCGATTCAGTCGCCTGGGACGAGAACGAAGAGATCGTGACCAAGGCAATCCCAATCGAAGAGGTCTACGCCATGGTCGAGCGCGGGGAGATATTCCATTCCCTCGTCCTCAACGCCTTGCTGCTTTTCTATCCGGAATGGCAGAAGATCCAAGCCCGTCGCCGCGTCACGGCCAATGCCGCTGAGGGGCGGGATCCGGCGGGCGGAAACCACACGGCCTAATACCCCATATCGGTTCGTCTTATCTTTCCCCGTTCCGTTTGTCCGCGATGTAATACGCATTGACCTGTCCCCTGCGAGGAATAGGGTCCAGGTCACTTTGAGCAGCGTTCCTTCCTTCCTTCAATGCGAATTGTCCCCTTCGCGTGAACGCGGTATTCTCAATTCCTGATTTGATGAACATCTTCCACGTCCTCTTTCGCTCGTCCGTTGGCAAGAAAGTCACGATGGCGGTAACCGGCTTCCTGCTTTTCGGATTTGTCATTGGCCACTTGTCAGGCAATTTGCAGATATTCTCCACGCCGGATAAAATCAACGCCTACGCCCACTTTCTCGAGTCGCTTGGACCCGCCCTCTGGGTGATCCGGCTCGGTCTTCTCGTTATCGTCGCCGTCCACATTTGGCTAGCGGCCGAACTGACCATCGAAAATCGCCGGGCCCGCCAGACCGGCTACGAGAAGCAGATCACGCTTCGGGCCACGCTGGGATCCCGGTACATGCGCTGGAGCGGAGTGATCGTGCTGCTCTTCATCATCTATCACTTGCTGCACTTCACAGTTCGAGTCACAGGCGGCCCCGAGGCCTATCCCACGACTATCCTCGCCGACGGCACTGCCGTGCGCGACGTGCATTCGATGATAATCATCGGATTCCAGAACCCGCTCATTGCAGGTTTTTACTTGCTGTCGGTCGGCTTGCTCAGCTGGCACCTCAGCCACGGGCTAGTGAGCATGTTCCAGTCGCTGGGCATGAAAACCCGAACCTGGGCCAAGCCGCTAGAGAAAACCGTGATCGCGATTTGCGTCCTCTACTTTATCGGAAACGCCGCCATCGTGGTCGCCGCGTTCACCGGCCAGGTCCGTATCCAAAATCCGCAAGTGGCGGGATTCACCTGCCGCACCGACTGCGAAGTGTGCGGCGCTCGCAACGACGCATCGCTGGCGGAAACGCTCGAGCAGCGCGAAGAGAGTCAGTCCTAACCCTTTCCTTCTCCTCATCAGATGATACTCGACTCAAAAATTCCTTCGGGCCCGCTAGAAAAGAAGTGGGAGAAGCACATAATGGACGGGAAACTCGTCAACCCGGCCAACAAGCGGAAGTACGAGGTAATCGTCGTGGGAACAGGCTTGGCCGGCGCCTCGGCGGCGGCGACGCTGGCCGAACTGGGCTACTCGGTCAACGCCTTCACCTTCCACGACAGCCCGCGACGGGCCCACTCGATCGCGGCCCAGGGAGGCATCAACGCGGCCAAGAACTACCAGAACGATGGCGACAGCGT
>JANQSC010000013.1 GCA_028284235.1 Opitutaceae bacterium
AACGCCGTGACCAACGCCACCGGCGCTACCGATCTGGCCGACGTCACCCTCGCCCAGCTCACCACCGCCATCGAAAACGTGGCGACGCTGCGAGCGGAAAACGGAGCCCAGGCCAGCCAGCTGTCCTTCGCTTCGGACATGCTCACGATCAACAAGCAGAACCTCGAAGCCGCGAACAGCCGCATCATCGATGTGGACGTCGCCACCGAGTCGACTCAGTTGGCGCGCGCCAACATCCTCGTACAAGCTGGCTCTGCCATGCTTGGCCAAGCAAACGCCTCCAGCGCGATTGCTTTGCGACTTCTCGGATAAGCGTCCGCTTAACGCATTACACTTCAGCGGCTTCCCTTTCTCAAGGGGAGCCGCTTTTTTTTTAGCGCCCCCAATAAGGTTTCAAACCCATCAGGGAGTAAGCCGATTCCTTCAAAGAAGGCCTTTCCCCCAAACCCGCGGCGAAGCGGCGACGACTTGCCTTCGCCCTCGGTCGGAAATCTCCCCATTTTCGCGCCGCCCGCCTCCCCGCGAGGCCCTATCCAATCTTCCCCGAACTAATCCCACGTTCATTCTGGCGCCGGACACGGATCGACGACTCGCCCAATTTTCGCTCAAGGGCTGTTCAATCTCCTTCGGTACCAATGAGCATTGCCGTTCAAAACGCTCAATCAACTCAAGCCGACAACGATTGTTCCTGCATCAACGCGATCATTCGCAAAGGGCGTCAATCGGTCGAAATTCGAGCAACCGTCCCACATAATCCACTACAGGCAATCAATCCCGCATCTCGCTCAGTCAAATGAACTTTCCGCAAACGGAACAACCGAAAGCGAATCCCGGCGCTCCCATCCAAATGGACTGCCGTGTCTTCGCGGCAGCTCCAATCAAGGAAGAACCACAATGACTGTTACAATAAATACCAACTCCGCGGCTACAATCGCGAACTACAACCTCGGCAGGAGTAACGCCCTGCTCCTGAAGAGCATGACCCGCCTGTCCAGCGGTCTTCGAATAAACGAGCCTTCCGACGATCCGGGAGGGCTAGCCATGTCTATGAAACTATCCGCCAGCATCACGCGTACGGACGCAACGAATACAAACGTGATGAACGCTCAGTCCTTGCTGCAAACACAAGATGGGGCCTTCCAAACTGCGAATACGATTCTAGACCGCATAGCAGAACTGAAAGTCTTGTCGGAAGACGTGACCAAGAGCGAGTCGGACGTGGAAAACTACGAGATCGAATTCGACGCCCTCAAAGAAGAATTGAACGCGCTCTCGTCCCAGTCCTTTAACGGCGTGTCCCTTTTCACATCGGGAGCCAGCGCCGAGACGCTCACCGTTATCACGACCGAGAATGGCGCCGGCACAGTCGACATCAGCAAGGCAGCGCTGGCCAATGCGATCGCTACCACCACCAGCGCGGACGATCTGGACGACATCGATACCGACGACATCTCAACCGACATCGAGAACCTGGCGACCCTGCGCGCGGCGAATGGGGCAGAATCGAGCCGGCTCGGCTACGCCGCAAACATGCTCGCGGTCAATCGTCAGAATCTGGAAGCAGCCAATAGCCGTATTTTGGATGTCGACCTCGCCAGCGAATCCACCCAGCTAGCTCGAGCCAGTATACTCGCCGAATTTGGATCCGCTATGCTCGTTCGAGCCAACGCGTCCACCGCCATGGCCCTCAAGCTGCTCGATTGAGACCGGTCCCTCACGTCCGCAAGCGACGCTCTCCAATTCAGGGGGCGCCACTTTTACTTTGAAATTGCCAACCCGGCGCAGGATAAACGCGACCGAAGCGCCCTCCATGCGAAACATCCTCCTATCCTCTTCCGGCAGTAAAGTCGCCCTCGCCCAAATCGCTCGCCGCGCCGCCCGTAAACGCGGGGTCGCGCTTCACGCCACGGATATCCGAAGCAACGTACCGACAATCCACTTCGCGGATACATTTCAAGAAGTTCCGAGCGAGAATTCCGCCGACTCCCTTCTGCAATACTGCATAGTGAAGAAAATCGGCCTCGTCATTCCCAGTCGCCATGGAGAACTGCAAACACTCGCGAAGGCCAAGAGGGAATTTGCCGAGAACGGCGTCGATATCGCCATTTCATCCCAAGAGACGATCGAACTTAGCGTCGAAAAGCTAAAGACCCACGAGTTTTTCCAAAAAAACGGCATCCCCACACCGAAAACATTCCCCCTTGAAACCGATACCTCCGAGCTCGTCGTTCCTCAACTACCGCTGATCGCCAAGCCCGTCGCTGGATCCGGAAGCGCCGGCGTCCAAACACTCTCCGATATCGAAACCTACGCCGAGCTGGCAGACGCGGGCGGATTTCTCGCCCAGTCAATCGCTCCTGGCGACGAATTCACGATCAACGCCTACGCGTCACGGAACGGCCAATGCCTGTGCGCCATTCCCCACCAGCGCCTGGTCGTGGACGGAGGCGAATCCGTCCAGGCGGTCACCCGCCGCATCCCCACACTCGTCGATCTGGCCCACGCGATCGTGAACGCGTTGCCAGACCCCTGGGGACCCATCACCATTCAAGCCTTTCTCGACCCTGATACCGGCGACGCCCAGGCGATCGAAATCAACCCGCGCGTGGGTGGCGCATACGCCCTCTCCGACCAAGCCAAAGGCCGTTATATCGAGTGGCTCGCGCGCGAGTCGCTCGACAGGCAAACACTCGAGCCATTCGACGACTGGACAGACGGCCTCCGCATGATGCGCTACCGCGAGGCGGTCTTCGACTACCCCGCCGAATCGAAGTTGTCGTAAAAAAAACGCGCATACCTGGATCACGCTAAACTCGCGTCCGAGCGACGCCGATTCGCAAATAGGAGTAATATCCTCTAACGCATCGATGAACGAAAATACTCAAGATCTCGCCATTTCGGAGCCCGAACACCTCATCTCCCGAGGCGAGGCCCTGCGGGCCTTCTCCGAGGTCCTGCCCTTGAACGAGTTCAATCTCTACACGAATCGCGTCTTCAATCTCTGGGGCAGCAAGGCGGTCGGGAAAACCACCTTTCTCGAAACGCTGCGCGACTCCAATCTAATGGAGCGGAAAAAAGTCGTCTGGCTCTCCCCGAAAACAGACTCCTCAATCGACACGCCACAGGAATTCATCGCCGCCTGCAGCGAAGAAGTGCGCTTTCCGCAAGCGCCTCATCGAGAGGAAACGATCGCCAAAAAACTCGAAGAGTCGCAAAAAGGAAAAGTCGACCCCATCCGCTCCGACGACTCTCTGCTCATCACCCGCTCCTCCATCGCCACAAACAAGAAGCCCTACGTGAACGCAGCCGCCGCCTCCTCAGTGGGGCGCACCTCGTTCATCCGAGAAGACATGGAAGTGTCCGTCGGACTCGGAAACAACCGAGCCGGCAATCAGGCGGAAGCCTTCCTCGACGCCCTCCCGCTCCAGTCGATGGGCGCCGACCTCGTGCTGCTCCACATTTCCCACAAGGACGTCCTATCCGGCTCCGTCCGCGATTGGTTTCGGGACTACGTCATTCCCGCCGCCAGCACCGGACCCTACCGCCGCAACCTGATTCTCGTCGAAGAGTCAGACGAACCCGTCGAACTCCAGCCCACCGACCACTCCTGGGGCGACTGGGATCCTTATGTAGCCGATTTTGAACTACGCCCGGCATCTATCGAAGCGATTATCGAATTCGCCCACCGCCAAGGCTGCAACCGATCCTACGCCCATTTCACTTTCGTGAAAAGCCTCGGCTATCCCGCACTCGCCCAAGAAGCCGTGCAGCAATTTAGCAATCAAGCCGAAGACACTCAGGCCAGCGCCGCTCTTTCCAAACTACCGGAAGAGGACCGAGCCCGAATCGCCATCTGCTGTTTGCCCGAATCGCTCATAGAGGACGAACTCGACGCCGTCGTCGGAAGAGGCAACGCGGGCGAGATACTCAAATGGCTCTCGCGCCAACCCGGTGTCCCCCTGCGCGAAACTAATGAAGGCGACTCGTACCAACTCCCCGACTCCTTCCGAGCCGCCGCCATCAGCTCCATCACTGAAAGCGCCGCGTTCCGTTCCGCCGAAGAACGCTGGCTTCCCTATGCGCGGCTCGTCCACAACGTCCCCTCCCACTCCGATCGATCGCGACTCTATTCGCTCTCCGGTCTTCGCTGGATCGAGAACGACTTCTGCGCGGGCTTGTTTAAGGAGAACGCGGAAAGCGTATCCAAATTTATAGACACTCGCGATTCCTATTTCGCGAAACGACAGAAGTACACGCACCTCTCCGACCGTATCCGGTCGGATCTGTTCACAACCGCCACGCATCTCAATCACCCGGGCGTCACTTCGATCGTCGATACAGCCAAAGCCATTTGGGAGCAACGCCAGACCTGGCTCAACGAGCGCCTCGAAGATCTCGACCGTTCGCTCAAAGTCGTAGAAGAACGCCTCCACGTCTCGCGCGCCAAGCACTCTCAGGTCGCCATTCTCCTGAAGCGATTCCAGAAAAACGGAACCCCCGTGCCCAAAGCCCCCGACGCGAAACTCGAGAACGGCAAAAACGGGCTGTACATCGGGCTTCTCGCCGCCTTTGCCGTCGGGGTCGTTTCGATTAGCGCCTCGCAAGCAGCCCCGCTCAACGCAATCGGCTATTTCGCCGGATTTATCGCGGTCATCGCGTCCATCACACTCGTACCCGGATGGCGACTACAGCAAGCCGCCAAGGAGTCCAAGCGGCGGGCAAAAATCAAAAATTCTCCAGAATACCTAAAAAAGGAGAACGCCGATCTTATTCAGCAAATTCAGGAAAACGAATCCGCGTTCGACGAGCTCAGCCGCGACATCGCCCTGACAAAAGAAGACCTGAAGTACGCTTACATCTAGGGCGGCGTATCCAAAAATTACTGGCAGCGAGTTGGAGAGCGCGGCCTAGTTCAACGCAATTCTAAGCACGGACGTCTCCGCTCCGCGGGCGACGAGCATGACAAACTCCCGCTTGCTCGCGTCCCTCTCCAACGCTTCCAGAAGCGACAACGCTTGATCGAAGCTCTCCACGGGGACTCCGTCGATCTCCTTGACCAAGTCGCCCGTCAGCGCTCCGCCCGTATGGGCATCGCTATTGGGCTTGACGAAATTGACAATCACGCCGGGAACCTCGTCCAACTCCAAATCCAGCTTGAGAGCCACGTTGTCGTAAACGACGAACTCGCGAACCGTCAAACCGATCGACTCCAGGTACTTCTTGCGAGCATCCCTAACAAGCTTCGGGGTCTGCTCCAAAGTGACCGCCAACTCAATCGACTCACCTCCCCTTGAAATCGCCAATCGCATCTCCTCCCCGATCTCCTTGTCCGCGATCTGCTGTTCGAAATCGGCGACCACTACACGCCTCGGCGTATAGCGCGGCAAGGGAACGCCGTCTACAGCCAGTACCACGTCGCGCTCCTGCAAACCCGCCTTCTCCGCCGGGCTGCCTTTAATGATCTGGCTAATCGAGATCGCCGCCTGCGAATCCAGACCCATCAGCTCCGCTACCTCGTCGTCGATCGTCTGCAATCCGACTACACCCAACCAGGTCATGTCATTGACTTCTGGAGACACTGGTACATTTCCGATCGACTCGACAAGCTCGGAGGCCACGTAAAACGAAGTAGTCTGGTCCGGCTTCCTCAAAAACGCCTGGTAGCTCCGCCCTTCAATCGTCAGAAAACGCTCCATGTTCAAGGAGCCGCTTCCCCAGCCCGCAAACGCCCCGTCGTCGGTGAACAGGACCGACCCTGGGCTCGTTATCTCGCTCGTCGCGAATCCAATCGTCTCCGGAAGCTTCTGAATCGTGGAGACCTCGGCGCGCATAAAGTACGGAATGAAATCCAGATCCTTCGTAGCCACGCCAACCCCCCAGAGCGACTGCCCCGTCGCAAGGGTCGCCAACGGATAGTCCGTGACCGGTTTCAAATCGCCCCACAACGACTCGTCCGCCTGAACGTAATGCCAGCCGTGGCGTCGGTCGCTGCCCAAGTAAGTCGCGTCCTTCCCCTTGGAATCCCCAAGACGATGGACTTTGAATTCTCGCAACTGATCGATCGGAACCCAACTCGGAACCGCAGATGCAGGCAGTTGCACCACTCCTTCGTCGTTGATCACGATCCCGTTTACCGAAATCGGATTGCGGTCCACTTCCGTTTCAACGAAAAACTCGACCACGACAACGGAACGAGTTCGCTCCGCGAAAAGCTCGCCGATGGACGCCGCCGCGCCAGTCCATCCAAACGCCGCCTGGACGCAAACCAACAGTAAAAATAAAGGGGTACGATTTGTCATTAAAGGCTAACTACGGCTTGATAACTTTGAACGATACCGTCCGATTGCGCAAAGTCTCCATTAAAAGCGGGTCCGGCTCCGACGCGGCGTCGTAACTTTCGTAGATCGCCTTCAAGTCGTCCAAACCCACGAGCGCCGCTTCGTTCACCTTCGAAATCACATCTCCCCGACGCAGTCCCGCTTTCTCCGCGGGAAACGCCGACTGCGTACCAATCACCACGACGCCGTCTTCCGACGACAGTTGCAGTTCCCGAGCGAACGAGCGCGACACTTCCCGCACAGTGAGCCCCCATTTTTCAAACGCCCATTCATCGCCGACCCGGCTTTCCAACCGCTCCGTTTCGACCGAAAACGGTATCACCTGCTGCCCCCGCTTCACCTCGATGGTCAAAGTAGTCCCCACCGGATAGCTGGCGATCAAGTTGCGGATCGGTGGAATCTGCTCCGGAAACCGCCCGTCCAGTTTCCTCCCGTCGATCGACAAGGCGATATCGCTGGCCCGGATTCCGGCCAGCGCCGCCGGCGATCCCGGGTCGACGCTGTTGATCAACATCCCCTGGTTCACATCCAGCGAGTAAAACGACTCCAGATCTTGTAGAAAACCGGGCGAGAGCCCGATGTAGCTGCGCTCGACTTCGCCGCGCTCCGCTAGCGACTGCATCACCCGACGCGCCGTCTTTTCCGGAATAGCGAAGCCCAAGTTGTCCGCGCCCAAATACGTGCGCGTGTTGATCCCGACCACGCGCCCCGCCTCGTTGACGAGCGGACCGCCGCTGTTGCCCGGATTGATGGCCGCGTCCGTTTGCAGCCATGTATTGAAAAAACCCGTCTCGTAGCCGCGAATCCCCGAAGGATCGTGATAGTAGCGCTCCTTGTTCGAGATAATTCCTTTTGTCACCGTGCGTGAAAGCCCGTGCGGCGTGCCCACCGCGAAAACTGTCTGCCCCGGCTTCAGGCTGTCCGAATTCCCGAATCGCGCCACCGAGAATGCCAGGCGGCGTTCCTTCACCCCGCCCATGTCGAGTTGCAACAGCGCCAAATCCGTCCAGTGATCCCAGCCCAGCAACTCCGCCCGAACACGCTCCAAGTTCGCCAGCGTCACCCAAATATCGACCGCCCGCGGGCTGACCACATGGGCATTGGTCAGGACTAATCCATCCTTGGAGAGAATCACGCCCGAGCCCACTCCCGACACCAGCCGCGTCGTTCCGCCCGCGAACGAAGTCTCGCGGACGTCGATCCGCACCACCGCCTCGAGAAGCCGATCGAACGACGCCTTCGTCTGCGCCTGCGCCGTAAACGCCATCCCAAGCAGGGCCAACGCCGCGAAAGACGCGAACATCGAGCCGGTCTTAAGCATGATTGACGGGGGATTCAATTTAATCAACATAGCGTCCTTTTTCCAAGAAAATGGCCTCCAATAGCCCTGAATACAACTTTTCTGAAATCGAGTCTACCTGGCAGAAATACTGGGAAGACCGCAAGACCTTTGCGACATCAACGGACCGGGACAAGGAGAAGTACTACGTGCTCGACATGTTTCCCTACCCGTCGGGCGCCGGGCTGCACATCGGCCACCCGCTCGGCTACACCGGTTCCGACATCCTCGCCCGCTTCCAGCGAGCCAAAGGCAAGAACGTTCTCCACCCGATCGGATGGGACGCCTTCGGATTGCCCACCGAGCAATACGCCATCAAAACCGGCAACCACCCACGCAAGACTTCCATCGAGCGCATCGCCCACTTCCGCAAGCAGCTCAAGTCGGTCGGCTTTTCCTACGACTACGATCGCGAAGTCGATACCACCGATCCCAACTACTACCGCTGGACCCAGTGGATTTTCCTTCAGCTCTTCAAACGCGGCCTCGCCTACGTCGACAAACGCCCGGTCTGGTGGTGCGAAGAACTCGCCACCGTCCTAGCCAACGAGGAAGTCGTCGACGGCAAGTCCGAGCGCGGCAACCACCCCGTGGTTCGTCGCAATCTTCGCCAATGGGTCCTGCGCATCACCGCTTACGCCGAACGTCTCCTCGACGACCTCGAAGGCATCGACTGGCCTGCTTCGACCAAGAAAATGCAAGAGGAATGGATCGGCAAGTCCACCGGCGCCACCGCCCGATTCGCGCTGGACGGCCTCGACGAATCCCTCGAAATCTACACCACGCGTCCCGACACCCTCATGGGCGCCACCTACATGGTCCTCTCGCCCGAGCACGCGCTCGTGGACGCCTTGACCACCCCCGAACACAAAGACGCCGTCGTCAAATACCGCGAAACCGCCGCCGCCAAAAGCGACTTGGAACGCACCGACCTCGCCAAAGACAAGACCGGAGTCTTCACCGGCTCCTACGCGCTCCACCCGATCACTGGCGACAAAATCCCGGTCTGGATCGCCGACTACGTGCTCATCAGCTACGGAACCGGCGCCATCATGGCCGTGCCCGCCCACGACGCCCGCGACTTCGAATTCGCCCAGCAGTTCGATCTTCCCATCATCCCTGTCATCCAAGGCGACGAAGACCATCCGCTCCCCTATATGGGCGACGGCTCGCTCGTGAATTCCGGCGAATTCGACGGACTCACATGGCAGGTAGCGAAAGAGAAAATCACCGCCCGGCTCGCCGAGTCCGGAAACGGCGAAGCCAGCACGCAGTACAAGCTGCGCGACTGGCTCTTCTCGCGCCAGCGCTATTGGGGCGAGCCCTTCCCAGTCGCCTGGGTCTCGCAAGAAGACTACGACCGCGCCGCCGCCAGTGGCGACCTCGACGAGTGGCTTCCCGAGGAACCTGTCACCTACCGCGATGAAAACGGCGAGCTCTACGCGCTCCCCGTCCCGCCTTCGTCGCTCCCGCTCGAGCTTCCCAACGTCGACTCCTACGAGCCGGCCGGCACCGGCGAAAGCCCGCTTAAGAAAGCCGACGAGTGGATGGAAATCTGGTACAACTACCAGGACGGGGACTACGTCCCCGCTTCCCAAAGCAAACCTGAAGGGGAAAAGTGGATACGCGCTTCGAGAGAAACCAACACCATGCCCCAATGGGCCGGATCCTGTTGGTACTACCTCCGCTACATGGATTCCAAAAACGCGGACCAGCTCGCCTCCCCCGAAGCACTTGAGTATTGGAAAACTCCCGACATGTACATCGGCGGCGCCGAGCACGCGGTGCTCCACCTCCTCTACGCCCGCTTTTGGCACAAAGTGCTGTACGACGAAGGTGTCGTCCCCACCAAAGAGCCTTTCCGAAAACTCTTCCACCAAGGCATGCTCCTTGGCGAGGACGGCAAGAAAATCTCCAAAAGCGCCGGCAATGGAGTCGATCCCGTCGAAGTCGTCAATCAATACGGAGCCGATACGCTCCGGCTCTACTTGATGTTTCTTGGCCCGCTTGAAGCGCGCAAACCCTGGAATTCGAAAGGCATCGGCGGAATCAATCGATTCCTCAACAAAGCGTGGCGGGAAATCGTCGGACGCGACGGCGGACTCAATCCGAAAATCAAAACCGACGGCGCCGAGTCCGCGGAAACCGAAACCCTGCTCAACCAGACCGTCCAAAAAGTGAGCCAGGACCTCGAGTCTCTCAGCGTCAACACCGCCATCTCGCAGTTGATGATCCTCCTGAACCACCTCCACGCGAACGAGACCATCCATATCGACACCGCTAAGAAATTCGTGCAAATGCTCGCTCCGATGGCTCCCCACATTGGCGAGGAACTTTGGAGCCGCCTCGGCGAAACGCAGTCCGTCTCGAAAGGACCCTGGCCCGAAGTCGACGCGTCGAAACTCGTGAGCGACGAAGTTAAAATCGTCTTCCAAGTAAACGGCAAGTTCCGAGGCCAAACCACCGTTCCGAAATCCGCCACCGAAGAAGACGTGCTCGCACTAGCCCGCCAAGAGCCGCGCGTAAGCGCTCAAATTGACGGCAAAACCATTCGCAAAGTGATCTTCGTCCCAGGGAAGATCCTGAATATTGTAGCCAACTAGCGCGGCAATAGGACCTATAGGACTTATACGTCCTCTTAACTCTCCCTCTCTCCCCCATGCTCTCCCAATACCTTCCAGCCGATTTCGATGCGACTCAGCCAATCGGCTTGATCGCGGGGCGCGGCCACTATCCCAAACTGATTGCCGATCGGGCCCGGGCAAAGGGAATCGAGGTGCGCCTGATCGCGTTCGAAGGCGAAGCCACCGACGCGCTGTACGAGTCCTTCCCCGAAACGCAGCGCCAGAAGATCAACGTCGGGCAGGTCGGCAAATGGCTCAAAGCCCTCCGAAATTTCGGCTGTAAGTACACGATCGCCGCCGGCCAGGTGAAGCCCGGAAAACTCTTTCGCGGACTAAAACCCGACATCAAAGCCGCCGCCCTCCTCGTCAAACTGAAGCGCAAAAACGCCGACACCATATTCAGCGCCATCGCGGCGGAACTCGACCAAAACGGACAAACCGCCCTCGATGCACGAGCGTTCCTCGACGAGGAAATGGCCAGTAAAGGCCTAATGACCAAACGCTTCGAGAGAATCGAAGAGACTTACCTCGAGCACGGAATCGAAATCGCCACCGAAATGGCCCGACTCGACGTAGGCCAAGGCACCGTCGTCCGCAAAGGCACCGTTCTCGCCGTCGAAGCCTTCGAAGGGACCGACCCCATGCTCCGCCGCGCCGGCTCGTTCAAGACCGACCAGCTCGTATTCGTCAAAACTGCCAAACACCGCCAGGACTACCGATTCGACGTCCCCGTGTTCGGAGAACGAACACTCGAGACAATGATCGAGTCCAGAGTCACCACCGCGCTGCTAAAGGCCGACAGCGTCATCATTCTGGAAAAAGACGCCTTGATCGCCCAGGCGGAGGCCTCGAAAATCCAACTAATCGGGTTCTAATTCCCCACGGCTCGTCCCTTTTGCTCGCTTTCGCTTAATAAATCGCATTATGCGGACGATTGCCCAATAGGGCTGTACAAACCCACCGCTTCGTCCAAAATCCGATTCCAAGCATTCCCTTATGAGTTCCCGCGTCGTCCCAGTCACCGTCAAAGGCGTCATGCCCACCGTCAACGGGTGCGCCGTTTTCCTCGGCAACGATGACAAAGCCTACGTCATCTACGTCGATCACAGTGTCGGAAACGCCATCTCCATGGCCCTTAACGGCGTCAAAAAAGAACGCCCCCTCACGCACGACCTGATGACCAGCCTCCTCCTCGGCTTGGAAGCGAAAATCAGCCGCATCATCATCAACGACGTACAGGAAAGCACCTTTTTCGCCCGCATCTTCGTGGAAATGGAAAACGAGGTCGCCAAGAAAATCCTCGAACTCGACGCCCGACCGAGCGACTCCATCGTCCTCTCACTGCAAAACGACGTCCCCATCTTCACCACCGAAGAGGTCTTCAACTCGGTCGACGACATGAGCCCCATCCTGGAACGCGTGCTCAAAGAGCAAAGCGACCAGAACAAAGACTAACCATCGAGACAACGACCGACCGACCTTTCATCGGCGGTTTAGTAAAAAACCCTTGCTTAGCAGAAGAGTTGTCCCGAGTCTGAGCTGACTCGCCACCCCATGCTCGGTTGGCAAACGGAACTCAGCTCAAACCTGCACGTGGACAATCCGCTACGCGACCACCCGACTCGACCCAGTTCGCTCAACGCGCTCGCCTCGGCGCTTTCAATCGCTACAGCGCTCGCGCTCTTTCCCGTCGCTTCCGCAAGCGATTTCCGCCCGGGTGACGAACGAGTCCGGCACCACCTCCAATACCTGTCGGAAAACCAACAGATCGATCTGCCCCTCTCAAGTTGGCCCATCGACAGCGATAGCGTCGTCGAAACGCTCGACGCTTCCAACAACAGGCGAAACGACGACCCTCAATTGCTCCGCTCGCTCGCGTACGTCCAAAGCGACCTCGTCCATTCGCCCCGCCTCGCCATCGAAAGCGTTTGGAATAGCAGCTACGAAGCGCTCCGGGCATTCTCCACCGACTTTCGCGAAACCGCTGGCGCTCGCGTCCGTATCCAGGGCCAATCCGGCCCGATCGACGGGGTCCTGACAATCGCCGCCATCCACGATGCCAGCGACGGAAAGTCCATCCGCCTCGACAATACGCGCCTTTCCGTCGACCTCGGAAACTGGACTTTCGGAGGCGGCTGGGTGGACCGCTGGTGGGGACCCGGATGGCAAAGCAGCCTCATCCTTTCCCACAACGCCCGGCCCTCGCCGGGCCTCTTCGTTAAACGCAACACGAGCAAACCGTTCTCCGCTCCGATACTCAAACACCTCGGGCCGTGGACATTCGAAGCCTTCGCCAATCGTCTCGAAAACGACCGCTTCGTGCCCGACGCCAACCTCCTCGGCGCCCGCTTCCAGTTCAAGCCCATCCCCGCTCTTGAAATCGGTCTCTCCCGAACCGCTCAATGGGGCGGGCAAGGACGTCCCGAAAATTTGGATACTTTTTTCGATCTGCTCATCGGCAACGACAACCGCGGCGACAGCGGCATCTCCGAAGACGCCTCCAACGAACCCGGAAACCAGCTCGGCGGAATCGACTGGCGCTACACCTTCCCGCTGCTCGGCCACACGCTGACCTTCTACGGACAGCTCATCGGGGAAGACGAAGCAGGCGGACTCCCGTCCCGAGAAATCGGAATGGCCGGATTGGAACTCCCCATCGTCACGCCCCAAATCCACGCGCGGGCCTTTCTCGAATTCAGCGACACGACGATGCGCTTCCTCGACAACGGAATTCCCA
Source organism: Opitutaceae bacterium (assembly GCA_028284235.1). Lineage (GTDB taxonomy): Bacteria > Verrucomicrobiota > Verrucomicrobiia > Opitutales > Opitutaceae > Pelagisphaera. The sequence continues at coordinate 13,039 of JANQSC010000013.1, forward strand.
ACAGCGCCTACAACCACAGCATTTATCGAAGCGGCTACCGCTACTACGGCCAGTCAATAGGCGCGTCCACCGACAATGATTCGCGCGCGTTGACTCTCGGCGGCTACCTGGAGCTGACGCCCCGAAACGCTCTCAATTGGCGCGGCACCGCCGCCACCCTAAACTGGGACGGTGCCCAGGCCGGCAATCGACTCAGTCCCCAGCGGACCGAAACCTACGCCGCCCTCGTCGAATACGAAACCGCCCTGAGCGACAATCTCCATCTCAAATTCGCCGGACAAATCCTAACCGAGCCCCTCGGAAGCGGACCACTCGTTTTCAAAAAAGGCGTCGGAACATCGCTAAAGTTTCGATTCTAAGAGACAGCCTAATAATTCAGAATATGTGTCGTTCGCTTCCAGATAGGGCTGTTTCCCCTAAGCGTATACGCGTCCGCTTAAACCCGCCGGGACGGCGGGTTCCACCTTTATCTTCCTCAATCAAGGGTGGAACGCGCCGTCCCGGCGCGTTTTTTTCGAGAGTCCAGTTTAGCTGACACCTTGGCGCTCACCGGGACGAACAAATTGCGGGGTAGCCATGGAATGGCTATCCCAGCGCGCAACACCGTGCCGACTCCTTGCCAACAAAGAAAAATGCCAGCTGCGACGCATATTCGGATTTATTAGATGACATTAGAGCGGTCATTTAGAGCTCGACCGCTCGAAACAAGCTTGAAGGCGCCCCGGTCGCAGTTCTTTTATGCGACCTGCATGCCCGTGGAAATCGACAGAGTCCTGCCCCCAACCCTCGCGACCGATCAGCCGATCACCGCCCTCGCGCCCATGCAGGACGTCACCACTCTCCCCTTCATGTCAGTCGTCGCGGACATCGGGAGCCCCGACTATTTCTTCACCGAGTACTTCCGCGTGCACGTCCAGTCCCGACTCGAAAAACACATCCTCGAGTCCATCACTCGGAACGAGACCGGACGTCCCGTTTTCGCCCAGATGATCGGCGAGGACATCCACCATCTCAAACGAACCACGCTCGACCTCCTCAAACACGACGTCGCCGGGATCGATCTCAACATGGGTTGCCCGGCCCCGACCGTCTACAAGAAACACTGCGGCGGCGGACTCCTTCGCGACCCCGAAAAGGTCGATCGCATCCTCGGAACCCTGCGCGAAACCATCCCGGGACTCTTCACTGTCAAGATGCGTATCGGTTTTGAAGATACAGCGAATTTCGACACTATTCTCGATTTGATCAACAAGCACCAAATCGATCTCCTCAGCGTGCACGGACGCACCGTCAAAGAGATGTACCGCAGCCAAGTCCACTACGACTGCATCAAAGTCGCCGTCGAACGAGCGGATTGTCCCGTCCTCGCCAACGGCGACGTCTCCTCCGCGGTTCGGTCTCGGGAAATTGTCGACTACACCGGCGCCGCCGGAGTGATGATCGGACGCCACGCGATCCGAAACCCATGGATCTTTTCCCAGATTCGCGAATACGAATCAAGCGGCTCAATCACGCCTATTCCACTTCGAGAGGTATTCGACTACGTGCGGTCGCTGTACAAGGCCCTTGAGCGCCCTTGGGTTCCAGAAAAAGCGCTCGTCAACAAAATGAAGAAGTTCCTCAACTTCATCGGACAAGGAGTGGATCCAGAAGGCAAGTTCATCTACCAAGCCCGACGCGCCCAAAGCGAAGTCGAGCTCTTCGGAATCTGCGAAACATTTATGCTCGGCGATGACGCAGGCAACTTCGCCGACGAACCGTACGCGGGCGTCGTCGCCCGTCCTAATTGCGAGTAGGCCGACCCTCTATTCCAGACCCAGAACCTGTCGCCCCGTCTCCGAAATCATCTGAGGATTCCAAATCGGATCCCAGACGATCTCCGCTTCCGCGCTCTCGACTTCGTCCAGGGCCATGACGCGGCTTTTCGCGTCGTCCGCAATCACCGGACCCATGCCGCACCCCTGCGCCGTCAAAGTCATTTTGATAGCGACATGCTTCTTGCCGTTATCCAGATCGTCGATACGCATGTCGTAGATCAGACCCAAATCGACGATATTCACCGGAATTTCCGGATCGAAGCACTGCTTGAGCGCTTCCCAAACGGACTCCTCCGAAAAGGGCCCGTCGCTCTCAGAGCTCGTCGCCCTTGATTCTCCAAGATCGACCTCCTCCAAAGCGTCGATATCCAAACTGGAAATACGATACAAGCGCTGCCCTACGCGCACCGTCACATTGCCCCCCAATGTCTGGGTAATGAAAACGGGCGTGCCCGCCTCCAATGTCATCGCCGTCCCTTCCGGGATAATCGTCGCGCTGCAATCTCTAACCAGCTTCGTTTCCATGAGTCGCGTCGTCTTCTAGTTCGTATCCAAACGGTATGGGAGAACCGCATACACACCCTTCGGATCGTTCCATCGCGTGATCGACTGCAACTCGTCAACCGCCGCGTCAAACTGCTCCATTACTGGATTTCCCTGGCGAATCGAAGCTGTGGCTGTCAGACTCTCCATCAATTCCTCAATGAAATCCGTCGCTTTCGGATAGTCCTTGACCGGCGCATCCGAACCCAGTCCCGCTTCGTTCGCCGCGTAGGCGACCGCCGCTTCCAAGCCTCCGATCTCGTCGACCAAGCCCAGCTCGAGCGCATCCGCTCCGGACCAGACACGGCCTTCCGCGATTTTCTTGACCTGCGCCAACGGCTGACCGCGGCCCTCCGCTACTTTGCGGAGGAAATCGTCGTACACCGAATCCACCTCCCGCTGAATGATCGCCATTTCTTCCGCAGTTTTCGGACGGGCAATGGAAAGCGCGTCTGCGAATTTCGCCGTCTTTACTACGTCGAAAGTGAAACCGTGACGATTCGCAATGTCTTTGATGTTCATAAACATCCCAATAACCCCGATCGATCCGGTGATCGTGTTCGGCTCAGCGAAAATCCGATCGGCGTAAGCGGAAATCCAATACCCGCCCGACGCGGCGACCGTTCCCATCGAAACCACCACCGGCATCTTCTGCTTGGCCATGCGCACTTCGTATTGAATCACCTCGCTCGCCAGCGCCGATCCGCCGGGGCTGTTGACTCGCAGCACAATCGCCTTCACTTTCTCGTTCTGCCTCAGCTCTCGGATCTCGCGAGCGATACGCGAACCGCCCACTTGGCCGTCTTGGCCCTCGCCCACCACAATCGGGCCTTCCGCGTAGACGATGGCGACATGATCCCCGCTCGCCGCTTCACGCGTGGCCAAAATGTAGTCGGAGATGGAAGCGGCCTCGAATTCCAGCTTGTCGGAATCGTCCTTCGAAATCCCTTTCAGCGTTTTGATAACCGAATCCGAAAAGCCGAGCTCGTCCACAATCCCCGCTTCCAAGGCGTCCTTGGCATTCAAAAGCCCCTTCTTGTCGATCAGCGCTTGAAACTCCGCGGGCGACATCTCGGCCCGCTCCGCCACTACGTCGACGTACTCGTCCCAAATGTCTTCCAAAAGCGCTCGAGTGGCCTCGCGAGCCGGGGCGCTCATTCGCCTCAATACGAAACTTTCGGCGGCCGACTTGTATTCACCTGCTTTGGTTACCTGCACGCCGATCCCGTACTTTTCGAAAAAGCCCGCGAAAAATATTGGCTCCGAAGACATTCCCGAATTCATCAGCAACCCTTCCGGATTCATGATTATCGTGTCCGCCGCGGAGGCGACGTACAAGTCCTTGTCCGTTGGATACACGAGATTCGCGACCACCGGTTTTCCAGAGACTTCCTTGAACGACTCGATCGCGGCCCGGACTTCCTTCAAGGCCGCGAATCCGGACCCATAGTTGCGCGACTGCAACGACCCCCTCAAGTAGAGCCCGCTGATTCGCATATCGTCCGACGCCTCTTCAATCGCGTAAAGGACCTCGCGCAACGAAAGCGTCTGCGGCCCGCCCTGCCCAAACGCTTCGTTGATCAACTGCTCTTGCGTAAGCGAAACCGGGGAGTCCTGAATCACCGCGTTCATGTCGAACACGAGAATGCTTCCCTTCTTCACCACCGGCTCGGGCGCGCTCATTCCAGAAAACGCCGTGGCCATCACCAGCAAGAATAAAAAGCCCCCAAAGCAAACGATCACGAACGCCAGCATGGAGGCGAAGAACATCTTAAAAAATTCTTTCATATCGATTTATGCTGCTCCCTCCAGAAGAGACATGAATTCCACCCGCGTCGAAACGCAAATCCTCCCGCCGATGCTATAGACCAGTTTTTTACGGAATTCTTAGAGAATTCTCGCGCTTTGCCGCGGGCCAGCGCTCAACACGAACGGCCACCCTCCGATTCGGGCGACGCGGCGGGACGCAGCGGTTCCAAGGCCTCCTCCAGAATTCCCTTGGCCCGCGGCCAAGCGAGCAGCGCTTCCGTTACCATCCAAATCTCGAGCGCAAGCGTGACCAAACCAATGAAAATCAGCGGCCAGTTCTTCGTTTCCGCCCCAAGCCAACTCTCCTCCATACCGACTCCCTGCACGAACAACTGGTGCGTCATCGCCCACGCCGGCATGATCAGCATGAACACCGTCGGGACGACGATGAACCAAACCGGCAAGCGCCGGCGCCACATCCAAAACGCGATAACCAAAAACGCCAGCCCGCCCAGAAGCTGATTCGTCGCTCCAAACATCGGCCACAAAATCAAGCCCCCCTTTCCTACATTGGCCCAAGCCCACTCCGCGTCGCCCGCCGGCACGGCCGCCATGATGAACGCCACGGTCACCGCAAACAGAGTCGCGCCGTGAGCGTTCGAAAGCCAAGTGAACGGGTTCGCCGAAAGCGCCACCGAACCATCGCGCTTCCTCCGAACAAATGTCGACGACAGCTCTTGCACAACGTACCGCTGCAAGCGGCAGGCCGTATCCAAAGTCGTCGCCGCGAAGGACGAAACCAGCACACCCATCAAGGCGATGGCGAATCCGCCCGGCAAGCCCATCGCCTTCAGAAAATTGGCCGACCCATCCACAAAGGCTCCCACTTTCGCGCCCAGACCGCCCGCCGCGCCCCAAGACGCGTATCGCGCATTGAACGCGTCGATACCGAGCAAAGTCCCGCCAGCGCCGTCTCCTATTCCCAAGCCCAGTCCGGCCACGCAAGCGAGGATCACCAGCGTCGCCAGAAACCCCTCCGTCAACATCGAGCCGTATCCAACAAATTGAGCATCGGTCTCGCACTTCAGCTGCTTGCTCGACGTTCCACTCGAAACCAGGCAATGAAATCCGCTGATCGCCCCGCACGCGATCGTGATGAACAAAAACGGAAACAAAAGCGGCGCGCCGAGATCACTCGCCTGAAACGCCGGCGCCGCAATCTCCAATGCCGGCCGCGCCTCCGAACCCTCCACTGGAGCCCCGCCGAAAAACGCCGCCGCGAATAGCCCCAATACTACGAGCGCCAACGCAGTCAGCAATTGAAGGCTGTTGATGAAGTCGCGCGGCTGCAGCAGCACCCAAACCGGCAGCACCGAAGCGATGTACGAATACACCAGCAACACCGCGATCCACGCCCACAGGGGCCATTGCGAAAGCGCCGTATTGAACGCCCCGAGCAATCCCACGTCACCCAAGGCCACGCTCACGTACATCAGAGCCAAAGCAATCAACGACGGAACGAGCAGATTGATGCCCTTTCGATGCAGGTAGAGCCCGATCGCCACCGCCAGCGGGATTTGAACCACGCACGGGAAAATCGCCGCCGGATACTGCTGGAAAACCACCGCGATGACCAATCCGAAAATCGCCAGGACAATCGTCAACGCCATGAAGAGGATGAAAAGGAACAACAACCGAATCCGCGGATTCAATACGCGACCCGAAATGTCGCCCACCGTTTGCCCGCGGTTGCGCATCGAAACCACCAAGGCCCCGAAGTCGTGTACCGCCCCGATCAAGATCGACCCAAACAAAACCCAGAGCAACGCCGGCACCCAGCCCCAGATCACCGCGATCGCCGGTCCGACGATCGGACCCGTGCCCGCGATCGACGTAAAATGATGGCCGAAAACCACCATCTTGGCGGTCGGCACGTAGTCCTTGCGATCGTTCACTTCCACGCTCGGGGCAGTCGCCGCCGGGTCGAGCTTGAAAATCTTGCGGGCCAAGTACTTCCCGTAAGTGTGGTACGCCACCAGATAAAGAATACCCGCGCCGAGCGCGATTAGAAGTGTCTGCATAAAAATGGGGGTTTAACGAAAACCGACGTGGGAGCCTATCGAAAAACGGCCGCCTGCGAAGCGCAATCAAATATTGGACACCCGCCTAGACCGACCCTCAGCAGCCCTTCCGCCCGCTCAAAAATCCGCGGCGCGCGCAATTCACGCTTCCAGCGTTGCCTATTTCCGCCAATTCCCCTTTCCAATAGACCCGCCATGACGGAACCGTCGCAAACCGATCTCCTCACCACCAATCGCAAAGCGCTCACCATCAACTTGGACAACTCCAAGTACGGCACCTTCGCCGAAATCGGAGCCGGACAGGAAACCGCCCGCTACTTCTTCCAGGCCGGAGGCGCGGCGGGCACCGTCGCCAAGACCATTTCCGCTTACGACATGACGTTTAGCGACGAAATCTACGGGAAGTCGAAACGCTACGTCTCGAGAGACCGCCTCAGGACAATGCTCGACCACGAGTACAAGCTCCTCGAACTCCGCCTCGGGGACTCCGAAGAAAAGCCGGCGTTCTTCTCCTTCGCCAATACCGTTAAAACCAAACCGTATCGAGGGCCCAACGACGCCCACGGCTGGGCTGGCATCCAGTTTCAACCCAATCCCGACGCCCCGCCCAGCAGCATCATCATCCACACCCGCATGTGGGACGACGACAGTCTCCAGCAACAACTCGCGATCGGGATTCTCGGAGTCAACCTGATCTACGGAGCCTTCTACCTGCGCGACCAGCCGGAACGGTTTATCGAATCCCTGCTCGACAACCTCGGCCCCGAACGAATCGAAGTCGACCTCGTCAAATTTCAAGGACCCGCGTTCGAGGCGATCGACAACCGGATCATGAACCTCCACCTCGTGCGCAAGGGCCTGACTCAAGCCGTTATTTTCTCGCCGGAAGGAAAAGTCGAACTCGCCGCCAACGCCCTCTATAAAAAAGCCGTACTCGTCGAGCGCGGCAGCTTTCGGCCCGTCACCAAAGTCAATGTCGACCTAATGGACCGCGCCCGCGCCCTATTCGTCGAAGAGCCCGCCCTCGACGGAAAAGAGATCATCGCCATGGCGGAAATCACCATGAACAATCTCCAGGCCAGCGGACAAATCGACTACGACGATTTCCTCCACCGTATCGACTCATTGGGCACGACCGGAAACTACACGCTCATTTCCAACTACTTCGAATTCTATCGACTCAGCCAGTACTTTCGATTGTACACCAAGGAAGTCATCGGCATCGCCATGGGAATAAACAACCTCCTGGAAGTGTTCAACGAACGGTACTACACGCACCTGCCCGGCGGAATCCTAGAGAGCTTTGGCCGGCTCCTTCGCAATTCGGTAAAACTCTACATCTACCCGATGAAGCGAAAGGCCTACCAGCGCTATTTGGACATGCAAGACGGCGAAAAACCAGCGAGCGAATCGAAACCCGCTAGCGACGGCGACGACGGCGACGAGCTCATCACCTGCGAGAACCTCGAAGTAAACTCCGGACTGGTCCACCTCTACCAGCACCTCCTCACAAACGGATACATCGAGCACATACGCGGAATCGACGAGTCCATAATGGACATATTCTCGCGAGACATTCTTGAGAAAATCTCCCAGAACGACACAACTTGGGAAACCATGGTCCCTGAAAAAACGGTCGCGTTCATCAAAGAAAACCAACTGTTCGGATACAAAACGTAATTCTCTCCACGACTATTCCTGCAAAACCAAACCCGCGTCTGGCAACGCTTCCCTCCCCGTAATTCCCCGCCCTCAATGAGTGACCCGAACGAATCCCAACCCACCAAGTCCAGCCAGAAGAACCGCTTGAAAGAGTTGTCCATTCAACTCGGCGTCCTGCAACGCGAAGCCAAGAAACTCAAAATCCCTACCATCGTCGTGATCGAGGGCCTGGACGCCTCCGAAAAAGGCAAGCTACTCAACCAAGTGCTTCTCGAGCTCGATTCCCGAGCCTACGAGGTCTACTCCACCCACGCCAGCCACAAAGACCCGCGCGACTACCCGCTGTTGTGGCGATTCTGGAACCACACCCCCGCCAAAGGCCGTATCCAGTTTTACGACCGGGGGCCCTACTACCTGGTGCTCGACACCTGGGCCGAAGGGAAGCTGCCGGAAAAAGACCTCGAAAACTACTGGGAGCACATTCGGAACTTCGAACGACAGCTCTGCGACAGCGGCGTGGCGATTGCCAAAGTGTTTCTGACCGTTCCACGCAAGGAGCAAGCCCGCCGATTTGAGAAACTGGAAAGCAATCCCAAAACCGCGTGGCGGGTGCGCGAGAAAGACTGGCGACGCCACGAGCAGTACAAGGCCTACATGGATCAAGTCGAATCAATGGTCCAAGCCACGAGCACGAAAAACGCCGCCTGGGAAGTAATCGACACCAAAGAGCTGCGCGAAGCGGCCATCGAGCTGTATCTGGTCCTAATCCGAAAACTGGAATCGGCTATAAAGCTTAAGAAAAAGCAAGACGCCGCTCCCGAGCCCAAACGCAAGCGAGTCCCCTACGAAGGAACGGATCTCCTCTCAAAAGTTAAGTTCGGACCTCCAATGGACCGAGCCGAATACAAGCGGGTCCTTAAACTCAGGCAGGAGACAATTCACGACTTGGTCCACGAGACCTTCTCTAAACGAATTCCCGTCGTCTTAGTCTTCTGCGGCTGGGATGCCGCCGGCAAAGGCGGTTGCATCAAGCGCCTCGTTCAAGGCATCGACCCGCGCTCCTACCACGTAACCCCCGTCGGAGCGCCCACCCGTGAAGAACTTAAGCAACACTATCTCTGGCGATTCTGGAAACAAATGCCGCGGAAAGGACGTATCGAGATTTTTGATCGCTCCTGGTACGGACGCGTTCTCGTCGAGCGCGTCGAAGGCCTGTGCTCCAACGAGGAGTGGCAACGAGCTTTTCGAGAGATCAACGAGATGGAATCCCACCTCGCCGATTTCGGCACAGTCATCGTCAAATACTGGTTGCAAATCGACAAAGACACCCAGCTCGAACGCTTCGAGGCCCGGAAAGCCAATCCGCTCAAACGATGGAAGATCACCGACGAGGACTGGCGCAATCGCGACAAATGGGAACTCTACGAGGACGCGGTCAACGAATTGATCGCTCGCACCCACACCGAACACGCGCCTTGGACCATCATTCCATCCGTTTGCAAGATGACCGCTCGCATCCAAACGATCGATACCCTGATCGACCGCATGAAACGAGCCCTCAAGAAACCTGTAGACGCTCCCCTCTGAACCGTCGGGTCACTCTTTGAGCGGGGCGTGGGACTCGAACACTGGCTCCATCGATTTCGAGTAGCTCGTGTGAAACGCCTGCAACTCCGCATAGCGCTCCGCCGCTCCGGCGTCCGGCTCTAGTCGCGTCGACTCGTCAAGCGCCGTCGCTCCGTCAACCACAGACGCGATGGGGACACTCGAGTCGCTCTGGCGCCGATCGCACCAGACCGCTTGCAACGCGCCGCCGAGCGCAGCGCCTTCGTCCTCCTGCATGCACACGACGGACACGCCAAAGACATCCGCGATAATTCGCCGCCAAGCCGCGCTCCGCGATCCGCCGCCCGTCAAGCGCACCTCGCTGGTGGATACGCCCAGTTCCTTCAATCGAAGCAGTCCGAAGTTCATTCCCATCGTCACCCCTTCAATCGCCGCTCGAACGAGATAGTCGGGATTCAGCGTCCGCGCGTTCAGCCCCACAAACGCCCCCGAGCCGCTCGGGATTGACGGCGTTCGTTCTCCTTCAAAGTACGGCAACAGCGTCAAACCTCCCGCCCCCGCGGGCGCTCGTTCGATAGCAGCGCTCAACGACTCGTGATCCATCCCGAACAAGTTCCGAAACAACTCCGAAACCGTGGTCACATTCATCGTGCACATCAAAGGCAGGTAGCCGCCGGTCGAATCGCAAAACGCGGCGATCTCCCCACGCGGATCCACCACCGGCTGGTCGTTGTAAGCGTAAATCGTTCCGCTCGTGCCGAAACTCGCCGTAGCGACCCCAGTGGATACATTGCCGGTGCCAATCGCTCCCATCATGTTGTCGCCGCCGCCTGCGCTGACGAGAGTCGACTTGGGAATCCCGTACTTATCGGCGATTTCGGGACGCACAGTCCCGCACGCCTCGCCGCTCGAAGAAAGCGCGGGCAGGCATTCCCCGACACGCGAGTCGATGGCCTCGATGACTTCTCCATTCCAAGTCTTGGAACGCACGTCCATCAACGCCGTTCCCGAAGCGTCCCCGAACTCCATGAAGAACTCGCCCGTCAAATAGTAGTTGAGAAAGTCGTGCGGCAACAGGACGTGGCGCAGCCGAGCGAAGTTCTCAGGCTCCGAACGCTTCAGCCAAAGGATCTTCGGCGCCGTGAATCCCGGAAGAATGCGATTACCGATCTTCGCGATCGCCGCGTCCTCTCCACCCAAGGCGTCCGTGATCAAGGCGCACTCCTCCGTTGTGCTCGTGTCGCACCACAGCTTGGCCGGCCGTATCACTTCTCCTGATTCATCCAAGGGGACAAATCCATGCTGCTGCCCACTGACTCCGATCCCGCGAATCGCCGCCCGGTCCACCTGCGACACCGCCTGCAAAATCGCCGTATCCATGGCGTCCACCCAGTCCTGCGGCGCCTGCTCCATATGGCCCGCGGGTAAATCCGATATCAGCGCGTGGGGCGCTCGCCCGTCGGCCACCACTTGCTTCGACTCCGCGTCGTATACCACCGCTTTCACGCTTTGCGTGCCGCTATCAATTCCAAGAAACAAAGCCATAAGTCGCTTTATAAATCATACTCTTAATCCTAATCCTAGTCTTAATCTGAACCCGAAACAAAAATCGAAGGGGTTTAGGGGATGATTAAGACTGGAAATAAAAACCGGAAAGCTACCTTCCGAAACAAAAAAAAGAGCCGAAGCGCAGGGCTTCGGCTCTTGAAAGTTTAAGGAAGAAGAATCCGTCTACTTCTTTTTCTTGGCGGCCTTGCGAGCTGCCTTCTTAGCAGCTTTTTTCTTGGGAGCTGCCTTCTTCTTGGCTGCTTTCTTCGCCGCCTTCTTTTTAGGAGCCGCCTTCTTCTTAGCTACCTTCTTCTTAGGAGCTGCCTTTTTCTTGGCCGCCTTCTTGGCGACTTTCTTCTTAGGAGCTGCCTTCTTCTTGGCTGCCTTCTTAGCGGCTTTCTTAGCGGCCTTCTTGGCTACGCGCTTCTTGGGAGCTGCTTTTCTTGCCGCTTTCTTTGCCGCCTTGCGCTTGGGAGCTGCCCTTTTCTTGGCTGCCTTCTTAGCGGCCTTCTTCTTGGGAGCTGCCTTCTTCTTGGGAGCTGCCTTCTTCTTGGCTGCCTTCTTCTTCGCTGCCTTCTTAGCGGCGCGCTTCTTCTTCGGAGCCGCTTTCTTCTTCTTAGGCGCCGCCTTCTCTATTCCAGCAGAAGCCGGATTGCCGGGGAGATTTTCCAAGGCCGCGCGAAGCAGTTCGCCGATGCTGACCTTCTTGCTTTTCGCCAGACGGACAAGCGCGTTCTTCTGCTTGAGCGGAAGACGAACTGAAATCTGACGATGCGATTCAACTACAGGTTTGAATTTCTGGTAATCGAATCCGGAAATCGCATGACGAATGATTTCACTTTTCGATACACCACCAAGCCTGGACTGGTACTTGTCCAGAACAGAGATGAGATCTGCCTTCAGATCAAATGTGAGAGGTGAACTCTCGGCGCTTTTCTTTACGGCCATTACTATTATGTGGTTATATGTTTTTAACAGTTTTGTTCTAAGGAGATTTTTTTCCCCTATCCTAAGCTAAGTAGCAACGATCTGTGCATTTTCAATCTTATTCGTGTTATTATAATTTGGTTACACGCATTTTTTCCCTCAAAATCGCCATTACCAGGTCTGTATTCAAAATATTTGTCAAAACCGACGCGAAAATGATCCAAAACAAACGAAATTCGTGGTACCCAGCCTTAAAATACACCAAAAACCGCCATTTTTACTGTATCCTCTTTTCGACAACCACGAAACTCGATGCGTCCTGTAATGATCAATTCGCTACCTGAAGCGCATTCGAGATCAGAGCAATCCGTCGTAAACCGTATTCAATCTGTGGAAACCCGCGTCCATCATGCGATTCTCGATACGCCTTCAATCCCGCTCAAACAGGGGCTTCGTCGCCGCTTCACCCTTTTGGGGAGTCCATCGAACCCATCACGCTGTCCCGCCTTCCAAGCGCCGCCAAAATAAGGAACTCTAATGCGCGCTCAATAAGCGTTCATTGGTAGCGACTTGCGAATCTGAATACCATATTAGCGACCGTTTCAGGCGCGTATTAATTCACTCTGACGCATCCCATTCGCGAGAATTTTGCCCGTCGAAGGGGTCGTTCTGGATACAGGAATCTCGAATCGAATTCCCCCTTTAAATTAACGCTCCGAAATGGCGGCATCGATTGGACGGGCGGCGCAATCGAGCAGCGCCAAACGAGGCTGAGCGAACGCGTCTATTCGACCGATTCGAAGGACTCTTGACGCCCCGTCGGAATCGACTGCGTATGCAGGTCAGCAGTCAGAGATTGCGCTGTAAACACGCTCGCTGGCAGCGCCAGCCCCATACTGGCGTCCACGATTTTGAGTCGCGTCTTGTTGCGCGTCTTGTCGTTCCTCACGTCCAGCTCCTTGAAGATGGGCTGGCCGTCCACTTTCTCGACCCCTAGAATGTAGAGCGTTTTGGCCTTCTCCCCGGTTTCGTCGAATATCTCGGTTTGTGCCAGATACTTGAACTGGTCGTTAATGTACAGCCGCACGCCGCTCACGCGGCTCTTCAAGGCTTCATCCTCATCGGGCGGATACATCCAGAACAGGTGCGTCGGACTGCCGCGAAAGGTCGTGCGCCCTTCGTATTTAAACTTTGGCCAGTAAACGTAGGGAGCGAGCAGATCGAAGAGCGAGATGTCCGACCCCGCTATCGGCTCCAAGGCCTCGATCGAGTCCACCAATACGGGAGGGCCCGCCTGTCCCGTGCGCGCTCGCAGGGCGTAGGCTCCTTGCCCGCTTTGCAGCAGCAAGCGCAGCGTCTGCCCGTCCGCGAGCTCGCCCTGCGCGTTGACATCTAAGGGCGACTCGACGATGTCGATACGGCTAATCGGCCCGCGATCCGTTCGGTCGCCGTACATGAGCCCGTTCACGTAGCGAGTCCGCTCCCGGCGCGGCATGATCTTAAGCTGTATCCGCCAGCGATAGCCGCCGTCCCAGCCCAACGATCGAAAGGTCTTCAGCACCTCCCAGCCCACTTCCTGGCTCGGGTTCTTCCCCACCGTGTCCAAGGGGCTGCGGGTGGACACTCGCCTCTGAGACCAGGCGGTCTCGGGGACGAGAAGACTCAGCGTCGCGAACGTAAACAAAAAGGCCGGGATCTTGCCCATAAAGCGAGTAGACCCGGCCATCGTGAAATTGTTTGCTCCGCTACTCGCTTTTCGGCTCCTCAGTTTCGGTCGCCGCCGCCTCTTCAGCCGCTTCGCCCAAGGCCTCCGCCGCTTGATCCGCCGCCGATTCCGCTCCCGAAAGGGTTTCCAAAAGTCCCGCGGTGTCGTCCGCCGGAGCGCCCAGCTCGGGGAGAGCGTTCTCCTCCGCCATATTCTCGGTATGGTTGATGCGAATATAGGCGAGCCCGAGGCCGAAAACCATGACGAAGAACACGATCGCCGTGTTGCGCGTCACTTTGGTCAACACGTTGGTAGTATCCGCTCCCAAGGCTGCCTCCGCCATTCCTCCGCCCATGGCGGCCCCCATGCCCCCGTTGGCATTTCCCTTCTGCAGGAGCACTACGAGAATGAGGAAAAGCGAGATCAGGACCAGGACGATCGTTAGAATGTCTGCGAGAATGCTCATAAGAACCGCAGACAGTCGAAAATCGCTCTGGGCTTGTCAAGAATGTATGACCGGGATCTCAAGCCCTTCAAACGGGCGGAGCCAGGCTACGCCAAGGCCGATCGGATGCGCTGCATCGCCTCTTCCACGTTCTCGCGGGAATTGAAAGCGCTGATCCGGATATGCCCCTCGCCGCAAGTGCCGAATCCCGCTCCCGGCGTGCACACCACCCCGGCCTCGTTCAGCAAGGTGTCGAAGAACTCCCAGGAAGGACGCCCGGCGTTGATCCAAACGTAGGGCGAATTGTCGCCCCCGACGCACGGCAGGCCGAGGGCCTCGATCTCCGAGCGAACGATCTTCGCGTTGGAAAGGTAGAAGTCGGTCAACGCCTTGACCTCCGCCTTGCCCGAGTCGCTGTAGATCGCCTCCGCCGCTTTCTGCACCGGATAGGATACGCCGTTGAACTTCGTGCAATGGCGGCGGTTCCACAACGCGTGCACCGAATGCTCCTGGCCCGACGCGTCCACCGCGGTCAAGCCCTTCGGCACCACCGTGTAGGCGCAGCGAGTCCCGGTAAAACCGGCATTCTTGGAAAAACTGCGGAACTCGATCGCCACGTCCTTCGCCCCTTCGACTTCGTAGATGCTCTGCGGAAGCGAGTCATCCCGCACGAAGGCCACGTAAGCGGCGTCGAACAAGATCAGCGCCCCGGAGGCCTTGGCGTAGTCCACCCACGCCTTCAGTTGCGTCTTCGTCGCGGTCGCCCCGGTTGGATTGTTCGGAAAACAGAGGTAGATCAAGTCGACCGGCTCCTCGGGAATGGACGGCACGTAGCCGTTCTCCGGAGTCGATTCTAGATAAACGAATCCCTCGTAGCGGTCGTCGACATTGGCGCCCGTACGGCCCGCCATGACATTCGTGTCCACATAAACTGGATACACAGGGTCCGGTACGGCGATGCGAATGTCGTCCGCGAATATCTCCTGGAAGTTCCCGCTGTCGCATTTGGCCCCGTCGCTCACGAATATTTCGTCAGCGGAAATGTCAGCCCCGCGCGACTGAAAGTCGTTCGCGGCGATGGCCTCGCGCAGAAAGGGGTAGCCCTGCTCCGGACCGTAGCCGTGGAACCCGCTGCGGGTACCCATTTCGTCGATGGCCGCGTGGAACGCGTCGCGGCACGTTTCCGGCAGCGGTTCCGTCACATCGCCGATCCCCAGCTTGATGATGGAGCTGTCCGGATTCGCCTCTTGGTAGGCAGCGATACGTTTCGCGATGTCCGAGAATAAGTAGGAAGCCTTCAGCTTCAGATAGTGTTCGTTGATGCGGATCATGATTCAGAAAGGGCCTAGATAAGCGCCCGTGAGCCTCGAAAAAGTTTGGCGACTGTCAACAACGGAGACCCGATCGCTAGCGGCGATCGATCACGTCCGATTTCGCGTAGCGGGCCTTGGCCATCGAAGCGTACTTGTCGCTCTCGGCCCGGTAGCCCAAAGCGCAGCCGACCACCACGTGGTACTCCATTCCGTCCAACCCGAGCAAGGCGTCGTAGTCGTCCGCCTGGATTCCCTCCATCGGGCAGGCGTCAACGCCCAGCAGCGCGGCGCTCGCCATCAACTGTCCCAAGGCGATGTAAACTTGGTGCGTCGACCAGTGCTCGATCCAGCCTTCGCTGATTCCCTGGGCGACGAACCCCCCGGCGAACTTGTGGTAGCCCTCTAAGCTCTCCACCGAAACGTCGCGCGCCTCGGCCATGCACTCGATAAAACGACCGACGTCGGCCTCGGCGAAATCGCGTTTGATCGCAAGCAAAACCATGTGCGAGCAATCCTTGGGTTGGGACTGGTTCCAAGAAATCCCCGGCATCTTCGCCTTCAATTCCGGATCGCCTACGACTATGAACTTCCACGGCTGCAAACCGAACGAGGACGGCGTCAGAACCAGCGCGTCTTCCAAGGCCGCAATGGTCTCTTCCGGAATCGTTCGGGACGGGTCGAACTCCTTAACGGCGTAGCGCCACTTCAATTGCTCTAGTAGATCTTCGTTCGATATCGTAGCCATATTCTCGCTACTTTCCAACAACCTCGTGGCGAGGCAATTCCAAACGACCCGAACTTCCTATTTCAATTCGTCCAAGGAAACCAGCGGGACTTCCGAGTCGTCCCGCTCCGAGGACACGTAGTGGCTGCCTCGACTATTTGGATTCAGGCTCGCCGCGTGCACCACCAGCAAGGCCGTCTTCACCGCGTTTCTCAAGTCGATCAGCGAACGCGTCAGACGGTTGCCCGAATAGAACTCCCCGATCTCCTGCTCCAACTCCCGCAAAATGCGGCGCGCCCGCTGCAGTCGGCGAGCCGAACGCACGAGCCCGACGTAGTTCCACATCGTGCTTTTGATCTGACGCATGTCCTGCTCGATCAAAACCTCGTCGGGGCTCTCGTCCGGACTCTCCCAGGCGCGCACGTCCGGCAAGTGAAAATCCCCCGCCTCTACATCGTCCCGATCCGCTTCCGCCGTCAGCTTGGCCGACACGAGACACTCCAAGAGCGACGTGCTCGCCAGTCGATTCGCTCCATGCAGACCCGTACACGCCGTCTCGCCGATCGCGTTCAAGTTCGCCACCGACGAGCGACCCGTCAGATCCGTGTACACTCCGCCGCAGGAGTAGTGCGCCGCCGGCGCCACGGGTATCGGTTCCCGGGTGATATCCACCCCGCACTCTAAACAGCGACGGTGGATGGATGGAAAACGCTCCTTCAGGAAGTCGCCCGTCATCGAAGTCAAATCGATGTAGACGCAGTTTTCGCCCGACGCGATCAGCTCCTGGTGGATGGAGCGCGCCACGATATCGCGCGGCGCCAGCGATTTCATGGGATGGATCGCGTCCATAAACGGTCGGCCTCGAGCGTTCACCAAAACGCCCCCTTCGCCGCGCACCGCTTCCGAAACCAGAAACAACGGGCAATTCTTTTTCAGAAAAACCGTCGGGTGAAACTGGATATACTCCAAGTCGATCAGCCGCGCCCCGACCCGCTGGGCCATCGCCACGCCATGGCCCACAACTCCCTTCTGGTTTGTCGTGTTCTGAAAGATCTGCCCGACTCCACCCGTCGCTAGAATGGTCTTCTTGGCGATGATCGCCCAGATCTCGCCCGTTCCCGTATCCAGAACGTAAGCGCCGATACAGGTGATCGGCTTGTACTTGTCTTGCGGGTCGACCGAGTTGTGCGACAGCGTCAACAGGTCCACCGCCACCGTATTGGTCAAAACCGATACGCCTTCCAGCCCGACTACATGATCGTGCATGTTGCTCAATATCGCCCGACCGGTCAGGTCTTTCGAGAAGATGATTCGCTTGTCGGAGTGGCCGCCTTCGCGCGTATACTTGAGATCTCCCGAATCCTCTCGATCAAAGGGAACGTCGAGCTCGTCCAGCAGCAGCGACTGCACGGCCGCCTGCCCATGCTCGACCAGGGAATCCACCGCGGCCGGGTTCGACGTCCCGTCCGAAGCCGCGACAATGTCGCGCTTGAGCTGGGCCGGGTTGATCGACGTGTCGAAAATGATGCCCCCTTGGGCCCATTGGCTATTCGCTCCTTTGGAAAGCTCGTCCGAGCAAACCAAGGTCACGGACAGACCCATCTTCGACGCGTAATGAGCATAGGCGCAACCCGCCAACCCCGCCCCGACGACCAGGCAATCTGTACGAATCGTATTCACTCAGCCATTTCAAACATCCGGTCAATCGACCGGAGCGCCTTCAGTCGCAACGACTCCTCCAGCTCGATGATCTGGTCCGGCTTGGGCTCCAGCAACGCGTCGCGGATTTTCTCGAGCGAGTTCATCTTCATGAACGGGCAGAGCTTGCAGCCGGAAATGAACCGCTTTTCCGGGCTCTCTACCTCGATTCGCTCCACCAGCCCGCATTCCGTTAGCATCATGAAGTACGGGGCTTCCGTCTTCTTCACGTACTGCATCATGCCGCCGGTGCTGCCAACGTAGTCGCTCTCGCTCGTAATGTCCATCGTGCACTCCGGATGAGACACCACTTTTAATCCCGGGAATTTCTCGCGGGATTCCGAGATCAAATTCGGATCGAACTGGTCGTGGACGATGC
Organism: Opitutaceae bacterium; assembly: GCA_028284235.1. Classification (GTDB taxonomy): domain Bacteria; phylum Verrucomicrobiota; class Verrucomicrobiia; order Opitutales; family Opitutaceae; genus Pelagisphaera. The sequence goes on from JANQSC010000013.1 coordinate 31,196, forward strand.
AAGTCCCGTCGGAGGAGACGATCTCCTTGTCGATCCCGAGCTTCTTCATCTCCACGCGAATATTGTCGGCCATTAAGCGGTCCGGGACGAAAAGGATCTGCTTCTGCGGCAAGGCTGCGACAATCTTGTAGACGTTGCTGGAAGTCACGCACACGTCGCACTCGGCTTTCACTTCGGCCGTGCTATTAATATAACACACGACCGCCGCGTCCGGATACGCCGCTTTCAGCTCGCGCAATTGCTCCCCCGTAAGCGAATCCGCGAGCGAGCAGCCGGAACGCCGGTCCGGCACGATCACTTCCGCTTGTGGCGAAAGGATCTTCGCCGTCTCCGCCATAAACACGACGCCGGAGAACACGATACGGTCCGCCTTCGCCTCCTTCGCGTTCATCGAAAGCATGTAGGAGTCCCCGGAAAAGTCCGCCACGCCATAGATAATTTCCGGCTCGACGTAGGAGTGGGCCAGAATGACTGCGTCTTTAGCCTTTTTCAGGGCGTTGATCTCCAGCGTGAGCGGAGCGATCGATCGACAGGTGTCGAGATTCCAGGAATGCCGCGAATCGCATTCGACGTGCATCAGCTTGGCGAGCAAACGCTCCGCCTCGTTCTCGATTTCAACGTCCGTAAAACGGTACTCAAGGGTCGTCGGTGACATTTTCGTGATTCGGTTAAAAAGACAATGGAGCGTCGCGGGAAAATCGGCAACTCAATGTTAAACGGGCGGTCGCGAATTGGAGCGTCAAACGCCCAAGTCCGCTCAATGAGTCGAGTAAAATGAGGTTTTCAAACGTAGGGCCTTCGCTTGCGAAGCGCCGCGTAGGTCTGACATTGTGCCACGTTCGCGGCATGGCGCAAGCGCCAGCCCTACGATTTCGGATTTCCAGAGGCGCTTCACTCGCTCAACAAATCAGGTCGTTGAAATCCGAGAAATCCGCCCGGTAGCCGCCTTCGACGCCTTTGCAGATGACCGAAACCGCGTCGTGGGAATGCAGCGACTCCAAATGCGAGCACGCAATCTGGAAGTCCGCGATCCGCTCGTCGCCGTCCAGCTCCTGGTACAAAGTCCGAGCCGCGTCCTCGACGAACTTGATGTAGGCCCCGTTCAACTCCGCGAACGCTTGCTCGTCCTCGCGCTTGACCATCACCTGGGTCTCCGTCTTCAAGGCCTCGAGACAATGCCGCTGCAGCGCCTCCAAAGTCAGTTCCGCCCCGTCCGCGATTGTCGCCCAAATCCGGGCTTTGCTCCGCTGCGAATGAGGAATCGAATACGCGTCGCGGGTTTCCCGAGCGTGTTCCGCCAGTTCCGCCGAACACGGGCACGCCGACGAGTAGACGAAGTCGAACACCAGTCGACGCTCAAAGACTCCGTCACGCGACAACCGTCCCTCGATCCCGCTTTGATAATACTGGTACCCGCTTAGCTCGCTCCGCAGACTCTCCTGCAAAATCGGATAATTGAAGCGCAAAGCGACCTGGGCATCAAAACTCTCAACCTTCTCGCGAAACCGATCCAGAACCGAACGGATCGTCTCCACCGTGAACACTTCGTCCTTCAGCTCGTAGAACGACCGCATGATCCGCGACATGTTGATCCCCTTCAAACTCGCCTCCAAGGAAACCGTCCCCGTCACGCTCGTTTCCAACGCGATTGTCGATCCGTCCTCGCGACGAAACGTAAGCGGCAGCCGGAAATTCGACACGCCCACCTGCTGGATCGGGACCGCTTTGCCTTGCGGCGACTCAACCGAGTCCATGATGTCCGGCATCGACGCCCGATACTCCTCGGACGGACGAAACGTTTCATCGTACGAACGCGCAATCGGGGCCTCTTTGTCGGCCTCGGTTTTATGCAAGTACATCTTGGATTTTTCGCTGGAAGACATGAATTGTTGAAGGCGTTCAGTCGGACCGGCAGATCGGCGTCGACGCCGCGCTCCACTGGTTGAACGACTCGCGCCGCCCATTCGCTGCAGACTGGCCGGCTCCGCCGACAGTTCCGCCACGATCCGAAATTAGCAATCCGCCACTAGATACCCCCTAAAAAAAAAGGCAAGCACAGCCTGCGGACCGCGGCCACTCCTTTCCCGTCGCCGTTTCCCTTGATTTGCGCCCCGAATTCTCCAGAATTCCCCTAATTTCAACACGCTTCGCCGACCGTTCTTCCGACCCTTCCCACCGAAACCGCCTATGCAATCCACCGCTTCCGACGTCTCCGTTCTCCTCCCAATCCTCATTTTCATGGTCATGGGGATCGTCAGTCTCGGCTTTCTAGCGTTCTGGATCTGGATGCTCGTCGACTGTATCAAACACGAGTCCGACGAAGGAAACAACAAACTCATCTGGGTCCTCGTCATCATCTTCACACAATTCCTCGGCGCCCTCATTTACTTTTTCGTCCAACGCCGCGAACGTCTCCGCAACGCCAGTCCGTAGGGCGCAAATCGCGCCAACCTCATCGTAGGGCCAGTGCTTGCGCTGTGCCGCGTGTTCGGAGCGCATTGGCTTAACTACGCGGCGCAGCGCAAGCGCTGGCCCTACGAGTCAATTGCCTCCCCGCTCTCCGCTCGGAAAACCGCCGCGCCATCATTTCTTATTTGAAAACCGAACGACGCACGCAACACTGCCAGATCGATGTCCACGCAGTTCTCGATCCTCGGCAGTAGTAGCTCCGGCAACAGCGGCTTGCTCGTCACCGAGCGCTGCAAAGTCCTCGTCGACGCCGGCTTCAGCTGCAAACGACTCTGCGGCATGCTCGAAGAGCGCGGCGTGAAACCCGAGGAAATCGACGCCATCTTCGTCACCCACGAACACAGCGACCACACCGCCGGCATCTCGACCTTCGCCAAGAAGTTCAATCCCGTCGTCTACGCCAACCTCATGACCGCCAAGGCCATTCAGCCGAAGCTGAAACACAAGCCCGACTGGAAGATCTTCAATACCGGCGCCACCTTCACTTTCCACGATCTCACCATCGAGAGCTTTTCCGTGCCGCACGACGCGCACGACCCCGTCGGATTCAAATTCACCAGCGGACGCGGCGACGACCTCTTCTCGCCCGTTCGCAGCGTCGCTTGGCTGACCGATCTCGGTTTCGCCCCCAAGCACATCGCAGATCGTATCAAAGACGTCGATACACTTATCGTCGAAGCGAACTACTGCCCGCAGCTTCTCGAACGCGACGAGAAACGCCCCTGGTCGATCAAGCAGCGAATTAGCGGGCGACACGGCCACCTTTCCAACAACGCCGCCTGCGAACTCCTCCAGTCTATCGAAAACCCCCGCTGGAACCAGGTCTTCCTCGCCCACCTCAGCCGCGACTGCAACAGCGTCGACGCGATACAGAACACCTTCTCCGGACTGAGACAGAGCGTCAGCTACCGAATCGACACCATCGAAGCCGGTGAAGGCTCCTCCCTCCAGTCGCTCTAGACTGGGAACACCCGTCCTTACGCGGCCGACCGACACTTCCACATACCTACCTTACAATGACCCACGACGCTAAACGCACGCCGCGCCGGACGAAAATCATCTTCACTGTCGGCCCTTCCACCGACAGCGAAGAAATGCTCGAATCGCTCATCACTGAGCACTTCGTCGACGTCTGCCGCATCAACATGGCCCACGCCGACCACGACTACGTCCGCAAAGTCTGCGGCCGCATCCGCTCCATCGGAGAACGCCACGGACGCCCCATCTCCGTCATGATGGACGTCAAAGGCCCCGAAATCCGCACCGGCGATTTGGAGAATCCAATCCAGCTCGCGCCCGGCGAAATCTTCGACTTCACCATCAAACCGGGCGACACCGGTTCCGAAGAAATCCGCTCCGTCGATGTCAACTATTCCAACCTCGTCAACGACATCGAAGTCGGCAGCGTTGTGCTGGTCGACAACGGCCTCATCCGCCTGGAAGTCCTGGAGAAAAACGCCGCCCGTATTCGCTGCAAAGTCATCATCCCCGGCGAACTCTCCAGCCGTCGCCACATCAACCTGCCCGGCGTCAAAGTCAATCTCCCCGCCCTCACGGAGAAAGACAAACGCGACACCCTCGTCGGCATCGAGGAAGGCGTCGACCTCTTCGCCCTCTCTTTCGTGCGCGAAGAAAACGACCTCAAAATGCTCCGCGATTTTCTCGACGACAACGCCGGCCACAACGCCCGCATCATCGCCAAAATCGAAGACCAGTCCGCCCTGTCCAATCTCGAGGAAATCATCCGCGAAGCCGATGGCCTAATGGTCGCCCGCGGAGACCTCGGCATCGAATGCCCTTTCGAAACGCTGCCCATAATCCAACACGAAGCCGTCCGCAGCTGCCTCCGAATCGGCAAGCCCGTCATTATCGCCACGCATATGCTCGAGTCGATGATCTCCAGCCCGATGCCCACTCGCGCGGAAGTGTCAGACGTCGCCATCGCCATCGAAGAAGAAGCCGACTGCGTCATGCTCTCCGGCGAAACCACCATCGGCAAATACCCGGTCGAATGCGTCCAGGCCCTGACCAAGATTTCCAAAGCCATCGACGAGCGCGGCAAGAAATTCAACTTCGCCAAAGACTACGAACTCACCTCCGACAAAGCCCGCATTCAGCATTCCGCCGTCGTCATGGCCAACGCCCTCGACGCCGTCGCCATCCTTTGCTTTACCCGTAGCGGCTCCATGGCCCGCGGCGTATCCGCCCAACGACCACGCACCTCGCCCGTGTTTGCCTTCACCAACTCCGTCGACACCGTAAAGCAACTCCGCCTCCACCACGGCGTCGTCCCCTTCCAAATGATCTTCTGCACCGAGCCCGAGGCAACCGTCGCCCGAGCCATGAAATTGCTCGTCAAGCGCGGCTACCTCAAACGAGGCGACAAGATCGTCCTCGTCTCCGACATCCTCGCCAGCGACCGCGTTATCGACAGCGTCCAGCTCCGCACCGTCGACGACGCCTAATCAACGCCCATAGAGCGACCAATAAATCATAATCTTAATCCTACTCCTAATCTTAATCCATTCCTCGCTCGATTTTTGAACGGGATTACGATTAGGAGTAGGATTAAGATAAAGAACGGGCAATCGTCACTCGCCCGACCTACAAACATTCCCGCAACCGACTATCCACAAAGTCCTTTTGCGACTGAAGCGATTCCCAGTCGTCCACATCCACGCGCTCTTCCAAGAGCGAGTAAGTCGCGCCTAACGCCTGTATCCGCTCAATGGATTCGGAAAATACACGATTCGATCCCCAAGAGATATTGTCGAAAACTGCATCAAACCGTCGCGACAGACCCAGCAAGTAATAACCCCCATCCGCGCTCGGCCCCAACACGACATCAACCGCGCTCAAAGCCCGTTCCGCCTCACGCAAAGCGGTTTCATCCAGGGAAACACAGTCCGCCCCAACGAAAAAGACCGTTTCGCATTCATCCAACTCAAACGCGTCCCGAGCCGCCCGAGCCATTCGCTCACCCAAGTCTCCCCCTCCCTGAGCCTTCCAATTCGGACGACCGCCCAGCCAGCGGACCATCTCCGCCTCCGCGCTGTTAGGCGTAAACCGGCCTTCGACTTCCCACTCTCTCGGCAATGCGTCCAACTGCCGTCGCCCCATCCACCGATACAGCGCCAACGCCGATTCGTCCCCGATCGCCCCGGCCAAGCGCGATTTCACGCGCCCGAGTTCGGGCGATCGGTACATGAGTATCGCCCTAGTAGGAACGGACATAAAAGCCATCGCTTTTCGACCGGCAAACCACCGCGTACCAGATCAGCCCGATCAAGAGCGGAATCCAAAGCCCCGCGCTTTGCCAAGCGCTCAAGGCCACCACTTCACCCGGCGAAAGAAACGAGAAATAGTAAACGAATCCCGCAATCGAGATCAGTCGGAAACCCAAATGGCCCACGCCCACCGCGAAAGGCGCCATCCACAAAAACTGCCACGGGAAAACCGCCACGCTCAACACCAGCAATGTACCCATATAAAGATTACCGAAACGCTCCATGGTCTCATTGCGGAACATGAATGCGAGCGACACGATCGCAATTGCCCAATAGAACACATCCGGCCCCAATTCGATACCTATGCGTCCCAACGTCCCTGGAACCAGAGAAAGCGCGTCCACAGGTAAGTTCAAGTATCTCGGAAGCCCGCTCCACAAATCGGTGCCAAGCGCATAAGCGCCCCAGCCATTGAATACCGCCAGCGGGATTAAGCCCACAAACAAGATCGCCACGCCCGTCTTGATACCCGACTTGCTCAGCACTTGCCAAAACATCCAGATTAGAATCGGCAGAAAAACCAAATTCATCGCCGCAGCCAGACCCATCAAAAGAGCCGCGAAACTCACCATCTGACCCGGACCGCCGCTCAAGCCACCATTGGTGCTGATCACCACCGCGCCGCCCTTCCGGTCCACCCAGGCGTCCCAAATCAAAAATCCGCCCAAGGCCGGCAAAAGCAACAAACTTTCCATATGCCCCTCGCCCGCGACGCTGTACGCCACCAGAGGATTCCAGCAATACAACGCCGCCCGACGCGGGCCAAAACGCATTGCCAGAATCACGCATATCAAAATATCCAATACAACGAACAGAAACTTGATCGTCCACACATTGAAATTCATCGCGTAGAAAAGCCGGAAGATCGCCAAGCTCAACGGAGTCTGGCTCGACGTCGCGCTCTTCTCACGAATCCGCTCCCAGCTCCCGTTCCGAAGCACCGCAAACTCCTCAGCGTCCGGCGCTTTCTCGTACGGATTGAAATTCGCGTCCAGAATCTCCCCTTCCCACATCTTGCGCGTCAAGTCCTCGGATCCCGGCAAAGGTAAAAACAACAGCCGGGCAACCACCGCCACCGCGATCATGACCCACATCCAGCGCCGCCCGTTGAATCCGCTCAAAAAGAAGCCACACGAGGCGATCAGCGCTCCTATCAGAAACGCGGGCGTGTCGCCCTCAAAACTCGGCACGCCTGCAGTGGCCATCTGATAACAGCCCAAGAGAAAGAGAAACGCGGAAAACCCGAAAAGAAGGATGGCTCGCTTGCTCGGACGATAGAAAACCGAGCTGGAAGAGTTTTCATAATATGCGAGCGACCGTCTCATTTACATCAATACCGTCAAATACCTGTCTCTAAAAGACTTACGAGCCTATCCAATCTGCTTTGAGAAACCGGAGCAAACGAGAAAAAAACAAAAAACGCAAACCTTTGAAACCCCGCCGCCTCCATCAGAAAGCAAGCCCAATACCTCCCCTCTCAATTCCTCGCAGCCAACGAAACGAGCGACAAACTCCAACTCGTTGCAGGCCAGCGTGATAGAAGCCGCACTCTCTCGTCCAAAACCGAAACTGCCGACTAATTCAGCACACCCTGACACTCGCTCCGCCCGCCCGGAAACTATTCACAATCCAAATTAGCTTGAACGGCCCGCCGATGAGTCTGTCTCTAGATCCATGACGAACCCCCGATTCCGGACCGTTCTCGCCATCGCCGCCGGCGTGTGCCTCCCTCTCGCGCACGCCGCAGAGCCCGCAACGACCGACGCGAAAGCTAACCGGCTCGCCAACGAACAGTCCCCCTACCTCATCCAGCACGCCTACAATCCAGTCGACTGGTACCCCTGGGGCGACGAGGCGTTCGAGAAAGCGAAAGCGGAAGGAAAAATCGTCCTCCTCTCCGTCGGCTACTCCACCTGCCACTGGTGCCACGTCATGAACCGCGAGTCCTTCTCCGACCCCGACATCGCCGCCTATCTCAACGAACACTTCGTCTGCATAAAAGTCGACCGCGAAGAACGCCCCGACGTCGACTCCGTCTACATGAACTTCGTCCAGCAACTCACCGGCAGCGGCGGCTGGCCCCTCAACGTCTGGCTCACCCCGGAACGAAAACCCTTCTTCGGCGGAACCTATTTCCCGCCCGACAACCGACGCGGCCACCGCGGCGCTACCTTTCCCGAACTCCTCGTTCGTATCCAGGAAATGTGGACAAACGACCGCGAAAGCATGATTGAACGCAGCGAGCAAATCGTCGCCGCCCTCAACGACGCCGCCACGCAAAACGCGAGCGACGGCGAATTCGACCTCGGGACCCACCTCATTGCCGACGCCGTCGCCGCCTTCCAAGAAGCCTTCAACGAACGTACCGGCGCCTTCGGAACCGGACCCAACTTCCCAAGCGCCGCCAACCTCTCCTTCCTCCTGAAATCCAGCGTCGTCAAAGAACTGCCCAAAGCGCAAAGAGACGAAGCCCGGCGCATCGCCCTCACCTCCCTCGACGCCATCGCCGCCGGCGGCATCCACGACCACATCGGCGGCGGGTTCCACCGCTACACCGTCGACGGCGAATGGAAGCTCCCCCACTTCGAGAAAATGCTCTACGATCAAGCCACTTTGATCACCGCCTACACCCACGCCTGGCAGGCCACCAAAAACGACGCCTATCGGTCGATCGTCGATTCCGCGGTACAGTACCTCCTGCGGGACATGCGACTCCCGCAAGGTGGATTCTACAGCGCCGAAGACGCCGAAAGCTACGAAAGCGCCGACGCTGAAGAAAAGCGCGAAGGCGCCTTCTACGTTTGGAGCGATGATGAACTGGCAAAGGCTCTCGGAGACGACTCCCTCGTGGCGATCGCCCGATCCTACTACTCCTTCCAGGAAAACGGGAACGCCCCGCACGGACCCTTCAGCATCGAACAACTCAAAGGCTACAATACACTCCGTATCGAAAAAACGATGACGGACGTCGGCCAAGAGCTCGACCGCCCCGAATCCGAGATCGAATCGAAACTGGCCCAAATCAACGCCGCGCTGTTCGACGCCCGCAAAAATCGCCCCCGTCCCCACCTCGACGATAAAATCATCACCGCCTGGAACGGCCTCGCCATCTCCGCCCTCGCCCTGGCAGGACAGACCTTCAGTAACCCGCGCTACATCGAAGCCGCCGCCCAAGCCGCCCGGTTTATCGAGAAAAATCTCTATCATCCCGAAAGCCGAAGCCTCGTCCGACTCTACCGCAATTCACCCTCCACCGTCGCCGCCTTCACCGACGACTACGCCTACCTCATCCAAGGACTGCTCGACCTCTACGAAGCCGACGCCCAGCCGCATTGGCTCCAGTGGGCCAACGACCTTCAAACGGCGCAAATCGACCTGTTCTACGATGACGCCCAAGGCGGCTTCTTCAGTTTCAAAGCCAGCGACGACATCGTCTTCGCTCAACCCAAAGACAATTTCGACGGAGCCATCCCCAGCGCCAATTCCGTCAGCGCCAAGAACCTCGCTCGACTCGGCCAGTACTTCGACAACGAGGACTTTTCTGAAAAAGCCCTCCAGTCCGTGCGTCTGTTCACCGCTGCCACGAAAGACGCCCCTATGCGAATGCCTGCCCTGCTCGACGCCGCCCTATTTGTCATCAAAAAGCCGATACAAATTGTCATCGCCGACCAGCCCGACAAGGAATCGCTCGCGCCCATCGTCGCCACCACTCTCCTACCCAACCGACTCATTCTCCACGCGAACGCAGGCCCCAGCCAAGAATTCCTCGGCAAACACCTCGAGTTCATCCGTTCCGCTCGACCGATCGACGGCGCGTCTACCGCCTACGTGTGCGAAAACTTCGTCTGCCAACTCCCAGCCCGTTCCCCCGACGCCCTCGCCGCCCAACTAAACGGCCTCGTCGAGTAGGACCTCTAACGTAGGGCCTTCGCTCGCGAAGCGCCGCGTAGTTTGAATTCCCATCCGCGACATAGCGCCTGCGCCAATTCTACGTCTTAGACACACATTGGAGACGATCCATCGATTCGCTTTCGAGCCATTGAAGCTATATTCGAGAATCAGAGTTCAGATTGCGATGGGAGGAATACCCGTAGGGTATTGCGACGTGAGCAAATGAACTATGAACTCGAATAGAACGAAAGGGCGAAGAAATGGAATTGATGGACCGTCTCCACCTAATTATCCATCCGGTTGCGCCCGCGCTTCTTCACCGCCCGAGCCACGGTAAGCGGAATGCTCTCCTGCAAAACGCCGTCGACGAACAACGCGATCTCGTGCTCCCCGAACTCGTCGATCTTCAACTGATTCACATTCAGGACCATATTCGCCGCGACCGTTTTTCGATTCGCCGGCGCCTTCACCGCGAATCCGGCCTTCATCTCGGGAATCAGGAGAACGCCTTTGCTGTTGCGAATACAGATAGTGAGCTCATGTGTCCCCGTCTCGTCCGACCGGAACCGCATGCGCGTCACGATCGAGCAACGGTCGCGCACAACCGGCGTTTTCGGGGCCGCCATGCCCTCGAACACGCCCAGAATGTTCAAACGGCCCTGGTAGTCAGTCGCCGCGTCGCAAATCGCCAGCACCTCGACCTTCATCGCAACGCCAACGGCGTATCCAGAATCTCCTTCAGGACGATCGCCCGGCGCAGCTCCGCCTTGTTCGTCAAGCCTCTCAGCAAGTGGTCGCGCTGGGCGTGTTCCAACTCCGCCTGCCTGCGGCTGCTTACCGGTCGACGGTAAGCGGAATTCGTATCCGCCGGACGCATCGCGGCAATCGCCTCGGCCTTGCGCAACTGCTCCTCGATCTGCTTGCGCTGCTCTTCGAACGGATCCACCGGTGGCGCCTTCGGCGCCTCGTAAACCGGTTTCGGTTCGGGAGCTGCCGGCTCGACAAACTCGCGAAACGTTCGCTCCAAATCGGGGAAGTACGATGCTTCCTCCTCCTCGCGGGTTTCAAACGGAGAAGGCCGTTCCGGCTGCTGGGGCGGCGCGTTGCCGCGCTGCTGGCGCTCGAGGATCTTGCGCCGAATCTCCTCCTGAACCTGGCGGGCCCGCTCCTCCGCTTGCGGATCCGCCTTTTCGGCCTTCTTTTGCGCCTTCTTGGCTCGACTCGTGCCCAGAAAGTAAAGCAGGGCGATGACGAACGGAACGAGGTTCTCGAGATTGTCTAGAAACCAATAGTCCATCGCGAATAGTCGACGATTCTAATCGCCTACTCCTTGCGGAAGTCCCCGTCCTCCTGAATCGGATCAGCGATCGAATCGCGCATGCGCGTATCCGAATCGATATTCTTCATCTTGTAGTAGTCCATAATCCCGAGATTGCCGCTTCGGAATGCCTCCGCCATCGCGAGAGGCACCTGGGCTTCCGCCTCCACGACCTTGGCCCGCATCTCCTCGACCCGCGCCTTCATTTCCTGCTCCTCGGCGACCGCGGCCGCGCGACGAATTTCCGCCTGCGCTTGGGCCATATTCTTGTTCGCCTCCGCCTGCGCCTCTTGCAGCGACGCGCCAACATTGGCTCCGACGTCCACATCGGCGATGTCGATCGAGAGAATTTCAAACGCCGTGCCCACGTCCAAGCCGCGCTCGAGCACGACCTTCGAAATCGAATCGGGCGACTCCAAGACGACCTTGTACGAGTCCGCCGAGCCGATAGTCGTAACGATGCCTTCGCCCACGCGAGCGATGATCGTCTCCTCCTTCGCGCCCCCGACGAAGCGCTCCAAATTGGTCCGCACGGTCACGCGCGCTTTCGCCTTCACCTGTATCCCGTCCTTGGCGACACCGTCGATCGACTTCTTCGCTCCGTCCTGACTCGGGCAGTCGATCACCTTCGGGTCGACCGACGTCCGGACCGCTTCCACGACGGATTTTCCTGAACCCTTCGTCGCCAGGTCAATGGCGCAGGCCTGAGACCAGTCCAAGCTGATGCCCGCTTTCATGGCAGCGATAATCGCTTGCACCGTCGGGATTAAATTTCCGCCCGCAAGGAAATGGGCTTCCAAGTCGTCCGTCGACAAGTTGACGCCCGCCTTGACCGCCGTGATCCGAGCGTCTACGACCAAACCGTAGGGAACGCCTCGAAGACGCATAGCGATGATGTTCAGGAATCCGACCGGGGCCTTCGCCAGCATCGCTTTCAACCACGTGTTGAAAAACGAGACCACCACGAAGCCGATCACCAGCACAAACAGGATGCCGACCACGGTGATGATGAGCGGAAAGTTGTCGAGAAAAGCCAGTGTATTGGGCGATAATAGTTTCATTGAATTAATGTGCATTATATTTTGGATACGATTATTCTAAAATTGTCTCGGCCCGTCACTTTGACGCGCTCGTGCTTGTCGATAAATCCCGATCTCGAAGTAGCTTCGAATTTCGTCCCGTTCACCAAAACGAAACCCGTCGGTCCTAGGGCCGTGGCGGTCTCGCCGATTTGACCCACCGCGCTGTCGTCCGCCTTTGAATACGTCGTTTTGCCCTCGATCGACTCGTCCATGAACATCCCTTTTCCAAAGCGCGTCTTGGGCAGAATCTTGAACTCAATATAGAGCGCCGCAATAAGAAGCAGCAAAGCGACCGCGCTCCCAATCACCGCCCCGCTGATTCCGAATTCCGAATAGGCGGCGACAATCCCGCCCACGATCAGACCGCCTCCGAGCAGCCCGACGATCCCTCCGGGAAGAATCACTTCGGCGGCGATAAGGAACGTTCCCGCAATGAACAATAGCAAAACCAGGGTCATCCGCTCTCCTCCTCGACTACATAGCTAAACGTCTCCGCGCGTAATATCCGCACAGGCGTCCCTTTCACAATGGAGCCCACCTCGGCCCGCGCCTCGTAGCTCTTTCCATCGATTTCAATTTCGCCCGTTGGGAACAAGTCCGTCAGAGCGACACCCGTAGCGCCCGCTCCCGGACGATCCGCCCGCGTCGCGTCGCCGCTCAAACTCGTGCCTTCAACCGCCTCCGCCAGGACCAGTCGATTCCAAACCATCGACTTGGGAAGGAAACGTAGCAAAGCGAGAAAGAGAACCATGGCGATCACGATCCCCAGACCCACATTGACCAGCGGCGTAATAAACAAATCGAAGGAAATATCGAAATCGGGAGTCCCGGCCGGCCAGATATCGGCCATGCTCCACAGCAAGCCACCCAGCATCATTATCAGGCCTGGCAAGGCCAAGAAAAGCACTCCCGGAAAAAACACGAACTCCACGAATACGAGAATCGCCCCGAGCACGACGAAAATCAACCCTTCGTATCCAGAAAGCCCCGCCACGTGGTGGCCGAAGTTCACGATGGCGATCAATGCGATCCCCGCGATTCCGAACACGCCGAATCCCGGCGTTTTGAATTCGACCAACAAGGCCAAAATGCCCAGGCCCACCAACACCGGGGCCAAGTCCATCAAATAGGCCGCCAAATCAAGCGACCATGTACTGACAAAATCGGTACGGGCCACTTCCCGACCGTCAGCCACGGACTCCAGCAGCGCGTCCAAATCGTCGTGTATCCCCGATCCGAGCAGCGGCTGGGGCGGATCCCCGTACATCTCGTGGGCCCGGCGAGCGTTGAGGTTGAGCAAGTCCCCTTCCTTCGAAAGCGTCACTTCGTCGATGATCAATTCCGTCTCCGGCTCGATCATCGCCTGCAGCACATCGCTTCGGTACCGGTAGTCGGAAATGTACGCGTCGAGTTTCGATGTCAGGTAAGCGTTGATCTTTCGTTTCATCGAGTCGTCGACATTCTCGCCAGTCCCCGTCACCACTTCCGCGCTGCCCATCGTCGCCCGGGGAGCAAAATAAATGTCCTTCGTAACGGACGCGATAATCGCCCCTGCGGAAATCGCGTCGCCGCTGATAAAGGTCGCCGTGTCGCCTTCGAATCGGTCGATCGTCTCCAAAATCTCCAAAGTCGCCCCCAGTTCCCCACCCGGCGTATCCATGTCGAACACTACAAGTTCCGACCCTTTTTCGATGGCGTCTTTGATCCCCGTGCGAATGCCGAAAAGCGTCGGGCGCCCGATAGCCCCGTCGATCGGGATTACGTAGACCGAAAGCGTTTTTTCCGGGTCGATCTCGGCGACCGCTTCTACCGTCGATTCAACCGCCTCCGCAGCCGAAGGCTCGACCTCGACTGGCGATTCCTCCGAATCCGCCAAAGAAACCGGTGCCAACAGAAACAGGGCCGACGCCCAAAGAGCTAGAAAACGATGAATCATTAGAAACAAGACACGAATCATGACGAAGCGAAAATCAAATTGCAAGGACGACGCATGAGACAAACGACTGATACAACGCGCTTTGTTGCGCCATCGACACACGATTTGCGCCCAGGGTCCAAAAGTTGACCCGATTGGAGAATTTCCTTTCGCAATCCAGGGCGAGTCGGTATTGATAGACCCTTCTCAAATGGAGGAAATCGATTACCTAGGCTCGAAAATCTACCGGTGGCAAGTGGGGCCGTCGGCCTTCCTCGCGTCGCCCGAATCCGGCGCGCGCCTTATGAACTGGAACGTAACCTATCCAGACGGCACCTTTCGCGACGTCATTCGCTGGCCCGAGCTGTCCAGCCGAGACGAATTCGTTAAAGCCCGCGGCGGCAACCCCATCCTCTTCCCCTTTTCCGCCCGCACTTTTTGCGAAGGCGAAATCAACTTTTGGAAGGACGTCCAAGGGCAAGTCCGCCCCATGCCCATGCACGGCATCGCGCGGCAAGGAACCTTCGAAATCCTCCGCATGGACGACACCGGGTTCGCCGCCCGACTCGTCCCCGACGAGCAAGCCCTCGAAGCCTATCCCTACAACTACGACTTCGACGTCGTCTACCGATTCGACGAGAAGGCGCTCACCGTTGAACTACGCCTGCGCAACCACGACGAAATCCCCATCCCCTGGTCCGCCGGACACCACTTCTACTTCAACTTGCCCTGGGTCGAAGATACCGCCCGCAAGGACTACGAAATCTCCATCCCAGCAACGAAAGCCTGCCGGCACGCCGCCGACGGCTCGCTCTTCGCCCTGGACAACGTCAAGAAAACCGACTCGCTCGCCAACCCCGAACTCGTCGACCGTATCCACTACGGCCTAACCCGCTCCACCGTCACCTGCGAGTGCGCCCAAGACGATTCCAAAATCGAAATCGAGATCGGAGCCGACGGGAAACCCGACGCGGACTACGCCGTAGTGACCTGGACCCAGGCCGACACCTCTCCGTTCTACTGTATCGAACCCTGGATGGGGCCGCCCAACAGCCCGGAAACCCAAATCGGCCTCCACACCGTCAACCCCGGCCGAGTCGAAGCCTTCTCAGTTACCGTCAAAGTATAGGTAGGGACGGACCGCCGGGCCGTCCGCGTCGGTTGAACAAAATTTCTAATCGCGGTCCGTACATAACAGGAAAACCGCTTAACCTACGCGGCTCGCTCGGCGATCGAGCCCTACCTGATTCGAACTATCGGACAACCCCTAACCGCGCCCCGCCAGCAACTCCCCGGCAATCGACGCCCACTCGTCCGCCAAACTCCCTTCGAAACGCGGACGCCCCGCCCGCGAGTACCAATAAGACGCGTTGGACAAATCGCCCTCGACCCGATGCAAGTACGCGTGTACCCAGTCGCCGTCGCTACTGCCCGCGCTTTGGCACAGTTCGTGGGCCTTTTCCCAGTCGCCTTTGCGATCCCACCAGAGCGCCTGCAATTCTAGTCCACAATCCGCAGGCGGGCTCGCCGCGCCATCCACATTCGCTTTAAATTCGTCTACATTCATCGCATTCGGCTCACAGACTCGTCGCCGAGCCATTTTGTACTTTATATTGAAGCAAGGGAATAGGATAACCCTGACCTAGTGCCCGCAATCACAAAAGAGATCGTCGATTCCTGCTGCCAGCAAATTCACTGGGGCGATCTCGCCCTCGAACCCATCCAGCAACTCATCCAACTGGCGATCGCCGAAGACACCCTCGGATCCTCTCTCGCCCAGTCACCGCGTAGTACCGGCGACCCCACCAGCCAACTGCTGCCTTCCGACCAAACCCTCGCCGCGACCCTCCGAACCCGCGAACCCCTCACTGTCTGCGGCGTCGCTCTCCTCCCCCTTGTCGCCGAAGCCTTCGATCCCCGCCTCGCCGTCAACGCCATTGCCAACGACGGAGACACACTCTCCGCCGGATCGCCCATCGCCACACTAACCGGGCCCGCCCAAAACGCGCTCACCGCCGAACGAACCCTCCTCAACTTCCTCCAGCGGCTCAGCGGAATAGCCACCACAACTCGCGCCTACGCCGCCGCGCTCGAGGATTCCGACACTCGCCTCCTCGACACTCGCAAAACCACTCCCGGATACCGCGGACTCGAGAAGTTCGCAGTCGCCTGCGGCGGCGGCTGGAACCACCGCATCGGACTCTTCGACCGCGTCATGCTCAAAGACAACCACCTCGCCGCGTTCGGCTCCGATTTCGAAGCCGCCACCCGCGCCGCCGTGGACGCCTCCCGCCAACGCTCGCCCCATCTCCTCGTCGAAATGGAAGTCGACCGCCTCGACCAAATCGACGCCGCCCTCGCCGCCCAAGTCGACATCATCCTCCTCGACAACTTCAGCCTCGAAGATCTCGCCACCGCCCAACGAACAATCAACCACCAAGCCGTAACCGAGATCAGCGGTAACGTAACTCTGGATACTCTCCCTTCATTGAAGACAATCGGCTGCGACTTCATATCAACCGGAGCCCTCGTCCACAAAAGCGTCTGGGTCGACATCGGACTCGACTGGGACCAATAAAAATTCACTCCTCACACTTCACTCTTCACCATTAACAAAGAAGTCCTCATCCTCAAAGAGCTCCTGTCGGCGCGCGGCGATTTCGTATCCGGAAGTCGGATAGCGGAAAGTCTCGGCATTTCCCGCGTCGCTATTTGGTCGCACATGGAGAAGCTCCGCCTGCAAGGCTTCGAATTCGAAGCCGTGCGCAGCAAAGGCTATCGAATCACCCAGCGCCCCGAATCGCTCAACCAAGCGCTCATCCAAGCCTCCCTGCCCCGCTCGGCCGGACCGCTCCAGGTAATCGTGCGTCCGAAGATCGACAGCACCAACACCGAAGCCGAACGCCTCCTCGCTAATGGGGAAGACAGCCCCTTCCTCGTCATCGCCCTCGAGCAAACCGAAGGCCGCGGCCGTCTCGGACGCCAATGGCACAGCCCCGAAAACGGCAACCTCTACGCCAGCTTCGCCTTCCGGCCCGAAGTCTCTCCCGCACGTCTCTCCACCTTCACCCTCTGGATGGGCGTCAACCTCTGCGAATGCATCAACACCTTCTTCCGGATCGAGGCCAACGTGAAATGGCCCAACGACATCCACATCGGCGGCCGCAAAGTCGCCGGCATCCTCACCGAAGCCCGCATGGACGCCGACCTCACCCGTGAACTCGTCCTCGGCATCGGCCTCAACATCAACGGCTCCGCCGACGGTTGGCCCGACGAGCTGCGCGCCATCGCCACCTCCATCCGCCAGGAAACCGGCCAGCCCCAGGACGCCAATCGCTTCACCGCGGCCCTCGCCGGACGCGTCATGCTCGCCTATGAGCAATTCGTCTCCGACGCCTACCGCCCGCTCTTGAAAGAGAAATGGAGCGCCTACGACGCCCTGGAAAACCGCTCCGTCAGCCTCCTCCAAGGCGAATCCCGTGTCGCCGGCACGGCCCGCGGCATCGACCCGCACGGGGCCCTCATCCTTGAACGCCCTGATGGGGCCCGCGTCCAAATACGGGCGGGCGAAGTTTCCATCGAAAAATGAACGATTCCCCCCAATCCGCGGTCCCAATCGGAGTTAGTCGATAAATCGCTAATCCGACCCGCGACACGCCAACGAATACATATTGAGATTGCGGCCTGAAAGAAGCCTGTCTTTCTTCTCCAGAATCGCCGCGCCATCACCAAAATCGCCCGAATACGTGGAACCAACGGAACACACCATAGAAGTCGAAAACCTCTACAAGCGCTACGGGAAACTCGAAGCCGTCGCCGGCATTTCCTTCGGCGTCAAAAAAGGGCAAATCGTCGGCTTCCTCGGACCCAACGGGGCCGGCAAGAGCACCACCATGCGGATCCTCACCGGCTACACGCAGGCCAGCTCCGGAATCGCCCGCATCTGCGGATTCCCCGTCGCCTGCCACCCGCACGAAATCAAGCGGCGCATCGGCTACATGCCGGAAAACAACCCGCTCCCCCTCGAACTTCGCGTCCGCGAGTACCTCAAGTGCCGGGCCCGACTGAAAGAACTCCCGCTCCGCCATCGCGGCAAGCGCGTCGACGAAGTCATGGAGCGCTGCGATCTGACCCGCGCTCGCGACCGGATCATCGGCAAACTTTCCAAAGGCTTCCGCCAGCGAGTGGGCATCGCCGACGCCATTCTCGCCCACCCTGAAGTCATCATCATGGACGAGCCCACCATCGGCCTCGATCCTCACCAAGTCATCATGATCCGCGACCTCATCGCCAGCCTCAAAGGCAAGATGAGCGTCATCATCTCCAGCCACATTCTCCCCGAAATCGAGATGACTTGCGATCAAGTCATGATCATCAACGGGGGCAAAATCGTCGGCCAAGGCACCCCCAACGAACTGCGCGAGACCTTTATCGACTCCACCATCTACGAGCTCGAAATCAACGGCGACCTCGCCGACCTGCGGGAATCGCTCCGACGCGTCGCCGCCAACCTCGAAGTCGCCCAGTTCGCGGAAGCCGACGAGCGCGGCTTTTCCAAAGTCACCATCCGCATCCCCGGCAACCACGACTACGGCGAGATGCTCTTCAGCTGTCTCTCCGACAACCCGCTCATCCGGGCCCGTTCCCTCCGCAAACGCGAAGCCCCGCTCGAAGACGTCTTCCTCGCCGCCACGCGACGCAGTTGGGAAACTCTGGATACAGAGCTCGCTTCCAATTCCGACGACGCCGACTCCGAAAACGCCCCCAAGGAGGTCCCCGCCGAGAGCTGAGTTCCCCATGAGGCACTTTACGACCCTATTGCGAAACGAGCTCTGGCGATTGTTCATCAATCCCAGCACCTACATCGCCGCGTTTCTCTTCCTCCTCATTATGGGCTTCCTCTTCCAGCTCATTCTACTCGACTACGCCGGCGACCCCAAGGAGGACAACCCGTCGATCACCTTTTTCAATCTCTTCTTCGTTCCCGTCTTCTTCATGGTGCCCCTGCTCACCATGCGGAGCATCGCCGAAGAACGCGCCGCCGGTACCATCGAGACTCTCATGACCACTCCGGTCACTGCGACCGAAGTGATCCTTTCGAAGTTCTGCGCCGGCTACATCTACTACGGCGTGCTTTGGGCCTTCACCGCCAGCTTTCACATTCTCTTCTACTCCTTCGTCCAAGAAGACTCTCTTTTCGATCCGTATCCAATTATTGGGGGCTACGCCTACATCGCCGTAAGCGGCACGCTCTTTCTCAGCCTCGGAATTTTCGCCAGTTCCCTCACTCGCAGCCAGCTCGTCGCCGGGATCGTCAGCTTCTCCCTCGTCTTCGGCTTCATCGTCGTCGGCAGCTTTCTCGACGAACTCGCCCTCCCCTGGGCCAACCAACCCCAATGGATCGAATTGCTCGCCAACCACACCGACGTCCTCCAGCACATGCGGGACTTCTCCTCCGGCGTCATCGACACTCGAGCCATCGTCCTCTACTCAAGCTGCTCGATGGCCTTCCTCTTTCTAAGCATCCTCATTCTCGAATACCGGGAGGGAGCCTGCTAGGCCGATGAACCTCATAGAATCCTACCAGTCCAACCGCATCGTCGACCGCCTCCACGCAGTCGCCCAGTTCGTCCTCGTTTTTCTCATCCTGGCCGCCATCAACGCAATCGCCATGCGCTCCTATACGCGCATCGACACGACTATCGGGCGATCCTTCACACTGTCCGCCCAGACCGTCGCCTACCTGAAACAGCTCGACCAGCCCATCAAAGTCATCGTCACTCTCTCCGAGCAAAGCCCCCACCTCGGCGTTCGGGACATCTACCACGACGTGCGGTCCATGCTCAGCGAATACGAGTACGAAACCCGCAACCAAGGCGCCAATCGAGTCGACGTCGAATACCTCGACCTCTACCAGCAAGCCCGCCGCGCCAAGGAACTCGGCATCACCGACGAGAACGCTATCATATTTACAGCGGCAGACCAGGCGCCCCGCCGGATCACCATCGACCAGCTCTACAACGTCTCCGAAAATGAAGTACAGGAATTCCTCGGGGAAACCAAGTTCACCCAAGCCATCCTGGAACTGACGCAAACAGACACCCCCGTCATTTACTTTACCACCGGGCACGGAGAAATGGATCCGAACGACTTCAACCCCGCCCGCGGCATTTCCAAACTGCTCGACACGCTCAAAAGCCGCAACCTCGCCACCCAGCCCCTCGACTTCTCCCAGACCGACGAAATCCCCGACGACGCCGCGCTCATCGTCATCGCCTCGCCCCAGTCGCGCATCCACCCCCGGGAACAAGAGCTCCTCAAGGGCTACCTCCGCCGCAACTCCGGCCGTATCCTCCTCTTGCTCGAACCCGGCATCGACCACGGACTCGACGACCTGCTTTTCGAATGGGGCATTCTCACCGACGACGCCGTCGCCGTGGAAACCAGCCGCAAGGCGCTCATCGACGGAGGGGACCTCATGGTCCGTCGATTCGCGCCGCACCCGATCACCGACGAATTGCTGCGGCTCAACATGTCGCTCATCACCGACCGAGCCCGCATTGTCCGGGCCGACCCCGGCCGACCCATCGACGAGTCTTTGCTAGTCAAGGAGCTCATGGCCACTTCCGACCACAGCTGGGGCGAGAAGAACTACGAAAGCGAAACCTTCGCGACCTACGACCCCGCCGTCGACCTCCAAGGACCCGTCGTCATAGCCGCCCTCTCCGAGCGGAAAGTCGACTCCTCCCTCGGCATCAGCATTCCTGGAGGGCGTCTCGTCGTCTTCGGCACGTCCAACTTCATCACCAACTATCGGATACAAGACTCTGGAAACCTCTTCCTGGCTCTGAACGCCATCAACTACGCTATCGATCGAGTCGCCCAGCTCAACATTCCGCCACGGCCCATAAAGAAAGTGAAACTCGACCTGAGCATGGAGCAGTTGCTCCTGTCACGATACATCATCTGGCTCGGCCCGCCCCTCCTCGTCGGACTCATGGGCGTTCTCATGTACCTGGCCCGCAGACAGTAACGCGCCGCTATGCGATTGAAAATTACACTCACTTTGCTCGTCATCCTTCTGGTGCTCCTGACCTATATCTTTTATATAGATCCCTGGAGCGAACGCGACCAGACCGACAACGCCGACCGCAACGCCCTCTCCTCGCTCGCAGTCGATCTCGACTACCTTCGCATTTCCGACTTCGCCAAAAGCCGTTCCATCGCCCTCGAACGCCAAGAAGGCGAATGGATACTCACCGAACCCTACAACTGGCCCGCCAACGCCTTCGCCGTCGAGCGCATCCTCACTCAGCTCCAATTCCTGGATACAATGGTCACCTTTGATGTGGAACGTCTCGGCCAGGCCGGATCCTCTCTAGCCGAATACGGCCTCGCCCCTCCCGGACTTTCCCTCGAATTCGGCAACGGCGAAAACCGCTACACCATCGGCATCGGCAACGCCACCGCCGTTGGCAACCGCCTCTACCTGCTGTCCGCCGACCGTTCTAAAATTCACGTGGTCGACCGCAGCCTGCTCGACAGCCTTTCCATCGACATCGAAACGCTGCGCAGCTCGCGCGTATTCCGCTCCAATATCTTCGAAGTCGAATCCTGGAATCTCCAACTGCGCGAAGCCAACAATCTCCGTACCCGAATCACCAAGACAAACGACAAGTGGGCCCTGGAAACCCCCGTTCGCAGCCGCGCAGACGCTATTGAAGTGAACACCTTGCTCGGAATTGTCCTCGACCTGAAGAGCCTCCGCATACTCCAGCCCACCCCGACCGATCTCGCTCTCTACGGATTGCTCGACCCCTTCCTACGCATCGCCATCGAATCCGACCAAAGCCGCGAAGCCCTCGAGGTCGGCAACCCCGTCGACCCCGACCAGCCCACCGTCCGCTACGCCAAGCTCGAGAATCGCGACACCGTTTTCGAAATCGAGATCGACGCCCTTCCCCAAATCGAAAACGCCCAGACCAATCTGCGCGACCGCCGCATTTTCGAACTGGACGCGATCCACGCCACTTCCATCACCTTTGAGCAAAGCGGCAACGAGTCCTTTTCTCTCCAAAAACTGGAGGCGGACGAAGGGGAGGTGGAAGAATGGGAAATCCTCTTCCCCGACGAGGAAGAAGGGATCATCCGCGAAAAAGGATCCCGCGAAGCCGCCGAAGAAGCCCTCGGCTGGCTCAATCAAGTCACTGCCGTCGCCACCTCCAGCACGTCCGGATTCGTCCACGACGCGCCCACCGCCGCCGACCTCGAAGAATACGGGCTCGAAGTACCCGAGTATTCGATCAGCATCACCGCCAGCCGCTTGAAAGACCAGGACGAGGAGATCGACACCCCCAGAGTCGAAACCCTCCACTTCGGCGAGCTCGATCGGCAAGACCGCTCCTTGCGCTACGTCAAACTGGACCAGTCCGACTTTGTCTACCTCGTGTCCAACGACCTCCTCGAAAACGTTCCCGACGAAGCCTACCGCTACCATGACCGGCAGTTGTTCGACTTCCCCGCCGACGCTACCATCAACAAGCTCTCCATTACCCGACTGTCCACCGGCGAGACGCTGCTCGACGCCACCATCGAGGACGCCAACCTCCCCGTAGAGCTAGTCGACGCCCTCTCGCCGCTGCGAGTTCGTTCGTATTTGACCAATCGATACGAGTCCACCGCCCGGATTGCCAACCGGTCGCAACCCTGGGCCTACCAACTCAAAGCCACCTACCAGTGGGCCAACGCCGACGCCGGCCAAACCGAGAGCATCGATCTCTTCATATCCGAGCTGACCGGCGGCCCGCTCCTCGTCGGCGGATCCATCGCCGAAAACATCAATTTCGAATTCCGTCAATCCTTCATCGACGCCTTCAGCGCCATCGTATTCGAACGCATGAAACGCGACGTGCCCGAAGAACCCTTCGATCCCGACAGCCCGCTTCCCGAAACCGCAACCCCAACCGCAGACTCCCCTGCTGAATAAGAACGAAGGAGGAGGCCTTGGCAACAGAGGGAAAATCGACCGGCAAGTACGCGTGGCATAGCACCTGCCTGCTCTGCAAAGCCGTGCTCGACTTCGTTTACACGCTCGGAGTCGGCTTCCTTGCCCTGCTTATTTGCCTCTTCGCCTATGTCATTTCGATCGAAGAGACGGACATGCCGGAAGTCCTCGTCACGCTTCTCGAAAAGGAGCTGCACGCCCAAGGCGCCAGCCTCACCCTCTCCGGCATTCGCATCAAACCCAACGGTCGCATCACCATCGACAATCCAGTCATCCACTCCACCGACCTCGACTGCGCCATCGCCGCGGCCGACCGAATTCGCTTTAAAGTCGATCCCGCCCTGTTCCTCTTCGGCCGGACCCGGCTCAATGAACTCGAAGTGGAAAACGGCTCGCTCATCATCCCCGCGATCCTGTCGCCATCCGGCATTCCCGAACCCGCCGTCGACCAAATCAACCTCCATTTTGAAAACCGCCTCAAAGGCTGGTCCATCGAATACGCCCGCCTCCGCTTCGGCGACGCCCGCGCCAGCCTCAACGGCATCATTGATCTCGACGTCCTTCCCAAACCCGACCCAGACGCCCCCAGAAAAACGCTGAGCGAACGCCTCGTCCAATTTCACAAGCAAGCGAACGATCTAAAGAACATCGTATCCAACGCTCGGGGACTCGAAGCCCGGGTGACCTTGGACGCCCCGCGCAATGGCCCCCAGACCCTGGCCGCCGTCGTAACCGCTCGCGACGCGAGTTGGAAAGACCAAGCCAACGCTCAGACCATCGAAGTCCAAATCCAGTCCGAGATCCAAGCGAACCTCTCGCTCAATGCCCGCATCGCCGGCGTATCCGCGCAACCAGAACTCTTCGCCGAAGACATCGCCCTGCAAGCGGACTGGGACACCTTCCCCAACCCCGAACAGTGGCTGCCGCAAGACGTCCGCCTCTCTATTAATATAGGAGGCAAAGAAACCACACGCGCCACCAATCTCCTCCTCTCCGCAACGCCGCAAGACAATGGAGACTGGCAGGCGCGAAGCTTCTTCAAGATCGTCGACTCCGCCTGGGAGCTTTCCACTGTCGGCAATCCGGAAAACAAAACCGCCCGCGTCGAACTGCGCGGCTCACCCACACAAGGGCTCGTCGACCTCGGCATCGAGCATTTCAAAGCCCGCGTGCTCCCCCACGCCCCGGACTTCCAGAAACTCGATGTCGACGCCCTCGTTGAAATCACCGATCGGCCCGACGTACACGTGAGCGCCCAATTCGACGGCGCCTTCATGCCTTCCGAAGTCAGCGCGTCCCTCGTGGTCGACCGTATCAGCTCCCTGCACGCTCCCTTCGATCGCGTCATCGCCCAAGCCCGCCTCGACGGCAAAACGCTCTCCGTCCCCAATCTCTGGCTACGAAGCGGCCCCCAGAACGGCCGCCTTTCCGTCGACCTCGACCTCGAGACCAAACACCGGCGCATCCTCATCGACGGCCTCTTCAATCCGCGTATGATCGACGGCTGGATCCCCGAGCCCTGGTGGGCCGAAGTCTGGGACAATTTCGAGTTCCGCGACGAAGGCTTCCACTGCCTCATGGACTCCGCGCAGATCATCAAGCAGCCGCAGACGCTCCGGCTCACCGGTTACGGCGTCACCGAGGACGTTGTCCTGCGCGGGCATCCGATGAACGCCATCGAAACCCGCATGTTCATCCTCCAGCGCTACATCGATCTCTACGATCTCGATATCGCCCGCGACGAAGGCTACGTGCGAGGCGACATCCAGTTCTCTCTCGACGAAGACCCCCGCGACAAGCAATTCAAAATGACCGGCCTTTGGATCGACGCCGAGTCCACTATCGACGTGAGCATCGGCCCCGACGTCATCTCCGAAGTCCGCGAAAACGTCGCCGAGATCATCGAGCCCTACGGCTACGAAATCCCGCCGCGCGTCCGGGCCACGTCCTCCAGCGTTCGCCACAAGGACAACTTCGACTACGAAGTCGACCTGCAGATCGACTCCGACCACGCCTTCAGCTACTTCCACTACCCGCTCGACTCCATCAGCGCCGAGGTCTTCGTCGCCAACGACCGAGCCAGCATCCGCTCCGTCCAAGCCGACCTGGCCGACGGCGTCCTTACCGCGAACGCCGAAGTCCGCGGCGAGGATATGGACCTCGACGTCGCCCTGACCGATGCTCACTTCGGCGACACCCTTCGCGCCTCCGCCGTCTACTTCGCCGCCAACGACGAGGAGAGCGCCGCCAACACCTTCTCGCCCGACGACCTCTCCAGCTACGGTGGCATCGCCAGCCTCACGTTCAAAGGCAAAGGAATCGTCGGCGACTCCCAGTCCTTCGACGGCGAAGGCACGTATCAGATTTCTGGAGCGGACTTCTACCAGCTCCAGCTTTTCGGCGGCCTTTCCCGGGCTTTCTCCAACGCCGGCCTCCCCATCGCCACCTTGAAATTCGAAGACGCCGACGGCGTCTACAGCGTGGAGAAACGCTACGTCCGTTTCCCTGAACTTCGGCTTAAAGGCCCCGTCGCCCAGATCAAAAGCGAAGGCGCCTATGACATCGAGGAAGGCGATCTCGACTTCCGGGCCCAGCTCCAGCCCTTCCGCTCGGTGCCGCTTCTCCAGATCGCCAGCCTGCCGCTGGACTTCTTCACCCGCATCTTCGAAGTCAGCCTCACCGGCACGATTTCCGACCCCGACTGGAGCCTCTTCCGCGGGCCGCAAAAGGTCGAAGAAGACGTATCCAAGATCTCGGGAACCGATTCCGAATAGGCCGGAAAATCGGCCGCGAAATTTGCGCAATTTTTTTAGGATTTCGGCCGCTCAGAGACAAGCTATTGTACATGAGCCTGTTAGGTGAAAACGGCCCTCGAAAACCGCCCAAAATCGCCAAAAAAAGTCGTACAATCTCGTTGACGTGGCAAAAACGATCACAATATCTTGTGGTCATCTTTTAAAGGGCCACATCATCTAGTGGTTAGCAAGAGGTGGATAACTTAAAATAACTTAAATTCGCCAGTCCCCGGTGAATGTGTTCCTTTTTGCTCCCTTTTATGGAGAATCTCCTGTTCTGAAACCGTCAAATAACACTTAACCCATCCCTCATTCCTCACATGGATAAAACTTACACAGTTGGCAACAAGACCTTCCTACTCGACCAAGAAAAAGCGGAGAAAGCCTTCGCCGAAAAACGGGTGATCAACGGTCGACAGTCCATGTGTTTCAACCTCCTCCCGCTCAAGTACAACTGGGCCTACGATCTGTACAAGACCATGAAGGCCAACCACTGGGAGCCGGAGGACATCATCATGAACCGCGACATCGAGCAGTGGAAGGACAACTCCGTCGTTTCCGACATCGAGCGCTGGATCATCATGATGGGCGTCGGCTACTTCTCCGCCGCCGAAGGCATCGTAGGGGATAACATCATACACGTCATCCGCGAGCGCGTCACCGCTCCCGAGCTCAAGCTCGTCCTCGGCCGCCACGCCCACGAGGAGAACATCCACGCCGACTCCCTCCTCTACATGATCAGCTCCCTCGGCATCAACCCGCACGAGTGCGAGGCCATGTTCGAGGACATCGAGACCATCGTTAAGAAAAACGAATTCGTCACCCGCACCTCCCACGGCCTGCGCCGCGACATGGACCTGACCGAGTTCCGCAACAAGCAGATCTTCGCTAAGAACCTCTTTGTCTTCGGCCAGTGCATGGAAGGCACCCAGTTCTACGGCATGTTCGGGATGATCCTCTCCCTCTACCGCCAGAACAAGTTCCGCGGCATCGGCGAGATGTTCCGCTACACCCTGCGCGACGAGTCCAACCACATCGAGCTCCTCCGCAACCTCCTCATGGAGCTCATCGACGAGAATCCGGACATCTGGACCGCCGAGTTCAAGGAAGAGCTCCGCGAGACCATGTCCGAAGCCATCGCCCTCGAAAAAGAATTCATCAACGACTGCCTGCCCATGGACTCCATCGGCCTGCGCAAAGAAGATTTCCTCCAATACATCGACTACATCGCCGACCGCCGACTCGAAGGCGTCGGACTCGAGCCGCTGATTGGAGACGTCCAGAACCCGCTGCCTTGGCTGGCGGAGATGATGGACATCAAGAAGGAGCAAAACTTCTTCGAAGGCCGCGTTACCGAATACCAAAAGGCCTCCTCACTCGATCTCGAAAGCGACGACGACCTTTAATCAAAGGAACACGTCGGACCCGAGAAGCAAAGAGCCCAACCTCTCTCCTTCTCCCCGTCCCTCCATCCCTCTTTCCCTCAATCCCTCCGTCCAACATTCACTCCTCACTCTTCAAAATTCACTCTTCAACAATTGCGCCCTAACCTCCTAAACACCTACTCCCTAACCACCTTTAATAAGACACATGATCAATCCTAATCTCGAAGAAGACCTCGCCCTCAAGCGCCTCGTATCCATCGCCCGCGAAAAGAAGCTGGACTACGATTGGCGAAAGAGCGGCGACGACGACGCAGACGAATCCGAAGAGTCGAAGATTCACGTCGTTACCCACGTGGGCGAGTCCACCTTCGATCAGAACGAGATCATGGATACCATCGGCAACGCGTTGGCCAACGTGCTGCTTTCCAAGAACGAAAAAGAAATCTTCACCGACAAGAACCGCGACTGGGTACAGGTCGTCGCCAAGCAGGTCTGCGAAAAGCTCGAGGAGAAATCCGCTTCCACCCGCGAAACCCGCTTCGGGCTCAACGAGGTCTACGAAGTCATCGAAAACACCCTCGTCGAAAACGACGCCTACGATGTCGCCAAGAGCATGCTCATGAACCGACAACGCAAACTCGCCGCCGACCAGAACCAGGGCCTCAAGACGCTCCGGCTCATCCGTCGCAACGGACAGGTCGTCCCCTGGAAAGAGCAGAAGATCGAGATCGCCGTCCGCAAAGCATTCCTCACCCTCGAGATGAACTCCGAGCCCGCGGTCGCCGTCGCCCGCGGCATCACCGAGCGCCTCGAAGCCACCGGCCAGGCCTTCGTCCAAATCGAGGAAGTCCAGGACATGGTCCAGGAAGAGCTCATGCGCCAAGGCCACTTCAAGGTCGCCGAGCACTACATTCTATATAGAGCGCAACGCCGGGCCATGCGCGAAGCCGAAGCCCAGCAAGGCGTCGACTCCCCCGAGCAAAACTCCATGGTCGTCGTCAAGAGCGACGACGGAAACACGTTCTTTTGGGACGGCGTCGACCTCAAGAAGCGCATCGAGTTCGCCATGATCGGTCTCGACCTCTGCCTCGACGCCGAGGAAATCGAAGCCGAGCTCCGCCGCTCCATCTTCGACGAGATCAACGAGGACGGCCTGCAGAAAACCATCACCCTCAACGCCCGCACCCTCATCGAGCAAGACGCGGACTTCGCCAAGTTCGCCGCCCGTATCCAGCTTTCCTATATCTATGAGGAAGTCCTCGGCTGGGACATCGTCAAGGACGGCGTCCGCGCCCTCAAGCGCTTCCACCAGAAACGCTTCAAAGAGTACGTCAAACACGGCATCAAGATCGGCCGCCTCAACGAGAAGCTCAAAACTTACAACATCGACGAGCTCGCCAAGAGCCTCGACCCCTCCGCCGACCTCGAGCTCGACTACCTCGGCGTGCAGACCCTGTACGACCGCTACCTCATCATCGACAAGACCCAAGGCCTCGCCAACCAGCGACGCATCGAGACGCCCCAGTTCTTCTGGATGCGCGTCGCCATGGGCCTCTTCTCCGCGGAAGAGGAAAAGGAAGTCAAAGCCAAGTCCCTCTACAAGCTCTACAAGAGCCGCCGCTTCTGCTCCTCTACTCCTACCCTCTTTAATTCCGGCACCTGCCACTCGCAGCTCTCGTCCTGCTATCTCTACTACGTCGACGACAGCATCGAAGGCATCATGCAGCGCGGCATCGCCGAAAACGCCTACCTCTCCAAATGGGCCGGCGGACTCGGCGGCTCCTGGACGGCAGTGCGCGGCACCGGCAGCTACATCAACGGCACCAACGGCGAAAGCCAAGGCATCGTCCCCTTCCTTAAGCTCCACAACGACCTGCTCATCGCCGTCAACCAAGGCGGCAAGCGCCGCGGCTCCGGCTGCGCGTATCTGGAAACCTGGCACAACGACCTCAACGACTTCCTCGAGCTCCGCAAGAACACCGGAGACGACCGTCGCCGCTGCCACGACATGAACACCGCCAACTGGATCCCGGACCTGTTCATGAAACGCATGGAAGAGCGCGGCGAGTGGAGCTTCTTCCGCTCCAGCGAAGCCCCCGACCTGCACGACGCCTACGGCAAGGATTTCGAAGAAAAGTACACCGCCTACGAAGCGAAAGCCCTCAAAGGCGAAATGTGGTCCAAGACCGTCCCCGCCATCGAAGTCTGGAAGCAAATGCTCCGCATGATCTTCGAGACCGGCCACCCGTGGATCACCTTCAAGGACCCCTGCAACGTCCGCTCCCCGCAAGACCACGTCGGCGTCGTCCACTCCTCCAACCTCTGCACCGAGATCACGCTCAACACCAGCAACGACGAGACCGCGGTCTGCAACCTCGGCTCCGTCGTCCTCGACCAGCACCTCGATAAAGACGGCGAGATCGACCACAAGAAGCTCAAGGAAACCGTCCACACCGCGATCCGGGCCCTCGACAACGTCATCGACATCAACTTCTACCCGACCGAAGCCGCCAAGCGCTCCAACCAGGCCCACCGCCCGATCGGGCTCGGCGTCATGGGACTGCAAAACGCGCTCTACATGCGCAACGTCCCCTTCGCCTCGCAAGAAGCCGTCGAGTTCAACGACGAAGCCATGGAAGCCATCGCCTACTACGCGATCGAAGCCTCCAGCGACCTCGCCGCCGAACGCGGCGCCTACAAAAGCTACAAAGGCTCCAAGTGGGACCGCGGACTCCTCCCGCAAGACACGCTCGACCTCCTCGAGGACGAACGCGGCGTCGCGGTCGACGTCCCCCGCGGCGGCAAGATGGACTGGGCGCCCATCCGCAAGAAGATCGCCAAGCACGGCATGCGCAACTCCAACGTCATGGCCATCGCCCCGACGGCGACCATTTCAAACATCACCGGCACGTCCCCCTGTATCGAGCCCGCCTACAAGAACCTCTTCGTCAAGAGCAACCTCTCCGGCGAGTTCACCATCCTCAACCAGCACCTGGTTCGCGACCTGAAGAGCCGCGGCCTCTGGAACACGGACATGCTCAACAACCTCAAGTACTTCGACGGCGAGCTCGACGAAATCGACCAGATCCCCGAAGACCTCAAGCTCAAGTACAAGACCGCCTTCGCGGTGGACTACAGCTGGCTCGTATTGGCCGCAGCCCGACGCCAGAAGTGGATCGACCAAAGCCAGTCCGTAAACCTCTTCCTCGCCACCCCGGACATGAAGACCCTGTCCCACATGTACCGCGCCGCCTGGAGACACGGATTGAAAACCACCTACTACCTCCGCACCCTCGGCGCCTCCAACATCGAGAAAGCCACCATCGGAGCAAAGAAAGAACTCCGCGGCGTCGTCGCCCAAGCCCAATCCCCCACCTCCGAAGAACCGGAAGTGTGTGAGAGCTGTCAGTAGATCTTGATCAACAAAAATGCAAGATTGAGACAATCCAACATTACCAAACTCCAAAACAAGCCCTGCTAGTTAGCAGGGCTTTTTGCTCCGATGAAAAGCAAAAAAAGGAAACCAACTCGTTATAAATCAATCGGACTTATCACAAACCTATCCAAGGGTAGGTTCCCTATCGCGGATAAACTCAGGGTACAACACTCATCACCAGAACGCATAATCGAATTTTTCGACTTAGCCAGTCGACTAGTAGGATTCAATAAAAGACTGCTTTTCCCGAACCCTTTTCCCAATACATACGGGGGACTGAAGTTCACATACACCTCCAAATCAACACCCAACCTATCTAGCGAATTAGTTTGGAGTCTTAGTCTATTAAATATCTTTAAGAATGAACTTTCTGAATTCATATCGAAGAAAGAAACACTAGAAACACACATCTTACTGGGAGATGTTCCTTCGGCTTCTAAGGCACTAAGCAACCTCATCGATTCGGTCGGATACAGTTACTATACTCTTCAAACAGAGTTGCTTCTAGCCCAATCCATGGGTGGACTTGAAAAAAATAAGCAGCTTACAAAATCGTTAAGGGAATCTGGAATCGATCAATATCTAAACATTTTGCTGCAACTCTGCAGTTTAAAACACGAAGAAACCGTCACCGCTTCCGGATTCTCTAAGTACGCAGAAGCGATTAGCCCATTGAAGGTTGATAAACCCCACTACGGTCACCATTGCCTTTATTACAAGCTAGAGCAGAACACCATCTCTAAAGATGACAATCTTTCATGGGTTCTCAATTTCGACAACAACAACTCACTCGTTGATCTCTATGAATCAACATTGAGCATTCTGAAAATACTGATCGTCAGAAACAAACCGATTTCAAGCCACGTAAAGAAAAAACTATTGAAACTAGCTGAGACGATCCCGGACAACAGGTTAATCAACATACACAATGCAATCCATCCAGAAAGTCCAATCATAAGTGATTGGCACACGTCCCAGGTACTACCCATCATCGAAGAGTACACCAAGGACAATCACGAATACGTTCTCGAAAAAATCATCACCCTAATCAAACAAAAACCATATTTTCTGGACCTGTATGAGCTACTAATAAAATCAATAGACTGTAGCGGAAGAACAATACTTAATATAGATATAACTCCTGAATCGTCACCAGTTAACACAATCTTCACTAACTTAAGAGATATAATCACCAAGTCATCTAAAACCAAGTCGGCACTAGAACGAATTCACAAATATTCTAAAACGCTTTCTCATACAGCCCTCGGAGAAGCTCTCAATGCTTTTTACTGCCAGCACGCAACTTCCACCTCCTCCAGCGAGCCACTCAAACAACTGATAATTTCTACTACGGGATCAACGCCCAAGTTCTCTAGATTGATTGAACCTCAATATCGAGAAAAATACCTATCAAATTTTTCATCATTAGCATCAGCAACGGTCTTCAATTTCACAACTACAAATGCAGTTTCCACAGGAACGGGAAACAACAGACATGCCCTCTACAATGCCGAGTATCTGCTAGAGACAAAAAATTATGACGGTGCTATTCAGCTATTCAATTCTGTGTACTATGACACCAACTCAACCTCTTTTCATAAAGAAAGGGCAACTGTTGGACTAATTGAAACCTACATTAGGTCAGACCAAATTCAGAAAGCACTAACAATTGTTTCAGAGACAATCGTCACAAATAAATATCTAATATCATCGCTGAGTCTCAGCCCTCTCTTTCACGCATTTCGTGAGATTGACCACAACAAGGCCAAGACAACACTCGACTGGGTAGTTTTCGTTAACCATTACACAGAGTCGTTACCACTGAAAAGCCGGGACCACTCAATCATCTACGGCGCATATGCGGATTTCCTCGACTCCATTGATGCAGCTCGACCCAGCCAATTGATACCAACTACGTTAGAAGGCTCAACGAACGAACGCAAACTCTTGTACTTTCTGTCATATGTGTGCAAACCAAGCACACTTGAAGACGATTACAAATTCGAGAACCAAGATGATGTAGAGAATGAACGAATCAGGATTTGCACATTAACATCCCAATTATCCACCGATTACAGAGATAGACTATCAGAAGAAGCAATTAACATTCTTCGGAATATTCAAATCAGAAAGCTCGTACAAAAAATAGATGAAAGTAAAATTTACGTCGATACTGAATCTATTTTCGAGTCACTCGACCCTACATTCTTCGAGCAATATCAACGTTTGCGAGAACTCTGGAACCTTGATCGAGAGCTACGTTCAGAATTCGTATTAAAGGAGAATACTATTGAAGAAAAGGAACTCATCAGAGAAAACGCCGAATATGAAGATGGAGCATACATTCTGTTTATCGATCTTTTCGAAAATTTGAAAGAGAATTTCTTACTTCATGATAGTTTTGGTCTAGACTATTTCCTTAGCTCTCGAATAAGACACGGTGTATTCGATGCTGAATTAAGAAGCGTTTTTGAAGAGCATAACTTAGTAACGAAAAACAAAGATAATAAATATCTACCAAATACATTTTGGAGTGATCACTATGAACCCAATGATCTTAAGGATTTAGACTCTCTCTTCAGTAGCCTTTCCACCAAAGTGGATGCCAGTATTAAAAGCGTGATAGAGGAACACATCCAAGTATCTACCAAGAACTTCTTAATACTAGAAGATCCATCCAAACTTGTTGACGTCATAAGCAAGCTCACAAGCTCGAAGAACGCAGCTTTTAACTACAATTTTGATGACGAGTCGACTCGAACAATATTCTCCGAATCAATGCAGTATGACAACCCATATGACTTCTGCTCTTATATTTTCAAATCGCTTTGGTCAAAAACCAACAAATGTCTATCAGATGTGCGCGATATACTAGCCAATCAACTTTCCAATGATCTTCAATCCGCACTTCGAGAATTTGAAAATGCGTCATCTAAAATTGAATGCTCCGGAAAAAGACTGCTAGAAAACGCCATTTCTAATTGTAGAAGTGACCTTTTGAAAAAGATCACAGCAATTTCGAACTGGTTTCGCGTGACTGAAGAGTACCTACCCGAAGATTACACAACCGATTCGCTTGTACAAGCGTGCAAGACTATTTACGACGGTAGAAACAAGGGACTTTTCTCGAAACTTGAACACAAGAGGAATGACACCATAATACTTAGTGGTCATACATTTATTTCCTTAATCGACGCAATGCTCATACTTCTTGGTAATGTTGTCAAACATGCCCACGACCAGGCTTCAAAAACAATCATAACTACCGAGGAGCAACATGGAAAACTGTCGTTTACAGTAAGCAGTCCGCTACCAGAAGATGTAGATTTAGATGAACTACAACTAAAGCTAGATGAGATTCAAACTGAATTTAAGACTGATGCATTAAGAACCGAAGGAGGAACGGGTTACTTCAAATTATTAAAAACAGTACGCCACGACCTGAAATCACCCGACTCTACCGTATCATTCAACTTGAGTGAGTCGCTTTTTCAATCATCAATCACAATCCCAATCGAAGCCATTTCACCATGAACATATTGATTATCGATGACGATGAACCTAAACGCACTGAAATCGGTAGATTCATTAGCGAATCGGGATTCTCGACTGACCTCAAATTTTCATTCTCCTATCAAAGTGGTCTAAAGTCGATCATGACCGGTACTTACGACATTGTAGTATTGGACATGAGTTTAACGACATACGACCCAACAATCCCAAACCCCAGAGGAGGTCGCCCAAGGCCTTTTGGCGGACTGGACATTCTAAAAGAAATTAAAAGGAAAAAAATAGGCATATCTGTTATAGTAATAACTCAGTTCTCCATATTAAAGGAAGGAGAGACCGAGCAGATGACTTTTGATGAACTAGCCAATCATTTAGCAGACAATTATCAAGATGTTTGTCTCGGAACGATCTACTATCAACATTCAGATCAGGGCTGGCAAGAACACTTAGCCAGTCTATTAAATCAGGAAAAAAACGATGATTAATATATTGATTGTTGATGATTCAAAAAGAAAATCTAAGTCGATAGTTGACTTTGTAAAGGGGATCCTTGCTGGTTCCGAATACAATATAGACTTGGCCATGTCGGTCAACACTGCATCAAAAAAATGCACAGATACATCCTACGATCTAGTAGTGCTTGATTTACTACTTCCAATCAACGAAAATTCAAATCCGGAAAAGACAGGTGGTTTGCGATTTCTAAACAACATTAACAACAGGAAAGAAATCAAGCAACCAAAGAACCTAATCGGTCTCACTTCTTTCGAAGATATAGCAAGTACATTAACCGAAGATTTCCATAAATCTGGGTACATAATTTCAAATTATTCCACTGATTCAGAGAACTGGAAAAACCCCTTGCAGAGCATTCTTTGTAGACTCACCCCTCGGCCTCCACAACATTGGAGTTTTCAAATCCCGACGCTAGCACTCACACTACTCATTATAGCGATATTGGCATTGGAACTCACTACCAATATCACAATTACACCCACAGCAAGAATGCTAATTTATTTGTTTTCATCCTTAGTTGTCGGCTTATCAGTAGGTGAATCATCGAAGTCCTTCTTTCGCTTCAAGCTCAAAGGCTTCCTATTTTCCACAACTTCAACCGCAGCAGTAACACTAGGTACACTTTTAACGCTAAATAGCATTTCAACCAACAACATCCCAATCGGCGTATTTATTTTAAAAACTGAAGATACACCTACTCTCGCTGCTTCTGATTACGAATTTGTTCCAAAAATCCAAGGCTCCGCAAATCGATCGGAGGTCTTCATCAGTGACAATCAATTGATTGTAGTATTCCCGAACCACCAGGAGCATGCAAGAATCGAAGTGTTCGGCCCAGACGGATTCAAACACGAATTAAACCTGAAGTACACTCCAAACAGAATTCAGACAATTACCTTAAATGACTAGTCAACTTGTGTAGTTGTCAATTACTGAACGACAAATGCAGGTTTCACAGTTTCGCAAACGCACTCATTAATTCTGTCGTTTGCTCACTAGCGGATACACCACAAGCATCACAAATCCAATAGAATTCGGAGAGATCCACCCTTCTCTGACCTTGTTCGCAATTCGAAATGAAGGAATGGCCCTTTCCTAGTTTTCGAGAAAGCTCTCGACTCGTCAGTCCCGCTTTTTCGCGAATTTCTCGGATCATTTTTGCGACTAGCTCGTTCTGCTTGCTGTAGATGGTTTTTCGCATGTCCCGAATATAAGGACATTTGTGCTTGTCCTAAAATTCGGGACACTCTAAGGTTTTATGCGAATCCAAGCACCTCTGCGACCTCCGCAGAAACCCAACTCCATGACCGACCCTCCAACTCCTGAACCCGACGACCGCTTCGCGGAAGCCCGAACGAAGATCGAAGGCCATTTGGACATGATCTGTTCGATCTCCTCCATCCTATCCGCCTTCAAAGACTGCCCCGAAGAAACCATCGCCCTGGACCCCTTCGCCCTCGCTCAGCTCAACCAAGAAGTCTACTCCCGCGCCTGCCGAATCAGCTCTGTCCTGTCAGACTTAAAACTCAGTACCGACGAAAGACCCGAGCAGTAGGCAACCGCCAGCCTACAACGCCAGATCCATCTGATTCCTAAACGGCGGTGGGAACACTCCAATTATGACCCATGGGTTAGGACCGCGCTTGTGCCATTCGTAGGTTGTGCCGAGGAACAAATACAGATCCCGATCGAGGAATTCCTCTCCATATTTTTGCCGAACCTTCTCCAACGCAATCGCTTCGTCGCGACCAGCGGCATTGAGACTGTTCCAGTAGAGCATCCCTATTTCCCAATCTAGGATTTTCAGTTTCGATTCACGTCCGCTGTCATCTTCAAATCGATACGAGAAATCGTAAGGCAGCTTCCTGGCCAATCTGAAGTTTTCAGGAATGAGATCCTCCTCAAACAAGTCCGACTGTTCGAGCTGAGCTTTGACCCTCGCCAGTTTATTTTCATCCCACTCTCTTGACTCGGCTCTGCTGTATTCAAAACGCACATTCTTTGGTTTAAATGTCGCTAGCGATACTTCATCTCGCTTTCCTGCGGTAATCAGATCAGTCAGACCGGTCCACCCCCTCCCCTGATCCAGAACGAGGCGACGGCGTTCACGCCAATCGTCGGAGGTGCCAACTTTCTCCGCTGAAACGTCGATTTGATTTCGGTCGACAGGAGAATACGACTCTGGTCGTGAGTCCTTGTCTCGACGGCGAAGGGGCAAATCGACCCAATGCCACTTGCTGAATTTCCGTTCGCCATCTAGGAGACGAAAGGGAACCGGATAAATTCGCACCCAAGAACCATCTGCGCGCAAACCTGCGGTGCAAACGAGTTCGATATAGGATTCTGAGAGAGTTGGATACGTTTTAGCTACGATTAGAACATGTTCGGATTCCATATGTTTGGGTAACAGACTACAAATGGCATAAATCTAAAATCCCTTCTACTTCCTGCTCAACTGCTTCGGCCACACAGTGACGATGGCATTGCTCGGGTTCATGCTCATAACAGGTCAGAGCAACGCGTTCACCCGACTCTACCCAAGACGCAATCCGCTTAAGAGCCTCGGATTGCTTCGGGAGATCGTTGCGTTCGTACAACTCGAACAAATCGTCATAATCCTTCTGGGTTTTCAACTCTTGGCGGCGTTCAGATGGGATTCCCAGCTCTGGCAGGTGGCGATATTGGATTCCTACGCCCTCGCAGGACGATGAAAGCGCGCCTTTTGAAAACCCGTACTTCCGGCTCAGGGGATTTTTTCGCACGTCGCAGAGAATGGTCACACCGTCTTCCAAAAGGAGATTGAGGTATTTTTCCAAAGATTTACCTTCGTATCCGATTGTGGCCAAACCGGGTCCTTTCCGCGTCGGCTTCGCACGCTTGATCCGCCGCTTAAGGCTTTGGTCCTTGATGACAGAGTCTACGATCTCACTCCTCCAGGCGGTCTCTGGAAAACGTGAATACACTTCGTTGATCAAATCAGTACCGCGCTTCCCCTCATACTTTTCTCGTAACTGAAATAGGCTTTGTCGCTGCTTGTGGCCCGGGGCTGGCCCCTCTTTTTGGATTTTCCAGCTGTCACAGTCTTCAAGGTATCCGCGCTCAATGAGCTTTCGTTTGTCCGCATAGGACGTAAACGAAAAGCACCCAAACCTGTAGGGAACAAACTCATACGAAGGCTCTTCCTCGTGTTCCTTCGTAAACAAAAACAGCAACTTCTGGAAGTCCGTGCTCTTCGCCTCACCTCCAATCGTTTTGAGCAACGAGAGCAGCAACTTTTGTCTTTGGTAGAGCATAAACGGATTCTAGAAAATTTGGCTCATCAACTAGACCTCAAACGAACGCAACCCCGCCGCATTGTCAACTTTGAGAATCAAACAGAATCAAGTAGAAGATCGACTACCAGAACCATCTAGAACATGAAGTCGGAATCAATAGCGCACCCCAAACATGCGCATTCATGAGATTCTCATGATTTACGAGGAATCGTCTCAAAATCTCGATACAAGTAATCGGCCCGTCGCAGATTATTGAAATCGGAATCAACGAAGACCCCGTCTAGTCGGCGGCCGTTTCAGCGGCAGCTCAATTGACTCTACAGCGATCGCGTTGGCTTACTCTCCTTCAAGCTGCCTGCCGTAAGCATTTGTGGGATCGCGGTAAATCGTATGAATGTGGTTGGCTTGGCGATCTTGAGCTCCGTACTCAATCAACAGCGTTGGGCTTTGGATCGAGTAGGGACCCTAAAAGGGTCAGTACTTAAATTTTGACCTACCAAAAGGGCCCACGCTTTGCCTGTTGATGTTTAATATTGGATGAATGAAACGAGTATATTTTTGAATACATCCGGCATATCAATAGGCAAAGTCCGACCCCTTTTGCCTCCGCTCATTTTCGCTGCCGTCCACGGTGATGGTCGCTCCCGAAAGCGGCAGCTCGCTTCCTTCCACGCCAAGCTCGGAGGCGAATACTCGCCCCACGATCGAGGTTCCCTCCAATGGGCTGAGAGAGTGTGTGTTGAAATCGATTACGCCGAGGCCGCCGGGTTCGCCATCGCCATCCAAATCGAGCTCGTCCCCGTTCTCGTCGCGAAGGTCAGTAGGTTTGATTGTGACGCGAACCTGCGAGCTTCCAGGGAGCCCATTCGGGTAAAACACGGTAACGGTTCGCAGGTCCGAGCTCGTGTATATGATCTTACGTACCAGCAGACCAGCAGCTTCGACCTCTATATCGAATTGACCGGGAGGACCCGCTAGCGGCCGTGTGAAGTAGAGGACGGTTTCGTGTGTGACTGCGACGTCGTTGGCTCCGTTCGATGGCGAACTCGTAAAGGTCGTAGGCGTATCTTTCAATCGAGGATCGAAGCCTCGTTGGTATTCCCAGAGGTTCGTCTGGCCGTCGCCATCGGAGTCGATGAAGCCATCGGAGCCGTCGAACAGATCGAGAATGTCGTCGTAATCTAGTTCGAAGAGATCATCGATGCCGTCGCCATCGATATCGCCCGGATCGTTTAGCGCGGCGGCGGTGACGCGGAAGAAGGATTGGTGTTGTCCCAGCTGGATCGAGAACGACTGCGTTTGCCCATCCCCGAACACGATGGTGCCACCCTCGAATCCCAATTGGAGCGTCGGCGATTCCTGGACGATATAGTAGCTTTCGGCGTTGGTCTCGAAAGAAAGCGTTTCCGCGAATGGATCGAATTCAACCCGAGAAGATTGTCCCGGGAGCGAAGGGGAACTGAATAGGCATACCGCGAAGAGGATTGCAGCTAGCGCGAAGATCCTACGCCGGGTTGCCTGGCAAAGAAGATGGGGCATATCCAGGTTGTGTGTTTTTTTTGGGGGGGACAAAAAGGGGTCAGGCTTTGCCTGTCGATGTTTAATATTGGATGAATGAAACGAGGTTATTTTTGAATACACCCGGCATATAAATAGGCAACATCCGAAGCCTTTTGCCCCCCATCGAATTTGAGCGATCGCGTTGGCTTACTCTCCTTCAAGCTGCCTACCGTAAGCATTTGTGGGATCGCGGTAAATCGTATGAATGTGATTAGCTTGGCGATCTTGAGCTCCGTACTCAATCAACAGCGTTGGGCTTTGGATCGAGTAATAGATCGCGTCCCCGTTGGCGGTTCCTCCTCGCCACCCAAATTTCATGTCTGAAAACTCTTGCTCTAAAGCGTTAATCCGTAGCTCAGCTGGCTCAGGAGGCAAGATTCCAACCCACTGTACAATGAGTTGTTCTAGCAGTTTGAGTTGCGATGCCGTAAAGGTGTCACACGATACTCCATTGAGCTTTGGAATCCGATCGTTGCCAGGGCCTGCAGCCAAATTGCCTTTTGAATCCGACAAGATGGCTGACTGCCGCTGATCGTCATTGAGGCTGCCGACTAGCTTGAATGCGACATCGTTCTCTGCCGCCAAAGGGCGAATTTCCTTGTCGCCAATCTTGAACTTGACCGGCTGAGCTCCCGTGTGGCTGGGCGCTAAGGTGATTTTGTCACCGTGGATTGAGAGGTTCAAACCGAGATGGTGCCCGTCTAGCTGAAACCCCCAAGGCTCCGATGCTGACGGCTCGCCAAACAGCACGACAAAGAAGTCCTCTGTGCCGAAGCCAGGACGAGGATTCCCCCCCTCAAGCAACTGGTCGTCGGACAGCATGACATGGCAGATCTTATCGTAGCCTTCCTTGCTGAGCAGCGTCGCCATCAGGTCGCAAAACGCCTTCATTTGTTCTTCGCTGCACTCGCCAAGGGCTATTCCACCATTGCCTGATCGCTGCGGCAGGTTCGTCCACCGTTTGCGCTCGGCGCTCGTCAACTCTTCTAGCACTTTGTCGCGTTGAGATTCGTCAAGTGTTGCGACGAACGCTCTGCCTGCCTCAGACATCGAAGCAGCCGAGTGACTTCGAACCTTGGGTGAATAGGTTCCCACAATATGGCTGGCTTCGGAAACGTAATCCGTATCCTTGTGGCCCTCATGAGCTATGGCGGGAAAGGGCAAAATAACAATGACGGCTGGTAGGAGGATTTTCTGGAACATGATATACCCTTTGTTTAAATGCCCTTTGATCTACCTGCGAATCTAGTTCAGCGCTGGCAGTCCAGCAAGAGCGTAGCCAAACACATTGCACAGGGAAGCGCTGAAAGGGTCAATGATCAACAGAAAGCAAGGCGTCTACAAGGTCCATCACAAGACGTTTGCTGTGGGCGACAAGTCACCGT
Organism: Opitutaceae bacterium; assembly: GCA_028284235.1. Taxonomy (GTDB): domain Bacteria; phylum Verrucomicrobiota; class Verrucomicrobiia; order Opitutales; family Opitutaceae; genus Pelagisphaera. The sequence goes on from JANQSC010000013.1 coordinate 72,024, forward strand.
CAGGCAGCAAATAATATCAGGGCCAATAAACACTTGGACCACGAAACCGCTACGCGGACGCCCGAACGAAGATCGAAGGGCATTTGGACACGATCTGTTTTCAAGTTCCGACTCGCCGGTGGCTCGATCTCCCGACAGTCCCGCCGTGTTTCCAAGATTTCCACCTGAAAACACTCAATTGTTGACGACAGACTGCCTAATTCTACAGATTCACCTCGATGCATGTGCTCGAATCCAGCCCTCATCGTCGCAACGTACGTTGGCGATATCTCATTAGTCTGACACTCTTCAGTGGCCTCGTACAGCTCTGTGAATCCCGAATCGTTAGGCCGGATCGCTATGCGTACTTCCTGACCGATGAAGTTGAGTTTTCGTTCATTGATATCTCCACAACCGGAACGCAAGTTCTTCAGAACAGCGATGATGGAACCGAGAAAATTGAAGCGCCGTTTCAGGTCAACTATGCGACCCCCGCCAACTATGAGATTTCCGCAAATGGCATTTTGTATCTGACGGATGCCAATTCCGGAAGCGGCTTTAGTCTGGATGAGGTGCCAAACAAGGATATGCGATGGGAAACCCCCTATTTTTCGCATACAGGTCTATTCGTCTATTGGGACGATCTTGTTACTGGCAATGATGGCATCTTTTATGAGACGCGAGGGATTTCGGGTTCCCGAGAGTTCATTGTGCAATGGCAAAACGTGTACCGAAAAGGATCGCCAGACCCTATCACATTTCAAGTTGTCGTTCGCGAATTCGATGGCAGCATTCACTTCAACTACTTAAATCTGGATACAGGTGACGATTCAAGCCGAGGTGGATCCGCTACTATTGGCGCTTATAGATCAAGCGAACAGTCGCTGATTTGGTCTTACAATGAGGCATCTTTAGAGAACCAAAGTTCAATTTCCCTCCAACAACTGCAAGTCCCGCCAACCATCACCCGTTCCCCAGAAAGCAAAACTCTAGTCCAGGGGAGCTACGCCTTTTTCTATATGGTCGCGGAGGGCACTCCTCCATTCAGCTACGAGTGGACTATCGACGGCCAACTGGTTCCCGAATTTACCGACCTCTATCTAGAATTTAATCGTTCTGTATCCGAGCTCGGAACTATCGGAGAGCAACAAATTCAGGTAACCGTTTCAAACGAGTTCGGATCCGCGCAAAGCGAAATCGCAACATTCGAAACAACAGAAGGCCTTCCAAGTGAGCTCGTATACCAGGACAACGTTGAGCAGCTCGGGCCCATTGCCTCCATTTTTGTCAGCGGGAACAACTTGTTCCTACTAGACGACGAACGGTTGTGGGCTTACGACGCTTCCGATCCATCCACATTGATCGAACTAGGATCGATCCAGGTTCCAAACACGAGCGGAGAAGTCCGTATCCACAATAATGTAGCCTACATCAACGGAGGTTCGCTCGGATTTTCAACTATCAACGTCGCAGATCCCGAAAACATGGTTGAGTTGGCTAACGTCGACATCCCCGGTGCAAATAGTGGATTGGACCTGGAGATTATTGGAGACTACGCTTATCTGACCGTGGATGATTCAAATTTCCACATCATAGGTATCGCCGACCCAAGCAACCCTCGACACATTGGAAACTACAACCCCGAACAACAGTTGCGGAACATTGGAATAAGCAACAACCGAGCATTTTTGACGTCGTCGCAATCCGATACACCGGGTTTAACCATCCTGGATATTTCTTCTCCTCAATCAATCTCGCTCATCACCGAATACTACGAAGATGTTACGAGATCTCGCGACGTGATTGCCGATGACGACACTCTATATGTAGCGACCCATTCAGGAGGCACTAAGATCCTAGATGTCTCAGACCCAAACAACATACTCGACCTTGGAGGCCCCTCCCATCGAGCGTGGTACATCGATAAAGTTGGAGATCGCATTACCGCAAGAGGTTCCACCGGAGATCTCTGGGTGTACGATACGAGCGACCCTATTGATCTGGAGACGATCGGCACTTACGAGGAACGCTTGTTTAGAAATCCATTCCATATTAATGGAACTACCGCTTACACGCGAGATTCCAGTGGAGCCGTCAACATCTACGATTTGTCAGATCCCAACAATCCACAGCTTGTTGGGAATACGAATCGACCCGAAGACATAATATCGATTACTCGCCACAATGGATACACCTATGCGCTCGACGCCTCGTCCGACCTCTACATCTATGACACCCACCAGCCAGAGCAAACCAATCGCGTTGCCACCATACAGGGATTCTCCGAATCAAGCAAAATTGCCGTTGCGAAAGACCACCTCGTTACGCTCACTACAGACGGCTTGAATTTCTTCGGTCTGACGAATCCTAGCAACCCTGTTCATGTCAATAGCTACAAGGACGATCCACTTACTGGATACAATAATTTTGTACCAGCCGGTAATTACATCTACACGATAAACTGGGATTGGATCAAGACAATCGACATAGGCAACCTATCTTCTCCCAACGTCACAGCCAGCATCAACCTACAATCGAGTGAATTCGATATTCACTATGCAGATGGCCGCCTTTTTACGCGTTTCGATATCTACGATGTCTCGCAACCCAATCAAATAAACTTAGAGGATCCTGTATTTCCGCTATCACTCCCATTCACCGCAATTGGCCACTACATATTCACAGGCGATTCCCATTTTTCGGTTATAGACACAAACCTAGATAGTTCCGATTCGTTCATAGCCAACATTCGGATGCCGACTCTATCGAGCTTCACACACTACCATCTTAGCGAAGAGCATGTATTCACCAGCAGTTCGGACACAATATTCCACATAGATGTATCCAGACCTTACGATCCGAAAATTAGCGGAATCGTTTCGTTAGATGGAACCGTCCCAAAGGACCTACTCTTTGAAGATGGCTACCTGCATGTAGCTGGCGGGTTTTCTGGCTACCGCATATTCAAACTCGAAGTAACTTCCTCCACCAGCGACCTCGATGAATGGCAAGTTATTCACTTTGGGAATGAACGATTCGATCGCTCTAAGTATGCGAATCTCTGGAGTACCTTCGCTGATCCTGACAATGACGGTGTTGAGAATTCCGCCGAGTTCCTGCTCATGGGTGATCCCAACACGAAAGACAATCCATTTCCCATCGAATCGTTCGACAACACCCAAAAGAGAGTCCAATACCGGCTTCGAAAAAGCGCCAACCATTCATTCGAGCTGAAATTTCTTCGCTCGAAAGATCTCAATAACTGGTTCGAATTTACGCCCGAAGAAATCAGTCGAACTGACCACGGAGAATTTTGGCAAATTGAAGTCGCCCTTCCTTTCGATCGTTTCGAATTTTATCGATACCTCGTGATTGGCGGTGAACTACAGTAAGCCAATAGGAATAGTCCCAAGAGCCCAACACTCAACGACCAATTGCCCAATCAATCCTCCAAGATCATGAACTCTACATTGACGAAATCCCCGACTAGTCTGCGGCCGAGTCAAGACCTACACCGAGGGATCGTTGACCGTGGTAGACTCGCGACATCCCGAAGAATGCTACTTTGCCTCTTCGACTGAACGAAGATCATTTGCGATCTGATCAAACGCAAGTCGATCGCCCTCTTCCAAATTCTCCAATTCGAATGATTCAACCACTGCAGCACAGTCTTCGTAGTCGCCCCGCCTATACAGTAGCCTGGCTAGTGGAAGACCGATAGCCACTTCGTCAGGATACAAATACAATCCGTCTACTAGAAACGAGATTTCACTTTCTTCGGGAGCAACCAAGCTTCTCAGCAACGCATTCCCCATGAGCGCGTACATTTGCGATGCGGTTTCTCCGAGATCGCTTGCTCTGTAGATCAATCTCAACTGATCCTTCAATTCGCGCTCGGAAAAAGTGTCTCGGGAGTGCGTTGAATTCGCTTGTTGATCGTTAATGTAAGCTGAAATCAGATACACCCCGGAAGAGGTCGAACCCAATCGAATCGCTTCATCGAAATATTCCTGAGCAACCTCCTGCTCTCCTCGTTTCATCATAGCGAATCCCATGGCTTCGTTCGACTTTCTGGACTTCGGATTCGCCTCAAACGCTTCTTTCAAGATAGGGTACGCTTCTTCGACTCCCCTGGTTTCGAGAATCACTTGGCCAAGGTACGATTCCGCTTCAAGATCCCCTATCGGCGAAAGGGAAACACGATCCGACTCCGGTATACCGGATCGCGGCAGGATTTCGACCCTAAGTTCTCCACCCCTCAAGTAAGCATTAACGCGCTTTTCCATTTCATCGAAGCTCACACCCGTAGCTTCAACGAAAACAGATTCCGGCAAATGCTGGTGATCGAGAGAGGCTACAAACAAACGGGATCCTGTTTCACGAGAAAGGTCGGAAAGCCCAAACAGCAAATAATGGACAAGCGCCCACGACTGAGCATAGAAAAGACCCTGCCCGTGCTTGCTACTCCGATACTCGATCGAACTTTGATCAATCGAGAATAGTCTCTCCAATGACATAAGCCTGTAATGGGCTAAGACAGGTAAAATCCGTTTGTTGGCTTGCCCCACAAGCATGACTTCTTCACCTGATCTAACTGATCTTCGGATGGTTGAGAACGATTCCGCCAATCCTTCGTTCAGCCAAAGCGGCAATCGATCCCCGAACGATTTCAACAGAAAGTGGACATACTCGTGGTGTATAATATGACGAACCGTGCTCTTCGTGTACGAGGCATCGATGACCGCATAAGCTCCCGATTCAATCTCGAAGAAAAATCCGCCTATTGACATCGGTTTTCCATCGAAAAAAGGGCTAAGCCTACGAAACGTTTTACGATCCCTGCATACGATTACTGTCAAACGCTCAGAGATTTGCTCCGGACTGAGATTGATGTAGTTCCCAACCAATACTTCACGAACGTCTTGAAGTTCTTCAGTAATCTGCAAGGCGCGTTTTTCCGACGTGTTGCTCAAAACGGTTAAGTAGCTGTTTTCGCCTACTAACCAGTTCCTTGAAGCAAGCGTTTCGGTGCCCAACAAGAGATTGAATACGAGCGCAACTAGGATCCCAAAACGCATACGAACAAAGCAACCATAGTGGCTACGTTTCTCCGAAAGCAACAAAAAGATCAATCAGCAGAGCGAGAGGAAAGAACCAAAAGGGTCTGGCCCTAAATTTTGATATTCCGACAAAGCGACAGGGCCCGGCTAACAGCAGTTTCCTTGCATTCAAGGCGTACGCACTCAGAACGCCAAGGGAAGCAACTCTCGCCCTATAAGATCCTCAATTTCCGCCAAGGACGTGGCTTGTGAATTGAGGTTAGAAAGGCGCGGGATCCAGTACTCGCTATCGATGAGCTCTTTTCCAGCATGTACGTTGATCGCTTCGATTGCATAAAGTCGATCATAGGTGCCTAACTTGGGCTTGTTCGTCCAGATCGTCTTAAACCGAGTGTCGTTCAATAGCCTCAGGAGCATCGATCGCTTCGCTTCATGAAGCGGGGGCTCTTTCAGTTCGATAAGAACCGAGGAACGCACGTCGTGGCCGATCCCTCTGGAACGTTCCGTGTTGTTGAAAAAATAGTCCACGAGAAAGTCTTCGTTCCTTGGCAGACCTACTCTTACGAATTCTTGAACAATCTTTCCCCTAGCAGTGGCATTGTCTATTTTCCGGAGCGACGCTCTCAAAAATCCATCTCTCGTATTCGCATTTTCGATACTCTCTTCCGCAGGTTTTAATAGTTTCGAGATGCCAACGACGAATGCGGCGTCTATCCAGTACTTGCCCCGCCTGCGATCCCAAATTCGATTCAACTGCGGAATATCTTGCTCGCTAAAATACAGATCAGCCTGCGGCATCAATCGGCGAACAATCATATCATAGGACCCGGACCAGGATCGCCAATCGACATCCTGCCAGAGATTCTCCTCCTCCAACAGTTCCATCAAACGGTCCGGGCCCACTCTTTGGCAAACGAAGTCCCCTAGCAGAGAATCGCCACTACTTCTCGCCAATAGGCGAATCTTCACCTCCGCTTCCGCCGGAAGTCTCGACAACCCGCCCGCGATGCGGCCGCGGGCCACTGCCATGTCTCGGTCAAAATCCTTACCTAACAAAGCAGATGAAAAGTCTCTCCGCATCCGGACTCTCCAGTACCAGAGACTCGTCTCTACCTGATGATTCAACTCCCACCACGCGTCGAAGCTCTCGGCATCGAGCGCTTCGTCCGTCATGAGCTTGATGGCTTTCTCAGCATAGTCCGAAACGGTTCGCGATGCCCAGCGCTTATCTCGAGCAAAACGATCGTCTTCCTCTTTGGCATCTTCTATCTTTTGTTCTTCAAGACCCCACGACGTAAACACATCTCCCATTATCGAGGCCGCGCTTTCCGACTCGTCTTTCAAGAGAGCCCCAATTCTAGGGACGTCCTCGGGAAAGTGCAGCGTCGCTAGTGCTTCGGCGGCCACCCCTCGAACCTTGGGGTCCTCATCGCTTAACAGTTTACGAAGCGCCGCCGCATGTTTCTTTCTGGGCCACACCGTTTCTTCTGAAATTGCCAAACTCAATCTTCGGTCTGGATTTTTCGGATCCGCGGGATTCGGTCTTCCAAAGTAGTCACGGCAGTACGGAAGACTCCAAGGTCTCACTACAAAATACTGTTTGGATTCTCCCACTTTCGGACCCGAGTACCTCAAAACAGCGCCGTCTTCTGCAAAGATTCGCGCCGGTACCGTATATTTCTCGGTCTCGCTGATCGCCCTGAGAATCCGTTCCCGAGGCGATTCGAACCAAGAACAAGAACTACACAAAAGCAGCGCCACAAGAGCGGCCATGAGTCTCCCTGAAACCATGGGAAATTCCTAATCCACGACCCTCTGCCACGCAAACATTCTCTCGGGACACCTCAATGGGTCTTTAAGGGTTCAACTGTCGAATCAACGGAGACCGCCCCACCATTCACTCTTCACTCCTCCTCACCCCCGAAAAAATCGACGCTCTCTGCGAAGCGATCAACTCCGAGGGATGAACCTACTTCGTTTCTATGGATCGAATCTCAATCGGAGCGAGAATCGCGTCGCGTCTCGTTCCGCATTGGGGGCCGGGCTGAAGTCGTAGCTGCTGATCGCCTCGATGGCGCTTTTGGAAAACGCAGGGTGTGTCGATTCCATCGCTTCCACCCCATAGACACGCCCTTCCCGATCGACGAAGAACTCTACTCGCACCTCTCCAATAATGCCTTCCGCCTTAAGTTCGGCAGGGTACCTGGGCACAACAGCGTTTACCAGCTGGGGCACAGTCGGAGAACCATATTCACCATCACCCGTTTTCGATTTACCCTTAATTTTGACCTTTCGAAGATACGCTTCGTCGTTTTTCAGAAGGTGAGCCCTGATTATCGCCTTCAACTCTGGCTCGCCGGATTCGATTTCGGACAATGCGATGAAGCTCTTGTCGTGACGATTGGCCGCCGCGTCCTCCAACAGCTCTTTGATCCTCGCTTTGCTTTCCGCATCCGAAGCCGTAAAGCTCTCAAGCAAAGCCATCATAAATCTCACTTGGCTAATATTGGAACCCTCTTTTTCCAAGTGAATCGAAACGAGTTCTTTCATCGAATCGCGAAACTCAGGATTCTCCAATTCACGAGCCCGAAGGTCGATCAATCGATTCAAAGCGAAAAACGAACCGAGCTCCGCGGCCGTTTCGTAGGCCGACTCCATTTTCTCAGTGTCTTGCATCGCTGTGTAGTAACGCCCCAAAGCGTTGATGCTGTTAAAGTCACCCGTATCTGACGCTTCGAGTAACCACTTCTCCATGTCGCCATAGGTAGCGAGTTGCTCGAGGGCCAATTTTCTGGCTTCCGCTTTGTCACCATTGGTTTGTTCCGCGAATTGACGCAGATCTAACGCAACAAAGAGCAACGCAATGGCCGCCGCATCGTGCCCGGATGCCGCAGCCGTCTCCAAATAAGCCATACCCTTTTCCGTATCCGAATTCTCGAACAAACCGATTCGATTGCCCGTTCCCAACAAGAACGCCCCTTCCGGATCGCCTTCGTCCATCGCCTGCCGGAAATAGCTCTCAGCCAACGCGGCATCTTTAGGAACGCCCAGGCCCACGAGATACAGCCTCCCCAACTCGGCGAGGGCGCGGGCCTCGCCATCGGCCGCCGCTTCCTCGAAAAACTCTAGCGCTCGAGCGGAATCGTTGATCAAATCATCCCCGTACGCGAGAAACAGTCCCAAATCAAACACAACGCTGGAATCCCCACCCTCGAACAATCGCAGCAACTCGTCCAACTCCAATCGAGGATCGTCCAGTTCCTCTAATTCGTACTTCTGGCGTATCCCTGACGCGAGCCGCTCAAAATCGAGAGGCCGATTGACGCTGAAAACTCCCTTTGAAGTCCAAGGCCTATCCTCCCCTTTCCAGTCATTCGCCTTTTGCTCCGCGGCGACCTCAATTCGCTCGACCGATTCATCATCCCGCTTGGCAAGGGCCTCGTTTTGTTCGACAGGCTCTCCAGCCTGCTCCGCAGAGTCCACCTCCCGGTCAACCACTGCAATCGAATCCGTACGCGACTCCTCGCTCGAGTGATCCTGAGCCGACCGAGCCGCCGCCTCCTGATTTGAATCCAAACGAGCCTCCCGCGGTTCACGTTCCCTCGAACAACCAAGAGAAAACAAAACGACGACACAACAAACACCAATAGCTAGGATCCTAAGGGGCATGGACATCAATAAATTAAGATGAACCCGCCCAACATCAAGAACCGAGTTCGCAACACCTCACTACTCACCATTCACTCTTCACTCCTTCCAGCGGCCTCTTCGCTGGACTCCAACATATCCCCTCGGATCTTGTCTATAAACGCATCGTCGTAGTCCGAAAGCGACTCAAGCGCCTGGAACGCTCCCTCAGGATCGTCTTTGACCCAACTCAACAAAATTGAACCCGTGGGCACTTCCCTCCTCTTCTGATTCTGAATCGTCTGAGCCAACTCGAATCGAGAACGATGAGGCAAGTCTTGAGACCGCGTCAAAAATAGAGACGTTCTACGATCCCTTGTATCCGGATTCTCGATCAAGTCTATTAAACTCAACTCAGTCTCGTAGTCGTCTTTCGGCACACCACTGAACAAGCGTTCAACAAGCGGGTCCTTATCAATTTCCCCAGGGACTCGAGCCAGAAAATCCAATGCGTTCTCCAAGCCATTCTCTTTCCGTGCCCACTGCATCATGACGCCGTACAACAGCGCATCGCGGTCCGTATCCAAGCCGAGCACCCAGTCAGCCATTTCTTGAGGATGCGCTCTCGCTCTTTCGGTAACGTACCCGCGCGATGCCCGTTCGAAATTCGCCTCGGAATCGAGTTCATCGAAAAACGCCCATGCCGATTCTGTTTCCAAGTTTGCAAGTCCAATGCCTACTGAGTGATAGAACGAATACACAAGCTGGTAAACCTTCTCCTCTTCTAGAGTGTTCAAACCCACTCCCCAGATGCGAATCTTGTCTAATTCGCCCTCTTGGGCTAGCTGCTTTCCAATTTCGGAAAAATTCGTGTTCCCGCCTGCATAGCCTCCGACAGGGAACGCATCGAGATTGCCCTCCATCAATTCCAGCGCTGCTGCGGGATCTTCAACCGCAATCGCCTTAAAAGGAAAGCGCACGAGGTCTTGCCACCATTTCAGGCTATCGACAGTGTGTTCGTATTGTGTCTTTTCACCTCCCAATTTGAACGCAGTCTCCCGCACGGAATACGTATGACCTTCCCAATTTAGGTTCATCACGGAATCCGCTGCCCGATGCGGGTCGATCTCCGACCACCGCCTATAGAGGGACTTCAATACGATCGTCTGGCGTTTGCTTGCTTCGAGCTCCAACCAATCGCCAACCGCTTCTTCCACCGCTTTGCCATCCAATCGGTCTGCGTACTGGTCCGCCAAATACATGATCGATATATTATCTTCGACCTGTTTCAGTTCGCGGAGCATCTCCTCCGTCGCGACACTCCCAAAAACACCCGGGCGACGAGATTGGTCTGGAGAATTCTCCTTGGACCTGAATTCAGAATCGACTACCGATGGGCGGTCACCCGATTCTTCGACCTGACCGGAAGGAGCATCACGGGAAAGAGAGAGATAGACCAATGCCCCGGTCAGGACATTCGTCCCAACTACAAGCGCCACAATCCTCGTCTTCACACCTTGATTCCATCCCCGACAAGTCGACCAAGCAAGCTCTAAGAACTGGGAATTGGGGCAATGGGTCTGCTAAAATTTCAGTACTCAAAATCCAAGTTCTTACAACTCACAAACCCTACGACCGCCTCGCGGAATCCCGAACGAGGATCAAAGGCCACCTGGGCATGAACTATTTTCTAACCTCGACTCGCCAGCAGTTCGATTCTCCCGCATTCGCTCCTCTCGTGATGAATCAGGTCGAATCATCAAAGACTAGCCCCAAGAAGCCATCGCCTTGGACCTCTTAACCCTGGCTCACCTGAATCAGCAGATTCATCTCAGCACTTGTTAGATCTCGTCGGTTCTCATCGAACTCCAAATATTCGACGAAGAGTCTGGCTAATCGGCTAGTCAACTGAAATTTGAGCTCCGTACACATATACCTCCAACATATATATTTAGAAATAGACTACCTGTTGAAAAATCTTTTTACTCCGATTTAATGACCAAGATACATTTTGTGATTTGATTGAAATACACTTAGGAAAATATGCGTAAAACACGACTTCGAATAGAACTATACATCCTACCCACTAATTCAGTTCAACCTCTTCGTGCGATGTTTTCTCTTATATCCGAATATTTATCCCACAGTTCATCGATCTCTTTTTGACTTCGACTTCTCCCGAAGGTGCGAAGTAAAGCCGCTAAAGCCAATACTCCAAGCGAGCCACCACCTCCAACTAGTCCAATGAGCTGCTCATCACTCATTCCTTTCAGGCTGTCTATTTGATCCTGCGGCAATCCCTTACTCTCTGCCTCTTTTAAGATCTCTCTCCTGAAGTCTTGTTTCTCCGTATCACTCAATTTAACAACACTCGATAACTCTGTTAAAAGCTCATCCCTAACTTCATCCTTGGCCTTTGAAACATCGTCTTCTATTTCTTTTAGCCGATCTTGAAACTCCACCGTAAGTGAAGGTTTTTTAGAAATGAGGTACTTATCAAAAGAACCACTAATTGCACTCCCAAGTAATGTGCCCGCAAAACTTCCTCCTGCAGCCCCAGCGAGACCCGTGGCTGTATCAAAAATTTCCTCCATGAGTTCCTCATTCAATTTATTAGTCTCATCTATATCCCGACGCATTTGCTCTTGCCGATCCTCCATCTCCCTTTTCAACTCAGCTATTCTAATTTCTGAATCTGTCTTATTTTGAGATATGGAAAGCTCCAAACTGCTGATAGCCTGTGAAATACCATCTGTCGACAGTATTTGTTTTTCATCAAGACTAAGACGTTTACTACTCGGATGAATTATGCTTTGACATCCACTAAAAAGAGAAATCGCAACCAGTAGTCCGGTCATTCTTAATGTTGTTTTCATATTCTTAATTCTTTCCAATTTTTAATTTGAAATATAAAACCATATTTAATCAAAATAGACATTAAGGATCCAACAATCGAAGTTATACGCAAAAAAACTCACAATTTTTCCAGTACAAACTGAAAACCAAATAAGCGTAGTCACGCTTAGCATCACTAAATGTATTTTCAATACTTTATATCACAACAATTCTCAGACGATACCCCACACTTTACGTATTTTCATAAAAAAACGTCACTACAGTTAGAAAACACTGCCACTCGAATCGAAAAACCTAAGCGCTCATTCTCGAAATTCTATGTGTAAAGCTCCCTAAATCGACCCACTTCTTCTCCAAATATTAATGCGCCTGTTTGATTTGGCACCAAAATTCCCAATCAACGACTGAATCGCCTTGGAACAGATACCGGCGACTGTCAGCTTGTTTGCCAAACCTCCACGAGAAAGTTTGTATACGGATCCTCGGAGATCTCTCGCAAAGTCAAAAGGAGCGCATTTTCCTCTATTTCAAGTGATCGGGCGAGAAGAGTGAGCGTCTCGCTCGCCCCGGAGGGCGCTTGTTCCCCGTCTATACCATTGACGAAATTCCAAACCTCCTGAGCTCCACGTATCGAGTAGACTCTCATTTTTGGAAGTGACTCTTCGAAGTATAACCACGCTAATGCCTGGCTAACGCAGTCAGCTACGAAACTGAAGCTATAATTAGACCTCATAGTCAAATCTATCGGGTCACAGTAAGCCAACTGAACAACACTAGATATCCCCTCGTCAACGAAGCGTTCGGATACTTGAGAATCAATGCCTTGGAGCATCTCCAAGTCTCCTTTCCTCGAGGCACTCACATCGATTTTTGACTGCTGTTTAAACAACCTTCGAATGATTGTAAACAAAGTAGAGGTCGGGAAAGCGCCAAGAAAAAAGGCCAATGGTGCACCCATTTCATCAGAGAAAACTTCGGCTACAGCCGTTCCCATTGGAATCGATATAATCAATCGAAACGTCATCCAATTGATGTGAACTGGGGCCAGATCAAAACGTCGGGCTCGACCAATTACATCGTTTACAGCCCACATATAACCCCCAGCAAGGGCGGCAATAGAAACCACCGGTAACCGTAAGATTGAGTCGCTGGTTGCATCGAGAAGACGCAAAACCTCGCTAACAGCTAATATCAGAAGCAAACTCGCGGAGAGCGTCAACAAGACGAGCGGGACGATGTACATCCGGCGACCAAATCGGCGAGTATAACACTTCTCAAACGCCGGAAGATCTCGCTCTTCCCCTGAATCGTTACCGAAAAACTGATCGAGATAAATTTTGGCCCCTGTTTTCGAAATCGAGTTAACGATTTCCCGTTTTCTAGCCAGCCAACCAGAAACCAAGAAAACAAGAATAGGAGCGACGAGAAATAATACGAGGACGGCGACAAATCCCCACATAATGGAAGAAGCTTGCTCGAATTGGTCCACTGTTCAATTGGTTCTGAAATATTTCTATACGTTCTCTGCTGGCACAATCATCATCAATAGCCTCGCATTTCGCTATTGATAAAAGGTTTACTCGGCTGTTTATTTACTATTCGTTTTAGCAAGGAGTTCATAGTGAAGACGTCATTGTCGAATCCACCGTGAGTAGTGCTCCGAGATATGCCATCTCTGCCATTCGAATAGATTAGATTTAGCCCATCAATCTCGGCAAGATTCTTAGAATATTCTTGCATACCCAAGATCGGCTTCCCCCTCGTTCGTTCAAGCGCATTCGATACCAAACACAGAAGCGACTTGCGATACGCTCTTATCACGTTGTCGCTTAATTCCAACTTCTCTGTTAAGTTGTAGATATCGAGGATAGGCAATCGCACTCCCTTGCCACTTAGGCTTAGACGTTTTTCGTAGTGGGTTTTATAAAAGTCAATAGTACACGCAGGAGCGAACAACGTGCAACTTGAAATCAGGTTCTTTTGCTTCAATGTATCTAGTGCATCTAGCAAGTGCCCGATCAAGACTCCTCCCGTACTGTGGCCAGCAAGATGGATCTTGATGTCAGTGTCTTTTATCTTGTCCACAATGGACTTAAGTGCGGCTAGACCGTCCGGGGTCCCAGGTTTCAGAACGTCGAAAGGAAGAAACGCATCTCGCTTCATTTCATCCCAGAGCGGTGTCACTGGTTTTCGAACTGCATCTTCAATGAGGGTGTCTGTTCGTTCCGTAACTTGGTTTTTTATCCAATCCAGAAATCCTTCGGCTCTAGAATTCGCACCACGATACGCTCTAAGGATCACATCCTTCACCTCCTCCGCCAATCCTGTATCGTACATGATATGAATCGGATATATCTTATTGCGCTTAAAACCGTTTTTTAGTGCAGCGATACGATTTGCAGACGCCTTAGGACTGTTTAGTCCACCGTGAACAAAGATCAGAATGTGTTTGTACCAGTCAGATTTATCTTTAATCAGAGCAGCAGTTTGCTGAATGTCAGCAGAAGTAGTCCAATAGTTGCCTCGCTTGTGATACGCGCCATCATCAAAATGGATAAAGTGACCTGCAATTTCGTGACGCTTGGGGGCTCGTTTAAATAGATGGGATTCTTCGGTCACTCGACTCCTCACTGCCTCCTTTCCAAATATCGTTGGAGTCGGTATCCCTAACCGAAACACCCATCCGTCGGAAATATTCTCCTGCCAATCCTCATAACTCCAAATGGCGTAACCTGAATTTCCCCAAGTTTCGCTCCACGAGTTCTGAACAATGAAACCCTCAGCATTATAACCGACGATAGCAAAAGCATGACCGCCAGCCGAATCAGAATTTGACTGGATTTTCGGTATACCACGACTACTGCTCTTCAGATCAAACCAACCAGCATGCACCTGTGCAGAAACGTAGATTGCTTCTACTTCGTTCAGAGCAGAATGGTAATCGAGGACATTCGCTTCCAATCGGTAGTAGGCACCTACTGGATTGTTTCGGGCGGAAATAGCGCGACTAATCGTCAGTCGGCCCGGTTTGTTAGCAACGTACCCCCACTCGCTTTCACTGCATACACCCATGTTCTTCCAACCTTTGATCGCCCCCCGACAACTTGAGCCTTCATAATCCTCTCCCGGCCATTCATCGTGCTTCTGAGCCATTTCATAAAGCATCCGCGGGCTGGCATCGAAGGATTGACCGCGTTTCATATTTAGCAGATTGATTACTGCAGCAAGTGCGAATCCAGTACACGCACCCTCGGATCCTTGGTCTAGGACCTGTCCACCACGATTATCTACGCTAGCTGCAAGCTGCTTAAGCGAAGGTTGATATATACGGTCTCGAAGGTCTGGAGTATCCGGTCGTACGTTCAAAACACGACGACGCCCACCGACAGTCACATTGTTAATCCGTTTTATCTTTGCCATATTAGACGGAGAGTAGGTCGACCACGCTCTGGAGCACAACGAACGCGATCCATAAATGAAGCGTAAGTATCGCCGCTAGCGTAACGCAGAGCTGGACTGCGACACACCCCACAGTTTACGTATTTTTAGTAAAAAGGTGTTGATGGAGCCTAGTCCTACCCTTAAAAAGGGTACAGAATCGATGTTACCCCCTCTGTGAACTTACCCTACGTAAAACGTTCGAATCCAATCTGTATGGGCGAACTGTCGGAAGAATTTGCGACAATCCGCAATTGGGGCGACTTAGTAGATTGCTGTCTATCAACGGTTTGCAGGTTCGTGAAGAGTAACCGACTTATTTGGATTGAGTGGAGCCGTGTATTCGGTACCCCAAAACGGCTGTACTCCGTTTCATGTTCCAGCCGGTGCAATACTTGTTGCGGCACAAATCAATCCTCCGTTTGGGAAGACTACATACCGATATCCCGGTTCATCTGGAATTGGGAACAAGATAATCCCGTTCGCAGACGATCCCGCAATCATGAGCCTGCGTTCGAACAAGTTTCCTATCGCTTTGCCTCAACGTCTTTCGCTGAATTGATCCTCTCTGCGGATACACGAAACCCCAACGAGCTTGATCGAATAGCGCATACCCTCAAAATCGTAGGCGATGCCGTGGCACCCTTTGCAGTTGCGTTGCACGAGAAGCGGGACACCAAAGACAAAACAGAGGCGATCTCCGCAATCTTGGAGCAGCGCTACGGGCTCCACAAATCGGATACACTGAGTTGTGGTGAACTTCAGCTTCTAAACGAATTGGCTACTGGGAAAAAAATCCGGGCGATTGCGCGCGGCGCAAATATTAGACGCGATACGGTTAGCCGCAAGCTCGCCAACGCTCGGGAAAAACTCGGATTGGGGAGCAACAAGGAACTCATGAGCGTCCTTCGTCCGCATCAAGACGCATAGCACGATGACACTCCCAACCATCAACGCTGACCTGCGGCGTCTCCAACCTGAGCTTCGCATTAGCTATAAAAAGGCATCCGAGAAACTAGTTTCGCTCTACACCCTACTCGATCAGCTCGGTTGGCTCATTGCGTCCGAGGATCCCAATCACGCGGATACATTCGCACTAAGGATGCGTACGCTGGCAAAATTTGGGAAAACGCATATTTCCCGCATCGAACTCGAAAACCGTATCCACGGATTGGACTCACGGAATTTCCTGTGCCGCTCGAAACACTTGATCATTTGGCGCGAATCCAAACCCGAACCGCAGAAAACCGACACAGCCAAAGGACTCACAAAACGGGAAAGCGAAGTCAAAGAGCTCCTTCTCTCCGGAATGGCCCTCCCCGCAATCGCGACCGACCTCGGCATCAGCCAACGCACTGTCGAGAAACACGTCGAGAACCTCTACCGAAAACTCGGCGTCCACTCCTACAACGAACTCGTCTTCGGCAAGTCGGAATAGAAGCATCCATTGCATTCGCCTTGGTTCCGCTTCGAGCATAGCTGCTATATTCAACCCGCCGGGACGTCGGGTTCCACCTACTTCCACCTAAGTTCAAGGTGGAACGCGTCGTCCCGACGCGTTTTCTCACGTCAGAAATTCATTAGGTTAGCACCAATAGGAAAAACGGAGGTCACCCTCACGAGTCAGGGTTCGACCAGCTCGCCCTTGAGGCCATCCCAGCGAAGACGAGACTGCGGAGTCAGGTGATAGCCGCCGATCCAACGATCAATTCCGCGCAGCGTGATGGCGTCTACCCTTCCTTCTAGAACCGCTCGACCCTCTTCGCTGAGCTCGAACTCTTGGGCTCGAAACTCCTTGGAGTATCCAGTGTTTCCGAGAATTAAAAACTCCTCGCCAACGGTTTGACGGATCAAGGGTCGGTCCCCTTCGACAAGCCGTTGTATGTAGTAATAGAACGTGCTGTCACCCATATACACCGGCGACTCCTTTGACTGACTATAAAGAAATAACTTACCCAGACGGGCGAAGCCTTCTACTAAGCCTTCCAGGATCTGTCGCTCCACCCGAGACAGTCCATTGTCTAGGCTTGGAAATTCCTGGAACCATCGAATAAGAGCTTCGCGAAGACCCGGGGTGGCGAAGGTGCGCTCGCGAACCCGCTCTTGAATCTCGAGGAATCTGCCAAAGCATATCAGTTCCCAAAGCTGCTTCGCCTCCCGTACTTGATCGATCGATACAGGAATACGCTGCTCCCAGAGAACTTCTTTTTCATCACTACCGAGATTTCCCAACAACTCCTCGGCTCCGAATGCCAGCGTCATATGAGTAGACCGCAAACGCCTCTCGTCAAAACGAGAGAGAATTTCCAAAAGTTGCAGTTGATCGTAGAGATCGCTCTCAAACCAGAGAACGACTTCCTCGAAGTCACCACACGATTCCAGCGCCTCGTCTCGCGCCGCCAAGGTCTTAAGCGTTTGCTCCTCTGACGCCGGCGGGTACCTTTCCGCGATCGCCTCCGCCCGTATCCGATTGTAAGCCTCGCCACGCAACGACTCGTGCAAGCGTCCTTCATGAAGGACCTCGGTCCATTCGAGAAAGCGTCCTCGAAACCCCATCTCCTTCAACTGGCCGAGCACATGCTCGCCATTGACGATGTGCAGCTTCTTTTCGTCCCCGTAGTCTTTCGTCGGGGATTGCTCCTTGCGAGCCGACTCGATATGCGAAACCAGATCCGGCCAGGAAGCGAACCCGTACTCGCGAGCCGTAACGAGCTGAGCTTCCTGCAGTTTGATCGACGGGATCGAAGCGGTGCTTCGATACTCCGGGTGGTGCTTCCGTACGAGATCCAAGCAAACGGAATCTCCCGATGCAACGGAACGCTGAAGCCGCTTGGCTTCTTTCTTGAGCGCCTCGATATGAGGACGCGTCGGCAATGACTTTGTCATAATAAACCTCTTTCACTCTATTCGACCTGTTGTCCGCTCCTTCAGGCTGAAAGAAGGTCTATGAACTATGTGAGTGAAAGGTGGGTTCAACCCTTACCGCGGACGTGGAGGCTCCCTCTAGAGCAGCTACCGAAAACGATGGCGCGGACGCGAACGCAGTCAAGTTCAGAGATTCGATGAGAAGCAAACGAAAATCCCGTCACCTTGCTCAGGTGACGGGATTAATTGAATACGGAGGACAATGTCGCGCTAAGACACCGCTCAAAGCAAGCGTCTCAAATATCAGATTAACACAAATCGCTCGTAGGGCCTTTGCTTGCGAAGCGCCGCGTAGGTTGAATATTTAGCAGCATTCGTGGCATGGCGCATCCGTCTTCGCTCTGCGAGCTACGCCGAGACAAGAGCGCCAACCCTACGTTTCCGACCTGTCGGAAACTCTCTACGAGATCACTTCCTTATGGAAGGTCGTCCAGTCGTCCAAATTGTTGAGGGTCGGCGCGTCGGGGATGGCGGCGGAATCGTCGAGGCCCGCAGCCTCAAGGACACTGGTCCGCGTGTCGTCGTCGTGATGATACTGGATAATCTGTCGATTGAGCTTGGCGATCGACGACGCGGTGAGATCGCTGTTCTGCGCCACCCACGCTTCGCACTCGACATAGCTTGGCTTGTTTTCACTAACGAAGGCCCGAAACGCGTCCGCTTCGATTCCCAGGGCTCCCAGAACCATACTGTCATATCCCGCTCCGATGTCGGGATAGTCGTCGTGCAATTGCCCCGTCGCTTTGAGCGAGACTTTTTGCCAAAGGCGAGGCAAATGCAAAATGCCAAGTGGCCCAGCCAAGCTGGAAGAGATAAGGGGTATGTATTTACTCATGATGCATTCAATTTGGGGTTTAGAATTGTCCAGCATCCAATCCGGGCCCGAAGCTCGCGCGAACACTGAAAGGGGAACGTCCACCCAAACACGCGAGCGGCACGTTTTCAACAAAAAGGAGGGAGGGGTTTATATTCTCCAAATCGAACTAAAGGTGGAACGCGCCGTCCCGGCGCGTTTTCTCACGCCAGAGCTTCCACTGTGCGGACGGCCCGGTCCTTCGACAAGCTCAGGATGGTGAGCGGTGTCGAACCACGGTCCGTCCCTACCTGAGATTCCAATCGTTTCCTAACTCGATTTAAGTCTTGGGTGTGAACCCGTTTTCCCATTGAGTCATCCCTCGTTTAACTCACGGGCTCAAAGAGCATTCGTTGAACATCCTGTTACCTCTTCGCGCTAAACTTCCAAATACCATGACTCGATCTCGCCTTTTGATCTCCCTCGCCTGCTTGCTCGCCGGAACAACGTTCGCCGCCGCGAACGAAAACCCGCTTTGGCTCCGCTACCCGGCCATCTCCCCGGACGGGGATCAGATCGTCTTCACCTACGGGGGCGACTTGTATCTGGTTCCGGCGGAAGGCGGAGACGCGACGCATTTCACGCAACACGCCGCCCACGACTACCTGCCAGTGTGGTCGCCGGACGGTTCGTCGATCGCCTTCGCCTCGGACCGCTTCGGAAACTTCGACGTCTTTCTCGCTCCCGTCAACGGAGGCGAAACCAAGCGACTCACCCATCACTCCGCCTCCGACTCGCCGAGCGGGTTTCACCCGGACGGGAAGTCCGTCTTGTTTTCCTCCACACGTCTCGATTCGCAGCGGGCTATCGGGTTTCCATCGGGCGTGCAACCGGAGTTGTATTCGGCTCCAATCGATGGAACACGCCCCGTCCAGATCCTAACCACGCCCGCCGAGGACGCCATCTACAGCGCCGATGGCTCGAAGATCGCGTATCACGATCGCAAGGGCTATGAGAACGCGTGGCGGAAACACCATACATCGTCCATCGCCCGCGACCTGTGGATGTATGATGTCGCGGAGGGTAGCCACACCCAGCTCACCGAATTCCCGGGAGAGGATCGCAATCCGGTCTTCGGAAGAGACGGAACACTTTACTACCTTTCCGAAAAAAGCGGGAGCTTCAACGTCTGGCGAATGGATGGCGACGAGCCGCAGCAAGTAACGAGTTTTGAGAATCACCCCGTGCGTTTCCTGACGGCTTCCCGCAAAGGACTGCTCAGCTTCAGCTACCACGGTGAACTCTACACGCTCGATTCGTCGCGACGAAATGCCCAACCGAAGAAAGTCCCCGTCACCATTCGCACCGGAGCGAAGGAAAACGAGCGGCGAATCATATCCATAAACGGCAATGCCACCGAGGCCGCGCTATCGCCGAACGGCAAGGAGCTGGCCTTCGTGACGCGGGGCGAAATCTTCGTCACTTCGCTCGAGCACAAATCGACCAAACGAATCACCAACACGCCCGAGCAAGAACGGAGCGTGAGTTTCTCGCCCGACGGGCGATCTCTCCTCTACGCAGGGGAACGCGACGAGAGCTGGAATCTCTACGTGGCGAAGATCGCTCGGGACGAAGAAAAATATTTCCACCTCGCCACCGTGATCGAGGAAGAGACTTTGCTGGCCACGCCGAAGGAGGAATTCCAGCCGCAGTACTCCCCCGACGGAAAGGAAGTGGCCTATCTGGAAGAACGCACGACCCTGCGTATCCTAAATCTGGATTCGAATGAAATCCGCACCGTTCTCGCCGGCGACCAAAACTACTCGTACAGCGACGGCGACCAGGCTTTCGAATGGTCGCCCGACAGCCAATGGCTGGTGAGCGGCTACCTCGGCTACAATCGCTGGGAAGAAGATCTCGCCCTTATCCCAGTGCGACCGGAGAGCATCGAACAGGCCCCGGAAGGAATCGTAAATCTCAGCGAGAGCGCGTACTCGGACTGGAATGGACAATGGGCGCTGGGCGGCGAGGCAATCCTCTGGTTCTCAAACCGCCACGGAATGCGCTCCCACGGAAGCTGGGGTAGCCAAGGGGACGTCTACGCGCGCTTCCTGACACGCGACGCCTACGACCGTTTTCGCCTGAGCGAAGAGGAATACGCCCTCTTGAAGGAAGAAGAGAAGGACGAGGACAAAGAGAAAGACAAGGACAAGAAAAAGGACGAGGAAAGCGAAGAAGAGGAAGAAGAAAACGGAGACGAGGAAGATACTGAAGACAGCGACGAGTCGAACGAGGACGAGGAAAGCGAAGAAGACGAAGAGAAAGTCGATCCGATCGAAATCGAGTGGGTTGGCCTCGACGACCGCAAGGCCCGGTTGACGATTCACTCGTCGAGTCTCGGCGGCGCCGTGCTCACGCCCGAAGGCGACGCGCTTTACTATTTGAGTAAATTCGAAAAGGGCTACGACCTCTGGGTCCACAAATTCTACGAGGAGGAAACGAAGCTCGTAACCAAACTCCCCGGCGGGTCCGAGAACAGCCGCGGCGGCGGTGGACGCGATCTCCTCATCACAGAAGACGGCAAGACGCTCGTCATACTGGATCGCGGTTCGCTTCACCGCGTAGACGTCGCCAAGGGTTCGCGCGAGGGAATTGGCATCGGTTCGGAAATGGAGGTGCGGCCGGCCGACGAACGCGCCTACATGTTCGAGCATTCTTGGCGGCAGTTGAAGAAGAAATTCTACGTCACCGACCTGCACGGGGTCAACTGGGACTTCTATAAGACCGAGTACGCCAAATTCCTCCCGCACATAAACAACAACTACGACTTCGCGGAGATGCTAAGCGAAATGCTCGGCGAATTGAACGCCTCCCACACAGGATCCGGCCACCGGCCGCGCGGAAACAATACCGACAGCACTGCCTCTCTCGGGATCTTTCCCGATCACGATCACGACGGCGCCGGTATCCGAATTTTGGAGATCATCGACAAGAGCCCGCTCAAACAACGAGAGTCGAAAGCGGCGCCCGGCGTGATTATCGAGAAGATCGATGGCGTAGAGATCGCGGCCGGAGAGAACTACTATCCTTTGCTAAACCGAAAGAGCGGGAAGCGAACACTGCTCTCGTTTCTGGACCCGGAAACCGACGACCAATGGGACGAAGTGATCAAACCGATCTCGCTCGGGGAGTTGAACAACCTGCTTTACGAGCGGTGGATCGAAACGCGGGCAAAAAAGGCTGAAGAGCTGTCCGACGGACGCATCGGCTACGTGCACGTGCGCAGCATGAACGACGAGAGTTTTCGCCGAACGTTCGACCGCGTGCTCGGGCCGGAAAACGACAAAGAAGCGCTCGTCGTCGATACGCGTTTCAATGGCGGCGGCTGGCTGCACGACGACCTCGTCACCTTCCTCAGCGGAAAACCCTACCTGCAGTTCTACCCGCGCGGGCAAGGAAACCTCGGCGGCGAACCGGCGTTCAAATGGGCCAAACCCTCCGCCGTGCTCATCGGCGAAAGCAACTACTCCGACGCCCACATGTTTCCGTACGCCTACAAGGCGCACGACGTCGGCCAGCTCGTCGGAATGCCCGTCCCCGGAACGGCCACTGCGGTCTGGTGGGAAACCTTGATCGACTCCAGCCTCTATTTCGGAATCCCGCAAGTCGGCATGCGGACGCCCTACGGAACGCTCCTCGAGAACACGCAGCTCGAGCCGGACGTAAAGGTGATGAACCGTCCCGAAGACGTCGCCAACGGCGAAGACAAGCAACTCGAGGCAGCTGTGAAGTTGCTGATGGAGGAGTGAGTTTGGATTCGAAAAACGCGCCGGGACGTCGCGTTCCACCCTTTTATCCAATAGAAGATAAGGTGGAGCCCGACCTCCGGGCGGGCTTGAAAACATCCTATTCGTGCCAGCAGGACGAAGAACGCGGCACGAGCGTATCCTGTAAATTCCTATTAACAACGTCCACTTAGATAGCTAAGCCCGTCGAATTGCATGCAACCATCTATTTGTTGCATGCAACCCGATCATTGGTCAGTTATTGACGGAATATTACCCCACTAACCTACAATGCATCTCCTTGCCTGTTCAGTTGAGAGGCGTGTTTTGAGAAACCTCACGTTCGGTGCGGCTATTTTTGCCGGACTGGCAAAAGGAGCCTTGGCCGATATCGATTTGCCAAATGGCGTTTACGATTTTCTCGAGAACCACTGTCTCGATTGTCACGACTCGTTCGAGCAGAAGGGAGATCTCGATCTAGAAAACCTCGCTTTCGATTTGAGTGATCGAGAGACCTTCGCAACTTGGGCTTACGTTTTCGACCGGGTGGATCACGGCGAAATGCCACCGAAAAAGAAGAGACGACCCGATCCAGAGGATTTGAAAGCGTTCCTGGAATCGCTTTCCGGCGCTTTGATCGACTCGGATCGCGAACGAATCGCGGAAAAAGGCCGCTCCAAGGTCCGCCGCGTCAATCGCTTCGAATACGAAAACACACTGCGGCACGTTCTCGATGCTCCCTGGTTGCAGATAGCCCACCGGCTCCCGGAAGACGGGACCTACCACAATTTCAACAAGACCGGCGACCGACTCGACGTTTCCCACGTGCAAATGTCCAAGTACTTGGAAACCGCCGACTACGCGCTGCGTTCCGCGTTCAACGCAGCGGCATTCCCATCAGAAACAAATCGATACTACGCCCGGGACGAAGGGACGATGATTTTCTGGATGGGTTATCGAAAGGGAATACAGCAAAACCCCTCTCGAGCAACGTTTCCGCTGCTCGGCCTTACTTCGGAAACGGAAGTCATCCGGGAAAAGCAACCGTTGACCGTAGGCGATTCCAATCCCGAAATTCGAAACCAAGAAGCCTTTGGCTTCGTCTCCGGCTCGCAGGCCTCGGCTACCAAATACGACTTCAGAAACGTCGTCGTACCCACGCCTGGAAACTACCGCCTTCGGATGAAGACTTATACGTTCACAGCGGGACCCAATGGCAGATGGGGTGGAGAGGACCAGGGACTCACCGGAGGCAAGCAGCAATGGTGGTATCCAGATCGAAACGTCATCATGCGTGGAAAGCGCAGCGAACCGATAACACTCTACGCTCACACCGCGAGCGGCGAAAGCCGTTGGATCGGAAGTTTTGACTCGTATCCAGATCCCAATGTCGTCGAACGCGACGTCGTTCTGCGCAAAAGCGACGCGATCCGTCCGGACGCCGGGCGGCTCTTGAGGACACGCTCTGGCTGGCGCGGCAACCCCAACGCCACCCCAGAGGGCGTTCCCGGTTTCGCCATGAACTGGTTAGAGTTGGAGGGACCGTTAAATGAGGAATGGCCACCCAAAAGCTACCAAGCCCTTTTTGGAGATCTTCCGTTTAAAGTCCACGAGACGGATGAGCCGCTACCCCTTCCCCCACTGCTTACCGAAGAAACCCTAATCGGGTGGACCGAGCGTTCGCCGATTATTCCAGACCGACAGGTAGAAGTGTTGCCAAACGATCCGGATGCCGACGCGAAGCGACTCTTGCTCGCTTTCATTAAAAGAGCGTACCGGTCCCCGATCGCTGACGAATCGGCCATCGAACCGTATTTCGAAATCTACAAGCGGGCAACTGCATTCGGTAGATCGTTTACCGACGCCATAATCGCGGCCTACGCCACCGCCCTTTGCTCCCCTGATTTCCTTTTCATGGAGTCGCAAGTGGGTCCGCTCGAAAGTCACCAGATCGCGACGCGACTCTCCTACTTCCTTTGGAATGGCCCGCCAGACAAGGAACTCGAATACGCGCAAAACCTTCATGAAAAAGCGGCATTGCGAACACAAACCAACCGGATGCTATCGGATCCAAAATCCGATCGCTTCATAAACGCATTCCTCGACTACTGGTTAGATCTAAAGGAGATCAACGCCAACACACCCGATTCCCAGCTGTATCCACAATACTATATCGACGATCAACTGACAGAAGCCTCACTCTTCGAAACGCGACGCTTTTTCCGCGAGCTTATCGACGAAGATCTTCCCGCTCGCAACTTGATCGACTCCGATTTCACGTTCGTAAATGAGCGGCTCGCCCGACACTACGAGCTCGAGCCTTTAGAAGGTGTGGAGCTGCGTCGTGTTGCTCTGCCCAAAGACTCTCCCCGCGGCGGACTCCTCACCCAGGCAAGTGTTCTCAGAGTCACCGCGAATGGGACGACAACGTCACCGGTATTGCGCGGAGCGTGGATCATGGAGCGGATCTTGGGAGTCCACATCCCACCGCCACCATCAGGCGTCGAAGCGGTCGAACCGGATACCCGCGGCGCTACCACAATCCGGGAACAACTCGACAAGCACACCTCCTCGGCTTCCTGTTACGCGTGCCACGCGAAATTCGATCCAGCCGGCTTCGCCCTCGAGAGCTTCGATATCGCCGGCGGCTGGCAAGAGCGGTACCGAGCCCTCGGCGAAATCGGAGAGCCCGTGGAGGGGATTGGCTTGAATGGACTCCTCTTTACTTATCGCAATGCAGAGCCAGTCGATCCATCGGGAGCCTTGGAAGACGGCCGAGCGTTCGCAGACATACACGAATTCAAATCGCATATTGTGGCAGACGAACGAGCTATCGCTCGCAACCTCGTCAAGCAGTTCATCCTTTACGCCACCGGAGCTACGGTGAGCTTTAGCGAGCGTCAGCAAATCGAGGAAATACTGGATTCGTGCCAAAAGAGTGAATACGGAATAAAATCAATTATACACGCCGTCGTACAGAGCGACCTATTCAAAATAAAATAAGGACAATGCACATACTATCATCCGCTCGTCGCATTTCTCGCCGCCAACTCCTTCGGGGAGCCGGAGTCGCGCTCGCCTTGCCCTTTCTCGAGGCCATGCTGCCACCGTTTACGAAACGACTCTTCGCGGCGACTCCAGTGGAGCCAAAGCCCCGACGCATGTTCGCCATTTGCAACAATCTCGGCGTCTTGCCCGACTATTTCTTCCCGAGCCAAGGAGGCCGCGACTATACGCTTTCCCCCTACCTACAAGAACTCTCCTCCCATAAGGACGACTTCACCATCCTGAGTGGAGTTTCCCACCCTGGAGTCGACGGAGCGCATTCGTCCGACGTGTCCTTTCTCACTGCCGCGCCGCACCCGGGCGGGGGCGGATTCCGAAATACCATATCGCTCGACCAGTACATAGCGGGTGAGATTGGCCATCATACCCGCTTCCCCTCGCTCACGCTCGGAGTCAATGCAGCCCAAGGGCGACGCAGCTTGTCCTGGACCCCCTCAGGCGTGCTCATCCCCTGCGAGGACAGCGCTTCAAATGTCTACAAGCAGCTTTTTCTCCAAGGTTCTGAAAAGGAAATCGAGCGGCAGATCGAAAACCTCAAATTAGGCGAGAGCATCATGGACACCGTGGCTGAGCAGGCACGAGCCCTCAATCACCGACTCGGCGCTGACGACCGCGATCGTATGGATCAGTACACTACCGCCGTTCGAGAAACCGAACGACGCATGGAAAAGGCTCGCGAATGGGAACGATTGCCCAAACCGATTCCTTCCTCAGACAGCCCAATCGATCCGGACGGACCCGCCGCCTACATGGAAAAGACCCGACTCATGTATGATATGGCTCGGCTCGCTTTCGAAAGCGACTCGACCCGCAGCATTACCTTATTGTTGGATAGCAACAACTCCCCGACGATTAACGTATCCGAAATAAAAGTATCCGATGGCTACCACAACCTGTCCCATCACGGAAAAGACGAAAAGAAGCTAGCCCAATTAGAGGCAATCGATCGCAATCACATGAGACTCATTGGCCAAATGATCAGCGCCTTCAAAGAGTCTAAAGAGGGAGAAGCCAACCTGCTAGACAACTCGCTCATACTCTACGGCAGCAATCTCGGAGACGCCAACAAGCACACCACCGACAACATGCCAATGCTCGTGGCGGGTGGACGACTGAAACACGGTCAGCACCTCGCTTTCGATCGCGACAACAACTACCCGATCCCGAATCTTTTTGTCAGCATGCTGCAGTCTATGGGAATTGAGGCAGATCAGTTTGCCTCGTCCACTGGGACAATGAAAGGACTAGACTTCGCTTAGGACTGGTCTGTGAGGCAAACCATAACAATTGATTTCGTGTTCAATCGATCCAACCGCCTAATCGGCTAGTCCGTTTCGACCAGCGCAAACTCCTCCAGAACACCGCGTGAGATATACTGCAGCGCCGCCTCGCTGGTAGATTCAAGAATGACGATGGGCGCCGAACCCGCTTCGTAGGCCTCTTTCCAGCGCAGGGCGCAGAGGCACCAGCGGTCGCCGGCTTTGAGCCCTGGAAAACCGTAGGCATCCATCGGCGTGCTGAGATCGTTTCCGACGGACTTCGAATAATCGAGAAACGTATCCGTCACTTGGACGCACACAGCGTGGCAACCATGGTCGTGAGGCCCCGTCTGACAGCGGCCGGTCCGGTGAAACCCCGTCAACGGATCCATACTGCAGGGCTTCAATTCCCCACCCAGGACGTTCTTCTCGTTTTCGATATCCATAATCCACAGTAGTTACGAAGCATAGAACGCTTCGTCAACCCAGCCTCGCATTGGTGATTGGCGCTCCACCTCGGAAACGATAATAAAGTCGCATGTTCCAATATATCGCGCTCGCGGAAGAAAAAGACTGGCAGCCGGGCCCCTACGAGGGCGTCGAGCTGAAGCCGCTCCACAAGAACGAAGCCAATGGCGGAGTCGTCGTGCTGAGGAAGTTCAAGGCCGGCGTCACCGTTCCCGCCCACATCCACCCCGATGCCAACGAATGGGCCTATGTGCTCTCGGGGGAATGGGAGGAGTCCGGCAAAACCTACACAGTAGGCACGCTTTTCCACGCGCCCAAAGGCGAAGCCCACGGCCCGCATATCGCCAAAACAGACGTCGTCAGCCTGACTGTTTTCGATGGACCGCTGACCGTAGTAAGTCCGTAACTCGAATGGAAAGACGCGCCTTTTTCTATAAGTTGTCTCCGCTGGCGATCGCGGCATTGCTTGTGTCGTGCCATTCCCAGCCGCAAGGCAACGACAACAGGAAAGCCGAGGACAACTCTCCGATTCAACTCAGAGTCGCCGCTTACAACGTGCTCGTGAGTCAAAAGGCAAGCGCTCGGGAAATCGGATCGGCCCTAAAGCCGTACGATCTCGATATCGCGTGTTTCTCGGAAGCGCCGGGCGGCGATTGGACAAAAAACGCAGGGGCCGCCTTAGGACTCAAACATGTAGTGGTGGGGAAACACACGACTGCCGGCCACGCGGACAAATACAAGTCGATCGCCAGTCGGACTCCGCTCTACGATTACGAAGAAAT
The DNA here is from genome assembly GCA_028284235.1 of Opitutaceae bacterium. Lineage (GTDB taxonomy): Bacteria > Verrucomicrobiota > Verrucomicrobiia > Opitutales > Opitutaceae > Pelagisphaera. The sequence goes on from JANQSC010000013.1 coordinate 100,062, forward strand.
TCTCATGGCGGACACGTTGCACACCGTCACCAAAGCCACCACCCAGATCAAGGGTCGGGAGGTGGATATTTATTCCGCCCACTTCCCTCACGGGTGGCGAGACCAGGCCCATATCGACGAAACCGCAAACAAGATAGAGGCCTTCCTCGACTATTTGAAAGAAAAGGACCCAAACCGAGTGAGCATCGTGATGGGGGATTTCAATTTTCGCCCGAGCAAAGTGGAAACAGAAAACGACTACCACCAGCGTTTTGTGGAAATCGGTATCGACATGAGCTGGAATGAACTCGATATCGATATTGAAAAATCGAATACGCACAACGCGCTGAAGCCGGAAGACGACGGCAGCGGCAAGGTCATCGACCACATCATGTATTCCACGGTTAACGTCGAAGCCCTCGACGGAGGGATCATCGACCTCGACCCGCCCCTCTCCGACCACAAACCCGTCTGGGCATTGTTGCAACTGAAGTAGGCAACCCATAGAGAGGGAATACAGAAAGACGTCAATTCGCGCAGCAAACCGTTCTTCAAGCGATACGGATTTAACACACCTCTAAGCAACTGCTTACTAAGTCGCTAAAGGTAGGGCTCGATCGCCGAGCGAGCCGTGTCGGTTGATCAGTTTTCCAGTGTTTTACGGACCGCCTGGTAGCCGCCGACGATGTCGGGGTCCTTGACGGGACCGGTCCCTACCCTTGAATTGCAATTGTCGGACTTATCAGATTGTCTCTAAAGTTCGGCTCGAAACCTAAGAAAGTTCGCGTCGCCATTGAGAAGCCGAATATATGCAATGCCTGTCGCTCCATAGCTCAGGGACTGCGGGCCATCGATATAGAACTCGGACGGCATCGGAATCCAGTTTCCGGGCTCTAAGGAATCGCTAATTTCAGGAATCACGGTCGCTCGCAATCCTCGCGACGGAAGATGCAGACCGACATAAGGACTTTCCGAGCCGCTCGTGAAGATGGGCCAGGTCGTCGCGTCCAAGGGCAAGTCAAACGCATACAGCAGCGGCAACGGCAAGCGATACGAATCGGGCCCGGGAAGATTGTCCGGGTCCAATCCTCGATCCAGCAACCACTCGCCGTAGTCCGTCCGCACTTCCATTTCCCCGAGCGCCGTCATCGCGCTAGTCTCCACCGTTCGGATCGTCGCATTCGTCCCGTCCAGCGGGCTCGAGGACTCCCCGCCGTTATTGTAGGTCAGCGTGAATCGCAGCCGCTGCGATACATCCGTTTTCCAAATTTCTTCGATCGAGAGATAGGCCTCGCCGCTAAACTCGCCTTCTACCGGTTCCGCAGCGAACTCGGTTGTCTGCGACGTGGTTTCGCCTAGAATTGTGACCGCCACAATTGCCCTGCCCTCGTTGATGATCGTCTTATGGACTTCGGGATTCAGAAAGTTCCCCTCGGAATCAAACGTGCTAAAGGAGCCCTCCGTAACAAAATCCGCGGCGACCCCTTCCGTCGTGAAAACAAGCCCCGTATCGAAGGTGCCCAAACCGGCAAAGGTTATGGTGCTGTTGAGCCGATGCACGGAGTCTGAAACCGCCAAGCGACCATCCAAAAACGAGAAGCGCTCCGGCAACAGCGATTGTTCGTCGTAGGTGACCAAGGCCCGCATCAAGCCCGAATAAGTCACGACTTGAGTGTCCGATCCGCCCGTCGAGAGTGAGATCTCAACCACCGACTCCGAGGGAACGACGGCGAAGTTCACCACGACCTCCTTAGACCAGCAAACCGACGTCACTGCCAAGCAACCAATTATGCGCAACACATTCACCATACCAGGAACCAGCGATCCCAATCACGACGCGCATTTAAGTCAACACCCCGCTTACAACAGCAGCCATACGACGATCGCTATTCACAGACTCTTGTATTCGTTTCCACCCCCATCAATCAAATCGGAACAATTTCATCGTTCCGCAAGTCATGAGTAATTCTCCTTCAACTGCTGTATCCAATTGACAGTATCCCGACCGCAACCCTTTCAAATGCTTGATGTGATTCTATTTGGGTAGCATACATTCAAATCACGCAATTATCGAATGACCCACCCAACTGACTCGAGCCCCGCGAGCGGCGATTTGACTTTCCAACCGGGCGATCCGTCCCAACCAAAGGCAGCCGCCGCGCTCATCTACCAGAGCAGCCACGAGTTGCTGGATTATATGTTCTCCAACCAAGCGATAGCGGAACGGGTTTTGTCTCGACTGTACCGGAAACGTTCGGGACACTTTTCCCATCGATTTTCGACCTCCGCGCTCATCGATGAGGAGCTTGTAGGATTAGAGCTGGGCTACAGCAAGGAGCAGCTCAAGCGGGAGGAGTTCCCTGGATCAATCAACCTACTATTCTCTAGCCCTCTTTCCGTTTCGTGGCATTTGGCCACAAAAGCCGGATCAGTGATCGATGGATACGTCCCAAAACCGAGCGATGGCGCTTACTATATCAACAACATCGCAGTGAGCCCGGATGCCCGCGGACGAGGCATTGGAGAACGTTTACTCTCCCACGTCATCGATCGGTCACGAAAGGCTGGATACAGCGCTGTCGAACTCGACGTGACGACCGTCAACGAGGGAGCGATTCGATTCTATGAACGCCACGGATTTACCAAGCAATCGGAGTCCGGCAGCCAAGAGCTGATGGACCAGTTCGGACTGCCACCTCTGGCGCGTATGAATCGCGAGCTGTAGCGACTATGCGGAAAAGGAAGGAAGCCAACTACTTCGTTAATCGCGACGCCGAGAAGCTGCCTCACTTGGAGGAAAACGAACGCGTCGTAAACGACGTCACGGGAATGAACCCGGTCGTTGTCGCCGGCGTGTTGAAGCCCCGCAGTATCGACGAAATTCGCGAGGCAGTCGAAACGACCGACGGCCCAATCTCGGTAGGAGGCGGCCGTTTCAGCATGGGAGGCCAGACCGCCAGCCATCAGAGCCTGCATATCGACATGCGCGGATTCAACCAAATCGTCGAGTTCTCCCAAGAAGCCAGGACGATCAAAGTCCAAACCGGAATCCGTTGGTGCGACATCCAGCGCCACATCGACGGGTTCGACCTGAGCCTGAGCATCATGCAGACTTACGCGAACTTCACGGTTGGCGGTTCGTTGAGCGTAAATGCCCATGGGAGATACATCGGAAAAGGCCCCCTAATTCTGTCCGTCGCTTCGATCGATCTAGTAACCGCAGATGGGTCGCTCATCCATGCGACGCCAGAGGAAAACAACGCCCTTTTCTATGGCGCCATCGGTGGCTACAATGCGCTCGGCATTATCGTCCAAGCGGAGCTTCGCTTGTCGCGAAACACGAGGGTGAAACGAATCTCCCGAAAAGTCGCGCGAACAGAGTATTCACGGCACTTCTTCGACTCTATCCGGGATAAAGAGGAATCCGTTTTCCACAACGGAGACATGTATCCGCCGCATTTCAAGACCATGAACTCGGTGACCTGGGCGGAGACTACGGAAGACGTCACGGTCAAAGGCCGGCTAATGCCATTGAGGCGATCGTATCCGATCGAGCGCTACTTCTACTGGGCGTTTACCGAAACCCCTTTCGGGAAATGGAGGCGCGAGAAAATCGTCGATCCACTGATTTTCTGGAGAAAGAAAGTCCACTGGCGAAACTACGAAGCCGGCTACGACGTGGCCGAACTGGAACCGAAGTCTCGAAAGAAAAGCACCTACGTTCTGCTCGAGTACTTCGTCCCCGTCGCTAAGTTTGAGCGATTCTCCCAGCTGATGAGCGAGATCTTCCAGCGGCATCGAGCCAACGTCGTCAACGTGTCCATCCGACACGCAAAAGCCGACTCCGGCAGCTACCTCGCTTGGGCCCGCGAGGAGGTATTCGCCTTCGTGGTGTACTACAAACAGAGAACCAGCCCGCGGGCGAAAAACAAAGTGGCAATTTGGACTCGAGAATTGATCAACGCGGCGATCTCGGTTAATGGCTCTTACTACCTTCCCTACCAGGCCCATGCAACGGATCGTCAATTCCACTCAGCCTATCCCAAGGCCAAAGAACTTTTTAAGCTCAAAGAGCTATACGACCCGAATTACAAATTTAGAAATGTCCTTTGGAATAAATACTATAGAAACGAGAAAAAGCCCATGAACGATACAAATTCAGAGTTTATCAGAGTGTTTTCAGACACCAAGTGGAGCGACGACTTCTACAAGTTTCTCCAGGTCATATTCCACTTGTATCCAGAAGACAAATTCCACGAACTCATCAAAAGCGCATGCGAGGAAGAATCAACCGACGAAGCGATATACAAGCACGTGCAGAGCAAGCTCTCGACGATAAAACCCTTTTTGTCCGAACTGACCTACGCCCTTCCCGCCTTGAAGAAACAGAAGCGCGAACTCTCGAAACAAACTCTCAAACTGCTTGACGGCCAGAACGACATCAACGGCTACCTCGAGATCGGATCCACAGGACGGTATATCAGCGATCTCAGAAAACACGTCACAGTCGATGGGGAGGTTTATCTGATGAACGACCGTCGCCCCGACAATTCCATCGGCGAGATCTTCGAACGCGGCCAGTTCAAACAGATCGGGACGTTCTTGGATCTAAACGACTACGCGCCTATCAGCGAAGAACAGATCCCGAGCGCGAGCCTCGATCTCGTCACCTGCCACATCGGCCTGCATCACTGTCCCACCGAAAAGCTGGAGGGATACATTGGCTCGATCCATCGCATCCTGAAGCCCGGGGGGAAGTTCATAATGAGGGACCACGACGTGAAAAGCCCGGAGATGGCCACATTCGTTTCGCTCGTCCACACCGTATTCAATTTGGGCCTCAACGAGACGTGGGAATTCAATGACAGCGAATACCGCAGCTTCAAATCGATCGACGAGTGGTGCGCGCTGATTTCCCAGTTTGGTTTTACTGATTCAGGAGGTCGCTTGCTGCAGGACAACGATCCGTCCGACAACACGCTCGTTTCGCTCGTCAAGAATTGAGTCACTTTAGGTAGCGGCCGACCTCCGGGCGGCCATTGAACGATGAAATCGTTCAGCAAGTTTGACTTATTGTGGCCGCCCGGAGGTCGGCCGCTACCAAATTTGGCAAAGAAGCAAGTTTCGAGGTGTTTAACCGAAGCGAATGAGTACACCAAAGTTCAGCCCGCTTGGTCCAGCAAGTAGCTCGGTTCCATGTAGGGGTAGTCCTCGTCGAATTCGGTCAGAGGCTTTGGGTCTTCGGTGATTGAATGCGGGCGTCGCTCGGTCCCCAAGGTATCGCGCAATCCGTCACCAATCCGGTCGCCCATGGCCTCCATCCGTCTTGTGAGATCGCGCACGACCTGCGGATGCTGACTGGCGACGTTGTTTTGTTCCGAGATATCCTCCGCCAAATTAAAGAGCTCGGGATTGGAGATATCGGCGTGCCGGCGTTCTATGATCGGATAACGTAGTTTCCAATCCCCTGCGCGGACGGCTTGCAGCTCGTCGACCAAATAGTAAAAAAAGGCGTCGTAGGGGGACTTGGCGCCGCGTTCGCCTTTCCAGATGGCGCTGATGTCGTGTCCGTCACGAATCGGGTCATCGCCGAGCGGTTGCCCCAAAATTGAGGCGAAGGTCGGATAAAAATCCATCGCTGTAACCAGTTCACCGGATACAGAACCGGCTTCGATTTGACCGGGCCACTTTACGATGCACGGAACGCGCATACCACCCTCCCAAGTTTGACCCTTGGTGCCGCGCAATACGCCGTTGCTCCCGCCGTGTTTATCCACGCGGCTGCCGTTGTCGGAAGTGAAAATGACAATCGTGTTCTCCTCCAAACCCAGCCGTTTCAACTCTGCAACGATCACTCCCGCGCTCCAGTCGACCGCGGCCACCGCGGCTCCGTAGATTCCATTGCGCGACGCCTTGAGAAACGGATCCATCACGTAGTGCGGGAGATGCACGTGCATGTGCGCGAAGTACAGGAAGAAGGGGCGATCCTGGTTCTTCCGGATAAAGGTCACCGCCTCCTCCGTGTAACTCTGAATCAGCGGCGCCTGTTTGGGCTGCTCTGCAATCACTTCCTCGTCCCGCAACAAAGGCATGGGTGGACTGTTCGGACGCCGAGGCATAATCGCCATGTCATTGCTGTAGGGGACTCCGTAATACGAATCGAACCCATGCCGCGTCGGCAGGTGCTCCACTTGATCCCCCAAGTGCCACTTCCCCACGTGGCTTGTCGCGTACCCGTGCCATTTCAAGTACTCGGGGAGCAATAACTCGCTCGGATGCAATCCCTCCGCGAACCCCGGGAACAACACCCAACTAGTTCGATCCTTCTTGAACGCGTCAAAGCTCACTCGTCCCGGATAGCCGCCCGTCAGCAAAGCCGCTCGCGAAGGCGTGCACACCGGACTCGCGGAGTAGTAGTCGGTAAACCGCATGCCGTCCGCTGCGAGTTGATCCACGTGAGGCGTGTCGTTCTTTTCCGAACCGTAGCACCCGAGATCCCCGTATCCAAGATCGTCTACATAGATCAGCACGATGTTGGGCTTGCGTTCCGCAACAGCCCATTGGGCAAGAGATAGCAACAACGCCAAAAGAGAGAGAATGGGAATTCGCATAACCGAATCATTCGATTCTCTTGCAAGACAGCAAGCCTGGTTTCCAGCAAACGACTTGTAACGAAACACGCATTGAGAGACTGGAGGCACTATAACTCCAGAATTCCCCTCGACAGGCCGTTTCCCCTGGTTTTATTTAGGCTATGGGCAGCACGTTATCCCCTTCATCAACCGACCCCATCAAGCCCAAAGCTGTCTCCCGAAGAGCATTCGTCGCTCGAACAGCCGCGGCCTTCCCGTTGATCGTATCCAGCGGCGTACTCGCAGTAAATGGACGCCCAGGAGCCAACGACCGCATAGTCACCGGACATATCGGAGTAGGCGGCAAAGGAACCGGCCACCTTAAGAGCATCCCCGAAAACGTGGGCGCGCTCTGCGACGTGGACGCGCTTCATGCGAAAAAAGCGGCTTCCCTTTTTGATCGAGCGTTGCCCATTTATTCCGACTATCGGAAGCTCTTGGAACGGAAGGATATCGACGCAGTCGTCATCGCCTCCCCCGATCATTGGCACGCCTTGATGACGATAGACGCCTGCGCCGCTGGCAAAGACGTCTACGTGGAGAAGCCGGCCTGCAAGACCATCGAGGAAGGCCGGGCCATGGTGAACGCCGCTAAACGCTACAAAAGCGTGGTGCAGGTGGGTTCACAAGGACGCCACCATCCTGCGGCATCTGTACTGAGAAAATACCTACAAGAAGGCAATATCGGCCGCGTCACTCGAATCGAATGCTGGCACAACGACAATCCCGTCGGGGGCGATCCCTTGAAAACGGCAAAGCCTCCCGCCCATTTGGATTGGGATATGTGGCTCGGACCCGCCGCGGGGCGATCGTACAACCCCGACTATTGCCATCGAAACTTTCGCTGGATGCTGGATCTCGGCGGAGGACAGATTCGCGACCGCGGTGCCCATGTGTTCAACTTGATTTCCTGGATACTCGGACTTGATCGAACCGGGCCCTCCCGCATTGAAGCCACCGGACGGATCCCGGAAAGCGGACTCTGGAATTGCCCGACCCACTTCGAGGTCACCTACGACTTTAAGCGTCCGGATCTTTCAGTCCACTGGGCCCAGCCGGGCGTCCAAGCGGCCGACTTCGATTTCGGAGCCGTCTATCACGGGACAGGAGGGAAGACGATCGTACGCGGCGGGGACGGGCGTGTCTTTCCTGACGAGCGGGTTGTTGAATTCGCGAACGCGAACGGAATGGCCCACACCCTGCCCAAAGGAGTTCCGGCCCATAAATACAACCTCGAAAACTGGCTCGACTGCATCAAAACGCGCGAGGAGCCCGTCATGGATATCGAATCCGGGCATCGCGTCGCCAGTATGTGCATACTCGCGAATCTCGCCTACCGGCTCGAGCGACCCGTTACCTGGGATCCCAAAAAGGAACGCTTCGACCAGGACAGCGCCGCCAACCGCCTCCTCGGCAACCCTGGCCGTGGCAACTGGAAGATCTAGTCGCGAAATTGCCAACAACGTTCCCGCAGGAGGTTCTGCAATACGATTCGACGAATCTGTTCTGAGAATCCGCGGCCACGCGCGAAAAGGTGGGAACCCTATTCGACTCAGTCTTAAGATCTTACGTTGACAGCTTGAAATCCGCCTGTCAGAAACGCAGTCCCACCTGATTGTAAGCAATCCCCACCCCACTGCCCTATGAAGAAACTTTTGATTGTAACGCTGTGTTCCCTATTCGCCTGGCCCGGATTTGCCGATGACGCGCAAGAGGAAGCGGTCAAGAAAGCGATCGCCGCCTTGAAAGAAGGGATTGAACTCCTCGAAAGCAATGAACTCGAAGATGGAGCGGAGGAGGTTCGCTGGGGGCTCGAACTGATTGACAAAGCGCTCGAGAAGGGAATCGAAGCCTACTTGATCGACGAAGTGGGCGATTTCACCGGAGGCGAGATCACCCGAAACAAAGTAGTCGGCGTGTCAATAACCGAGCGCCCCTACACCAACAAAGCGGGCGACAAGATTCTCGTCACCATCACCCGACAAACCGCGGAATCGGAGGGTGGTCTGTTCTCCGGACTGAACGCGCTCGCAAATCTCGGCGTCATGCAAGGAGAAAGGGTCCGCTACGGAGGCGTGACCGGTTCCGCCATGACTCAAGGAAGTGAATACAAAGTCGACCTCCCCTTAGACGATGGCTCCCGCTTTGGCGCCGCGTCACGCGACGTAAACAAAGACGCCATGGACACCTTTCTAAGCGACTACCCCATCCGCGAACTAAACAAAGCGGTCTCGTCAAACTAGGACGGATCACTCCTCCTCAGCACCGCCAAATGCCGGTCGACCGACTTTCCCGGGGTCGGGAGCTCGCGGGAGCGCGAGTTGGCCTTCGTAACCAACAGTTCGCCACCTTGGTTCTTAATCACCTCAAGCGCCTGCTCGTGCTCGCGATCGAAGTAGCTCGTAATGATGAGTCTGCCATTGGGCGAGAGTTTCTCCAAAGCCTTGTGGTAAATCTCCTCCCAGGCGCGCTTCCCATTCCACAAATTCTGGTGACGCATGAATACCACATCGAAGGTCCCCGGCAACTCCCGATACATATCTAACTTAGTCGCGTCGCCACTGACGAACTCAAAATCCGTACTCGAATCGCCTCGGAACCGATCCGAAGCCTCCGCAATCTCGCGAGCCCGCAAGTCGAATCCGACAAACTTCATAGCTCGCCCCTCTCCCGATCCTCGTTGAACGCCGCCAAAGAGCTTCGTCAAGGTCTCCGCCTCGTCGCAAGCGCCACACGCCAAGTCGAGCAACTGCAAGTCCCCGTCGCCCGCGATGGCGCGCCGAAGCCCCTCATCGGACCGCGCCGCCCGTTCGATCAAGGCTTCGAGGCGCCTCATGTCCTCTGCAAGATACTGCTGATGAATAGAATGGCTCATTCAGGCGACCAATAAGAGAGTGACCATCCCGAATTGCGAACACAATTATTGGACGGCTTGTCTTTGAGCACCAAATTTTGTTAATATCGAAATACAATGAGCACCGCGAGCGACAAAATTGAATTCGAACCAACCGCGATTCGCGCCTGGGCGGAGGGACGAACGGTATTCGTCGAGCTCGTCGATGGTCGCACCGTCGGATTTCCCGCAAATCGCTTTGAACGTCTCAAGGCAGCCAGCGAGAAAGAACTTTCGGAAGTGGAAGTGGAAGTAAATGGTTTTGCCTTAAGGTGGGAAAATCTAGACGAAGACATCAGCGTCCCGGGCATCGTTGCAGGCCAATTCGAGCTTCCGCCCGAATAGCTGCAATGAGAAGGACTCCCAAATTCGAGTCGGGTCTAGTTCCCTGAAGGAACAATCCGCGACAAGTCCCCACCCAGCGAATACAGATGCGCGACCTCTTCCGACGTCAGCGCTCGGTCGAAGCAGGAGAGTTCATCGAGATCGCCTACGAAGTTAACGCCCAAGCGGATCTGAGCCGCCGCCAGATCCCAGGTGTAGGTTTGCTGCCAATCCTCTACGCTTCCCTGCCGCTCTCCATCTATATAAAGCGTCGCCACCGCATCGGTTCCCGAATTGTTGAATCCCTCGATGGTGATGACGACATGCGTCCACCGATCACGGGTAAACAGCGCTCGCTCCGGGACGACAAGCGGCTTTTCCGTATTTGGAATCTCACTCGACCTGCGATTCTCCGGATTCCAGATCGCCTTGTCAGGGAACGCCCCCATGCGAAACTGCCGCCCTTCTTCGCGATCGAAATCCACCCAGATGCCAGCGTCCAACGCCGAGCGCGAAGTAAGCTGAATCGGGTCCGTAAAGCCAGGCCTGAGATCTTCGACGGGAGTGACGCGCAGCCAAAAGGAAACGGTTCCGCTCCAATCCTCCTCTCCATACGGGAAATTCCCTTCGAGCGTGTAGAACGCCCGCGTACCGCTCACTCCCTCTGGCGTCTTGAACGCGAGGCATTGCCCGAAAGCGCCGCCCGCCTCTTTGAACCGAGCCTCCTCCGGAAGACCGGGTCGCGTCTTTACCTCCGGCCTCGTTGCAACCTGAGTATACAGCGTCGGATCGCCTTGCGCGAAATCGGCATCGGCCACGCCGTCGAACGATGCGTAAAAGGTCAAGGCGTCCCGAAGCGAGTTGTCCAATTCGCTCGACGGAGCGCAAGCGCTCACGAGCGAAATCGCAGCAAGCAGAATTCCATTTCGAAGGGATATCAAGAAGTCCATAGGTCACCCTAGCAGAATCCAATGGCGAATGACAATCCCCTATACAGTTCCATGCCAATCCCAGAACAACCGCATTCTGTTCGTTTCCCGCTCTTCACCACATCTCACGCTTGCCTATGCGGATCAAATACACAGATTCAAACGACAATGAGCATACTGTACACTCGCAGTCGCGCAATCCGCTCCTTGACTCTCGCAATCCTCCTTTCTCTCTCGGGATGCAACTTCTCGACTGTATTCAAACAATCCTTCCACGAAACCCGAATACAACTTCTCGTAAACGAAGGAGACGATCAGGAAGCGATTCAATATTACGAGAGAGTGAGGAACGACGTAGAACTCAGTTCGAACCTCTGCTACCTGCTCACGCAAGCGTACTACGGCATGGACGACTACGAACGCTGCCTGGAGTTTGCGCGCAAGACACTTGAGCTCGATCCGACTGTAGAATACGCAGCTCGTTTCTTCGCTAGCGCGGCGAAACGCGCGGGCGATCCTGAAGAGAGTATCGCGTTTCTCGAAGATCTCATCCCAAAGAACCCGCAATGGGCCATGGCTCACAAGGACTTCGCGATTTTGTTGGGATACTTCGACTACAATCGACGCGCCTACGAAGTCGCGAAAGAAGGCCACGAACGCCTACCCAGCGAACCACGGCTGGCGTCAATATACTTCTACTACGCATTCATCGAGCTCCCCTACGAAGACATTCGCGTCGAATTCGAGTCGTGGATTGGCGAATACGTAGCAGACGCCTATTTTTGGTCGCAAGTTGGAAAAGGCCTCTCGGAGGCGGGCCACTCCGAGGAAGCGCTGCCCTACTTGATTCGGGCTTTGGAAGAAGGCTCCGACGACGAAAACACAGTGTCCGAAGCGCTTGACTGCTACCGCGCCCTCGGCGACTTCGCCGGCGCCAAGGAATTCGCCAAAGACTACGCTTGGGACGAAACCAAGGGAGACGTTCTATGGAATATGCTCGGAGCAATCTCCTATGATACAGAGCACTACGACGAGGCGCTCCGAAATTTCGACATCGCCCTTCGTCTCGCTTCTGACAGCGCGAAATACGCCGCCAATAAACTCTACACGCTTCACGCGCTCAGTCGCTCTCAAGAAGGAATTGAATTCGGGGAGGAGTGGCTGGAGCGGCAACGCGGAGAGCCCACCGCGGCGTTTCACCATTCGCTTGGACACTGCTACTTTGGGCGTTCCCAATTCGACAACGCGTTGAGCGCCTACCAAAAAGCGCTTTCGCTCAATCCTGGAAGGACGAACTACGCTCGAGACATTGTTTCAACTTATCGGAGACTCAATCGTTCGAGCGAGGGGATCGAGTTCGGCGAGCGCTGGAAACGCGACCACCCTAACCAAGAGGACGACTCGTTTCTCGCTGAACTCGAAAACGCCCGCAGCGACATCGTAGCGAACTGATCGGCTTAACATCAAAGCCGCACGTAGTTCGAACCCGTATCCGCGGGAAGCGTAAAGCTCATATTGTAGTTGAACGTGCTCGGCGCCCGGTCGCCTTTGTAGGCCACTTCCACCTCGATTGTAAAAACCCCCCACGTCCAAATGCTAATGGCGAATTTATTGTCTCGGTCGCTAGAGGCGCGAACCCGATCGGGAAAAGTCGGATGCAGCGTATACGAAACCGTTTCGATCGAATCCAGCTCCGCGTTTGTCCCATCCAGCCAAATACCAATATGGAAATGCTCCCGCCCGTTCTCAGAGAATTTGCGGTATTTTATACGACCCTCGCGGTCCTTGATCAGTTTGTGTCTTGCTCGTAAACTCATAGCCTAGGGCATCTCAGGCGCCCGTCGCGTCACCGCGATAAACGGCGGCATCTCCTCGGAAACGTTCTCTGTTGGAATATCGTCCGCGTCAACCCCGGGCGCATCGAACTGGTTTTGAAAATCCGGAACCGATTCATCCGTGCTCAACGCGATAGTCGACTTTTCAAAACGCGTTTCCGCCCGCTTTGTCTCGTCCACAAGATCACGCGAGTGGCGAATATCGATGTGGCGTGTAGTGATATGACGGATATCGATGTCCGCAGACTTGAAGTCGTTGTAGTCCTCCAACGCCCCCCACTTGCTTTCCAAGTCGCGCCGCACCGCATTAAAATTGTTCGCTCGCTCCAAGTGTCGTCTCGGGTCGACCGACAGGCCCATCAGATTCTGTATAATTGGAATCAGTCCAGTAACGAACGCCGAAGCGATCGGAATCAGCGCGAGCAACTCGTTGGAACGGAACGACTCGACTTGAGCAACTACCGTAGTCGAAAAAACCGTTAGTATCGCCGGCACCGCGACCCAAACCCTCAATCGACCCTCTTTCTCATAGGACTGCGTATAGTCGTCCAAATACGCGGTGTACTGCGCTTCCGCTTCCACCCACCCCTCCTTTATAAGAGCGTACAATTGGCGGCGGTGCTGCGGGTTTTCGATCATCTTGTCGCCAATCTAGTCGCGCTTGCCAGCCCCGCCGGGGAGTCCCGAAACCATTCTATAAAACTCATCGCGTTCAAACCAAGCGACATTGCCGCCGAGAAACGCGATGTATCCGCCATCCCCTCCCCAACATTCCGGATCGCCATAGACCAAGACCGAATCCGTCGGATCCGCCATGGTTAGATTCGGTACCAGCGTATAGTCGGACCACTGGTCGACCTGCGACAATTCTCCAGGAGTTTTACCCGAGCACGTGGAAACAAAAACAGCGGGGTCTGCAAGAATCTCGGTCAAATCTTTCAAGGAGCTCGGCAGTTTTTCGTCGTTTTCCACCGCGTAGAGTAGCGACGCATTTACGATCTGCCTGAGGTGATTCATGTTCATGGTCTTTTGCGAGGTCACACGCATTTGGCTCACCGTCGGAATCGCGATCACCGCTCCGAAAACGCCAATTACGAGCCAACCATATCCTATACACAATCCGGCAATCGCAAAGCCTTTCCCCCGGAACGTTCCATTCGAGCGCTTGATACGACCCAGGGCGAGATGACCCCACACAATCGCCAGGACCCAAAGGGCCACAACCAGAAGACCGATCCCGGGAATCCCGAGTACAAGCCCGACGATCATCAATGGAAACCCGCCTAAGGCGACGACAAAACTCCACATCGCCATCCGATTCACACTACGACTAGTTGGCGTGTCCATACATGGGAGAAAAAACTATACCCAATTATTAGCAAGCTTTCACTCCCTCGACTAAGTTGCCCGACGACCAGTTTAGCGGCAAAACGACAACGGCAAAGAAGGCCCGCGACGAGAGCTACAAAGCTGCCAACAATCGCTAAGAAATCGTTCTCCCGAATAACAACCTGGTCTCAGCGCTTTCAAAACGCGAGATTGCCAACGCTCCTCACTCGTTTCGAATTTCGGTGGCGACTTACGAGCAATCATGTATGTTGTCTTGCCAATCAGCAATGGCTCCATCTACTACTATCTAGCGTAAGGCCTTATGGGAAATCCAATCTTAGAACAATTGATAGCGGGCTATTCGAATGCTCAATCGAGAATTCAAGACCTCGATACCAAGTCTCAAATTCTAATAGGTTTTGAAAGCGCGATTGTCGCGCTGATCATCGCCAAAATGGATCAGCTCCACGGCGCTGAAGCTTCAGCCTCGCCAACACCTGACGTAGTGGCAGTTTCAAACACAACGCTCGGCATTCTCTGGTCTCTCCCCCTCTCTCTAGGGATTGTATCCATATTATTGTTGTTTTGCACCCTAATCGCTCGACCACCTTCGAAGAATCTCCGTCATACCATCTTGTTCCCATTCTATAACCCAGATTGCGATCAAGCGAAAATGGAAGCGGCTATCGACAACCTTTCCAACGGAGAACCTCTATCGAATTGTGTAGAAGAGTACCGACATCAACTTCTAGAAGTGGGGGCAATCCTCTTTAAAAAAATTAGATGGAATCGGACTGCTGTGTACCTGATCATGGCGCAACTTTCAATTATCGCAGTAACTGCCGTTGCTACTGCATTCTCATAGCTCAATGAACATTCACTTCCCAGTGACCACAACCCCGGTATCTTCAATATTTTTGTGAGTACCGTTGAGTTCCGCGATATAAAAATCCGCGACTGGATCAGACGTGGAACTCTCATTAGAATACGTAGCGAATAGCGCTTTGCTCTTCTTGAAGTCGCCATACTCGAGAGAGCGTACGGCTGCTTCAAACTGGTTCAGTTTCTCTCTACTGTACATTGGCTCTTTCTCGGTGAAAATCTGATAAACAGACATCGGTCTTAGCGCGCCTTGAGGCCTGAACCTGCCGACAAACCTCGAATCAGCACTGAACTCGTCAGGAAGCAATTCCACCCCCGCCAAGACCTTCACTTTCAGCAGCTTGCACATTCCCTCTAAACGAGAGGCCATGTTCACGCAAGACCCTGTCACAGCGAAGTCAAACCGAGACTCAGACCCAATATTTCCAGCCGACACCTTGCCAAAGGTCACACCTACACGGGTATTCAAGGTATCAAGAAAGACCTTCGTTGCGCCGGTAAGATCAACGATGTTCCTCGCCGCTATAAGAGCGCGAGGATCAAGCTCATCCTTGTACAACGTTTCAGGCCCGATACCCCAGGCGGCGATCACCGCATCTCCTTTGAATCCGACCACTATTCCCTCGTTGTCCACGATTGTATCTACAATTAGGTTGTAGTATTTCTTAAGAGCCAGCAATGCGTCATTCGGATCCGCATCGAACATCTTTGACGAAAAGTCCGCCATATCGGTATAAAGCACCGTCGCATTGCACAGTTTGGGCTCAAGATTGTCACTCGTGTGCACTTTCTCCGCAATATGCCGAGGGAAGTACTGACACAACAAACTCAATTGCCTATCACTCGCTCGTTCCCTCTCCCGTTCCTTCAATGCGTGATCCTTCCAATCGCGAATCGACTTTCGCGAGATTTCCGAAAGCGCTGCAACGGGCAATATAACGGCGGGCGCAATCATCCAATTGAAAACCAAGCCCAAGTAGTTAGCCAAGTATGGAAAAGCGAAATAGCTCAGCGGAATTCCAACAAATGCGCACAACGCAATTCTTCGAACGGTTAGAATGGGTGAGTTCAAAAGTGCGCAAATCACAAAACTTAGGAAAAGGATGATCGGAATTTCAAAATAGAACGGGACGGAACGAAGCCAATCTCCCCGCCTGTAGCATTCGTATAGATTCGCCTGCAACGCGACTCCAGAAATACGATCAGATTCTCCTACACCAAAAGGGAGGTTATAGGAGTCCTTAGTCGCTCCTGAGTAGCCAATACTCTGAGCGCCACCCACAAATACGACTTTGTCCCTGAGGATTTCCAGATTGACGCCATTCGATTCATTAATCACATCGCGGTAAGCTAGAGTTACATCATCCAGTTCTTTACCTATTAGACTGTAGCGGAGCCAATGGCCATCCCCTCCCGGCGCTACTGCATTGTCAACCGATTCCTCAACCGCGAGCCACGCGAGTTTCTGGAATCCGAGGTGGTGGCCCTCTAGTCCAAACGCTCTTGGCAGAATACGGACTGCATTGTCGTCACTGAAGCTGTCTAGACCCACAATCCCCGCTGTAGTGCGATTCTCCGCGTTTTTATCTAAATCGGGAAATCGAGGCAAATCGACGAACACCTCGGAAAGCGTCGATTGACACACGCTATAAGTTGTCGCTCCGAACAGCACTTTCTCGCTGCCTGAAAGTTGTTTCAAGAACTCGGAGAATGCCGCGTCCCCCCCAGTCGACTCGCAATTCGCGAATACGATGTCGAATACGATGAGACGCGGCTCGTATTCAAGTAGTTTTGCGACCAAGTCCAAATGCAAGCGCGTATCCCACGCGCAATTGCGAGAAGCTCCCTCCAGCTCCCTCGCAGACACATCGTCCATCTCGACAATCGCGTATCCAACCTCCCCAGAATCTCGATACATTACTCCGATTTGCTCGTCGTAGCAATACTCAAGCAAATCGCCCCACAACGGAGTCAGATATAGGGCTAGCGGTACGAGAGCTGTAATCGAAAACGGAAATTTCCGGTTCACGAAAAAGCTCATCAAGCGCGATCCAATTGAATTCTCTGTTACGCTCATACTCATAAATTCAAGTTCACTTTTAATTGAATCGCCCGTTCTCCAGGAAAGTCTGGTGAATCCGCTAATTGACTAAGCACGAGAGGCTCGTCGCCGATATTCAGCAAACCAGCCTCGAGTTCGTACCTTTGATTCTCGGAGCGATAACCTATACGAATGTCATTAATGAGTGCAGACCCTTCTCCCAAATTCACTGCGACGCTCCTGTCCGAATGACCAACTAGGCTAGTTGCCAAATCAACGTAGAATCCTGTCGGGAGGTTGTAAGTCAAATTGAAGCGATTAAACCAGCTGTCGGAACCAAACTGCTGTCGACTTAGTTCGGATACGTCGCTCGGGACATTGATATAGTCCCAGCGAGCGCGTCTTTTAACCCAGTCGGATGAAACGCTCAAGGTCCATCGATCCCTCAAGAGATACTGAATTGCCAACACGTATTCGCTTTCACGAAAAGCCAGCTCAACCTCTTCCTGAGTCGGACGCGCAAAAAACTCGGGCGCAAATCGGGTAAACAGACCGAAGCTCTCGTCTGATATCGATCTTCGATCAAAAACATCGAGAGCTATTCTCAATCGCCTACTGGGTGAGTAAATTGTGGATACGCCTGAAATTTCATGCCTTTGCCCTGCGACTGATCCGAACACCGACTCGGGCAGGAGCGATCTGAAAGTCTGCTGAAGTCCCGCGATCTGCGTTGGCTCCAACTGATACGACTCATCGAGACTCACCCCGCCAAAGGACTGCGAGTAAATCGCTTGAATCGAAAGCTCATCTTCGAACCGATACACCAAGCCCAATTTGGGAGACAACCGCCGGTCCTTTTTATTGCCGCTTAAGATAGGAGGTTGTCGAAAATTCACGGGATACTCCATTTCGGCATAGTTGAATCCAATTGTCGGCTTAACTTGGCTGTTCCATTTCCATGAGTAGTAGCCATAGGCTTCTTTTCGGCTCATCGAAGCGATCGCCGATTGCCGAGAAACAGGATCCGATTCAAAGAATCCGGAAAATGTATCGTCCCATAGATCGAGCGCTTCACTGGTTCGAAACTCCCCATCTTGAACTCGAGCGCCAAGGATGGCTTCATGATAATTCGATTCGAAAATGCGCTGAAGCTCGAGAAAACGAACGTCGATTTCCGTCGCGAGGCGACGGTTCATAGGGATCGCAAGATCAAACAACTGGATCGGTTCACCTCCTTGGTTTGTTATAAACCGCGTCGAAGGCACAGTTCCATCGGCCAAGTAGCTCGTGTCCTGCTGACCCGCAATCAGCAATACTCTACCAGAATCGTTGAACGTTCGGCTGTACCCAAAAAGCGCATTCGGTCCGCTATTCTCATCGATCGTTCCTATAAAGCGTGCCTCTGATCCACCACCGAGAACCAGATCGTTTTCCACGATTGAATCAATGTCGTTGAGTTGCAGGAAGTAAGTCTCGTTGTAGTTGCGTTCGTAGCGCAAACGCGCGTTGTGCTCGGTCGATTGAGAACCCTCGCCTTCGAAGAGCCCGTCAAAACGACGATCCTCGAAGTCATATGAATAACTAAGCCGACTGCCTAGGTCTCCATAGAAACTTCCCCGAGTTTGCTTGAGAGAGTCCGAGCGATAGGAGAATTCCAAATTGGCCCCGTACTTCGATCGCCTCAGCAATGGCGAATACTCCCTCAACGAGGCATGCTGGGGAAGCACTTCCGATCCAAACGGAGCGAGTAAGTTCGCTAGCAATTGCTCGCTTCGCCAAGCCGTGTCGAAACGTAAAAGCAATCTATCCTGATCCCTCAAAGCGTCGAAGCTATTCGCAAGAAAGAGATGAGCTCCAACGCTACCATAGGAATCGGTAACGGCGAGCGAAGACTCCCTCAATGCCCATTCCTCCAGTCCCGCTTCTTCAAAAATCGACGCAATATTCGACTGCCAAACCGAGTTGTCCAAACGCAGTAGCCGCTCGCTCCTAAATAAACTTCGATTCTCGTTGCGCGCAATCGAATCCCGCAAGTCGAGTATCGCGCTATTGACGCTATTTGAATCTCTGTTAGTCAGCGATCGATAGAAGTAGCCTACAGGATCCCGAGGATCCAACTCGATCACCGCGTTCAATTCCTTCACCGCTAGGCCAATCTCCCCGATTCGTCTCCAAGCTTCAGACAAGTATATTCGCGGAACCGTTTCGTTTGGAGCGTTTGAGGCGGCTTTCAACAGGTCCGACACTCCGCGGTTCCGCCCATTCGCATCTGAAGCGCTAGCAAATTCCAGCAGACCTTTGGCGATCCAGACATCGGGATTGTTAGGCGCCGCGATCGCGGCTGCCTCTAGTCGATCCAAAGATACACCCGCGTTTTTCACTCCAGACAAAATCGACTTGAGAGCGATCGCTTGCGGCAATTCGCCGGACAATTCGAGAGCGTCCTCCAGGGCAATAGTTGCCTGTTCCCGCAGCCCTTGATAGCTGAGCAGCTCCGCATAGCGAAAACGTGGGAAACCCGCTTCGGGATACAACTCGATCGCGGTCAGCGCGCTCGCGACCGCCGCATCCAAATCGCCGTCCTTTTGCTGAGCGTATGAATAGGCGAGCCATTCCGAGCCTGAACTAGGCTGGAAGGGGTAGATCGATTCGCAATTCTCGTCCGCTAACTTGTCGCCGCGGACGAAATCGACAAGGAACACCAGAGCGTCCCGTTCGGGATCGCCACAAGGCAAAGCGAGAATCCTGTCGATCGCCTCACCGTATCGGCCAAACGAGAGCATTAATGTCGCCGCCAACTTGGAAACCCAATGCGGATCCGTGGTCAAATTGCCCGCGCCCTCCTTTTTTTCAAAGTCGAGAAAGTGAGCGTACGCCCCGCCGAGGTCGCCCGCTCTGTATTCCTGGAGAGACTTGTTTAGTGACGCGTCACCGAATTCCAATGACACTGGAAAAGACACGATCGGCGGGTAGTACATAAACCACCTAAGCTGCGCTCCAACGACTTCCACCCGGGTTGGCCCCGTAACCACGTCGTCTTTAATCTTTATCTTCTGCAATGCCCCTACCGGGATAACTGAGTCAGCCGGCGCGCTGTCCAACGGCCCGCCGTAGGTCAATTTGTTAGTTGAAAGATCGATAGTCGCCAGACCATCGATAACCGAGATTTCCACATCGCGTGGCCCATTCACTTCAACCACGAACGACGTCCCTTTGATCGAGGCTTCATAAGCGCCAACCACAATGCTCAGCGTCCTGTCGGCAACTCGCTTGAAAATCTGCACGATCCCGTCGGAAACAACCAGGGAATCGCCCTTGTCTTCCGGAAACGTCAGCGAACCGAACTTCCTTATCGTGAATATTTGAGGGTTCTTTTTGCCGTTTTCCTCAACTTCGACTACCGCAGTCCCTCCTTTGGAGCTTACGTTAGTCCCGCCAAATATTTTTTCCCCATTCGGATCCACACCCTGATGGACAGTAAGGTGGTAAACACCAACATCCCCTTCCTTTTTAACAGAGCCCGGGTATTTCAGCTCCATACTGTCTTGCCCCGCCACTCGCTCAGGACTGGCTGAAATCAGTAGACCTAGAAGACACAACAATCCAGTACGAAGGAGCGCAGGAGGTGTTCTTCTAACACGCAAGCGAACCACCCGTTCCGCCCATCCCAAAATCAGGTGATGGTCACTAGTCCGCAACGCTCTCAATCTCCAGCCAGAAAAACGTTGCTTCAAGCGCGCTCAATGGAGACTCCACCAAGAATTTGAATCGCTTCGACCCGTCCACCAGCGTCTCAACCCCAACCGATTCGGAAAACGCGATCTCGCTCGATCCATCGTCGCCTTCCCCGACCTGAGACAAATCGCCACTTGAACGAAGCCTCAACCGATACGAGCTTTCATCGACGAGACCTGCGCGAACGTAGACCCACACATAGCAATAACCGCTATCCGCCTGCGATACCTGGATCCGCGGCTCCAATACGTCCCAGTACTCGACCTCAACATCCACCACGTTTGGATTCCCTTCCTCGTCCCGTTGAGTCGGTAGATTTATATCAATCGGAAAAGGCGCATCGTATCCAAATACCGGAGCAAACTCCACCTCCCAAGGACCCGGAAGCACTCCAATTGGCGTATCTGGAGCGATCCAGAATTCATCAACCGTCACACCGCCATACATCAAGCTAGCCGGTACTACCTCTCCGGCAAGACGCCATCCCGCTTTAGTCGGCGCATCACCCAGAAATCTGACGGTTAAGGCAGGAGCAGTGTCCCCACTAAATTCACCTGCATAGGGAAATCCCGATAGATCCGTATATCCATCGTAAATATAAAACTCAAGGCAGCGATTCGCGTGCCATTCCCGTTCACGTAAGCAGATGCTCCAGTCGCTCAAAAGAATCTCGCTGCTCTGCAAAGTCCACTCGTCATTCGAGAGGAAAATCCCAAATTCGGATTCGTTAAACTCACTGTCCTCTAGGAAAATATAAATCTGGCGATTCACGCTGGTAGACTCGGTGTTGCAGATCTCAAGCGCGATATGATCGTCTATCCCGCCGACTTCCACAGTTCCCAATTGAATGAAATCAGGATCGTCGGGAGGAAATTCCCGAGGAGCTCGCGGGGCTCCTTCTTCGTTATTATAGTATCCGACTCGCACGATCTCCCCCTCCTTCAAGCGTCCATCGTAAGCAGATCGGTAGGTGAGCCCGCCGTCGTGTATCCAGATTCGATATTGTTCCTGACACTCGTAGTCAACCTGCAGCTCCAAGTCATCATCAGGATCGAGAAATACCGAGTCGAACGTGGGCAACTCAAAGCGATCGATCTGCCTGAAGCGAATATCCCAGTCCCCCGGAAGCAACGCTACCTTCTCGCCAGACTCCACCCACTTGCCATCAATGCCATCCGGGTCCGGAGCAAGGTCCAATGTCCACGCGCTTCCTTCGACCGGCGTCATATTAATTGTCAAACCCGGAACACCGGCCCCCACCGGAGCGTCTGCAAACGGAAACCCCGCATTGCCCGCCCCGTCGTACAGGATTAATCGAGTACATCGCTCCCTGTCTCGGGCTCTTAGACATTCCATAGCTTCGTCGAGCCAAATTGTGAGCGCTTCGGCCAAGACCCAATTATCGCTGGACAAGCCGATATACCCCTGTGTCCCCGTACCCAAATCGTCGAAGAACACCACTAGCTGCGGTGGAGATGCGTCATTCAGAATAGGAACATTCCCCTCGAAAATGAAAGATACCTGAGCGCCGCCAGAGCTAACTGTAGTCGATGACTTTAAGATCACGAAACTAGAATCTTCCGTTGGATCGTATTCATCGAAATAGCTACTGCTTCCCGCAGGAATGCCATTCTTAAAATACCCCAAAACGACCGTGTCTCCACCTTTCAAACTTCCATCCGAAACACTCCGGTACGTGTGCCCGCCCGACTCCACGGAAATCGAAGCGAAAACTGAGCGCTCTGGAAACTCGAGATTCAAAAAGAAGGCGCCGGAGCCGAACGATTCACTATCTATCGCGATCCAATAGGTCTCGCCCTCGGTCGCGGCGAACGACAATCGACTGAACTCGCCTTCGTCGTCCGAGTTGCTCGACGCCACTAATGGAAAATCGAAAAAAGGAGATCCGGTATAAACTGCCAGCGCCGTTTGGAATTCACTGCCAATCGTATCAAGAAAGACATCGCCATCCTCGGGAGCCGTCCACTTATACCATACGGAACGATTCGGAGTTGAATTCCCCCCATGGGCAGGTTCGCCGGGCTCGGAGGACGCGCCATCATTGAAATTCGAAAGGTGGATTGACTCTCCCTTTTCTACGAACAGTCCAATCGCATCCGCTACATTGTCCGCTACAGGGGAGTCAAAGGAGACATTCAAAATTGCCGAACCCACTCGATCCGAATATCCATCTACCGCAATCCAGTACGTCTCCCCCAACTCGGCGAAAAAGAACGTTTTGCTCTCAAAGAAACTGCTCTCGCTGGAGTCATCGTTACTCGCAATTTCCAGAAAGTCGGAAAACGCGGTTCCCGAGTAAATGGCCAACACCGTGTCAAAACCGCTCCCAAACGTGTCCACCGTTGCGGAACCACTTACAGTCGGCGTCCACTTGAACCAAATCGAATTGAGCGGCGTCGCGTTGGAAGCGTGATTGGGCTCGCCCGCCTCGCCCGTTGCGGACGCAATCGATATCGGCGACGATGAATAAACCCCTGAGTTTAAAACCACCTCCAACGCATCGGAGATGTCATCGTTGCCGTAGGTCAAGCCGATCGAACAGCAGATTATCACCGACGCGACCCCTGACAAAAACGCTCTTTTAAAATTCCCGAACACTTCGCAATTCAATCAAACGCGCGCCAGGAGAATCCAATAGACAACTCCGACTCTCAGCTACTAAGTACAATGCGCATCGAAACGACTCCATATGAAATCAAGAGTGAACACCGGAAGGCGCGCGGGGTCAGGTTACCATCTATCACTCGAAGCACACACCCCACAGATTACGTAATTTTATCAAAAAGGCGTCGATCGCCTCCATTTCACTTTCTTGCAACCGCTACTTTCCACTTTTTCGTGAATCTCCTATCCCACGCCCTCCTGTCACGCTCCGAAAACGACGACGTACTTACCGTCAACGTTCTGTGGGACTTTCTCGGCAAGGAGTTGCGACGCGACCCGAGACCTTTCGTTCGCCGCGGAGCTGCCATTCACAAGACCATCGATCGCGAAACGGATACGTCCGACGAATTCAAACGCGCCCTCAATCTCGTATCCAGCGCACGAAACCGCGTATCCAGCGTCGTCGTCGACATCGCGTTCGACTACGCCCTGTCGCAAGACTGGGAATACTACAGCGACGAAGATCGCCTCGCGCTTTACGAACACCTGTACGACCGCATGGAGGGAGCCGCGCCGTCCATCAGCGCCCGCGCGGTCGAACTCGTCGCCCGCATGCGCCAGCGCAACTGGTTTAAAGCCTATGGCGATCCCCACGGGATCCACAGAGTGTTTCTGGGAATCGCAAGCCAGCGCCCTTGCCTCGCTTTGCTCGCTGGAGCCGAAACCGAAGTCATTCGCAATGCGGCCAGCTACACCCAACTAATGCGTTCATTGTATCCAAAAATTGACTTCTCGCTGTCAAACCTGCGCTAGCAAGTCTTTGTATTTCCGATACAACGCCCGAAACTGATGATAGGTCAGTCCTAGTTTCTCCGCCGCCGCGCTCTGCCGATTGCGTGACGCGCTCAACGCTTCGCGCAATCGTCGAATCTCCAATTCCTTGATCTCGTCGGAAAGTGAACGAACGGCGCTTGGAGCGTCCTCCGACCTCACTTCCGCATCTCCCTCGCCCTCCTCGCGATCCGCGTACGGGTTGGAGAACGGGTTGAACTCAATATCGCTAATCACATCGGCGCCGCTTCGATAAACCGAGCGCTCCACCACGTTCTTCAATTCGCGAATATTTCCCGGCCAACCATACCGTTCGATTTTTCGCTCGGCGCTCGCCGAAAACGTCGGGGCTTCGTCGCGACCGAGTTCATGGGCCATCTGCGCCGCGAAATGTCGGGCCAAATACAGTATATCTTCTTTCCGGGCCCGCAGGGGGGGAAGATAGAGCACTTCGAACGAAAGGCGGTCCAGCAGGTCGTCCTTGAACGTGCCCGCCTTGACCATTGCCGGCAAATCCGCGTTGGTCGCCCCGACAATTCGAGCGTCCACCTGAATCGAGTCCGAACTCCCCAGTCGCTCGAACGAACGGTATTCCACCGCCCGTAAGACCTTTTCCTGTATCGGAATCGAGACGAGACCGATCTCGTCCAAAAACAAGGTCCCGCCCTCCGCCAGTTCAAACCGCCCCATGCGCCGTTCGCTCGCGCCCGTAAACGCCCCCTTCTCGTGCCCGAAAAGCTCCGACTCGAGCACCGAT
This sequence comes from Opitutaceae bacterium, assembly GCA_028284235.1. Lineage (GTDB taxonomy): Bacteria > Verrucomicrobiota > Verrucomicrobiia > Opitutales > Opitutaceae > Pelagisphaera. The sequence continues at coordinate 124,854 of JANQSC010000013.1, forward strand.
TCCGACAAAGCCGCGCAATTCAAGGCCACAAGCGGCCCCTCCCATCGTTCCGACAAGAAATGCAGACGGCTCGCCGCCAGCTCCTTGCCCGTTCCCCGCTCGCCAATGATCAACACAGGCCGCTCCACCTTCGCCACACGCGATAAATCCTCCTGAAACTCCAAAAACGCCTCCGACACGCCAATCGCGTCCGGCAAGTTTCGAGGCTGATACAACGCATCTTCTTGGTGATTTTCCATGGTTAATAAACCCACTATTTGGTTTTTTTAACCAATTTCAATCTCTAAAAATCGCCACAGAAAAGTGGCTAATTTTTTATTTATTTGAATACCAATACCTTACAACTTTTCCAAAAACTTGGCACGCAATCTGTTAATAGGAGCCCGAACCTAAATCATTTGAGGAAACAAAACATGGGAATATTTACACGATTCAAAGACATTGTTAGCTCCAACATCAACGCGATGCTGGATAAGGCGGAAAATCCGGAGAAGCTGATCAAGCAGATGATCCAGGAGATGGAAGACACGCTGGTAGAGATCAAGGCATCTTGCGCCGGCGTGATGGCCAACAAGGCAAGTGTGAGCCGGGCGCTGGCGCGAGCCAGTGAACATGCGGAGGGTTGGGAATCCCGCGCCACTTTAGCGGTGAACAAAGGACGCGACGACCTCGCTCGCGAAGCGCTGGTCGAGAAACGCCGCTTCCTCGCCGAAGTCGAGCGCCTCACTAGCGAGAACGACCAGCTCGACGAAGTCGTCGCTCAATACAAGAAAGACATGCAGGAGCTCGAGAGCAAACTCGAGGTCGCTCGCGACAAGCACAAGGCGCTTATCCACCGCCACGCCCAGGCCCAGAAACGCCACCAGGCCCAGACCACCATTCGCAAGGTGACCAATACCGACGCCTTCGCCCGTTTCGAAGCGCTCGAAGGTCGCATCGACCGCATGGAAGCGGAGGCCGACCTGGTCAACGTCAAACCGAAGGCCAATCTGGAGGACGAGATCGCCAGCCTCACCGCGGACGACGAACTCGAAGAAGAGCTTGCAGCCCTCAAAAAGTCATTGGAAAGTAAGGAAGAAACCAAAAGTTAATCGATACGTCGGCGCGAACCTCTAAGACACTGCCTCAACCATGGAATCACCATTCGTCTTCGTCCTCGGAATACTCTTCATTGTCGTAGGACTGCCGGTAATCTGCGGCTCGCTTCTGTCCTACCACAAGCAGAAGAACCAGTTCAACGAGTCTAGGGCGAAAGACCTGGATAAAGAGGAAACCGAAATGCTCAACGATCTTCACAAAGGACTCGAACGCATGGACAAACGCATTCAAGCCCTCGAGACGATCCTCATAGAAAAACGCCGCTAACCTACTTTATAAAAACATGACAGGAAAACTTTATCGCTCACGCAACGGCCTCATCTTCGGAGTCTGCCGCGGCATCGCCGAGACCTTCGACTTATCGCTGGGATGGATACGCTTCGGATTCATCGTCGCCTTCGCCATTACCCTCTTCTTCCCCACCGGGTTGATCTATCTCATCCTGGCGCTCGTCCTCAAACTCGAGCCCGCCGAGACGACGATCAACCGGCCTAGGGATCAAATCTTCGACGGCCCGTTCGACAGCCCGCGCAAAGTGGGGCTGCGACAGTTCAAGGCGAAATTCGATTCGCTCGAAGACAGAATCCGGCGTATGGAAAACCACGTCACCAACAAAGCCTACGACTGGGACAAACGGTTCCACACCGAGTAGATCCGTAGAAACGCTGTCGCCATTTTCTAGATACGAAATGGCGCCAGCCCGCAAGCCCGAACCGAACGAGCCACCGAGCTCGACTGCCGTCCACTGAATCGCCGAGGCGATTCTCCTGGACCCTCAAAACGCGCCTTCAAAGCGACGCGTCAACAACCGCGACGGCCCCACTGTGCCCGCTCGCAAACCGACACCTACGTTCACAACCGATCCAATGAACACCGAAATCGTCTCCGAACACCGACCTAGAAAGACGTCCACCCGCTTCGCGCTCGCGATTTGCATTACCACCCTCGTCATCCTCGTCGCAGGATGCTCCTCCAAACAAGCGATGATCGTGCCCGACCTCTCGATGGCTCCCACCCTCGCCAAAGGAGAACGGGTTTACGCGAATTTCCGCACCTACCGAATCGAAGACCCGCAAGTCGGGGATCTCGCCATCTTCCTTCCCCGAGACCTTCAAAACCTCACCTGGACGCTCCGCGTCGCCGCAGTCGCGGGCGACACGGTTTCTTTCGAAAACAACGTTTTGCAAATCAACGGGTCGACCCGATTCGCTCCCGCCCCCCGCCAGAGCCAAACGTACCGTCTCCCCGCCGAAGCGCATGAAAACGCGTCGCGCGCCCTCCCCTACACGCTCCGGGAAAACGAGTACTACTTCCTGAGCGACGATCCGGAACACGCTGTCGACAGCCGATACTGGGGCCCAATCCACCGCTCGGAAATCGTGGGAAAACTCACCCTGTAACGACCTAGACGAACTCCGACTTCGCCCGCCGGACGAAGGCCTCCGGCATTCGAGTGGGCTTGCCGGATTCCCGCCCGAGCGCGGCCATCTCCGTTCGCGCCAAAACAAGCAAGTCGCCGGTGAGGTCGTAACCACGATAGTACAAGTCGAAACGCGTCGGACGAAAATTGGTCGCGGAAATGTCGAGCTTCAACGTGTCCGGGTAGAGTCCCTGCTTCGTGTACTTCACGCACAGCTCCGACATAATCAGGGCCACCCCCTCCACATTTCTCTCGGTGTAGCCGAAGCGCTGCAAGTACTGCACTCGCCCCTCGTGAAGGTACTCGACGAATACGTTGTTCGCGACGTGGTCGCCATAGTTGTGATCCGTAATACGGAAGGGAATACGCGTCGAAAAATGTACCGGCTCGAACTGCTTGATCTCGTTGAACATTGCGATAGATGAATCGAAAACCCGACTCTCCCCTGCTCAGTCGAGAGAAGAACGCCAGCACCGCGAGACCGTAGTCGACCCTACGCTCAGCACAAACTCCAAATCACCGAAATCGCCAGTTCGAAAAGCGCCAACCACATCCGAGTCGATTTTCGAGCCCATCTCTCAAAATACACCCAGTTCAGACCCCTGAAAACGCAGCCGACCGCGCTCATTCAGATACAACCCCGCCGCCGCTTCGTTCATTCGACGTTTAATGAATGTATTTTTTTTGATTTCATGTTCCATTCAGGTTAAGTCGCTACAATGCCCGGCGATGAATTCATACTCTAATAAGCTACCTACATACCGATTGTCGCTATGCGACGACATCGTTCCCATCTCCATCCCATCCTCAACCCGCTTCTATCTTCGCGATAGCGATTCACGCCCATGAAGATACTGCTCGTTGAAGACACCGCCGCCTTGAGAGAGACCATCTCCGAGGCCCTGAACGAAGAAGGCTACCTCGTCGAGATCGCCGCAGACGGCTCTGAAGCGTTCCGCAAGATCGAAATCACCGACTACGACGCGGTCATTCTCGACATCGTCCTCCCTGACTACGACGGATTCACCATCCTTCGCACCATTCGCGAGAGTCAGCAGACGCCGGTAATTCTGCTGACCGCTCGAGACGCCATCAATGATCGGGTCAAAGGACTCGATCTCGGAGCCGACGACTACTTGACCAAGCCCTTCGACCTCTCCGAACTGCTCGCCCGCCTCCGGGCCGTCACCCGGCGCGGCTACGGCGACCGGTCTCCCAAAATCGAGGTCGGGGAAGTCGTGGTGGACACCGCCAAGCGCAACGCCCAAAGAAACGGCGAAAAAATCGAGCTCACCACGCTCGAGTACTCCATTTTAGAGACTCTCGTGCGCCAACGTGGCGTCGTCGTCTCGCGCGCCTACCTGTACGACCACCTGTACACGGAAGACGAGAACACGCTCTCGAACGTGCTCGACGTCTACATCTACCGCCTCCGAGCCAAGCTGGGAAAAGACTTCATCCGGACGCGAAGAGGATACGGATACATCATTGAAGATTGATGTTTCTGGGGAAAAACTCAATTCGATGGCGAATCCAGCGCTGGCACGGGCTACTCCTGGTTCTTCTCACGGCAATTATGTCGACCGGCTTTTTCTTCTACGAGAAAACCAGCCGGAAAAAGAAGATCGCCGCCGAAATGAGCTATTTCGTCAGCGCCCTGATCCCTCGCGTCCTCCCCCCGGACGGACGGATTCTCCGGCAGGAGGAACTGGACAATCGACACCGGCGCGGGGGGCCGCAAACCAGAAGTCGCCCTCCACGCGAAGGTGACGAAGCCGGCACGCGACCCTTGCCAAGGCGCCTCCCCCCCGGATTGAGTTCGGGGGACGGAGGAGCCCGCCCGCTGGAGGAAATTCTCGCAGATTCGGACTTCTACTATGTAGTCTGGGACTCGCAAGAGAGCATCGCTCTCAAATCGGACGACACTCCCGACAACATCTCCTATCCCAAGGAGACGCTTCGGATCGCCGAAACCGTCGTGAGAACCGTCAATGGCAACATGGAAGCCGTCCACGCCGTTCCCAACGGCGCAAAAATCGCAGTCGGGATACCCGAACGCCTCTTTCATCAGTCCATGTGGAAATTCGGGCTGATGCTCGCTGGGCTGAGCGCCGGGCTCGTCGCCACGGGAGTCCTCGTCGGCTGGATACTCCTTGGAAAAGAAACCCGGGAGATTTCCAACATCGCCGACGCCGCCGGTCGCATCGCCCACGGCAACTTGAGCGAACGCATCCGGTCGGAGGAGTCCGGCACGGAACTCTCCAATCTCGCCGAAGTGCTCAACAACACTTTCAATCGCCTCGAGCGTTCCTTTGAACAGCAAGTGCGATTTACCGCGGACGCCTCGCACGAGCTGCGGACGCCATTGACCGCAATACTGACCCGCTGCCAGCTTACGCTTTCCAAAGACCGTTCCCCGGAAAAATACAAGGAGTCCATGGCAAGTTGCCTCGACGCCGCCCACCACATGAAAAAGCTCGTTGAGTCCCTGCTCGACCTGTCACGCCTGGACTCCGGCGAAGCCGCTTTGAATATTCAGGATACCAGCCTGCGCGAAATCGTAACCGACAGCCTCGAACTACTTAGCGCCCTCGCGGAAAAGAAGTTCATCGAAATCGACGCCAAGCTGGACCGCTTCCCCATACAAGCCGACGCAGCCCGCATCCAGCAAGTGTGCATCAACCTCGTCAGCAACGCCATCAAATACTCCCCACCCGGTTCGAAGATCGATATCACTGTATCCAAAGTCGGAAGTACAGCGCTACTTGTCGTTGCCGACCAAGGCCCCGGAATACCGGAAGAAGACTTGCCCAATATCTTCAACCGATTCTATCGCGGCAACAATGGCATGCAGCCCGGCAAAGATAGCTGCGGACTCGGGCTGGCAGTCGCCAGAGCAATCGTCGCCGCCCACCACGGCTCGATCCACGCCGCCAACCGCAGCTCCGGCGGCGCCCTCTTCCGAATCGAACTCCCTGCGTAGTCCTACTCAGCGCAAGCGGGAAATTCTGAGCGCCTTTACCCAGGGGGCAGTAAATTAAACTCTAAAGCTTAATCTATTCATATTCGGTTCAGTTTCACTGCGTATTATCCGCGCCGTGATCACCCGATATCCCCTCTATAAAACGGCCTTCGCCAGCGCGCTCGCGCTAGTCTACGCCTCCCTTTTCTCCAACGCCGCGCTCACGCTGCGTCAATCCAACGGAACGTCCGGCAGCGCCTACTCCTCGTCCATTGGCCAAGGTGCCTACACCGCGTCGAGCGTAACCCTGCAGGACGCCTCGACAGAGACGCTACGCGGCCAGACCTTTATCGCCCGAACTCCCAGCGAGGAAGAAGCCGGCTGGAATCTAACCAGCGTCACGCTGCGATTTCTCACCAACGACGGCCTGCCCACTGTCGGTCCAAGCGATGTTTGGACGCTCACCGTAGTCGAATGGGATCCGCTGTGGGACGCGGGCGACTTTACCGCCTGGCTCGCTGGAGCCTCCGACGATCCGCTTGCCGGATTCGCGTCTCCCAACATTGTCGTTCAAGACTCCGGAGCATTCGATTCCGAAACAGACTTGATCAGCCGGTCCTTCTTCATCTTCGATCTCGACCCCTCCGAAGAGTACTTCATCGAAGCCGGAAAAGCGTACGCAGTCTATCTTTCCTACTCAAATCCAAGCGGCGACGGCCTTCTCGTCGAAACGCGCATACCCGAGGAGCACTCGGGCGGATCTATGATCCACCAAGGCCCCGGATCCGCTCCCTCTGTCACCCAAGGAGAGATGCTCACCGTTTGGGTACACGGCGACGCAGCCACTCCCGACGACGGCAGAGACCTCGCGCCGCGATTTACCTTGTCCGACGATATCGAGCTTCCCCTCAACCTAGGCGCCTATTCGGAGAGCCACGTATCCGACTTCCACCCCTTCAACCCCGGCCAGGCGCTGGTCGGCTATACGGTCGAAAACGACAACAACGACCTCTTCAGCATTCAGCCCAGCATCGACAACGAAGGGAATCTTACTTTCACACCCGCGCCCGATACCCCCGGCGTCGCCAACCTGTCCGTCTACGCAACCGACAGCGGTGCGACCAACAACCGATCTTACGTCCAGACCTTTTCCATCACGATCACCGACAGGGAAGTAACCACCATCCATGTCGATGCCGACACCCCCGCCGCTCCCGAAGCCCAGGACGGCCTTTCTTGGGATACCGCATTCGCGAGTCTTCAGGACGGGCTCGCCGCAGCCGTCGACCTGGACGAAATCTGGATCGCCGAAGGCGCGTACTATCCCGATGAAGCGGTCGCCGGAATTGCCGATGTAGCCGACAACGACAAGCAAACCAGTTTTCAACTGCGAGACAAGGTTGCCGTCTACGGCGGATTTTCTGGAAACGAACAAAGCCGCGACGAGCGAGACCACGTCGCCAATCCGACCATTCTATCCGGAGACATCGATCGCGACACCCACCCCGACATCGCGCCGAATCGCGTCGTGCTCGATTCGCCGGAAACTAATGTGAGAGGGGTGAACGCCAATCTCGTCGTCGAAGGAACCGACTCCGGAGACGCGATTCTCGATGGATTCACCATCACCGCCGGGTACCAGACGACCTTCTACCCCGGCGGAGCCTTGGACGGTGGAGCGTCCTTGCGCAACTGCCGCATACAAGGAAACTACGGCAAAGACTACGGTCCTATCACCGTCTGGGACTCGAACTTGTCTCTCGTCAATTGTGATGTTTTCTCGAATACAGGAGGCACGACCGGAGGGATACACACCTACGGTACTAACGTCACCTTGATCTCCTGCCGCATCAAAGGGAATCACGCGAACATCGATACACGGTACGAGTCCACCGGAGCCGTACTCCTCACCGGAGGCGAACACCTCATAGAGAACTGCCTCATCACAGGCAATCGAGCCCCGGGCGTGGGCGGAGTGAATATGGTCTACGGAAACGACAACGGCGATGAAGCCGCGGGACATATGCTGGTCATTCGCAATACGACAATCTCCGGAAACCTGTCGTACGGAGACGTACATGAATTCACCACCGACATAGGCGGAATTAGAACTGGTTTCGGAAGCGATACCTACCTCCACAATTCAATCGTCTGGGGCAACAGTCCCCTTCTGGAAGAAGGTAGCGACGGTCTCCTCTCGGAAAACATCGAATACAGCCTAGTCGAGGGATCCACCCCGGGCGGCACCAACTTCGACGGGACCAACCCCGCCAACGACCCAGACTTTCAATCGCCAGTCGATCCAGTCGATACTCCGACGGCGGGAGGGAACTTCCGCTTGCTCGCCGAATCCCCGATGATCGGAGCCGGCGACGCCTCCCTGCTCGGAGACGATGTCGCCGACCTCGATCGAGACGGAGATACCGACGAGCCCCTGCCGCTCGACGTCATTGGCAATGCTCGCATCATCGAAACCCTTGACCTGGGAGCCATCGAACACGTTGTCGCGGAAGAGCCTCTGAATTCACTGGAGGAATTTCGAGCCTTCCACGGATTGTCGGGTGACGGCTCGGACGATTCCAGCGAATCGGAGGAAAACGGACTGCCGATCCTGCTTAACTACGCGTTCGGTATCGAAGATACTGATACTGATTTCGTACCTCCTGCGGATCCCGACAACGGCACCCCCGGGCTCCCAAGCCTAGAACCGTCGAACAATGGATCTACATTGGAATTCAACTACGTCAGACGTGTCGACAGTGAAACGGAGTTGTCCTTCACCATTCAAAAAAGTTCGGACCTGTCTAACTGGACCGACATATCCGACGAGGACGGTTCGATCATCGGCACCTCCATCATCCCCTTCAACGAGCAGTACGAATTCGTCGTCGTCGAATTCGAGCCAGCCGCAGGCAGCGTATTCTACTACCGACTCAACGTGGAAGCAGCCGAATAGCGCACTTTACAGGAGAGCTGTTAGCGTCCGTAAGCCGGACCCATTGCAGCATCACAATTGAGAACGGATTATGGGCGAGTCGGGATTCCGACTCGCCCTGCCATTTTCGAGTCAGTCGTCAAAAACGAACGAGAATGACGAGGGCCGACGTAATGTCTAACGAGCGCCTCGACCCAAATGAACGAAACGCAACGCAGAAATTAGAGGCGCCGAACCAAGGACGCCTATGAGTACTCGAAAAAAGATCGCCCTCGCCTTCATCGCCACCCTCGGGCTCGGCACAGCGCTTACTATCACATGCTATTCGCCAGGATTTAGCAGCGAGGGCCATGCGGAGTCTCTCACCCAGTTCAAAGTCTCCGAAGCCTTCAAAACGCCGCTTAGGGCATACAAAATTCACATCGGCCAGTTCCCCACCACCGCGGAAGGCCTGCTTGCCTTGGTCGACGACTTTGGGACAGAAGGGTGGCGCGGACCCTACATCGAACGAGAAACACATCTCAAGGATCCATGGGGTCGCCCCTTCCGCTACCGATTTCCCGGAGTAAAAAACCACGGCTGGTACGACTTGTACTCGCTCGGCCCCGACGGGATAGAAAGCGAAGACGACATTACGAATTGGGACTAGGGCGCGTCCATCTACTCGCTTGATTAAGCGTTCACGCGCCTCTATTCGTTAGATATGAAACTTGCTCCATTCCTCATCGTCTCGATCGCCGTAGGAGTCTTCAGCGTTCCCCAAACGCCAATCGCCGCTCAAAGCGACGCGACACAGCGACTCCTGAAACGCAATGAGATGTTCAAGCCGCAAATCATCCAAGTGGCCGACAACGTGTATACCGCCATTGGATACCAAGTCACCGCCAACTCCATGATCGTCGGCGACGACGGTGTAATCATTATCGATCCAGGCCAGGCGCCCGTATTCGCCAGCCGCGTACGCAAAGCCTTCGAGGAAATCACCGACAAGCCGATAAAAGCAATTATCTACACGCATTCGCACGGCGATCACGTCAACGGAGCGCCTGCATTCTACGAAGAAGGTAAAGGCATCGAGGTTTGGGCCCGCTCGAACTTCGGTTCCGAAGGGGCCCGCAACCAGATGACTGGCCTACAAGGCGGAGTCCGCCCGTCGAACACGCAAGGCTTCGACTTGAAACCCGAACAGAAAATCAGCGTTGGCGTCGCCATTCCACCGGAACGTCGCCCCGCCGGTAGTTTGATGGTCGACGGCGGAAGCCGAACGACTGGTGACGGACAGGCCCAACGCCCCAGAACGACTACGGGCCGCGGACAAGCCATGCGCGTCAACCCCACTCACACCTTTTCAGAGGATCGCAAACGCCTTAAAATTTCAGGCGTCACGATCGACCTCGTCACCGCTCCAGGCGAAACCGCCGACCAGCTATACGTTTGGATGCCAAAAGAGAAAATCGTCTTCGCCGGCGACAATTTCTACCAGTCCTGGCCCAATGTCTACCCGCTTCGCGGCACGGCCCGACGCTCCATCCGCGACTGGATCGCCAGCATCGACTCCATGTACCAGGAAGGCCCCACTCACTTGGTGGGCGGACATACGACCCCGATGATGAACAACGCCACCGAAGTGCTCGCCAACTATCGGGACGCTATGAAATGGGTCTACAACCGAACCATCGAAGGCGCCAAGCAGTTCATGACCCCTGACGAACTTGTCGAGTACGCCGCCCTTCCCGAACGCTTCGCCAAGCTCGACTACCTCGGCGACTACTACGGCAGCGTGGAAGGCACCATTCGCGACATCTACGCCCAAGACCTCGGCTGGTTCGACGGAGACGCTCTCAACCTTCACCGCGAATCCCCGCTCAAACAATCCCAGCGCATGGCCGATCTCGTCGGAGGAACCACCGCTCTCATGGCCAAAGCCCGCGAAGCCATGCAACAGGACGACCCGCTCGGCGCCGCCCAGCTCGCTCAGCATGTCATCCGGCTCCGCCCCGACGACAAGGAAGCCAAGCGGCTCATGGGCGAAGCGCTCGCCATCCTCGGAGAACGCACCTTCAACGCGCCTATGCGAAACTACACCATCTCCACCTCCAATCGCTACCTCGCCGCAGCAGAAAAAGAGAACTAGTCCACCCGTTTCGCCCGCCTAATGCGTAAAAAACCTCAAGATTGACCAAATTAAACGATTTATATGTAATCATAGTGGCATGAAACGTACCGTGGAAATCAATCGGAGACAGTTCCTCCGTGGGACCGGGGGGCTCATGGCCCTTCCCTTCTTGAGTTCGCTCCCCCTCTCGATCGCATCGACCGCCGGCCCCGTCGCCCAGGCGAGAAAACGTCTAATGTGCGTGGGCACATTCCTCGGCATGTACCCGGGCGAATGGCATCCCCAGAAAAACAGCTCCCGTGTACCCCGCCTCTTAGAGCCCCTCGCCGATCACAGAAGCGACTTCACCGTCGTCTCCGGCGTCGACCACGGAATCAACGGCGGCCACAAAGGAACCCCGTCCTTGCTCTCCGGCGTCTACCAGCCCGAGTACATCGGCGAGTCGATCATGGTCCGCAACCAGATCACGCTCGACCAGCTCGCCGCCAAGACCCTCAGCCGCGACAGCCGCTACCATTCGCTCCAGCTCGGCGCCTCCGAAGGCAAGCCGACGCAAACCCTTTCCTGGGACGAAAACGGCGTTCCCCTTCTCCCCCAAGCCGACCCCGCCAAAGTATTCGAGAAACTCTTCGTCAACGACCTCAATCCCAAAGAGGCCAGCCGAGCGATGGGCTTCAAGCGAAGCATCCTCGACATCGTCGCGGAAGACGCCCGCTCACTGCAGAAGGAAATCAGCTCCGAGGACCGCGATAAAGTCGACGCCTACTTCACCTCCATTCGAGACGTGGAAAAGCGCATCGAACGACAACAGCAATGGGTCAACACTCCCAAGCCCGGCGTCCCGCCGCTCCTCGAACGCCCCACCACTTTCCACGAGAACCTCGATCTCATGTTCGAGCTCAGCGCCCTCGCGTTCGAACACGACTGCACGCGCGTGATCTCCATCGAGCTCCCCGCGGGCGGACTTCCCATAATCCTCGGCGGCGAACAACTTTCCGGATACCATGGCCAATCCCACCACGGGAAGGACCCGAAAGTCGTCGAAGAGCTTATCAAAATCGAGCAAATGCACACTCGCTCGCTCGCCAAGTTTATCACGCGTCTCAAAGGTATTCAGGACGGCGACGCTCGACTCTTCGACCGCACCCAGATCCTCTTCGGAAGCGGACTCGGGAACGGAAGCTCCCACTCCAATCGAAATCTGCCCGTGCTCCTCGCGGGAGGCGACCTGAAACACACCGGCACCGACCTTATCTTCGAAGAAGGCGAGACACCCCTGTCGAACGTATTCGTCACAATGCTACAGTCGCTTGGAATTGAGGCCGACCGATTCGCCGGAAGCACCGGAAACATAAACAACGAGCTCGCTTAACGCCGAAACCGCTCACACCTGCCCCCAATTCGAATGGACAATTCGGCTTACCGATTCGTATTCGCCCTGCTCGGCCTCGCCGCTCCCGCAATCGCTTCGCCCGAGTTCGACACGCTCGTCACCCCGTTCCTCGAAGAACATTGCTACAAATGCCATGGCGAGAAGAAGCAAAAGGGAGACATCCGGCTCGACACCCTCAGCCGAGACTTCACCCACGGCGAAAACGCCATTCTCTGGAAAGACGTATCCGATATGCTGATAACGGGGGACATGCCTCCCGAAGACGAGCCAAGGCCTCCCGTCGACGCGGTCACGAACTTGACCAGAGCGATCGACTCCGAACTGCGAGCCGCGGCCGAATCCCTCCGCGACGGCGGTCGCATCGCCATCCGCCGCCTCAGCCACACCGCTCTCGACAACACCGTGCGCGACTTGCTTGGAATCAATTTGCAACTGTCGAAGAATCTGCCCGCCGACCCCGATCTGGAAGGATTCAACAGCCTCGCCATCACTCTCGACGCCAATCCGGAAATGGTCCTGAAACTCCAGGACAACGCCAACGCCATCGCCCGCCGAGCCATCGCCAGCGGACCCGACGTCCGCAGCGAACACCGCTACACAATCGGAACAATCGGGCACGGCTACAACGTTGAAGAACGCGACGGCCATGTCATCACCTCCTCCAGTCGCGACCGGAAACATGTCATGTGGCCACAGGACTTCGTGGCCCCCCAAGACGGCGTCTACCGAATTCAAGTAAACGGATTCGCCCGCGACCTGCGCACCGACCTCGAGAATCAAGGAATTGAATACACCTACGTGCGGGAAAGCTACGAAAACAGCTTGAAGAAGCGAAAGCGCAAGCCCAACGACGTCCCGCGCCTCGTATCCATCGTCGCCATTCAAGCCTCCGAAGCGCGCCACATGGATGCTGCGACCGTACCCGGACGACGCGTCGGCTATTTCTACCTGGGCAACGAATCGGACTCGCAAACTGTCGACGTCCGCTTGTACGAAGGCGAGAACTTCATGGTGCACTACGCCGCCGCGGGCGCCTTAAACCAGTCGCCAATCGCGACCGTCAATGGCGAAGAGCGCCTCGTCTCCGACCTGCTCCACGTGAAGGCCATCCACGTCTCCGGCCCCGAGATCGACGCCTGGCCCCCGCCCGCCCGCCAACAGTTGCTCGGAGCCGGTCCCAATGACGCGACCGATGCGCGTTCCCGCATCGACGCGTTTCTGGAACGCGCGTTTCGACGCCCCGTCCCCGAGCAAACGCAAAACGCCTTCCAACGACTCTACACGACCGGACTCGAACAGGGCCTATCGCCCGAAGCGTCCATGCGCAACGTAGTCGAAGGCGTCCTCACCTCCCCGCGCTTTCTTTTCAACTACGATCAAGGCGACGGCTCCGACGCTTGGGCCTTGGCCAATCGACTCTCCTACTTCCTGTGGAACACGATGCCGGACGACACCCTCCGGACGCTCGCCGCGAGCGGCGAACTGCTCGATCCCCAAGTCCTTCGCCAACAGGCCATCCGCCTGCTCGAAGACGAGAAGTCCGCTCGTTTCGTCCAAGACTTCACCGCCCAGTGGCTCGGCCTCAAAGACATCGAGCTGATGCGGCCCGATCCGAAATTGTACGAGGACTACGACCCGCTCCTCGAATCGCTCATGCGACAAGAAAGCGAAGCGTTCTTCGCCCACGTTCTCCGCGAAAACCTCCCTACGCGCTCCTTTCTCGACTCGGACTTCGTTCTGGTCAACGAACGCCTCGCCAGCCACTACAATATCGACGGCGTCCAGGGCGACACGATTCGCCCAGTCCCTCTTCCCGCCGAAAGCCGACGCGGCGGCCTCCTCGGGCAGGCCAGCATCCTGAAGCTCACTTCCAACGGCACGCGTACATCGCCCGTCGTCAGAGGAGTTTGGATACTCGAAAACTTGCTCGGCGACCCACCGTCGCCTCCGCCCGCAGACGTCATGCCGATCGAACCCGACGTGCGCGGCTCCAAGACGATTTTCGACATGCTGGCCCGCCACCGCGAAGTGGAAACCTGCGCCGACTGTCATCGCAGCATCGACCCTTGGGGATTCGGACTCGAGCACTTTGACGCCATCGGCGCCTACCGCGAAGTCTATCGCAACGGTCAACCCGTCTACGCGAAAGGATCCGTGCCGGGAGGCGAGTTCGACGGAATCGTCGACATGAAAGAAGTTCTCCTCGGACGCTCTAGCCAGTTCAATCGAGCCCTGACAGAAAAACTCTTCACCTACGCTCTCGGTCATCCGCTCACCGTCGCCGAGCAGATTGTCGCCGACGATATCGCCGCCGCGAACAGTGAAGGCCCCGGTGGATTCAAAGACCTCGTAGTGGCGATCTGCTCAAGTCCGCTCTTCCGTGGCGTTCCGCAACCCGAGAACCTGGCGAGCCGGTAAGAAGCGTCACCTTTAAGAAAGAAGGCTCATGTAATGGGTTTTTCATTACAATCTTCGCGCCCCGCCAGTAACGTGTCGATCTATATATAGTCCGACCGCTACTACTTCTTCTTTCCCTTTTTCTTGGCGGGTTTCTTTTTGGCGGCTTTTTTCGCCTTCTTCTTCGGCGACTTCTTTTTAGAGGCTTTTACCTTCGACGCCTTTTTCTTGGGAGAGCGTTTCTTAGAAGCCTTCTTCTTTGCGGACTTGGCAGCCTTTTTCTTCGCCGGCTTCTTCTTGGCAGGTTTCTTGGTCTTCTTGCTCGATTTCGCCTTGGCTTTCTTTTTCGCCTTCGGCTTTGCCACTTTCTTTTTCGGCTTCGGTTTCGCCACCTTCTTCTTCGGGGTGGACTTCGCTTTCGAAGCCGTCTTTTTCTTTGGCTTCGAGGCGAACTTCTTGGCAGCCGCAATTGTCGCTTTCGCCCGGGCAGGGCCAAATCCGGGGACCGTCGATAGCGCGGCTACCGTGCTGGAAGCGATTTTCGCAACGCTGCGAAACCCGTTCGCTTTTAAGGCTTCCGCCGTCGATGGGCCAATGCCCGTGATATCGGTAACTTGTGTACTCATAAAGGGTTTGCGACTTACTTTGCCGATGGAGTTCGAGAGCTCAGAACTATTGGCTGAATTCGACTCCAAGTCAAATCCACCCGGCCGCTTCTCGCGAATTGTAACAATTGAGCGCAGCTTCCATGGTGGTTGACCGAGGCGTTCCCCGAATCCGGGCGAAACCCGGCGACTCACTCTCCACTGGACAGTCACCCGCAATTCCCCAGAATCCGCCCGCAATGAGAATCGTTATTGTAGGCGCAGGCGAAGTCGGTTCGCACCTGAGCGAAATGCTGGGCCTGGCGGACCACGACGTGACTGTGATCGAACGCGACGCTAAACTCGCGCAAATGCTTCATGAGCAACTAGATGTGCGTGTCATCAACGAGAACGGAAGCTCGGCCCGGACCCTTCTCTCCGCCGGAGTGCAGAAATGCGATTTCTTCCTGGCCATGACCAGCTCCGACGAAACCAATCTCGTCTCCTCTTCGCTGGCCAAAGCGCTCGGCGCCCGCACGACCTTCGCCCGGGTGCACGACACGACTTTTCGCGACAATTCGGTCGTCAATCACCAGAGCCACTTCGGCATCGACCATCTGGTCAATCCAGAGGCTCTCGCCGCCGTGGAACTAGCCAAACGCATCCGCAATCCCGGGCGAGTCGCCGTAGAGGACTTCGGTCGAGGCAAAATTGAAGTCCAGTCGATCGACATCCGACAGGGAGCGAAGATTATCGACGTCCCTCTAATCGAGCAGAAACTTCCCGGCGACCTCCGCATTGGGCTTGTCAAGCGCGGAGAGGTGACCTCCGTGGCGAACGCCCAAACGGTGCTACAAGAAGGTGACCAGGTGACCCTGTTCGGTCACCCCGATTCCCTCTTCGAAGCGAAACCGCTGTTCGACCCCGACGAGAAACTCTCGAAGAAAATCGGCATCACGCTCCTGAGCGGCAGCGAAATATCAATTTCCCTGATACGCCTGCTCAGCAATCCGCGCTTCAAGATTCGCGTCATCGAGAAAGACCTCAACATTTGCCGATTCCTGGCGGAAAAGCTGCCCAATGTCACCTTCGTCAATGGCGAAGGCACGTCGCTGCGCGTTCTCGAAGAAGAAGAGATCGGCAGCTCCGACTTCTTTATCGCCTGCTCGAAGAACGACGAAACGAACATTATGACCTGCCTGCAGGCATTCAAGCTGGGGGCGCAGCACACTATGCTCGCTATCAATCGGGCAGACTACATCGAAGTGCTCGACAAACTCAGTTTCTCGCTCGGTCTCGAACTCGCAGTTTCACCGCGTATCGCCACCGCCAACGAGATACTCCGCTATATCGGCAAAAAGTCGTTCATCGAACTGGAGGAAGGCAACAAGGACACTATCTGCATCATTGAAATCGACATCGGGGCGAAGTCCAATGTAGCCGGAAAGAAGATACGCGAGGTCCAATGGCCGGAAGGATGCGTCATCGTGGGCCACGAAAACAACTTCACGCCGAAAATGCCGACCGGCGAAGACGTACTTCAAGCAGGCGACTCGATAATCGCCATCATCCAAAAACCGAACATCAAAGAGCTCCTCAAATTGACAAAGTAGGTTGTTAGGGCGACAGGAGTTTAGGCTGTAGGGAAATAATTGTTACATCCAACCAAACATCTCCCGCCTAAACGCCTACCGCCTAAACACCTTCCTCCCTAATCCATGAATTTCGCCCTCGTCTCCAGGTTGTTGAGCGTCGTCTTGCTCGTGATCGCGCTTGCGTTCGCCTCTTGCTTGGCGATCTCCTTCTTGCTGGACGCGGATAGCGTCCGAGGTCTGGCGTCTCGCGCCTTCCTCGCGGCGATCGGCACGACTCTGGCAGCTGCGGCAGCCCTCTATTGGGCGGGTCGAAACGCTTCCCAGCGGTTTTTTCGCCGCGAAGCGCTGAGCATCATCGGGCTCGGCTGGATTATTTGTAGTCTCCTGGGGAGCATCCCCTACCTCATACTCACGCCCGAGATCGGCGTGTCCGGGGCGATATTCGAGAGCGTGTCCGGCCTAACCACTACCGGGGCCAGCGTTTTGGAACAGCTGGAAGAGAAACCCGCCAGCCTCCTTTTCTGGAGAGCGCTGAGCCAATGGATCGGCGGCATGGGCGTCGTCGTCTTCTTCGTCGCCATACTCGGATTTCTCGGAGCCGGCGCCAAACTGCTCTACGCCAATGAAGCCTCCGGTTCGACCGTCGAGTTCGAAGAGAGCCGCGTGCAGTCGACCGTGCTTCGGCTCATCTACATCTACCTCGGTCTTTCCGCCGCCTGCACGCTGGGCTACTGGCTTGCGGGGATGGGCTGGTTCGACGCGATTTGCCACATGTTCGCCACCGTGGCCACGGGGGGGTTCAGCACGCGAACCGAGAGCATCGCGGCCTTTCAAAACCCCGCCGTCGAACTCGTGGGAATCGTTTTCATGATTCTCGGGGCGATCAGCTTCCCGCTCATCCTTAGCATGGTTCGCGGGCGGTTTCGAAAGCTGCGCCAGAACACTGAATTCATCGCCTTCATCGGAATCCTCACCCTGTCCTCGATCACGATCGCTTCGGTCATCGTTTTGGACGGCACCGACAAAGAGGTACTCCACGCCATTCGATCGAGCGTATTCCAAACCGTGTCGATCATGACCACGACCGGATTCGCCACGGAGGATTTCGCCCAGTGGTCCGCCCTGCCGCAGTCCCTCCTGCTCGTCCTCATGGTAATCGGGGGCTGCTCCGGGTCCACCGCCGGGGGCATCAAGGTCAACCGCGTCGTCGTCGCCCTCCGCCTGTGCGTGCTCACGGTCGAACGCTCGTTCCGCTCCCGAGTGGTGAGACAGGTTCGCATGAACAACCGCGTTCTCAGCGACCAGGCCACCAACGACATCGCCATGTACCTCATCCTGACCGGAGCGATCTTTCTCGTTTCCGTGCAGGTGGTTTCCCTCTTCGAGACCTTTTTCCTCATGGACACCAACCTCAGCGCGGTGCATGCCTGCTTCTTCAACATCGGCCCGGGTTTCGCGGAGGTCGGGCCCACTCAGACCTACGCCCCCTTCCACTCGCGCACCAAGCTCTTCCTCTCCCTGCTCATGATCCTCGGAAGGCTAGAGCTGTACGCCATCCTCGCCCTGTTCGCTCCCTACATGTGGAAGCGACTCGACTAGCGCGGCGCGATCCAGACGCAAAAAAGCGCATTCCAACCAGGGAACGCGCTCGAACGGGAAGAAAGTGTGCGCGCGTCGCTACTCGTCGCCGTCGTCGCCGATCGCCTCTACCGGGCACCCTTCCAGGGCTTCCATGCACAGGTCGATGCCTTCTTGCGTCGTCGGCTGCGCGTGCACGAACGAATAGGCCTCGTCGTCGTTGCGGGTAAAGTAATCCGGGGCGGTTTCGCGGCACAGATCGCAATCGATGCACTGCTCGTCCACGTAGAACTTTCCGGCGGCGTTGTCCGCCCACTTTTCTTCTTTGTCTGCCATAGTAGGCGTATAAATCCGATTTGCCTTTCCCCTGTCAAGCGGAACGCGACACGTAGACAGCGAAATTCGCGCTCTCGAGGAGCTCAAATGGCGGATTTGGAGGGTATGCCACCCTCGACCAATAAACCGAATACGCTTCGGAGCCTCAAAAATGCCGGCTCAAGAAACAAGCGGGTAAGCCAGGGCCCTTAGAGATTGTCTAATAAGTCGGAATATGTGTCGTCCGCATCCAGATAGGCCCGCCGCAAGGCGGGCGCATTGCCAGACCCGAAAAAAGCCGGCTGCGACGCATATTCGGATTTATTAGATAGTCTCTTCAAAAGTTGGCTAGCTCGCACGCCAGACCATTGACCAGGTGCGAATGGAATCTACCGGGCAGCTCTCGAATACTGCAAGCCCGCGACCCTCGTAGAAGGCGAGATTTTCTACGGCTTCGGTATTCAGGCAAACGCCTTCCGACCCAGAGTGGCTTAGCGCTTCCCGTTTTGTCGCTTCCACCAAAGCCGCTCCCATTCCGAGACCTTGATACCCTGGCTTCACTCCCAGTATGCCGAGGTAATGATGAGGCCATGACGGCACTGTTTCGTCGCAGACGTCCGCATACTTCAGAAACCGTTCCGTCGCCTGCTCCCCCATCGCTACGCAGGCCTCGTCCCACAACTGGTCCAACTCAGGCGTTGAGAATTCTTCGCCTGGCTCGCTGATGACGGCGACACCTGCGATCTCTTCATTAACGCGAGCGACCAAAACGGGCCAGTCTCTAACAATCCGCGCCTTGATGAGATATTCGAACATAACGCGAAATCGATCCGGGCCATCGTCCAAACCTTCGAACATGTAGTGGGTAACCGGATAGTTCGCGAAAGCGTCGCGCAAAACGTCTGCGGCTAAAGCGATGTCTTTGCCATCTAGTCGGTCAACCTTCCAGGCTTGGGTGTTCGAGATTGAGTTAGAGCGATTTTCGATGATCGTTTTCATAAGCACTTTGAGTTCACCTACATCATACGGCGCAGTCCAGGCAGTCGCTAGTCGGTGAACTACGGTATCCAGCGTCGCCCTCTACCGTATTCGGTCCTTATCCAGGACGAGCGCCGTCGCTAGGAAAGTGTCTAATGAATCGCTTTCGAGCAGCCCCAGAGCGTTTCCGAGTTCGAAATTACGGCTTTCGATTTGAGGTATACCCGGCCGTGTCTCGCCGTAGCCCCGCAGAGTGGGGACGAAAGCGGAAGTGTGTATCGAAATGAGGAAACGAAATTTGGAGCCGAAAGGCGCAAGTTCACGAAGAAATTGGATTTATTGGACACCCTCTAAGCGTCCAGCAGGCGATCGAGCGCTTCCAACGTTCGCTCCAGGGACCCTCGACTATTTTCCGCCCACTCGCGTTGCCTTTTCGACTGAGCTTCGAGAGCGCGCCCATCTACCGCGAGAGTCAGGATTCTGGACACAAGGGTATCCTCGTCCTCGACCAATTCGGCGGCTCCTGACTCGAGCATCCCTTTGTGAACACTTCGAAAATTACTCATTCCCGGCCCAAAGAGTAGCGGCACGCCCAGCAAACCGCACTCGATTGGCGTCTGCCCTTCTTTGTGAGGCGGCAAACTCTTCCCGACAAAGGCTAAATCCGCCAATTGCGTGAGCGCTCTCAGCTCACCACTCGTGTCGCCCACCAGAATGTCTACCTCCGTTTCGGGAGCCCCTTCACTTTTGAAATGGCAACGCAAATCCGATGCTTCCCTCTCCAGTAGATCGCGAATTTCACCGCGCCGTTCGGCATGTCGCGGCACCAACATCAAACGGCAATTTGGAAGCGACCCGCGTAGCGACCTGAACGCTCGCAAAAGAGCCGCCTCTTCACCTGGCCACGTAGAGGATCCCAAAAGCACAAATCCGTTCCCCAGCCCCAAACCCTGCTTCAACTCAGCCCTCTTTCGGGCATCGAATCGCTCGCCAATATCGACGTCGACTTTGAGGTTCCCTGTAACGGAAATGCGTTCGGGAGGAAGGCCGATTTCCCGGAATCGCTCCGCATCGTGTTCCGAAATCGCCAGGACGCGTTCAATACATCTCAGATGCCCCCTAAAAAGAAATGACAACCGACGGGCATACCGGAACGACTTGTCGGAAAGCCGGCCATTCACCACGACCATCGGAACGCCTCGTTTTCGGGCCTGGCGCATGTGCTCCGGCCACAGTTCCGTTTCAGCGCAGATTGCCACGTCCGAACGCGTCCGTTTCCAGAACTTCCGCGAAAACGGCCAAAAATCCAATGGAAAATAGTAAATCTTGTCGCAAATATCTGAATACTTTTCCGTCGCCAAGGCGTACCCCGTGCTGGTTGTGGTCGTCAACAACACCTCCACGCGCTCGTCGTCCGCCAATTTGCGCAGCAACGCCTCGACCACAAGGATCTCCCCCAAGCTTACCGCCTGTATCCAAACTCTGCGTTTGCCTTCGACCTTCCGCCAGTCTTCGACCCCGACGCCCAGGCGCATGGAAAACGTTCCCTCGCTATTGCCGCGCCGCTTCATCTTGAGCAAGTACTTGGGCGCGAGCGCCAAGGCCACGGGAGCGAAAATCAGCCTATAGATCCAAATAAACAACCCACGCTTAGAATCGCGTTTGCGAAAGAAACGCAAGCCCTCGCTCAATCCTAATCCTAATCATAATCTTAATCCAAACCTCTTAGTTGGAGGCGTGGGAGTGATTAGGATTATGAGTAAGATTAGGATTATGAGTAAGATTAGGATTATGAGTAAGATTAGGATTATGAGTGCGAGTGCTAAGGGAACGATCGTTTTGACAGGGGAAGGCCCGACTCGCAGACTCTCAACCCACATGGACCACTTGCACGCCTACTGGAGAATGGAGTACGTCACGCAGGAGAAATCTCCCGCGGACCGCCGCCCCTTCGTCGACCTTCCAAAGTCGGACGACGACAAAGCCTCGCTCATCCTCGCCCGCGAGCGCCACAGTTTCATCCTCATGAACCGTTACCCCTACAACGCGGGCCACCTATTGATTCTCCCTTACCGAGAAGTCCCTGACATCGAAGATCTTACGGACGACGAATGTCTATGCTTCCTCCAAACGACGCGTAAGGCGAAACGCCTTCTGACGGCCGCCCTCAAGCCCGACGGATTCAATATCGGCATCAATCTGGGGGAAGCCGGCGGCGCGGGCATTCCCAAGCACTTGCATCAACACGTGGTCCCGCGATGGAAAGGCGACACAAATTTCATGCCCGTCATCGGCTCCACCCGAGTGCTCCCGCAGTCCCTCGAAGCCATGTGGGACCACCTGAAATCCGTGTGCGAAAAGCTGGACTAAGCGGGTCCGAACCCTATTTTGCCTCCTTCTTTTCAAAATGGGGTCGCGCACGCTACAATTCGAAAACGCGAGACAGCTGTCTCAACTCTACTGCGGGGACGAACGCAATCTGCAGCAGGTCGAGTCTGCCCTGAACGTCCGGCTCGTGACTCGGGACGGCTGGCTGCAGGTCGACGGCGAAGATCCCGCCATCGATCAAGTCGAAACCTTGTTCAACCTGCTCTTAACTGTTCGAGAACAAGGACTTAAGATAAGAAAGCCTGATTTCGAAAGCCTCGTCGAAGGCGTGGCGGAAGACCGCGTAGACGAGCTCCGGTCGCTTTTTGAAGACGAATGCGTCATCGCCACCCGCCGGTCGACGATCGTCCCGAAAACCCTCGGCCAAAAACGCTACCTCCGGTCCATTTTCGAGAACGACATCGTCTTCGGCATCGGACCCGCCGGAACAGGCAAAACCTACCTGGCCATGGCCGCCGCGGTCTCCAAGCTCCTCGACGGCAGCATTAAACGCCTCATCCTCAGCCGTCCCGCCGTCGAAGCGGGCGAGACCTTGGGCTTTCTTCCCGGCGACCTGCAAGAGAAGATCCTCCCCTACCTAAGACCTTTATACGACGCGCTTTACGACATGATGGACCGCGACGACGTCGCCAAGCTCATCGAGAAAGGCGTCATCGAAATCGCCCCGCTCGCCTACATGCGTGGCCGCACGCTCAGCGAGTCGTTCATCATTCTCGACGAGGCCCAAAACACCACGCCTGAACAGATGATGATGTTCCTGACCCGATTGGGAAATGAAAGTAAAATGGTCATCACGGGCGATATTACGCAAATCGACATCCCCCGGTCCAAAACCTCGGGGCTCCTCGAAATCCGAAAAGTTCTCAAGTCCTTGAAGGGGATAGACTTCCACTTTTTCCAATCCACCGATGTCGTGCGTCACCGCCTCGTCCAGAAGATCGTAGAGGCCTACGACGCCTATAAAAACCGGGAAGAAGGATGACTCCCGCCGCTTAAGATTAGTTTGCGCCAAGCGTTGAAATTGAATCTTTTCACTGTTCCCACGTCGAACCCGTATGCCTCTATCTGAGCAGTTCAGAGCGCTTCTCAACCGCTTTTTCCGGAAAAAGCGGAAGAAACGCAAAACGGAGTCCTCCTCGTCCATCTTGATCTTCCTCGAGAAGAGCCGGGCGATCTCGATCGGCCTCTTCGCTCTGACCGTCGCGGCGATCGTGGTCACCAGCTTCATGGGCGTCAAACCGTCCGGCTACCAGTTCCTACCCAACCAAATCGCCTCGATCCGCATCGTGGCAGCCGAGGATTTCACTTACCAAAGCTCGATCCTCACTGAACAGAAACGCGAGCAGCTCCTCACCGAAGTGCCACCCGTCTATCGCACGGACATGCGCTACTTCAACACCTTCAGCAAACACGTCAACGAGCTCCTCGCCGACATGGACATGTTCGCCGAAGTCGAGCACGACCTCTCCGCCAGCGCCGCTCAAGACTACATTCTAGAGATTACCGAACGCTTCAACGAGAAAAACAACTACCGCCTCTCCAGCGCCGACCTCACCACCATCCTCGAATTCTCCAACGCGGAAACCCGACGCGACCTTATCGAAACCGGACTCATCAGCCTGCGCGAAAGCTACAAAATCGGCATCTACGACAAAGAAGACGCCAACTTCGACTTCGGCCAGCAGTCCATCGCCCTTTTCAAATCCGGCAACGAAGTGAGCCAGCGACGAATCGAGTCCACCGACGACGCCCTCACTATGTTGCGCGTCGCCCTCAACGCGGAGAACGTTCCCCCGCAAGTTTCCAGCGCCTTCAGCCGTCTTTTCCGCGACGGCGTGCGACCGAATTTCCGCCGCGACGAAACGGAGATACAAGTAATGCGCCAGAAGATGCTGGAATCGCTAGAACCGGTGATCGTCAAAATCGAAAAAGGCGCCAGTATCATTGAACCCAATACGCGCGTCACGCCGGAGCAATACGAACAGCATCTCGCCTACATACGCCATCTCGACGGCAAAGAGGTAGACACTCTAGACTTTCAACTGATCGGCCGCGTCCTCCTGGTAATGGCCATGCTTACCGCCGCGACTTTCTACATTCGCCTCGAAGACCGGGCCACCTTGCAGAGCAATGGTCGCCTCGGACTCCTAGCTCTCGTAGTCGTCTGTAATCTCGCCCTCGTTCGACTGTGTTTCGAGCTCGGCGACCTCGACCAGTTTCTCTACGACAGCAGTCTATCCGCGATCCTCCCGTACATAACGCCGACCACGCTTTCCCCGCTCATCATCGCAATTCTCATGGGCAGCGGGCCCGGGCTGCTTACGGCGCTCGTGGTCAGCCTCTTCTCCGCCGTGATGTTCGGCAACCGGCTCGAGCTGATGGTCATGACCTTCCTCGCCTCCTGCGTCGCCATTTTCATTTGCCGCAACATTCGCAAACGCAGTCGCGTCGTGACCGCGGGATTCGCCGCCGGGCTCTGCATCGCTCTCTTCACGCTCCTCTACAATCTCGCCGAGCGGATTCCTTCCGAGATCATATTCTACCAAGTCGTTTCCGCCTCCATCACCGGATTCGTGCAAGGAATCGTCATCGTCGGCGTCCTGCCGTTACTGGAAACGCTCTTCAAACGCACCACCAACATCACCCTGCTGGAACTGAGCGACTACAACCACCCCATTCTGCGCCGCATGCAGCACGAGGCTCCCGGCACTTGGCATCACAGCCTCATGGTCGCCAATCTCGCGGAGAACGCCTGCAACGCCATACGAGGCAACGCCCTGCTCGCCCGCGTGAGCTGCATGTTCCACGATATCGGAAAGCTCGTTAAACCTGAGTACTTCACGGAAAACCAACTCGACGGCCGCAATCCCCACGACGAGAAAACCGCGTCGTTCAGCGCTCTGGTCATCAAGAGCCACGTGAAAGAAGGCGTCGATCTCGGCCTCACCTACAAGCTTCCCCGTCCCATCATCGACGTCATTCGACAACACCACGGCACCAACCTCATTCGCTACTTCTATCACAAAGCGGTCCAGCAGGCCAAAGAGAACCCCGACGAAGACGCCCACGTGCTGGAGTCCACCTACCGCTACGACGGTCCCAAACCGCAATTCCGGGAAAGCGCCGTGATTCTCTTGGCCGACTCAATCGAAGCCGCCAGCCGGTCACTGCCCAAAGCGACGCCCCAAAACATCGAAGAACTCGTCGACCGCATTTTCAAATCGAATATCGACGACGGGCAACTCGACGAATGCGCCATCACCATGTCGGAGCTCGCCCTAATCAAAGAGAGTTTCATTTTCACCCTGATCAATTCACTCCACTCGCGCATCGCCTATCCGGGATCGAAGGAACCAGAGCACTCGTCCAGCAAGAAGACGACGAATGAACGAAAGACCGAACGCGTCGAAGCGAGCGCAAATTAACAACCTCTGCCCGGGACTCGTCGCTCCCGAATCTGAAGTGGAACGCCTTTTTGCCGTGCTGGACCGCTACGGCGGATTCGACGCCCCCAATGGGAGCCTTTCCATCGCCTTCGTATCCAAAATCGAGATAGCCCGAATCCACGAGCAGTTCATGCAAGACGGCTCCGCTACCGACGTCATCACCTTCCCCGGCGATAGCGACGAAGGCTTGGCCGGAGAGATTTGCGTCTGCCCGGAAATCGCCCGCGACTACGCCCGCGAAAACAGCCTTCCCTTCAACCAAGAACTTTCCCTTTATCTTGCCCACGGCTACTTGCACCTGTGCGGATTCGACGATCGCGACGAGGCACAACGAGACGCCATGCGCAACGCGGAAGCGCTCGCCATCGAAACGCTCGTTCGCCACGACGCCCTCCCCAATTTCTCTCTCGACTCTTAAATTCGAAATGGACGAATTCACGCCGAAATCCACGCGCGAACAGAAACTACGCTACCTTTATCGGGCCATATACGTCGCCGCCTTCGCGTTCCTCGCTCTCGAGGTCTACAACTACTACCATTTCAATTTCGGATACACCACCCTGCCCCGCTTTGGCTCCGAATTCCACGAACGCGCCCTTCCCGTCCTCAAAGACACCAACCACTATATATATAAACGAGGGTCCGGATACGACGGGCAATTCTACGCCCAGCTTGCGCTCGACCCGCTCGTCGTTGACCCCGACATCGAGAACGCCCTCGACAACGCGCCGTACCGGGCCCGACGTATCCTCTTTTCCTGGACAGCTTGGGCGTTCGGCTTGGGCAACCCCCACTGGGCGCTGCAAGCCTACAGCGTTCAGAACGCATTGTTCTGGGCGCTCGCGGGATTGCTTCTGCTCCGCTGGCTCCCGCCCACCAATTGGCAGAACACGCTCCGGTTCGTCGCCTGCTTCTTCACCGCAGGCTTCGTTCTCAGCTTCAATCGAGCCCTCCTCGACGGCCCCGGATTGTTCTTGATCGCTCTCGGAGCGCTCCTCGTCGAAGCGAATCGGAAATGGTCAGGCGCCGCGATACTCGGTCTCGCCGGACTCGGAAAAGAAACCAACCTGCTCGCGGTTTCATCCCTCTGGAGGCCCAGTTCCAACGGTTCGAAGATTCCACTCGGGTTTATCGGGCCCGCAATCCTCGCCGCGCTGCCGTTCCTTATCTGGTTCATCTATATACAATTCACACTCACCCCGCACGGAACCAGCATCTCGGGAAACAGTAACTTCAGCTTTCCGCTCGTCGGGATATTCTCAACAGCTCTGCACAATCTGCGACTCGTGGGGGAATACGGCATGAGCAGCTCGATCTGGGTCCACTACGCCATGCTCGCCAGCCTATTCGTCCAGGGAATCTACCTCATCGCTCGGCCAAAACCCGAGAAAGTGTGGTGGCGCATCGGCGTCACCTACGCGGTCCTTATGCTCTTCCTCGGAACCGCGGTCTGGGAAGGCGTCGACGCCGCTCCGCGCGTTCTCCTGCCGATGACCATCGCCTTCAATCTCCTCTTCACCCGCAAGCTGGCGTTCCTCCCAATCCTGCTCTTCGCAAACGCGCTTACGCTGATCGGCCTGAGCAAACTCGAGCCCCCAATCGTTGAAGTACGGTTCGACATCCTCGGCCGATCCGATCTCGCCTACGACGTGGCGAGCGGAACCTATTCCGAAATCGAGTTCCAAAACGGCTGGTCCGTGCTCGAAGGAAGCACCCAGCGCTACTGGATCTGGTCCAGCGGCGACGGCCAGTTTTCCTACCGGATCCCCGGCGACAAAGACGTTCAAGCCAAACTGCACTTCATACCCAAGACGATCAACGCCCGCGAAATCATCTTCGAAGTAAACGGGGAAGCCGTATGGAACTTCGCCAGCCCCGCCGGCTACTCGGAAGCGGTCGCCATTCCAGTCACCTTCAAGTCGGGAGACAACTCCCTGCGCATGTACAGCCCGACCCCGCCCGACAAGAGCGGCGCCGATCCCCGCGACCTGAGCTTCGCCCTCTACAACTACCGCGTCGAGCTGATCGACACACTACCCTAGAGAATCGCTAAGGGTAGGGCTCGACGGCCCGGCGAGCCGATACGGTTAATTGTACTACTCGCAACTGCGGACCGCCTGGCAGCCACCGACTGCACCGAGGTCTTTGACGGGATCGGTCCCCACCTTCGCGCTCAAAGTCGTGGATTCATAGGGTAGATAGAATCAAATCGAATCCGTAGGGCTGGCGCTTGCACCACGCCGCGACTAAAGATCGTCCGCGCTCGCGCCCCCGCGCCGAAGCTCCCTCAAGCTCAAGGCATTGTCCCGCTTGGCCAATCGGCGTCCCGTCTCGTCCCGCACCAACGGGCAATGGAAAAACGCCGGCGGCTCCGCCCCGAGCGAGCGGTATATTAAAAGTTGCCGCGCCGTGGACAGGAGCAGATCCTCGCCGCGAACCACTTCGGTGATCCCCATCGCGATATCGTCAACCACCACCGCGAGCTCGTACGACGGAATCCCGTCCTTGCGCCAAATAACGAAATCCCCGAAGTCCTGGCCCGCGACAAACGCCTGCGGCCCCAGATTGCCATCCTCGAACGCGACTGTTTCTCCCGCCGGCACGCGCAAGCGCCAATTCACCTCGAAAACCGATTGCCCCGCTTCCAATAGATAGGGCCGATCCCGGCAGAATCCGGGATAAATCAATTCTCCACCCTCGTCATGCGGGGCCTGAGTCGCCTCTCGCAAATCTTTACGCGAGCATCGGCAGGGAAACGCCGTCCGCTGCAATCGGATACGCTCCAACGCGTCTTGATAGAGAGCCAGCCTCTCGCTTTGGCGATAAGGCCCGCAACTCCCTCCGATGTCCGGGCCCTCGTCCCAGTCCAGCCCCGCCCATTTCAGATCCTCCGCCAACGCGTCCTCGAATTCCGACTTGCAGCGGTCTCGATCCAGGTCTTCGACCCTCAATATCAACTCTCCCCCTTCGACTCGCGCCCGCTCTTGAGCCGTCAGGAAAGTCCTGGCGTGCCCTCGGTGCATGTAGCCCGTCGGCGTCGGAGCTATTCGTCCTCGGTATCCAGATTCCATCGTCAGCGCTCGCTTGCAGTCTTAATCCTAATCATACTCCTAATCATAATCACAATCATCTCCAGCTCCTTCTTAATTTGATTACGAGTAGGATTAGGATTAGGAGTACGACCTGAAGATTTAGACTTGCGCCCACCCGAATGTTCGCGCTTAACTCCCTCCACACTACAAACTCCACCCCGCCCGAACCGTATTGAACTTATGAATCCCATGCCACGAGACATTTCAGAGAATGTATACAGCATCGGGCGCGTTTTTAGAGACACTTAAACGCATATACAGAGCCCGAGCTTCCCAAAACGCAGCGGGCTAACGAATTTCCCTCCCATCCCTATATGGCCCGCTTTTTTTATAAAAGCGGGTCTTTTTTTGGCCCACAACCAAATTCAAACCAACAAACTACAGAACAGTCACACGACACTGCCTTCGGGAGAA
Organism: Opitutaceae bacterium; assembly: GCA_028284235.1. Lineage (GTDB taxonomy): Bacteria > Verrucomicrobiota > Verrucomicrobiia > Opitutales > Opitutaceae > Pelagisphaera. The sequence goes on from JANQSC010000013.1 coordinate 153,565, forward strand.
TGACTTCATCAAACTCCGAATCTTCACCTCCACAGCCCAAGTCCGCATTCCGTCAAATCAGCGCTCTCATCGCCCGACATCGATGGAAATACGGGATCGCCACCGCCTGCTTGTTCCTCGCGACCGCGTTCGAGTTTTTCGTGCCATTGATCGGCAGCGCGACCATCGACCACGTGTTGGATACTCAAGACGGCCAATCCAATCCATTGCTCGACCGGGTCATTCGCTTGCTCGGCGGCCCCGATCGAGTCGAATCGGCATTGTGGATACCCGCGGTTGCAATGCTCCTCTTTTCCCTGGCGGGAGGTATTTTCAACTACGTCCAAAAACGATTCGCCGCTCAAGCCTCTGACGGTATCTGCAAGCGACTCAAAGACGAGCTCTACGACCACATCCAACAGCTTCCCAACAAGTACCTGGACCAGTCCCAGACGGGCGACCTTTTGCAGCGCTGCACCTCCGACATCGAGACAATGCGGCTCTTCCTCGCGTCGCACGTGGTCGAAATTGGCCGATCCTTCATATTGATCGCCACCGTCGTCCCCGTCATGCTCGCATTGAACGCGAAACTCACAATCGTATCTACGTTTCTGATACCACTCATTATTCTGTACGGCTATTTCTACTTCAAGCGCGTAAAGGCCATTTTCAAGGAGGTCGACGAATCCGAGGGTAAATTAACTGCCGTCGTGCAGGAGAACATCACCGGAATTCGAGTGGTGCGGGCCTTTGGCCGCCACGACCACGAGATCCGGCGATTCGCCCAGCCCAATCGAGAATTCCGCGAAAAACGCATCCAACTGACGCGCCACATGGCTAATTTCTGGGCGCCTTCCGACATGCTCAACCTCGTCCAGATCGGACTCGCTCTCGTCGTCGGCTCCTACATGGCAATCAACGGACAGACCACCATCGGCACGCTCTTCGGTTTCCTCGCTCTGCTCAACATCGTACTCTGGCCTGTTCGAATGATCGGCCGTATCCTTACCGACCTCGGCAAGACCATCGTCGCCATCAATCGCATCAACGAAATCTTCACCCAGCCCGTCGAGACACGCAACGACCAAGTCGCCCTTCGCCCCGATCACCCAGTCGCCGGCCATATCGAATTCCAAAATGTCTCCTTCAGCCATTCCGAAGACCGTCCGACCGTCCAGGATATCACCTGCGTCGTCGAGCCCGGACAAACCTTGGCTATCCTCGGCTCGTCTGGAGCAGGGAAGACGACGCTCATGAATCTTCTCCTCCGCTTCTACGACTGCGACAGCGGCACCCTGTCCATCGACGGAATGGACTTGAAGCAACTCGACCGCAGCTACCTGCGCGACCAGTTCGGGGTCGTCCTGCAAGAGCCCTTCCTCTACTCGCGCACGATCGAGGAGAACATTCGCTTCGGGTCGACCCAAGCCCAGTCACGCGCGGTCGAACAAGCCGCCCGGGCCGCGTGTATCCACGAAACCATTCAAAATTTCAACGACGGATACAAAACCGAAATCGGCGAACGGGGCATCACCCTGTCTGGAGGACAGCGCCAGCGCGTCGCCATCGCCCGAGCCATCCTGCGCGATCCTCCTATCCTGCTGCTCGACGACGCCCTCAGCGCCGTCGACAACGAAACGGAAAAAGCCATCATCGAAGCGCTCGACCGGCGCCGCGGAAAGAGCACGACCATCGTAATCGCCCACCGTCTCTCCACCCTCGCCCACGCCGACAAAGTAATCGTCATGGAAAAAGGACGTATCATTCAAACGGGCACGCACGAGACGCTCACTCAAGAAGAAGGGCTCTACCAGCGCCTTTGGAATATACAAACCGAACTCCAGTCCAAACTCACTGCCTAACCAACTGGGCAACCACTTTTCATCCATCCAATGAACGCGCCGCTCGAAGAAGACGAAATTCAAAACAATATAAATGTCGATCTCTGGAAACGAATCTTCCAATTCGCCTTGGCGCACAAACGCCTGCTCATTCCACTCACCGCCTCGGCGATCGCCCTCAGCGTCATCGAGTCGCTGCTGCCCATCGCCACCAAGTTCGCCGTCGAGGTAATCGAGTTCGGCAAGCCGGTCGAAGCGCTGTGGTTTCCCGCCGCGTTCTATTTCGGCTTGTCCCTGGCGTTGTCGATTCTCGTCTACGTGTTCATCCGCTGCGCCGGATCGATCTCCCACCACATCAGTCACGACATCAAGCGCGACTGCTTCAAGCGCTTGCAAGAACTCGAATTCGCATTCTACGACTCCCAGCCAACCGGTTCGCTGATCTCCCGCCTGACCGCGGACTGCGACCGGCTCTCCAACATCCTCGCCTGGGGGTTTCTCGATCTCGTTTGGGGCATCTTCTTCGTCATCGCCATGGCCATCACCATGTTGATTCTGAACGTTGAACTCGCTCTGCTCGTGCTCACCACAATCGTGCCGCTCGTGTTCTTGAGCAGCTTTTTCCGCAAGCGCATGCTCATAGCCTCCCGGCAAATCCGAAAGCACAACGCCCGCATCACCGCGTCCTACAACGAGGGGATACACGGCGTGAAAACGACCAAAACGCTGGGGCGCGAGAGGGAGAACTTGAGCGAGTTCGAATCCATGTCCAGCGACATGTTCAACGCGTCGGTACGGCGCGCCATACTGGGGGCCATCTACCTTCCGCTGGTCGTAGCCATTGGCAGCGTCGGTTCCGGGCTCGCCCTCTGGTATGGCGGAGCGAACGCGCTCTCCGGGGACCTCTCGCTCGGCACGATGATCGCGTTCATGAGCTTCGCGGGACAGTTTTTCTTCCCCATCAATCAAATCGCCATGGTTCTGGCCGAACTGCAAGGCGCTCAAGCTGCGGGGGAACGCGTGATGGGTTTGCTCGCCACGTATCCGAAAATCAAGGACTCGGAATCCGTCATCGCACGTATTGAACAGCACAAATCCAGTGTGGATTCTACACACGCCCTCGACGGTTACGCGAACCGAATCGAGAGGATCGAGTTCCGAAACGTCGGATTCACTTACAACGAGAAAGAAATCGTCCTCGACGACTTCAATCTCTCCGTCAAGCGCGGCCAGACCATCGCCCTCGTCGGACCGAGCGGAGGCGGCAAGAGCACCATCGTCAGCGTTCTCTCGCGATTCTACGAGCCCACTAGCGGCGCCTTGGAATTCAACGGGGTCGACTACCGTCAACGCAGCCTCGACTGGCTGCAAAGCCAGCTCGGGATCGTGTTGCAAACGCCCCACCTCTTCAACGGCACTATTAGCGAGAATATCCGCTACGGACGACTCGATGCGACCGATGAAGAGATCGAATCCGTCGCCCGAATCGTCAACGCCCACGAATTCATATCGAATCTGGAAAACGGATACGAAACCGTGATCGGTGAAGGCGGCGCCCGGCTTTCCACCGGCGAGCGCCAGCTGATCTCGTTCGCCCGAGCCCTCGTCGCCGACCCGCAGATCTTCATCATGGACGAAGCGACCTCCTCCATCGACACGGAGACGGAGGCGCTCATTCAAGAAGGTATGCAGCGAATCTTCCAAGGCCGCATCAGCTTCGTCATCGCCCACCGTCTATCGACCATTCGCTCCGCAGACCAGATACTCTTCATCCGCGAAGGCAAAATCGCGGAGCAAGGGACGCACACGGAGCTGATGGACTTGAAAGGAAGCTACTTCGACTTGTATTTGAAGCAGTTCCGCCGAGAACGTGTCAGCGACGAACTCGAAGCAAGCTAGAGTTTGGTATTCGCCCACGAAGGACACGAAGTTCACGAAGATTTCAATCTCTCTATCTTAGTGAACTTCGTGCCCTTCGTGGGCGGCACTCTCAGTCTGTCTTGATCGTCCGGATCGCCCACAGGATTCCGCACAGCGTTACTCCCGGCCAAACGACCAGCAACGGATCGAGCAAGAGATGCTTCTGGTGCATCTTCAAAAGCGTTCCCAGTTCCGCCCAATTCGGGTCCCCGGCCAATCCGAGGAAGGTTAAAGCGCTCAGTTCCAGAATGGCGATGGCGTAGACCAGTTTCCAAATTTCCAAAAATTGCGGCCGCACATTCGGAAGCAAACTAAAGAAGAACAAATGGCGCGCGCCGCCACCGATCGCCCGACTCGCCTCCACGTGGGCCAGCGCATTCTGTTCGATCCACAAGATCCGAATCTGCCGAAACGCGAGTGGAACGCCCGCCACGGAAATCGCGAACGACAGCGTCGCCGGTGACCGCTCCATGAAGATCATGAAGAGCAGACCCAAAAACATCACAGGAATCGCGATACCGAGCGAGACAACCGAGAGAATCGCTTGCGACACCCATCGCCCCCCTTTTCGCTCGAGGGCCAGCAGCGCCGTAGAAAACGCAAGCGTACCCACACTCGCTAGCAACGCGTAGAAAACCGTATTGGCCGCCCCTCGCCAAACCCGGCTGAGCACGTCCTGGCCCAATTCGTCGATCCCGAACGCGTGACTCCAATTGAATCCCGCATCCACGACTCCGAGAAACGCCTGTGAATACGGATCGAACGGCGTGACTACAAATCCCAGCGCGCAAAGGAAAAAACAACCCAGTGGATACGCGTTGCGACGCAATCGACTCATGACGCGCCTCCCGATTCTTCAGCGTCGCTCACCACGTCGAGCCACCGGGCAACGACATCAGAAATAAAGGCCACGGAGAACACCAGCATGATCAACATCAGAAGTAGGTACTGGGCGACGAAGAGGTCGCGGTCGATAATCGCCGTCACCACATAGCGCCCGATTCCCGGCCACGAGAAAACGGTTTCCGTCAAAAACGCGCCCCCGAGCAACGCCCCGAAAGTCGTTCCCACCACCGTGATCACCGGCGAGCCCGCCACCCGCAGCAAGTGCCGAAACACAATGCGGGAACGGCTAAACCCTCGGGCTTTGAGCGCTGTGTAGAGTGCCGTGATTGGCGGCTCGTTCAAGCGGGCGAAAAGCACCGTCGACACATTGGCCGCGGGAAACACCGCCAAACACATCGCCGGCAAGGCCAGATAGTGAATCGCCATCCCGAAACTCGGCCAATCCCACGCCAGCAAACTGTCAATCAGCAGAAGCCCTGTCCGGTCGTCAGGCGGCAGCGCGGCGATGTCGAACCGCCCGCCTAAAGGAAAAACACCAAGCAAAAGCGAGCCGACCACCAACGCGACCAAACCAATCCAAAATATGGGTACGGTCAATCCGATCGTCCCAAACGACATAGCGATGGTCCGATTCAAGCGACCCGGGCTCACTCGAGCATACAACGCCGCGCTTGCCCCGAAAAACACCCCAATAAGCATCGCTACCAAGCTCAACTCGATCGTCGCGGGAAAGTAGAGCCGAACATCTTCCATCGCCAACCGGCCCGTCTGCAAACTACGCTCCCAGTCGCCCGTGAGAAATTTCTTGTGGAACAGTCCGTATTGATAAATCCAAGACCGATTCAATCCCATCCGCTCCCGCTCCGCGGCAATCTCCTCCGGATCCGGGAACTTCTCGAACTTGAGCTCGATCGGATCCTCCGGAATCGCCTTCATCGCCAAAAACAACGCCCCGCTCGCCACAATATAGACGGCGATCAGATAGACTATTTTTCCAGCAATGAATTTGAGCATCTCTAATCGGTAGCGGCCGATCTTCCCTCCAGGGGTTGACGCGTCAATCTAAACCCGCCGGGACGTCGGGTTCCACCGTAAGAACGCGATCCCGCCAAGCGGGAGCAGAACCAGGCGTTAAGTGGCCGCTCGGAGACCGGCCGCTACCCACTTCAAACCCACAACCGCCATCAATTCACTCTTCACCATTCACAATTCACTCTTTCCTAATTCCGCTCAATCGCAAGTCGCCGATCTTCTGCAGTTCAAACCCTTGGTATCCCGACCGCAGCACGACAATACTGTCGCCATGTACGAGCGGAAGAATCGGCAGATCCCGGCGCCACAAATCCAACGCGTCCCCGTAGAGCGACGCCCGCGCCGCCGAGTCCGTCTCCAACCGACCCGCAAGCAGCAGTCGATCCATTTCCTCACTCCGATAAAAACTATAGTTTGTTGCCGTCCCTTTCTCAGTCGCCCAACTGGCGAAAAACACGCTGAGAAAATTGTCCGTGTCCCCGTTGTCCCCAATCCAGCCGATTAAGCCCGCTTCAAAATCCCCGTTGCGCAAATCGCTCAGGTGGGCTTTGAAGTCCTTTGAAACGACACGGGTCGGAATCCCCACCGCTTCCAACTGGCCTTTGATAAAGGTCGCCGTCGTAACCGGATCCGGGAGATACGGTCGCGGCGCGTTCAACACCTGCAATTCGAGCGGCGGCCCGAACCAGTCTGGGTTAGCCGCGACGATCGCTTTCGCCTTTTCCACATCGCGCGGAATCGCGTCCTCGGTTTCCGGATACCCTAGGAACCCCTTCGGAATCGGATAATTCGCCGCTCGGCCCGCTCCGTTCAACGCAACGTTTGCCAGCGTCTCCCGATCAATTGCCAGCGCGATCGCCTCCCGCAACTCGCGATTGGCCATGCGCTCGCGCTCCAAGTTGAAGACGAGATAGCCCACGTTCAATCCCGCTTCCTGAAACACATCGATGTCCGGGTCTTCCTTTAACGCGGCTAGCTCCGCCGGCTGCAATCCATCCATCCCCTGGATTTCCCCCGTCTTTAACTTGAGCAAACGCACCGTGTTGTCGGGCGAGACGGTCATGACGATGCGTTTCAGCGACGGCTTTTCGCCCCAATAGTCTTCGTTTCGATCCATGACGATGGCCTGGTTCGGCCGCCAGTCGACGAAGCGAAACGGTCCGGTTCCCACCGGATGCCGCTGGAAGTTCGGACCGTGGGTTTCCAGCGCCGTCGGGCTGACGAGGAACGCGGGAAACACTGCCAGGGAGTTGAGCAACGACGCGTTTGGCTTGGAAAGCGTAAACACGAGCCCCATATCGCCATCGGCCTCGACTGAGACAATGTCCTGGTAGAGATACTTCCAATACGAAAACGACGCCTCCTTCAAATGCCCCGGATGATCGGGATCGATCTGCCGCTGAAAGGTAAAAAGCGCCGTTTCAGCGTTCAAAGGCGTCCCGTCGTGGAAACGCACGTCCGCTCGCAGCTGAAAACGATAAGTCAACCCGTCCTCGGAAATCGAATACGATTCCGCGAGCCAAGGTTCGATCTCCAAAGTGCCGCTCTTAAAACGGACCAGGCCCTCGCAGATTTGAGCCAGCGTGTTCCCCGACTCGCCATCGTCGATATCGGCGGGATCCAGTTTTTGGGCGTCGCTGCCGCGGGCGAACACAAACACGTCGCTCGGAGCGCTCGAGTCGCCACTCGAGCACCCCGCGAGCGCTAGGAACGCTCCCAGCCCCGCCAGCAGTTTAAGAAAAATAGGACCTATACGTCCTATAAGACCTATAAGTCCAATCATGCCCATCAACGAAACAAGTTGGGATCCACTCCGAGACAGCCGTTCAGTTTTTCGCGATAATCCGCCGAGCGGAAGGTCTCTAGCCGGCGGGCAATGCGGCGATGCAAACCGGCCTCGTCGATACGCTCGCCCATCCCCGCGTTAATGTCGCGGTCGAGGAAACTGTCCAGATACTTCTCGTGTCGCTCCCAAAGCTGGATGTCCACTTTTTGCTTCGTATCCAGACGCTCCTTATACCAGTCGCTCGCAAGCAGCGACTTCAAGGTAAACAGCTTGCGGAACTCCGGATCCCGGTAGCCCATTCCCTCGTATTCGCCGTGGGCCATTACGTGCAGAAGCGCTTTCATCGGCGGGCACGCCGCTTCGATTGAGCCATCTTCAAAGTAGTTCAACGCGACGCGACGCTGCGTCTCGACGATGTTCTTCACGCCATCGGCAAATACTTCCAGGTCCTGCAGTTCAGGCTTCAAAATCGACTCGGGGAACACGGAACGCGGATTGGAAAAGATCCTTCCGCCAAATTCCTGAATGAACTCGCCCGTAATGCGATAGCCGAGACGCGACGCCTCCACATTTTCGCCTTCGTGTTCGAAGTCGTCGCAGTGCTCGAGGTAGCCGTTCTCGATCAGATAGGACGCTTTGCGCTCGTCCGGCCGCATGCGGCACCACAACTCTGGAATCAGCAAACTGATGTCATGGTCGCAACGGAACTTCGGCCCAATGCACCCTGCCGATGACGTAAACGCCTCGTATCCTGTTACCAAATACGATACCAACGCGTTGTTCAGGTCGACTATCGGCAACAGCATATTGAACGGCCCCTTGGTCAAGGCGCCTTCCGAGCCAGCGCCGGTCGTCGATGGCGATTTCCCCGTCAAACTTGCGGTGAAGTCCATCATCAATTCCGGCAGTTCCTGATAGTGGATCGGATTGTAGACTGCGAGAGCGCGAATGCCTTCGGAGGGCGGGTTGTTACGCCGGCCGGGCAAAACAGCGTTAACCGGAAACGGCGGGGTTTCGCCTTTGCCGATACGGCGATAGAGACGGGCCCCGACATTGGCGATGTAGGTCGAGCGACGATCCTCCATGTCGAGACGGTTCTGCAAGTAGCGCGGGTTCTTCGAGGGCTTGCCCTCCCAAATGCGCGGCTCCGAAGACGAGACCGCGAAATCCGGAGACTCAGCTCGATTGAATTCGCGGAGGACGCGCTGCATCGGCTCTGTGAAGTTGCCGAAGCGAATTGCGTCCTTTTCGATCTCCTGTATCTGCTCGCGCGTCATCGGTTCGTAGTTCGAGAAAAACAATCCCTTGCGCGAAAAGTCTTTCTCCGTGGTCTTGTCATAACCGCGATGAATGGCTTCGTCCGGGCGCTGGAACAAGCGGTACTCGCAGTTGAGAATGAACTTAAGCGACTTGTCCGTCTCCACTCCTTTGTCCAGCCCCTTGAGCAAAGAAGCCGGCACTACCACCGACGCGGATATGTCGTCCTCGGTTTGGATCTTCGACGCTGGAAAAAAGTCCTTGCGGAGACTGAATACGCGCCATGAGCCATCCTCCTCGAAGCCGACGCGCAGGTACTGGCTGATCAACTTCTGATCTCGGTACTTCAGCTCGTTGCCAGGCTTGCCGTTGACCACGTCCACGCTGAACCGGTCGCGCCAGTCGTCACCCCAGTCCTCCTTGTAGAATCGCTTTACCACCAGAACAATGTCGATGACGTATCCAGGAATCGACTTCAGCCAAGCGTTGTACTCGTCGCTGTAGGATGGCGACGTGGAAAGCAGCTTGATCACCGATCCCAGCGAACGATCGCTGCCGAGAATGGAGCGTCCTTTCTCTCGATTGAGGGACGCATCCTTGAAACGCGAGCCGTACTCCTTGTTGACGACCTCCTCCACCAAATCAAAGTCTTTCTTGATGTCCGCCGTGAAGACGGGTCCCGCCACGATCGCGTCCGCGAGCGACTTGGAAATTTCCGATTTCCCCCCGCCCGACACGGTACAAGGCTTGTGGCAATAGGTGCTCACCGCTCTCGTGCCGATCAAGCGCCAGCGACGCCCCACCATGGGGCGCACCATCTCGACCTTGTAGCCCGACGGTAGGATGTAAGTCACGTCCGGCTGCAACTGGAGATTCTTCGAGCTGCCGTCTTTTTCCCACTCGATTTTCTGGTCATGCAATGTAAACCGCGACTTGCGCGGGATGTAAATGATATCCGGATACGTCTTGTCGACCGCGTACCCGTCTTTGTGCACTTCGATTTCATCGCCCAAGGCGGCCACCGTTTCGTCGAAGGTGTGGTCCACCCCTTGAATGTACTCGCTCAGTCGGAATTCTTCGCCCAAGTCGTAGCTGGCGAAGGAGATCGCTCCGCCGGCGTGCTCTTCCTCCACGTTTCCGAGGAGGTTGGCCGCGTAGGAAATCTGGGTTTTCACTTCCTTCTTGCAGTAACCGTAGTAGTTGTCGGCGATGAGCGTCACCACCACGCCACTACTGTCGCGCGAGGTTACTTTGAAGGCGCCGCCGTCGTTGTAGCGTTCGTCTTCGGATTCCCAGCACATGCCGTCGCGCTTCTGTCGATCGGTGGCCTCGCTCACATGCGGCAAGCCGAGCTCTTTTTTGGTAAAGGTGATCAAGTGCGGGGCGAGAATGACGCAGCCGGTGTGGCCCGACCAGCGCTTCACGTCGAGTCCGCTGTCGTTTTCGGAAAGATAGGGATCGCCCGCGTTGCCGAAGATGCTCTCCACGAAGTCGAGGTTGCTGCAGAGATTGCCCGGGGCGAAGAAGCGCACTTCGAGGCGTTTTTCCTCCGTGACGCCTTCAACGGCCGGCTGCACGATTGGACGCAGCATCAACGAAACGAAAACCCGGGCCTTTTCTTCCTGCGTCGAAGTGAAGGGCAGCTCCAGGAGCTCGTCCGGCGGATTGAGGGCTTTTTCAAGCAACTTGGCGAATACGGGGAGCGGAACCGCTTTCTTGTCGGCAGGAATCGGCAGGCCGCCTTCGGCAACGTGGAAGACGCCTTTCGTCGTGCGGCGGTCGCTGGCAGGGTTGTTAAGCACGCCTTGGGCCACGCGGAAACTGCTGACGATATTCGATTTGAAGGAGTCCTCGTCCGGCGGCAGCGACAAGGCCCGGGCCAAGCCGTGGCGTTCCAAAATGAGCGAGTTGGTCGGGACCCACTTGCGGTCCTCCACGTCGAGTCCTTTGAAAAGTCGCTCGATGTAGTCCTGGATTCGCTGGTCCACCGGGCACAGGTGCTCGCGGAGGAGACGGTTTTTCTCGGCGACGCTTTGCAAGAGGGAGCTGCCCATCTGCAGGAACGGGTAGTCTTTTTCGTCCCCGAAGATCGGGTAGCCCTTGGAGCGGAGTTTGAGATTCAGATACTCAATCAACGCCTTCTCGTCGTAGCTATTTTCGCCGGTTTCCAGGTCGAAACCGATGCGTGTCTTCAAATTGTTCCAGTCGTTGTTCATAGAAGCGTAAGTGTCAGTCAGTGGGTAGGGAGCGTACAGAATAACGCGTTAATCCCTGCTCCCTTCAAGCTAGAACCATACCGAGTCGGATTTTCCACCCGATTGGCGCAAAATTGAGCGTATCGGCCCGGGCAACGCCCGGAACCCAACTCACCCCGCCCCAACAATCGTCGGCATTTTCGGCACGGCGTCGAGCAGGCGCTGCGTGTAGGGATGCTGCGGGGAGCGATACAAGTCGTCCGTCGGGCCCTGCTCGACGATTTCGCCTTTCTCCATCACCAGGGCTTCGTCGCAGATGTGCTCAACGACCGCAAGGTCGTGGGCGATAAAGAGATAGGTAATCCCCAGTTCGTCTTGAATGTCCTGCAACAAATTCACAATCTGAGCCTGGACGCTGACGTCGAGGGCGCTGACGCATTCGTCGCAGATGATGAATTCCGGGTTGGAGCTGAGGGCCCGGGCGATGCAAATCCGCTGTCGCTGGCCGCCGCTGAACTGGTGCGGGTAGCGATTCATGGAATCCGCTGGCAGCCCCACCTTCTGGAGCAAGTCGGCCACGCGGACCTTGCGGTCCGCCTTGCTCATCTCCGGGGCGTGTACGACGAGCGGCTCCGCCACGATCGAGGCGATCGTCAGGCGCGGGTTCATGGACGCGTAGGGATCCTGGAAAATCGTCTGAATCCGCTTCCGGTAAGGCATAAACTCCGAGTCGCTCAACGCGGAAATTTCCTTCCCATCGTAGTGAATCGAACCACCTCCCATCGGCGCCAATCGCAAGATCGCTTTCCCAATCGTGCTCTTTCCGCTTCCGCTCTCGCCAACCAGCCCCATCGTCGTGCCCCGCTTCACCTGAAACGAAACCCCCTTCACCGCGTGCACAAACTCGGTGCGTTTCAACAACGCCCCCCGCTGAGCCGTGTAAGTCACGCTCAAATCAATCGCCTCAAGCAACACCCCGTCCTCACGATCCATTTCACTCTTCACTCTTCACTCCTCACTCTTCTAATAGGGCGTAGTCCACCACCGGCAATCGTTCCCGCTTCGCCCCCATTTTTGGGATACACTTGATGAGGGCCTGCGTGTAGGGGTGCTGTGGATTCGCCAAGATCGTCTCAGCCGGCCCCGCCTCGACGATTTTGCCGCGAAACATGACCGCCACGTCGTCCGCGAATTCGTCCACGATGCCGAAATTGTGGGTGATGAGGATGATCGACATGTTCAACCGCTCGCGCAAGTCCCGCAGCAAATTGATGATCTGGGCCTCGATCGTCACGTCCAAAGCGGTCGTCGGCTCGTCCGCAACCAGGATCCGCGGTTGGCAGGCCAGGGCGATGGCGATCATGACCCGCTGCTTCATACCTCCGCTCATCTGGTGCGGGTAGTCCTTGGCTCGGTTCTCGGGATCGCGAATGCCCACTTGATCGAGCAAGTTCACGACCTCCTTCTCCACGTCCTCCACGTCGTCCCGGTGGTACTGGATGGCCTCCGCGATTTGGTTGCCGACGGTGTAGTACGGATTTAAGGACGTGGACGGCTCCTGGAAGATGTAGGCGATCTGCTTGCCGCGAACTTGCCGTCGCTCTTTGGGCGACAAGTTGAACAAGTCCTTCCCGTCGAGCCGGGCTTTGCCGGAAACCTGGCAGAGCGGCGGAGGCGGGAGGAGACGGGTCAGCGACATGCACGTAACGCTCTTGCCACTGCCGCTCTCGCCTACGATGGCCAAGGTCTTGCCCGCATCCAATTGGAAGGAGACGCCCTTCACCGCTTCGTTCACCCCGTCGCGGGAATGGAAGGACACCTTGAGATCTTCGACGTCTAAGAGCATAGAGATGCCGAAACTGTGCCGAATTTCCACAATCCGCCAAGTGCAAAACGAGTCCATTCGTACATGAGCAATTTAGAGAACACTCTAAATTACTCATGAGTATTCTAGGGTCCGGCAGACAATTCTCTACATTCCACCCAAGACCAAGAACCCAGAACCAAAAACCCCACCCCTTTTTTCTTGCCCGGTTCGTCGAATTCCTGTTCGTTCCCCCACCTTCATTGACTGATCGCTCAGGTGGTGAAATTGGTAGACACGCTGTCTTCAGGCGGCAGTGCCGCAAGGCATGGGGGTTCGAGTCCCCCCCTGAGCACCAAATGACCCTCCGTGCCAGTACCTGCCAATTCGGGGCTATCCGTTTCGCAATCAAGAGGTTGCGATGGCTCAAAAGGCTCTTTGACCGCGTCAGGAAAAGACGCTAAATGACCCTGAAAGTCTGATCTTTGTGAGTCTATTTGCGCGCGCTCGGGTTCGGCGTTATCCTCCTGTATTGTGGCTACTGTCTATAGGTCAGTGTAGCAGTCTACCTCCCAAGAAGACGATCGATCTTTGAGCGTGCTTCCATCCCCGATTTTTGAGACATTCGGTAAGCGATGTAATACTTGTTGACGTTCCCAACGTAGCGGACGGTTTCGCGGGCCGCAATGTACTCGACATTGTTAAACCAAACGTTCGGATTCAGTCCTTGAGCAGCTGCTCTCTTCCGCCACTGATCGACTCTCCCAGGACCGGCGTTATAGGAAGCTAATGCAAAATCAAACTGCGTTGCTTCATCCATTGCAGATCGTGAATCGAGCCGCTTCACTATTTCCGCCATATAGAGCGCGCCAGCGTGAATATTCTGCTCTGGATCGTAAGGATCCAATTCCATGTCTGCCGCGGTGCTTGGCAGCAACTGCATAATGCCTACCGCGCCCGCCCACCAGCCGAGCGGATACCATCGACCACCCCTGAACCGGCGGCCCATTGGGCACCGCGCAGGAGCAGGGCCTGGAATCCGGCGTTTTGCATATTTTCTGCTCCATGTCCTAGCAACAGGGTGAAACAGCGGCCTTCGCCGAACCGACCTGCCAAAGCGCTGGGTTCCCAGTTTTTCGTTAGGTTCGAATAAGCTTCCGTCAGTATCGTGGCGTCGGGGTGTACACCCGCGCGATGCCATAACTCATCGTTTGTTCTAAAACCTTCCAACCCCTCTGTTATAGGGTGAACGGCTTCGGTCGTCCTAACCTCGAACTCATGCAGCGGGCCATGGCCGGTCTGTCCCGTTTTCCAAGTCGCCAGGCATATTTTCTGATAATCATCCCAGTCGGGAAAGGACGCGGATCCGGCATGCACTACCACATGCCCGCCGCCGTTGCGCACGAAATCCACATAAGCGGTCTTCAGAGCGACCGACCATGCTGCGGGTTTCTCTTTTCCAAAAGCGTTCCAGTTGCTCAAAAGCAGGTCGTAGTTCGCGAGCGCCGCCGCGGTAAGTTGCTCAGGCTCCGTCACTACATCCACCTTGAACGCGCCGCTCTGCTCCAGAATCCATTCGAGAACCGGATTGGTGTTCATCCACTTGTGATTGTTGCTACCCGTCAGGATAACAACACTCATTTTTTCGGCGTGGATCATGAGGACCGACGTTTGAACGATCAGCAGTAATAAGATTCTTTTCACTATTAAAAGCTCCTGGCCAAACAGAGATTAGGATTGCTCAGCAAGCGACACTGGACCATTCTCGCAGGCGTTCTGCTGACGACTTTACCGCTTCCGCTCCGGCGATCTCTAAAGTCGTCGCCCCTGTAAATCCGATCTTCCTCAATTCTTCTACAATCTGCGGAATGCCTACTACTCCGTCACCGAGAGGGATCGGGCTCATTCCGCAGCCAAACTGCTTGCCACGCTTTTCTTCCCACTCTTCCGGCATGTCCTTCCAGTGAACGTGCCCGATACGAGAACCAAAGGTCTTCACGAAATCCAGGGGTTCCGAACCACCCAGCCAGCTATTGCCCGTATCGAGACAAATCCCGACACTGTCTTCGTGACCAAGCGAATCCAGCAGATCGCCCATGAGTTCAACCGAGTCCGTCACTGGGCCATGAGGCTCGATGAGCAGACGAATACCCAATTCTTCCGCCCACTCGATCGGTGTCTGCAGTTTTTCGCGAATCACCAGCAGTTGTTCCTGGGTGGACAGCTTCCGTCCAAAATCCATATACGGCTCTCCTTCAGTCGTGATAACTTCGTGGATACCTAGTTCCCTTGCGAGCCGCAAGGCCTTGATGATCTGAGTCGTCCCATAACGTTCCGGACTCGCAGCATCGAGCAGGTTTGCATGAGCGCAAACGGTAGTAATCTCCAAGCCGTTCCTTCGCGCCATCTCGCGGATCCGCCTCGGGTGCGCATCGAGACTCTG
Source organism: Opitutaceae bacterium (assembly GCA_028284235.1). Lineage (GTDB taxonomy): Bacteria > Verrucomicrobiota > Verrucomicrobiia > Opitutales > Opitutaceae > Pelagisphaera. The sequence continues at coordinate 168,668 of JANQSC010000013.1, forward strand.
CGAGGCGGCGAACCCAAACTCCACTCCGAGCGTCGCTCCGTCGTGATTGTCAGTCAGGTCAATGTAGTCGAAGCCAAGATCCTTAACTATTTGAAATTGTCGTTCCAGCGGCTGGAACGGTTCAACAAGGGCGAAACATCCTATTTTCACTTTTATTGTATTGAGGGTTAAATTATAAAATTCGCTCTATCTCAAGAAATGCCGTACGGCTCGCGTTCCGGTCGAGCGAGCATAGCATTGGCCTCCGCATCGCCCTTCACGCTCAATGTCTTAGGATCGTAGTTCAAAACTCGACCCGTACGAATCGCCGCATTGCCCAGATGGCTAATCGCATCGCCGTTGATTGCCGAATCAATCGGGCAAAGCGTTGTCTCGCGCGAAACCATACAATCTACGAAATTTCGCATGTGCCCAGGACTGACCACCGCTCGCTTCTCGAACGAATCGAAATCCACGCTTCCTAGGTTGACGTATTTCCCTTTGTGATACAGGTAACACGCCCCGCGCGAATGGCAGACAAAGCCTTCCGTCCCATGGAAGGCAACCCCGTTGTACTGGTAGTACTCGTGATACCCCCCCACCTCTTTCTTCGCGATCGAGTCGTCCATGAAACGCACCTTCGTCCCATCATCCGCATAGGCCATATCGATATCCCAGTTGCGCAAGGTATTATACAGGTCCGGCTCCTGCGGGACAAAACCTGAGCCATCATAGCGAACCGGAGCCGTATGCTCTTTTTGAAGTCCCCATTGCAAAATATCGATTGGATGCGCTCCCCAGCCCGCGATAAAACCAAGGGCGTAGTCATAGCAATGCCAGACGCCGAAATTATCCACTCGCGCATCTGAGTACGGAGCCTCCTTAGCCGGCCCAAGCCACAAGTCGTAGTTGAAATTCGATGGCACGGGTTGCGATTCGATCTTGCCTACGGCATCGATCCCGAGTGAAGGAGCCCAGACATCGACATGCTGAATCTTACCCACATATTCATTCCAAACTAGTTCGACCGCTTGACGTGCTGAAGGCGAAGAATGCTGCTGGGTGCCATACTGAAAAACGCACCGATTTCGGGCCAACTCCTTTCGTAAGACCTTTGCCCGAGGAAGCGAGATGCCTAGAGGCTTTTCCACGTACATATCCTTGCCCGCCCGAGCGGCGGCTATCGCGATCGGCACGTGCCAATGATCCGGAGTCGCCACGACGATACCATCGATATCAGGCATCGCCAATACCTCACGAAAATCCTCGAAGGTCCGGCAATAGTCTCCCCCATAAGCCGCGTTGCACGTGGCGGCCTTTGCGATTCGTCGCTCCTCGAACGGGTCCACTGCAGCAACGACCCGTACAGTCTCTATTTTCAGCAGCTCCATGAGCAATTCGTCGTTCATCCGATCTCCACAGCCGATTATAGCGATGTTCAGTCGCTTTGACGGACTCGCTTTGCCAAATACCGAAGCAGGCGAAATGAAGGTAGAGGCCGCAAAACCAAATCCGGCTTCGCGAATAAAGGTTCTTCGGGACTTTGAGTTGCTCATCGCTAATGACATTACCAAGTATTCGCTCCTACGGCAATCAAAAGCGGTCGGCGGTAAATTTTTATAGTTTGCGATAGGCCGATGGAGTAACCCCCATCTGCTCGCGAAACACCTTGGAGAAGTATGCGCTCGAGCTGAAGCCTACCTCGTAGCCTATCTCGGTTAGCGACATGTCCGGCCTCTCGGCCATCTGGCATTTCGCCGCTTCGATGCGCTGCTTCATCAAGTATTCGAAAGGCGTCTGATTCGTCAGCTCCTTGCAGACATGGGTAAACGTGGTTCTTCCGAGGTGGCACTCATTCGCCATTTCTTCCAAACTCCACGCTCGAGACATGTAGCTCCGATGCTTAGCAATATCGCCGAGAAAAACCTGCACGGCACGGCGAGCGCTGGAGAGATTCTCGTCCAACTCCGGAGACTGCGACTTCAACAACTGCAGCAGCTCAAGCAGGATCGCATTGATCACCACCACCACCGTGGATATCTGCTCGATCGGTCGAGCCGACTCCAAGACTCGCCGCAATTTTACGAACGCCTCCACCATCGACCGATCCGCAGATCGAATGGGAGTCTCGTTTTGCCTTAGCAAATTAGCAAGTTCCTGTTTGTCCTGCTCTGAGAGAACGATCCAGTCCGGCCAGCACCAGGCCTGATTCGGCATTCGTACTCCCACATCGACGATAAACCAAATCAGCTTGTTCGGCGGCATGAAACCGCGACCTAGAGCATGCGGTTGCCACGGGCGAGTAACCGTGAAATCACCGCTCTCCATTTGCTGCCAGCTATCGTGCAAGGCAAATGGCAGCGAGCCTGACTCGAGAAAACAAAGCTCGATCCCCTCGTTGCGATGCTCCTCAAGACACCAATTGCCCTGTTTACCAAGACTCCAGTAGCCCACCGAACGCAAATATGGAAACTCCTGCTCCATCGCTTCGCCAGGGTAACCGCCACGCCCAAATCCACCAAACGCAACCTCGCCTTTCTCGATCGCATCCACCAAGGCGACACAACTATCCGCCTTCAGCACTTTGTCCCGAAACCGGTAACGAGCAATCAACTCATCCATACTCATACTACTAAAGAGAACTTCCTATCCTCGCAAGCGGATTATCATCTGAGAAATTATCAAAAAAGTCTGAGTCGCTTCGACAAGGCTTTCGGTTATGATCTTCTATGACTAGTCCAGAATTTTCGCTCTACGAAAAATCGCGTCAACGAGCAGCAGCTTATATCCAGCGATGAAATAGTCTACCTGTTGAGAATCGTCATACACACTATCCTTGAACACTAGGCCGCGTGGACAAATTCCGGAACGAGTCGAATCGAGAACATTTTGAGGCGAAGTCGCGGGCTTCGACCTGAGCAATATTAAAATATTGGGAAGGGAGGAAACGCGATTGCGACCAAAATGGGCCGATCTCGACGACATGAGTGAATTTGTCCACGCCGGCCTAATATTGGCCCGATCAATAGAAACATATTAATCACAATCAAAGGTCAGGGTTCAATGGCCCAGCACGCCATACCGTTTCGCAGGCTCCAACATCGTTGGAATCGTGGGCATCCGCCCCTGCCCTACGACAGGGGCGGATCCCGTTTTAATTAATCATAACATACAATAGCTAGCTAGAAAATATACTAGAAATCGCGGCCATATGAAATCTTAGCGCTGAGCGGGCGAGAGTAGAGCAGTCCGTAGATATCCTGGTCGTCGAGCAAGTTCGACACGTTGAACTGGACGTACTGCGGCATGTCGCCCTTGGTCCGCCAATCGTAGCGGATCATCGCGTCCACGTTATAACGCGGATCCGTCTCGAGCACGAGCGGAACTCCATTGACATCATTAATATTCTGGCTGGCTCCGCGGGTCACGCCGGAGAGGTACTCACGCTCGGATTCCCAATAGCCGCCGAGACCAACGGTTGTACCCGAAAGCCGGCCTTCTGTGAACCTGTAGCTGCCCCAGAGGTCGAAGCGGTACTTCGGCGTATCATCGCCAGCGCGCTGGCCTACACCCGTGCGTGTTTCAGTAGCTGGACCGAGCGAGCCGAGGGCGCCGGGATCTCCATAGACGTCTTCTCGGGGGTAGTTCAATGTACCCCAGGCGCCATTGTCGTAGTTCCATACAGCCCAGCGGTCCTCGCGAAACGGATACGCTATCCACTTCCCGAAATCGAGACGCTCGACTTCCGTGATCGCCGCATTCGCGACAAGCTGTAGATTCTCTGAAACGTTAAACAAGATCTGCGCATCATAACCATCGGACTGGTCTGTCTGAAGCAACGTCGAGTTAACAGATCCATTCCCATGATAGAAAACCGTGTCCATCGTTGCATTATTGACGATCGGATCACTGCCATCCAGGCCCCAGTAGAGGAATCCTAGCCACCCTTTAGTCTCTTCGAGACTCGCAAAGCCGGCGTCCAAATATGCAGCCCCTTCCGGCATGCTAGCGTTTACATACCAAGTCGGGGCGCCATTGCCTTCGTCGGTGCGAAAAATCGCTCCGGATTCCACGCCGTCCAACCAGGCTTGATAAGCCGTTCCGGTATCAAGCGCATCCGAGAGGCCGCCGTTCGATCCGCCGATCGTCTGTGCCACTTGTGTCGGAACCCAATTGTCAATGTTGTACACGATGTCCTTGGTCGGATCGAAATTGGGACTGCCAAGCGTAGCAGGCGCAAACCAAGGAGCGGAGACGTATCCGACACGCTGGATCTTGTACTTGCTGATCGTGCCGGATATCTTTCCGTCCATCAGGTCGAACTTGATTCCAATCTCCTCGCTCTTAGCCCGGCTGGCTCCCGCAGGCGCTCCCGTATCGGCTAGTATTTGGCCAGAAAAATTTGGCTGCAAGCCTTCAGACTCGAGTGCGTAAAGCGAGATCTTGTCGTTAATCTTGAAACTGAGGCCGTACTGGTTGGTGTCGTCAGTCTGCGTCTCGCCTACGGAAGAAGTGAAAGCGAAAGCAGCATCGGGATCATTACGAAAATTATTATTGTTTGATGTATCATTAATGTCCCTACGCGCCCCAACCATCGCCATCAAACGATCGTCGAGGAATCTGCCTAGGTAGCTGATGTACTTACCTTCGTTGATGCTCGTTGACATGGCGTTATTGTTATTGAAAATATCGATTGTGTCGCTACCATCGCCCTGCGTAGCGAAGCGCAATGGGCTCAGCTCGTTCGGCCTGCGGTAGTTGAATTGGTTCGGCAGAGTACTCCAGTTAACCGAGCGGCGTTCGTGATGAAGATATGAGTAGCCAACGAGAAACTGGTTGTCTATCTGCATCCACTCCGACGCATTGTCGAAGAGCGACTTTTCATAGGCGAACTCGAGGCGATACTGGTGGCGCGTGTTCTCCAAATCGTTGCGACTCCACTGGTACTGGATGATTGACCCTGGAACTTCCCCCGCATCAACGTTGCCGTTGGAACTCTCCCGGCCCTCCACAAACGGCTGAAGAACGATCGTCTCGCGGAGCGATTCAGGGCCTACGTTCGTGAACAACTGGGCAGACATGTCGAGCAATTGCTGGTCATGCGTGGAGTAATTGTATCCAGCGAGGAGGTTGCCGCCCTCGAAAAGCTTGTGGGTCACCTTGAACAGCACGTTACTCGATTGGCTATCCAAATACGTGTCCGGACCCGTCACTCGGAACTCGCGCGGATTGGCGCCGGGAGGCGTGTAGAATCCGCTGTGCTCGTTTTGGTCGTTGTTGAAACCGACATCTGCCACGGAGCGAAGACGGCGTGCCCCAATGCCGCTAAGATTCTGCTCGCCGTATTCGGCGTCCAGATAGATTTCAGTTTTCTCGCTCGGTTTCCAGATCATAGAAGGAGCAATGAAAAAATGATCCTGCTTGTAGTACTCAGTATGGTCGCCGCTGGACTGGCTAACTCCCGACAAGCGAAAGGCTACCTTGCCGTCTTTCGAAAGCGCCCCCGTCGTATCAAAGGTACCACGCATAAGATCGTTGGTTCCATAAGTGAGGTCGATCGAACTGGACTTCTCAGCAGAAGGGCGGAGCACTAAGTAGTTGATCACACCTCCGAAATTGCCCGTTCCATAAAGTAGGGCCGCCGGGCCGCGCACAACTTCCACGCGCTCTATATTTACCGCGTCAGTAGCGTTCTGGCGAAGAAAACCGTCGCGTAACGCATTGTCAGTAACGAAGCCGCGCAACTTGAGTTGAACCCCGTTCGGATTCGCGGTCGAGGCTTCTGCGCTATTAACGCCTCCAGGCCCCTGGTAAGCCTGCGTACCGCGTTTCGACAAGTCGTTCTGCGACTCTAGAATAATCCCAGAACTGTATTTGAGCGCTTCGCGCAAGTCCGTTGCGCCCGTGTCGTCGATAAACTCTCGGGTTACCACTTCAAGCGGCATCGGGAGGTCCTTGATCGCCATGTTCAAGCGTGTGCCGGAAATAGAATTCGTCGCGCGGTAGCCGCTATCTTGAGAGCCATCCACATAAAACGGAGACAACTCTACGAATTGCTCAGACTCATCGTCCTGGGCCGATAACGACAGGACGCTTAGGGTACCGGTAATAAAAACAGCTGTCGATTTGTTAAAGTAGGTAGCTAATTGCTTTTTCATGGGAGTAATCTAGGTTAGTTTATAGGTTACGAGTAACGATTTGCTGGCATCGCCAAGCATTTATGTGTCGCACGTTAAAGAACAAAAAAGGCCACATAAAGGTCGATGGCACGAATCCAGAGTCGTTCTCGCGAATAGAGAATTATCGAGATTGCGGGTTTCTCATCGCGAATTATGATAATAAACATCTGCACCAACGGCAATCAATAGCGGTCGTCGGTAAATTTTTATAGTTTACGGCAGGCTTATGAATTGGCCCCGTCGGCTCGCCCGCCACCTTGGAGAAGTATACGCTAGCCCATTGTAAGCGACACAGAATCGTCCCCCTATGGCGTATTCGGTTTTTTCCAGTTCGCCGGTGTCAAATCGGCGAGTTGCTCTTCGCTCATGTCCGGAACGTTCCTGTCGAGGATGTCTCGCAGATAGGTAGCGTAGCGGGATCGAGTGGAGGATGGCCGCTCGCTCGCCAGCTTCGGGATGGCCCACGAATAGCCAGTTCTTTTTTCCTACGGCGGTCGGGCGGATCGCGTTTTCCATGAGGTTGTTGTCGATTTCCACTCAAGCGTGGAGAAGATAGGTCGAAAGGTCCTCCCAGATTCGCAGGGAGTAGTCGCATGCCTTGAACAGGGCGCTTTGCCGCAGACAGTTTCGTCGCAGGATAGTCAATACCCTGCGGATGCGAGCGCGCGTATTGGCGGACTTCCGTTTTATCAAATCCAGGGCGCGCGAGACGCTTGACTTGAAGCAGACGTTGCCTTCGGGACCCGAGTAGGCGCAAAGCCACCCTTTGCGGCCTTTCCTCTGCCCGTAGTCCAGATCGCAATACTGGATGGGCGTTGCGTCGACCTGCAGGTAGTCGCCTTCGAGCAGCTCCATTCGCATATGCAGGTAGATCGGCTGATCCATTGGGCGACCCTATCGACCCAGCCGACGAGGTTCTGGCACGATATGGAGAGGCCGTAGCGTTTGCTGATCGCGCATTGGCGGTAAAGGGGGAGGCGGTCCGGGAACTTCGCGACGACTATGTAGGCTAGCAGTTCGGCGGAGGCGAGCCCTTCGACGACGGGCACTAGAGCTGGGGCGACGACTGGAAGAAGCGTTTTGTCGGAGACTTTCCGATACTTGGGCCGGGCGATACGCTTGCGGTAGAAGCGCTACAAGAGCCGCGCTCTCGAGGGCGATCGGGTTGGCGAACTCGACAAGATCGAAGCGCTCAGAGCTCTTCGAAAGCCATCGTTTCAAAGTCGCGTAGCATATCCCCATCTCCTTGCAGAAGCGAGACGCGCTGTATTCGCTTTGACCGAAAGCAGCAGCAGCTCATCGCGTTCCTCTTTGCTATATCGTTTTCCTTTGTCTTTGCTCACGAGCACAATCTACACGAATCCAACCGGCTTGGAAAGATGGTCGATTCCGTACCGTTTGCAGCCCATCAGGAGTTACACTACTTCCACTCGAACCCTGGTCAAATATTCGAAAAACGCCTGGTTCGCGAATTCCTTGCCTTCCTGCGAAAACGTGGCCCTTTCCTGGTCGGTCTTCTTAGCCGAAGGCTGCGATCTCAACCGGTGCAGTCACGCGACTGCAAGATCGCCTTAAAAAGTATGCCGAATTTTTTGCAATAGAGTGTGCATGTACTTCGCGATCTTTTCGTATTCCGGTAATTCTGACACATTGAAATTTTCCTGAGGGTCGATAAGATGATTATACAACATTCTCGGCGCTTCATTCCCGGAACCCCATTCCGTGTAGAGATAGTCTTTCGTTTTTACAGAAAGAGCATTACCTTCAATTATATATACAGCTTCCTTGTGGAGTCTCGAGGGGTCGTTGAAAATCGGCAGCATACTCTTGCCTTCACAGTGCTCGGGGATTGCCAGGCCCAGCATCTCGCATACCGTGGGGTAGATGTCCACAAATTCTACCGTCTGTTCAACGCGTCGTCCTTCATGTCCGGGAATTTGAATTATTAAGGGTGAATGTATAGAGTGGTTCATCGTGTTGTGCTTTCCCCAGAAATTGTGTTCACCTAAGTGGAAACCGTGATCCCCCCACAAAATAACGATGGTATTTTTTTTAAGTCCCAGATCTTCCAGACAGTTCAAAAGTTTTCCCACCTGAGCGTCAATATAACTAACACATGCGTAATAGCCATGACGTGCGAGCCTATGAAATCCCTCATCATCAGGCCAACCCTGGTTTGCTGAGTATTGGCTATAAATTTCTCCCGATCCACCTAGATTCTTAGGGGCGCCTTTCGGTCGAAATCTATTATCTGCCAGCGCTATATCCTCCCTATTGTAGAGATCCCAATATTTTTTTGGAGCATTGAATGGCAAATGAGGACGCCAAAAACCACAGGCTAGAAAGAATGGCTCCTTAGATTCGGCAAGCACCTTGAGGTCGGCGATCGTTTTCTCGCAAACCTGGCCATCGTGGTAGGCATTGTCAGGGACATCAGCGGACTCATAAAAGGGTCCTTTACGACCTTCGACAAGAACGGCGGATTCCGGATTCACCCAATCTTGATATATATTATAGTGATGGAGGCCTGCGCCACTATTGTCATTAGATCGCCAGGCTGGCTCGGTCCACGCTCTCGGAGAATCTTCCTGCACATGCATCATTTTGCCATTGCTGATTGTGTAGTAACCGGCCTGTTTTAAGTACTCTGGCAAACTTGGGACTCCTGGAGCATCGTAATCCGAGCGGCAATTATACCCCATGAATCGCTTCCCAGGTATTGGTCGCATGCCAGTTAGCAGACTGGCTCGGGAAGAGCCGCAAATAGCAGCATTGCTGTATGCATTCAAAAATAGCGTTCCACTGCTCGCCAATTCATCGATATGAGGGGTTTGTATCTGTTTGGCTCCATAGCATCCAAGCTCAGGTCGCAAATCATCGACCGCAATGAATAGGATATTCAAATGGCTCGACCCTTCTTTGGAATAGGACAAAGACAGTGCGAGCATCCAGGTGCCTAGCGTGACAAACAGACGGTTCGCTAATAGATTGCTTTTCATTTTCACTTCCGTTTCAACGTTAACAAAAAAAGGTTGGGCATTTCAAAAAATAAAAGCCGCTATTGGTAAGCGCAGGGTAAATATTATATAATAATAATCCCAGTTAATCTCCTACAACATTCATTCCAACCCTTTACAAGGAGGGAAGTCAGTGACTCCAAACGTACGGAAAAGCATTATTCTGCGCCTAAAATAGCGCCATCGTGACTACCTGTGATATCTGTATAGTGAACGTTCAGCTTTTTGAGAACATCGAATTTCGCCTCCCAAAGACTGAGAGGCGATAGTAGAGCAACGCATCCAATATTCATTCTGATAGTCTACCATAAATAGAACACACATTGCTTTAAGAATTTACCACTGGTAAAAATCGCAAATTTGAACTTGATAAAAGATGTCTCCAGTGTCCAGTTAAGGGGCTTCTTTAGGTTTGCAAGTTAATGGTTATCATAGAGAAAGGCGATATGTATGATGTAACGCATTTGAATTCGGCTTCAATGGTTTCAGGGCTTATTGAGACTGACTGGCATGAACACCAACCGTCTTGTTTTCTCTCAAATTGTCGATACGATCTATCGCGCGCAGTTCGATCGTTGCGTATCCAATTACCCCATGCTGCGGAAGGGCAGAAGCTTCACGGCGAGGGACCAGTTCTTTTGCATGGCCTTCGCCCAGTTCATTTTCCGGGAGAGCCTGCGCGACATCGAGGCCTGCCTTCGCTCCCAGGCCAATCTGCTCGAATGACAATCTAGAAGGCATAGAGGTCTAGCATTTGGCGTCACGCCATACCAGCTCTAAACGACCTCGGCCAAATTCGTGTGGACCTATTAGTGGACATGTGCGATCGTCGAATTCATAAGCGATTGTACAAAAAGGAGTTCTCGAGTCATTTCGCAGGGTTCGACTCCCGTCACCCCTAGCCAGTTGATGGCATGAGGTGTCAAGGCACGCCAAATCGAACTCCAAAACCTGTGCACCTATTTCTGTACGCGACTGGATTTGGGAACGACAGGCCAATGAGTCCCAACTCGTCACGAGCCCTAGGGGAGAAGCATGAATCCCAGCCTTAAAGTTCAATCAATAACTTAGCCCAAATACCATCTCAAATCAGCAGACACTCCGACTCACATCAATCAACGCAATTGACTCACCTGGTTTCGACCCAACCGCTCCCCACCAATCAACTAATTTATGTGACTTCGATAATGAGCGATTTCGAAAGCGATCCAAACCGGAAGTAAATCACCATGGCATACCCTTCCGACGAATAACAATACCCATAATTATTGAAGGATAAGTGAGAATAAGGCCAGTCATAGCCCCAGTCCAAAGTCGAGTATCAGAATCTCTAAATGTCAGATTTTCAGGAAATCCCCAAAAATTAGTGACAACGGCCAATCCCTGCACAACTCCAATCGCGACCCCTCCAACAATTGGCAGGAGAAGCACCAACTTGTTAGATCTTAGTGAACCTCCAAAGAACTTGGCTATCTCTATAGATACGCCAAAAAGAAATCCGGTGCAAATCAAGGCTAGCAGCGACCTCCAGCTTACTAGGCTACCAATAGACTGACTCATCATTCCCCAATTTGGGCTAATCACGTACGCATGTATAAAACCACCAGTAAATGACCACAAAGCACAGCCTGTGATCGCTCCAACAACCAAGGGACGCCATTTCTCTCCGGTCGAACCAATCGAATGAGCTATGCTTGGAGTCCCTACCCAAAGTTGACTTCCACAGGCTCCGCATCTTGACCCAGGCACGGGACCTGGCGGTAGGCAATCAAGATCGAGGCCAGCACATGAACGCATAATAGTTCTGCGAATCGGTCCGCAATTTGGGCAATACAGCTTCGTCATAATCAACTATCTCCCATTCCTTCACCCCATAGACAACACCAGATTTATGTATTCATTTCGGGTGAGGCATAAGTTTATTACAAATCGTAAAATCCATCAGGACAGATTTTGAGCAACAAGAAATTTACTTCCCTTTTAGCATGAGAAAATAGGTCTACGCCGAACTTATCCATACCTATCTAAAACTGTTTCTACTCTCTCTAAAATCGCTTTGCTTACGTCTGAATCCTTTTTTAGTTCTGAAAAACAATGTTGAGCTTTATCAATATCTTCTTTATTCAGATATACCGTAACGAGATTCTCAAGAGTCAAAGGATAAACGGAACCAAACCTCTCCACATAACTCTGGTTCGCCTGCTCTAGTCTATCCTGAGCTTCATCCATTCTTCCCGTATAAAGATAGGCTAAGCCCAAATTTGCGCTAGCTATAATACTATCTCCATAATCCTCAATCCATCTCTCCAATAGTTCGATTTCTTTACTGTAGTTTCCCAATCGATGAGCTAGGTTTGTCTCTAGAAATCTCATAAATTTCCGAGACGAAGGAAACAATTCTATCATTTCTTCTATCATCTCATGCGCAGTAGAATATTGCAGTGCGTGAATTTTAGAATTGAGAATATCTTGCATCTCCTCGTACTTTGCAAGCCCTCTAGGGCCAAGACCCACCCTTGCCTCATCAATCATTTCCTGATGTATCACACTTGTCTTGCTCAATCCATGAAAACTCTGAAATGCCGCAGCACGATTTTGCTTGATGATTTCTAAATATCGCGGATCGCCTAAGGCTTTTGCTGTATTCTCAGCCAGTTGCAAAAAGTATTGGGCCTTGTTCAGATCGTTTAACTTAAGGCAACACTCCGCCAAATGCATCGCATCTTCGATCTGGCCTCGAGCGTTGCCGGTTATATCGAAATGAATTGCAAGCGCTTCTCTAAAATACTCGATGGCTGCCATGTAGCTCTCATCCTTAACAGCTGAGAATCCCAAAATTCTCAGAGCATAGGCTTTAATCTGAATCTTTCCGAAGTCTCCATGAACGATTCCCAAAACCTCTTCTATATATTTTTCAGCAATCCTTTTCTTGTCCGTATCGATCCACTCAAAAGCGAAATCCAATAACATCCGGCAGTATGTCGACTCATATAACCTTGGCTCAGATTGTGCCGTTATAAATTCTCTCTGCCTCTCAAGCAGACGAACCGCCTTATCATTTTGCTGATTGTTGGCATACGCAGAAGAGCATAGCGATAGCGCACGAAGCCAGGAATAATCGTTTCTGCTGAGATCCGTTTCGTACACCCTTATTGCTTCATTACACAATTCAATACATGACTTCCAGTTGCCAATCTCGAATGCCAACAATGCAAAAAAGCTCAACCCATCCCCCCTTTTGAGATTCAGTCTGCCAATCCACCCCTCAACCTTCTTCCAAAAATCGGCAACAGCTCGATTCTCTACTTGCTGCACCAGTTTCTCAAACTCCTGCGGCCATTCAAGATTCCATCTCTTCAAAATGTAGTTGGCGACGGCGGTTGTGTCCTCGACGATGTTTCGTCTAGAGTTCTCGTGGTTCGCCCATATTTTCTCCACTCTATCCAGTTCATCCCTACCTGATGTGAAATGGCTTACCCACACACCCTTTCCCTGCAATGGAGAGGCATTGCCTATGATAGGCGTTATATCGAAGATATCAGAACCAGAGTAGCCGAGGAAGACGAATGGGCATGTCTCTATCAGGCTCTGCATCATCAGCGAACGCGGAATACTCAAAGTTCCACTCATATAAACCTCTTCGCTTTGAGCTTTCGCTTTCACAGCATCTATCTCGAATCCGACGTTCATAGTCTTATCGGAAGTGCTAGCCAAGGCGTTGGTCGTAATCGCTAGACTATTATAATCGCTCGCCGTACCGTGAATCTTGAGTAGTATGCCTCCTTTGGCATCAACTGAAACCGAGTGATCGTAAGCATCCTGAAATTGCTTATCCGTGACAAGTACGACGAGCTCTTCATCTGGAAAGAGTTTTTCGTATGCCGCCTCAATGAGCTCGTCGAAATTCGTCGTCACAACAACATGCCCTCTTCTTATGGCATGAGCCAACATGAAGTGGTTGATATTTGGCTCGATCCGCATATCCGAATTACGTGCATTTAGATAATCCGAAAACGTAAGTACGCAGTTTCCGCAAATCTCCATCAATGCTTGAAAAGTGGGTTCGAACGGGAAATACGAATGTCCTATAAAGTCAGACACGGATTCTTTGAAAGACTCCCCGTGCAAATCTGCTTGTTCCAAAATCCTTCGCAAAGACCCTTCATCTATTTCAATCAAAACATCCGTGATGTGGTCGATTATCGATCCCGCCAATGGCAAATTCGAAGGAGCTGGTAGAGATATCCCTGCACCAACAAAAAAAGCGATCCTTTCGCTATTATCCAGCAATCCCTCGAAGAGGTCACGATTGTCCCGAGAAGGCATCGTTCCATTCCCTTGAATAATGACGCTGGAGCGATCCTCACTTGCTCGTGAAAGAATATCCTTAACCCTAGCATCTTGATGGTTTCTTTTTTGTGACGAATCAAGCAACTGTCTAATTTTGATATCACGATTTATCGAATACGCTTTTTGCAGCAATTTACCGGCCTCCTGCCACTCTCCCAGACAATAGTGGCACAGTCCTTTGCCATGTAGAGATTCCCATGAGTTCTCATCGATATTCAAAGCCTTCGCAAAACAATCTAGGGCAGCTCTGTATTGCCTCGTTTCCAAATAGGTATTAGCCAAATTATGATGCGCATTTAGGATAGCATAGGGCTTAATGCTGAGCTTAAGACTGATCTTGTGATACTCAATCGCCTGACTGTAAACGCCCTTCCTCGACATTATATTCCCCAAATTGGTGTAGGCATCGGGTTCTTCCGGAAACCTCGAAACAACATGCCTAAACACTTTTTCCGCATTCTCTATATCACCATTATTTGCGTACGAAATTCCCTCTCGATTCAAACGATCAGCTTGTTTGATTCCCGTCATCCAATGAAACAATGAATTTATGAAATTTGAAATTTCTATTGCTGGATCAGATCGCGAGTTGCTCGCATTAGATGTGCGACCATCGAAATTCCAGCGTATAGTTATGTTCAGCGATTCGCATTACCCAAACCGCCTCTTTAACTGACTAATATGACTATCGAAAATAGATTTTCCTTCGGGGGACACACCTTGAAATCCAGAAATCTGACTTTTTGCGGTTTCAAGGGAATCGATCGCCGCAACATGGTCTCCTTTACCACATAATGCTCCGCTTAGGTAGATCGCAGCTTTCGCCCAAATTTCGAATACATCCTCATTCATGGGAATCAGCGAACAATAGAATTTCGCTTCATTCGCGTATTTCTCCGCCTCGTCGAAATCTTGCGCAAGCCCAAGCACACTTGCTAAGAAGCACTTGCACTGGCTCGTGAACAAAGAAGGACGCCCACTTTGCTTCTCAGCTATTTCTACCGCTTGCTTCGCGTAGTTAATAGCATTGCGGAGATGCCCAGGCCCCTCTGTAAAGGAGAACTCGCTCGGGTTATTGGACCGCGCAATGAAACGTTGTGCAAAATCCACTTCCGCACTTGCTTGTTGAAAGGCCCTTAAGGCACTCTCGGGAGTTGCAGGCTCACTTCTCATAATCTCTGATTAAATGGCTTTAGCATAGCCTTCTGATTTGCGGAACAAACGCAAGAAACTACCAGGAGATTTTACGCCAATCATCGCCCCCTCGCCTATTCAGACCTAGCCTTTCGGGGCACGTGCCAACCACCTCACGACGAAGGAACATATTTAATGATGATTTGTGCGGCCGCTTCATAGGATACGGTTACCGTGAAAGGCTCAGTCCACAACACAGTCCACTCGCCGTCACGTCGACCGATGCCGAGAAAACCTTTCCTACTTGGAGTGTTACACTCAATCTCAGATATTGTTGCATTCTCGGAAATCCGTTCTACGGCAGCCTGGAACGCATGCTCCTCACTAAATGCGTTGAGCTTCTCCATTCCGGATTTTCCGACCTTCGATACTATGGTTTGAATAATCTTCGCTCCCTCAGGCAATTTCGAGGTGGCATTGAGTCTCGCAGCATCCTCGGTACCGCCAGAACCTGTAATTTTATCATCAGCAAGAGCATCGCGCATCTTGACGTCTACGATCTGTTGGGGCGAGATGAATTTAAACACATTCCTGAACCCCGAAGCGATATCTCTGCCCGCAAAGTCCTTGGAGACCGCAAGCGACTCTCGTGCAATTCGCGTAATCTCTGCTTGGAAGACGACATACTCCAGATCTCCGATCCCTGAGCCCGACTCGAGGCGAATCTTGTCTCTTATAAATGAAACGCGTTCCGTGTGAGGTATTCGAAACATTTCTGCATGATATATGAGTTTATTAATAGTAGATCGCATCTCGCTCTCACTAGCAGGATGCAGCCTTATATGGCTCTGTAGATTGGAGATCTCATGGAATCCACAAAGAAGCCGCTCTGCTTGGCTTGGATCATGGGACAAGGCTTCAAGGAAACGAATTCTCGCATCATCCAATAACCGTATGAACCTTGCTACCGTTGCAGGCTCGGGCCTCCTTCGCGTTAATCCCTCCCAGTAACTGGCCTCCGGGCCCATTCCGCGAACAAACGGTGCAAATTCACGCGTCAGTCTTTTAGCATCATCGAGCAGCTGAATACACGAACTATAGTCGCTTCCGCTCATCTATGCCTTTGCTGCGTCACCCAAGCAATTCTATCATTTCTGAACATAATGATACCATACAGATGCGTATCCAAAGATTGTACTTAGCTTCTAGATAAAACATACGTTGCACTAGGTCAATCCCGCAATACCTTTCGGTGCTGGTCAGTACCCATCCTCGCGTTTCTTACAAGGCAGCTAGCTGGACCTTCAAACAATGAAAACATCCCAAGTTAAATGGAGAACTGGGGCCGATCGATACGTCCAAGCGTCATTTTCTGATCGAACAAGAAACAACGAGTATCTGACTGTGATTGTACTGCAATCAAAAAAAGAGTGCACCTTGTTTTTCAGTCGTACGTTGAAGGCTATCAGCAATTGAGATTGTTCAATTCAAACCTTGCGAAAACCGCTACAGGGCACAACAAACTTAATGACGTCATTATGAAAACACCCCATCTCCGATTCGACAAAAACATAATGACAAAAGTGGTAAGCAAGAATCTACTAAGCCGCCCGACAAAAACCTTTACCGACTACTCTTACTACGGTGCAAGCTGCGTAAGCCTCGCACAGTCGCTTCGACAGAGAACTTTAGGATACGATCGGGAATTCACAACTGAAGATTTCGAGAAAAATCCAACAGGATATTTCATTTTGCGTGTCGAGTCGGCTCATATTCGCCTAGCCAATTCGCTCTCAGAAACTGGAACGATCCTGGCATTGGTTTCGATAGGAAGCGAAAACGTTGACCTTATTGAAACTGCGTCGCGTAGACGTTCTTCTCAAGCTCTCGGAGGAATACCAACCGATTCAGGAACTAATACAAAAGGCATGAGCTCCGACCAAAAGATATCGGCTTACATCTCGGCACATATTGAGATTCTTCAAGAACTCGAAGAATTACATGCTGTAGGTGAAGACAGACTTAGACTCTGTAACGAAGGAGAGGCATTTAAAGAAGACTTTAGACATATGCTAGAATTATTAGGTGAAGAACTTAAAACCGCCAATTCCCTATTTGGAAAACCTCGGTGGCTGTTCTGGAAACGCTAAAAGTAAACTACTGTCAAATCGAGTACTCGCTATTACAGTACAGATGAGTCTTTTTAAGCACAAGCTATGCTATCACCAATTCCATTGCCGCAAGTAATTCGAATTTAAGCCCAAACTGGCAGGTAACGGTAGATTAATGCCGTTCGATTTTTCCAGGCCACCTCAAATCTAAGTCGTTAATAATCAGCAAAAATTGAGCCTACCCGTTTCATTGCACAACCAAATCAAAAAGACACGGTAGCAAAGGGTGCTTCGCTCTACTCAACCGAAGAAACAATACTCAATACAGCTTTCTTCAAGGAGTCCGGCAGCCGATCCCAGAGTACGACAATCCGAGCCAACTCGGGATCAACAAAGTCAGATCTTTGTGTGTCTATTTGTGTACACTCGCAATTCCCAGAGCCATAAGTATTCTTACTATCAACACTTTGCAAGTTAGAACACTGAGGTTCGAGTCCCCCCTGAGCACCAGGCTCCGCGAGGCGCGAGCCGTAGACGGAGCCTGTCGCGGCGTAACAGCGTGAAGCCGGACTAAGCGCCCAACCCGAGAGCTACGCCCCGGCAAGCCCTTCCCGCGATCCCGGCAAGCGACTTTTCCACCAATCAGAGAAGCTTCCGTCTCTGTTCCACTTCGCCGAGACAAGTCGCCTCAGCATGTCATTCCGCAAGGCGCGAGTCGGATCCCGCTTAGCGGGGCTGCCTCGACGATGCCCCTTCCTAATCCACGCCACAAAGAGCAGTTCGGCGCTTCAGTCCGAGTCCCTATATGAGCGAATAGCGGATGGTATTATGCTCAAGCCAGTATGTCTTTGACGACATGCCCGTGCACATCGGTCAGCCTGTATTGCCGTCCTTGAAAACGGTAGGTCAGCCTTTCATGGTCGATTCCCAGTTGGTGGAGAATAGTCGCCTGCAGATCATGCACATGAACCCCGTTTTCCACGATATTGAAACCGAATTCATCCGACGCCCCATGCACATGGCCTTTCTTGATACCCGCTCCAGCCATCCACATCGAGAACGTTCTACCATGGTGGTCGCGGCCGTATTCAGTCGGTTTGACATCGCCTTGACCATAAGGCGTTCGGCCGAACTCGCCACCCCAAATAACTAAAGTATCATCCAGGAGTCCCCGCGCCTTGAGGTCTTTCACCAAGGCGGCAGAGGGGCGGTCCGTATCGCGGGCCAAAACGGGCAACCTGTTGTGCAGCCCCCCATGGTGGTCCCAGCCTCGCTGGTAAAGCTGAATGAAACGCACGCCCCGTTCTGCGAGGCGCCGAGCCATGAGACAGTTGGCCGCAAATGTACCCGGTTTTCTCGCTTCGTCTCCATAAAGCTCATACATGCTTTCTGGTTCGTCACTCAAATCAGCTAAATCCGGCACACTGGTCTGCATGCGATAGGCCATCTCATATTGGGCGATGCGGGTCTCGATTTCTGGATCCCCGAATTTTTCAAACGATTTTCGGTTCAACGAGCCGAGGTGATCGAGATAGTCGCGGCGCCTGCCATCGTCGATACCCGAGGGATTCGCCAAGAACAATACGGGTTCTTTGCCTCCTCGAAACTGGACGCCTTGATGTTTTCCGGGCAAAAACCCCGAGCTCCAGAGCCGCGAAAGCAATCCCTGCCCAGCAACCGCCTCGCTTGGCACAGAATTCATCACCACAAAGGCAGGCAGGTTTTCGTTTTCAGAGCCGAGGCCGTAATCCACCCAGGAACCCATACTGGGACGTCCCGGAAGTTGACTGCCGGTCTGCATGAAAGTGATGGCCGGATCGTGATTAATTGCCTCGCTATGGACCGAGCGAATCAGGCAGATTTCGTCGGCTATCGTTTGCGTCCATGGCAGCATCTCGCTGAGCTCGATACCGCATTCGCCAGCCCTGTTGAACTTGTATTTGGAAGGCACGACCAGAAACCGGTCTTGATCGGAAACCATTCCGGTCACCCGTTGCCCACCAAAGATCGATTCAGGAATATCCTGACCAAATCGACTGGCCATCTCTGGCTTGGGATCGAAAAGATCCAAGTGGGAAGGCCCTCCAGATTGGAACAGAAATATAACCCGTTTGGCCTTGGGCTCGCTTGTCGCCATATATTTGAGCGAATCTGCCGCGTATCCGTTTTTGGCGAAGATCGATCCCAAAGCCGCTGTACCCAATCCGTAGGCCATGCGGCTAAGGAACTCTCTGCGGCTGGATGAGGAATTAAATTTCGAGCAATACATGGTAGTTGTGGCTTAGCCTTTGGTTAACGTTTCATCCAAATTCAAAATCAAGCTCATCAACAGGGCGCTGGCTGCCAATTCGGGGCTGGGCTCCTCATTTTCTCGTTCAAATCCGCCAGACTTTAGGAAGGATTCGATTGCGGAAGGATCCTTTTGAAAGGAGTCTAACGCATCGTTGTAGGCGGCGAGCAGGATATTGGTTTCACTGGCCTCCGGCCATCGTCCCGTAGCCGTCAGATAGGCTTCCCGTACACGCTGGTCAAAGGGAACGGTTTCAATATCCAATAGCGATTGAGCCATGGCGAGCGAAGCTTCTACAAATGTAGGATCGTTCATCGTGACTAGAGCTTGGAGCGGCGTATTGGTTCGCGATCTCTGGACCGAGCACACTTCTCGTTCAGGAGCGTCGAAGGTCGCCAGAGATGGATAGGGAACCGTTCGCTTCCAATAGGTGTACAAGCTTCTTCGATACAAATCGTCACCCTCGCTCTGGAGCCAATCGGTTCCAGGATAATTCGCATATACAACGATCGGCTCGAAAATCCCTTCAGGCTGGTAGGGCCAAACGCTAGGACCGCCGATCTGCTCCACCAGCTTGCCAGACAAAGCCAAGGCCTGATCACGGATAGTCTCCGCGGGCAAACGGAATCGAGGACCGCGAGCTAGCAAGCGGTTTTCGGGATCCATCGCCAGGAGCTCCGGAAAGACACGAGACTGTTGGCGGTAAGTCCGTGAGAGAACGATGCCCTTGAGGAGCCGTTTCACGTCCCAGCCAGACTCGCGGAAATCAACCGCCAGCCAGTCGAGCAACTCTGGATGGCTGGGAAACTCCGATTGAACGCCAAAGTCCTCAGAAGTCTTTACCAGCCCTACCCCAAATAGATGTTGCCAGAATCGATTGACCACTACGCGGGCAGTCAACGGATTAGCGTCACTGGTCAGCCACTCGGCCAAGCCCAACCGATTTAAGGGGGCGTTCTCCGGCCACGGGGCGATTAGGTCCTCGGGCACTCCAGGCTCCACCTTTTTTCCCGGCGACGCGTAGTGCCCTCGATTGAGGACAAAGGTCTCCCTCACTTGCTCTCGGTCTTGGGAGATCATAGTTGTCGGTATCGACCGGTCCAGGACAAGCAATTCTCCTCGAACCTCCCGGTATGCGTCCCTCGCCGCTAGCCACTCGGAATCTGCCTTTTGGTCTAAGACGATAGCAACCAGCCATTGCCGCTCCGATTCGGAGAGATCGCTCGCCGTCTGCTTGGCCATAAGATACGGGAGCGCTTCACTGCGGAACAAGGCCAAAACCTGATCGTCGCTCAGGGAACGGTCAAACTGCTGAATCTCATCCAACAACCCAGTATAGAGGGCGCCTTGTATTCGCAAATCGGATCCCAGATAGGATTCGAACGCTTTCACCTCCGGCGGCAGCAACAAGCCATCGTAACGCGTTTCAAGACGGCGCTCCTCGCCATCCACAAAGATGGAAAAGTTCGAAGACGGCGTATGATCGTAAGGATCATCAGCCTTTCCTTTGAATCGGATAGCAATGTGCCGCCACTCGCTCTCGTCAATCGCAGCATTTCGCGTTCTGGAGATCATGCTGTAACCCGGATAGCGCTGGGCCACACTCAATTCGATTTCACCTTGGGAAAGGCGGATATCCCAGCCCACGCCATAGCGCGTGCTGCTCGGCTCCCGTTCAAACTGAGCATTGGAGAAAAGAGGGACTTCCGAAGCGACCGACTCGTCCGGGCGAATCCAAAACGCTAGCGTAAAGGCATGCGTTTCCTTATCGACAGAGATGTTACCTTTGGCAATCGACCCCGCTCCATTACTGGGACCACTTCGTAGCGCATAACCCACTACACCTGGAATAAATGGCCCGCTTTCATCAGGGGAACCATAAGCCGCTTCGGTAAACTGCGTCGAACTGCTGACCTTCCATACCGGTTGAGGCGTAGCAGCCGCCACTTGCTGGCCATAGTCCGCCAGCGAAAGCCCACTACTCTCGGCAGTGTCTGCCCTATTCAAAACCGCAGCTTTCTCGTGTGCAGCCGCTGCAAATCGAGCTTCCAGTTCAATCATCCGCCGCTGCTGCTTCAAGGTAGGCGACGGTATCGTGGGATAGGCATTGGCGACACGGCCGTCTTCGCCGAGCTCCACCATACTATTGAAGAACCCGTACAGCCTGTAGTAGTCTTCTTGGCTAAAATCGTCGAACTTGTGGTCGTGGCATCGGGCGCATTCCGTCGTCAAGCCCATCCAAACCATGCCTACCGTTCGAACCCGATCCGCGACGTATTCGACTCGGTATTCCTCTTCAATGATGCCGCCCTCCGAACTGATAACGTGGTTGCGATTAAAACCAGTGGCGATCAGCTGGTCCAAAGTCGGATTCGGCAAAAGGTCGCCGGCAAGCTGCTCGATTATGAACTGGTCGTAAGGCAGGTTTCGATTGAATGCCTCGATCACCCAATCCCGCCAGCGCCACATGCTCCGCTCGCTGTCATTGTTGAATCCGTGGGTATCCGCATACCGAGCGGCATCCATCCAGTCCACAGCCATGCGCTCTCCGTAACGGGAAGACGCTAACAGCCGATCCACTTCGATTTCAAAAGCCGATTCCCCATGTTCTCGAACAGCCGATTCAAACCTCCGATAGTCATCCACTGTCGGGGGAATACCCGTCAGATCCAACGCCGCCCGACGCAACCAGGTTTTGGGATCCGCGGCAGGCGAAAGCTCCAACCCGTCCTCCTGCAATCGCGCTTTTATGAAACCATCGATGGGGCTCGGACTATCTACAGCGGGTTCGCTTTTTTCTGGGCGTGTGAAGGCCCAGTGCTTTTCGTAAGTCGCTCCTTCCTCTATCCAGCGACTAAGGATCTGCTTTTCTTCATCGCTCAGTGATTTATTGGAATCCGGAGGAGGCATTAGATCCTCCGCGTCATCCGATTCAATCATCCACACCAACAGGCTCTCTTCCAGATTTCCCGGCACAATGGCAATGGAGCCATCGCGATCCTTGAAGGCTTCTTCTTGAATATCCAATCGCAGATCCGCCTCGCGGGTCGCCGCATCCGGGCCATGACACTGAAAGCAATTCTCAGAGAGAATGGGGCGTACATCGTGATTGAAAGACAAAGTCGCCTGTTCGCCCATCGCTTCGAAAGTAAACGTCGCGAGAATTCCAATAAGGCAAAGAGGTGGACACACTATGCCTTTCAAGAACTTGGAATGAACTGCCAGAGATCTAGCCAATCTTCCGCGAATCATCTCACCACCTTTCATCGTTTTTCCTATTTTTTGGGCTCTCAACTTCCGAACTCACGCCACAAGACGTCACCGGCCAATACCCTTTCCACGAGCTTCGCGAGCGGGCGCCGCGTAGGGGGCAGGTCCGACGGTTACCCGCACATCAATCTGCCGGTGGCGCTCTACGTAGGACTTACGCGAACCGCCATCGGGTTCGCCCCATGTCAGGAGCAGCTCCGCGCCTTCCTCAGCTTTGTTCTCATCGATTGACGCTATGGATAACATAGCCTTCTCATTGGCGGAGTAGCCTGAGAACCCCGAACGACCCACTGGCTCCCCTTCGAGAGTCTTCACTACGTCACACTGAGGGAATCCAGAGGTCGCAATGGGAAAGTCCAAATAGCGATACGGAACTCCCGGTTCGAATAGAGAATTTTGAATACGGGCGATATCTTCCGGATTCCAAACCAGAGTTCTCTTGGCCCGGCGCGGCTGGTCTTCCATCGCTTCAAGGGCTTCGCGCCCCACGAAGTCATGATCGAACTTCAAGTTGCGGGAAAGCCCCATGTCCCACGGGTTCATATAGTAGTGCCCGATATCGGACGAATAGTCACTGCCAGCCAACTGGGCGGAACCAGCCCACGAGTCGGCAGGCAGCCATTTGCGAAAGTCCGACAGTTGCGGATCCGTGTACACTGCCGGGAGCGGATAGGCCATCCAACCCCCCTCGCCTTGGGCGCTGAAGTAGGCAGCCCTGCCGCCTTGCTTGAGGCCGCGCTGCTTGCCTGCTTGAAGAATGGCTTCCCAGATAGCGGGGCCATCCTTGGCCGGTCCAGACAACTCGACCCCTTTGTGACCCGCCATACCGTGACGCAGGGCCAGAACCTCACGTCCCGCAATCGTTACGGGTTGGAAACGGAAAAAGGGAATCTCGGGCGCTTCGCCCTCGACAATCTCCGCGAAGATTCGGGCGGCGTTCGGACCGTCCAACCCGAAGCGGTATTTGGTCCTCCCTTCCGGATTGGCAGCGGTGTGCAAGTCGCGCCGCACGGCGACGTCCCAGTCTCCGGTCTCGGCGTTGAACTGCACCCAATCTTGTAGTTGCATTCCACTGACGAGCTCGAAGCTATTCTCGGCTAGATAGTACAGTATGCATTCGCCAATTACAAAACCTTCAAAGTTGCAGGCGACGAACTGTTTGGCCCGGCCGGGAACGAATTTATTGAAAGTGTTGATTCCCAAGCAATTCAGAAGGCGAAACGCATCGGGGCCGGAAAGGAACAACTCGGGCATGTGGTGCGACTGGTCGAAGAGGACCGCCGTTTCCCGCCAGGCTCGTTGTTCTTCTCGCCAATTGCTGAACTCCAGCGGCACGGGCGACGCTCCCGCCTTGGCTCGACCATGGGGCGCAACCGTGTCGTTGTAAAAATAGTCGACCAGGTTGGGGACGGAATCGATTAGATCTTGGAGCGTCATTCGATGGGGCTGGCTAATTGAATACGATGGTCCGGTTCCCATGGACCAGAACGCGGTCTTCGAGGTGATAGCGCAATCCTCGGGACAAGACTGTATTCTCCACATCCTTGCCAAGGCGCATCATGTCTTCGATCGAGTCGCTGTGCTGCACGCGGACGACGTCCTGCTCGATAATTGGGCCGGCATCGAGGTCCTCCGTGACATAGTGGCAGGTGGCCCCGATGAGTTTTACGCCGCGTTCGTCCGCCTGGTGGTAGGGCTTCGCTCCAACGAAGGAGGGCAAAAAGCTGTGATGGATATTGATGACTCGATGACGGTATCGCTCGCACAGCCAAGCCGGAAAAATTTGCATATACCTGGCCAGCACAATCGCGTCCGGCGCGTTTGCCTCGATCAGTTCAGCGGTTGATTCAAACGCGGC
Organism: Opitutaceae bacterium; assembly: GCA_028284235.1. Taxonomy (GTDB): domain Bacteria; phylum Verrucomicrobiota; class Verrucomicrobiia; order Opitutales; family Opitutaceae; genus Pelagisphaera. The sequence goes on from JANQSC010000013.1 coordinate 192,856, forward strand.
TTGCTTGGCTTCCTTGTCCTTGGGAACAGGAACATGGTAGTAAGGAATTCGATACCATTCGACGAGCTCCCGCAGCGTCTCATGATTGGAAATCACACAGGGAACGTCGATTTTCAAGTCGCCTACCTTCCAGCGGTGCAAGAGACGGGCGAGACAATGGTCGAATTTGCTGACTAGCATTACCACACGGGGCCGGTAGTTGGCATCCGCGATGCGCCAGTCCATCTCGAGCTCGTCGGCGACGCTCTGAAAGTCAACTTTGAACGCATCGATCGAGACTGTTTTGTCAGACAAATTGAATACATAGCGCATAAAGAAACTCTGAGAGCGCTGGTCTTCGAACTGGTTGGCCTCGGTAATGTTGCCGCCCTGCCCTGCGATGAAACTGGCCACTTTAGCCAAAATGCCCACGTGGTCGGGACAACTGGCGATGAGCCGGAAACGTCTATTTTGGGTATCCATTGACTACTGTATATTCTTCGGAAACGGTCAGACGGGGGTCGGATGAAATTCGAGTCCAGCTCGACGGCGGGCTTCGTTCGCGCGATCGCGGATCTCCATCAAAAATTCGTCGATCAAGGCGGGCGGCATGCCGAAATTCATGGCGTGAATTCCCGCCGCGCCCTCTTGAATGACGCCCTCGGCAATCTCGAACGCCCATTCGAGGCTCGCCCGTTGAAAATCGTCACGCTCCATGATGGCGTGGAGCGAGGGATCCACATAGACGCCCGGCAACCGGCAGAGAACTTTAAAGAGCTTTCGACTGCCGACCAGCGGGAGGGAAGGAATGGTCAACTTTGGCTCATTGTCGCGTCCAGCCCGAACTTGCTTGTACCACTCTGCGTATGTCGGCACGTGGGTGATGGCCTGAGTCTGGCAAAAACGGGCCCCGGCCGCCCGTTTGAAGGCAAGCCGCTCAACGCTTATGTTCATGGGCGTCGAAAACGGGTTGGCGGCGCAACCGAAAAAGGGCACCAGTCCAAGCCGTTTTTGCCAGTTCTCCAACTCTAAATTGGCGAAGTGGATAATTTGCGAGCTGTCCATCGGGAACCAAGTCTGCTGGGCCACCTTGCGTTCCTTTTCCGGGAGCCAATCGCCAGTCAGCAAAAGGAAGTTCTTGTAGCCCATATCCATGGCTCTTTCCACCTCGCTCAGGAAGTCGTCTTGGTCGTGGTCGCGCCCGCAAAACTGGATAATCGCTTCTACCCCGTGGGCCTGTACGACTTTGGCCGTTTCGGTTGAATGGAGCGAGGGGACCCCACCTGCATTGGTCGTGGTATTGACGGCATCGACATGATCCCGTGTACGGGCCATGATCTTCTCAACGCGACTCAGGCCTTCGGCATTGATCGGCGAGGCGATCTCAAGAGTGACCACGAAGATGCCGCGGCCCATCTTTTCCGCCAATGCGGAACTCGCAGGCAAATGCTGTGTATCGACAAATTCACGCGGCAATCGCGTTTCCCGATCCTTGCCGTTCACCAAGTTTACATAGCTAGCCGTGTTCAGCAGCTCCTGCTTTGGCGGAAAGTGGATCTTCATCTCCTTCGAGTCGCCTTTCTTCTCCTCGATATTCGTCCAAACGCAGTCCAATTCCGGAATGACTTCGCATTTGCCATCGAGCGTACCCCCGCACGGTCCGTTGCGCAGACCTTTCGGGCAGTTCATTGGGCAGATCATTTCCGTGTGGCTGAGGATGCATTGACCGCACGTCTGACAGTCGAAGAGCTTCTCCTTCATCCACTTTTCTGCTTTGTATATCAGGCTCATGACGCTTTGTGAAATACGATTTCACTATTTGTTTCCCGACGTTCGCGATGAAGTAAAATTAAAACCAGAATCGCCGTTCAAAAGCGACTCAGTTCGGGCAAACCCATTCTGATTTTAGGCAATTTCGCGCACCCTAAATATCCCCTTTTTTCATCTGATCCATCATGGCGTCCGCTGCCCGCCAAGCTAGGGCCATAATGGTCAAGGTCGGATTCTTATCGGCATTGGAACAGAAAGGAGCTCCATCGGTCAGGAATAGATTGGGCACGTCCCAGGTTTGTGAATACCGATTCGTTACGGAGGTCTTGCTGTCCTCACCCATAATCGCTCCACCCACTTCGTGAATCGTTCGACCACCCGGCCATATCGCCTTCTTTCCCGTAGGATCCGGTTGACTCAAAACGGTACCGCCCAGCTTCTCGATAACGCTAGCGAAGGTCTGCTGCATATGGGCCGCTTGCTTCACCTCCGAGTCCGCCCATTTCCAGTGGAATTTTAGCACAGGAATGCCCCACTTGTCCTTTACCGAATCGTCGAGCTCGCAAAAGCAGTCGTCGTTGGGAATCATTTCCCCGCGGCCCGTGTAGTAGACGAAGGAACCATAGTAGCGCCGAGCTTCTTCCTTGAGACGCTTTCCATAGGCAATGCCCGTTCTTCCAGCGAGGAAGTTGAAGGAATCCACGCGAGGCACGCGTCGCGTATTGCCCGTTTCGATGTGATACCCTCTTGGGAAATCCAACTTGCCGGCCGCTTGTTCCTTGTACAACCACCAAGGCACGTAGATATGGCCCCCGCCAGCCCCGTCTTCGTTGTGCGGCGGCAGGTTTTCCAGCATAGGCACCTGTCCGGAAAGACTCGCCCCCACGGAGTCCATCAAATACTTGCCCAGCAAACCGCTCGAGTTGGCCAAGCCTTCCGATCGTCCCGGCGCCTTGGAATTGAGGAGGATCCGCACCGACTCGCAGGAGCTTGCCGCTAAAACGACGATTCGTCCCTTAACCGTGTAATCCAAGCCGGATACCTTGTCGATGAAGTTGACACCCGAGGCCTTGCCCGAATCGTCGAGCTCGACCCGGCGGGCCATGGCCATGGTCACGATATCGAGATTGCCCGTGGCGAGGGCGGGCGGCAGGTGCACCGTCGTCGATTGGTAGTTCGCCTTGATCGAGCAGCCGCGCGTGCAATAGGTCGCCCAGAAGCAGGCCAGACGCTGGTTCATCTCCTGCTCCAAAATGCGCTGGGCATTCGGATTGTTCGGATGCAGCCATTTGGGAATACGCTTCGCGTTGAGACGCTTGCTGAGCACGGCTCGATGAATCGGTACGACCGGCAGGCCCATCTGGCGACCATGCTTATGGAAAAGCAACTCTGCTGCCCTAGCCTTCGGGGGCGGCAATAAAACGCCATCGGGGGAGTTCGGCGTGTTTTCCAGTCCCTCGTTCGTGCCGAAGACTCCGATGAGCGACTCGACCTTGTCGTAGTAGGGAGCGACTTCATCGTAGGTCAGCGGCCAATCGAACCCAAGGCCATCCCGGGAGCGCGGTTTGAAGTCATAGGGCCCATTGCGCAGCGAGATCCGTCCCCAGTGATTCGTGCGACCGCCCAACATGCGGGACCGCCACCACATGAACTGCTCTTCCGATTTGTCGGACGCTTGGGTGTACGGCTCGTTCGGCACCTCGTAGCCGCCGTCGATCGTCGCATCGTAGAAGCCGAAAGGCTTGTCCGGCGTCCCGGAGTCACGCAAGGGCGCTTGCTCCAAGGTATTGAACATCGGCGTCTCGGTAACCGGATCGTAGTCGCGCCCCGCTTCAAGCATGAGGACTTTAACTCCCTCCATAGCCAGGGTATACGCGGTCTGTCCGCCGGCTGCCCCCGACCCGACGACAATTACGTCGTATTCGGGTTTAGTCTTAGTCGCAGGAACGTGTGGCATAGCGAATTCTTACTTCGTATCGAACTTTCGTTTACACGGAAGGAAGGACCCTTACCAGGGCGCCTGATCGAGTCCCAGGCGTTCCAAGACTTCCGGCGGGGGACCATCGAAGCTCGCCAAAGCGACATTGCCGACATATCCCACATCGCGCATGCCCACCTCCGTCGTGTAGTAGCCGCCCAAAGTTAGATTGCGAAACTTGGTGAAGAAACGCGCTCCCGTTTCGAAGTCCACTTTGGCCGTGTTCTGGTAGCAGACATCATCGCAAATCTCGAGCTGCTGACCATGCGAGAGTTCGACGAAGTTCTTCTTGAAACGCGCTTGCGATTCGCGATCGACCCAGGCCAGACCGTCCAGAATGACAGTTCGATCCGCTTGCTGATTCGGATAAGGCGCGCTGACCCATTCGTCTATAAAATCGGGCACTTTCAACTCTGAGGCGCTGGGTGACGACTCTTCGACATGCGGCAGGATGATGTCTGAAAGAACCCCTGCCGTTCTCAGCTGTCGAGGCGTCAAAGTACGGTCCCAAAACACCTCGCCCGACAACAAACTGGGATCGGTCCCATATCCTGATTGGGCCGGTTCCCCTTGAGCCCAAGTCTCTGTATCCAAAATGCGAACCGTTGCCGTCGCGGCGAGCATCCATTTGACGGCCGACCGGCGATCCATACGGCGGTGCGAAATCGTATCATTCATAAGTGGGAAGGGGTTAGAGATATAAACTTGCGACCTCCCAATTCGCAGGTCGAGTCCAGACTGGTGTCATTACCGGCAAACTAATTATACAATCGGGCAATATCGAATTTGAATAAAACGGAAACGCCCTATCGCAGGGCGCAATCCCTTTCGAGAACTTCAGAGACTGTCCAATAAGTCGCTTTCGAGACCTTGAAGTTATATTTCGGAATCAGAAATTAGGCTGCGATCCGAGGAATACCCGGGGGTATTTCGACGTGAGCAAGTCTCTCAATCAAAGCGATCCGGGATTCCAAAGAGTAGCCGCAATATAGCGCTCGGTCTTTTCGTGGTCGTTCCAATAATAGATTGTCACGACTTTGCCGTCGGGTCGAATCGCGTCGCGCGTGTAGCCGATGTCCTCGTCGCCGCCATTGGTCCTCAAGACGATTTCATCCGACCACGAGTTTCCGTTGTCCAAACTGATTCGCGCTCTAATCGATGTAGGGCCACGCAACGGCTTGCGATAGCCATAGGTCAGGACAAGCCGCCCACCTTCCAATTTGCTCAGCGATGGAGGCGTCGTTCCGGCTTCCTCATCAACCGGAATGGACAGGAGTTTCCAGGATCGGCCTTCATCCCTCGAACCCCAGCACTCGATCCAGCCCTTTTTCGGATATGCCTCTAGATTTCGGATACAAGTTACCCAATCGCCTTCGTCCGTTTTCACGGTGGAAGGCATGATGGCGCTATCGATTCGCAAGCCGCTTTCGAATCCACCGACCGATCGGCCCACCCGACCCTCCAGACTCCAATTCAACCCGCCGTCGCGTGTACGAATCCGATAGACCTCCTCTCTCCAGTGCGGAAGCAGCTTGTCGCCAGACCGCCGTTCCTCGGAATGGCCCAAGCTGACCCACGCCGAAACCGACAGCGGCCCACCGACGAGGTAGTCGGTCCGAAACGCTGGAGCCGAATATCCGAAATCCGGAATCGAGAAGGGTCCCGTCCAATCTTGGCCCCGATTTCGAGAATAATAGAGATTTCCCATCCACTCGAACTTCAAGGCCAGGTCGGGATCGGTAAAGTCGAGAGGCGACGCCAACGCGGCAACGCTCTTTCGGTCGAAGTCTTCGCTACGACCCATCGGCTCCGTCACCACGATATCCGTCGATTCGTGAGTCCAAGTCAGACCGCCATCCTTCGATCGCGACTGCGCCCAGACGATGGGCTGATCCCCATCGACATCGTGCGACCCCACCGGTTTGTCCTTGAACGTTCCCTGTTTGTACTGAACGAGAATTTCATCGCCCCAATTCCAAATTCCGCCATTGGCTGGCCAACCGAAGAACTGCCCCGCTTCGTGCCGTACAACCAGATGCCTGACGTCTCGCGGTTCAGAACAGAACACGGTTGAACCTAACAAGAACAACGCGGCCCATCCGACCGCGCCTACACGTTTCATATCGATTGGTTCCATATTCGCTTTTCCGATACCAGTCGTTCTTTCATTCCTGCTCAACGAGCGCGTCGTTATCTCGCTGCCGCAGTTCCACCAAAAGCGATTCCAGCTCGGCCACCTTTCGCGGATGCTTCGCCGCAAGATTGTTCCTTTCATTCGGATCTTTCCCTATATTGAACAGCTCTCGGACGCCATCAGGCTCTCCTTTCGGATAGCGAGCCTCGTGTCGTTGCCCAATCGCAGGGTCCCGCACGACATCGCCAGGATGAATCAGCAGCTTCCAATCGCCACGCCGAATGGCCCAGACGCTCCCCACTGTGGGATAGTAAACCCGCCAATAGAGGCCCCGTTGCTCGAGTGGTTCGCCCCCCGATATAGCGGGCCAGATATCCATTCCATCCCAGAGAAGATCCTTCTGAGGTTCGTATCCAGCCAACTTGCCTAAAGTCGGCATCCAGTCTATCACGTGGACCGGCGTCTCGGATTGCCGATCTTCCAAGGTTCCAGGCCACCAGGCGATTGCTGGCATTCGAATTCCGCCTTCGTGAAGACTCGACTTGCCTCCCCGCAGCGGCAGATTACTGCCGCCAATTCTGAGGTTGGGATAAATCCCCGGATACTCGCGATCATTGCGATCCGGCGGATGGGCCCCGTTGTCGCTGAAAAACAAAACCAGAGTTTTCTCCACCAGCTCCAACCGTTCCAGCGTTTCCAGAATCTGCCCGATACCGTGGTCAAGATGAGAAACGGAAGCCGCGTACAGACGCTGGCCAGGATCCTCTAATGTCTCGTTTTTCTGCAGCCATTCCTCCGGTTCGTCTAAAGGAATATGCGGGGCGGCATGGGTCAAACAAAGCAGGAAGGGTTGATCCCGATTCCGTTCGATAAAGCGAATCCCTTCTTGCGTGAATAGATCGGTGATGTGTCCCTCTTCTTCCACGTATTCATGGTTTCGATGCCAGGTTTTGCCAAATGGCCCACTACCATTCTCGTAGGTGTGGCAGTAAGGCCCCACTCCTCCCGCCAAGGCGCCGTACTGGTGATCGAAACCGAATTGCATGGGACCCCATTCAGGCTTGGAGCCCAGATGCCATTTTCCGGAGATACCCGTCCGGTAGCCCACTGACTTCAAGGCGCTGGCCAAGGTTTCCGTGCCGAATGGAAAAACCTGCGAATTGGAAGGCGTATCGACCCCAAATCGAGTGGCGTAGCGGCCACTAAAAAAGGCCGCTCGCGTCGGTGTGCACACCGAATAGGTGTAGTGCTGATTCAATACAACGCCTTCCCGAGCCAGGCGATCCAAATGAGGCGTGGCAATGGAAGAGCCGCGAAAACCTAAATCCGCGCTTCCTAGATCGTCGGCGACAATGACCACGATATTCGGCTTTGGGGCATCATCTCGCGGCTCCGCGCCTAGAGTCTCGCTTGCCGCGACGCCAACGAGCAGGGCGACTTGCAAGCAACGGTAAACAGAAATTTCGAAACTGCGAATTTTATATGTACTCATTATTTATTGTATACAGTTCTATCTTCCGTAGGGAGACAATCTTGGAGCCGACAGAAACGTTTGCAATTCGACTTGCAGGTCACGAGCTACCTCGGGTCGCATTTTCAAAACACTCGATCGTTCGTAAGGATCTTCGAGCATGTCGTACAAGGCCACCGGAACGCCTTCTCTTGCCAACAATTTCCAACGACCGTTTCGGGCCCCTTCAGTCGCATAGGGTTCGGGCTTGGGATAGTGCCGCTGTAGATTCTCGTAGAGATCTAGCTGCCAAAATACCGCGCCGCGCGTTTCGAAGTCGATAGCAGGCCCTCCCAGCCAATGCGACAATAGGTTGACCCCATCCACGCTTTCTTCAATCGAGATTGGAATGCCAGCCGCGGCGCAAAGAGTCGGCATGATGTCAATCGTAATGCCGAAGGCACTACTGCGACTCCCTGCCGCTATCTTCGCTGGCCAGCTGGCGATGAAGGGGACTTTGATACCCCCATCATGCAAATCCGTTTTTCCGCCCTTCAAGTCGCCGATTTGCCCTTCGTAAGCGGCTCCGTTGTCGCTGAGAAACAACAACAAAGTATTGTCGCGCTGACCTGTCTCCTCCAGAGTTTCAACAATCTCTCCGATCTTGGCATCCATATGCTCCACCATGGAGCGAAAGCGCCGCTGGTCATCGCTAATGCCCGGAGCGGCCGCATTCTCCCAGTGAGGCTCTGGAGCTGGCTCAAAAGGCGTATGGGGCACGAACCACCATGTATTGATAAAAAAAGGACGATTGTCTTTGGAATAATCGCGTATCAACCTCACCGTTTCATCACCGTTGATGTCCGTGAAGTGCATGGAGTAGTAAGGATCGTCGGGAGTGACCTGTTTCTCGTTTCGAATGAGGCACGTTCCGCCTTTCCGGTACAATGTTCGATCGGCTCCCATCCGCCCCCTCAATGGAGGTTCCTCGTTTTGGCACTGATACTGATCGAAACCGTGCTCGTGAGGACCCGGAATCGAGTTGGCTCGATCCGCGATATGGGCTAAGTGCAGACCTCCCAAGTGCCACTTGCCGACGTGGGCCGTGTGATAATTCGCGTCCTGCAACAGTTCTGCCAGCGTAATCGTTTCCGGAGGCAAATGGGCTTCGTCATCCCTGAAGTGCTTCGTGATACCCAGCCTCAGTGGATACAAGCCAGTCAATATGGATGCTCGAGTCGGCGTGCAGACTGCTGACGCCGTATAAAAATTATCCATACGCAAGCCAGACTCAGCCAAGGCATCCAAATGGGGAGTCTGCACGGCTGTGCTCCCGTAACAGGATAGATCCTGGTAGCCTAGGTCATCCGCCAGCATGAGGATAATGTTGGGTCGCTCTTCTTGGGCAGCGGCGAACGCTAGCCCCACAATGGCTAGGCATAAAACCTGGACACCTTTAACGAGGACCCAAGCCGAACAGCTAGGGACGGCTCTTGAACCGGGTTGAGTCATTTTCATAATTCGTAGAGTTTCGTGTAGTAATCGCATTGCTCTCTGAGTTTTGAAAGGAGTTCTCTGAAACGGCGATCAGGGGCCAGATTTCGGGATTCGTCCGAGTCATTCGAAAGATCGTATAGCTCTTCATAACCACCCTGCTCCGTATAGCGGATATATTTCCACCGCTCTGTCCGTACCCCGATGCTCTGGATCTGATTCAGCTCAGGAGGACAGTCCCGACGGTGCTCGTAGAAAAATGCGTTGCGCCACGGCCTGTCCTCGCCTCGAACAAGCGATAAAAGACTCTCGCCCTGAACCGCTTCGGGAATAGCGATCCCTGCGACCTCCAACAGGGTAGGAGCAATGTCTATATTGAGAACGAGTTTTTCAACCGGTCCGGCGCGACTTGGCTCTGTCCTCGGGTCATACAGGATCATCGGGACTCGAATCGACGGTTCATACATCAGCCACTTTCCCGACAGCCCTCGATCTCCGAGGAAAAACCCGTTGTCGCTTGCGAAGATGATGACCGTGTTCTCGTGGAGATTCAATGATTCCAGTTTCTCGCGCAAGCGGCCCACCGCTTCATCGATCCCCGACACTTGTCCATAGTAAGCCTTGACCAACTTCTCCCTGACGGTGTCCGTTTCCATGTACTCCCGCCACCTAGTCCGAGCCAAAGAAGTTTTGATAAATTCGGGCGACTTACTGAAAACCGATTCCGAGTCGGGAGCGGGTGGAGGCATGGCCTTGTCCACGTAGTGGGCTAAGTGCCGCGGGGCCGGTTCGTGATCCGAATGCGGCGCGTTGAACCACAGGGACAAGCAAAAGGGTCTATTCTTTGGCCGGTTGTCCAGAAACTCGAGAGCCGCGGCCAACTCCAGATCGTCGCGATGAACCTGCTCCCCCTCGATCTCATAATACACCGGACGAAAATAAAAAGGCCGGTACACATCGAAAAATTGCTCCCCCCATTCTTGCGAGGTCCAACCGCGGTCTTCGATATCCACATCAAACTTGCCGACGAAACCCGTGTAGTAACCAGCCTTTCTCAGCAAACTCGGATAGGAGAACGCGTCCCAGACTTCACGGGCCATGCGGGTACGGCAGTCCCGCCATCCATGGGCTCGCTCGTAGAGTCCCGTGGCCACCGAACCTCGACTCGACATGCAGATCGCCGTGGTTACAAACGCGTTTTTGAACCAAACCCCTTCCTCGGCCAATCGATCTAGATTGGGTGTATGTACTTTTTCATTACCCGCATAGCCCACAGCGTCCCACCGCAGGTCGTCCGAAAAGAGGAATACGATATTTGGCGGTGACGCAACCAGATCAACCACTTGCAAACAAGCAAGCAGACTGAAAACAAAGATGAGATAAGATATACGTTTCACTGACTGCCAGGCCGCTTGCTAATGGTCCATTGAACGTAAGAAGCGTTCATAGGCGGCATTGATCGAATCAACGTTTGTCATAGAGTCCCCAGAATGCACCAGCACCCCAAAACGAAGCGTCAAGCTCTCGCCCACCTCAACCCTGGTGGGCCGGCGTTCCGGGATCCGCAAATAGGCTTTACGTCCGAAGGGATTGGCTAGCAGCAAGCCGTAATCCCGATTGTGCCAATACGAGCCACGAAAATAGCTAGGGTCAGCCATCAGCGTCACGCCCGCCCATCGATCCCCTAGCTTTGCTGCGTAGTCGCTCCAAACGGCTTCCTTGGCGAAGGTCTCTTGGGCAGATTGGCCACCCTCGCTGTTCCGGATGAGCCCGCCGTTCTTTTCGATCATCGGCGTCGTCACCCGGACGCCCAATCCCATTTCCTCGTAGTCGCCGAACACCAGTGGCTCCTTCGATGGAAAGTATTCTTCCTCCCATGTAATAAAGTAACCTCGGTCATGGGGCGTGAAGGCGAAGCGAGAGATCTGAGCTCCTATAACTGCGCCGTCGGTTATATTCATTTCGTACTTTACCGCGAAACGCAGGTCGCCGCCTTCGACATGCGGTTCCTCGACAAACTCCTTGAATTCTACCGTGGCCTTATTGCGCCAGTAATCCTGCCCGTTAATATCCCCATAGGCGATCCATAGTCCTGGATGCATGAATTCGTGATCAACGGGATCCGTCCCTTCGACGGGAGGGAAATTTCGGGTCACCATCACGCCTTCTTTCGAGTACACGTCATAGAAAAAGGGCCGTCCCACCCTCGGATCAGCAAACGAGTAGGTGGCTATTGGCTGGCCGCCCAAGGCGATACGCAATTCCGTTTCGTTTTTCTCAAAGCTAAACGGTCCTTCGGCAGCGATCGCATTCGCGCGGCTGGAGGTTAGCGTAGCCATGTAGGCCACGAGATCGGCCACGTCTCTAGGTCCCAGCAAGCCGGCGAAGGAAGGCATCAATGATGTGTGCAGGCTCTCCTTTTCCGCGATCTCCGATTGGGGAACGCGTATCAGCTCGCCTACTACATTGCGAAGGCTAAGCTGCAGACCGCTTTCCTCGACTAGGCTGCCTACGTGAACGGTCCCGTCTTTGGTCGCGACGCGTTGGGCGGCAAAGCCTTCCATAACCACTGCGTTGGGCTCCAGGATGGACTCGATCCAATGAAGCGGGTTGTCCCGGTCTCCAATCGTCGTCAAGTCCGGACCAAAGGCGCGACCTTGATCGTCAATAGCATGGCAGGACCAGCAAGCAGGTCCGGACTGGGAGAGAAACAGCCATTCTCCCCTGGCCGCGTCTCCCTCCGGCAGTTTGGCGATCGCCGCTTCCCTCGTAGTCGCCTCCGACGGCGACTGGGGCGGTCGCGGCCTAGCGAGAACAATATAGTTGAGTGGATCCGCGGCCGTTCCGTCACGGGTGTTGCCGCCAAGCGTAACGGTACCGGCCGGAAAGCTAGCCTTCCAAACCGAATACGATTGAGCCGTGCTTCGAAAGAACCGTTTCTCCAACTGCTCGAAGCCATCTACGAGCCAATCGGGACGGTTTCTCACCCTTAGGTCATGAGCGACGAAGACCTCCGATGCTTCGGGCAAATCGAAGCTCAAAAACCCCTCTCCGCTCGAGTTCCGGTCCGCATTCGCGGTTTGCAGGTAGAAGGCTCCTTCCAATTCCTCTGGATACCTCATCACCGTAGTTCCACTATCCGTGTACAACTGAGCCCCTACGGCAACGGCCTCTCGCCCCATTTGATACCTCCGTCCGCTCGCCGCTGAAATGTTGGAGACGAACGAGCTAAATGGCAGACCGTTGAATAGAGACTCTTTCCCTTGCTCCTCCAAAGGCTCGATAGCGCCGGCCTTTTCCAAAAAGGAGCGGGCCACCGCAGCCACCTCGACTTCAGAGTCATCGAGCAGCGGCAAAACTCCGTCGGTCCCAATCAACCGCTTTTCCAATGATGCCAAAAGCGCCGATAGACGAACCCGGGGATGCTTGTCTTGCAGGAGGCGGGTCAATTCCTCTCCGCCCAGCAGGTTCGCGAGGGCCTGCCAGTTCGTGTAGAATACGACATCGTCCCGTTCGCGCTTTGCCAATTTGATCAACGAGTCCGCGGCGCTCGTATCCATGGTCTCGAAAATGGCTGTAACGGCCGCATGGCGTATTCGCGGTTCAGAATCCTCGAGGGCCTTGATCACAACGGGCGAAACCGGTCGCTTCGCCAGCGTCGAACGGTAGCCAAGAATCCGGATCGCCTGCAGTCTTGTATTGAAATCTTCTTTACCATTGTCCAGAGCTCTCGCAGCGAGCCATTCATCGATTTGAAGATTGCCAAGGCCGAAACGCCCGATCGTCCACAGAGCCCACGTTTCTTGAGCGGTCGTTCCGTTTCCATCGTCCAGCCAACGCTGGAGTTCGTCTAGCGATCCTCGACTTACTAACTCCTTGCTAGCATCCGCAGACCGGACAGGCAATTCATGGTCCAAGTCCGCGACCAGCTCATCGAAAGTGGCGTCTGCCCCAAGAGGTTCTATTTCAGCGAGGGCATGGCGATCATCTTCTGTCGGCTGCCACGCGAAGCGCCAAACCCGTCCCGCGCTCACGAACTCCCCATCTTTCCACTCAGAACCATAACTGGTTCCCCAACTGAGCACGTATAGGGCTCCGTCAGGACCGACTGCGATATCAGTAGGCCGGAACAGCGACTTCCCTCCGCTAAAAAGGTCCACAGGTTTTCCTCCCTCTATGGCCATACGAGCCCCATCCCATTCCGGCCGAACCAGATAGACGACCTTGCGCAGCCAGTCGCCCACAAAGAACCCGCGGTACTTCTCTGGAAAACCGTTCCCGCGGTGATGGAGGACACCGGTCGTCGAACCATCGACGTGATAGTTCATCGTCGGCGCGGTCGGCAAGTGATCCTCGCCCGCCCAATGGGAACTCCAAGCATGATTCCATCCCATGTGGGCTCCTTTGAACGGCATGTAGAATTTATCGCCCGCTGTCTGGTCCTGATCAGCGCCCATCCAATCAAAGGTTTCGCTGAAAGCGATATCCCAGGGATTGCGAAACCCTCGGGCTACGATCTCGAGCTGACTGCCGTCTGGTTGGCTACGCAAGATGCCCCCATGCCTTCCCCAATCGTCGTTGGGATTGTGAAAATTCGCTTGGTAGGTTTCTGCCGTGAACACTTCCGGTTCCGGAAAATCGGGCAGGCCATCATCGAGTTCAGTGGCCCAGGAGGCCAGTTCTCGGAAGGGTTTAGGCGCCACGCGTCCGGGCTTGATCAAGCCCCGCGAGTTGCCTTTCGACATGTAGAGACGACCGTCCGGAGCGAAATTCAAACCGTGCAGCGAGTGCTCCAGGTTTCCTAAGTCCGTGTAAAGGCGCACGTACTCGTCAGCCACGTCATCCCCGTCCAGGTCCCGGACGATGGTAAAGTCAGGGGCATTGGCCACGTAAAGATCGTCGCCCAGCCAAGCGAGACCTTGAATGCTATTGAAACCTGTAGCGAAGGTTTGGGTACGATCGGCAACGCCATCGCCGTCGTCATCGACAAGCCTGACCACACTGTCTTTGGGCGAATTCTCCTCCATGCGCCTCCACTGGGGGCCTTGTCCAATGAACAGGCGTCCCCGCTGGTCGAAGGCCATGGACACGGGATTGCGCACGACTGGTTCGCTTGCCACCAAGGTCACTTCGAAACCCTCCGGAGCAGTCGGAAAGGCCTCGAGATCCGCATAGGGATCCCCACCCCTGTACTTAGAAAACAATTTCTGATATTCCGTTCCCGCGTCCTGCCCTGCAACAGGGAGGGAAATAAGGAAGAGAGATAAAGCGAGACCCAGGATCTGCTGGTTTCTTGAAAAATGGGAGTAGTCGGTTCTATTCATCTCCAAAAAGTTCACTCGTTCGGCTGGTACACTACCTTCGGGTCGTAGATCGGGCTATCCGAGTCCGCGCTGCCTGCCACGAGCGGAGCGTTGACCTGAGGAAGCCAGGCGGCATGAGCATCGATGATCCCGTTGAACCGGGCTTTGCCGGCCAAATTGATCCATTCATGGGGATCCTTCGAATGATCATACAGTTCTTCCGAGCCATCGGCGTAGCGAATGTAGCGCCAGCGCTCAGAACGAATGGCATGATTGTGGGGGCCAAAGGTAGTAACGGCGGGGCGACTCCAAGCAGCCATGGGATTCTCGATCAAGGGCACAAGACTCGCTCCATCGAGGTGAGGTTTCGCTGGAAGGCCCGCGTACTCAACCAAAGTTGGGTAGAGGTCAATCAGCCCCACAGGTCGATCTACCTCTTGTTCCTGGGGTATTCGAGGGCCGGCAAAGATTAGGGGCACTTTGGTGGACTCCTCCCAGAGCGATCGCTTGGCCCAACGCTGTTTCTCGCCAAGGTGGTACCCGTGATCGCTCCATACGACAATCAATGTATTTTCCGCGTACTCCGATGCTTCGAGAGCGTCTAAGACACGGCCCAACTGATGATCCACGAAATGGATACTTGCTAGGTAGGCCTGAACAGAGTGTTGCCACTCGTCGTTTTCCACCACCCAGTGGTGACGAGGAGCCGACGCTGAAAAAGTGAGCTTTCTGGCGTAACCAGATATATCGTCTCCATCGCTGTCCAGCGTTTCGGGAAGGGCAACTGATTCGCGCGGAAACGCATCGAACCACTTCTTCCCGACATACCAAGGCACGTGCGGTCGGAAAAATCCACATCCCAGAAAAAATGGCTTTTCCCGTTTCTTTCCAAGCTGATCGATAGTCCAGTCGGCCACCTTCGTATCCGGCATCGCTTCGTCCTCGAACGGCGCCACGCCCCAATCCACGTTTTTCGAGCCTTTGTGATAGCTGATGCGCTTTTCTGGATACGGTCCCAACCGGCCGAAATCACCTCCATATTGCGGAAACGACGCATCGTCATTCAGGTGGAAGACTTTGCCTGCCGCCAAGGCCTCATACCCGTGTTTCATAAAGTACTGCGGCAAGGTAACCGCCGCTTTCAATGAATCGATCGATCGGATATCTAGCGGCTTGAGAAAATAAAGCCCGCTCGTGGAGGGAAAAATACCTGTAAGCAGACTGTTGCGCGAAGGCCCGCAAATGGGCGACTGGCAATGAGCATTGTTGAACTGCAACCCCCGGGCCGCCAAGCGATCCAAGTTGGGCGTTTTAGCCTGGGGATGTCCACCATAGCTCCCCGTCCAATCGTTCAGATCGTCGATGGCGATAAATAGGATGTTGGGCTGAGCGCCTCTCACAACCCAGTCGAAATTGCCCAGAATGGCTAAACAAACGGCAAAAACGAATACCCCTCTTCCCAACATCGTCAGTGACTGAAAACGACGAAAACAGAGTCGTTTCGTTTCAATTTTATCGGGATGGTTACACTTCCATCTTGCAAAGATCGCCCTTCAGCAATCTCTACATTTCCTGTTTTCGGCTCCCAAATCTCTGGAGTTTCGCCTTGTCCAACAAAAGTAACCTCGCCGTCAAAGGGCTCTTCCCAACTCGATATCAAGAACAGCTCTGCATCAGCAACGCGACGGCGCTGGTAGCTTAGCTTGCCATCGGACTCCTGCCAATGCGCCGATTGGTTTTCACTAGTCACTTCCTTCCAGGATTTTCCGCGTGAATCCCGAACCCGGCCTTCACTTTGAGCAGCCAGAAGCTCTTCCAGTAGTTCCGAGCTTCCAGAACGACCGCCGGCGAAAACGCTCCATTCGCTGGGCAAGGAAACCAAGCAGTTGATAGAAATACCCTGCTCGACTAAAGCGGTAATATACTCTGCCTCTTCCAAGGAACGAATGTCGTCACGCAACACTATATTCCCAATACGATCGTCTACGAGTTCGCCCGATTCCAAAATCAATCTCAGGATTTCCGTGTTAGCTCCGTTCACACTATTGATCCCTGATCCTGGCTGGCCTTCGATATTATTGTACGGGCCGTCCGAGAAGTTAGGCTTTACTGGATACACCAGATTGTCCGTTATCGGAACTCCAGACTGCATCACAAATTGATTGCGGGCAATAAAACGGGACACTCGCGGCATTTCCGGCCACCAAGAGGCATTCCGATTGATGTGGGCCTCCGCATAGAGACGCCAACCCGGATGCGGCACTTCGAGAGGAGAATAGCTAAAGCAATGCATCTGGATGCGGTTGATGCCCCGCCCGAAATGGGCATTGGATAGCTGGATCATCTTTTCGGGCGTGGCTTTCCACATATCATTGCGATCCACATTCTTCATACGCCCATACTGGCCCGCATAGTCTCGTTCCAGATTTCCGTCCTGAACGCTAATAAAGGTAAACCCCTCTACGCTCGTGATTGGCTTGTCGAGCAGACGACTGGTCCACACGGCTTCGACCACTAGCTTGCCCTCTTCAATTTCAGGCGTGTCGACTACCGCGTAGCTGTCGAAAAAATTTCGTTCCAAGCCTCTTCCGTAAGCTTGGGGCCGGTGTCGAATGCCCAACTCGTTGAGGTACTCCGTTATCGTTCCGAAAAAGTTCTCGCGGACGAGCGTTTCCTCCAAGGTGGCTAGATCGGCTTCAATCGACTCCTTGTTTGGACCGTAGCCAAGCAAGGCATACATGCGTTCACGTATATCGTAACCAAGCTCCTCCTCCGAGGCCTCATAGATCGCTGGCGACCAATAGCGTCCGCCGTTTCGATTGGGCACGAACTCCCAACTGTCGGTGGCGATATCGGCAAACGTCGTCCCGAAAAACCGTTTCAGTTTCGGACTCATCCGCCCAAACATGTAGTCGAGGTGGAACAACACCGCTTCCTTCGATGCCGGATCAACCTCGGGACCTTCTCCCTTATCCACCAAGCCTCCTGGAATGGTCTGGAATAGCCCCAGAAGCCAATCACCTTCAGGTACCTCCCATTCAAGTCGCCCATCAGAACCTACCATACGCGTGAGGTCGAGGTACGAATCAGGAGTTACCCTTTCTTCGCCGGAAATCTTCCAAGCGGCAACGAAGGTATCCTCGGGCACTTCAACGGTGTCATCCCCGTCCAACGACCGTGGCCCAGAGAGCATCCGGCTCGACGGCATTAAATGTTTAGACCGATGCTCGTCGGTTATCCAACGACCCCCAGGAGGCCACCCTTGCCCTAGGTTCATTGAGAAATAGAGCCCGAGGCGTTCCGCCTCGCTGAGAGTATGCTCGAGAATATCGATATATTCAGGCGACATATGCCTGTACTTTCGGTGTCCCCATTTCTCCCATTCTTCAGGCGAATACAGGGGACCCGGTCTCCCCGCAAACCCGTGCATAGTGACGTCCCGAACCTCGAATCCCCCAATTCCCGCTTGGGCCAGTTCCTCCAATTCATAGGTGATGTGTTCCTTGCTGAGAACGCTATCGAACCAGAACCAATACACCCACGGGCCCGATTTTAGCGGCGGGTTCTGGAACCCCTCCCTCAATTCAGAGAGCGTGTTCACACGATAGTCGTAGGTATTGGGTAGCGACGTTTCCGTATCAGAATTATTCTGACAACCTAGAAGCAATGTAGCAGCAGCGAGTATCAGTATTCCTCTCTTCATCTCAATAGTCCTTTACGTAGTCTTCGAATACAGAGTCGATTTGCTCTGCCGGGATACGCTTGTCGCGCGAATGCACATACACTCCGTACCGCATGCGCAGGGACTCGCCCGCCTTGACAGGAATCGAGCTCACCTCGCCCTGCCTCATGGCCTTTCGGCCGAATGCGTTAGAGGCCATCGCCCCGTAGTTGCGGTTGTGCCACCAGGACTGCCTGAAATTCTCCGGATGCCCCATCATCGCGAGACCGGCGAACCGGCCGTCCACCTTGCCTGAATAATCCGTCCAATTCGCAGGTTTGCCCCACGTATTCTTGGCCGTCTCCAAACCGGCGCTGGTGCGAATCAGCCCGCCGTTCTTTTCGATAATGGGAGTCGCTACCCGAGCCCCCAATCCCATTTCCTCTTGATCGCCGAAAACGATTTCATCGCCCACAGGCGCGTAGACATCGTCCCAAACGAGCAGCCATCCATCCTCGACCGGCTCGAATGTGAATTGGGATACCTGGCGGCCGATCGCATCCCCGCCTTCCGATCGCAAAGCGTTTTCAACGGCGAAGGTCAATTTCCCATTTTCGATACGCGGAGGAGCGACAAAGCGCTCGTGGGTAATCGGGGCCCGGTTTCGCCAAGAGTCTTGCCCGCTCAAGTCGCCAAAAGCCATCCAGAGACCTGGGTGGTAGGTAGCGTGATCGGGATCGTCGAGACCATCCACGGGAGGGAAATTCCGAGTGACTCGAACGCCATCCGTTGTATTCAGATTATAAAAGTACGGTCGAGGCAGATCGGGATCGCGCATGACATAGGTCGCGATCGGCTCGCCGTCGTAGAATATCGAGAGCTCGTCTTTGCCTTGTTCAAAGTAAAACCCGTCTGGCGGCTTGTTTCGGGTCGTCAACGTACCCAAATAGCTTACCAAATCCGCCACGTCGCTCGGCTTCAACGTGGCCGCGTACGAGGGCATGAGCGAACTATGAAGACTGCTTCGGTTTGAGATTTCCGATTTCCGTATCCGAGCGACTTCCCCAGTGGCCTGGCGTACCGTTAGAAGCAGATCGCTCTCTTCCTCCAACACCCCTGCGTACGACTGACCATCCGCTGTCGTCACCACCTGCGTCGCATAGCCTTCGGTAACAATAGCGTTGGGTTCCAGGATAGACTCGATCCAATGGACAACGTTGTCCCTATCCCCAATCAGCGACAAGTCTGGACCATAGATTCGCCCATCCCCGTCGACTTGGTGACAAGTCCAGCAAGCAGCGCCTTCGACACCCTTGAATAGCCACTCGCCCCGGGCCGGATTGCCATCGCCTAAGACATCCAACACCATTTCCTTAGTGGTTGCTTGCGAGGGGGGTTCCACCGGCGCAGGCTCCAGCATTACGACGTAGTTGATCGGGGCCCTAGCCTGGCCATCGACGGTGTTGCCACCGAACGTGACCATTCCCGCCGGCGCCGTTTTTTTGAAAACAGCATAGCTCTTCGCCGTTCCCCGGAATCGATTGCCTCGAAAAGGCTCGAAATGCTCCGTCAGCCAAGCGGGACGATTACCCCGGATGTCCTCGTCATGAGCGAGGTAAATCGTCGTTTCAGTCGGTAGCGAGAAACTCAGAAACCGGTCACCCGTCGAGTAGGCCCCCGCATTCACATTCTGGATATATGATAGGCCCTCGAACACATCCCCAATGTCCGACATGGCTATGGTGTCATCCGCATAGAGTTGCATTTGGTACGCCAACGGAAATGGAGCGACACGCGGAGCGGGATCGCTTCCTGCCCTTAGATTGCGGACAAAGTCGCCATAACGCAGCCCGGCGAAGACTTCCTCGTCACCACTCTGCCCTTCGGGCTCAAGCACGCCTGCCTTGACCAGAAACGAACGGGCGTATTGGGATACGTTGGAATCTGGGTCATCGACAAGCGGAGCCACCCTATCCGTATCCAAGTGACGTGATTCCAGCAACGCGAAAAGGGCTGCCAGTCTTACCTGGCCTCTGCGGTCGTCGAGAAGTTCTTCGATTTCATCTGCATTCGAAAGCGTCCTCAACGCCTGCCAACCCGAGTAAAAGACCATCCGATCATCCTCCTTAGCCAGCCGATTCACTAGAGCGCCACGCATCGCTTCGTCGCCTGCTTCCATAATCGCAATCGCAGCTGCTTGGCGCACTCGGGGTTCCCTGTCGTTCAGGACCCGTCGAAATCCGTCTGGAAGCGATCGCTTGGAGACCGCGGATCGAAATCCCAAGATTCGGACAGATTGCAGCCTCGTATTGAAATTGTCGTTACCTCCTTTTCTGCTCAAAGACAGAAACCAGTCATCCAGGGACTCATCGGAGGGATGGATTCTAGCGAGCGTCCATAGTCCCCACGTTTCCTGGTCCGTAGTCAACGAGGAAGCATCAAGCCATTGCTTCAGCGCTTCTGAAGCTTCGCGTTTCACGAGCTCGTCAGCCGCGTCGACGCGACGGGTCCGCAGTCGATGATCCAACGCATCTAGCAATCCTTGATCCGAGAGGCTCTGAATTTCGGGATAGGACGTTGGCTTGCTCGCAGCCGCGCCTTCCCCGTTCCAAGCTATCCGCCAGACCCGACCGGCGTTAGTCATCTCGCCATCCTCGAATACCGCCCCATAGGTCGTGCCCCAACTGAGAACGTATATGGCTCCATCGGGGCCGATTTCCAAATCCGTTGCCCGGAAGAGCGACTTGCCGCCTTTGATAAAGTCGATGGGCCCTCCGCCTTCGATATCCATTCGAGCCCCATCCCACGCGGGCTTTATGAAATAGACGACCTTGCGGAGCCAATCGCCTACAAAGAAGCCTCGGTACTCCTCCGGAAAAACGTCCGCGTCATAATAGATAACACCCGTGGTGGAACCGTCCACCAAGGGACCCACTATAGGCACCGTGGGCAAATGCTCCTCTCCCGTCCAATCGCTGCTCCAGGTGTGGTTCCATCCCTGATGGGATCCATTGAAGGGATGCAAAAACTTGTCGCCTTCGATCTGATCGTTGTCGGCGCTTAGCCAATCGAAGGTCTCGCTGAAACTCATATCCCAAGGATTGCGAACGCCATAGCTCAGTATCTCCAGGTTCGAGCCATCCGGATCCGCCCGGAGAATGCCGCCCATGCGCCCCCAGTCGTCATTCGGGTCATGATAAGTCGCCTCGTAGGTTTCGGCGGTGAACGTTTGGGCCGGAGGAATGTCCGGCGATCCCTCAGGGGCTTGCACGTCCCAGAGCTCTCTGAATGCTTTCGGCGCTACACGACCCGGAAGGCTCAAACCCTTGGAGTTTCCTTTCGACATGTAGAGTCGGCCATCCGGAGCGAAATTGAGGCCGTGGAGACCATGCTCAATATTACCCAGATCCGTGTAGAGCTTGACGTATTCATCGGCCACATCGTCCCCGTCCAGATCTCGGACAATCGTCAGATCCGGAGCGTTGGCTACGTAGAGATCCCTGCCCTTCCAAGCCATACCTTGGATCGCATTAAAACCCGTCGCGAAAACATGGGTACGATCATAAACGCCATCACCATCGTCATCGAAAAGAAGATGCACGCTGTCCTTCGGAGTTAATGGATTGTAGCGGCGATACTGAGGGCCTTGGCCGACAAACAGACGCCCGCGCCCGTCGAAGACCATGGAACACGGATTCCGCACCACCGGTTCACTAGCGGCCAATGTGACTTCAAAACCGTCTGGCGCTGTCGGGAAGGCCTCGAGATCGGCATCGGGATCACCTCCCTGATTAACCCCGAACAACACTTCGTTCGGCGTATAATGTTGGGCCGTGGCAGCGGTGTGGGCCCCGATTGAAACGAGAAGCGTCGCAATTATCGGCCCAGCAAAACGAATGCTTAGGGCGAGTCTATTTGAGTTCTTTGTCATGGTTTATCGGCTAAACTGTGATTGAAATTTCACGCTTTTCGGTAGGAGCGGCTTCATTGCGGGCTACAAAATTCTTCAGGGATCGTAACTTCGTACAGCTGGGCATGGCCTGTCCGGTCGGAAGTAAAGACGACTTTCTGCCCGTCAGGGGAAAACTGCGGATGCGGATGGGTGTGCTGGGGAGCATAGACATCGACTGGACCATCGTCGTACGGACAGTATCCAAGATTCCAATGGGGCCCCGCATTTGACGCTTCAGACAAGCAGAGAGAACGCGGCTCCCCTACTCCATCGATCACATTGAAAAGCTGTAGACCCGTATCAGGATTCTTGGTATCGGCCACCATCAAACTACCAGTCCGATCCACCATGGGATGCCAGGCATTAAAGGAGCAAACTTGACGCGTTTCGCCGGTTTCCACGTCGATTCCAATCACTCCACGAGCCCAGTTAGTAGTAAGGATTTCCATACGTCCTGGTCGCCAGGTTTCGTGCACAATCCACTCCTTCTTTCCCGCGTCGCGCTCGTATGCGAGACGGTTGTCGCTTCCATCGCGACGAATCGTCCAAATTCGGGAATCGTAGGGACCGGCATAGCGTAGCCAAGTGTTGTCGTCTGGATGAAACTGCGGATGCCCGATGGTGTCCCGCTCCAGAATGGTCTCGGCGACCAAAGTATCGGTATCGACCACCAAAAATCGGGCGACCTTGCCCATCTTCACGGGCACTGCCCAATAGCGATCGTCGCGGCTCAACGTCGTCGTCCCCATAGCCGCGCCTACCATGCCTCGTTCCCGAATATCTTTCGTCCCAAACTCGAGAACTTGTTCCTCCTTCAAGGACTCCGTGTCGACGCGCCAACCGCCGTACCCAGCGGTAAAATACACATACCGCCCGTTGTGGGAAGGATGGACTGACCACTCGTTGAGGTCGTCGCGATCCGTCAATTGGATCAAACCTCCATCGCTTTCCAGCCGCGAATAGATCTGCGGGCTGCCGCTCCGGTGGGAAACCAAGGTAAGTTTCTCTACCGCATCATCCCAAGCTGGAAGATAGTAGAACGGGTGATGGTTGATCGACGGAGAATCGGTCAGCTGCCGGACAACGGCCCCCGTCTTCGGATCGATGGTTTCCCGAACCTCGTCGCGCGATCTAGATCCTTTGCTCATTTGCCGTTCAGGCCTGCGATCCGCTCGATATTGCCGCTCAGCACAGCCACTCCCAAGCCCTCGGCCGCCTTCAAGTTCTCCTCAATTCCGGAGAAAGGAAAGTCCGTCGCGAACACCGTCTTCTCTTCTCCAAAGAAAGCCATCCCCGCATCGATTCCGATTCTCGATCCAAATGTTGCCGTATCCGCGTAGAACCGACGAAAGGCGATGATCGGCTTTTCCTGCAAATCCGTTTCAGCCGCGTAGGCATGCTCAGGCGCGTACCGATTTCCCAAGGATTCCAAGCCACCATTCAGTCGGCCTTCCAGCATGGGAATTGTGCCACCGGCATGATGCGTGACAATCTTCAATTCCGGCCATTTGTCGAAGATTCCCGCGAAGACCAAACGGCCCGCGCAAACACTCGTTTCATGGGGCCAGCCGAACGCCCACCAAAGGTCGTATTTCGAGATCGACTCATCTATGTAGTCCGGGCGACTGCTCGGCCTGAGCGGATGCAGCCATATAGGTTTTGCGCATTCCGCCATGTACTCGAAGAGAGGCATGAATTGAGGTTGGTCCAACGCTTGACCATTGACGTGGGTGTAGAGCTGCACACCCAGGGCTCCCAGCTCTTCGACGGCTCGCTTCGCTTCGATCAGCGATGCCTCGGGATTGTTCATTGGCAACGTGGCGATAAAACCAGGAAACCGGTCGGGATGGAGATCTCGCCATTCCACCAGAGCGTCGTTGCCGATCCGGGCCAATTCGGGTGAAGCGTCAGGACCGGCTATCGCTTCCGGCGAGGGCGACGCGATACTCAAAATCTGGCGATATCCAGGAAATTGATCCATTATTTGGATGCGTTCTTCAAGATCGCTCATGCCCGGGATACCCACCGCTCTTTCGAACATGATCAGGGATTCGGTCATGCTACTCCGACACGCCTCAATATACGCCTTGGGCAAACAGTGGTTAAAGCAATCTATGGAGTCTAACGCCAATGGTCTATTCCTTCATCTATATTCAAGTTCATCGAACCACCGGATAGTCGATGGCCCGCAATTGATTGCGAATATCCTCGATGCCTTCATCGCTAAGCGGGCGGATAGGCCGACGAAATAGCGGACTGGGAAAACGACCCATCAACCAACGAGCCACTTTCATTCGTTGGTGAGCGCCGCAGCCGGGTTCGCCGAAATTATAAATCAAACGAGCCAGAGGCGCTACCGTCTCCCGGGCCGCCCGAGCTCGAGCCAAGTCCCCGTCCAGAGCCGCGTGCACCGTCTCCACCATAAGCTCCGGCACGAAACCGGCGAAACCGATCAAGGCGCCATCCGCTCCTTCCAACAAAGTGGGCAAGAGAAATTCGTCGTGACAGGTTGTGATGGATACACGCGGCTCGGCAGCTTTGAGCTGCTCGAAGTCGAAAAGCCAGCGAGCCATATCGCGAGTGCCCATCTTTATCATGACCACTTCAGGAATCTTGACCATCTCCCGCATTTCCGCCAGCGTGTAACCGGCCTTCGTCCAAGCAGGATATTGGTGGACGATGATGTCCACTCCGGACCCCTCGGCGACGTCGCGGATAAAACCAACCGCCGTTTCGGCGCTGCGACCGAAACGCAGCCAATGGTGCGGCGGCATCAACAAGATGGCATCCGCCCCCGCATCCTTCGCCGATTTGGCGTGATCGATGGCTTCTTGCGAGCCTTCCGCGGAAACACCTGTAACTACTTTTACATTACGTCCCGTCTCTTCGTTTTTCTGATCGACGCTCTGCCGAACGACCGCGGTGACCTGATCGCGTTCTGATGGCCTCAGAGACATGATTTCTCCAGTATGTCCGTTGCAAACGACGCCATCGATGCCAGGGACACCTGCCACCTCGCCAATATAGGCAGACAAGCCATCCACGTCGATTGACTCGTCATCATTAAACGGACAAAGCGTAGCCGGGTAAACGCCCGACCAAGGTTGTTGTTTCCAATCTGTCATTATGTTTTCAATACTTATTCAGGAGCAGTTTTACGCCGTAATTTTTCACTCTATCGGTGTCGCCATCAACTCACTATCCAAATAAATCCCCCTATCAATCCGAGTACCCCTACCCATCCGGCAGCAAATCCCGCCACCGA
Organism: Opitutaceae bacterium; assembly: GCA_028284235.1. GTDB lineage: Bacteria > Verrucomicrobiota > Verrucomicrobiia > Opitutales > Opitutaceae > Pelagisphaera. The sequence goes on from JANQSC010000013.1 coordinate 217,842, forward strand.
CATTTTCGAAGGCATGGGAATCTCCAATCCCATGGCCGTAGTGAGCATTTTTCGTTGAACCGGCTCGACACCCGCTGGCAATTCGCAAGGGGTTTCGATCACCTCCCCATCCTGTATTGGGGTTCGGGTCAATGCATAGTAGCGGTCGAGGCGCTCATCGGGGACCTTAGGCGTGAACAGGCTCACCACCACCCCAATTACAATCGCCGCGGTCAGATAAAAGAGGATGAGCCAAGGCTCGTACATTTCTACCTGTCCTCCCTTTTCCGCGGTCAGTCTGAGGGCTTCCGCAAAAGGCAAACCGTTCAACCATTCCGCGAAGAATACGCGCTCACCCAACCACCAGGTGGCGAAACCGGTTAGCGTGCTCGCCCAGGCTCCAATTGGAGTCGCCCGGCGCCAGAATAAGCCCAGCCAGAACGCTACTCCCATCATTGGCAGGATCTTGAGCCATATCATCAGCCCAGCCACCACACCTGATAGCCAGAATGCGAAGATCATTCCCGCCGCCACAATCAATATAGCTGCCGCCCGACCCATCCAAAGGTAGTGCGCCGCGCTTTCATTCTTCCGCAGCGGCCGGTAGACATTCTCTGTGAACAAGGCGGCGGCGGAAATCATAAAGGAATCACAGGAACTCATGATTCCTGCCAGTAACGATGCAATGAATACGCCTAGCAGTCCCGCGGGCAGGAACTGTCGGGCCATATCCCCGTAAACGCTATCCGGATCCAGGGTCTCGATAGAAACGCCCTGCTGAAGGTACCAGGCCATGGCCCCGATTCCCGTCAAGCACCAGGCGGCCGTACAAACGCGCTTGATAAACGTGCCGGTCATGTAGCCGAGCCGGCCTTCCATTTCCGTTTTACCCGCCGCGGCATTCCCCATGGCGCTGGGGATGCCGACAATGCCGATAACCGTCTGAATCGAAAGCATGATGATCCAAAACAGGCCAATTTCTCCCGGGGCCACCAATGACCATTTGTCCTCGAAACCTGCAGCGTCCAGAGTGGACCGGGCGCCGGACAATCCGCCTACTGCCGAGAGCACATAAGGCAAAAGCATGAACGAAAAAAGGAGCGTCAGTACTCCTTGGATAAAGTCCGTAACGATGGCGGCTCCCAATCCGCCCGCTAATCCGTAAATCAGAAAGAGAATGGTCACTACGACAATAGCCACATCCGCATCGACCACCCCGCCCGTACCAGCGTCGATCAAGGCTCCGGTTCCCTTGAGCAGTAGTCCGATCTTGGCGACCATGCTAATGATGCCCACCAAGGCAAATAGAAGAGAAACGCTTCTGTCATAGCGGAGCTGATACACATCAGCCGTCGTTGTGGCTCGAAAACGCCGCATAATGGGAGCGATGATCCAGTAAAACGGCGTCACCAATAGCCACAGCCATTGGAACCAAATGCCGGACAAGCCGTTGCGCACCGTAGCTGAGGCCACCGTGACTGCTTGATCAGAAGCCGTGCCTGTACCGAAGGCGTGCATGATCATCATTGCCTTGCCAAAGCGGCGCGGCATGAAGAAGTCGGCCGACTTCTTCACTTGCTTTCCTGTATACACCCCAAGAAGCGTAATGCCCAGCAGGTAGCAAACGATGACCACGGCATCCAGCCAGTGTATGCCTTGCGCTACCCCAAAGATTGGGACAATGGAATCTGGCGGCGCGACAGAAAGATTTGGTATCATAGTCAGGTCACGAAGGAGTGAGGCGAGGCGTGTTTTTGAGGTTTAGGTGACGAGACAAACGCAGCGTAGTTTCGCCTTTGAGACTTCAATGAAAAATTGCAATTGCGCAACGGCGCTAAAACCGTTTCACCCAATCGAAAGCGACTGAGAAGGGGGGTGAGAAACGTAGCATCGACGCGAATTTTATTAAGTTATATTCGTTGCAAAGATTCTTGCGCTCAACCCGCAGTTTCAAGCCCTACCTCTGAATTTGCCTGATTTGCGAATCGATTTTCCAGTATTAATACTGGTTGGCCATTAACAATGGACTCTGTGCTTGCCCATTTCTACAAGTTATCTTCAGTACTGAAGATTATTGTAGCTACCTTCATGGCAAAAAGCCCCGGACAGCTTAAAAACGATAAGCCGATCAATACTCCTATAGGCGCTTCATTCAGCGAAGCCGGGGTTTCAATCGTCGATGCCGTCCATTCCGAAAACTGGCAGATGGACTGGACCGTCCATCCATACCAGAAGGTGCTGCTCATTGTCAGCGGATCGGGATATATCGAAGACGGCACTCTCTCCTGGCCATTGAAAAAAGGGATCGTCGTATATATACCGGATCATTGGCGGTATCGATTGACCGATAATCCGGGCACGCCGGTTTCGCTGTTCATTCTCTTCTTCGAAACAAGGATATTTGGCACCCACAAAGACATCGGGTTTGTCAAACGGCCCATATTTTTCTCCCAAGAGTCCTTCGCCCAAGGCGGTCTGGAGCGGATGCGTCTGCTGTTTTACGAGCAATCCGCCAATTTGCCGGGGTCGCAGGAAATTCTCCGGGGAATGGCCTGGCGCTTTCTCGGCGAGATCAAACGAACCCACTCCCGCTCCCTTCCAGGCGATGTATCCGTAGATCCCTCGCGCTCCAACGAAGCTCGAGTACAGCACTTTCTTGCCGAGCTGAACGATAATTTCTTTAGGCCAATGACTCTGGATGACATAGCCAAAAGGCTGGTCATGAGCAAACGCACGCTGACGAGTCTCTTCCGCAAACATACCGGAACCAGTTTTCTCAACTACATCCAGAAGCTGAGGATCGAGCATGCGAAAAAGCTCCTCCGGGACAGCAATCGCTCGATCATCACGATATCCTTCGAATGCGGTTTCGACAATCTGTCGAACTTCTACCGGACCTTCAAAAACTTGACCCATTGCTCGCCCAACGAGTGGAGGCGCAAATCCAAAAAATCTTCTCCGTGACGGCCAGAGTCTAGGGCATTCCTCGCTACCCATTTCAAAATGGACTACGGTTTGAAAGACCCGTCTCGCAAGCTCCCTTTCTGGATTCCATTGGACTGGGCTTTTCTCATCATCGCCTTAAGCAGTCTTGCCCATGCGGACCTGGATGAGACCGGGTCTGGAGAATCGGCCTATCGCCCGAGACCAGTCAATCCACCGATATCCGTCAGCGAGGCCGACCGGCTAGGCCACGCGCGAATGCTACAAACGTTGCAAACCCTGCGAGAGCGGGATGGCCGAGAAAACATGTACTACGGTTCCGATCGAATCGAAGCAGCCCGTAAACGGCTGGCAGAAACAACATCCCAAAGAGAACGCTTAGCCATGTGGCTTCAGCTAGCCTACGTCGAGTTGCAACTTGGATACGAAACAGACGCTCTGGAAACGCTGAATGAAATCGAGGCATTTATGGAAAACCATGCCGACCCATTCGGCGTCAGGGACATCGCGGAAGCGCGATTCCGGTTCGCCATGATTCACTTGCGACATGGCGAAACGCAAAATTGCTGTTTAAGGCACAACGTGGACAGCTGCCTCCTACCCATTCGCGGGGGAGGCGTTCACACCGAATCCGAGGGATCGCGCAACGCGATCAAAGAATTCGAGCGGATCGCCCGCATCGCCCCGAAAAACTCGTCCCTTTATCTGGAGTCTATTTGGCTCTGGAACCTGGCTGCAATGACCCTGGGCGAACACCCGCTAGGCGTTCCGGAAGCGCATCGAATCGAGGCAGCGAGCTTCCTTTCAAATGACGCGTTTCCGCGATTGATGAATATCGCGCCTGAGTTGGGGCTGGATACGAGTAGCTTGTGCGGAAGCGTCATCGCCGACGACTTCAACAATGACGGGTATATCGATCTGATGGTCGGCAGTTGGGATCTGAGAGAGCCGCTCAAATTCTATCTCAACAACGGGACCGGCGGATTCGATGACCGATCAGACGCCGCCGGATTGACGGGAATGCTCGGCGGGCTAAACCTGGTCCAAGGCGACTACAACAATGACGGCCGTATCGATGTTTATGTGACACGCGGGGCATGGCTACGACAGAACGGTCAGCATCCCGACTCCCTCTTGAGAAACAATGGCGACGGCACCTTCACGGATGTAACTTTCTCCGCCGGGCTTGCTCAGGCTCACCATCCGTCGCAGACTGCCGCTTGGGCGGACTTCGATTTGGACGGCTGGCTGGACCTCTATGTGGGATGCGAAAGCAGCGTCGAGAATCCCGCGCCGTCGAAACTGTTTCACAACAACGGGGATGGCACCTTTACCGATGTAGCTCGATCGGCAGGCGTGACCAACAATTACTTTGCCAAGGGCGTTACCTGGGGCGACTACAACAATGATCGTTATCCCGATCTCTATGTATCCAATCTTGGGGAATGGAACCGATTGTATCGCAACAACGGAGACGGTACCTTCAAGGATATAGCTCTTAGCGCAGGAGTAGCCGATGTGGTCGCTTCCTTTCCTACCTGGTTTTGGGACATCGACAACGATGGCCAGCTAGACTTATTCGTGGCTTCATTCGATTGCGACATCGAACAGGTTGCCCGACACTATCTCGGCCATACCGTCAGCGGGGGACTGCCGCGGGTTTTTCGCGGCACGCGGAACGGAAATTTCCAAGACGCCACCTTCAAAATGGGCCTGGCAGAACCAACGCTACCCATGGGATCTAACTTTGGCGATATCGATCAGGACGGCTATCTGGATATGGTCCTGGGCACGGGAAGCCCAGACTTCAAGATGATCATGCCGAACAAAGTGTACCACAACCAGGCCGGCCAGCGATTTTCGGATGTGAGCGAAGCGTCGGGCATGAGTCACCTGCAAAAGGGGCATGGCGTCGCCATTGCCGATTTCGACGCCGACGGCGACCAGGACATTTTCATGCAGATGGGCGGCGCCGTAACCGTCGACAAGTACTTCGACGCCTTTTACGAAAATCCCGGATTCGGCAACAACCACGTATCGGTCGAGTTAGTCGGAACGGAATCCAATCGTTTCGGCGTCGGATCGCGCATTCGCGTCGATATTGAAGAAAATGGCCGATCAAGAAGCGTTTTTCGATGGGTCAACAGTGGCGGCAGCTTCGGCAGCAATCCCCTGCGTCAGCAAATTGGTATTGGCAAAGCAAAGCGAATCAAGCGACTAGAAATCTATTGGCCAACGACTGATCAAACCCAGTCCTTTGAAAATGTGCCGGTAAACCGAATCATTCGGATCACCGAGGGAGAGCAGAAAATTAGTCATATGAAAATTGATACAGCTCCATTCACCCATATATCAACGAATTGAGCTCATCCTGCCCAAGTTGGCGGACGATCTCCGAGCACCCGGGCAGCGCAGGCATCCTGCCTATATAGAGAAGGTTGGACCTAACCACCTAATCCAGAAACAAAACCCAACACCCAAATCGCAGATTTCCGATGCCTTTCAGTACAGCGCTCGTTGATAGACCGACTCGCCCGGGCGAGCCGAGGGGACAAAGAGGTTGTGGACTTTGGTTCGTTTTCATCAAAGGCCTCTTTCTACCGACGGCGCTGCTCAACATTGATGGAGGGAATCCTTTTCTGAAGGCGCTTGATTAAGTCCTGATGCGCAGGACTTATTCCGCTCCCGGCCAGGTTTTCCCACTCATTCGGGTCTCTATCATGATCGTACAATTCCTCAGCCCCATCCGCATAGCGAATGTACCGCCAACGCCCGTCGCGCACTGCGTGATTATTCTGACCCAAGGTTGAAACAGCCACATGAGACCATGGGGCATCTGGATTTCGGATTAGAGGCGCCAAACTCGCTCCCTCGACATCGGGATTGTTAGGCAACCCACAGAGCTCGACCAAGGTGGGATAAATACTCAACAGCTCGACCGGCTTATGGGTCCAACCCCTAACACCTTCGGGAACGTGGATCATTAACGGAACTCGGGTTGTCCGTTCCCACAGTGAAAATTTCGACCAGCGTTGCTTTTCACCCAAATGATATCCATGATCCGAAAACAGCAGGACAATGGTGTTGCTCGCATAGGAACTCTGCTCCAAACCAGCGAGAACGCGCCCCATCTGAGTATCTACCCAACGTATACAAGCCAGGTAAGCGTGGACGGCTTGTTTCCATCTTTCATTTTCGTTTTCCTCGAACCAGTCATGAGTAGGGATGTTGACATTGCTCATCGTTAGCGCACGGGCCGCTTTGGGAATATCATCCCAATCGCGATCCTCTACTGCTGGAAGCGCTGCTTGCTCAAAGCTGTCATAAACGCCCGAAGGCGGGAAAAAAGGAACGTGCGGCCGATAAAAGCCGACCGCTAAAAAAAATGGCTCATCATGCTGGCGACCTAATTGATCAACCGCCCAATCAGCGATAACGTAATCGACGAATTCGCTTTCATCATAGTCCTGAGGGCCAAAGTCCCAAGAGGCATGCCACGGATCGGGTTTTTCATGGTGCCGAACGTCCAGTCCCCGCAACCAATTTCGTGGACTCTCCCCTTCAATCTGAAACTGCGGTGGCGTTCCGACGTGAAATACTTTACCCATCGAAAGGGTTTTGTATCCATGTTTCTCGAAATAACGAGGGAGACTGATATAACGCTCTAGAAATTCCGGTTCGTATCTCACTTGGTGGTAGTTATCGTAGAAGCCCGTAGTGGACGGACGCATACCCCAGAGAATGCTGATACGGGACGGATTGCACATCGTGCCCTGGGAATGGGCGTTCGTGAATAGCAGACTATTCCCCGCTAGCCGATCAAGGTTTGGGGTCAAGGTATCAGGGTGCCCATCCAGACAACCAATCCAATCGTTCAGGTCGTCGATGGCGATCAAGAGCACGTTGGGTCGTTCGTCTTCATTCCCCTCGGCAAACGAAAGCTCCAACAGAGCAATCGCTATAACTGAGAAACAGCCGAGTCTGACTATCCAACTAATCCGTCTACTGGCGCCGTTCATCAATGACATTTTATAAAGAAACTATCCCCCCTCGAATTTGGTTTAAAACGTGCAACACTTCGCGCGAGTCGAGTTGGTGTGGAAGTTGGTTCCTTTGCGCGGCCATCGCTGAAGTAAGCCCGGCCGCTTCTCCCATGGCGGTAGCGTTCCCGGTCACCCGATAGCTTGAATGAGCAATGTAGTCCCCTGATATGCAGCGGCCCGCCATCATCAATCCATCCACATCGCGAGCAATGAGAGCCCGCAGCGGAATATCGTAAGGTTTGACCTTTATTCCTGTCCGAATAGTGGAATTGACATCATTCAATTCCCGCGTGGGGGCATGGATATCGACATTGAAGGTGACCTTGGCAATACCGTCTGGATGAGAAGATCCGGACGCAATGTCCTCCTTGGTCATGAAGTAGCGCCCTTTAATGCGTCGTCCATCACGAATACCGATGTGCTCACCGCTACTGGCAATTTGCAGTCCTTTCCAGGGTCCACCTAATTTCCGCAATCCGCGCGCAACACGGTAAATTTCTGCTCGGGCTCGAATAGTAGCGTTACTTACTTTAGCCGCATCCCATGGTTCGATGGCGTATTCATGGTTGATCATCAAAGTAAACAGAGTGCCCCGCACTTGAAACAAGGTGGGTTCGCTGTAGGAAACATCCAATTCAGCCTCTTTGAGGACCCTGAGAAATTCGCGCACCGGTTTGCCGCGATGCGCGCCATCGCCGCCCATGAACGACGTATAGGGGTAAAGGGCGTCCGCGTCCTCGGCAACGACCAGAGCATTCAGGGTCATGGGCTGACAGGGGCATTCCGTTCGCTCGCCTATTTCGAACTCACAACCTGCCAGAGCGCCAACATCGCCATCGCCCGTAGCATCGATGATGGCATGGGCCCTCCAGGCTTGGCGTCCCGACTTGGATTCCGTGACAAGCGTATCTACTTTATTGTTACGATCCTTGTAGACAGCCACGATGAGCGTATGCAACTGCACCTCAACTCCAGACTGGATAGCCAGTTCCTCCAGAAGGACTTTCATCTCCTCTGGCTCATAGGTAAACCGGCCAGGAAACTGTCGGTTGTGAATAATTGCTTCTCTTTCTTCCAGCCTCGTTGTCAACTCCTTGGTGATACCGGGTTTGTCCGCATCGAATACGTAAGTTAGCAATCCCGAAGTCCAAACACCTCCCAAGCAGCCATTGACTTCAAACAATCGGACCCTCGCCCCCTGCCGAGCAGCGGTAATCGCAGCCGAGAACCCAGCCGGACCTCCCCCGCACACAACTACATCGCAAGTATCCACAATCGGCAGCGATCGGGCCGATTCTTCAAAGACATTTGCAGGCGGCGATTCCCCATTTATGGTGTCCATAGCACTAACACCAGCCAAACCAGTTAGGCCCGTTCCGAGGAACCCTCTTCGTGATAAGCTTTTCATCTTTGTCTACTGGATCGAGTGTTGTTTAAGATTGTCTATTATTCCGGCAGGATATCGACCACTTGCTCTTGAGCTAACAGTCGTTCACGCAGTTTTGTATACGAAAGATCGTGAAGCTCGCCCCCTGACTTTGCCCCTAAAGCGGCAGCAACACCCGCGCTCTGACCAAGGACAACCCAGGTAGGCTCGAGGCGTAGTGAGCCCATGGCTACATGGGAGGAAGACAGACAGACCGGTACAAGCAGATTCACGCATTCCTCACGCTTGGGTAAAAGCGCACGATATGGAACCTGGTAAGGCTCGCCATGGGGATCGTAGGGCGTATGGACCGCGCCTTCGTGATAGTAGCCGTCCTCGGTGGCCACCCTTTGGACATTGTGGATGGTTATAGGTCCCATAGCGACACCGACTGAGTCTTCCTTGGCCGGTTGCGTTTCAATGTCTTTTTGAGTCAGCACATATTCGCCCACCATTCGCCTGGCTTCGCGAATATAGACCATGGGTGGAAAGTGCCCAGAGTCGACATGCTCGTCCTTGGGCAATCCGAACTGCTTGAAATCCTCCCGGATTCGGGCGGGAACGGACGGATCGTTGAGGATAAAGTGAAAGTAGCCCAAGGCATATTCCTTGTGATCGTATTCGATTTTTCTGCGGGTCTCGTAATCGGCTTCCGGATAATCCCAACTGCCGCCCAGCATCCCGATAGCGAAGCCTTTGCTTTGACTGTCATTGGCGTCGAATTTGTTATTGGGGAGGCGATAGCGCTTAACCAGTCCGTCGTTCGGATAGCGCTCGAAGAATCGACGCAGCAGTTCCCATTGGGCTGGATCGTAGTTTTCAGGCTCGGGTATCGGAACCCTAATTTCGGGATCATTGGTCAGAGTCACCCGGAAATTGTAGTTCATAATCTTGTGATCGCCCGCGTCGGGATCGCCTAGTTCGTCTGTATTCAGAAAAGGCAGCAGATTTCCCTCATCATCCCAAGGGTCTACATCAAATATAGTCGGCTGGCCCCCGATGAAGGCTTCGCTGCCATCCGCGCCTTCGCCCAGCATGGCAGCCCCATCCGGAAACTGTTTGCCCGCATAGGATTCGCCATACTCCTGCCTGCTCTCCCTACCCACCACATAGCTAACACCTGCTTTGGCCATCAGATCGCCCGTGTAGGACGCATCAACAAACTGCTCTCCGAAGACTTCTATTCCTCCATTAAGTTCAATGGATTCGATGCGGCTTCCCTTCATTGCTGCGGAAAGAACGTGCTTTCCCCGAACCACTTCAATATCCGCTTCGCTCAAAAGGTCTTCGAATACCTTCTCGGCGACACTGGGCTCGTGATACCAACGACCTTTGCCTCGAGGAAACGCATCATCATGATTCTCAGCCCGGTATCGAATTCCTTGTGACCGATAGTAGGCGTCGATACGATCATGAATCTCATCATAGATGCCCGACAACATACGACGATCCATGAAAAAGGAATCCGTCAGCCCCATGCCGCCGGCCGTATACATGCCGCCGACCCGATTCAGTTCTTCGATCAGAATGACATCCACGTTTTCCCGCTTCGCAGCGATAGCTGCGGCAATCCCCGATGGCGTTGCTCCATAGACGACGACGTCGGCCCGCAAGGAGGGAGGGTCGCTTCTGCTACTGCAGCCCACTAGCGATACAAAGACGTTGCCGACAAGCATCCAAAAAATAACGCCGGTCAAACAAATGCTTGGCTTTTTCTTCATCGATTTCATTCGCGCTTTCATTGATCTTTAACTCGGTTCCGATTGGCTACTTGTTTACGCTTATCAACTGCAATCGATCATCGTTATTCGATACAAGAATCCCACTCGCATCTTTTATCTGGATACGCTTTAATCCTTTTACGTCACCATCTATAGCTAGTCCGCTTTCGTTTGTATCCACTGGGTGGAAATCCCCATCTCCATTGCCTTTAAGAAAGAGCCCAAAGGAGGCATCCGCCCGTATAGTCTCCACTTCTACCGGATACAGGTTGCCGCCGATGACCAAGTCCGCGTGACCGTCCTCATCGAAATCGTCAACCAAGATGCCGTTGACGGTAGACAACTGGGCGAGACTGGGTAGTGGACGGAACTCGAAACGGCCGTCGCCTTGATTCTCGATTAGGCAATGGGCAAAATTGGTGGCATGGTACTCCAGCGACCGCCCCAAGCCGAGCGGACCATAGATGTCGACCAAGGTAGCTAAACCAAAATCGTGATAAGTCTTATAGAGATCGGCGATAATCGGCATTTGCTGGGAAGAGCATTGTCGTCCGCGCAACGGAAACTGCGCGCCATCGTTGTAGTAGCTCAGCACGATATCCAGGCTACCACTCTCATCGAAATCATTGGCATGGACCGAGAAAGGCTCCTGTTGACTGGCCCTGTATTTATAGTTGAGGCCGAGATTCCCGCCTACGAGATCCGTATCGCCATCGTTGTCGACATCGATTTCCGCTAGCGAATACCACCAGCCCACTTCGTTCTCCAAATCGAGAGAATCAAGTTTTTCAAATGATTGTCCGTTTTTTTCGAATACCGTTATCGGCATCCACTCGCCAGCCACGACGAGGTCGGCTTGCCCATCGCTGGTGACATCGGTCCATAGGGCGCTGGTAACCATGCCGAGCTCCTTCAGCCCGGGCGCCAAGTTCTGCGTACGATCGACAAATCGTCCGTTTTCGTTTTCCAGCAAGAAACTGTCGGCAGGCGACGGATAGCGCTTGGGGACCAAGCGCCCGCCCACAAAGAGATCCAGATCGCCATCAACATCAAAATCGCAGGTTTCAACGACCGCCCCGCTGACCCGCAAGCCTGGCAACCGCTCGGTCGCCTTGGTGAAGTTCCCCAAACCGTCATTGAGATACAGCCGATCAGCATAGCGTTCGTCTCCCTCAGGAAATTCGTTTCCCCCGCTTGCGACATATAGATCGAGGTCACCGTCGCCATCGCAATCGAAGAGAGTCGCTCCCACGTCTTCCGATCCGGCATCAAGAGTCCAGGGTTCGCGGACGGGCTCCGCAAACGCTCCACTGGTCGATTGTAGAATCAACGCTGCCGCCTGTCGGGCCGCCCCACCTACAAATACATCTTCGAGACCATCGCCATTGACGTCTCCAACGGCTATAGCGGGTCCCAGTCGAGACAACTTGTGAGGCAGCAAGATCTCGTCGGCAAAATCGTCATGCCGGTTCTCCATATGCTTGTGCCGAATCGCCGCTTTCGCAGTGATATCCGCAAACAAAGGAGGGCTGGAGGGATCATCCGATTTTGATCGTCTGGGGAGACTGGACTCCGCGTAGTTGAATGTTACAGACCGCGTTTCTCCAGAAACGATTATCGACTGACGCCTACCGTCTGGCCAACTGACCTCTAGCGCGTCCGCCGACTCGCCCCCCAGTCCGAATTGCAGAGACGGCGGGATCGAGGACAGGTAGCCTCGGGTGGGAAAGTTCTCCTGGACTTGAGTGTCATCGCCAGCCCGCAGCGTCACTTTGGCCCCGATTCCGAAAGGATTTCCTTCAGGACCCTCAAATCTAACGACCAGCGAGGGGGGACCACCGCGTTCGACGGTTGTGTTTTTATACAGAAGAGCTGGCTGGTCGATATTGTTGATCACTATGTCCAGATCACCGTCGCCATCGAGATCCGCCAAAGCGGCTCCGTTGGAAAACGTTTCTTCCGTCAGGCCCCACCCCATAGACTTGTCCTCGAAGGTTAGATCCCCGTTGTTGCGGAACATATAGTTGGTCAACTTGCCCTCGCCCATTTCGCTGATCAATTCGACCATTACCTGCTTTTTGACCTCGATATCGGAGTCTTGGGTAGCCTGTGTTCGTTTCTCCATGATGTATCCAAAATCCTTGTTGGCGTGCTCCCGGCGGAATCCATTCGTGACTAGCAAATCCTTCCAACCGTCGTTATCGACGTCGCCAAATAAAGCGGCCCAGCTCCAATCCGTGCTGTCCACACCGGCCAACTGGGCGACCTCGCTAAATCGGAGATCCCCTCGATTCAGCTGCAAAGTATTGTACATATACTGATAGTGCAGGCCATTATCGACATGAAATTGAAACAGCTCGGGATTCATGGAGGCCATATTCGTTTTCTGGCGGTAGTTATCCGCCGGGGCCATGTCGCCCACCACGATATCCGCAAGACCATCATTATTGTAGTCGGCGATGTCAGCGCCCATGCCGAAGTTGGACATGTGTTTCAAACTCTGATGCGATTGCTCGATAAATCCGCCTAGTTTATTGTTGATATAGAGGTAGTCCGGCTCCGCGTAGTCGTTAGCCACATACACATCAGTCCAACCATCGTTATTCAAATCGCCGGCGGCGATCCCTAATCCATAGCCCAAAGGCGAAGAACGAATTCCCGACCCGGCGGTGACGTCATGAAACCTGCCGCCGTGATTAAGGAAGACTTTATCCCCGGAGTTAATGCCTTCCGCGTTCCGCAAGACTGGGATATCATCCGTGTCGTATGACTGGACCGAGTGGTTGAGTAAAAAGAGATCCAGATCGTTGTCGCGATCCAGATCGAAGAAAAGGGCCTGAGTAGAGTAATTCGGTGTATCCAAACCGTACGCCGCCGCTTCGTCGACAAAGGTGAGGTCCTTTTGATTGATGTAAAGTTCGTTGCGGCGATCGCTTTCCGGAAATGGTCCCGAATAGCAAACGTATATATCCAGCCAGCCATCCGCGTTGACGTCGGCCAGGGTCACGCCTGTGGCCCATTTTCCCAAACCGTTCACTCCTGCAGCCTCTGAAATATCTTCGAAACGCAAGCCGCCTCGGTTGAGAAACAGCCTGTTAGGTTCGAGATTGGCTGTGAGATAAATGTCGGGGAGGCCATCATTGTTGATGTCGCCGATCGCCACCCCTCCACCGTTGTAGTAGTAATCGAATACTAGTATATTCAGGTCACCCTCTACGGGAAGAGCATTCGTGAAGCCTAAACCACTCTCCTCAGGCAACACTTGTTCGAACAACGGCTGCGTTGCTACGGATTCGCAATTGAAGCCCAAGCGCAACGCAACCGCCGCAATCATCAATGCAAACCAGCGACTACAATTAACGCGATCGACGAGCATGGTACTTGATGAATGAATCATTATCGAGTCTTGGTAAAACCTAAACAATCGCAAGCCCGCCACTCCTGAAGTGACGGGCTTGGACCTGTAATACTACACCAAACGAAAAGGAATTAGAAACTAAACGTATTCGTCAGGAAGATCTCTCGGGGCGGTGGATTGCGGAGCGAATAGATCGTCCCGTCCACATCGGCCGCTACCTGAATCGGATCGTTGTCTCCGATCAGATTGCGAATATTCAGCTGAGCCTTCCAATCAACCCGATCGTTGAAAATCGGTCGTTGGTAGGTGATCCAGGCGTCGCCGTTAAACTGCTCCGAACCGCGGTAGGGGTTGTCTATGATCGGTACCCATAGATCCGTTTCCGAATTGTAAGCAGCGTCATACCCGATGGCGATGTCATCCTGCCACCTTAGAGCGCCACCCACGCCGAAACCGCTCAGCCAGCCTTCGTCGTCGAACCGGTAGTTGCTAATGACATTGTAGCGCCACTCCCGGATTTCCGGATTTAGACGGCCTTCTCGAGTCAATGGATTGAGCACTTTGGAAGTGAGCTGATCCAGAAACGCGTCTCGGATGGCCCGTTCGGACATATCGCGCGCTTCGGGAGCCCAATCCGTATAGAGATCAAATAGGCCCAACTCGACCATTCGATCACGGGCATCAAAGAAAATTTGCGAGAACAAAGGAATGACATCCGATATGACCGCCTGTTGTTTGGCTGCATTAAAAGCCAGCGTCCAATTCTCGTTGAGGCTGCCAATGATTTCCAGCTCGAAGCCTTCAGCCGTCACGTTTTGCGTGTCGCTGATGTTCTGACTGTTAATGTCGTTTTGAGCAACGCTGTCACCCTCGAGCCTGAGACCCAAGATGTCTTTGGTTGGCCCCTCAAGAATGTTGATCGATGCATCGAAGATGTCTTGATAGGATGTGTAATTGGGAACGTTGCCCGATAGACCTTGGCTCGCGTAAGCCCAAAGCTCGTCGAATGGAATCTCCGCATCCCGAGCATCCACAAAGCGCTGCAACACGCCATTGCCCGCGACTCGAAAGAAGTCATTAGTGGCCCCAACGCCCGCGCTGGTTTGCCCCTGGAGACTGGTTTCGTACCAATTGAATCGAGCCATCAGGCGATTGTCGAGAAGGTGCAGTGAGAATCCCTCTTCCTCGGTTACTCCCGACTGTGGAGGGATCGGCCGGTTGAGCAGGTCCTTCCGAAGGCTGGTCGGCGAGAAGTTTTCCGACTCCGCCCAGTGTACGGAGATTCCCACTACTTCACTAAAGGGATTCCAACTTTCAGGCAAGTGGGCGACAACACTCTTGGTCTTGGTTTCACCAGTAGCCACTAAGTCCGGCGTATCGTTTAAGACGTAGGTTGTGGCTGGGTTGATATTGCCGTCTGGGAAACGCGTCAAACCCAGGTTGTTAAAGGTCTTGCTCTCGTCATCTCTGATTCCGAAAAGCGTATTTATATGGCCGTCGAACCAAGTGCCTTGCCACGCCAGAACTTCCGAATCGACAACGGTGCGATTCAGGCTGCCATTGCGAATGTAGGGACGAACTGAAAGCGTGGTGTCAAAGAGCTCTTGATTCTCCTCATCCCAAAGGCGAGCGGCAATGGGCTGCGTGTCAGGCCCGTAGAAAAACGGGTTCTGACCTCCTGTAAGCCGGACGTCCGCATAATTGGACACCCCGCGTAGATCATCGCCCACATAGTGGTTGAAATTAACTTGGCGGTTCCAATTGAATACATTGGCGGCCGGACCCTCTCCCCAGATGCGAGCCGCATCGGGGCTATCCCAAGCATGAAACCAGGTCTCGCCGCGCGAGTTATGGGTTTGCTCGTCGATGAAGCCAGTGAATCGGTGGGTTCCCAGATTAGCCCAAAAGCCCTCTTGGTCCGACAAATCGAGGATGTAGTAAGCCGTCGCCCGTTCGGATTCCCGCTTGCTGAAATTCCGTCCGTCTACTGAAACGTGAGAACGAATCATAGGGCGTCCAGCGTTCGGGTTGGGACTGCCATCTGCCAGTTTCAGATTCACATCGACAGTCAAAAATCCGATGAGATCGTTGACCCCGGCTTGTTGGCGGCGGGTATCGTAGTGCTGTTCGTCTATCGCAATCTCAATACCGGCATTTCCTTGCAAGAAGGTCTGCTCGAGACTCAGGTTATAGGAATTGAACTCATCCGAAGCAATGAAGCCTCCGGGCACGAGCAATCGTTCGCGATTGTCCCAAATAGAATAAGGTGTCGTACGACCGGTGCGAATGTTGAACGGCGATGGCGGCCTCCATTCAGTGGCTTGGAAGTGGTCCCAAACGATAGTCGATTCGCCAGTTTCCGGATCCGATCCGCGAATCAGACCTTCGATCCCCTCCGTGCCCGGGAAATACGGAGCTGGAGAGCCGTCCGTGTCAAACGATGCAGCTACTTGGCCACCGAAACCAAGAGCTCGACCGATATGCGTTGGTCGGCCCGACTCGGGCACGTTTTCAAAGTCCCACATGAATTTCGAAACAAAATTTTCCGGACGCAAAGAATCGGGAAGCGTCGCTCCGTATGCAGCGTACTTAGCCGGATCGCGGGCGTCGAACCACCAAGGAATCATGTTGTTGTGGAAGCTGCTCTGAGGACGCTCCGCCATTATCTCCCCGTCTTCGAAATTGCCGCGCAAAATCGTGTTGCCCAAGGCTCCATCATTCCCTTCGAAAAGGAGACCCTCAAAGGCCGCATAGTAGCGATCCTTGTCTTCGAATGCCGGGCGTTGTTGGAACTCATGGCGTTCTCTTAGAGCTGCGATGAACACTCCCAACCGCCCATCCAGAAGGGTCTGGTTATGCTTGAGTATAGTACGGTTGGCCCCGTGTTCGCCTAAGCGTATTTGCACTTCAGAGAAATCGGCAGACCGCGATGCCCGGGCCAAAGAACTGTCGATGATGCCACCCGGACTTCCAATGCCAAAGAGAAGGGCATTGGGCCCACGGCTGATGGTAACACGGGAGAGATTGTAGCTGTCTGCTGGGATGTCGGTCGCGAAGAAGTTCCGTGTACGCGAAGGTCTCGTCAAACCTCGTACGCGTTGAGTATTGTCCGGCGTGCCCCGCGCGTTGGCAGACTCGCCACCAGCAATCGTATCCGACACATTGCCGTTGGGTCCCCCCGCCTCGGTATTCATCGAATAAATGAGAGCCGTATTGATATCGGTGGCGCCAATATCATCCAGAAACTCCTTGGTAACCACCGAAATCGAAGATCCAACGTCGGCCAGATTCGTATTAAGACGGCTTCCCGCTAGCGTGCTGAGCGCGCGATAGCCTTCGTCGCCCGAGGCATCCACCTCGAAGGGAGACAACTCAAATACTTCGGTTTCGTCATCGTCTTGAGCCAAACCGGAATGATAGAATAATAGGGTTAATGAGGCGACACCGAGAAGGCTCGATCGCCTGAAGGGTAGGATACGTTTCATAGTTTGTCGGGTATTATTTATAGACTTTGAAGGGAGTGAATACTGACTGTAAAACCCTGCATGACTGCATTCCCAATGTGGGCCGCAACGATGCGTGGGAACAAAATAGCCATTGAATGCTCAACGGGGCTCGAGTAGGTAAAGGCGTATTCGAATTGTAGTAGGGGTTGTAGTAGGGATTGTAGGACGAGAATCGCTCAATACACGCATTCTAGCAGCCGTTCACCAAACCGTCTTTACGGTTTGGGAATCCGAATTCCAATTTCGGGCAATTTGATTTACCTCCGAATTTTCGTCCTCTATTTTAAAAGGAGAAATAGCCAGATTCAGGCCTTAGAGTGACATCATTAATTAGGTCGAATCGGCAAGAAAACACCTAGTCGCCCTCACTCAATAGAATGCGCTCATCCAATCGCTCAATCCTATTTGCTTCCTATTTCCTTGCTTCAAGCTAACATACTCGTATCCACGTTTAAATTACTCTAAAATATATATAGATCGTGCCTGCGCACGCATTGGAAATCGCTATTCGTCGCCTTTCCCGCCCTCGCCACGAACTAGAAAATTCGCTCGTTTCCAATTCAATCTAGCTCAATTCAATTGAAATGAACTTCCATGAAATCGCGCTCGGTTCTCGAGCCCTAGAGAAAACCAAGAGCATCTTCCTTACCCTCATTGCTCAAGCCCTTTTCATCCCCGCATTTCACGCCCAAATGCGACTGGAAGAGATTGCTCCCATTCAAAGCGGCCTCGAATTCGAGAACTTGCTAAACGAAGACAACGAGATCAATTATTCCACGTATCCATTTATTTACTTCGGTAATGGCGTAGCGGCAGGCGATCTCGACAACGACGGTCTTCCAGACCTCGTATTTGCAGCGAATCGTGGAGACAACCGGATCTTTCGCAATCGAGGCGACTTCACGTTCGAAGACGTTACTGAAAGCTCCGGATTGCTGGAAAAGCCAGCTTGGGCTAACGGGGTCACATTGGCGGACGTAAACGCCGACGGACGGCTTGACCTCTATTTCTGCAATTCCGGCATGTGGGACTCTCGCGCGAATCAGCTCTTCATCAATCGCGGCAATTTCTCCTTCGTCGAGTCGGCCGACGACTACGGGATCGGCGACCGAGGCCCAAGCTCGCAAGCCGCGTTTTTCGACTACGACCGCGACGGCGATCTCGATCTCTACGTAGCCGCCTATCCCCAATACAGCATCGCCACCCCCGCCTATGCGTATTCGGAATTGAGGCGCAGCGGACGCCCCATCGACAGTGACCACCTGTACCGAAACAATGGCGACGGCACCTTCTCCGATGTCACCCAAGCCGCAGGAGTCAAGAACTGGGGACGTACCCTGGGACTGTCCATTAGCGATTTCAACAACGATGGCTGGCAAGACGTCTATGTATCCAACGACTTTGCCACGCCCGACTACTTCTACATCAACAATGGCGATGGCACCTTTTCCGAAAGATCCCGACAAGCGATGCGGCACACAGCGTTTTTCGGGATGGGAAGCGATGCCGCCGATTTCAACAACGATGGCATGACCGACATCCTCCAGCTAGACATGATGGCCGAGGACAACCAGGCCCAGAAAACGAACATGTCAGGCATGGACCGGAAAGCCTTCTGGCAAGTTGTAAGGATGGGGCTCCATCATCAGTACATGCGCAACGTTCTCAACTTGAACAACGGCAACGGCACATTCAGCGATGTCGCTGAGCTGTCCTCAGTGGACTCTACCGACTGGTCCTGGGCCGGCCTAATGGCCGACTTGAACAACGATGGCTGGAAGGATATTCTGATCACCAACGGAATGAGGCGCTCAGTCAACGACAACGACTTCCGGCTCCGCAATGAGGCCCGCGCCAAGGACGGATCTCTCGAGACAATGTCTGCATTCGAATTGTTGGAAGACGTTCCCGTGGATCCAATTTCCAACTACGTCTTCGAAAACAACGGCGACCTCACTTTCTCCAACCGCTCCGCCGATTGGGGCTTCGATTTCAAAGGATTCTCCGCTGGAGCGACTTTGGCAGATCTAGATGCCGACGGCGATCTCGATGTCGCCCTCAACAACACCGATGGACCCGCAACGCTCCATCGAAACCACGCCGACCGGCTCGGCCACCATTGGACCCAGCTGCGACTGCAAAATCCAGGCCCGAACCTCAACGCCTTGGGGGCGCGCGTGACGATTATTACAGGCGAGTCGACTCAGACCATCGAGAATACACCCACCCGCGGATACTTCTCGTCGCTCCCTCCAACGCTGCACGCCGGACTAGGCAAGGCGAAACGAATCGACGAAATTCGCGTGCTTTGGCCTGATGGCGCGGGAGAACGCTTCGGTCCGCTGCCAGTCGATCGCGTCCTAACAATTGTTCGCGACGAAGGAACACCCATTTCCGCCGCTCTCGCGCTTCAGCCAAGTCTCCACAAAGCCAAGTCCTTCGAAATAGCGGAATGGACCGTCCCCGGCGCTCGGTTCACGCATAAGGAAAATGACTACGACGATCTCGACCGGGAGATTCTCCTGCCGCATTTGATGTCCCGCTGGGGGCCCTGCATCGCTGTGGAAGACGTGAACGCGGATGGCTTAGACGACTTCTACGTCGGCGGCGCCCGAGGTCAGTCCGGCACTCTTTTCATCCAGGAGACCAACGGCGCATTCCGACAGACTGAGCCAGAAAACTCCCCATGGCAATCGCATGCCAAGCGTGAAGACACGGGAGCCGCCTTCTTCGACGCAAACAGCGACGGACTGCCCGACCTATACGTTGCCAGCGGTGGAAACGAAGTCACCACCGGGCACCCTGAACTGGAAGACCGTCTTTACATCAATCAGGGAAAGGGCGGCTTCGTGGATGCTTCGGATCGGCTGCCCGAAATTGGGGCCAGCGCTTCGTCCGTCTTGCCTGCAGACTTCGATCAAGACGGAGATTTTGACCTATTCGTTGGCGGACGCCAGGAGCCCGGTTCCTATCCCCTGCCCGGCCGTTCCGTTCTTCTGGAGAATCGCGACGGCGCCTTCGTCGACGTCACCAACGCCCGCGGGCCCCAGCTCGAACGCCTCGGCATGGTCACTTCCGGCGCTTGGAGCGACTTCGACGGGGATGGCTCCTTGGACCTTTTGGTCGCTGGCGAATGGATGCCTCTGCGGATTTTCCTGCAGAAAGACGGTTCCTTCTCCGAAGCTTCGGATCAATTCGATCTCGGACGCCGAACAGGTTGGTGGTTCAGCTTGAAAACCCTGGACGTGGACGGCGATGGAGATCTTGATATCGTGGCGGGCAACAACGGGCTGAACTACAAGTACAAGGCATCTCAGAACAAGCCCTTCCATCTGAATTTCGCCGACTTCGACAACAATGGCTCCAAGGACATCGTTCTCGGATACGAACAAAATGGTAAGCGCTATCCAGTCCGAGGTCGCGAATGCTCGGCCTTTCAAGTCCCCGTCATCAAAAAGCGCTTTCCTACCTACAAAGCATTTTCAATAGCAACCGTATTCGATATCTACGGACAGGAAGAAATATCCGAAGCCCTGCATCTAACGGTGACCGATTTCGGCAGTGGCGTTTTTCTTCGCGGCGATTCGGGAACATTCGAATTCAAGCGATTTCCCAACGCCGCTCAGACATCGGCAACCATGGGAATCGTCGACCACGACTTCGATCGCGACGGCCAAGTCGATTTGCTCCTGGCCGGCAATCTTTACGTATCCGAAGTCGAAACCCCGCGAAACGACGCCGGAAACGGAACGATTCTACTCAACCGCGGACCCGGATCCTTCGAGGAGGTCGTCTCATACCAATCAGGTTTCTTCGCTCCCCACGATATCCGCGCCCTCGCCTCGATCCGTATCGCCGGAAACGACGCGATCATAGTTGTCAACAACGACGGTCCACTCCAAATATTTCGAATTGGCCCTCAAACTCCCTAAAGAACCTATCCCAAAACCTATCCAGAGGGCTGCATGAAGCGCGCCTTTCTAAAAGATGACGGAACGCCGTTCGCCTATCGACCTGAGGCCACACGCAAGACCCGCCTACAAGTTCTTCAATCCACATTGGATCAGTTTCAGTGACACTGTTGTTCTGGTTATCCTCGAGATAGTAACCTTGACCGAGGTCCTGGAGACCGCTGAGATAGATAGGCCCAGATTGGCCAATCATATCGAACTTCGAACTCCAGACATGCGAATTTAGTCTAGTATACAGACCCGGACTCAACCATCTCGACCTCGGACAAATTCTGTTGGATCGCAGCCCTATACCCCCTTACAACATTCAAGGATACCGTTTCTTTCCCCCCTTACCCCAAACGCTCGCGATTCGCTCTAGCGAGTCCACCGCTTTTACTACGCTGGAACCCATGCGCTCGACTTGAAATGGCAAGCCATAGACTGGCCCGCTACCGCGCGAGGACAACGAAAGGCCTCGTTTTATTCGTTTCACTGAACTGCGCCATCTTGTTCGCAGTCGAAGCGCCCCCACCCGTTTACTCTCCAGAAGAACAACTGAAAAGTTTCCAGTTCGCCGAACCTGGCTATCGGATCGAACTCGTGGCCAGCGAACCAATGGTCGAAGATCCCGTTTTTATACGCTTCGACGGCGAAGGACGCCTTTGGGTGGTTGAAATGCGGGCCTACATGCAGGACATCGATCGGAGCCGTGTAAACGAGCCCATTGGCCGCATCTGCGTGCTGGAAGACACTGACTCCGACGGAGCAATGGACAAGCGAACCGTATTCATGGATGGCCTTGTTCTGCCGCGCAGCATCGCCATTCATTCCGATGGCGTCCTCGTCGCGGAAAGCAAACCGCTTTGGTTCGTCGAAGACACCGATGGCGACCTCGTCGCGGATCGCAAAACGCTCGTCGACCCCAACTACGCTCGCGACAACATCGAGCACTCCGCTAATGGGCTCTATCGGGCCATGGACAATTGGATCTACAACGCCAAGGAAGGGCATCGCTACAAGCGGGAGGGAGACGCTTGGATTCGAGACGAAACGGAAGCCCGCGGGCAATGGGGCATTTGCCAAGACGACTACGGACGGCTGGTCTACAACTACAATCACTCGCAATTGCATGCCGATCTGATTCCTGCCAATGCCTTCACTCGCAATCCCAACCACAATCCGACAACAGGGCTAAGCGTCGGAGTCACTTCCAGCAACGCCGTCTTTCCAATCCGACCAACCATTGCCGCCAATCGCGGCTACATTCCCGGCGCGCTGGACGACCAAGGTCGAATCCGGGAATTCACCAGCGCTTGCGCTCCCTGGATTTATCGCGGCGCGCTCCTTCCCGAATTTAGCGGCAATGCCTTCGTCTGCGAACCGGTTGGAAATCTCATAAAGCGTAACCTCATTTCCAATACAAATGAGACTATCATCGGCAACCCAGCCTACGGGGCCCGCGACTTTCTAGCGTCCACCGACGAGCGCTTTCGACCCTGTTGGCTGGAGACTGGTCCCAGCGGAGCCCTCTATGTAGCCGATATGTATCGGGGTATCGTTCAAGACGGCATTCACATGTCGCCCTACTTGCGAGACATCAGCATACAACGCGAAATGGATACGCCGATACACCTCGGTCGCATTTGGCGGATCGTGCCTGACGATTTCTCCGAGCCCGCCCCTCCACGCTTCGCGAACCAGAGCGTCGATGAGCTCGTCACTCACCTGTCTCACCCCAGCGGCTGGTGGCGGGACCAAGCCCAAATGCGCCTCGTCGAGCGTGGCGACCGATCCGTCTTTCCAGCGCTCTTAAACACAAGCCTTCATCACGCCGATACCGTTGCTCGCCTGCATGCGCTGTGGACTCTGGAAGGTCTTCACTTTCCCGAGCCGGAAACGCTCGTCGGCGCCTTGAGTGATGATTCCCCCTTCGTTGCAACCGCTGCGTTGCGCGTCCTTCTCAACTTGGGACTGGACCATGATCGAATCGCCACGGAAATCGACGCGATCGCACGCAGAAAGCTGACCGCCCAAACGCGACTGCAAGCGATCCTGACACTGGGCGATCTCGAAATAGACGATGCACAGCGATTCGTCCTACTCGAAAAGCTCGTCACTCCTCAACTCGACAATCCCCTATTCAGAGACGCCGCCATGAGCAGTCTCGCCAATCGGGAAATAGCCTTTCTGCAGACGCTTTGGCCCGAACTGCCCCAATCGGCAGCTCCCAACGCTGGAATCTCATTCTTCGTCGAAACGCTAAGCCAAGCCATCGCGAAATCCAGAAATCCCACCGCGCTCGCCTCCCTGCTTGAGCTGATAAACACGCCCCAATCGAACTGGAAAGACCTCGCTGCGAAAACCGGCCTCGAACTTCACGCAGCCGCTCTCACCTCCGCCCCAGTCTCCCTTGCGAGCGAACCTAAAGTCGCGAACCGATATCCAGAGCTTCGCGCGTACTTCCGTTGGCCAGGTCACGAACCGGCTGCTCCTAACATTCCAGAGACCCGCGCGCTCGATCCCAAAGAACAAGTCCTCTTCTCCAAAGGCAGACAGGTCTACTTGAGCTCGTGCGTCGCCTGCCACGGTCCAGATGGCCAAGGAGCCAAACAAATCGCTCCCCCGCTCGCCAATTCAGATTGGGTCCTCGGTAGCGAAGAGCGCTTGGTTCGCGTCCTGTTTCACGGACTCCAGGGTCCAATAACCGTTAGCGGCAAACGCTACGCTGCGCCCGACATCCAGCCGTTCATGCCGCCTTTCGCCGCGCTCAGCAACACTGACATTGCAGCGGTTCTGACCTACATCCGCCGCGAATGGGGCAACCACGCAAACCCCATTTCCCCTGGCGAAGTCAGCCAACATCGCATTCAAGCCCAAGGGCGAACCGTCCCTTGGACCCAAGCCGAACTCGAACCTTTTTCCAAATGAAGATTCGCTGTACAGTCCGAAATGAAGCGCCCCTCACTCCCCTAGTTCCGCTTCAAGTAATTCACGCCGCGATCTAGGGGCAGTGGGGTCACTTGATTCGCTTCCGCCCAAATATCCCACTGACGCGATAGTTTCTCGACGAGTTCCGGATAGTCGTCACCCAAGTTTCGCATTTCCGTTCGGTCGTTCGAAAAGTCGTATAGTTCCCAGGGTTCCTGATCCAAGGCCACCAGTTTCCATTGGCCCGAGCGGACCGCTCGATGTCCTTCGTGCTCGAAATACAAATCCCGCGCGGCGGGACTCCGTTCGATCAATCGAGCAAGCAGACTATCTCCGACTGGAGCGAGCGGCCCCGCATCATCTGCGCTCAATCCCGCCACCGCGAGAAAAGTCGGCATCAGATCGATGATGTGCGCTGGGCTGTCTGTATTGGCGGGAACGACATCCGCCAAAGGACCATTCGGCCAGTGAATAATACAGGGAGAGGCAATGCCTCCTTCGTGATTGAAATGCTTATACAGTCGCCATGGCGTGTTCGACGCATTCGCCCAACCGGAACCCACACTGTGATAGGTACCCTTTGATCCCATTAGCTCGAGAGCAGCGCCCTCATGCAGAATATTATCGTTGCTCGACTTGCCATCGAAACCTCGAGGGTCCCACTCCGCGCAGGCCCCGTTGTCCGATGTGAAAACAATCAGGGTGTCGTCTAGCTCGCCGCTAGCCTTGAGATCCGAAACCAAACGTCCGATCTGCTGATCCATTCGGTCGACCATAGCCGCGTATATCGCCATGCGTCGGGCAAGGTCGCGTTGACGCTCCTGACTCAAGGAATCCCAAGCCGGATTCTCCCCCACCACGGTTTCCCCGTAATTCCAGTATCGGGATCGTGGCGACAACGCGACCGACTCATCCACGATCCCCATTCGTTTCATGCGATCCAATCGCTCCGAGCGTAGGCGATCCCAACCACCTTGATAACGGTCCGCGTACTTAACTATTTCCTCTCGAGGAGCGTGCAGCGGAAAGTGCGGTGCATGATAGGCCAAATAGAGAAACCAGGGACGTTCCGGCGTCTCCCGAGCCAAATTCAGAAAGTCGATCGCGTGATCGGTAACTGCATCCGTGGCGTAAAACTCGCCTTCTTCATAATGACGCGATGTCCGCCCCTCAGGCAGTCGGATGAGGTGAGTCGGATCGAAGAAGCGTTTGGCGCTGACCAAGGTGCCATAGAATTCCTCGAAGCCGTGGCGCGTGGGGTCGTTCGTTCCGAGATGCCACTTGCCTGCGATAAAGGACCGGTAGTCCGCTTTACTCAAAACCTCCGCTATCGTCCGAGCTTCTGGCGAGACTCGCCCCCGATATCCCGGCTGCCCGATATCCTTGGTCATATGACCCAACCCAACTCGATGAGGGTACTGCCCGGTGAGGATACTGGCTCGCGAAGGGCAACAACGCCCTGTATTGTAGAACTGCGTCAGCTTCGTTCCATTACCCGCGAGCCGGTCGAGAGTCGGCGTATCGATCTCTCCACCATAGCATCCCAGGTCGCTGTATCCCAAATCGTCCGCGACAATTAGCAGAATATTGGGCGCTTTTGAGAAGAGTGGCACCGTCAGCGCCAACATCAGCGCCAAGGTCTTGATATAGTCTAATAAACGCGACCCACGATCGAGAAGGAAAGTATCTGGGTAGTTAACTCTTCTCATGGAGCGTTCCCGATCAGGCAATGATCTCTTCAACCACATTCCCATAAACATCGGTCAGTCGATAAGGGCGGCCGCCATGCGTATAGGTCAAGCGTTCATGGTCTAGCCCCAGCAGGTGAAGCAGGGTCGCGTGCAAGTCGTGCACGTGAACGCGACCCTCCACAGCGCTGTATCCAAATTCGTCGGTTAGTCCATGCGTGAATCCTCCCTTTAGACCGCCACCCGCCATCATCAGGCTCCAGCCAAACGGGTTGTGACCCCGCCCGGGTGGCTTTTTCGTTTGACCGCCAACCCGTTGAAACACCGGCGTGCGACCAAACTCTCCAGTAATCAAAACCAAGGTGTCGTCCAACATTCCACGGGACTTCAAATCCGATAAGAGTCCTGCGATCGGCTTGTCCACTTGTTTGCAGCTTCTGGGCAGCAGCTCGTCAATGGTGTCATGATGATCCCACTCTTTGCTCGTCACCTGAATAAATCGAGTTCCCGCCTCCGCAAACCGCCTGGCAATCAGACACTGACGACCAAACTCGTCCGTAGGCCTCTCTCCGATACCGTACAAGGCCTTCGTCGCTTCGCTTTCGTTTTCGATATCCAATACTTCCGGCGCTTCCGTTTGCATGCGAAACGCGAGCTCATTAGCCTCAATCATGCTTTCCAAGGCCTGGTCCCCGCCGGACCGTTCCAAGTGCTTGCGATTCAACTCTCCAAGCAGATCGAGTTGACTGCGACGCACCTCGCGAGGGAGGCGTTTGTCGAATAGATAGCGAATCATCTCGCTGTCTCTCTTGCCGGCATCTCGCAATGTCGTGGATTGATAGATACCAGGCAGAAAATCCGTCCCGCAATTAATCGTGCTGCCCGAGGGTGGCGAAACGACAACGAAACCCGGCAGATTTTGATTCTCAGTGCCCAAACCATACAGCAACCAAGCCCCTAGACTCGGTCGAGGAAGCACAGTCATTCCCGTATGAATTTGCTGAGTAGCCGTACCGTGCTCGGTACTGTCGCATATCATGCCATTCATGATACACAAGTCATCGGCGTGCTTGCCGAGCTCCTCGAATCCATCGGAAATCCACAACCCCGACTCGCCCCGTTGCCGAAACTCGCAAACGGGTCCCTTAAGGTCTCCGAAGAACTGCGGTTTCTCGCCCTTCCCTTCCCGAATCATTTTGGGCACCATCGATTGAGGAATCGGATTGCCCTGATGCTTGATGAGCTCCGGCTTGTAATCGATCGTGTCTTGCTGGGATAGCCCTCCTTCCAGGAAGATCATGATCACGCGCTTCGCTCTGGCCCGGAAATGCGGCGGTTTTGAAAGAAGAGGCCCATTGTTCGAAGAAGCTCTTCCGCCCTTGGCCGAATCGGCAAGCAAGCATGAAAATGCCAATGAGCCGAATCCAAGCGCGGATTGCCTCAAGAATGCCCTTCGAGACTGAGACGGGGCCGCGAACTGGCCACAGGGGAACAAATGTCGTCGTTTTGAAAATCTCATCAGACCGTTGTATTCAATTCACCACTATGAATTCGTTTGAAACAAGCAAGGTGTGGCAAAGCCGATTCCACGCGACTTTCCGAGCCCTTTCGGGAATCGCCGAATTCGTTCGAATCGTCTCTTGCTCGAAGTCGTCCAAGAAGGACCGCATACGTTCCCTCTCCCAATTCGTAGGTTTGCGGGCCAGGATCTTCATATAGGCCGCATCCAATCTCTCGGACTCGTCTTCATAGGCCTCATCCAAACGATTTCTCAAAGCGCGCGCAGCATCGAGTACAACCGGATTATTCAGCAGCGCCAGCGATTGACTCGGCACTCGAGTCGACGCGCGCGTTCCACGTGGCGCCGTCGGCGTGGGAAAATCGAATATGGACAAGATATCCATGTCGACAGGTGTATCCTTTCGAAACATGGGCCAGTAGACAGCGCGAAGCCGCAGCGTCTCCTTGGGAATGGGAAGACTGGCCGCGCTGAATTGGTTGCCCGATTCGAATTCGAAAGCGGTCATATCCGCGGATTCCATTCGCAGCTGGGATGCGACATATTGAATCGAATCGATGATGGCTTCCGCATCTTTTCGTTCCGGAATAAAGCGCCACAACAAACGGCTCTCCGGATCTATCTCCATGCCATCCTCCCTCACTTCGCTCCGTTGACGCCAAGTTCGACTCAACATCATTTCCCGAATGATAGACTTGAAGGAATAGCGATGCGTTTCCCGAAATCGAATCGCCAGATAGTCGAGCAACTCCGGGTGACTTGGAGGGTCGCCCGTGTAACCGAAATTATCGGAAGTTCGGGCGATTCCGTGTCCGAAAACATGCTGCCAAATTCGATTAACGATAACCCGCGAACTGAGTTCATTGTCAGGGCTCAGTATCCAATCCGCCAATTCAACGCGGCCACTGCCAGTCTCGGGCATTTCAGGAACGCGATCCATCGAAACCAATGTCGGCATTCCCCTTGGAACCACTTCCCCAGTCACGTGCACTTCTCCGCGAATGTGAATGGGCTCATCGCGAACTTCCTTCGCCTCCATCGCTCCGTGAAGCCTAACTCCCTCCCCTCCTTGCAACCAGGATGGAGCGTCCTCGCCAACAAATGGCAGCAGCCCTTTCGGCAGTTCCGAAGGCCCACCCCGATTTACCGGGCCCGCGATCGTGCTTCGAAAAATTCCGGCCAAAGCATAATAGTCTCTCGTCGGAAACGGATCGATCTTGTGGTCATGGCATCGAGCGCAGCCCACATCGATTCCCAAAAAGGTCTTGCCGACCACTGTCAGCTGTTCGTCGATCCCATCCATCTTCAGCTGTTCGAGATCCCTCGTCTCGCCGAGCACGTGAGCCAGACCGAGAAAACCGGTCGCGACCAAATTCTCCGCTCGCTCTTCGGGCGCATTCCAATCGAGAAGATCCCCCGCAAGTTGTTCGCGAACGAACCGATCGTAGGGCTTGTCGGAATTGAAGGCGTTAATCACATAGTTGCGATATCGCCAAGCCTGCTTGTATGGTCGAGGTCGCTCCAATCCCAGGATATCCGCGTATCGGGCCAAGTCCAGCCAGTGGCGCCCCCACCGCTCGCCGAAGTGAGGCGATTCGAGTAGCTCATCTATTCGATCCGCAACCGCTGCTTCCAGATCTTCTTCGGCCGCCGTGACAAAGGCGAGCGTTTCGCTCTCTGTGGGAGGCAATCCTGTAAGGACATAGTGAATACGTCTAGCAAGCGTTGATGGCGAAGCATCCTCGGAAGGATTCAGACCGGCTTCTTCCAGTTTCGACACAACGAATCGATCTATATTGCCACTCGGCCAATCCGATTGCTTCAGATCGACCGGAACAGTCGGTTGCTCCATGGGTTGCACCGACCACAGGTCTTCGGCGCTCGGTGGAGTGAACTTCCCATCGCCGAAGTCGGCTGTAGCCGGTCCCTCCCGGGGATCCGGAGCCCCCAGGGAAATCCACTCCCTCAGGTGCGCGATGTCATCCGAATCAAGCTTGTAGTCAGGCGGCATCTGAAGGTCTTCGTTTTCATAAAGAACCGCTTCCATTATTAGGCTTCGATCTGGATCGCCGGGAGTAACCACAGGACCAATATCCCCTCCAGTCCTCATGGCGTCACGCGAGTCTAACACCACACCGCCTTTCGCCTTCTTAGCCTCGTGACTATGACACTCGTAGCAATTCTGCTTCAAAAGCGGCTGAATGTAATCATTGAATAAACCCAATCCGCGAGCATCGTCCAACTCCTGTTCTGCGCCTGTTACGACCAGCGCGACCAAGGCAAGGTAGCCTTGCAGGATATAGATTCCCGATCTGCCCAGTCGAAGACGCATGAAGAACCCTATGAAACCTAACGTTCAATCGACAAGCCTCCATTGACTTAACCCGCTAAGCGCAGAACGACAGATACTGACGAGGCGATCAAATCGAAATTAGCCAGCGTTCGCCTACTGAGCCCGGAGAACTTTAGGCCGCCGGCGACGTTGTACGCGTAGACCACCTCAAACACGAATGAAGCCCTCCAAGGCAACTGGACCTTGGAAGGCTTCTATACTTGTGGCGCATACAATTCGCGCTTATTCCGGACAACAGATTCCCGGGATCGGCTTCGAACTGCAAATCGCCACTACAGCAGGAACTATCAATAGACTCCTCGCAGGTTCTAGAACTTGAACGTGTTGGTAAGATAGACTTCTTCCGGATTCGGGTTGCGGAATACAACATGACGCCCATCCGGATTCGTTATGATCGGGATGAAGTCGCTGTTGCTCCGGTACAGGTTCCGCACATTCAGCTGCACGACCCAGTCCACCTTGTCATCGAGGATCTTTCTTCCGTATTTAACCCAGATATCCCCGTTCGTTTCCGATTCGCCAAAGAATGGGGAATCAATGAGAGGAGTTACGCGGCTATTTTCAACCACGACCCGATAACCCGTCGCGATCTTGTCTTGCCACCTCAAAGCCCCGCCGACTTGCACGCCCTTGAGCGCCCCCTCCGTGAAACTGTAGTTGCTCACAAGATTCCAGCGCCACTTCCGTTGCTCTGGCGATACCTTGCCTTCGGCTGCCAACGCGGCGACAACCGGATTAACCGAATTGTTCGCCCAACGATTCGACCACCAGTTGTCTTCCTCTAGGTTTGGCGAATCGATCATAAGCCCCAGCGGGGAATTCGCCAAGTTGTCCGCTACCGCAAAAACAAACTCCGAGCCGACAGGGGCCACGTTTGACGTTATCGTTTCTTGCTTGGCCACATTGAAGGCAACCGTCCAGTTCGTGGTAAGGCTTCCTGCGACATCCAACTCGAAACCTTCACTCACAAAGTCCTGCGAAGTCGCTTGCCCAGGGTTTGGCGTCCATTGACCAAACTTCCCAGCGCCGTTCTCGTCCCATCCCTCCCAGCGATCCCTCACTGGCTGCGGAAGCATTCTTAGAGCCTCGTCGTAAACGTCCTGAAAGCTGCTGAATTCGTCCGAGACGTCGATACCGGTTAACTCAGTATTCAACTCCATCGCTTCAGCGAATGTCATTCCACCCGTTTCAGCGTCTCTCCAACGATTCATGCCGTTGCTAATCCAACCCGGGGCTGAAACCGAAGGCCCTCTGGAAAAGCTGCTGCTGGTCTCAAACCAATTGAATCGAAGCGACAAACGGTCCTCCAAGGTGCTCAGCGTGAAGCCAAAATCCTTCGTCTCGCCAGTTGGAGCGGGAATAATCTCGCCATATACATTTCTGCGCACGCCTGACGCCGAGAAGTTCTCAGACTTATTATAGTGAACGCTTAGCTGGGAATTATAAGGAAGCTTCAACCAATTCTGCGGAACGTGGGCCACGACGCTCGACGTGAATGTATCCCCAGACTGGGTACTGATGTCCTCAGGAAGCTGACTAAGAATCAACGATCCAGAATCCAGGGCGCCACTCGCGAAACGGAAGCCGCTCGTATGCGGGTTGATCGTATCGTAAACCGAGTCCTGAACACGCGCGGTATCCGTCATTTCGTCGGATCTCCATCCGAATACGCTCACGATATTCCCACCGAACCAACGATTCTGCACGCTAAAGACTTCCGAATCGATTTCACGGCGCGAGCGACTGCCAGTCCTAAGAAACTCCTGCATCAGGAAATCGTTCTGAAAGAACAGGTCCTCCGTAAATTCGTCGCCCTTCCAAGTGGGGGTCCACGTCTGGTATTGCTCGGTAACGATATCGCCCGGCTGAGGTACGGAACCGTGGAAGTAGTTTTCGAGGCGTACATCAGCCAATGACTGAAATTCCGAACCTAGCATCGAAGGGCCGAGGTAGACAACCGTGGGAACATTGCGGCGCCACGCATGGACCCTGTTGTTCTGATAGGACTGAATATCTGTCTCATTGGAAAGGTCCGTCATCACCGAACGGTATACATAACCCGTATTGTCAATCTGTTGGGAGCCGAGGAAGCCAGTGAATATATGACGCCCAAAGAACTTCCTAAATCCGTCTCCATCGCCTTCTAGGTCTAGCTCGTAGAACGCGGTCGCTTGATACGCCTCTCGGTTCGTTCGGTCGTCATTCCGGTCATCCGTTCCCAAGTCCATAATGAGCGGGCGTCCGACATTCGGGTTGATCATGCCGTTGTTGAGCCGGGTCATTCCGTCGACCATTAGCGGACGGCTATAGAATGGGACATGTTCCTGCCTCGCGAAATTCTCTGCGTTGAATGCAAGCTCGATCCCCGCCTTGTTCTGGAGAAAAGACTGCTCCAAACGAACGGTCTTAACATCGAAATTCTGCTTCACCCATTGACTCGTGCCGGCGAGCAACACACGCCGGTTGTCATAAACGTTGGTATCAACGATATTCGGAACCGAAAATCCAGGAGATCGGGATCCACTATAATAGGGAGCCGAGTATCTGTTGTCCGCCCGAGACCAGCCTGGATCGCCTTCCGCTCGTCCCCAGAATACACGCGCAAGGACTCCATCGACACTCGCGTCGGGCAAACCCACGCTGGATTCCCGCGTAGGGTCGGTATAGACAACAGGCAAGTGCTCCCAAAAACCACTGGTCACCGGCGCCACAATAGGAACCGTCCCCTCATGGTTGTCTACGGTCCATTTCCGTTCGTAGCCGTCCGCATACCCAGCGGGTTCCATGCCGGAAATCGCGACGATTTCCTCCCAATTGTCCGGCAGCCCAAACCAGCTCGATATGCCGTCGCGCATGGGGACGATATCCACCGGCGTTCCGGAAATCTCTCCCCCTTCGTAATTCGCGCGCAAATTCGTCGCGCCAAGCCAGGATACATTCTCGTTTTTCGCCAACTTGGCATTCAACGCAAAATAGTGGCGAGAGACTTCTTCGTATGCCGGGTTCTGCTGAAATTGAGTATCCGATTCCAAAAGAGAAACACGCAGAGAAAGACGATCCTCGAGTATCACCTTGTTGTAGTCGATGCTGGCGCGATAGCTGCCTCGCTCTCCAATTCGAGCTTCCACTTCGCCGAAGTCCATTCCAAGCGAAGAGTCCTTAACTCCGCTATTGATTACCCCGCCAGGACTCCCGATGCCGAACAGCAGTGAGTTGGGTCCTCGATTGATCGTGATAGCGGACGTATTGTATTTGTCGAACGGGACGCTCGTGAGGAAGTAGTCTCGAGTGAGCGTCGCCGATGCCAAGCCGCGAATCCGCTGAGCGCTTTGGGGATTCTTACGGGTCGAAATCGAAGAGTAGGAACCGTCACCCGGCGCAGCGGCCGAGTAGTTGCCCTGATCGCCAGAAGCCACCTCGGTGCTCAGACCATAGGACAGCAAGGTGCCCGCATCGGTAGCCCCAGTATCGTCCATGAGCTCTTCGGTCATTACAGACACGGCGGCGCCAACGTCCTTCAATTTCATCTTAAGGCGGGAACCCGCAAGAGTGGTAGTCGCGCGGTATCCAACGTCGTCGCTCGAGTCGACCGTGAACGGAGACAACTCGAAGATTTCGTCTTCGCCGCCATCGTCCTGAGCGTAGAAAGCCGGAGTACTCGCCACGGCGAGCGCGAAAAGCCCCCTAAAATAGTTGCCGATAGTTTTTTTGTTATTCAATTTATTAGTTCCTCGTTGATTCGGGTTAGCGTTTGTTGGATCAATCGGGTTGCCGCCCGAGAGCTCCGTGAGATTCGTATCGAAACGGACGACAGCAAACGCGCCCGTTTCAACATCTTCATCGAAAGTAAGGCCGGTACCATCGAGCATACGGGCCAAGGCTTCGCTCGGAAACAGGTCGCCTTTGACCGGCGCAGTCGTGATTTCCTCAACTTCCTTGGGATTAAAGACGATGCTGAGCTCAGTTTGCAGCGACAGCTCCAATAAAGTTTCTCCCGCTTCCCCAGAATCGATATCGATTCGGCGTTTGGATTCCGCTGAAAGACTGACTGTACTAGCTGCAAGCATGGAAATGCAAAAGAGGCCCACCCTTGAAATGCGAGTGGATACACTACCTCCCATCGGAAATGTAGTTAAACATTTCATACAGGGGTTTCTAAAATAGGGTATGCTTAAGATTGATTTGTTCATGCAAACAAACCGCGAGATCAACAATAGGACTAAAGACTTTTCGAAAAAGAACGAGATTTCCTGTTCACCGCTATCGCTCCCGACTTTTCGTCGACCGTAATTCGCAATAAAGTGTTAGACAGCATATGCTCAAGCGCGTCCTCACAAGTATATCTGCCATAGATTCGACTCGTCCGAACGTTTGTTACATCTTCAACGTCGTAGATGATCTCGATCGAAGATTGCGACGCAAACTCGACCAGAGTCTGCTCCGCCTCTCCTTCGGGAATGTCAAAAAACACGACTACTCTGCTGGAACACGAAACGAGAGTCAGCGTGATCGACACAAACGAAAACACTAGAACTAGGAAAGATCTGACCGACGCCATTTGGTTACTCAGAGTTCGAGCATTTCACAAGGCGTCGCGATCTTCAACGTCGCGACCCAGGCGGATCACATGTCTGTCTATCCAGGATGCTCGAATCCCGTAGTTGCTCTCCATCAACCTGATAAAACCTTCTACATTGTCAGACCAGAAGGCGCTCGTTAAGACGAGCGATTCTAGCTCTGGATCGCCCAGCACCACCTGAATTTGGTTATGCTGATTGAACCCTTGGATTATCTCGAAAAGCGAAGCCGATCGGAACTTCAACATACGAGGCTGCCAATTCAATGCCGACGCCAGGTCCTGTTTGTCGAGCGTCTCAATCGTAAAAGTCGCCTCGCTTTCACCCCATTGCACCGAAGCCTTCTGCCCGGCCGTGAGAAAAGACGATCCTCCAACCGCTTCATCCATGGCATCGCCCGCTGAAGCCGACTCCAACTGGACCTTGCCCTCGGATACAATCACATCAACTGCGTTGCCAACGTACACAACATTGAAAACCGTCCCGATGGCCTTCACTTCGACGCCTCCTGCTGACACTATGAATGGGCGATCCGGATCTTTGGCGACGATGAAATTCGCTTCACCGCCATCCAATTGAACCAATCGAGCCGCCTTCGTAAACTGGGTCCTGATCACCGCGCCTCGATTGAGCTCCACCTTGGTTCCATCCGCCAGCTCTTGCTGCTCGAGACGCTGCATCAGCTCATACGCAGGTTCGAACGTGTACTCCCTATCCGAGCCTTTGTCAAAAAAGCTCAGAATCAATAGACCAAATACCAGAACTGCGGCAATCCCCACCGAAGCAACGGATTTCCAGTGCCGAGTGAACCCTTTAAATTTCCCAGGAGGTACATCATCGCCGCCCAGCAAATCGCGATTCACCGGGGCCTCGAGCGTAGTTTGCAAACCCGCCAGGCGGTCCAACTCTTGCCAGCTCCACTGAAGCGCCTTAACCGCTTTGCGATGCCGCTCGTCCCGGGACATCCACTCGATATAGTCGTCCTGTTCTTCACCGCTCAAACCACAATCCAACCGTGCCAGCCATTCCGCTGCCTCCAATTCGATCCTCTCCTCCTCTTGCATTCTGTTTTTTTCGAAACTCATGATTCGTAATGTTTCATGAAGCCTGTCTGGCGGAAGTGCTGTAGGCACTTCCGCATGCCAATCGCGACTTGCGCTTTCACCGTCGCCACGGAAATCCCCATATCACTCGCGATTTCCTTTTGGGACATGCCATAAATTTTCCTCATTGTGATGATCTCCCTGCACCGATCAGGAAGCGACCGGATCGCTGCCTTCAATTGCTGCAGCTCTTCCTTTCGCGCAACCGATTCCATCGGGCACTTCACCTCATCCACGATACTGAGCACGCCCGACGCTTCCTCCCCAGGTGGGAGCTCGTACTGCTGATGACGCAATTGATTCAAAGCCAGATTTCGCGCCGTAACGAAAAGAAAGGCGCGCGGATTCACGATTGGACCCGTTCGGTACGACTTGATCGCCCTCGAAAAGGTCTCCTGGACGAGGTCGTCCACGTCGCGAATCACCGAGAATCGAACCGTCAACCATCCGCGCAGGTCTTGCTCGTGGGGCAACACCTTCTCAACAAACCATAAATCACTGGACGATTTCCGCTGGTCCATGTCTAGAAAACGCGAAGTGGCAACATTGTCTAATCAAGCAACACTCGAGAAGAGAGAATGGGCTAAAAGAAAGTTCGAATCAACCCGCCTTTCCTTCCAACGGAAACAAACCGCCTCGCTATTGAAATTGGACACCCGTCACGCTTCGCAACCAATGGACGCAACACGATTCTAACCGATCGTGGCCCTACTCAAAACGGGCCCTAGCTCCAGTGAAGGCGTTTTTACAATCTCGGGACCCATTTAGACGGTCATCAACGATCCCGCTCGGGTTTACGCCAGAAGCCGTTCGTTTGCAGCCAAGCTTGAGTATCCTCGATGACCGACTCGCCAAGCAATCTGTGCCCTTCCCCTGGATACGTTCGAAATGTCGCGCTACCGGCAAGGACGTTCGCCAAACGTTCAGCCGCGATACTGGGAACTTCCGTGTCATCCTCGCCACTTTGCACCAGGACCTTCCTCCCTTCGAGCCATTGACCGAAATGAAGCGGGTCGATCGAGGCGGTGAGGCGTCGAAAAAA
The DNA here is from genome assembly GCA_028284235.1 of Opitutaceae bacterium. Classification (GTDB taxonomy): domain Bacteria; phylum Verrucomicrobiota; class Verrucomicrobiia; order Opitutales; family Opitutaceae; genus Pelagisphaera. The sequence continues at coordinate 253,981 of JANQSC010000013.1, forward strand.
GGGCTGATCGTACCAGGGTTCCTCCCCGAAATGGGCCAGGGCAGGATTGCCTCCCGGACCGCTGACGAGTTTCGACCAATCCGCGCAGCACGAGCGAGCAAGTACCGCTTTGATTCGTTCGTCGCAGGCGGCGGTGATCACCGATATCCTACCCATACGCGAGGTACCGGCCATAACAACGCGCTCGGTATCGATTTCATAGTCGCGAAACACGTAGTCCATCAAACGGCGATAGTCGACGCCCATCTGTTGACGGCTCCAGACGGAGAGCATGAAATTGTCGCCCATCGTCATGGAAAGCCCCTCGCGCTTGCGGTCACCCGAAAGGCGACGATCAACGTCCGCGCAAAGGAAGCCCGCTCGGGCCAACGCCTCCCTGCCGCCCGCGGCCGCCGCCTGCCCCAGATAGAGTCCATGGGGCTCGTCGCCATCGATCCAATACAAGGTGGCCTTCATCCATTCACCATCCGCCGCCCGCAGACGAACGACGCGCTCGCGCGCCTCCCCGTTGCGCTTTTCCGATACTAGGGACGCTTCGAGCGGCAGCGACCGATCGTAGTCGTAGTAATGTCGGATATCACCATAGTCCCAGAGCGCTTCGGCGTGGGATACGGTAGGCGAGGAGGCGGAAATCAAGACGGCACAGATTGTGGCCAATGGCAGCGAGGATTTCATAAGCGCGCTCGCTTTTACTTGCGAAGGCCCAACCTGCATATCGACTATCGAAGTACTTCGCCGACGACGCCTTGGCTATCCGCAAATCGATCCGCTTGGACTCCGTGAGAACGAAGCAGGGTCAGCCACAAATCCGCCATCGGCCGGTCGCCTGCGTACTTGAAATGCTGACCCATCTTAAACGGTCCGCCGGAGATCAATGCCTGCAGATCATTGAAGTCGTGCGTGCCGCCGTCGCTGATGCCGCTTCCCATCACGAGAGTCGTCTCGTCGAACAAGGAACCTCCGCCTTCGATCGGCGTCTGCTTCATTTTCTCGATCATGTAGGCGTATTGCTCCACATGAAACGCGTCGATCTTGGCGAGCTTCTCCTTCGCTCCGTTTTCCTTGGAATGGGTCAACGCGTGATGCTCCAACGGCTTGTCAAAGACATCGTGATACAAGCGCGGCGTCGGCCAGCGCTCCGGATCGACGACAAATGTGGCGACACGGGTGAGATCCAACTGGAATGCGAGAATCATCAAATCCGCCATCAGCTTGATGTAGTCGCCCCGCTTTTCCGGAATGCCTTTCGGCTCCGGAATCGGCGGCTCTTTGCGAGCTTCCATGGCTTTTTTCGAGAGCTGTATCCGCTTTTCAGTAGCCCGCACGCTCTCCATGTACTCTTCGAGCTTTTGCTGGTCGCTGTAGCCCAGCTGTCCGCGCAAGGAACGCGCCTCGTCGAGAACGGCGTCAAGAACGCTCGCCGTATTTGGATCGGGCATACCGAACAGTCGCTTGAACAGGTTCTGAGGATCGTTTTCAGTATTGGCGGCGTAGCCGGGCCCGTACCAGGAAATGCTCTCGTAGTAGCGGGTTTCCTTGTTGTCGTTGAAATCCACGCAGCTCAACTCCAGCGAGGGCAACATCGTATCGGCGCCCAGTTTTCTCGCCAACATTTGATCGACAGTCAGATCGGTCGGAAATCCGCCGTCTCGCGTTTCGCCCGGAGGCGCGCTCGACAGCCAACAGGAGCTGCATTGGGCATGAGTGCTGGTGCCCGGAACGAACTCTCGGTCGAGGCCCGTGACAATGGAGAAATCGTCTCGATAGTTGGCCAGCGGCTTCAAAGACTTCGACAGAGCCCAGTTCGGTCCAGTTTCTTTAGGCACGAAGTCAGGCTGCCAATAGCCGTTAGGCGTATAGATGAAGGCGATTCGCTTCGCCGCGGCCGCAGCCTTGGCATCCGTCGTCGCGAGCGCCTGGAGGGGTCGCATGATATCAAGGAAAGGCAAGGCCAGGGTTACGCCCGCGCCTTTTAGCATGGTTCTACGGGATATGCGTTTGTTTCGCAGGATCATAGGGGCTCCTCCTCTCGATTGGGGTAATTCCCAAGAGTCTTTCGAAATGGATCGCTTTTTACGATCTCAAAAATCAGTTCCGAGAACCGGTAGCCTCGCTGCTCCAGTTTCTCCTGAATGTTCCGCACCGCCACCATGTCGTAGTACTCCAACTTTCGTCCGACCGCATAGCTGAGCATGTGCTCGATAAAACCTCGCACAAACCGGTCCGGACGCTTCATCAACGCTGCCTTGAACGCCACGGGTGTGTCGTAGGCCACGCCGTTCCACACGCCGCTCGCGTCCACTGGAACTCCATTGTCCATCTCCCGGGTCCGGCCAATCGGGTCGAAGGCTTCGAGGGCGAATCCCAACGGATCGATGCGGTTGTGACAGGTGTAGCACGCGTCGTTGGCGCGGTGCATCTCGAACTTTTCTCTCAACGTCTTTGGCTCGCGGTCATCCGCTTCCTCGGCTTCCTCTAGCACGAATGCCATCGCGGGTTCCGGCGGCGGGCGGTTGAAAATGCTCTCAAGGATCCAGCCTCCCCGCTTAATCGGGCTCGTCCGGAGTGGCGTGGAGGTCAAGGTGAGCGGACCTCCCATCGTCACTACCCCGCCTCTCGTCTTGTCCGGCAGCGGCGTCCGATGCCAAAGCGAGTAGTTCGAGCGATTGGTAATACCCGCCGATTCCTTGAGTCGCTCCGGCGCGGAGGCGAGCAACGCCTTCTCCATATTCTTGAAACCGTAGACATCCAGAAGGTGGTTGTTCAGCCAGGAGTAGTCCGCGTCGATCAGTTCGAGGATGCTGCGATCTTCGACAAGGATCGTCTCGAACAGCAGTGCCGCTTCCAGGATCATGTCGTCGTGCAAGGTATCCTCTTCGAGACGGTCCCGATAGAAGGCTTCGAAGAGTTCCCGATCGGGCTTGGTCGCGTAAATCTGGTCCAGCCTGAGCCATTGCACCGCGAAGGTCTCGCACAGCTCTCGAACCTTGGGGTCTCGCAACATCCGCTCAGCCTGAACCTCGAGCTCGCCCGGCTCTCCCAGTCGACCCCGATTCGCCGCGGCGAACAAGGCCGCGTCCGGCTGTGAAGCCCATAGAAAATAGCTCAGACGACTCGCGAGTTCGAAATCGTTCAGGTCTCGAATGGGCGCGTCGCTTTCGGAATCCGCCTCGATTCGGAACAGAAATTGCGGCGAGGATAGCACCGATTGAACCGCGATACGCATGGCGTCTGGAGACGATTCGCCTCTACCTTCGGCCGCGCGAAAAACGGAGTAAAACCGGTCGACTTCCTTCCGAGTCGCCGGGCGGCGAAACGCGTCATTCATGAAGCGCTCTAAGCGAACGCGCGGATGCATATTCCGCTCGCCTTGCTGAGAGCTTGGGTCCGCCATCCAGGGATCGAGACGAGCCTCAGCGATATCCGTAGTGATCGCGACATCGCCAACGACCACGTGCTTTCCGCCGAGCGCCGATCCGTCCACGGTAACGTTTATCGCCGAAGAGCCTTCAGGGATCTCGAACGCGAAGAAGGTGTTGTCCGCTCCTTTTCTCTCGCCGATAAACGCGGTTCGCTCGATGCGGCGATGATCGCTCAGAGTCACCGAGATCGTTACGTATCCAGGTTTTCCCTCCGCGCTGAGAACGCAGAGTCCCAAGGAGCGGATCTCTTCCCGAGGATCGTTCGCATTCGCACGCAGGACGAGGTCGAAATACATTTCGCCCGGATGGGCGTTCATGAGAGAAAGCCCGTTGGCCGTGCTCTCAACGCCATCCAGAGGCGCCACACTCGCGACCAGGCTTGGATTCAAAGTGAATCGCTTGCGTTCCTCCATCCCGTAGGCGACGGCGATGATCCCGCCCGAGCCAAAGAGCCGCTTCTTCAGAAAGGGCCGGGGAATGTCGAATATCGCCGCGCGACCTTGCTTGCGGGTCGCCTCTAGCTCCCTGCGAAAGTCGACCAGGGAAAAGTCGTTTCCCGGAGCGGATTTCGGAAGATTCTCCCGGGCCGCGAACTGGCTGGCGGAGGATACCAACACGCCCCCACTCGGAGTGGCGTCCAAACCGCAATAGGCATCTATGTCCAATCCCAGCAATTCCAGAAAGCGCGGACTTTCCACCGACAGGCTTGGATGATTGACCAGCTCGCCCGCAACCGCAACGTACTTCTCGAGCTGAAGCGGCGACACGTTCATGGCGTCTCCCCGATTGTTGAATCCATGAGCCACGCGATTCTCCCCCGGCAAGCCGGACATGGGCAGCAACACCGTATATTTGCTGCCGAACTCGCGGATGTTTATAATCATCGAATCTGGCATTCCGTCGCCTTCGCTATAGAATGGCTGCCTTCGCGTGGGAAGGCGATCCGGCATCATGAACACGTCGTGATCCAGTCCGAACAGGTCTCGCACCGTATTGTTGTACTGGAGACGATTGAGTCGACTGAGTATCGGCTTGCCCGGATTGACCTGACCCAAAACCGGATCCGGTCGCGTCAAATACTCCTCCAGAGCGTTGAGCAAAGAAGCCCGTTCGAACGAAGATGGCTGATGCTCCTCCTTGGGGGGCGGCATCATTTCCGCCTCGACCATGTCGTACACCTTTTTCCAGATCTCCCGATCGGCCAGCGTTTCCGATTCGTCATAGAAGGACTCCATATTGAAATCCCCCTTTGTAGTTATTTCGTCATGACAATCTAGGCAATACTCGTCGGTCAAAGGCAAGATCCGCTCTGAGAATAGCCCTGTGGGCGACTGGCTAAAGCCGCACGTAGCGACACAGCAAGTGATCGAAACGATCGCGGGCCAGATCGATCGGCGTCGAAAGAATGGCGACTGAGGGGTATGCGTGTCCGCTTGGAACATTTAAGCCGACACTAATGGACGATTCTCTCGCTCCACGCAATGATATCCCTATGAAAAGGAGCGCAAGTCGATGCGCGTTACTTCCTTGATCGCCGCTTCTTCGATTGGATACAGGAGCGTCCCGTCCGGGTGAAACACATCGTGAAACAGAATATCGGGTTCGCCCTTCTCCTTAGTCCATTTCCAAGGATAAATGGTCTGGGTTTTGCCCGAAACCAGCCCCCAATTGATCGCCCCGATATTGTAGCGTTTCAAAATCGGCAGCGAATACGCGAAGGTGCTGCCCTGGCCTCTGGCCATGTACTCCGAGCAAAACAAGGGACGACCGTGAACGGTAAGCGACGCGATTCGCTCCGCCAATTGCTGAGGGGGAAGGTAGCAATGAAAGGAGATCAAGTCCGATTGGCTGGCAGCAAATTCGTTTATCCTCCCGAAGCTCTCGTCGAAATTCCAGATCGCGGAGGTGAGCGGTTGCGTCACCCCTTCCACCGACCGCGCCCATTCGAAGGTCGATTGCAACAAGGGTAGAGATCGGTCGATTTGCATCTCCTTTTTCGTCGTGTCGTCGCCGGCCATGCCATTCCCCGGCTCGTTATAAAGATCCCATGCAAAAACGCGGGAGTCGTCTTTGTATCGGGAAATCAACTCTTTCACGTACCGCTCCAAGCGCTCCCATTGCGATGAATCATTGACGACTGCCACGCCTGGAGATTGCACCCATCCCGAATTGTGCGTGAACGGCTGCGGATCCGGCTGCGTCCCCAGAGAGAATTTCTGATTCCAGCAATCGTCGAAAATCACCAGCATCGTACCGATGCCTCGCTTGTCCGCGATTTCCAAATACTGATCGATCCTCGCGCAAAAGCCCGCGCTGTCCTGCTCCCACAGCAAGTCGTGCAGATAGACGCGCATGGCATTCATCCCCAGAGCTTCCGCGTAACCGAGCTCGCGATCGATCGTCTCTGGATCGAAACTCTCCTCTTGCCACATCTCGAGCTGATTGATCGCCGTGCTCGGGATGAAATTCGCCCCAACGCGAAAAGGCTGCGCCTCATGCCATTGGCCAATTTGTTCTACAGTCCATCTTTTCATGCTACAGTATCACCGCAATTTCAGGGCGGCTCTCGACTTGATTCCTAAATTTCTCAACTAGTTTCGAGTAACGAGGATCCGAATACAGATTCTCGAAACAATCAGGGTCGTTTTGAAGATCGAAAAACTCGTAGATCGGATCGGATTGTTCACCGTCTCGAGCCCGGACAAGCTTGTAACGCCCGTCGCTGAGACAGTAAAAGCCTTCCCCTTCCGCAAGCGTGTATTCGTGTCCGCCGCGGCTAACGACATCGTCGATCGGCGCTCCATCGATCGATCCTGGATTCGCCCCTATCGATTTCGCAATCGTAGGAAAAAGGTCGATCATTTGTATCCGTTCTTCAATGCGATCTCCCACCGGACGCTCTCCAGGCATTTTCACGAGAAACGGCACCTTAAGCACTTCGTCATAGCCGCAATTGTGCTTCCCCCACAATCCGTGGTTGCCGAGCATATCGCCATGATCCGAAGTGAAGACGATCAGCGTGTCGTCTCCAAACCGCCGCTTCACCGAATCCAACACCCGTCCTACCTGATCGTCGATAAGAGCCACATTGGCCATGTAGTGCTGCCGCATGCGATCCCAATACTCGTTGTCGTACTCCGAACACGCCCGACTTTCGAGATAGCCGCATCCGTCTATCCGTCCCGGACCATGATAACTGTGGTAGTGGATCTTCCCATTGTCGCCCCACTCGCCATCTCTTCTGACAATCGGCGGAAGGCGTTCCGAATCGACGCGTTTCAAATACTCTTCGGGCGGATCGACAGGATAGTGCGGCCCAGAGAACGAAACCCACAGAAACAGTGAGTCCTCGCCATCCCAGCGATCCAGATACTCGGCAGCCTGCCTTCCCACCCAGGCGTCGGGATGCCAATCCGGCGGTCCTGGAAACGCGAATACGCCTCCTTCCTTCCGGTTCCAAGCCTCTTTTCGATAGGCGGAGAGATGCCCTTCCCGATCCAAGTCGCGACTGTAGTCGTCGTACTGCCATATAGATACGTTCTTATCGTCCTGCAGGGCCAGATGATCGATTCCCAGACTGAGATAGTATTCCCGCGTCGCTGGATTCTCCGCCGTCTTGTCCGGACTGAATGTCCCGTACCTGACTCGTTCGTAGTGGCACTTCCCGATGTGAGCCGTCCCGTAGCCTTGGGACTTCGCAACCGTGTAGAGATTCGGGATTTCTGGATTGAGCGGGCCGCCGCTGAAGTTGCTGTAAGCGCCATGCCTGTGGGGATAGCAACCGGTCAGGAGGGAACACCGGCTCGGCATACACCAAGGGCTGTTCGTGAATGCATTGTCGAAACAGCTGCCCGCTCTTCCAATGCTGTCGATATGCGGCGTTTCGATCGCTTCGCAACCGTAGATCCCGAGCGTGTCGCGACGCTGCTCGTCCGTGGTGATTAGTATAACTGCCTTTGGTTTATTCTTCATGCCACCGTTTCAATCGCGACGATCGCCTCGCAGAGCGATCGTTCGACTTCGTCCCCTCTCCAACGCGCTACCCGATCGACCACTCGGTTCGCAACGATCTTCACTCCTTCTGGGCCCGCGTCCGGCTTCGCCGTGAGACGCCCTTGATGAACGCCGACGGACTCAATGTCGCTTCGCCAGCGCAACAGGGCGATCGTCAATTTATCTCGAATCGACTCGAGAGCGGGCGAGCGCCAGAGATCCGTCTGCTCCTCTGGGTCCGCTTCTCGATCGAAAAGCCTGCCCGTCCCTTCATCTAAATAGTATTCGATCTTCCACTTGCGCGTGACCAAGGCGCAGGATTTAAAGAGCGTACCCGCAACGCAATTACGCGGAGAATCCACTCCGCCAATCAATTGGGAATAAAGATCAAACCCGTGGACAACTGGCCAGTCCTCTCCTGCAGCTCCCGTGATCGTCGCCGGCAAGTCCATCCAACTTGCGAATTCGCGACTTTCCCCTGCAGGCAGTTTACCAGGATGCCGCATCACAAGCGGTACGCGCCAGGACTCGTCGTACCAGCAGTGCTTGTCGTTGAATCCGTGATCGAAATACTGCTGCCCATGATCGGAGGTGAAAATGACAAGCGTGTCACTAGCCAATCCTGAGTCACCCAAGTAGTCCAACATCCGCCCCAGCAGCTCGTCCGCATACAGGGCCGACGCGTAGTAGCGTCTGCGCCATTGGTCGATCGACTCGCGATACTGGGGCGCATAGGTTCGGCCGATGGCTTCCGTCCAGTTGGCGGGATCGCTCGGTTCGACTCCATGCAATGACTGTTCGCCTCCGTCAAGCCCGAGTAGCCATCGCTGATGGGAAGGCAACGCAGTCTCCTCGCCGGGCGTGTAGTTAAAATTTGGTAGCGCATCTGGATCGATCGCTTCGATACACCGCCGCGGCGGTATCAAGGGCGTGTGCGGCGCATTGAGCGAGCAGAACGCGAAAAAAGGAGCATCCGCGTCCTTCGCCTTGTCGATCGCGGCGATGCACTGGTCGACCACCACGGCATCTGGGTTTATACGCTGCTCGTCGTCGAATGAACGATCATTCAGATAGGAATCGCTCGAGCCCAACTTCCCCAATTCCCGTTCGTCAGGCGACAAGACGACGTCGATTTCCGGTGTCTTGCCAAAATGCCGCTTCCCCGCCATGATTGTCGCGTAGCCGGCCTCTTTCAATTTATCGAAAATCGTATCCAAACTGTCATCGCGCCCCATTCCGTTCTCCAGGCATCCGTGCCCGGGCGCGGGCAAACCGGTTATCAAACTGCATCGAGCGGGCATGCACACGGGACTACTCGTGTGGGCCTGGCGAAACCACACGCCCTCCGAGGCGAGTCGGTCCGCATTGGGCGAAAGCGCTTTGTCGTTTCCCATGAATCGCAGCGCGTCGCAACGCAGCGAGTCTGTACAGAAAAGCAATATGTTAGGACGGTCGGCCATCTATAAAGTCATTGCTCGACGCCTCCTCTTCGCTTTTCTAGTTCAACTCTGAGGTCCTGGCACCTTTCCTCGTCGAGCGGGTAATGGCGAAACACGAAATACGCAATGATGCAGGCGATAATTGGCGTAACTGTAAAGCTGATACGCATTCCAAAAATCGCATCGGCGGTCTGGTTGCCTCCGAGCGTCGAGTCGAAGCCGATTAGGGCCAGCAAATACAGATTGAACGAAGCGGCGATCCCCATTCCGAACTTCTGTCCGAAGGACAAGGCAGCGCCATAGATGCCCTCGCGACGCTTCCCTGTCTTTAACTCGTCGTAGTCGCACACGTCCGCCATCATCGACTGCATCACCACGATTAGGCAAGACTGTCCCGGCCCCATGAATGCCGCCACTACGAGTTGCAAATACCAAGCGTCAGGCGTGTAGCAAAAGTACTTCAAGAAACTCGCGAACGAAACGACGAACAGCCCAAGCATCACGGTCTTCTTCTTCCCAAGTCGTTTCGAGAGCCGGGCGACTACCGGAATCAGCGACAGGGCAACTACGTGCTGGCCGATTCCATAAACGAACTGGTAGCCCGATCCGACCAGACGGTCGCCGTCGGCGATATAGTACACGTTGAGGAAGAAACCGAGAAAATCGACCAGCGAAATGCCGAACCAAAACAGCATGTGGGTCGCCAACAGGAAGACGAATGGCCGATTCTTGAAGGTCTCGACAAACATCATTTTCAACGTCGACTTCCCTTCGCGTTTGGCGATGCTGAAATAGCGTTCTTTGCAGGTGAAACCGGCGAAGACGCCGCTCGCCAAGATTCCGATCCCGACTAGGATCCCGAGCACGCGCGCTCCCCACAAGGTCGCGGTATCCACCGACTGGCCACTCGCGTTCACGAACTCGACCGCCGATTCCGCGAAGAGGAGAACGCCGAGCTGGGCCGCAAGCCAAGGCATCCCTTGATTGATGGGGCCTGAGATCTTTTCACCCGCAGCCCGGAACGCGGATATCGAAGTACGCTCGTGATAGTTCGGGCTCATTTCTTTGCCGAGCGCCAAGTATGGAACGATGAATACAGTGGAACTGGTAAAGAGCATGAGGGCCGCGATCAACCACCACCAGAAATACTGGTTCTCGGTCAACCCGAGCGGCAGAAACCACATCGCGGAAAAAACGAGCCCCGCCGAGATCGCCCCTGCGATAATGAACGGACGGCGACGGCCCCAACGCGTCAGCGCGTTGTCGGAGATCTGCCCCATCAAGGGGTCGGAAATCGCGTCCCAGAGTCTGAAGATCAACATGGCGGTTCCCATCAAGCTGGGGCTGACATGCAAGGTCGCCACGAATACGAGATTCATGAGGCGCGTCGCCGCGTTGTTCATGAAGTTCATGGCGATTCCGCCAAGACCGTATACTATCTTCTCTTTTACAGGAACTGTATCCACGTTTTTAAACAGCTATCCCTACGCCCCTCGCAATGCAAGGCCCTTAAAGTGGCGAAGAGCGCCCTTCTTTGGGAAGGGCGCCCAAACGTCACTATGCATACCAACTAGCTAGAACCTAAAGGTATTGGTAAGGAAGACATCCGTCGGGAGCGAATTTCTGAATATCGCCAGCTCGCCATTTGGATTGGTGACGACGGGGATGATGTCGTCGTCGCCAAAGGCGTTGCGAATGTTCAGCTGAACCTTCCAATCCACCTGGTCGTTGAACAGCGACTTGCCGTAGCTGACCCAAAGGTCGCCATTCAACTGGCTCGGGCCCCAGAACGGATTGGCGAGGTCCGGCAAAGGGATGCCCTCGGAATTGAGAACTAGCGGATAGCCGGTGGCCGCTTGGTCCTGCCAGCGAGCCGCCGCTCCCAGGCCAAGCCCCTTGAGCGCGCCATCGGAAAAGGTGTAGTTCGTCACCGCGTTCCAACGCCACTTGCGCTGCTCGAGCGATTTCGTGCCTTCTTGCGAGAGCGTTCCCAGAATCGAGTTGAAATTCTCGTTCTGCCAACGGGTGGTGAACGTGAAACTCTCCGCCAGGATCGGGGCGTCCCAAACGTTCGCGAACGGCGACGCCAGGATGTTGCTGTTTATAGTGGCGGCCAACGCGGCCACTTTTGGAGCGATGTTGTTCTGAATCGTCTCCTGTTTCCCCGCGTTGAACATGAAGCGCCAGTTGGGAGTGAGGTTCGCGATGACATCGATTTCGAATCCTTCGGAGCTGAAGCTGCGCGTGGCCGAGGGATTGGCGATCTGGTCCAAGTCGTCCTCGTTGTCGCCATTCTCGATTCGGTAGTTGTAGATCGACTGAATATTGGCGGGCAGCAAGGCGACGATATCCGAGTAGGCGTCCTCGTAGCTCGACCACCCGTCGAACATGTTATTCGGCGTTACCGCCAGGGCTTCCTCGATGGTCATGCCGGCGTTTTCGGCGTCGTTCCAACGACTCAACCAGTTGCCGATCCGATTGTGGAACTTCGCGTCCACGTCGGCCGTGTCGTTAGCAATATTGGTTTCAAACCAGTTGAATCGCATCGACACGGCGTTTTCGAGCAGTTCCAAACTGAACCCATACTCCTTCGTATCACCCGCGGGCGACGCGATCTGAAAGCCTTCGACGTCGGTGCGCACTCCAACGGGATTGAAGTTCTCAGATTCATTGTAGTGGAAACTGATACGGGGTTTGCCCGGCAAGTTCAGATTCTCCAGCCATGCGTCCGGCGTATGAGCGACGATGCTCCAGGTAGTCGTGTCTCCATTTTCTGGTGGCAGGATATCGCCTGTAACCGGATCACGGAGACGATCGAGAATGTTCGATTCGGCGAGGTTGCCTTCGCCATTGGCGTTGCGGACAAAGCGCTCGTTCTTCCAGTTCGTCTGCTCGTCCGTACGGAATCCGAGCAGACCCACAACGTGATCGTTAAACAGAAAACTCTGAACACTGAAAATCTCCGTATCGATCTCTCGGCGATTGCGGTCGAAATTGTTCAAGTAGTGGCGAGTCGTCATCTCGCCGGTGAAGAACGTGTCTTCTCGGCGATTGTAGGTTTTCGCGTTGTAAACGCTGCCGTCTCCCGGCAAATCGATATCGATGTAGTTGACGATCCTGACATCGTCGATCGACTGCACGTTCGGATTGTTGTGCAGAGGAGGCGTGAGGTAGATTTGCGAAACGACCTGGCGACGACCGCCGTTGAGATTCGCGAAGTGATAGGGATCGCCCCCTACGTCAATGTCCTCGGACACCCACGCGCCGCCGACTTTGAAATTGGAAATGTCGCGACTCTGGCTGCTCAGCACTCCCGTGAATACGTGGCGTCCGAGCCAATTGACGCCTTCGTTTTCGGTGAAATCGAGGTTGTAGAACGCCGTGGTTCGATTCGCCTCCCGATCCACATCCTGCGACTCGAAGCCAAGAATGCTCGCTTGCGTGTTGCCGGAAGTGAAGGCCATCAAACGCCCTACGTTCGGATTCGGCGTTTCGTCGTTTCGATATTCGTTGATATCCACGACCACGTCATTGTAGCTGACCTGGAAACCGCCACTATTGAACGGCAGTCGACGGAAAGTCGCGTAGTTCTGACGATCATAGTTGATTTCGATACCCGCTCTCCCGTCCAAGAAGGTCTGCTCCAATGTGAAGTTGGTCGCGTCGAAATCCTGCGTCACCAAATTCGTGGTACCCGCAAGTGACAAATTCTCGTTGTCGAAAACATTCAGTGGAAGCGAAGGCGTAACGAAGTTCGGCATGTAGCCTTCGTGGGCCAGGGAACTATTGACGAAATAGTCCCACGTTTTGTTGGGAGCCCTGCCCCCAAATCCACGCACCGCCCGCATGACGCTCGCGTCCAAGTCCGTACCCGTCAGCCCGGTACCGAAACTCGGTTCCTCGTACAGAAGCGAGATTTGAATGAAATTCGGAAGGGCCGCCACTCCATTGATACCCGACCGGGTGAGGCCGGGACGCCTTTGGTCGATCGTGTACTTCGGCTGGAAGCTCCCATCGCTGAAAAAAGCGGGGAAGGTCGTGCCGGTTATGGCTTCGAGCGGTCCCGGAGCCGGGAGGGAAAACCAAGTCGATACGCCGTCGCCTGGAGGCGTCACCTGCGGCGGATTGCTTTCGATGTCACCGGACTCGAAGTTGGCTCTCAGAGTCGTCTTGTCAAAGACATCGCTGTTTTCGTTTTCGAACAAGACGGATTCCAGGGTCGCGTAAACGCGCTTCTTCTCGCTGTAGGTCGGGCGTTGCTTGTATTCTAAATGGTCGTACAGTCCAGCAACCCGAACCGCCAAGCGGTCCTCCACTAGAACCTTGTTGTAGTTGAAGGTCTCGCGATGGCTGTATCGATCGCCAATACGGACGCTGATCTCGCCGAAGTCGCTGCCAAGCGAGGCCCGCATAGTGGAGTTGTTGATCACGCCCCCGGCGCTGCCGATTCCGAAAAGCAGCGAATTCGGGCCGCGGTTGATGGTGACACGATCCGTGTTGTAGCTGTCGAATCCGATGTCGGTCTCGAAATAGTTACGCGTCAGCTGGGCCGTCGCCAGCCCGCGAACCCGTTGCCCCTGCTGCGGATTCGTGCGCGTATCCGCGAGATCCACGCGCTGGCCGCCGGCTATCGCGTCGTTGCCACCCACGAAGTTCCCTTGGGCGCCAGAGGTTTCCGTATTGAGACCGTAGGACAAAAGCGTTTCCGAATCGGTCGCTCCCGTATCCTCGAAAAACTCCGAGGTCATTACCGAGATAGCCGCTCCGACATCGCGGAGCTTGGTATTCAGTCGTGTGCCAGCAAGCGTCGTCGTCGCCCGATAGCCAGTGTCCTGGCTGGCGTCGACGGTGAATGGGCTGAGTTCGAATATTTCGTCGCCGTCTTCTTCACTGTCTTGAGCGAAGACCAGCGGAATAGAGGCTAGCCAAACGCTAGCAGCAAGCGATGGATAGGTCAGCAGTCTGTTCATTAGTAGTGTGTATTTTGGATTGGGGTTCGAGTTCGTCCAACCTGCGCGCGCCACTCGCTAGCGAATGGAGACATGCAGGAAGACGGGTATTAGTGGGTTATATCAATGGCGCCAAAGACGCGCGGACCAGTTATGTATCCACCCAATCCAAGGCGCCAACGGGACCGAATAGTATCGAACCAAAGGGTCTCTGTCCATTTCCGAGCTGCACCGGAAATTGTTCAAAACACACATTTATGATTTGATATCTCTAATCGCCTTCTCTATATACCGTCCACAGACTCCACCCCGAACCTGTCTAGTCATGCTGCATTCTTCATCTGGCTTTCCCAATGTCGGCGAGCTTACCGAGATTCATTTCGTTGGCCACGATAGCACGCCAAAACACACGTCGCATCTCGATTTCCCCTTTCTCCTAGACGATCACGGAATCGCTATGGGAGGTCATACCGTCGCCCGGAAAGGGAACATGTTCTCTCGGCTCGCCCCGTCGTTCACCCAAATCCTGGTATCCCGATCGGGCATGGCCCACGCATTGGAAAACGACCGCTGGGTACCGCTCTTTCCGGGCACCGCCTACATCACGCCGATCAACCAACGCCATGCTTACTTCGCCGCTACCCACAACGAGTGGGAATTCTCCTGGATCATCTACCCGGAATTCGGCCCGAAGAACATCGCCCCGTTCATTCAAAAAGACCAGCCGTACACGATCCAGGTAGACCCGGATCTACTCTCCTTCCCCCTGCTCGGCCTGTACAACGAGTCCGTCCACCAGCAAGACGAGCACACCATGCAAACGTGGGCCCAACTCGCGAACACCTACGTGCGGCGAGCGCTCGCGGGCGACGAGCTGGATCCTCGGCTTCGCAAACTGTGGTTGAAAGTGAAAGAGGATCTCAGCCATCCTTGGTCCGGAGAGCAAATGGCGAAGATCGCCAACATGAGTGGCGAGCACTTGAGACGACTCTGCGTCCAGACCTACTCTCAAAGCCCGATGCAGCGACTCCGGTCGCTCCGCATGAGACACGCTTCCGAACTCCTCGCCTACTCCGACGTGGGAATCGAACAAATCGCGGAGGACGTCGGGTACACGGACGCCGCCGCCCTTTCTCGAGCCTTCAAGAAGTCCAAGCAAATATCCCCAGCCAAGTATCGCAAACAGGCCCGTAAGATGTCGCAGTCAAGCGGGCAATGACCGACTGGCCGCAATGCACATAAACTTAGCCAAAATCCACATTCAAGATCTCAGTGCGAACGAATATGATTCGAATTTCGCGACGATTGCGTGTTGTATTTGCCTCTCGGCTATAGGTTGCGCTTCAAAGTTTGCAATCCGTCGACGATACGGGCTTTAAAAAAGCTAAACGTCGAACCCGTGAACTGTAAACCAACGAACCTATATGAAATTGGAAAACACCGTCGCCTTTATCACCGGAGCGGGCCGAGGCATCGGTCGCTCCATGGCCTTGAAGCTGGCATCGGAGGGGGCCAAGGTCGCGCTGGTTTCGAGAACGTCCTCAGAAATCAAAACCGTTCGCGAGGAAATCCGCGCATCGGGCGGCGCCGCGATCGCCGAACCGCTTGACGTAAACGACTACGACGCCGTCGCTGAAGTCGCCAAACGCGCGGAAAGCGAACTCGGGCCGGTCAACCTGCTCGTAAACAACGCGGCCATGTTCAATTGTATCGGTCCGTTCTGGGAAGTGGACGCCGACAATTGGTGGCAGGACGTTACGACCAACATTCGAGGCGCGTTCAATTGTATCAAAGTTCTGGGTTCACGCATGCGCGAACGTGGATCGGGACGCATAGTTAATCTGGTTGGCGGCGGAACTGGCATCCCCTTCCCTCATGGGTCCGCCTACGGATCGAGCAAAAGCGCCCTCATGCGAATAACCGAGTCGATCGCAGTCGAGTTGAAAGACACAGGAGTGGTCGCCCTCGCTCTCTTTCCGGGTCTCGTCAAGACAAGCATGACGGAACTCCAATTGGAGTCCGAAGAGGGACGGCAATGGTTGCCAAACCTCCAGACGCTCTTCGCCGAAGGCAGAAACGTTCCGCCGACAGCGGCAGCCGAACTGCTCTCCGAGATCGCGACCGGTCGCTTCGACGCCTTGTCCGGGAAAGCCTTGGACACGCGACACAACCTGGAAGCGATCGAGTCGTCGATCGAAGCCATCAACGAAAAAGACGAGCTGACACTCCGCATGACCGGCATGCAGTACTTGAGCGACTGGGAATCTCAATTCGAGAAGACCTAAAACGAATTGATTCCGATTCGTTTGGCAGTCTCCGAGCAAGAATACCAGACGCCATGTCTTGGCGTTTCAAACAGACGGCCCTACCAACAAAAACCGAGACGCTCGCCTGCCTTCAATTGCCGCCTAAAAACGTTTCCAAATTCTGCAACGCGTTCCGCTTCAAACTCGGATTTTTGATGAGGTCGATGCTCTCCAAAATGGTCTCGGGATCGTTCTGGACATGTCGTTCGATGGTACTTGCATGGCCAATCATTTGATCGCGCATATCCGAAGGCGGCAGCGTACTCATCCAATCGATAGCGCCCTTTAGATCGAATTCGAGAAACTGATTCCCGACCGACAAGGCGCTTAGAGTGAGTTCCTGATTTTCGCTCATCTTTGAAACGTATTGAGCCGCCGCATCGATATCGAAGTTTGCCAGTCGATTTAACGCATTTTGCCGCAGACGTTCCTGCGTATTTTCCGTCCAATTGGAATACGAATCGATCGTTTCCAACGCTCGATAGGGATCCCTATTAGAAAGATCGTTGATCAGCTGGCTACGCAGACGATCCCGCTCCATCGGGTTTTCCAGCTCTTCTGCATAGCTCATCGTTTCTTCCCACGATTCGCCCTGCTGCATTCCGTTTGCAATTGCCAGGGT
Source organism: Opitutaceae bacterium (assembly GCA_028284235.1). Lineage (GTDB taxonomy): Bacteria > Verrucomicrobiota > Verrucomicrobiia > Opitutales > Opitutaceae > Pelagisphaera. Next base: position 270,712 of record JANQSC010000013.1, read on the forward strand.
CAACGTGGACTTGAGATTTCCATCGTCCAAGGTTTCTCTGAAGGAGCGAAGCGTTTCAAGGTCTTGTTGCGCCCATTGATAACTCAAATGCATCAATGCCGATTCCTTCGCCGCGCTATCGCTCTGCCCTAAAACCCAGTCCAAAGCGCCATCGAAGTCGTGAGACGACCAAACTTGGACCAGTCGGCTGGTTGCATTTGTCTTCTGCTGCCAGCTGCTTATGGACTCTACGAAGGCCACGTCTTGCTCCAATCGCCGACCCGCGTCATGGCCAATCAGAGCGATCCGAGACTCCAAATACTGGCGCTCGCTTAAATGGGATCGACCCCACTCGAGCGCAGTATCGAAGTCTCTCCGCGCCCAATTCGTCCACAAGGCTACGACTGCGTTTCGTTTCTGCTGACTTTCGGGCATCGCTTGCAGATAGGGCATCAGTTCGATTCCAACGTTTCCGCTGCCCGCTAATTCAACCAGAGAACGATTCGCCACGTGCGGACTCATATTCGCCTGCATCCATTCCATGGTCCATGAAAAGTCCTTCAACATAGTCGATCGCATCGCCTCCTGGATATAGCGTTTATCAAAGCGACTCTTATCAGCCCCGGACTGCCAGAGAAAATCCAACGCCTCGAATGGGTCCTTCCCAACCCATCCCGAAATTGCCGTTTGGAGGAGACCCCGAACCTGACCCGAAGTCCCCATCGTATTCTCGTAGAACGAACGGACCACTTTTTCCGGATCGGAGCCCGCCATCTGCAGTAACTGATTCCATCGGTTGCTATCGCTTTCCCAGAGGCGCCCCTCAATGGCATCCCGCAAATCGTCCACCGAAAAGAGATCAGGCACATCTGCCGATCGCGCGTATTCATTCGACAACTTCGCGATCTCAGAATCTCCAAACCGCGCCGCAAAAAAGCCGATTTGCCGCATGGGTTGAGACACGGGATAGCCCAATTCCCCCAAGGCTCGCATCAGTTCGAAGCTGCTTCTCGGAGAGTGCCAAGTTGTAAAACGAGTGATGAAGGAAAGTCGCGATTCGACGCGTTGCCTGCTTTCCGGCTTCGCCGCGAATGCCAAAAAGCCACTCGGGTCCTCGACGCACCAGCGATAGTACAGAATCGGATCGACCTCGCTCCAGTAAGCGCTTCTCCGCTTTTCCCAGAGAAGCGCTTCGAACGGCTCCAAATCGGCGAAATCCAATCGGGCAATGGCGTCGTACCAAGGCAATTGCTGAGCGAACACCGATCGATTTTCTGAAACAGAATCCAGATACTGAATACATTTTATTGGGGTAAAGGCGGACTGTTCGGCCAGCGCTTCCATCAACGCTTCGACCCGCGTGGAAGGAGCGTCCGATTCGCTTCTAGAATCGATCGCCAACCCAATCAACGCCATCAATGCAAACGTCCGCCCCAAGACTGCCTGAAATGGCCGACGAGTCATCAACCCCCTGCCCTTCCAACCGAAAAGAGACGAGACCTCATCTCCGCATCTAAGGCCTCGTTCACCCGCTTCGCCATATGCTCGTCGGACATCGTATCGATCAGCAAACGTACTTCTTCCACGCGTTCGTTCGAACCGGAATTCCTAACTCCGTTAGCGAGTTGCAAAATAACTTGATCTCGATTCCCGAAGTCGTTTTCCGCAACGAACTCGATTGCGCCGGGCAAGTCTTCTTGCATTAAAAAACCAATACTCTGCGCCACCCCACTCGATCGAATCGTCGCATCCTCTACAGCATTGAAATAATATAGAGATTCCTCCGGAGCATAACGCGCCCACTGGTTCGTGATCGTCGAAGAAAACACTCTGGCCTCGTTCTCCGAACTTGAGATCTCCATCGCGAACTCCATCGCTAATTGGGGATTTTCAGAAGCGATTTGATTCAGCGACTGACTTATGGCTCTCGATCGCGTTCCGTCATCCTCCATACGAGCCGCAACTTCCATCGCAGATACGGGATCGTACTGATTCAAGTGATGGAAGATACGCTGCATGTACTCGCTCTTCAACTCGCCCTGAGGAAGATTTTCCGCAAACGCCCTAGCCCCGTCCAAGTCTACTTCTGTCCAAGTCGAGCTGACTTGCTTCAAAAGAGAATAAGACTGCTCCACATCTTCGAGCCCGAAAACCCAGTCTAGCATCTCAGTCGGATTTCGATTCATCCACGAATGGGCAATCGAATTGAGAACCTGCGTCTTGCTGTACTCCGATTCGAGACTATCCACCATTTCCAACGCGGCATGAAACCCTTCCGTATTCATGACAGAGTGAATACGATTCGATTGAAAGGCCTGGAAATCCGCTCCCTCCAAATTTCGCTCTGCCCATTGGGTAGCGGCCTCCGGTTCTTCCTGCGCCCAACGCGAAACGCTGTTGGAGATCGTTCGTTTCTTGAAACTAGAGTTGGGAATGGCTCGCAGCACGTTGGGGTCGAGAAAGGCTTTCGCCATCGCAGCGTCGCGGGGGTGCATTTGCTGGACCGCAATCACGTAATCCCCTCGGCTCAAATTCTTCCGCATCCACTGAATCGTTCCCTTGAGATTAGCCGCATTCGATCGACTGGCGAAACCCACTAAGATGTTTCGATGCTGCTGCGCGCTCAAGAGATCGTCGTCTAGCCGAGCGAGCCATTGCATGCCTTCGACCGGTGACGGCCAAGAACTCCAGGAGAGAACTTGCTCCACCAACTGCTTTCGAACGCCTAGGTCGCTGATTCCAAGCGCAATCTCCATCGCCTGGCTAGGATTTCGATTGTAACCTCGAACCAACAATTGCGCAAACTGCTCCAAATCCTCCCTCCAAAGTTCAGTCGCTATCGCCGACTCCAACTCCGCTAGGCTCGAAGCATCCAACGCTGCCGAGCCATTCTGCTGGAAGAAGTCCATGTTTTGCTGGAGAAACGCAGCGACCTCAGCGCTCCCCGACATTTGCAATCCACTATACACAAAACGGCGTATCCGATCATTGGATTCTAACGAAAATCGAATCACGCCTTCAGGGTCCGCCTTAGCCCAATAGCGAAACAGGTTTTGGATAACTCCCATAACCTTGTCGCCCTCCTCCAGTGAATTCATCAACTGCATCAAGCCTTCTGGATCGACGACGCTTCCTCGAATCAACGCGACCAAGCGCAAAGTACTCCACTCGTCGCCATCCTCGTCTTCCATTAGCTCGATTAGCAATGGCAGCTCCTCCCCTTTCAAATGTTCAACGGCGTACAATCCATGATAGTGAACTCGAAAGGTATCGCGCAGTTCGTACGCTTGTTTCATTATCTCAAGGCACTCGAGCGCGCTGAGCTCCACAGCATCGTCTGGCTTATCAAAGACGCTGCGATAATCGGCGCGTTCGGCCCGGTCATTCGATTCCACATCCTCGCTTGGAGCATTCCTCCACACGCCCGATGCAAGGTAAATTACGAATCCGATTGAACACAGTGAGACCGCAGCCGCCAGCGCGACTGTCTTGCCTTTCAAAACCAACCAAGTACCCACGTGAAGAAAACGATGGCGCAACGCGCCAATTACAAGAAAACGGGAATAGCAACGCAGCAAAACGTTGCTGTTTCGTATGACTTGATACCCGATCGTTTGTTCAAAATTCGATTGAGCAATTCCGGTATTCCGAAAACTCCCATGGCCCTGGATATCGTATCGCACGATCAATTCGTAATTGGGATACTATTTGCTGGAATCGCCGCATATCGCTACATCTATCTGCATCCTCCGGCGAGCCATTCCCGCGATCTCGCAACACGAGACTTCCTCGGCCAGCGTCAGTACCACTCAGACCTCCTCAGCGAGAGCGCGGCAAGCGCGCTACATTATGAGTACTTTGAGAAAGAAAACCAGACGCCCTGTCTTGGCTTTTCAGACAAAACCGCTAGTAAAGTCAGGGCAACCCCATGCGGACCGCATAATGACCTCTGGATTCCCTTTAATTCTCTCGCTGGCTTGTCTCGCCATCGTGTCCACGTTCGGGCGCGCGGACGCAGACGAGCAACGACGAAATATCGTGTTGATTCTCGCGGACGATCTCGGCTGGTCGGATCTCGCCTGCTACGGCAGCGATCTACACGAAACGCCCCACCTCGACCAACTTGCGAAACAAGGCGTGAAGTTTACTCAGGCCTACTCCGCTAGCCCCGTTTGCACGCCGACTCGAGTTTCCATCCTTACCGGCAAGCATCCTGCCCGCTTGAAAATGACGATTTGGCGCGAAGCGGCCTTGAATCGCGGAAACAAGAAACTACTCGAGCCTGTTTGCTTGGATTCGCTCCCCACGAACGAAACGACTCTTGCTGAGCTGCTCAAGGAAGCCGGCTACTACAATCTCCATATTGGCAAGTGGCATGTCGGGTCCGCCGAGGGCTATCCTCAGGCGCATGGGTTTCATCGCAATATTGGCGGCACACTTTGGGGCGCGCCAGATACATTTTGGTATCCATATAATGGTGATAGCTATTTCCGAGAATGGCGCTACGTTCCGGACCTTGAGCCCGGCTCGGAAGGCGACTACTTGACGGACGCGCTGACGGAAAAAGCGATCGAGGCGATGGAAACGCGAGCGGCGACGAAGCAGCCTTTCTTTATCAACCTATGGTATCACACCGTCCACACGCCCATCGAGGGCAAGCCAGGCCTCGTGGAGCATTACAAAGGTAAAATCTCCGACAACCACGCACAACGCAATCCGCATTACGCGGCCATGGTTCACAGTCTGGACGAGAATGTAGGTCGCGTCCTCTCGAAGATCGACGAACTGGGAATTGCGGACGACACGCTCGTTGTGTTCACCTCTGACAACGGAGCAACCATCAAAAACGACCGGCTCCACCCGGACTTGCAAATCGCCAACAACGCGCCGCTTCGCAGTGGAAAAGGCTCCAGTTACGAAGGAGGCGTACGCGTGCCTTTGATTGTTCGCGGACCCGGGCTCGCGAACGGAAAGGAAAGCGAGGTTCCAGTAATCTCCACCGACCTGTTTCCTACTCTGCTGGAATCGGCCGGACTCGAAACCGCATCCGGAGAAGCGATGGACGGTGTTTCGCTTGTTTCGATTTTAATGGACCCGACACGGACGCGAACCTTGGATCGCGACGCGCTTTATTTCCACTACCCCCACTACTACGGTACAACCACACCGGTCACCGCTATGCGCAAAGGGCACTGGAAGTTGTTGGAGTACTATGAAGACGGCGCCGTCGAACTCTACAACCTCAAGAAAGACATTGGTGAAACGAAAGACCTCGCGAGCGCTCGACCCGATCTTACCGCCCAGCTTCTTTCGCAACTACACGACTGGCGCGCTCAGGTTGGGGCTCTCGATCCTGAAATCAACTCCAACCGATAGCGATCGGACCTGAAACGCCCCATGAGAATACAGATTCAGAAGACGCTTTCGATTGTTTGCTTACTCCCAGTTACTTTAGTCGCGCAAGCGCTTCCAGACGAACCTTCGAGCCGGCCACCTGTGGCGAGCGCGTCGAAACCAAACATTCTGTTTGTATCCATCGACGACTTCAACGATTGGGGGCCCTCTCAACTGGAGGGGGAACCGTTTGAAGTGGATACGCCCAATTTTGATTCGCTCGCCGCCCGGGGGATATTGTTCAACAACGCGCATTGCAACGCCCCTTCCTGCAATCCCTCTCGCGCCTCGATCATGTCCGGCCTCCACCCAGCGTCGACCGGTGTTTACGGCAATAGTCACAACTGGCTCGTAAATGACCAGTTCGAGAACATCCCACTGCTCCCCGAGTACTTTAAAACGCACGGCTACGCGACCCTAGGCGGCGGGAAGATCTATCACGCGAATCAAGAAGGCGCCGCCGATCGAAAAGGACTTTTTTCGCCGCGAGGCTGGGACCGTTTCTTTCCGTCCTTCGATGCCCAATTGCCTGTGCAGAGCATGCCGGACGAAATGCCGGGACGGGGAGAAGGGAAATTCGATTGGGGCGGCACGGGCAAACCGGTCGAGGAGATGGGAGACCACAAAGTGGTGAATTGGGCGATCGAACAGCTCCAGACTCCTCGCGACGCACCCCTCTTTCTAGCAGTCGGAATCTACCGCCCGCATATGCCCTGGTTTGTCCCGGACGCGTTCTACGACCAGTACGAATCGGTTGAAATCAAGCCTCCCACAAATCCGGAAGGATGGCGGAAGAACATTCCCGAATCTCTGCCCCGTCGATCACGGTTTAAGGAGTACACCGGAAACCCGGGGCCCAGTCGCGGCTACGCGGCGTGTGTCAGCTACGCGGACTACGAGCTGGGCAGGCTTTTGAACGGCCTGGAGGATTCGCCAGCCGCATCCAATACAATCGTGGTCGTCTGGACGGATCACGGCTGGCATTTAGGCGAGAAGGAGCACTTCTCAAAATTCACACTCTGGGAAGAGTCCACACGAGTCCCTTTGCTTATATACAAGCCAGACGGGAAATCTAAAAAAGTCGATACCGCAGTCAGCTTGCTGGATGTCTACCCCACGCTACTCGCTCTCGCAGGTCTTCCAGAAAATGAATACAACGAAGGACGAAACCTTCTCCCGATTATCGAGGCGGACACGGATCTCCATCGAGCCATCCTGACCTCCTCGAACGAGAATTTTCACGCCGTACGCGATGGCCGCTATCGCTATCTCAAATCAAGCGATGAAGAGGCTCTGTTCGATCACTTCAACGATCCACGCGAATTCAACAACATCGCCAACAACCCCGGAAGCGCGGCGATCATCCAGCGACTTTCGAAAGCGCTGCCTGCTGATCCACGTCCCAGCATGCCACCGCGGAAATAGCGCAAAAAGCCGTCACACCCCGTCTCTCCATTTAAACAAGTTGAACGCAATCCCTAAAGCGTAGATGGAAACGTGATCCAAGCTCCTATCGACCCCTCACAATCTGGGGCGCCATCTCGCCGATCGGAGGCAGTCGCTTTACGAAGCCTCTAACGACTTGGGCAACCAGCGTCGGATAGAGATCCTGCAAGGATACACGACGATCGGTCACTCCGCCCGGCTGCGTTTGCAGTTCTCAATCTATATCGAGAAGCCAGCGCTGCTCTTCACTGAGCCAAGCTCGCGTCTCATCGGTGGCCCAGCGGCGTTGATCCTGCTGCTGATCGTGCTCCCTCGCAGTGTAGTAGGCATGCAATACACGCCGTCGAGCTCCCGATCGATTAGTCGTTCCACCATGCCAAGTGTGGGCGTTTATCATCACCACCGAGCCCGCTGGCACGGCCGCAACGATCTCATTTGGGTGGGTCGCCTCGGGATCGTCGAGAACCTGCTCCGGGCGATCCATTTGCCGGTTGCTACCTGGCACCAATCGAGGAGCGCCGTTATCGATCGTCAAGTCATCCACAGCCCACAGCGCATTGCACGAGTGGGCGCTGTCGATCGGCCCGCGCTCGAACTTCCAGTCGCTGTGCAAGGGCTGATGTCCTCCACCCGGCAAAGCTTCGCGGCCATTGCAGGAGCTTAACTTGAAAGGCCTGCCAAACATGTGGTAGCAACAGGCGAGAATCAAAGGATGACACCAGGCGGATTCAAATATCCGTCCTTTATTAACGAGATTGGCAATTCGATGAGTTCCTTCTTCTTGATGGTGTTCCCGCGCCGATTGGGATCCTTCGAGCTCGACGATTTCATCGAACTTCGTTCGCAGCCGCTCCAGCGTTTCGGGATCGGCCATTTCCGGCAGGACGACATAGCCGTTTTCATCGAGTGAACGCTCCATCTCCGCCGGAAGCCGACCATACGGTCGAATCAGTTTATCCAGTTGTGTATCAGTATATTCTATACTCATCGCGCGCCTTGCTCCATTTTAATATGGGTCGCTACCCTTTAGAATCTAGTGAACTCGATCCGATTTACAATTCTTCAATCTATGTTCGCTCCACTAATTTCTAACGCAGCATGCCCACCGCGGAACTAGCGCAAATGTAGAGGATACTTCGGCACTCCAGCCTCAATGCACGAGCAAGACGCCGCGCATGACTTGCCAGTGGCCCGGGTAGGTGCAAAGGAAGGGGTATTTGCCAGCCGACGTGGGCGCGTTGAAATGCACGGTGTGCGACTCGCCGGGGTTGACGACGATTGTGTGGGCGACGATCTGGTTGCTCTCCGGAATGTACTGTTTCTGGATGGCGAGGGGATCGCTGATCATCAGGTCAGCGAGACGACCCACTTTCGTGTAGCCTTCCCAGCGGACCAGAACCCAGTTGTGCGGCATGACATCCTCGTTCTTCAACGTTAACGAGAGGCGTTCGCCCGGGCTGGCGCTGATTCGCGTTTTGTCATAGGCGAGCCCGGTTACGGCGGACAGGACGATCGATCTGCCTGGAGTGTCGTCGCCCGGGTCGACGGGCGCTATATCCTCCACATCCAGCAGCGGCATCTCCAATTCGCTGGGCTTGTCGGCAACGATTGGCGCGGGATCTTCAATCCCAAGGAACGGAGGCGCCTGTCGATAGATCGTAGGGAAAAGCTCCGTATCGAAGCGTTCTCCATCCGCGAATTCGAGGCGCATTCTAAGGTGGGCTTGCATGGCAGGGGCGAGCTCAGGGATCTCTACGAAAATCGAATGGCCATCGTTAAGGAGATGCGCCGACGACACCGGAAGCGGGTCGTGCCCCATCACTCCCGGGTGCTTGACTGAGAATTCCGGAGACCCATAGCCCTTCGAGTATTGATAGTTCCAGGCTTGAGCGAAGAAATGCTCGTTGATCGACTGAGTGTTGGAACGCGAAAGTGGGACGTCGAAATCGATTCGTATCCCATTTTTGTATACTTTGTAGCCAATCGGGTATCGCAAGGGTTTGCCGGTATAGCGGACGCGTTCGAAGCTTCCCGCGACTTGGGAGTAGTTCCCCCACCCTTGAGAGCCGACGACGTACAATTGCTGGTCCTTAGGATGAAAGCGTCCGCGATGGATGCCGGAGAGAAACTCGCCGTGGAGCGGGACGACCGCTCCTTGCGGCCGACCGTCGCTGTCGTCCTTGAGAACCAAATACTGTGTGCAGTCGCCAAATGAAAAGCTGAGCAGATGATCTTTCAAAGGACCCCAATGGTCGCTCGTGACGACGAGCTGACCGCCCGTCGAATTGTCTATTCCTCTCGGGACGAAGCAAAGCGGACGGTCAATGTCTCGATTCACGACATGCTTATTGTGACCATAAAATTCCCCTTTGTGCACTTGTATAATCATGGAGGCCGGATTCCATTGGCCCTCCTGAGGAGTCGTGTACACAGTACCATCCGGATCGACCCCGATTCCGTTGGGATTGCGAAAGCCCGTGGCCACCGTTTCGACCTCCTTCCCATCTGCGGATACGCGGAATACTCCCGCGTGCTTCGTCGCGAAATAGAAATTTCCCTCACTGTCCCGCTGAAGCCCGGTGTTGTAGTCGTGCCCCCCTGCAGACGAAGGGAAGCGATTGCAGAAATTCTCGAAGTAGTCGGCTTCACCGTCACCGTTGAGATCGTGTAGCTTGGTGATTTGATCGCGGCAAATCGCGTAAACAATGCCGTCGACGACTTCCAAACCAAGCGGTTGGTTCAGCCCCTGGGCAAATCGTTTCCAGGTTACGGATTCGAGCGTGTCGTCGATTCCGGAAACGATCCAAATATCGCCGAAAAATGTCGCCACCGCCGCGTCTCCGTTTTCGAAGAAAGCTACACCCGAAAGAAACATAGGAGAGTCCCACTCATTCTCCAATGGCGCAGGAAGCGTATCCACGACATAAGGACCCTCACCGGTTCCAAGCGTGCCCGCCTGCGTATATTCATTGGGCCGGTGCGCGGGGCCGCCGCTCGTGTATTCTAAAGGGCTGGAGATCGCGTCCGCTTCGATTGCGTCTCGGACCTGGGAATCCAAGTCAGTGGACGCCTTCCAAATGTAGATTCGCGCCGTGGCGCCCATATCCCCGTTGAATGCAGCGCTTAATCCCGTATCAGCCGTGTCGCTGAAAGCCACGGACGAGGACTTAATAACAAAGCCGATTCTCTCGTTCTCGATTTCGTATAGGGTCGTATGGGTGGTGGGAGTCGTTTCGGCTGAAATGCGTTTAGCGGCGGGAGGCAAGTTGAAAAGCGCGAGTGAGCCATCGCTTATCCCTTCGGGAAACTGTAGCGTACGCGTGAATACACTTACATTACCCGCAGACAGCGAACCCGGTTGATCGAGAACGGGTTGATTGTCGACGGTGTAGCTGAAAACGACCTCGTCGTTGAACCGGTAGTATCCAAGATACTCGGTTTCCGCAGACTTTCCCCAGGCATTCCCGTCGCCGGAAGTAAATTGCGGCGGGCTTGCGGATTGAACGTTGCTCATCATCCCCCAGCGAATGGAGCCGTATTTGAGAAAGCCGCCGGTCCACACCATGCGGTAGTTCAGCGCTAAAGGATCGAACGTAGTGGACAAGTCGCCATCGGATGAGAGCCTGAGGTTGATCGCTTTGGTGATCGGCTCGCGGTTGATTCGGATAACGCTTCCGACCAAATTACCGTTGTCCATCCGACTCCAGCTTTCATCGAAGTAGTCAAACTGCGAATACTTCCCCCAATGCCCGAAACGTCCCGCTTCCATGCCTGGAAAGGCGGGCAGGATTTCCGGCAACTCTGGCTGGCTTGCGTAGTAGTCCGCTTGCCGCGCATAGAAATCGTACAGCCGGAACTCGTTCACCGGAACCCCCGCGTAACGAAAGCGCTCGCGACCCTGCGCCGGATCGGCGTAGGGATGCGTCTCGGGATCGGCCAAATTTGGGATTTCCGACGAAGGCGCCGCGCGTTGGGCAAAGAGAGCGGTTTGAAAGAAGACGACGACAGCAACGATCGCCGTAAGGGCTTTCCGGAACAGGGGTATGATCATTTCAAGCATTAAGAACAACAAGACTCAGCGCGCAGCGCCATTCCGCGATTCAGCTACGCATGGCGCTCAACAGCGCTGACGCGGCATCCTTCGTTCGCGGTCATAGAATGATCATCCAATGATACGATCGGATGTTCAAAGGTAAAGTTGGTCAACGATCAACTAATCCCACGCTTCATAATCCCAGACAATCGTGTATCCTCCCCGGTTCTCCCCAAGAACCGAACTATGTTCAGCAATCCATCCAGGCGCCTTCTTGCCACGCTCGTTGCTTCATTGGCATGGGTTCTCGCTTCCTGCAGCGGCCCAAGGGCCGAGAATGAAACGAGCGAACGTCCGCCCGACATCATATGGATCCTGGCCGAGGATATCAGCAACGAGCTTTCCTGCTACGGCGAGCCGGGAGTCAGTACGCCGCATATTGATCAACTCGCCGCCGAAGGCACACGCTACGAGCGGGCTTACTGCAGCGGACCCGCTTGTTCGACCTCCCGCAGCGGCATGATGTCAGGCCTCTACCAGACACGGATCGACGCCCATGACCACCGCCGAATTGGCAGCGCAACCGTCCCTACATTCCCCGAGGCCTTGAGACAGGTCGGCTACTTCAACGCCCTGGGCGCGGGCTACTCGGACAAGACCGACTTGAATTTCACCCCCACCGGCACGTTGTTCGACGGCGCGGACTGGAGCGAGGCCGGCGAGGGACAGCCCACGTTCACCCAACTCACTCTTTATGGAACGCATCGCCTGGACGCCGCGGGCAATGACTGGCGAGCAATCAGAGAAAACTCGCCCAATCCGGTTGATCTCGATGCGGTTGAACTGCCCCCCTACTTTCCGGATATTCCGGAAGTGAGAGAAGATTGGGCCGTTTATCTGGACCAAATCCAGCATATGGACGGACAGGTCGGGGACATCATCGCCCGTCTCAAAGCGGAAGGTCGCTACGACGATGCCATGATCATTTTCTGCGGCGACAACGGACGCTGCCACCTTCGGGCCAAGAACTGGCCCTACGAGCCGGGACTGAAAGTACCTCTGATCATAAAATGGCCGAACGGGGAGCGCGCGGGTGAAGTCGTGAAGGACATGGTCAGCATGCTCGACGTCACGGCGACCGTGCTGGATGTCGCGGGAACCGACCCTCTTCAGCCCATCGACGGCCGCAGTCTCGGCGGAGACAACCCTTCCACCAGAGACCTCATTTTCGCCGGACGGGATATGGCGGGCGAAGTGCAGGACCACATTCGCTCCGTTTGCGATGGCCGGTGGAAGTACATTCGCAACTACATGCCGGAACACGGGTATGTGGAAAGCAAATACACCGTGGAACATCGTCCCATGCTGGCCCCGATGAAACGCCTCGGCATCGAAGGCAAGCTGACCGACGCCCAACTGATGGTGATCCAAAAGCCAAAACCCCTGGAAGAACTCTACGACCTGGAAAACGATCCCCACGAGATCAACAACCTCGCCGCGGATCCAACGCACGCCGGCATCAAAGCGACCCTGATCGGCCACCTCGACAACTGGATCGAAGAAACCGGCGACACCGGGCTCAAGGGTGTCAGCTGGTGGGGCGAGGCGGCCACCGACGCGTCCACATCGAACCAAACGTACGTGCTCGAATGGCAGGACGAGTTTACTGGAAACACACTCGACACCGACCTCTGGGCCTACCGCGAAGACAATAAGCACCAAAGCATTCAGCGTAGAGAAAACGTGTCCGTCGCCGACGGAGCGCTGCGGCTCAATCTCCGCGTTCTGGATACGCCCATTGACGGCAAGACCGCCTCAGGCGCCGGCGTAGTCTCCAATCGCCGCTTTCACTACGGCTGGTACGAAGCGCGGGCACGACTGGGCAACGGAACCGGAGAGGAACGCGGTTGGCACCACTCCTTCTGGGCCATGGCGGCTGAGATTCAAGATGGCAAAGTCGCCACCACCTATCCAGGCATTCGCCGCACCGAGATCGACTGTTTCGAAAATCCGACCGAACACCTCTACGAACCGGAGATCAACGGCCTCGGCAAGTTCGTGCAGCACGTCATCGTTTGGAACGAACAAGGCACGGAATGGGGTCGCCTCCCCAAACCACCCGCGGACAGAACGATCATCCCCGATTTCGACGCCAGCGAATGGCACATCTACGCCTTCGAATGGACGCCAGAAACGATCAACTTCTACGTCGACGGAAAAATCACTCAAGTTGCCGCGTATCCAGCGGACGAACACGCGCACGACGAGGTCAACGTCTGGCTCACCGCCATCTCCGCCAACTGGAATCACCCGGGGGATCAAATCCCCAGCAAGGCAGAGTACGACTACTTCCGCTACTACGCGCCGGTAAAAGACTAAGGGCTCCGCGTAGCTGCATTATGGATCGGCTCCGAGCAGCAAGAAGTTCAGTTCGGCCTCTCCACTCGAAGTCTCACAAACAAAGCGCCGTTTTCGGGCGCCATGACTCGAGAGAGATCTAACGGACTTACATTCGTTTCCTCAGTCAGTACGCCTTCGGGATTCCAAGTTATGAGGTCGCTCGATGACTCCAGTACGTATTGGAGATCCGTGCGGCTCTTCGAAAAAAGGTACAGAACTCCATCACCGTTCGCCTCGATTCGAGGCAGTTTCTCCCTATCCGGAATATGAACGTTCATTCCAAATGCGGTTTCCACAATATTGGCGACCCCATCGCCATCTGCGTCGCCTTCCGGGTTGGCTACTTCGGAAACCGTGAAAGTCTCTTCAACGCTCGTCGCGACGGAGAAAGGCGTCTCCGGCAAAGTGGCCCGTATCGCCACTTCCCCTACGCCCGTCAGCAAGACCTGATCGCCTTCGATGCGGGCGTGGCCGCTGGACACGGACAGCCCCAATGGCATTCTCGCATAGGGGGAATTCGCTGACAGCGCAACGCCGTATTCCTCGATTTGCCGATCTCCAATCGGAGCGATTGCCGGGACTGCTCCAACCACACCGCCCATCAGTTCGCTCACGAACGGAGCCGATAGTGCCCAGTCGCTCTCATCAGAGTCCATCGACACGGAAAGCTCCACCGCTTCATTCTGCCCATCTGCAAAGCTCGCGACAATCCTCTCGGCCGAGAGGACTTCGCCG
>JANQSC010000068.1 GCA_028284235.1 Opitutaceae bacterium
TTCATTCTGCCCATCTGCAAAGCTCGCGACAATCCTCTCGGCCGAGAGGACTTCGCCGTTGGAGTCCCTTGACGCAATCGACAGAATCGAATTGAATCCGCTAACCGTGACGGGACGTCCGTTGGGCTGCTCTAGCGTGGAACTCGCCACCAGGACAGCCCCACTGTCCCAATCCAGCTCTGAATCCGATCCTAAAAGCAACGAGGGTTCCCCATCTCCATATGCGGCGATTCCCCCGACGGCCACGCGTCCACGAATAGGAACACTCGATGCGTCGATGCCAACTAGCCCGTCCGACCCGCTAAAACAGGCGCTCCCACAATAGAGCCCTCCTAAACCCGAACCCGATATTTGGATACTTTTCAAGTCAGCTCGCCCGTCGTACCTCTCTCCATCGAGAAAGATGCTCTCCGCGACTTGAGAGACCGGGCCAAGCGGGAAGACTGACAAATAGGTGCTTTCCGAGGATCCCGCTAGGGACACCTCCGCGAGACCTTTTGCCAGGTAGTGATCATATCCATACTTTAAAGGAAGTTGAGCGGCTTCTCGGGAATCCGGCGTCAACTCAATGGTGACAGCGCCGTCGCCTTTGAACTCGACAACCACAATGTCGTCGCTTTCGTCCAGATAGTATATACGAATGACTTTGTTCGGGTCAGCATGAACACTCATCTGGCTTCCAGTCATCGCCATTCCATCGTAAACGATCGCATCAATCTCCTTGTCCCACTCAAGCGCATGGCCACCGATTCCATTTACCGCGAGAGAATGGCCGAACTGGTCCGTAGTTCGAATGCGGCTTGCCAAATTCCCCAGGGGAATGGGACTATAGTTAAGTTGGTCGGCAAAGCGGAACGTCGTCACTCCGTTGTCGGCTAGGAGAACCGTATTCCCCCCGTATCCAGACATGTAAGGCGCATGTCTCACTAGCCTTATCGACGATCCATCAATACTCTCGGAATAGGGATACGACCAATGAGATAGATGATATAGTTGAGAACGTCCATTATAGACGTTTCCCGTAATCAAACCAGCAGGTTGATCGATTCGAAAGAGGGCTTCTGCAGTCAATTCACGATGAAGCAGTTGCTGCCCATCGTGATTCCCGAGCTGCTGCAGGAGACCCGTCATCTTGGCAATATCTCCAATCGTCGGGTACATACCCACTCCAAAGAGTGGAAGTCCACGGCGTCCCAACGGTTCAATCGTTCGCATCATCGGCGCATCGTGGACTCCAATCGGAATGAGCACTTCACTTTTTAATACATCCCAGATATCCGCGGCAGGACCCTCCTCTCGTTTAAGGTAGGTATCCATCGCTACGCCTAGAACAAACGTATGAGTTGTATTGTACCTCATTCGCACGCCTGGATCCCAACTGTAGTTACCAAATCGTGACGCTGCATCTAGTTTTTGCTGTATCGACAGTGCCCTCGACCAATCTTCTAACTTTTGCGATCGCTCGTCATTTAAACCATCCCCGATGCCCGTAGCCATATTCAGGCAATCACTGAAAGTAACTCCTGCCCAACCGTTGTGGCCCGGAGCCAGATCTACGTAATCCACGATTCTCTCGTCTAACACGGACTCGCCGTACTTCTCTGCCAAACGTAGCAACGCGATCAACGCTCCCAGCGACTTTGTCACGGAAAACGCCCCGTGTCGCATGTCATCGGGATACGGGTAGTCTCCATAGCGGGTAATCGGGTCTTGAGAATATAGAACACCATCCACGATCGCGCCAGTTTGGGATATCTTTTCCGGACTCATCCAGGAGTTGAACATGCGGGTCTCCTCGCTCGAAACATTGAAGGGCAGTTCCGACCACGGCCTAGTCAAGACCCGATCCTCGAGGAGCGCGTTGAAGGCGTCATAGTTAGCTTCGCTAACCGGTCGCGGCGTGTAGCTCGCCGATACCGTAGCAGTCATATCTGTTTGATACCATTCAGTGGTCTCTTGGACCACCTGAACGACGACACTGGATACCGAGCTCTCATCATAGACGAACGTTGCCAGTCCATTATGGGCCTGATTGTAAAACGGACCTACCAACGTAAATGGGAACGAAGCGCGAGACTTTCCACCATCGGATGCTTCAGACCATACGTTTCCAATTCCCAGAATGATCCTCCAGTAGCTACGATCGTAAAATGACCCGACAATCTCGCGATCGCTTGGCACCAACATCCCGTCAACCGTAAAGAACTCGGCAGTAAATGACGGGAAATAGTCCATCCCCGCTTCCAGCGCTGGATTCGACAATGTCATTGTAGCCGATCGAAACGCTATCGATCCAGAAATCGAATGCATCGCAGGAAGGCGTTCCCCTATCGGCATGTAATAGTGATTGTCTAACGGGGATTCCAAACGATAGATCCCGCCCGCCAATTGGCTGGCTGTCAGTCGATCGCGAGCTTCTGCGGAATCGGTCGTCAACACCGATTGGCAGACAAGCGCGGCCAACAATGGAAACAGAGATCTGGAGGCCATAATAACCTATGACCCGCCACCACGAAAAGGTACGCCACAAATTCTGCGAATTGCTCCTATTGCTATGCGTACGGCTTCACCCGGAGCAATCGCTGGCAAGAACCCGCCTAAGGTCGGCTACTCGAGTTCGACCCACAGGGACGACATCGCCGTCGACGAGTTCTACCGAATAGCGGCTTCCAATAGCGGTGTGGAGCGCTCTAATCTCGTCTAGGCGCACGATATGAGATCGATGAACGCGAATAAAATTATCCGCTAGCAAGAGTTCAATGCTATCCAACGTTTTTTCATACAGCTTCGTTCTGCCGTCCCTCAATCGAATCTCGGTATAGTCGTTTGCTCCATTGAATGATACTACATCGCCCACTGGAACCAGTTCGATTTTCCTCGCGGACTTAACGGCTAAATACTTCGGCGCCCCCCTGCCCGCGCGATCACTGTCCAAGAAACGGTCGAATGCGCGCTTTAATCGCTCTTCTTCGACGGGCTTCGGCACAAAGTCCAACACGCCGTACTCAAACGCAGTCACCGCGCGATCGCTATAGGCGGACACGACAATCGTCTGAAAGGACTCAGCTAAAACGTCCTTCAAGGTTTCGAACCCGTCTTTTCCATTTAGATTTAGATCCAGAAGCAGCAGATCGATCCCGTTTTTCCCGATCGCTTCCGTGGCGGCGGAAAGGCGCGTAGCCGTATCCAAAGACACAATCGCGTCTCCAAGAAGCGATCGGGTCAGTCGAACCAAACGCTTCAACGCCCGCGACTCGTCCTCCACTATGAGGATTCTCACGACACCGCCTTTCCGCTACGCTCCAGAGGTAATTGGATGCGAGACACCCAGTTCGCCTCCACTACGCCGTTCCACAGACGCCAATTCCCCGGATAACTCTCCTCCAAACGCGACTCCACGTATCTCAGGCCAGTCCCGTTTTGAAACTCTCCACTAGCTTTCGAATGCTCGGGGCCCTCCATTGGAACGATCAAACTGTAATAGCGTTCCCCAGAGTCAATCTTCCCTTGTAACTTAAATTCGACTACAGATTGAGCGTACTCGTTATGGGTCACTCCGTTTTCAACTAATGTGTGGAGGGAACAAGGAGGAATTGAATCTTCCAAATTTACTCCCTCGACAACTAGCCGATACTCGGTCTCCATCCGGTAGCTCATGATCGCCAGGAGAGAGCGGCAGAGCTCTATTTCCTGCCCGAGCGGAATTTCCCTCTGTCCCGATATTTTCAGCAGGATGCGGAAATGCCGACTGAGCTCGTGGATAAACGCGACTCCGGTATTCGGACTTTCCTCCACCCAATCAATCAGGGCATTGAGGGTGTTCATTAGAAAATGCGGCTGTATAGAGTGCTTAATCAGCTCCGTCTCCAATCGAGCTTTAGTCGCCTCCAGCTCGGCTTTGCTCAAGAGCGCATTCTGATGATCCAGCTTATCTCTACCAATCTGGCGCGTCAGCGCGGCGAGAATACTAAAGACCAGCAGGACATGCCCCAAGAGCAAGAACTGAATGTCGGCCGCAAGCAGTAACGGAAGCGTTGCAGCGGCAGCTCCAACTAAAATCAACCCGCTGCCCGGTTTTCGTTTCCAAGCGGCATATACCGCAAACAGAGTTGCCGAACCATTTCCAATCCCTAAATGAAGATAGAGTCGAAGGTCTTGATACGGTATCGAATAGTACACAATCAGCAGGGCAAGACCAATCCAACCGACGTGCAACGCCTTTCGCTTCAATGAAAAGTGCGTCAGGAAAAACGTGGGCAGAAGTAGTGATATAACGAATACGCACAACAACGCGATCGCTCGGCGTCGAGCGTCATCGTAGTAGGTGAAATTCTCTGGATGGGAGAATTCGTAGAACGCCGAGTACATCGCCATGGCGAACAACCCCGACAACAAACTAAAAAGAAAGTAGCTGGTCGTTCGTTCCGCAAACAGATAAATCAGCAAGAATATGACGCATACTCCACACGCAAAACCGAACATGTACCGAGCTACGTAGATATTGCTCAAATCGATAGGTATTTCATAACTGTCATCCGTCAACTTGATCGAGTGGAGAATCGGACCGTCCAACGCCTTGTCATAATGGCTGGAAAGGCGAATCGCGATTTGATGCTCCCCTATTCCTAGCAATCGTTCGGGAATCGGAACCCAATGCACATTGAGCCCCGGGATCTCGCTTTCCCGATCAACACCAACCGTTCCCGTCCCCCCGATTTTCTCACCGTCCCAATAGATTTCTCGAGCCCCTTTTATTTCATGGAAAAGCGAGTCAATATGTCGCTGGACCCAATCGCTCGTAATCACGACTTTGACCCGTACCCAAAAAATCCCTTCAGAAACGTCGACAAATGGCCCTTCGCTAAACACACCGTCTTTCGATTTCGGGAGAGTCCAATCCGAATCGTCTAGCGCGACCGCCGCCCAACCCTTGTCGTCGCCCTCTCGCATTCTCCAGGAAGACGCATCGAAATACCAGGCAGGAAGCGCTTGCGAAACCGGGCTAGAAACCGCCTGCTTAGAGAGATTATCGGATCCTCCAGGCAAGTCTTCAGCGGCGCTCGAAAGCGCAAACAGAGAACAAACTAAGGCAGGAATCGCTAATATTCGGCAAGAACGCATGTTGAACCCGGATAATTTTGAAGAGGACCCACTCTGTTTTCGAGTTCAAAGCTGAGACGTTCGACACCTGTCCGGAGACGTTCGCCAGTATCGCAGCCCAATGAGGTTCAGACCAACAAATTTGTTAGCTATTTGCTGGAATCCACTCATTGAGTTGCATCCATCTGCATCTCCGCCAACTGGAATCGCCCGGGGGATCAAATCCCCAGCAAGGCAGAGTACGACTACTTTCGCTATTACGCGCCAGTAAAGAATTGACCGCTCCGCGAGGCGACCGGAACACTCCATTCAAATGTCGCGACGCGAGGTTCAAGAGTCTACGTTCTTCTTCAACTCGCTTTGGCCAGTAGTTGACCAAAACCGATTTAGCAACCGCGCTCAAATTGGTGACCCTAAACACGAGATAGGGACCGAGACACTGAATCCTATCGCGACGTCGTTTCTGGATCGCCAAATTTTAGAGCTAATTAGGGCTCAGCGCGTATGCGATAAACTCAAACGAGCCTTCCAAACCGCCTTGGACGTAGTTCATATTGTGTCCCCCGTCCCTTACCCTCAGTTCTATGGGAATCGAGAGGGATCGCATTTGCTGAAACAAACTCACACTCCCCTTCAATCTAAAATCATCGTCTCCGCAATCCAAATACCAAGCGATGTTCTTTAGAAGCGACAAATCTGTATCGACGAGGAGATGACAGGGGTCGTTACTCCGGTAGTGGTCCGTAAATCGGTCGAGTTTACTTAAATCGCGACCGTACACCGGCCCGCGAGTGGAGGAATTCCATTCTTCAGTGGACATCGCTCGTATTCGATCATCCTCGCAGAACGATCCCATAAAGGACACGCAGGCCAGAAACTCGCGCGGATGCTTCATCGCGAGCGTAACGCTTCCGTATCCTCCCATGGAAGACCCCATGAGGACGCGGCCCTTTCGCCCCGGAATCGCATGGAACGTAGATTCAACAAAGGGGATCAATTCCTCCATGAAGAAGTCTTCGTATCGAACGGATTGGTCGTGATTATTGATGTACCGGCTTCGGCTCGCTGCCGGCATCAGAAAGATCATCGGAGGGAGTAGTCCCTTTTCAATCGCGGCATCGGCGTGCAATTTGATTTCACCGTTGTCGACCCAGCTGCGTTCGTTTCCGCCGCCTCCATGCAACAGGTACACGACGGGCAGCTTCGCGCCGTTCTCATCGTAGGTTTCTGGAAGATACACTGAGTACGGGACTGATTTACCCAGAATCTCAGAGTCGATTGCGTTTCCAGTAGCGACTTCACCTCCTGCTCCAGCGGCAAACGACGCTGCGCAAAGAACCAAGAATCCTTCGATTGCGAACAGGGAAATCTTGATTCTCATAACAGGGACAGAATAATTGTCTTAGTATCGCCCACAATCGCTCAATACCCCTCGAGTACGAGAACAAACAGCAGCTTTCTTTGAAATCTTCGCTTTACAGATTCGGCCTAGCGTTTGCGTGCGCCGTCACGATCGCTTTCAATGGAGAGAGTCGCGAGAGTGTTTCAGAGCCGAAGCCTGCCCAAGAGATTCGGGTGATCACTTCCGGAGGACTGGCGGCCGCATTTGACGAGATTGTCCCGCAATTCGAGTCCAAAGCAGGAGTGAAGATCCAGACCGCCTACGGCTCCTCCTCCGGAGGCGCTGAAGATTCGATTCCGTCTCGGCTCGCAAGAGGAGAGACCTTCGACGTTCTCATTTTGGCCCGATACTCTCTGGATAATTTAACCAGGGAAGGCTATGTCAGGGAAAGCGCGCAGGTGGATCTAGCGGAATCAAAAATCGGTATGGCAATCGCGAGCGGCCAGCCAAAGCCGGACATCAGCACACCCGATAAATTCCTGGAGGTTGTGTTGGCTGCCGATTCTATTGGATATTCGGCCAGCGCCAGCGGAACGTATCTTTCACAGGATCTTTTCCCGCGCCTGAAAATCTGGGAAACGATCCAAGAAAAGAGCCAGAGAATATTGAGCAGGCGCGTCGCGAGTTTAGTCGCCTCCGGCGAGGTTGAAATCGGGTTTCAGCAAATCAGCGAAATCATATCTATAAGCGGAGCCCAGCTCGTTGGGCCTATCCCGGAAGAGTATCAGAAGACCACAGTGTTTTCCGCCGGAGTTACTCGATCCTCCACCCGGCCGGATCTCGCCGATTCGCTTCTCGCCTTTTTGAGTTCCGACTTGTCCGCTGATGTTATCAAGTCCACAGGTCTGACGCCTTTGGTGGGGATGCCGAAATGACCGCGCGGACCCAACATCCCAGGACAGGATCAAGGCTGTGCTGGACTTTTGGTTTGTTGTTCACCGGCCTCCTCCAAAGCCTTCACGTATGGGCGTCATCGGAGAATTACCCTGAGAAACCGCTAACAGTGATAGTGGCGTTCGGAGTCGGGGGCAGCGCGGACCGGATGACTCGTACCGTATCCGGATTCTTGAGCGAAGAGCTGGGTCAACCCATTCATGTTGTCAACAAGAAGGGAGCCGGCACGCTCCTGGGCTCTCGCTTCCTACTCGATCAGCCGCACGACGGATATACATTGTTGGCCAGCAGTTTCTCGCCTTACTTGATCAATACCATTCTGGAAGGCAACGCCAACTATGGCATCGACGACTTCGCCTATCTCAACTTCCAGTGGTTTGACGAAGACCTCATCGCGGTGAACAAGGATGCACCCTACCGAGATCTCCCGGAGCTGCTGGAAGCGATTCGTCTCAAACCCAAAACGGTCAAAGCATCAGTGGTAAGGGGCTCGGCTGGCCACTTGATGGCTCGCTTGCTCCTCGATTCGGCCAACATACCGCGCGACCACCTCAATCTAGTCACTTACAACAGCGGTGGCCAGGCGCGAGCAGCCGTAGCCGGGGGCGTGGTGGATTTCATACTAATCAGCGCCCAGGGAACAGAATCGATCAGAGAATATATCCGGCCGCTGGCTATCGTTAGCCGAAACGCAAACCCGGACTGGAACGCTCCAACGCTCAACGAGGCTCTAGAGCCGCTCGGGCTAACAGTCCCCGTATTGCAAGGCTCGGTCAGAGGTTTCGCCGCCAGCCGCGTTTTTCAGGAAACCTATCCGGAACGATTCGAGATATTGGTCAAAGCTATGGAGGCCGCTTTGAAAAACGAGGACCTTCAAGCGGTGTTGAAACAGTCGAATATCGGAGGACGTTGGGTCGGCCCCGAAGAGTCCAATCGAATTATGCAGGAGAGCTTTTCTGTCTTCAAGGACTATGCCCACCTTCTAAAGCCCGGTGGATAACGCTTCAGAAAACGACAAGGAGCCTCCCCATCCAGCCTTTCGCTGGATGGACGCGTCCCTCGTCGTCGCGCTTGCGGCGCTCGTCCTCTGGTACTGCGTGGATGCGCTCAGCGCCTCCCGCCATATCCTCAACATCATCCTGATCCTTCCGGTAACGGCGGTGGTCTTGGCGCTTTGCGCTATCCAATTGGCCCGGGAAGCGCTTCGCCCTTCTCCGCCCGCCCAAAAGGTTGAACCGATCGGCAACGCGCCGACTTCCTTTGCCCTGTTTGCCGGATTTGTAGTGGCGCTTCCTTGGCTGGGGTTCGACGTCGGTTCCTGCCTGTTTTTGATGGCCTACCTCTGGCTCCAAGGAGAACGCCGCTGGACCTGGATATTTGGATACTCGCTAACGTTCGCATCGACTGCATCCCTCTTTTTTGGAGCCATGCTGCCATACCCCATGCCAATGCTGGTTTTCCCCCCATGATTGAGTTCGACGCATTGAAAGAGGGCTTGGACTTGCTCTTCCTCGACCCCAACAACTGGCTGATCATCGTGCCGGGAATCCTGATTGGACTCATATTCGGAGCGGTACCAGGCTTACAGATATCGATGGCCATGGCCGTCTTTCTGCCCGTCACGCTCTACATGGATTTCACCAAAGCCATGCTATTTCTGACGGCCATTTTTACGGGTGGTGGCTTTGGCGGCAGCATTCCGGCTATTCTGATGAATATTCCGGGCACCTCTTCGGCGATCGCTACCGCTTTCGACGGCTATCCCATGTCGCGCAAGGGTCGTCATGAGACCGCCCTAGGAATTGCATTGGGAGCATCCTGCGTCGGAGTCATCCTAGGGTACGGCCTGCTTCTTCTTTTAATCGGGATCATCTCGGAATGGGTTCTAAAAGTCGGTCCAGCTGAAATGGCAGCTGTAATCCTGTGGGGGATCACGATGATCGGCACCCTCAGCACCGGAAACCGCTTGAAAGGCGTTATTTCGGGCCTCGTGGGATTGCTGATCGGGACAGTTGGATACAGTGAAGCCGGGGTTGCCCGGGGCACAATGGGAAGTCCCTATCTTCTTGATGGCGTACCTGCTATCCCGGCAATGATTGGCATGTTTGCAGCCTCGGAGCTGCTTCGGCTGTCCAACGTGCAATACCTCGTGGAAGAGAAAGGAATGCGACAAGCGCGACCCAGCGCTATCGCAAGAGGATTCTTGGAGGTCTTCAGTCACTTCGGAACAATCGTAAGAGGCAGCGCTATAGGTGTATTCGTAGGTTCGATACCAGGTATTGGTTCATCGATCGCAAACTTGCTTTCCTACATGACCACCAAAAAGCGAAGTCGGGACCCCTCCACCTTCGGAAAAGGGAATCCAGCAGGAGTGGTGGCCTCGGAGTCTGCCAACAGCACGTCCGAAGCGGGATCGATGGCTACGCTGTTGGCCTTGGGGATTCCCGGTGGCGGAGCCACCGCTGTGATGCTGGCCGCATTCGCTATGCATAATATTACGGGCGGGCCCCAATTCATTAGGGAAGAAACTGACGTCGTCTATGCCATTATAATAGCTAACCTAACTCAGGCCATTCTGCTGATTGCATTTGGATTGTGTTTTATTCCTTTGCTCGCGAACGTAATCAAGGTTCCGATGCGTTACCTCGTGCCCTCGGTACTGGCATTGGCTATCTTCGGCTCATTCGGATTGACCGGGGATATGTCGGGTCCCCTAACCGTCTTGACATTCTCCTTGGTTGGGTGGCTCTTCAAAAGACACGGCTTTTCCGTCCCGGCCACAGTAGTAGGCATACTCCTCGGTGGAGCCGCAGAGGAGTCCCTCATTTACACCTACCAGATCAGTGGCGGTTTGTGGACCTATGTTTTTGAGAGACCCGCTACTATTGTCATCCTTGTTCTACTTGTAGTTTCCGTATTCGGTGAAAAACTACTGAACACAATCAAGAGAACGCATTGATCAAATCCGCTCACGAATCTAGGCTCTCGCTTACACCGATCAGCTAGTCTAGATAGGTGACAAACTGCTTATTCAGTTCGACGGTTCTATTTCGAGTTGAGTTTCTAATGAGCTCGAAATCCTTAGACTGCCTGAAAATACAGTTGGCGATATTGATAACGGTCTCCGGGTAGTCGGAAACACCGGTCTTATCATAAACGCTGATCCAGCTATTTCTCAGGACAGAGTTACTGATGCTCACTACATCAGCGGGTGTAGCGAGATTTAAAAAACTAACCGGTTCTTTGTGCAGCACCCGAACGTTATCAAACAAGATCTGCTCCTGTATTGGCAACTCGGAACCTGGATAAAAGGAACGGCTGAACCTATCCTGATCGAAATGTATCGAAAACGATGTTCTCGGTTTATCTAAAAAGATATTTCTAAAAACGACATTGCGAACGCCTGCGCTGTAGGTGACGTCATCCTGCACAGCCCCCCAGTTGATTCCATCCAGAACCGCGCTTCCCGATTCATGTGTCGGCCGGGTTTTGGTAATAAAGGTTTTTCCATCTGGATCCGCTTGCACGCGATAGAGCCTACCGTTCGATACTACCGTATCCGAATTCTGGACCTCCAACCCCGCCTCCCAATCTCTCCAAGCGCCTGCGAGAATCCGGCAGAAAAAACCGACGATTTGCCCTTCGCCGCGAAGATCGTGGCAATTCTCGATCACGCCGTTTTCAATCCATCCCAACTCCGGATTGCTGGAAGCGTAGTCGTGACCGTTTAATGCAATCGCATCATCGACAGTCCTAAACACCGCATCACGAATGGTGAATCGCGTCCCACGGCCCAGGTGAATTCCGTCCTTATCACCGGCGAGATAGACATCCTCAATGACTAGATCCTCAAACGTGCATACATGGATTCCAAACTGGAATTTTCCTAAATCTGAGCAGCGGACATCCTCGATCCGCAAGTTCTTCACATAGAAAAACGCTAAATGACCTCTCAAACCATATATATCGCCAATGCGCTTATCCACCCCATTGACTTTGAAATTGAGCCCAACAATCGAAATATTCTCATCATAGGTCTTAGTCTTAGCTCCTTCATTAAGGAAAAGATAATAGGGTTCGCCAGCGCTCTTGACCTTCTTAAGCACCACCCCTTTTGCGAATACGAGCGTTGTGTTGCTGCTCAAGTATACAGTCTCCCCTATCTCGTATTCACCGGGCTGGCCTACTAGAATCGTACCTCCATTCTCGACTGCCGCCTGAAGAGCCCGAGCATTGTCAATCGCACTCGAGTTGGGTGAAAATCCATACGTTGACGCATCCTTAAATGCAAAAACGGTTGTGTACAAAGTAGCGACCCCCATCGGGATCAACAGTCTAGTCAACTTTACTAACAGTCTCATTATTAAAATTATATTTTAAGAAAAAAATCCACGCGCTTCTCTTTACCTAAACCAACACAATCGTTCTCATCCCCATAAAATACCTTACACTGTAAGGCACTTTTAACTTAAAAACAGGTGCCCAAAATTACCATTCGAGCACCTGTTTAGTCACTAACAAATCCGGTCTAGATTAATCAGAGACGAACCTTGACCGTAAGCATATACTCAAGAGGGACCCCAAATGCATCCCGCTGCAACCGGTACTCTTTGTCTTCGAGATTTCGAATATTCAGATTGAACTCAGTGGGTGTGCCACCGACTTCAGTCGCGTATCCAATACGCCCGTCCAATCGATAAAAGCCCGGGGAAATGCGAGTATCGCTATCTTCCAATCGCGGACTAACCCCTGTCAGTCCTAGACCTATCGAGAGACCATTCTCGAATCTATAGTTGCCCCAAACATTGCCTTGATCCTTCGCTGCCCATCTCACCGGGAGCCCCGGACGCGCGGTCACCTGCTCCGTATCAGCGTAGGTGTAGCCGCCAACGACCTGGAATCTTCCTTCCAATAAGTTCAAATGAAAATCAACGTCCACCCCTTTCGAACTCTCGACACCCGAGAGCTCCTGGAATCCAGCTGCCGCTAGAACTACATCCGAATGCCCTCTAACAATATCTTGCTTTTCAATATCATAGAGCGCAACCGTGATGCCCATTTGATTGTTATCCGGCGCATACCTGAAACCCAGCTCATACCCTACACCCGTTTCCGGATCATAGAGGGCGCCCCAAGGGAGAGTGTTTGGATCGGGGGGACTAAGCCCTTCATCTGCCGCCGCATCAATCAAGGCCAATTCCGCATTCTCGGATCGCGCCGGATTCAACCCAAATCTCGGATTTACCGACTTGCTGTACAGCGCATACAGAGTCCAACCATCGCTCACCTCGTAGCTGATACCCGCCTGCGGAGAAAAGTGGTCGACTTCACCGCTTAATCTACTCGAAACCGAACTTGTCACTCGCACCGTACCCAGGGCTGGATCGCCCTCAGTAACGTACCTAATTCGATCATGCTCAACGTCGTCCATGCGACCACCCAACAGCACCCGGCCCTTTTCCTCATTCCAGGTTATTTGCCAGTTCGCGTAGAATGCAGAAGTGTTAAAGAAATTGTCTCGCGTACCATTCGGGCGAACCGGCATGTCGTAAGCGCTTTTCGGCATGTGATCACGGATGAAATTATCGCGCCTTAGAGTCGATGCCGCATCGAAGACATCATAGGTGAAACGAGTGAACACTCCACCGGACGATTGGCTGTACTCGGGGTAGTCATCCGGATTGATTCCATATAGTTCAGGATTACCCGCCCACCAACGACTGTTTTGCCACTCGTTTTCATCATTCGTCTCAAAGCCCAACACCAGTTGATGCGACAATTCGCCCATACCAAACCTCCAGGCTAGGTCCGCCTGAATATTCTCGCGGTCCTGATCTCGAATGTCAGCAGGGAAAGCAGTACGACGGAGTCCGGTCACTCCAGGAACGTACGTGCCGTTCAACAATCCAGTTCCCCCTTCCCGAATGCTGTCTCGCTTTCGATTCATATTTGAATAGTTCAGTCGAAAATCCACGCCTTCGGCAAAGTTATGCCTCAATTGCGCTTCGTAGATAGTTGTATCCATATTTCGAGAGCTGTAAGGCGAGTCCTTTGTATGATCGAAGCCCAATTCGGTTACCCAATGCGTTTTTGGACTAATACGAAACGCGTTAGGCTTAAGAGGGAGTCCACCGGAAGGAACATTCGTTTCCTTCTGCTTGTTAAACGAGAGCATTAGGTCAGTCTTTGGATTGAATCTTATCGAGAACATTGGGGAAACAGAGTACCTTTGCATATCCTGAAAATACTCATACCTCCCCTGGTCGTGGTACGAGGCATCGACCCGATACGCAAAACGCTCTCCTTCCCCGATCGGCCCCGTAGTGCTTAGAGTTGCTCTGGACAAGTTGTTATTCCCGATCGTGTAGCTCACTGAGTGGCTAGGCTGAAAATGCGGCTGTTTAGTTATGTAATTCAGAACCCCTCCGGGCTGAGACTGACCATACAATAGGGCGGCTGGTCCTTTTACGGCCTCGACTCGCGCTATTTGAATCGCGTCCGGCTTGTTAAGCGATCGTATTCCATTTCTCATCGCCGCTGACGAAACGAAACCTCGTATTGAATATAGAGGCACGAACTCATTGAATACGAGAGATACTCCAGGCATGTAGTCAATCGCTTGATCGACATTATAAGAGGCCGTATCTTCAATCAATTCAGACGAAAGAACATTGATTTGAAACGGCAGATCCTTTAGCGCGGTATTCGTCCGTGTCGCCCCAAGGGTATTCGCGGACAAATAGCCCACATCATTGCCTTCAGATACTACAAATGGCGATAACGTATACAATCCTTCTTCAGAATCCGACTCCTGCGCATCCAAATTCACTGAGAATCCCAAAGTCAGGATAAGAGCGAGAGATTTCGACCAATTTTTCTTTTTTGCGTTCACTTTAGATTTATCTAGTTTAGTAGTTTCTTCCATATCGACTGAGTTGTCGTTTTGTATCCGCCCATTCGGTGCTCTACGCAACGTAAAGGCCCCTGATTGCTCATGCCAGATGACCGTCAAGGACGTTCCATTCAGCATCAGCTCGAAGGCCTCTATTGGTTCGTATTCTCCGTAGACAGCCTGCGTGGTAACGCCTTGCAGTATCTGGGGGATATATATGAAAGGAACCTCCGCTTGCGCCGCAGCTTCCTTCAAGGTTTCCAATGCAGAACCCGATTCCACATCGAACAGAACCCTTTCCGCAAAACATAGGAGAGTTACATTTACGCTTAGAATAGTGAAAACTATCCTTATAAGTTTCGACTTGCTTTGCGCACAGTCGTAACCAAGCGATAAAACCAATGAGGTATGTAGCATCTCCTACCATTTGCGAGACCTTCGACGCATAGGTAGCTCCAAGGCTCGCTAAATCACTAAATCTATTTCACAGTTTTTAAAATCTCCTATCCCGACACGCACAATTTCGACTATAATAACTACAACGCGAAGGCAAAAACACTAGACCGTATCCAAAACTTACTGCTCGTCGTGCATTCTCAACCTAATTACATCGTCGTCTCGAGTGACCTCGACATCGATCATCAATTCTATTAACTCAATAAACTGCTCTGAATCCTCGGAGTGAAAGGACGCAACAATTGGCATCGTTGCCAATACGGGATCATCGATAACTATATCGATTTCATTACGACGATTAAACTCCGCGACCACCACTTGAAGCGGAATCGAGTCAAATTCAAGGGATTGCCTCCATTCATCGATCCGCCTAATTTCGTCAATCGGCGCTACGCTCACTCGGGCGGAACTTTCGGTGGAATCCGCAGAAACGATCGACATTTGCCCCGCAAGCAATTCTTGCTCGAAGTGACTTCCCGGATCACTCGCCCCCTCTAGGCCACGCTGATAGCCAAGCGCCTTACTCAAGCGAACGCGACCTTCAGTGACCAAGACAGTTACTTGATCCTCGACTATCCTAACGTTAAACGCCGTCCCCACAGCCTCAATTTCAATACCACGGGCAGTAACAATAAAGGGACGGTCAACATCTCTCGTCACCTCGAAATGGGCTTCATTAGCGACTAGCTCCAACCGTC
This sequence comes from Opitutaceae bacterium, assembly GCA_028284235.1. GTDB lineage: Bacteria > Verrucomicrobiota > Verrucomicrobiia > Opitutales > Opitutaceae > Pelagisphaera. Next base: position 15,443 of record JANQSC010000068.1, read on the forward strand.
TCTCCGCTTCGCTGTATTCGATTTCCAACGCCGCTCCCTGAATTAGATCGACATAAGAACCATCATACAACCTGTGGCGTTCGTACTCTTTGGCGATCAAGTTCATCTCCCCGTCCGGCCTGCCGGATTGGACGACAAAGAACGCGAGAAATCCCACCGCTATCAGAGCCGCCGCCCCTCCCAACCAAGCAGGCCAATAGCTGACTTTCGACTTAACCTGCAGCAGATCTTCGTTGGGAACATCGCTATGCTCAGTTTTCCACTGAACCAATAAGTCCAACCGTTTCCAGGTTCGACTATGCGCTGCAAATCGTTCGCTGTGTCGTTCGTCCTTGGCGAGCCAAGCAAAAAACTCGTCCTGTTCCTGAGCGGAAAACCCGTTTTGACGCCTCGCCAACCACTCCGCTGCTTTACGGTTTATCGACTCAAGTTCCCTTTCTTTACGATTCTCTTTTTCCATTACTAGATTCTGTTCAGATCCTCTTTCTTCTCCAAAAACGCCGTGACCTTCTCCATTCCTATCGTTATCTGCGCTGAAACCGTATTAGTCGAAATCGCTAACTTCTCTCCAATCGCCTTGTAACTCATGCCGTACACTTTCGCTAAAGTGAAAATCCGGCGACATCGATCCGGCAACGCCTGAATAGCCTCAGTCAAAATCTCCAGTTCGTTATTGCGAGCCGCCGTTTCCTCAATCCCGTTCGCTTGGTCCAGAAAGTCAATTTCATCCCATTCGCCCCGCAGTTCAGTTGTTCCCACCTTGCTTCGCCTAATCTGTTCCACGGCCACATTTCGAGCCACCGCGAATAAGAACGCCTTGGGCGATTTCAGTTCATTGCGCCTGTGAGCTTGGAACACCCGAAACAAACTCTCCTGCATTACGTCGTCTACATCGCAAAGCGAACCATATCGACTCGTCAGCCACCTACGAATCATAGGCTCATGAGGCAGCACGTTCTCACGGTACCACTGTTCTTGATTCTGATCTTCGTTCGATATCATTCTTTTGGGGTTAGGAGCAAAAATATCACAGTCTATCCTCCACGGAAATCACTTAGCATCACCTTTCTGATTCCCGTTTTTAGCTCTCGCCGTTTTCTGCAAAAGATAGGTTCCGCTTTCGTGCTTGATAACACGCAAATCGCTACCACTCAACAATTCGTTGAAGGCTTCGATCGACGTCAACCGACCTCGTACCGCAGGAGTCTCAAACTCGAGGTTAAGACCAGGACTCGCGACGAACGGAACACCTGCCTGTCGAGCCAGCTCCCGTAGCGTCTTACTGGCGGTTCCACCAGCGACATCAAAATCCATTGCCTCACCGTTCGCATCGAGCACGCGCGCGCCAAAAAACACTGCGCAAAATGCAGCAATCACGCAAACGAGCGCAAGAAACCCGCGTGTACGAGTTCCGGTTCCGGAAATGAAGTGCAGACGTATCAATGATGAGTGTTCTTTAGGCCTAATAGTGGAGTAGCAATGGGCCCCCAGAATTCACTAAAAGAAATTCTAAAAAAAAATAGCCTTTCTCGCTAGGCACGGTGGGATCGTAAGCGTTCTTGCAAGTAGATCCTTCAACAATCAGTTGTATTACGGTATGGCGCGCAAAGCGGTTGACTGGCTTCACGCGCATCCAGCTAGACTGCGCTCACGCACTTCAGAACTCTGCCTAGCCAATGAACGCGACCCGATTGATTTCTACTCTCTGTCTAATCGTCTCAACCGTCCTACTTTCCAAGGCCGCCGACCCGAGTGAGGCCATCCTCGGCGACGCATTGCGCAACGACGACGCCTATTCGTTCCTGGAAACTATGGTTACGCGCTTCGGGCATCGCATGTCTGGAACGGCCGGCAACGACCAATCCATGGACTTCCTCCAAGCAGAACTGGAAAAACTAGGAGTCGCGGTGCACCGCGAATCGTTCCCGCATCCCGGCTGGATCCGCGGCGACGATCGGGCCATTCTCACCCAGCCGGAGAAACGCCCCCTTCGGGCTATCGCCATGGGCTACGTTAATCGCCAAAAACCAGTCGAGGCTCCGGTCGTTCTGTTGAAATCGAGCAACCTCGATGCGATCGACCCGAGTTCCCTGGATGGCCGCATCGTCCTCGCGCCCTCCACCGTTCGTCTCAATCACGAGAAATACCTGCGCCTGGCCAACGAATTCGGGGTCGTCGGCGCCTTGCTCACCAACCGCGTGAACGGCGGACAGCTCCTGGCCAGAGTTTCCAACCACGACGGCAAAGCCCCGCCCTTTCCGCTCTTCGCCATCACCCGAGAAGACGGGCTGCGCTTCGAGAGACAGCTGGAAGCCGGGATTTCCGTGGCAGTCCGCCTGGAAACACGATCCCAAACCAAGCGCATGACCAGCGAGAATCTCGTCGCCGTCCTGCCCGGACGATCCGACGAGCAAATCGTCCTCGGGGCCCACTTCGACTCCTGGGACCTCGGCGAAGGAGCTATGGACAACGGTCTCGGAGTGGCCCAGCTCTACGAAGTCGCTCGCCTCCTCAAAACGCATTCCCCAAAAAACGAATACACCGTTGTCCTCGTCTTTTTCAACGCCGAGGAGTGGGGTTTGTGGGGTTCCCGCCGCTACGTGGAAGCGCATCGAAACGATCCGATCCGGGCAATGGTCAATGTAGACATGGTTGGAGATATCACCGGAGCCAACGCCATGGGATTCGACGAACTCGTCCCCGTTCTCGAATCGTTCTCCGCCGGTCTGGGCGCTCTGAAATTCTCGAGGAAAACGACCAACAAAACCTGGCTCGGCGGCGACCACCATCCCTTCATCATCGAAGGAATTCCCTCCATCACGTTTTACGCCGCCATCCCTGCGGACGACGTGCGTTACTATCACGACGTCGCCGACACCTTCGACAAGATTGATCCCAATCTACTGGCCAAGTCCTGCGCCATCACCGCCCTGCTCATCCACCATCTCGCCAACGACACCGAGTCCAAGCTCCGTCGATACACGCGCGAAGAGTCAGCTGACTTGTTCCGAAAAGCAGGCTTGGAAAAACGCCTGAAAGAGGACGGCCAGTGGCCCTTTGCCGACGGCTTTCCAACGCCCTAGTAAGATCCAGTTTGACCAATGCTAGTTCAGAATTCCGAGGTGACAGACAATACCTCGGAGTTCAATTCGCCGCGTTCACTCGCCTCCCGCACGGCGAAAGCGGAGAAGGCATCGTTCTCGTCGACCTAATCAGCGAGCTCCGCCAACATCACTCTGGCGACCTCCGGACGACCCTCTACCAGGTTAATGGCCTTCGGCAGGTACTCTTAGAGGTCGAGCTGACCGGTGGAAAAATTTTGCCGTCGGGATCGAGCGTCACAGCCCATCAGTATCGATTTCATAACCATATCGTTACCTTTTTCAGCTGCGCATTAATTGAGATAGCATATACTTCCTTCGCATAATCCGAACCCATGCGTATTTTACTCGTTGAAGATCAGATTGATCTCGCCCGGCACATAGATAGAGCCCTCAAGCGCCGCGATCACGAGGTCAAAGCGGTATGCACCGGTCCGGACGCTGTCGCGCAAGCGCTTGAGAGGCGTTTCGATCTCATCGTCCTCGATATAAATCTACCGGGATTCGACGGGTTCAAAGTCCTTGAAGAGCTCAAATCCCACTCAGTTGCATCTCGAGTACTCATGCTAACCGCTCGAGGGGAAGTTCACGATCGCGTTGCTGGACTGTCAGCGGGAGCTGACGACTATTTAACCAAGCCCTTTGCGATGGAAGAGCTGCTCGCTCGCGTCGAGGCCCTAGGCCGACGAGGAGGAGCCATGGTAGATGGCGCGACGCTCGACCATGGAAACATCGTAATGGACCTAGATCGCCGAAAGGTCACAAAAGCCGGACTGGAGGCTCCTCTATCTCCAAGGGAGTTCGAGGTATTTCAGATTCTCATGCAAGAACCCGGACGTATTTTCTCACGAGATGAAATCTGCGAGCGAATCTGGGAGCGCGAACACGAATACGATACCAAAACAGTTGAGATATTTATCATGCGACTACGTAAAAAACTGGATACGAACAAACAGCCATCCATTATAGAGACTATTCGAGGTATCGGCTACCGACTACGAGAAGAAAACTGAGTACCTCGCCTTATTTGTGGAATCTTGGTCGCTAAAAGTAAAATTCGGAATCTACGCCGCAATTCTCGCAGTCGTTTCGCTCTTCGGCGCTGCCGCAACGATGCTGCCCTTCATCTACTTTAGCCAGCGGGCTGAACTCGATTCGCAACTCTTGAGTGAGTCAAAAGAGCTGATTCGCGATTTAGAGAATTTCAAAGGGGCGCCCGTAAACGCTCGACACCCCCTCAGCGCCAAGTTCATTCCTCTCTCTCTTCAAGATCGACTGCTCGTCGTCAAAGGCCCCGAGGGTCAAATACTCTACGCTACTCCCGGTTTGACAGAAACAAGACTCTCAAGTCTTGATACCGGCTACGAGACAACCCTCGTAAATGGAGAGAAGCTACGCGTCGCCAGCTTTCAAAAAGTGTTTTTCTCGGTGCAAGTTGGGGCGAGCATGAAGCCGCTTCACGATCTACAGCGAACGCTTCTTAGAAGCCTCGGATTCGCAGCGCCGATAGCCGCCTTGCTTGTTTTCGTGGGAGGGTTCTACCTCGGCCGAGTGGCTGTCCGTCCCCTATCCAAATTAAGCGAGGCCGCGAAACTTATCAGTGTCGAGCGGCTCGACGAAAGGCTCCCGATGCCCCCGAGCAAGGATGAGATCGCGAGCATGACCGAAGTTTTGAACGGAGCGTTCGACCGGCTACAAATGTCCTACGAAGCCGCAACGCGCTTTTCCGCCGACGCCTCTCACCAACTCAAAACACCCATTGCTGTTCTCCGAGCAGGATTAGAAGAGCTGCGTTCCGACGAAAGCCCACAATCCGGTAAACGACAGCAGTTGGAGCTTCTACTAAAACAAACACGACGTCTGACGACTCTCATAAACGATCTCCTGCTACTTGCCCAAGCAGATGCAGGCAGACTCGAATTGGAACCTCAACTCGTCAATATAGGTCCCTTGATACAGGGCGCTTGCGACGATTTAAACGCCATGGTCGGAACCAAATCGATCGGTATCCAATTTCCCCGTCCACAAGAACTAAACGCCAAAGTTGACAGTCGTCGAATCAAGCTGATCCTGCAGACGTTGGTCGAGAACGCGGCTAAATACGTCACCGATCCAGGCGAAATCCGTATCGATGTTGTAAACGGTGAGAATCGGATAGAAATCCGTTTTTTCAATACAGCTAAGTCAATTCCCGAAGGAGACCAAGAAAAGATCTTCGAGCGATTTCGACGCGGCAGCGAGGTGGGCGAAAGTGTATCCGGACAGGGGCTCGGACTGAATATTGCCCGAACGTTAGTTCAAGCGCAGGGGGGCAATTTGCGGCTAGCTAGATCAAACGAGAGGGGAACGGAATTCGTTCTCACCTTACCCAAGCATTCTTGATCATTCGGGATTCTAGACTACTCTCGACGAGAATGACGGGCCAGGGGAAACGCGTCTTCGGCCGGCGCCCAATGCGGATAAGCCTTGGACGGTTCACAACTCGCTCGCGGTTCAATGGTAGCGACTCACGGTTGCGAAGAAACTGAATTGCGGTTTTCGCGTTCGAGTCGCGTCTGCATATCGAACGATAATTGCGAAGTCATTTCGCGATACCATTCATCGGCAGAAGCTTCATCGACTTTGCGCATAAGGCGATAATAGCGGGCGACCGAATCGTCTCGCAACGCCTCATCGCTCATCCCGAGAGAGAGCTCTATGGCTTCAAGAGGGCTTTCTTGGCTAACCACGTCGGCTAGACTTCTCCGGGCTCGATCGGATATGGACGGTGTTTCGGAACTCTCGATCCAATCCCGCATCGATTCCGGTTGTACCGCAGCCCAAGAGTTAAACGCTCCCTCCAACGCAGGCAGGGCGAGCTGGGATTCGAGCCCACTCAACCACTGAATTGCGTTTTCGGGCTCCAAAGCGCCCCAGGTGGTCCCAAGATGGTTCACCACCCGAGACCGCATCGACGGATCGCCTATCGATTCGCTCCAAGCCACAGCGGACTGAATATCTCGCGTCGCCCAGACCGTGGCCAAAGTGCCTGCGGCTTGGTCGCGCATTGTTCCGCCAGGCAACGTGGAGATCCAAAGAGCCGCCGACTCCGGATCCGAAGTCCCCCAGATATCAGCAATCAAAGTGGCAACGTCCGTAGTCTGATCCGGATCCGCCAAATCAACCATCGTTTCAGCTGCGGTCCGCGGATCTTGGCGAGTCCATTCGGCAGCAACCGCTAAGGTCGCGCCTCGACGACCCGCGCGGAATGGCACTTGAGTCGCCCAATCAGCCGCCGCTCTCGCGTCTTGTTCCGCCCAGGTGGTAGCGATCGCAGCAAAGGCGGGTTGGGAGCGATAGTCCGAATTCGATATCCATCCAGCAGCGCTCGACGGATTGCGTCGCGTCCAGCCGATCATCATATCAGTAATCGACTGGTCGAGTAGCGGCCCAGCGAGATTGCTCTTCGCCCAAACTAGAGCGGTTTGAGGATTCTCATATCCCCACTTGTTCATTACGAGGCTGACAAGCTCGAATTGCAAGGTACCCGGGTGGAAACTACGCTTCGCGTAATCGAGAGCCGACTCCGGATCGGTATCCGACCATTCTGCATAAACCCCCCGATAGTAGTCTAGCTGGTCCTGAACGCGTTCCAATTCCAGGCCAATCGTCAATGCCTCGGATAAATCTCGTCGGGCCCCCTCCCGGCCCGCGCGATTCAGCAACTCCGACCTCAGTTGAGGATCGAATTCCAAGCGCGCTCTCTCAACTTGGAACTTTGGGTCTTGCCCGGAATTATCTTCTCGATTTTTCGAACGATCACCGAAAAGCGCATTTTCACTCCAAAGATCGGGCGGCGTATTCCCTTTGGGATCGCCCGAATCCACTCCGCCACGTTTTTCCTTGCGCTCGTTCCTCTCGAACCAACCTGCCTCGATCGCCACAAACGACGATACAATCCCAGCCAAGAAACCGGAAATGGCCAAGAGGCTATTCGCAAAAGCTGTCCCGTTTGCCGGTAATCTCATTTTCCTCGAATACAATCTAGTAGCAGGGAAATCTCAAATCGATTTTGGTAACCGATTCGTTACCAAGGGAAAATCGACCCTAATGGACACATGTGTTTCGTTTTAGGTCCTGAAAATGAGACCGAAATCAGGGACAAACCACTCGGGCCGAAATGGGTCGCTTCAATCGCTCGCGATGTTCTTCGCGATCGCCGCCACAACCAATGCTTGCCAAGCGGAATCCGCCTATTTTTTCGAGCTGATCCATGAATTCGAGCAATCAGGAGAACAACCCTCCAGCCCCCTCGTAAAACACAGCAATGGCAACTACTACGGCACAACTTCCTCAGGAGGGACCTTCGACCAAGGGACTGTATACCGTCTGACGCCACAAGACACCATTGAAACTCTATATTCGTTCCGCGGGATTGACGGGGCTGTTCCAAATGGGGTCCTTGCCGAAGGTCAAACCGGCGACTTGTATGGCAGCGCGAGCCAAGGTGGAACCGAAGGTTTCGGCGTCCTCTTCAAAATCTCACCGTCTGGAGAATTCGAGAAACTAGTCGACTTCACAGGTCAAGCAGGTCCCGCCATCGGATCCGTTCCAGATAGTCTCGTTTTCCATTCAGACGGCAACTTTTATGGAATCGCCAAATCGGGCGGCAGCTCAGCGAATGGCGTCTTCTTTCAACTCTCCCCCAACGGTAGCTTCACTCACCTGTTTTCTTTCACAGGCGCATCGGGCAGTCACCCTGGCGGGGAACCGACGGGACATCTCCGCAGTTCCGGAGAGTTCATTTACGGCGTAACGAGAGTCGGAGGAGCTGACGATTTTGGCACGATTTACAGCTACTCAACCAGTGGCCAATTCAAGCTATTGAGCAGTTTCAACGGCGTCGATGGCAGGCATCCAGCAGGCGGCCTCACTGAGTCAAACGGATTGATGTATGGCACCACCGAATTCGGAGGCGACAACGATGTTGGCGTAATCTACTCCATCGACGAACAATCGGGTAACGCGCATGAGACGATTCACCATTTTTCCGATGCAACAGGATCGCAACCCAGAGGACCGATGGCTGCTCAGCTCGATGGCGCGCTGCGAGGGACAACCTCGCGAGGAGGAGCGAATGGTTGGGGCGGAGCCTTCTCTCTGTCACCAGATTATACCTACAATCCTACATTCGACTTCACCGGAGAATTCGGCGCTTTCCCAGGCGCAAGCGCCAAAGGGGGTCTTGCGCTCGCAAGCGACGGAAGCGTAGTCGGCACTACTAGTGCCGGCGGTCCAGGTCAACGCGGTGTGGCATTTCGCATCGCCGCGGACCAGTTCGAGCTGATAGACGACTTTTCAAACCCGGAGGGCTGGTCCCCGTCAGGCGCCCCTGTACCTGATTCGGAAGGCAATTTGCTCTTTCCTTTAGCCGAAGGAGGAGTTCACGGCTTAGGAGCGGTTGGTCGAATCGCGCCAGACGGGACGTATTCGACAGCAACCTCGTTTACCCCAAACTCCGGAGGCGGACCAGTCGGCGCGTTCATCGGCAAAGGCAGTGATTTGATTGCGGTGACAACTTTAGGCGGAAGCTTAGGAAGAGGATCGATCGCAATAGTCCGCCCCAATGGCCAGATCGCAGGTCTCGTCGATTTCACTTCTGCCGCAGGTGAACTCCTAAGCGGACCTCTCTTTGAACGATCAAATGGAGAACTGATTGGAACCGCGGAAATAGGCGGCCTCGCAAATCTGGGCGTCGCCTATCGAGTCGACAATCAGGACCTTCTTTCCCGGCTATTCTCATTTTCCGGGACCAGTGGCACCCGATTGGGATCGGAACCCCAAAACCCTCTAACGGAAGACTCGAATGGAGTTCTTTACGGGCTCACTCGATCAGGCGGCGCTAGCGATCAAGGAACACTATACCGAATAAACCCCGACGGTTCGTCCACAGTCTTGCATTCTTTCGAAGAAACCGGGCCTCACTTTCCACAAGGCGGACTCGCGCGGGCGTCAAACGGTAAGTTCTACGGTACGACGAGCTCAGGGGGTACAAACGGTGATGGCGTGATTTTCGAGTTCGACCCGGCGCTCGATCAATTGACTTCTATCATAAATCTCAGCGATCTCGGAGCCTCCCTTCCACAGGGAAACGTAACGCTGGGAGCCGACGGCCTTCTCTACGGCTTAACGACAGGCGGAGGCGACGGTTTTGGTATCGCATATCGATTCAGTCCCAACGGCGAGTCCGAGATTCTCACTTCGTTTACTGACGCAAATGGAAGCCGACCCGCCCCAGTTCCTTATGAGTGGCAATCGCAATCGGTCATTTCAGGAGGACTCTACGCGACTGCTGACGGAAGAATCTATGGAGTCTCTCCTAGTGGTGGCAGCAAAGGAGGAGGCGTGCTGTTTTCACTGTCTTCAGATTCTCCATACACATCTTGGAAAAAGGACTTTTTTGGAGACGCTGACATCACGGACGATGGAGATACCGACGGCGATGGGCTTGCCAACCTTGTTGAATATGCGCTCGGAGGGAATCCACTTGTTCCTGACGCAGCCGATCAAGCGGTTTTCTCGTTCCGAAACAACGGTCAAGAAACTTCGATGCTAGTTCTCATTTCTCGAGATCCAAACAGGTCTGACATAACTCTGATACTAGAATCCAACGACGATCTAATAGGCCCGTGGACGGAACTAGCGAGAAGTGAAATGGGAAGGCCGTTTACAGGCTCCGCTATTATTCTTGAAGACAGCGACAGCGCGCCTCCCGTAGCTGTCACCTTGCAAGTGCCGCTAGAAACGCAAGTCGGCAGTAGCTTATTCATGCGTATACGCGTTCAAAATTGAAACCCGCAAACACACAACATTCTAACCATATCGTTACGATACAAAATTTGATCTAATCGATTATAAAGTGATTATAGTAGCCTAATAAGCGCTGACACAAAGGGATTTTAAGATGAAAACACAAACAATACAGACAACACTAAAGACCTTGGCCTGCGCAATTGCGCTTGTTTTCGGCAAAGGCGCATGGGTTAAGGCGAGCGACAAGCCCGCACCCGATCTAGATGGAGACGGAATACCAAATATCGTCGATCCAGACATTGACAATGACGGCCTTCCAAACGCGATTGATCCAAACGTAGATGGAGGGATCGCAAAATCGGGGCCCTACACAGGGAAGTACATAGGCGACAATCTCGACAATGACAATCCTGCCGAACTTGATATCGATGGAGATGATCAACGAGACGATTCCCTTGGTGAAATCGATATCGACGGCGATGGTCTAAGTGACGACGACCTGCTCGAAAAAGATATCGATGGGGATGGACGTGACGATGATCTTCCCTCTGAATTAGATATAGATGGCGACGGTCGAAAGGACGACGACGACGACGAGGACGACATCGACGGAGATGGACGCGACGACGATGATTTAGATGAGGACGACATCGATGGAGATGGCCTGAACGATAGTGAAGACGACGACATCGATGGAGACAATCGCGCGAATTCTGCCGACGAAGATGACGACATCGATGGGGACGGACGCAAAAATGACGACGAAGACGAATATGACGACGACGGAGACGGGATTGACAATCGCGATGACCGCGATGACGACAACGACGGCATTTCCGATGAAGATGATGACGACCATACACCTGACGACGATGAGGTCGAAGTAGAGACGAACCTGACCGCGACTTCTAACGCGCCGGCCGGAAGCGAAGTTGAAGTTACCATTCAACGTATGGCTTACGGCAATACGGAACTGGAGATCGAAGCTGAAGGATTAGCCACCGGGACGTACGAATTTGTCGTAGATGGCGTCGTCCGCGGCATCTTAAATGTGTCCGATGACTCAGAGGCCGAACTGGAGTTTGAAACGTATCCTGACGATGAGGATGAGCAGCTTCTCGACTTTGAAGTTATCGATCGTTCCATCGAAATACGCTCCAATGGCCTGGTTCTCTTTTTCGGAACCGGACCAACTCCGCCAAATCCAGTCGAAGATGATGACGATGACCTCGACACGGATGACTAGGTCAAGGGTTGAGTCTGAATCTCTTGTCAACGAGCTAAAGACATCGCGTTGAAAACCTTGGATGTCATTGGATCGTCCAATCTTCATCCAGTCATCGTCGTCCACGGAGTAGTAAAACACAACATCCTAGCGGAGGTTGATGGCCTTGACGCGAACCAACTTGGTAACTCAGAACTACTTTGAATCGATCCAGTGATATCGATTCGTGGCCGGATTCTCCAGTCTCCGAACAGTTCCGTCCATCCAGGTGATCTCGACGAAGTCCACCGTTTCGATTTCCCCAAGACCAAATGTCCGCGCATTCGCTCGTTGCGTTTCATACGAATCCCCGTTGACGAAGGCGTTTGATTCAACACGTCCACCTGCCACGACCGTCACCCGCGCGCCTGTCGGATCCCGTTGGCCAGGACCTTCACGCATTTTAATGCCAATCCAGTTTCCTGTATTCGGAATCTGGTTAATGTAAACTCCAAGGCTGTTTCCCTCAATCGCTTCGTTCCAGTCGGGCTTATTGAAATCGACCAACAGATCCAAACGCCCATCGCCATTGAGATCGTCCACCGCGACCATTCGGCTGTCTTGCTCCAAAGCCATTCCCGCTAGGAATCCGATATTCCGAATGCGCCCGTCAGACATTGGGAATGACAGAAAATTGTGCTCGAACCCGTTCCACGATATCCCCTGCTCTTCTTTGATTCCAAGCTTGTCGGAAAAGTACTGGTCGAACAGAGGATTCTCTTTCGAAGAGCCACGATAAATGTCGTCCGTCCAATAGCTGGTGCAATAGTCCCTGGAGGTCGTGTTGCTGTCGTGCCCATTTGCCACGTAAAAGTCGAGATCGCCATCGTTGTCGAAGTCGACCGTGACTACTCCCCAAGACCAGCCGGTCCGCGCAATTTCGTCATTTTCTTTAGGCTGACTGAACGAGCCGTCTCCCTGCGAATAGTAAAGCCGATTCCCGTAGGTCATGGGAATTCTCATATTTGTCAGGTCCTGAAACCCCGTCGGCTTCGCGTCCATTTGGTGGAGACGACTGGCGGTTGTTGACGACATGCCGATGACATACATGTCCATGAATCCGTCCCGATTGAAGTCGCCAAACGAGTGCCCCATTCCGAATGACGATCGATATTCTATCGCGTTTGAGGTCACATCGTCAAAGTATCCGTCACCCCTATTTCGATACAAATCTACGCCCGAGAAATCACTCACTACGAGCAAGTCGAGATCCAAGTCGTTGTCATAGTCCACGAACGAGCTCGAGAAAACGCGTCGATGGAGCTTTTCCTTCAACCCGCGCGCAGCCGCTTCCTCCGTGAAATGCAACCCATCGCCCTCGTTGACGAGCAGGAACGAGGGATGCCCATCGTTGGCGTCGTAAAACGGCGTCGGCATGGATCCACCGACATAGGGCTCTTTATAGTGTCCCAGCCACAGGTCTAAGTCACCGTCGCGATCGATGTCGCCGGCGGTGAGCGTCGTGTCCGACTTTATCGACAAAGCTGGATCAACCGTCACTTCTTGTGGAGCGGGATCCAACGAGCCGCCGCTCAATCCTCGAAACAGATAGAGCCCGACCTTAGCGGGACCGCTTGGCTTCACGGCAATCGTTCCATCCACCATGAGATCCGGATAGCCGTCACCGTTGAAATCTCCTGCTACCGCCGTGCGAACCGACTGAATACGGGCGGTCGCGAATGGCTTCAGCTGCGGGCCTCTCTGCGCGTCGTGCCACGCGATTTGGTTCGCCGCCGGAAGAATGATCTCCGAGCCGCCGTCCTGGTTTAGATCATACATCAACACGGGTCCGCGTCTCTTCGGAGCGATATCAATCACCCCGAGTCTCCGAAACAGTGGTGGTCCCGACCTGTAAAGAATCTCCATCTCTATGACTTCGATCGTCTCAGGCGAGTAGTATCCTCCTGCATTCCGTTGCGGCCTCCACTCGACACTCAATTTGCCGTCGAGAATGTAGCGCGTATTCGATTTTTCATTCTCAACGTGCAGCGTTGCCGAAACGACTGAACGCGATTGACCGTTGGGAAGCCGGTCGAAACGCTTGTGATGCCATTCACTTTGGGTAAGTGAAAAACCGTTGCGAGACATCGTTTCCATCCACTCGATCCACTCTTCCCGGCTGAAGCGTTTCGAAGCCGCCTTTAGTTCAGTGGCGAATATTGCGTGCTCGAGCGATTTCCAATCCTCCAACTCTCCCAACTTGATCGATCCAAATTCGAAATTCCTGAATACGTCTAACGCGTCGCTGGAGGCTCTCAGGTTGTCCCACAATCGAATAAACGCTTCTTCGTGATCTTGAGCGTCGATCTCCTGTTTCCAAGTAGTGCTGTTGAGCAGGTTTCGTTCTTCTACAAGCGAAGAAATGTCAGACGCTATTGCCGGAACGGAAGCACTCAAAGCAATCAAGACGAGTATTCTTAACTTAAATACACTCAAATGGTAGTACTTCATGGGAAACAACATTCTGAACAGTTTACATAAGTCGACTCCCGCAGGGAATTCTCAATACGAATACAACGGGGTCGGTCTCTGACGATATTCCAACAACTTGAGGGATCGTAAGCGAAATCGCGAGCGAATCCACTGCGTTGCGCAACAGTTTGCGCAAGCAATTGTTCGATCCACCTCCGCAGAACCACTTCATTGGGCGCATCGAACACTACGTCTTCCCAACAGAAGATCTGCAAGAAACGCTAACACCCAGCCTCACCCATACCACCTGGCTCTCGTTGAGAGCCCACCGCCGCAATTGACACTATCTATCCCATAGTTCGAGGCGACTTTCACTTCGACACTATCCCACTAACCGTACCCCGATCTCGCGCTTTCGCCGTTTCGCGCAAGGCCCGAGAAATCGAGTACTCCCACACAACGAACCAAATACTAAATACAAAACCTCTAAACGAATACATATGAAAACTACACGAAAACTAGGCAAAGGGACAGGTTTCCAGAGCTGCCTATTTTCATCTGTCATCGTTTTCTTTACCGCGTCTTTGCACGCTCAAGATGCCGATGAAGAAGTTTACGAGCTCTCGCCCTTCGCGGTCGATAGTTCCGAAGACACAGGCTATCGAGCAAACAGCACCCTGGCAGGTACGCGTTTGAAAACGAGCCTCAAAGACGTTGGCGCCTCCATCTCAGTCGCGACCCGAGAATTCATGGAAGACATCGGAGCAACCGACCTGGAGAGCTTGCTTCCCTTTACCGGAGGAACGGAAGCGCCCGGGATCAACGGCAACTTCCAAGGAGCGAATCTGTTCGAAAACCAGGGTCAAGTGCGCGAAGAGCGAACCAACGCCCGCCAACAGCAGAATACGCGCGTTCGCGGTCTCGCCGCAGCCGACCTGACAACGAACCTATTCGTTACTGACGCTCCCTTCGACAGCTACAATATCGACCGGATAACGATCAATCGCGGGGCCAACGCGGCCCTCTTCGGGCTCGGGTCTCCGGGTGGCGTATTCGACGCTTCGTACAAGCGGGCGAACTTCAACAACAGCGTTGAAATCGGCACGAAACACGACGAATGGGGAACGGCGCGCTACACGCTCGATATCAATCGATCTCTCGTCGAGGACAAGCTCGCCCTCCGCCTATTGGCTCTAAACGAAGACATCAAGTGGGAGCAAAACGGCACTTACGAACGCGACAACCGCTTCCACATCGACGCCCTGTTCAAGCCCTTGCAGAACACCTACATTCGGGCCTACTACAACGAGGGGGAAATCCGCGCCGCCCGTCCGATGACCAGCCCGCCGCGGGACTACGTTTCTTCGTGGGTTGCCGCAGGCCAGCCGCTTTACGACGGGACAACCGCTCGGTACTACTGGAGCTTGTCGGACTACAACAACAACAATCCGATTTCGCTTGAAGAGTCCAACAACATCTTGAACGGAAACGGCCCAGGACCCGCTATCTTTGGCGGAGGCGAAATGACAGCGAATGGCGGTAGCCGATTGAGCGTCATTTTCCCCGACCCGACGAGCCCCAACCCGGGCGGATTCAACGGCTCGCCGCAAGGCATGCAGACACGCTTGAACAACCGGGCCGGCAACAACGACGCCTGGCCAGGCGGCGCAACCACGCAATGGTACGTGCCTCAAGACCTGCGCACCGTATGGCGCTGGCCCGTAGGCACGCTGCCCGGAGCTCGCGGACTCGCGGACGACGAAGCGTCGTTCTACAATTCTCCTCAAGTTACCGATCGGGGCATGTTCGACTACCGCTCTTGGCTTCAGTCCACGCCAAACAAGCTCGAGATGGGAGACTTGAAGGCCTACAACGTCAGCCTCGAGCAAACCTGGCTTGAAGGAAACGCCGGTATCGAAATCGCCATCGACGACCAGGAGTATTCCGACAATCTGATCAAGTACAACCGCTTGAACTCGCTCAATGTCGACATGAACATCTCGCTCGCGGACGGCACGCCCAATCCAAATGTGGGGAGAGCCTACCTCGGCGGCAGCGGCTTTGCGGAGCCCACCAATACGACGCGCGAAACCACCCGCGTCACGGGCTTCTACCAATACGATTTCGCGGATCAGAGCGACGACCTCGGCTGGCTCGGCAAACACGTTCTCACGCTCAACTACTCCACCAGCGATGTGGATTCCAACCTCGCGACGCACATGCCCGTAACCTCGGGTAACGACTGGCAAGCCTTCACCGAAGGACGCGAAGGACAGAACATCGGCGGGGTCAATCGCACGGTTTTCATCTCCTACGTCGGTGACTCTTTGGTTGGAAATTTGGATACATCCACCTACAACATCCCAGGAGTATCCGTTATTCAGCGTACCGACGACGTGCTTACAGACGTTATCGCATGGAATGCCGCGGCGGCTCAAAGTATCGACTTCGGCGATACCGGTCGTGGCAACATCGCCACGAAGTTCGCCAATATGACGCGCGGAGCCTCTAGCTTCACGATGCGCGAGCATTTGGACGACCCATCCCAGACATGGACCTGGGGCGGCAACGGCACCTTCAATGAAGTCGATTCGCAAGTGGCCATCCTCCAGAGCTTTTTCGCCAACAACAATATCGTCACAACCGCCTCGTGGCGCTGGGACGACGTCACGACCTTCGACTACTCAACGACGGGAGCCACCGGAGGGCTTCACTCCGGCTACGGCCCCATTCCCGAAACTCCCAGTCAGGAAATCAGCGGCGTGAAGACCACTGGATTCAGCATCGTGGCGCACTCGCCTCAAGAGTTGAACAACAAGCTGCCAGGCGACATGAACCTCAGCGCGCACTTCAACACGTCGAGCAACTTCGTCGCGACCGGAACGCGTCTCAACATCTTCGGCGAACGCCAGGATCCGCAACAGGGCGACGTCAAGGAGTTCGGCATCTCGGTCCGCGGCCTGCAAAACAAGATCGACGTAAAGTTCAACTACTACGAGTCGGAACAAACCAACGCGGACGTCAATCCCCTCGGCCGCCCCAACAACATCTGGCGCGACATCCTCGAGAACAACACTTGGGACGAGATCAACGCCGCGGGCATTCCCTCTCCCGGCGAAGGCTTCTTAACCGCCTACGAGTTCGAGCTCGACGGAGAACGAGAGATCAACACCACGCAACTGATCGAAGGCGAAGAAGTACTCGTCCCCATCATGACCACGGGCGAGTGGAACACGCGCAACCCGCAGCAAAACGCGGTTCAAACGATGATTGGGCGCACCTCCTCGAAGGGATTCGAAGTCGAGATGACATTCAATCCAACCGCCAACTGGCGTTTCGCAGTCAACGGTACACGCGCCGAGTCGATTCGCAGCGACGTAGCGACCGCTGAGCAGCAACACATCGCCAACCGTCTCCAATATTGGACCGATCCCAACATCGGAAGCCAACTCTTCCTGAAGGCGAATCGCCAGGTGATTACGCGCGACGAAGAGGACAACATCCTCTCGATCGAACCGAACTACGACAGCTTGATTCGTGATCCGCGCGACGGTTCGCTCCACCAGGATATTCTCGGCCTCATCAACACCACGAGCCAGCTATCCGTATTCGACGGGCTTCCCGCCCCCGAAATCCGCGAGTGGCGCTGGAACTTCATCACCAACTACCAGTTCGGCGACGAGGGTCCTGCCATCTTGAAAGGCTTCGGAGTCGGAGGCGCGTTGCGCTGGGAAAGCCCCGTCTTCCTCGGCACCGGCCTTATGCGCTCCCCCAACGGAGCATTGATACAGAATCCGAACGTCCAGTTTGAAGGTTCGAGCACGAACCGGATCGACCTCTGGTTCACCTACCGGAAGCGATTCGAAAAGCTCGGGATGAACTGGAGAACGCGTATCGGCGCTTCAAACATCAATTCGAACCACGGACTCCTTCCAGTCACCGCGAATCCGGACGGAAGTATCGGGGTGTGGCGTGTCGAAGCGCCAACGACTTGGTCCTGGACGAACACCTTTTCATTCTAAGGGTAGCATAGACATGTTCAATTCAAGGCCGTCGCGAGAAATCGCGGCGGCCTTTTTCATTATTTCAGCATCCCCGAAGGATGCCTTTACGAATACGGAGAAATCGCTGAATCTCTAAACTCGCTCATGAAATTCGTATTCACATTTCTCTGTCACTACCTGTTCGAGACGGCGATCAGACTCGCAACCCAACCAGCGTCAAGACTCACCTAGCGGCGGCAAGGACTCCCCCGCGCTCCAGAAGCTATTAACCAGCTGTATCATCGGGTCGTCTGGAATTCCCCGCTCGTTTCGAGTGATCATGTCGATCAACAGTCGAGCCGCGCTCTCGCCGATCACATCCATTCGCTGGTCAATCCCCGCTTCGCCGTTTCCATCTTGCTGGCACATCAAGGCAAATCCAATCTTGTAACCCAGTTGCAGAGAACAAAGCCGGATCGACTCAGTGAAATCATCTAAACTGTAGCTCGACGAGAAACCGCCGCCCGCCATGAGCAAACAGTCCGGCTTCTCACGCAAAATCCATTCTTCAATCTCCACTTTGGAAAGCTCGCGCAAAACCAGTGCCTCCACTCTATCTTCAAGCGGCCGTTCGACAATCGTGGCGCAATAGGAGCCGAACACCGACCGGCCGAAACGATAGTGACGCCTCGGATGGTCGCGAAGCACAAGACCCACGCGCTTGTATCCAAGTTTATAGCACTCGTTGCAAGCGATGTTCGTCGATTGGTAGTGATTGCTAACCACCTGATGAAACCATGGAAGCGAGTTCGGCTTGCCTAAATGAAGCGACACTACGGCAAACTCCTCCCAGTCGATCTCCAACGGCAATGTGCCCTCGTGCTCGGGAGGGAGGATCAATCCTTGCAGGTTTCGCGTGAGCAAGATCTTGTTAAAGCGTTTCGCCGACATCTTCTCGTCGCCCATCCAGAACACTTCCACCTCGTACCCCATCCGATTCGCGTAGCGAATAATCCCCTGATTCACATCGCGCAGCCAAATATTGCCCTGCCAGGCATTCTCTCGTTTCCCAAAGACGAGGACCCCAAGCGTTGCCTTGAACGTAGGCGACCTGCCCGTTCTTCGAGCTTCCATCAACGCGGAGGTCAATGGATTCGGCTTATACCCAAGCGAGTCGGCCACATTCCTGATCCTTCGCCTCGTTTCAACAGGGATAGACCGCTGCTGACGCAGCGCCCGCGACACGGTAGAAGTATGCACTCCAGCAATTCGCGCGATTTCACTTAAACTCGGTGTGTCCATTCGGGGTTTCGTCAGATACGACGACCTGAAGACTACCCAAGGCGACTTCGCTTAAAAATCCAAAATCATGCAACGCGTTGCATATGTTCCCGCGCGAAATCACCAGCGCTTCCAAACCTTGAAGATATCAGCGACTGCACCTTCAATCGTCCAAATAGAAGTCGGCAAGGACAAGCGCGATCGCGCCGGTGATTGCTCGTTCATAGTTCGCTAACACTATAATAGTGAGCGATTTCTCTATGCCCTTTTAGTTCCGACGCTTTCCAACCGTATCCGTGTTCGAACAGGAAACACCGCCCAAGAACAAATACAGCAAGAGAAACGCTACACCCACAATACGCTTTTGAAGGCTGAAAAACTCCATAGCAAATTGCGTCCCGTATCAACGTACCTCAAGTCACTCAAACAGCAGAGCTATTTGGGAAATCTGGAGCTTTCTTTGGCTTCAATCTCGCCAACCAAGGAAGCGTTCCCACCGTTAGAACAATTCCTGCGACAAAGAGCATGGCCTCAAAATTCTCTTCGCGGCGGTCTTTTAGATTTATCGCAACTATGGTCGTCGCCCAAAACAGAACCACAAATTGGGCCAAATAAACCCGACTCAATTTACCGCTCCAGCAGATCGGCAACAAGACGAGCGGACCCACGACCAACAGGATAGAGCGAAGCGTATGGAACGGGAAAGCGGGGCCATTTCCCAGCGTATAAATAGCGACGGCGGTCCAAACGAGCACGGCAGCGACGGGGAGGAGCGATCGAGTCGCTCCTACGAACAACTGATTAAACGACGTTTCCTCCTTCTCATAAGCGACGTATCGAATAATATAGTACGCTCCAAACCCTCCCACAATATGAGCGAGATGCACGCCTATGACATAGGTCGAATAGTACCACTTTATGATCTCCTCCAATCCGGAATTGAATCGAAAGAATACGCTCAACTTCACGAAGAGACTGCACAAAGCGAGCGACGCTATCCCCAGCAACATCATCCAATCCGCCGGAAGAATTGGACCGTCTTTTTTGAACTCTTCAGACAGCGCCTCCGGCGCTCCAAGCGCCTGAATGGACGTTCGGAACGCTGTTTCAACGTCCATTGACCGGGACATCGCATCAACGGAATCCCGCAAATGGGACTCGAGTTCGTCGACATCCGTTTCGGTCACCCCGGCACGGCCGGCTAACTCCTTCCGCCAACTCGAAATCTCGCGTTCCAAGTCAAACATAGCTTGGCCTCCATAGTTTTTGAACCGTCTTGTTCACCGCGTTCCATTGGCGCTGTTCCTCCCCCAACTCTTTCAATCCAGATTGAGTGATCGAATAGTACTTGCGCTTTCTCCCAGCCTCGGAAGTTCGCCAGTTCGACTCGATCAACTTCTCCTTTTCCAGTCGATGGAGCACCGGATAGAGCATGCCGTCGGTCCAATTCAACTCTTCCTCAGAGAGCTTTTTGACCTGTTGAATGATTTCGTAACCGTAACTTTCCCCTTTTTTGAGAATGGAAAGCACTAACGGCCTCGATGAAGCAGCAACTAACTCCTTTCTGATCATAGGCGCACTATGCATTGCACTTCTATGTATGTCAAGCCATGATCGTTCTGCTTCGAGTCGCCAATCGCAACTCAGTTCGCCGCGTTCGCTCGTCTCCCGCGTGGTGAAAGCGGAGCGGGTGTCGTTGCGTCGATTGCGTCAATCCAATCCGCGAGCTCAGCCAGCATCGCCCTCGCAATCTCCGGATGACGCTCTGCCAGGTTGACGGTCTCCGACAAGTCTTCTCGGAGATTAAACAGCTCGAGCGCGCCGGTACGATGCGTCCGCTTGAGTTTGAAGTCGTCTTGGATCAATACGGAGTCGACTTGCCGGTAGAAGCGAATCCCCGGGCGGGGTCGCTCGACCCCTCCGTCGCCACTATCCAACAGAATGCTCTTAAACGAGCCTCCTTCCACGTTCGAAGGAACGGTTTTCAAAGCGCCCGCAAGATCGACAAAGGTCGATAGAAGATCGTATCCGACAATCGGCGCGACCGCGTAGCTTCCCGGCTGTATTCCGGGCCCTTTAGCGAAAAAAGGCACCCGAATCCCCCCTTCGTAGTAGGACCCTTTTCCCTCCCGCAGTGGTATGTTGAAACCCGGATACTGCCGCGCGGTTCCTCCATTATCCGAGGTGAAAAAGATGTAGGTTTGATCCGCTAGACCATTTGCGTCGATCGCATCGATGATCCGCCCCACCGCCGTATCCAGATCCTCGATCATCGCCGCATACCAATAGGCCGTGTGAACGTCTCCGGGCGTTCTGGCTTTGTGCTTTTCCAGCGACTCTGGCGTCGCTTCCGCGGAAAGGTGGATCGCGTAGTGGGAGACTTGCAGAAAGAACGGCGCTCCCGTTTCCACTTGGTGACGTATAAACTGAACGGCCTGATCCGTGATTGAGATGGATCGCTTGGGGTCTTCGTGAGGCCAAAACTTGGTTTGGTCTGTCGACAGCTGTCGACCGGTCCGATTTCCCGTACGCCCGTCGGAGGCGTCGTATCCCAGTTCTGCCGGATGCCGGTGCATATGCCACTTTCCAAAATGAGCCGCATTGTATTCAGGATGCGCTGACTTCAGCACTTGAGGGATGCTCTTCACTTCAAACGGCTCAGGGTAGTTGGCCCCCTGATTGGTGGTCTTCTTGAGCTTAGCCGGCGTAATCCCAAATTGAATGGAATGTCGCGAAGGCGAGCAAACCGGGTGAGGCGCGTAGGCTTGCGAGAAGATCATACCCGACTCGCCGAGACGCCGCAGATTGGGTGTCAAATAAAAGTCCGACTTCGAGTCCGCTCGGCCCGGCATCATCGCTATCTCGGTATTGTTCCAGCCTTGGTCGTCCGAAAGGATGAGGACGATATTGGGCGGTCGCCCGAACAACACGCTCGGACCGATCGCGAACCAAAAAAAGACCGGCCATAAAAGAAGTCTGAGTTCGAAACGGGGCATTTTAGGCTCTCAAAACGCTCCGCAGCCATTGGCGAAGGGCATCCGGCGACATAAGCTCGGGATTGCCGAAGTCGGCGTCCTTTGCGGACTCAAGCTCTGGCGGCAACAGATTAATGATGGCTTCGAGATCCTTGTAGTCGCGTATTTCGTTTTCAATGACATCTACCATATCGGCCGATGATCCCGTCGCGAAGCCATGACGGCGGACCGCCTTGGCCAACCCGAACAGCAAGGTCTCCCAGGTAGTCATCGGACCTTGAGTGATAGAAGCGGACTCGGCAAAGGAGTCGATAAACGCGAAGGGTGTTTGCTCAATATCTACGCCTTTAGCCAGCGCCGCGAGAATCCAATCCGTGTCGAAAGAAAAGTCATAGACGGTTGGGGATTCGATGATCTGCTCGAGCAAGCCACTTTCATACAGCTTAAACGCGGCCTGGGTATCGAGAATGCCCCTGGAAAAAATCGCCGCGCCAGCCATGCGTTGCATATGCCTGAGAATGGCGATCCCAATTCCCCAACGCGCCGAGTCCTTTACGAGCACGGACTCTTCATGCTTTCGGCTTCCCAAGACCACTTGCCGGCCTTCCTCCGCAAAGGGTTTTAGCAAGAGTCCGAGTTGCCCCAGGTGAACGGAGTTGTCGGCATCGGTGTAGACAACTGCCTTGGCCCCGTCTTCGATCGCCCGCATCGCCCCCAAAATGATCGCTCCCGCTTTGCGCGAATCGTTGGCAGACTTAAGGTTCGCTAGCGGTCCAGAATCCGCTGGAAGCGCTTCGGAAAGATCGATCACGCGCACCTTTTCGCCCAGGGGATGAGTGGCCGCGATCTCGGAGGCGATACGCCCACTCTCATGGGGACAGCCATCATCTACGGCGTACAAAGTCCACTCGATGCCCGGGGAGTCCCGCAAGGCCCAATCCAACTGTTCCAGTTTTGTAACCAGGGAATTCTCCCCATTCGGGTTGTCTGGGCTGGCGGGCAGGAGACGGTTCTGCTCCCCCCACATGGCGAATACAATCCCTACGTTCGTTTCGATCGGATGATTCCGCAGCCAACGGCGGGACCGGGCCAGCAAAACGGCGATGGACGCCTCCAAAGGGGGAGCGCCATCGACTTGGCTCAGAGCGGCGGAGAGGTCCGCTTCGGGATGGCCTTCAAACGCTTCAGCCAAGCGGCGAACGCTTTGTTGATCCTCCGGACGAGTGAGGTCGAAATTCTGGCGCGCCCCGGATATAAGAGACCTTAGCGAATTGGGATCAGTCATGACGCATATTCAGAATCATTGGACACTCTCTAAAGCCCCTTCTCCCAGTCGCGCGCTTGCCGCTTAAATACGCGGCTTCGTTCGTGCTCATTGCGGCTCTTCGAAAACTGCTCCCTTTTCGGATCCCAATGGATGGTCTCTCCGGAACGAATCGCCATATGCCCAAGGTGAAGCATGGTAGCGAGCCGGTGACCGGCATCGACGTGGTAAGTCGTTCGTCCGCCATTGAGCACAACGTCGATAAACTCCCGTTGCTCGCGATCGGGTCGCGGCCAAAAGTCAGGATTTTTGGCGAAGTCGCGATTTCGGAAAAGATTCATGTCGCTCGCGGACAGCTCTCCATTCCATTTTTCGCATTGTATCCAACCTTTGGTTCCTTCGAAGCGAATGTAAATCTTCCGGGCGGTATCTCTAACGCGAATCGTCGCCTTGTTGGTATAGCGGTACAACACGTCGTATCCACTAGGCACGTCCACAAATGATTTCGGACTGAGTTCTTCGCTCGTTCCCAGTATTTCAGAAGGACCGCTCTCGTCCATGCCTATGCCGATTTGCGCCGTATCACAAAGATGCGCGCCCCAATCCGTCAAGCTTCCTCCGCTGTAGTCGAAGCGTTGGCGCCACCATTGCGGTTTCGTCACGCTTGGCGTGAATTCAACCGACTTGGCGGGTCCCAGCCAGAGATTCCAATCCAAGTCGTCGGGAACCGATGTGGGCTCTTCGATCGAAAGCAACGGCTTTTGAGGAAGGCCGCAATCCACTGTATGCACCTCGCCAATCGCCCCCGTCCGAGCCAAACCAGCGAGCATCCAGTACTTCTCAAGCGCGCGATCCTCGATGCCCCACTGGAAGACCTTGCCTTGCTTTTCGACTTCCTCGACCAGTTCCTTCCCCTCCGTAATCGTCAAACTGGGTTTCTCGCTGAAAACGTGCTTGCCAGAACGCAACGCCATGAGGGACAGCGGAACATGCCAATGATCGGGAGTGGAGATGACCACCGCGTCCAAATCGTCTCTCGCTAGTACGTCACGAAAATCCTGGTACACTTTGCAGTCGTCGTTCGAATGATGCTTGTCCACGATCTCCTTGGCACGTCGAGCGTGCGGGAGTTTGACATCGCACACAGCCAATACGCGAGAACTTGGATGGGTGAGGAAATTGCCCAAATTGACTTGGGTTCCATGTCCTCCCGTCCCGATGAACCCGAGCGTGACCTGCTTCGACGGAGCAGTTGAACCGAACAACTTCGAGGGCAAGATCGTGGGGGCTATCGCCGTCGCCATTCCCGCTATCGCAGACTGACGGATGAATTTTCTACGTTCTATCATAGCGCTTTTCTTTTTTTGAATTTTGGAATTTCATAATCGTCATTTAAATTTGAATACATACTCCAAGGTCTCGCCTTCATTAAATGAGCCAAAACCATTGGGATAATTCAAACGCTTGGTCTTGAGGGCATCACGTTTTCTTCCCTACATAGCGCAAGCGGTAGATCTTATTGCCGCTATCGTCGCTAAAGAGGATCGAGCCGTCCGGGGCCTGCACACAGTCGGTCGGGCGTCCGAGAGTTTCTTCGCCATCTTTTAGAAAGTCGACCATCTTCTGCTCGCCGTAGGGGCGACCGTCCTCGAACAGGATTCGAGACAAGCAGTAGCCTACTTTCTGCGTGGCGTTCCATCCTCCCTTTTGAGCGACGAAGGCATCTCCATGCCCCTTGGGGATTTTATTTCCCCGATAGAAAATCAGCGAATTGGCGGAACAGTGAGCCGCCATGGTCCATGCGGGATTACTGGACATGCGGGCGTACTTCATCAGGTCCGGATGATCGATGAACATCAAGTTGGGCATCATCTTGCCCACGATCCAAGGGTGACCGTAGAACTTGCCTTCCTCGTAATGATTCAGTTCGGCGGGCGGGTTGTGGTCGGTGATCGGCTGCCCTTCCGGCGCGTTCCGACTGCGCTTCCCTTCCATTTCCCAGCCCATCATGTCGACATCGTGGTCCACTCCCCAGATCTCGTCGGTCCCTGGGCGAATCACTAGCTTCTCGGTGTTGCGAATTCCCGAAGCGAAGAGCTTCTTGTCCGAGCCGTCCAGGGCGAAGGACCAGATCTTCTTCCGCTCGGAAGCGTCGATCGGCTCGTCGGTCGCATTGGACTGGTCGCCGACATGCGTGTAGATCCGGCCTTTGTGGATCAAAAGCGCGCGCCACCGGTGTCCGGTCGGCTCTCCCGTGGGAAGATCGTCCGCCCCGAGAACTTCTTCGACCTTGTCGGCCTTGCCATCGCCATTGGTATCCTTGGCCCGGGAAATCGCATTCAATTGGGCGAAGTACAGCCAGCCATTGTGAAACTGAACCCCTTGCAGCCGAGTTGCGGCTTCCCTGCCTTCGATAAACGGAGTAACGGATTCGTAGCTCCCATCGCCATCCTTGTCCCGGCACGCGAGTATCTTGCCCTCCGCGATCACGCTCACATACAAGACGCCGTCCTTGTCGAAGGCCATGAAGCGCGGCTTCTTGATCGTGTCCTCGACGACCGTCAGTTCGTAGCCGTCGCGAACCCAAACCCCATCGGGAACCTCAGCGGCATTCGACGAGGGTAGTCCGGCGACTACGAGAATTGGCAAACAGAATAAAAGAGGCGTTCTTTTCATGGGGGATTCAATTGGGGTTCAACTCAAGAAAATCCCAGCGTGGCGGCAAACGCGCCAAGAATCAACGCGAATGCGCCTCAACGCAGTTTCTAAACGTTGACCCCGATCAACACTCCAACTTTGGAATAACTGAAAAGATATTTGAAACCGCGAATGGACGCGAATAAGCGCGAATAAATCCTCTTTAAGAAGATCCGCGTCTATTCGCGTGCATTCGCGGTTCCTCAATCGTAAACCAGTTCCGTAGTGAGCGTGGCATTACGGGAGGATGCAAACCGTATCCAGTAGGCTTGGAATCCTTCTGGGAAGACATGCGAAGCGGCCAACTCTCCTTCGGCGAGATCGATCATCTTGTACAGTCGCCAATCACCGTCGCCCGTTATATCGACTTGGATCGATACCGTGGTGGGCCGGTCGGCCACGACCTCAAGGCGTTTCCGATCATAGCCTCGAATCAAATAGGGATCGGAAAACTCCTCGGCCCCGACATGGGAACGATACCACGGGCCACCCACGCCCACCGGTTTCCCCAAAGTCCAAAGATCGTCCACCGCCCCAACCCACAAAGCGGCTCGCTCGTCTTCCGAAACAATGACGTGCGGGTTGTCCCCCACCGCATCCAGGTCGATTCCGGACATGACAAAAAGTCCTCGATAACTGCAATAGTCTTTCACCGCCAGGTTGTGCGAACTCACCGGACGAATTCTGGAAAATCCAGACGCGTTTTCAGCAGGCAACTCGTAAAAGGTGCCCTGGCAATTGAACAGATCCCGCTCCGTCGCCACCTCCCTGTCCAAACGCCCCCATCCCAGAGGGCCGGGCCCCTCGCCGCCCGTCGGCGACTTCGGGAGATGAAAACGCCTTCCATCTTCCGCAGTGTAGATCGCCGAATTGCGTCCCACTGTCAGAACGCCCCTTCGCGACGGTATGCCCACTTCTTCCTGCATCCACTCCCACGCGCCATCATCGTCCACTCGCTGGAGCCGCATGTCGCCGTCGAGTTGATAGTAGCCGAGCTTCTTGGCGCCGTCCGACGAGGAAACTTCGGCCGCGAACTGGAGCTTGCGCTGGTTTCCAGACATCGCATGCACAAGGCCGCCGACCACTTGCTCATCGTTCGCGGTCGCCAGTCCAGCGAACCGGGCGGGAGATTGGCGGGCCCGACCGTCGCGCTCGCTCAACTCGAACCAGGCCGAAACATTGTTCGCCGCATCCACGTTTCGTATACGCGCCCAGATCGCTGACTCGTCACCAGAAAAGTCATACCACCGGTAAGCGCCCGCCTTGAGGGAAACCTCCTCGAGCAGCTGCCAGTCTCCCCGCCCCTTTCGGTCGACTTCGATCGCCAAAGACGCGTCGAGAAAACCGCCATTGCTCAAATGGATCCCGCGATACTCGAAACCGTCAACCAGCATCGGGTCGGACAGACTGCCTTTCTTCAGGTCCTCGTTGAGCCACACCGCGCCCCTGCCGATGGCCGGCCCAATCTCGTCGAGCTTATCGGGCTCGAGAAACCAGAGATTGGACTGGGACTGCGGCGCCGCGAGTTCCCCTTTGGCTTTTCGCTTGTTCAGAAACTCGTTTTTGGCGGTGTCGTCGCAGCCGAACACAACGTGGTCCCGCCATCTCGTAAAGTCGCCAATGACCTTGAGATACGTGGACAGAGGACGTATGCCAGCGGTGTTTTCCGCCGAGAACATTTTGGGAAACTCCCACAGCATTCCATGCATGGTCATCAACAAGTGAGGCTCGCCGATTTCGCGAATGCGCGGCCACTCCGTGTTCCACCCATGGGCGCCGTCATAGCTATGACTCGCCTTGGGCAGCCGAAACGAGTGCCAAACCCCGTCGTCGAGCAGCATGAGCAGCAGCGACTTCGCGTCCCAACCAACCGCCCAAATCGGATCCGTATCGGGATTCGCGCTACCATAGATGCCACCCGGGCCAGTCACCTCCGTGAACTGGGCCCGCCGTACCAAGTTCCAATCCGCCCCGTCCCATTCCATGAGCGAGCCAGAAGTCATAAAGGGGTTGCGGTTAACCTCGCTGCTGCCGCGTTCGCCATTGTTTGAATAAACCAAACGCCCCTGCCCGGAATAAAGGCCTTTCCCGTGAGCTCCGGGCAAATCAGCAAAGGGGGCGGTATGGAGCGCGTCCCGTTCACTGTGCATGGTGTCGGAGTAAAGCTCATTCACCGCGAGACTGTGGACATTCACTTCGTAAAAGCCTTCTTCCATCGTCGCGTAATAAAGGCGGTTTTCCGGATCCGTTAGATGCCGGGCATTCCCGGTCGGCCGGCCCCGCATCACGTCATACGGAATCACTCGGACCTCTCCATCCGATGAAATCGCGTAAGGCCCAATAAACAACTGCTGCGACTCCTGGTGAATCATCCGGTTGGCGGGCGTTCCCCCGATCGACTCGGGTCGAACCGTTTGCCGCAGGTCCGGACTGATCTCGTAAAGCTTGTCAGTGGAACCCAGAGGAGCGTGCGGCGCATAAGTGATCACCCAGAGCTTCCCCGCCCACGGAACCACCGCGCCCGTTCCGCACTCGTTCTCCTCGTTGAACATCGCGAGGCTCGGATAGATGCCGCTAATGCTAAAAGGGGCCTCGCCTTCCGCTTTAACCAAAAGAAGGGACAGGAAAAGAAGCGCGATCGATGTCAGTTTTTTCGTCATACCGACAACAGATTGTCGCAAACGCGGGCGGACGTCACAAAAAAGCTGATAACCCGTAGCAAACCGCGGACCTTAGAGACTTTCCAGAGCGGCCAACTTGTAGGGCCTTCGCTCGCGAAGCGCCGCGTATGAAGATCAAAAACGCCAACTGCGGCCCTTCGCGAGCGAAGGCCCTACAGGTCAGTGGACAGGCAGTCGCTGTTAGAAAGATTGTTCGAGCGATAACTGTGTTGAGTTTAGGTAATAGGTTCGAGGCGGCCAACTTATTAGATACGCTCAGCGTGTCGTGCACGGCCGAACCAAGGTCGGTCGAACCTTTTTTTGTTACATTATCCCTTTTGAAGACAACTATAGAGGTAGATCGATGAACCAAGGTTCGGAAAAAGACTGGATAGTGGCCGCTCAAAACGGGGACGAAGACGCGTTTGGAGCTCTCGTTCGCCAGCACCACGTCGCCATCCGCGCCTACCTCATCGCCCGCGCGGGCAACGCCCACGACGCAGAGGATCTCGCCCAGGACACATTCATCACCGCGTTTCGGAAACTGCCTGAATTCGATCCAAACCGCCCCATCCGCCCCTGGCTGCGCGGCATCGCGTTCAAGCGCCTCGCCAACTACCGCAAAAAGCACCGCCCTCAGTACATTGGCGGCAATCAGGAACTCGACGCGATTTTGAGCGTCGCCATCGATTCGAAGCGAGAGGCCGGAGGTGAAGTGCAGCGCGTCGAGGCGCTGCAAGGCTGCCTCAAAAAACTCGGACAAGAGGCCCGGGCATTGGTCTCCGAACGATACCTCGAAGGGCAAAGCGTCAACGGCATCTGCGAGAAGACCGGTCGCAAACGATCCGCAGTCGCGATGCAGTTGCACCGCATTCGCATGGCCTTGAAAACCTGCATCGAGGGGAGGAACGCGTCATGAGCTCGGACCCGCTTCAACCCATAATCGCTCGGCTGCTCGACGGGGATGCCTCTCCCGAGGAGACGCAAGAAGCGCTCGAGGCAATCCGAAGCGATCCCGAACGAGCCGCGGAAGTGGCGTGGCTGCTAGAACTCGAGCGGCTGCTGCGCGGCCTCGGGCCAAGCGAAAACTTTGGCGATTCGTTTGCAGACGAAGTTCTGGTGAGGATTCGCATGGAACCAACGGAAGTCGACGCGACCCAATCCCCGTCGCCAACATACACTTACACGAAGCAAACCAAGCGACGCTGGAATCAAATCGGATGGACCTATTTGGCCGCGGCTGCATGCGTCGCCTTGATCGCGACGGTGTTTTGGTTTTCAATTCGACCTGCTTCCGTAGCCCGACTCGTTTCAATCGAAGACGCCAGTTGGGCGGAAAACGAAACGCTCGTGTTGGGCGACTGGATACCCAAGCGAACGCTGCAACTGGAATCCGGATTCGCGGAATTGGAGTTTCGCAGCGGAGCCCTGCTCCTTCTCGAAGGGCCTGTCACCCTCGAGATTGCCGATTCGATGCGCGTCCGCATGCGGCAAGGACGGATCTCCGCCAAAGTCCCCGAATCGGCCCACGGATTCACGATCGATAGTCCAGTGGCTGAGATCGTCGATCTTGGTACGGAGTTTGGAGTGGATGTCTCCCCCAGCGGCGAAACCGAGGTCCATGTCATAAAAGGGCTGGTCAAAGCGAGAAACCGGGACGACGGCGATTTCCAGAACGTGTCCGAAGACCAAGCGGTGAAGGTCTCCGAAGACCGCCTTCGGTTCTCCAAAGCAGACCCGTCACGCTTCTTAAGAAATCTTCCGCACCGCGATCCGCTCGAGCCCGCAAGTTGGATACGCTTCTCCTTCGACGAGAACGCAGGATCGCTCGCCCATGCCGCGACCCAAGGGCGGTTCGAGCAAACCCACAACGCCCAATTGACGAGTTTCTACGACTCGCGCCCCGGACCCGTCTGGCAAGAAGGCGTCTTTGGAACCTGCCTGAGTTTCGACGGAACGGACGACTACCTGAAGACCACGTTCTCGGGAGTCGAAGGCAGCAAGGCCCGCACGATCGCTTTTTGGGTGAGGGCGCCACAGTCCGACGAGATAAATGGCTACGCCATATTAGGCTACGGCAAATGGGAGACGGGCCAAGCCTGGCAGATCTCCCTCAACCCAGTCGTGGAAGCGGGACCGTTAGGCCGCATTCGCGTCGGCGCCAAGGACGGCGAAGTCATCGGCACGAGAGACCTCCGGGACGGAAAATGGCATCACGTTGCCGTGGTCCTGTATCCAGGAAATGAAGTCAATCTGGCAACCAACGTGCTCATCTATTTGGACGGGAAGCTGGAGCCCACCAGTCGCAAGTCCTTCCTCGCTGTCGATACTTCTACCGGAGAAGACTCCCACCCAGTCATTATGGGCATGGCCGCCAATGAGCTGGCCGACTACCGGGAAGACTATTTTTTTGAAGGCGCGCTGGACGAAGTTCACATCTTCGACCGGGCTCTCAGCAAACCGCAAATCCTGTCATTGATGCAGTCGAATGAGATATAGTCGCGCCCATCGTCGAAACTCAACCACCGCGATCGTCGCGACGCTCGTATGGCTTTGCGCAATCTTCGTTTCGTCTGCCGCGCAGGCCAATAATCGACCCAATGTCCTGTTGATACTGATCGACGATCTTGGCTACGCGGATATGTCATCCACCGGTGTGGCCGACGACGTAGCTACTCCTCACATGGATCGGCTACTCGCCGAAGGCGTCTCCTTCAGCCAGGCCTACGCGACCTCCCCCATCTGTAACGCCTCGCGCATCGCGCTCGTCACCGGACGATACCAGCAGCGCAGCGGCACGTTTTGGTACCGCTCGGATGGAATTCCCGACGACGGACGGCCCACTTTGGCAGAAGTGTTCCGTGACCACGGCTACGCAACGGCCCTGATCGGCAAGTTCCACTATGGCGGCGCCGACAAGCCGAGCGCCCGCAGCTTCCCCTTGAACCACGGTTTCGACACCCTGTTCGGATTCGCGGGCGGGACCAAACACTATCTGCGACACAAAGAGACTTTCATCCCGAAGAACGTGAACAACGACTTGCTCCACCAAGGGCCGATGTTTCGAGGGGACCGAAAAGTCGACGTCGACGGTTTCACCACGGAACTTTTTGGGAAAGAAGCCCGAGAATTCATCGAAAAGCGAAATGACGCTCAACCGTTCTTCCTGTTCCTCTCCTTCAACGCGGTTCACAACTACACGCATCAATTGCCGAAAGCGTATCTTGAGGAACACGGTCTGAACGCCTTCCCAGACTGGCAGCCTGGCGAAGAGGACTACTGGGATTGGCGCAAGCGAATCGGCTATCCAGCGCACCCCCATGGCCGCGACTACTACCTCGGTCAACTTCATCTGCTCGACCGCGAGATCGGTCGAATCCTGGAACTCCTGGAAACAGAAAATCTACTGGAAGAAACGATCGTCGTGTTCTCCAGTGACAACGGCGGCTCGCTCGTAACCTACGCCGACAACGCCCCGCTGCAAGGGGGGAAGTACACCTTGTTCGAAGGCGGAATTCGAGTCCCTCTCGCCATTCGCCTTCCAAGCAAGCGCCAAGCCGGAACGGTGATCGACACCCCTGCCAGCCACCTCGATCTTATCCCGACCCTCTGTCGTCTCGCGAACATCGAGACGCCTGACGGACTGGACGGCGAGGATCTTACTCCGACTATGAATCGATCGACCGAAGGGAACGAAGCCCGAGAGCTGTATTGGGATACCGGGCACCAGCAAGCGATTCGTTCCGGAAAGTGGAAACTTCTAGTAACAAGCGAGACGCCCAACGACCGGCTCCAAATCGTGGATACTCCGAAAGGCACCTTTCTCTACGACCTAGACCAGGATCCAGGCGAATCCCACGATCTCGCCGACGAACATCCCAAAATCGTCCAGACACTGAACGCTAAGCTACCAGACTGGCCTTAGAGAGTGCCTATTCGCCCGCATTCGCGGTTCCTCAATTGCCTGCTTTCAAAGTAGCGTGCTTGTATTCTCCATACCGAAAGTAGTCAAAGCGAGCGTCGCCCGATCCAACCGCGTAGACGCCTGGCCGCACGGAGCTAAACGAACCAAAGACATTGTGTTGAAAGCCTTGGATGTCATTGGATCGTTCATACTTCTTCCAATCGCTACCGTCTACGGAGTAGTAGAAAACAACATCCTGGCGAAGATTGATCGCTTTGATCCGAACCGACTTGGCTCCCGCAGGAAGATCGAGGCTCCTCCGGGGATAGCCTTCGCCGCGCCGGAATGTATAAACCAGTTGACCGTCTTTCACGCCAAAGGTGATCCAGGCCAGCTCGTTGTAGAAAAGTATTACCCCCGCTTCGACATTGGAATCCAACGACAGCTCGGTTTCGACTTCGTAGTTGAGGTGCTTGGGATTCAAAGTCAGCGGATTGGAATGACCCGCCAATGCATCGATCGCGCTGACGGTTAACACTCCGTCGCCAATGGCATACCGATCGCGATCCAAATCCTCGTACGCTTGCCACTGGATCCCCAGCGCGCGGCCGTCAAACTCGTCACTCGTTGGCCACTCGAACCCAACCTCCGCGTCTTTCCAATCCGCCGGCCAGTCGCTCGCCGCGACCGGCCAACCGTCATCCGTCCACTCGAGCGGCGAGATCAAGGTCGCCCGCCCCCAAGAGCGAAAGTCCTTCACATAGCCGTGATAAATCGCGAACCAATTTCCCTTCGGATCTTCGATAAAGGTCGCGTGCCCTTTGGACCAATACGGCTCTTCCGCGCTGGGCGTCCAAATAACCGGATTGTCGGGCGCGTTTTCCCAGGGGCCTTCCGGGTGCTTTGCCCGGGCGACGATGGCCATGTGGCTGGTCGCCGGTCCCACCGTTCCGCCAGCCGCGCTGACCATATACACGTAGTCGCCCCGCCAAAAGAACTTCGGACTTTCCAGACACTCGCACTCGACGGCCAAGTAGTCCGGGATTTCCCACCCGTTGTAGCGCTTTTGCGGATCGGTCGTCACTCGCAATCCATCGTCGCTCAATTTCACCATGTCGCCCTTGGCCACATAGAGGTAGCGTTGCCCGTCGGGAGCGACCACATGGCCCGCGTCGATCAACAGACGCCGATCGGGCGAAATGCGAATGCGTTCGGACCAATTTGTGTAAGGTGAATCCGAATACTGCGCCCACACGTCCGTTCCGCCGCCACCATATACAAACATGCGACCGTCGTGATTGACGATATCGGTCGCCGGTCCCTGCGGCGTATCCGGGCTGGTGTAGACAACCGGCTCCCAATGTTTCAAATCCTTCGACTTGAAAACCATCACCGAGGGAACGTAGTGGTCGTTGTTGGACGTGAGATAGTAGGTGTCTTCGACCTGGGTCACAGTCGGATCCGCCCAGTTGCCGGGAAACAGGATCTTAACGGGAATGGTCTCGGCGTTCGCCATCGCCGCGAGGGCGAACAGTCCGATGAGAAAACTAAAAGGAGAACGGAATACTTGTTTCATTTGATCTTACCAATACTTGTTTCGCTTGGACATGCTGGGCTTGAAGGCCGGATTGATCGTCGGCATGGGAGCGTTCACATCATCCAGATACTCCCACAGGCGCGTACGCATGGCGTGGACCGTTTCGGGGTAAACATCAGCCAGGTTGTGAGCCTCGCCAATGTCGTCTTCTAACAGATACAACTCCAGCGAAGAGTCCTCAAAATTCTCAATCAACTTCCACCCACGCGCCAGGATGGCCGCGCTCGGACGCGACTGGAATCCCGAATACATCGGGTAGTACCAGATCAAGTCTCGCCTTCCCAACCCTTCCGCGCCATCGAGCAAGGGAAAAAGCGACGTGCCATCCTGATGCAGGTCCGGCCGTTTCTCGATCCCAACGAGATCCAGAATTGTAGGGAAAAAGTCCATACTGATGATCGGCTCATCCGAAACCCGTCCGGGCTGAGTCACTCCCGGGGCTCGAATAATCGTCGGAATCCGAATCCCGCCCTCCGTCAGCCACGCCTTGCCGTTACGCAAGGGTTTGTTGGAAGTCGGAGTGGGAAGAAATAGATTGATAGAGAGACCGCCGTTGTCGGAAGTGAAGATGACAATGGTATCGTTATCGATGCCCTGCGTTTCCAATTCGCCGAGAATCGCCCCCACCGCGTCGTCGACACTCTTCACCATGGACGCGTAGTCCGGCCGGTCGTGATAGAGTTTGTTCGTCCAAGCCCCTTCAAGGAGCTCGTATTTTTCATCCACCGAACGATCCGGTAGCGACTTGGCCTTTTCCTTAAAATAGCCCAACTGATCCGGATCCGCCTGGATCGGCGTGTGGACCGAGTAGAATGCGTGGTAAAGCAGAAAGGGTTTCTCCTTGTCGCGATTGCGAATGAACTCAACGGACTCGTTCGCGAGCCGATCGGTGAGGTATTCGCCGTCGGGCCCGTCGGAAAGCTTTTCATTCTTGTAGGGCGAAAAGTAGCCGCTCGGAGGCGCTCCATTGTCCACCCCGCCTTTGTTGATGTCGAACCCTTGTTTTTCCGGTTCGTAGCCTTCCGCGCCCAAATGCCACTTGCCGGCGAAATAAGTTTGGTAGCCATTCTCCTTTAGAACTTCGGCGATGGTGACTTCCTCCAACGGCAGTCCGGGCAAATCCTCGGGAGGCAACAACTTGGAATGGGCCGGGTCGCGCCCCGGCAACCAGTCGAGAATGCGCACGCGCGCGGGCGACTTGCCGGTGAGAATGGCCGCCCGAGTCGGCGAGCAAACCCCGCACGCCGCATACGCCTGCGTAAACCGGATACCCGATTCCGCTAGCCGGTCGATATGCGGCGACTCGTGAAAATCGCTTCCGTAACAAGAGAGGTCCGTCCATCCAAGATCGTCGACCAGGAAAAAAACGACATTGGGCCTGCCCTGAGCGGAGTCGAAGGGTCTGTCGGGCTTCCCCCAGAAAGTTGAAACGGAAACGAGAACGCAAAGGGAACAAAAGAGACAACGAAGCATGGCAAAAAACGGGGCGAAGATTCAGCAAGTCGTACTCCCGAAAGTCTGGCCGAGCACGCGGACCAAACCAAATCCATTTTTACATGACGGTAATGTAGACCGCCATTCGCAATTCACTACACGCGAACGATTTGTTTAACAGTCGCCTTGCGGCGAACAGAAGATCAAAGAATCCAATCGCAAACAACTGCCCCGAAAACCCCCTTTGAGGATTGGTTTCAGCACGTTTTTTGTGACCAACAAGCCGCTAAAGGTAGGGCCCGATCGCCGAGCGGGCCGCATTGGTTAGGCAACAATCCCGCAAAACGCGGACCGCCTGGCAGTCGGTCCCTACCTCTCCCCATCCCCATGTCTCGGCGTAGCCCGTGAGGGCGAAGACCGATCAATCCCGAAGATGCCAATCCTCACCATCGGCCATGATGCTCGAGTTAATCCGGTACAGCTCCTTCTTCAACCGCTCCGTTCGTTCCGGTTCGCTCGCGGCAATGTCGTTCTCCTGGCCAGGATCCTTGCTCAGGTCGAACAACTGAAAGTTCTTATACCGACCCGACTTGATCAAGGGGATCCATTCTTCTTCGAACATGTTGTGCAAGGACATCTCGTAGTCCCTTTCCGCGACGAGCGAGTAGTCGCCACTGCGCATGGCCACGATCGGATTGGATCGCTGCAGATGCCAGAAAAACGGCTGATGTCGCTTGAAGGTCTCCTTGCCGACAAGCAACGGAGTCAGATCAGACCCATCGATAGGCCGGTCCGCGGGCGCATCAATCCCCAGCAAGCCACAGAGCGTCGGCAATACATCGACAATACCGCCCGGCTCCTGCCGCACCTGCCCTTTTTTAATTTTTCCCGGCCAATGGAATATTCCGGGAACGCGAATGCCGCCCTCCCAATTACCGCCCTTTTTCCCGCGCAATCCCCCCGTGCGTTCTTCGCGATAGCTGCCGTTGTCGGACATATAGACAATCAGCGTATCGTTTAGAACATCCATCGCTTCCAGCTTGGCCACGAGTCGGGCAATCGCCCGATCGGTATTGTCGATGGTACCCGAGTAAATCGCCGCCTGGTCCGTAAGTTCTCCGTATTCCGAAACAATCGTATCCGGAGCAGCAATACGCTGATGGGGCTCATGGAACCAGACATTGAGGAAAAAGGGTTTTGTCGTTTCGTCGCGGTCATCCAGCCAATCAATCGCTTCATCCACCACGATCTGGCAGGCGTAGCCTTCAAGTTCGCCGACGGCTTCCCCGTTGCGAATGAAGTTGTTCGGATTCCGATGACTCGGGTTGGCATTGTTCCAAGTGGCGAACCAGTAGTCGAACCCATGCTCGGCCGGTGTTGGCTTGTCGTATTTTTCGGTGGGCAGTCCCAGGTGCCACTTGCCCACGTGGGCGGTGCTGTATCCCTGGTCCTTCAACAGTTCGGCAATGGTCACCTCCCGCTCGAGCAAGTGCGACTGCTGTCGATCATCACTGATCCAACTGTACACTCCGGCACGAATGTGGTGCCTTCCGGTTAGCAACGACGCGCGCGACGGAGAGCAGACCGCGCAGCCCGAATAGAAAGTCTCAAATCGAGTTCCATTCGCTGCCAGCGCGTCCAGCGCCGGAGTCTTCACCGGCCCACCGTAACAGCCAATATCCTTGTAGCCCAAATCGTCCGCGAGCAAAATAACGACATTGGGTTGCTCCGCACGAAGAAAAGAAACAGAGAAAGCCAGTAAAAGAGCTGAAAAACGAATCATGCGACCGATCAAAACCCACACCACCGCAAAGAGGCAACCGATAACGCCCCCGGCACATCCTCAAGCTCGCCCGGAGGTCGAGCTCCACCTTTCTTGATTTAAAGCGATGTCCGGCTGTGTTTGACTGAAAGAGCGTCAATTAAATCGAAAACGTAGGGCTGGCGCTTGCGCCATGCCGCGGATGCTAACAAAAATTCAACCTACGCGGCACTTCGCAAGCGAAGGCCCTACGATTGGATCAATGTAGATCTAATCTGTTAGGCACTCCCTAAATCCCCCCAACTCTCAATCTCTCAATCCTAAACCCCAGCCTCAAACTCTAATCGCCGTGATCTCTTTGGTCGCGATGCCAATGGGGCGGTCGAGCGGAACGCCGGCGCAGCCGAGCAATGTGGTGAGCAGGTCCCCCTGGTTGCCCTTCGTATCTGGGAGATAACGTCCCGTCCGAATCGATCCTCCGCCACGTCCAGCGATTATGAACGGAAGGTTTTCACGCTCGTGCGTGTCGCCGTTTTCGAGGCCCGAGCCCCACATCATAATGCAATTGTCGAGCAGCGTGCCGTCGCCTTCGCGCAGGTTGGCCATTTTCTTTACCATGTAGGCGAACTGGGAAACATTGAACTCGTTGATGGCCGCCACCTTTCGAATTTTCTCTGGATCCTGTCTGTGGTGCGTGGTCGAATGGTGTTTATCGGTGAATCCAAGTTCCGGATACGATACGCCATTAGGCGTGGATCCGATGTAGGTGCTGACTCGAGTCGTATCGGTTTGGAACGCCAAAATGTTCAGGTCGCACATGACTTGCATGTACTCGCTTCGCTTGTCGCCTTCGGGAATTTTGATTTCTATGGGCGGAGAGTCCGCGTCATTGCGCTTGCTCGCGCGCATCCCCGCCTTTTCCATTGCGGCCTCCTTCTGGCGATACTCGATAGCCGCGATGCGACGCTCCACGGCTCGCACGCTATCCAGGTACTCGTCCAGCTTGTGCTGATCGACCTGCGGCAACGTTCGGCGGAGTTCCTTCGCTCCACCGATCACCAAGTCGAGCATCTGGCGATCGAGCGGATTCGCCTGCGCGGACTGGCTGGCCTGGTCGGTCTGACCGAAGAGTCGATTTAGCA
Organism: Opitutaceae bacterium; assembly: GCA_028284235.1. Classification (GTDB taxonomy): domain Bacteria; phylum Verrucomicrobiota; class Verrucomicrobiia; order Opitutales; family Opitutaceae; genus Pelagisphaera. The sequence goes on from JANQSC010000068.1 coordinate 53,711, forward strand.
CGGCTCGCGGATTGATCTCTGCCGGAACTGCCTGTGTCGGCGAACGGTAACTGCAGTGCGAATAATAAGCCTCATTCAACCCCGCTTGGTTTTCCATATGCGTTTGCGGCATGGTGGCCAGTTCCAGAGACGGCAGCGGCGTATGGGCTCCCACGTAGTTGGCCATGATCTGGTCCGCCGAAATCGATATATCGACCCGGCTTCTCGTATCCGGATTAGGCAGATTCGCGGTCAACCACGTTGACAGCTCGAGTGCATGGGGCGCGCCTTTGTAGTAAGGCATGATCGGCACGCCCGATATCCCCTTCATCATGAGACACTGATCCAACACGGGCGTGAGCGACTGAAGAATCGGCGGCGTGTCGGCGCGAAAACTCTCTGGGCTCGTCGGCCAAAACTGCTCCATGATCACGCCGTGGGGCATGTACATGAAGCCCATGCGGACAGGTGGCTTGGGCGCGCGACGATTCGAAATGGTCTCCGCCCACCCCATGGAATCCAGCAGCGGCAGGGCGAGAGACGCCCCGATTCCTTTTATACATGTTCGTCGGTCGATGAGGTATTTCTGGTTCATAGGGCTGCGTGGATTGAATTAGACTCGGATTCGCTTCTGATTCTCCGCTGGGTAAAAAGGTAGCTCGTTACGATTTCAGAAACGATAGTTTGCACACGAAAATCGTCTTTGGCGATCTTTTCCATCAATTGGTCGACAACGACCTCGTCGTAGCCCTTGAGCTGCCTCACTAGAGCGTAGGCCATAAGCCGCTCCGTGAAATTCCGGGCCAATTGCCGATCGCTCTTCACAATTATGCGCTTCAATTCTACCGGATTGTCGAACCGCTCCCCGCTCAGGAGCTCTCCCGACGCGTCGATGAGCCCTCCCCGATCATCCCGCTCCCGCCAGCGCCCAATGGCGTCGTAATTCTCCAAACCAAAGC